>CAYJOL010000002.1:530126-540075 GCA_964371785.1 uncultured Ignavibacteriales bacterium | reverse complement strand
CAGTAAGGAGAAACCTACGATGTAAAACGATCTCCTTAACATTCAATGCTCCTTTCGAGAGTTAATGCAGTTCCCAACTTATTTCACGTCACCAGAAATAAGTCTATGTGCCTTTGCACGTGATCAGGAAAGCGTCAGACGCCGGGAGATGCGATCAATTCGCAAACCCTCCGGCAAGTCAGTCTGTTACTCTTTGCTATGGATTCACCTCCCTTCACAACAACACAAGGTTACTTATCTCCGGTCATTTGTGCTTAGGTTAAAGGGTTGTTTACGATCCGAAAGATCGTAGAAGTATGAGTTCAATAAAGTATTAAGCTGAAATTTCTCCGCACTCAAAAATACTACACCACGTCAAATTCAGGTTGGCCGCACCGCGCGGAACCCTTGTGAAGTTCTTTGTTCGTAAGTAGTTGGTATGCCCGTGTCGTTCCCACACGAGAGCAGATATATAATAAGATTTTGTTGCTTTATTGTCAAGCTTTTTGAACACTCAGTCCCCGAACCGGGCAGGTGCAAAAGACGAAGGCTGTCTGTGTTACAGACAGCCTTCGGATAGCATACTACAAAGGGGCTTCAATCTCCCCAGAGAAGCGCATTTATTGCGGCGGGCGTGGACCCGACTTGTACATATAGTTAACCATGTACGCAATGTCGGCCACGTTGACAGCCCCACTCATATCCACATCGGCTGCCTCCATGGGCGAAGGGGCAGGACCACTGCGATATAAGTAATTGACAATAAACACGATATCATTCATCGTAAATCTCGTGTCGGAGTCAGTGTCACCGCGCTTGAAGGCCAGCACTCGAATCTGGCTAATCATCGTGTCCGCCAAACCGGCAGGATCGGTAGTTATAAAGGTCATCGGCGTGATGCTTCCACTCTGAGTGGCATCAGGATAGAAGGAGAACACGGCCGAGCCATTACCGGAATCCACGAAGCTGGAATTTAACGGCAGAGTCGACGGTGTTGATATCGTCACACCAATGCCGTCGGGGTCAACGGCCCGGATCAGGATATCTGCGCCGACACTCAGGAAGATATCCGTCGTATCGGGGAGCGGATTAACAAAGACCGGCGCCTGATTGCCCGCATCGGTGACCGTCACGTTCACAATTGTGGTATCGGCCTTGCCGAGATTATCGATGCCGACAAACATCAAGTTGTAAATTCCGGCCTGTGTGAAATCGGGCGTGAACGAGAATGTCTTGAAGTTGATGATCCCCGCGAAGGTGGCGTTGAGCGGCAAATTCACCACCTCAAAACTCACCACGCTGCCATCGATATCAATACAGGTCACTTCAAATGCGAGATTGGTGCCTTCCGCAATTGTAAACGGACCGGTACCAAGCTGGAATGTCATGGTCGGCGGAGCATTGACATTCACGACCTGGATAGTCCGGTTGTTCGAGGTACGGAAGAGTGTCGGGTCGACCGCATCAATTACTCGGAAACGAACATTGTAGAAAACCGGAGTCGGCGAGCCGCCCTGGGTATAATCGGGCTTGAATGTAAACAGTCCGACTCCATTGCCGGAATCAACAAACGTCATATTGGTAGCCAAGGTGTCCGTGCCATCAAGGAACGCGATAATGGACGGAATGGTCAAGTCGGGATCCGTGCCATACACGAGGAAGCTCAGCGAATCACCTTCGTTCATCGTCGTTCCGTTGAAGTCGATATAGTAGCTCGGCGTACGATTGGTATCGACCACTGTAATATTGACTATTTGCGAGTCGATAAGGGCAGCGTCGATAGAGTCAGTGGCATAGAACCAGACGCTGTAGTTGCCGGCATCGAACGCCCCAACTGCCCAGCTAAAAGTACCGGTACCATTGTTGTGGTCGGTAAATGTAGCTGTCCCGGGCAGCGGAGCCGCGGACAGGCGTGGAGCCTGAGCATCTGGATCGGCCGCAGTTACATCGAAGGCCAAGGTGTGCAGTTCTCCGATCGTCTGATCGGCAATCGGGTTGAGCACCGGCAATTGATTTCCAGCTTCCACTACCGTAACCGTGATGTAGATCGTGGTCGACAATGAACCATCGCTGGCGGTAATGCCAACCTGATAGGTTCCGGCCTGAGCAAAGCTCGGCGAGAATGTATAAGACGCTACACCGTTGCCGCTGTCCACGAGGGTGAAATTGGCGGGAACGGTCGTGTCTACCAGGCTGAATGTTACCGGCGAGAGTTCCGGATCGAACGCGGTAATCACGCCGGTTACCACGGTTCCCTCGGTTACCGACGGAGCCGGTATGGAATCAAACTGAGGCGCCTGATTACCAGCTTCATATACCTGTATCAAGACCACTTCCTTATCAATGGCCAGGCCGTCTGAGGCCTCGAAAGTAACATATAGCAGTCCAGACTGGATGTAGCTCGGAGTAAAGACGAAGACCGCGGTACCGTCGCCATTGTCGGTAAATGTCGAATTGTCCGGCAGATGGATGACGAGGATCGCCGGCGGCGCACCATCGGGATCGCTCGCCGTGATATTGACTGTCAGCGTACCGCCTTCAACGACGGTTTGCGGACCGATCGGATTCAGTACCGGCGGCTGGTTGGCCGTCACAACCGTGATGGTAACCAGTTCGCTGTCAGCCGCCGCACCATCGCTGGCGGCAAACAATACCTGATAAACACCGCTCTGTCCGAATACAGGACGCCAGGTGAATGTTCCGGTGCCGTTGCTGTTGTCAACATAGCTGGCGCCGGACGGAAGACCCTCGGCGGTCATTACAGGGATGGTGCCATCGGAATCGGAAGCCGATGTCGTGAATAGGAGTGTCTTGTTTTCTTCAACCGTTCTCGGCCCTATGGTCGCCAGCACAGGCGGGCGGTTGGTGTTAATAACCGTGATAACCACGATCGCGGTATCTAAACCGGTTCCGTCGGATGCGAAGAAACGAACAGTGTATGTACCTGCCTGGGCATACGAGGGCGTCCAGGTGAACGTACCGGTGCCGTCACCGTTCGCTACGAACGATGCTCCGGCCGGGACGGTCGATGATGTCAGAGTCGGGACAGTACCATCCGGATCGGTACTGATTATTCCAAAGGTAAGCAATACACCTTCGACTACGGATTGCGCCGGGATCGGGTCGATAACCGGCGGCTGGTTGCCTGACTCCGTCACCGTAATCGCCACTATCTCGCTGTCTATACTCACACCATCTGAAGCATAGAACGTGATATTATATGAACCAGACTGCGTGAAATCAGGAGTCCAGCTGAAGATACCTGTTCCATTACCACTGTCGGTAAACGCCGCACCAAGCGGCAGTGCCGATGTGGTCAGGACGTCGATATTGTCAAGGTCGGTCGCACTAACCGGGAAGGACAGCAGCACGCCCTCGGAGATTGTCTGCGGACCGATCGGCGCCAGCACCGGAGGTTGGTTGCCGGCATCTATCACGGTCACAGTTACGAGTTCGCTATCAAGAGCAAAACCATCCGAGGCATAGAATGATATATCGTACGCTCCAGCCTGCGTATAGTCCGGTGTCCAGACGAACAGACCGGTGCCATCACCGTTGTCGGTAAATACCGCGCCGGTAGGGAGAACGGACGTAGTCAACGTAAGCGGATTGCCGTCGGCGTCCGTCGCCGCGACACCAAAGGACAGCTGAACGCTTTCAGTCGTTGACTGGGCTCCGATAGCAGCGAGTATGGGTGCCTGGTTGCCGGCATCGCCGACGTTTATGGTCACAATTTCACTGTCGATTGCAAGAGAATCATCGGTGGCATAGAACGTCACCGTGTAAACGCCGGCCTGCAGGAAGTCCGGAATCCAGTTGAACGTTCCTGTCCCGGTGCCGTTGTCTACAAAAGTCGCGCCCGCGGGGAGGGCCGATGTTGTCAGAGTCGGGGTGCTCTCCGCATCGGTAGCGCTCACGCCGAAATTGAGCGCGACGCCTTCGAGTACGGATTGTGTGCCGATGGCGGCGAGAACAGGAAGCTGGTTGCCCGCGTCAAGGACGGTAATGGTAACCAACTCACTATCGACAGCAACTCCATCCGAGGCATAGAATGTGACCGGATATACACCGGACTGCAGGAAGTCTGGAGTCCAGGCGAAGCTGCCGGTGCCGTCGGCATTATCAACAAAGGTCGCGCCTGCGGGAAGAGCCGAAGTCGACAGGGCCGGAATCGTTGCGTCGGCATCAGTTGCGGACACGGCGAATGCCACGAGCGTGTTTTCGGTTGTGGATTGCGCGCCGATAGCCGCCAGTACAGGTGGCTGGTTGCCGGCGTCGGTCACGGTTATCGGTACTATTTCGCTATCAATCGCCACGCCGTCGGAGGCGTAGAAAGTGACGCTATATAGGCCTGCCTGAGTGAAACCGGGTGTCCAATCGAATTGTCCGGTGCCATTGCCGTTGTCGATAAAGGTCGCGCCCGTGGGCAGACTCGAGGTCGACAGTATAGGCGTGGTGCCATCGGCGTCGGTCGCGGATATACCAAAAGTCAGAAGAATATTCTCAGTCGTGGACTGTGCGCCGATTGCCGTGAGCACTGGGGCCTGATTACCGGCGTCAGCCACCGTTATCGATACAATTTCACTATCAACCGCCACGCCGTCGGACGCATAAAATGTGACATTGTAGGATCCGGCTTGATTGAAGTTCGGAGTCCAGTTGAAATTGCCGGTACCGTCAGTATTATCAACGAATGTCGCACCAGCGGGCAGTGTCGATGTAGTCAGGCTCGGATTGGTACCGTCGGCATCGGTTGCCGAAACACCGAATGACAGCAGTACACTCTCAGTCGTTGCTTGAGCACCGATAGTGGCGAGAATCGGCGCCTGGTTACCGGCGTCGGCTACCGTTATCGGTACGATCTCACTATCTACGGCCACACCGTCGGAGGCATAGAAAGTGACATTGTAAGAACCGGCCTGAGTGAAGTCCGGAGTCCAGTTGAAATCGCCGGTACCATCAGCATTATCAACGAACGTTGCGCCGGCAGGCAGAGTCGAAGTCGTCAGTGCCGGGGTCGTGCCGTCGACATCGGTAGCGGAAACGCTGAAGGTGAGCAGTGTATTTTCAGTTGTGGCGCGAGCACCGATTGAGGTCAATACAGGTGTCTGATTGCCCGCGTCGGTAACGGTCACGCTGACTATTTCACTATCGACCGCCACTCCATCGGAGGCACGGAAAGTTATGTTGTGTACACCGGCCTGCGTGAAATCAGGCGTCCAGCTAAACTGCCCGGTGCCGTTGCCGTTGTCGGTAAATGACGCCCCTGTCGGGAGGGTCGAGGTTGACAGAGTCGGAGTTGTGCCATCGGCATCGGTCGCAGATATGCCAAAAGTCAAAAGTATATTCTCAGTCGTGGACTGTGCGCCGATAGCTGTGAGCACTGGTGCCTGGTTACCGACATCGGCTACCGTGATGGTAACGATTTCGCTGTCGACCGCTACCCCATCGGAAGCTCTGAAAGTGACGTTGTATACGCCGGCCTGAGTGAAATCAGGCGTCCAGTTGAACTGCCCGGTGCCATTGCCGTTATCGGCAAAGGACGCACCGGCGGGCAGTGTCGATGTCGTCAGGGTCGGAATGGTGCCATCGGCATCGGTTGCCGAAACGCCGAATGACAGCAGAACCGTTTCAGTTGTGGACTGTGCGCCTATCGCCGCAAGCACTGGCGCCTGGTTACCGGCATCGGCGACAGTAATTGGAACAACCTCACTGTCAATTGCCGCACCATCGGATGCATAGAAGGTCACACTATAGGCTCCAGCCTGCAGGAAATCGGGCGTCCAGCTGAAGGTGCCCGTTCCGGTACCATTATCCACAAACGAAGCACCGGCTGGAAGTGCCGAAGTCGTCAGTGTCGGTATGGTTGCGTCGGCATCGGTCGCCGTCACCGCAAAAGTAAGCAGAACATTCTCAGTCGTGCCTCGAGGGCCGATGGCCGCTAGTATCGGCGCTTGATTACCGGCGTCGAGCACGGTGATCGTGACAATTTCACTATCTACCGCGACTCCATCGGAAGCTCTGAAAGTGACATTATACGAGCCGGCCTGAGTGAATCCGGGAGTCCAGTTGAAGGTTCCGGTTCCGTTACCGTTGTTAGTGAATACGGCTCCGGTCGGCAAAGTCGATGTCGACAGGGTCGGTATAGTACCGTCAGCATCGGTTGCCGATATGCCAAAAGCCAAATGTATATTCTCAGTTGTAGACTGCGGGCCGATCGCCGCGAGGACCGGCGCTTGATTACCGGCATCAAGCACCGTGATGGGCACGATCTCACTGTCAATTGCCACGCCATCAGAAGCATAGAAGGTGATGCTATACAGACCTGCCTGGGAGAAATTGGGCGTCCAATTGAACTGACCGGTGCCATTGCCATTATCGGTGAACGTCGCGCCCGAAGGCAAAGTCGACGTAGTCAAGATCGGAGTTATGCCATCAGCATCGGTCGCCGACACGCCAAATGAAAGCAGGAGGCTTTCCGTAATCGAACGCGGACCTATGGAGGCGAGCACCGGGGCCTGGTTGCCCGCGTCGGCGACAGTAATCGTCACGATTTCGCTGTCAACAGCAACTCCGTCGGAAGCCCTGAACGTGACACTGTAAACACCGGCCTGGGTGAAATCGGGAGTCCAGCTGAAAGTTCCGGTTCCATTCGCATTATCCGTAAACAGTGCTCCGGTCGGCAGAGCGGAGGTTGTCAGCGACGGTATCGTTCCGTCTACATCGGTGGCCGAGACGCCAAACGTAAGAAGCACGTTCTCAGTCGCTCCCCGCGGTCCGATCGAAGCGAGCACCGGAGCCTGATTACCGGCGTCGAGCACGGTAATCGTTACAATTTCGCTGTCCACGGCGACGCCATCCGAAGCGCGGAAAGTCACGTTGTAAGTGCCGGCCTGAATAAAGGTCGGCGTCCAACTGAACGAACCAGTACCGTTGCCGTTGTCGGTAAATGTGGCGCCACCGGGCAGGGTCGAGGTCGACAGGGTCGGAGTGGTTGCGTCTGGATCGGTGGCCGAGACGCCAAAGTTCAGCGACACATTTTCCGGAGTGGATTGTGCACCTATCGCGGCAAGTATCGGTGTCTGGTTGCCGGCTTCGTTTACCGTAATCGACACGGCCATCGTATCAACCAAAACACCATCCGTGGCAAAGAATGAAACTTGATAACTTCCCGCCTGCACAAATGATGGCGTCCAATCAAAAGTAGCCGTGCCATCGCCATGCGGCGTAAAGGTTGCCCCGGTCGGCAGAGGCGAGGAGGTAACGACCGGAGTCGTTCCGTCGGGGTCTGTAGCGGTAATTCCAAAATTGAGGTTCAATCCTTCGGTGGTAACCTGCGCGCTGATGGGTGAAATTACCGGGCGCTGATTTCCGGATTCGAGCACATTAAAAATCACAACTTCCGAATCCACTCCAAGCGAATCATCGGTCGCATAGAATGTTACCGTGTAGCCACCGGCCTGGCTGAATGTTGGCGTCCAATTGAACGTGCCCGTGCCGTTCCCGTTGTCCGTAAACACGGCGCCGGTCGGAAGAGCGGTCGTGGTCAGGGCCGGAATGCTCTCCGCATCGGTAGCGGACACGCCAAAGTTGAGATTCGTTCCTTCGGTAAGCGTTCTCGTTCCGATATTCGCGAGAACCGGTAGTTGATTGCCTGCATCGATCACGGTTATAGCTACAACTTCGCTATCAGTCGCCGTGCCATCACTGGCGTAGAATGTCACACTATATGCGCCTGACTGCAGGAAGGTCGGTGTCCACGAAAACGATCCGCTGCCGTTGCCATTGTCGGTATACACCGCGCCTGTCGGCAGGGCTGATGATGTCAGAGCGGGGGTCGTGCCATCCGGATCGGAAGCTGAAACGCTGAAGCTCAGCGGGATATTTTCGGTGGTATTCCGCGCTCCTATTGCGGCTAACACCGGCGCCTGATTCACATTGGTTACTGTGATAGCCACTACTTCACTATCGACTGCCACTCCATCAGAAGCACGGAATGTGACATTGAATGTTCCGGATTGGGCAAAGGTTGGAGTCCAATTCAGGGAACCTGACCCGTTGCCGTTGTCCGTGAAGATTGCTCCGATTGGAAGGGTCGACGTTGTCAGAGTGGGTATTGTTCCATCCGGATCAGTAGCCGACACTGGAACAGTCAACAGACTGTTTTCATTGACTGATTGGGGGCCGATTGCCGCGAGCAGCGGGGCCTGGTTCACGTTAGTCACTGTGATAGCCACTACTTCACTATCGACTGCCACTCCATCAGAAGCACGGAAAGTGACATTGTATATTCCGGATTGGGCAAAGGTTGGAGTCCAATTCAGGGAACCTGACCCGTTTCCGTTGTCTGTGAAGGTTGCTCCGGTGGGAAGGGTCGATGTTGTCAGGGTGGGTATTGTTCCATCCGGATCAGTAGCCGAGACTGGAACAGTCAACAGACTGTTTTCATTAACCGACTGCGGGCCAATTGCGGCCAACAGAGGAGCCTGGTTTACATTATTGACGGTGATTGCTACGACCTCGCTGTCAATCGCGACACCGTCGGAGGCATAAAACGTTACCGAATATCCACCGGATTGGGCAAAAGTGGGCGTCCAACTCAGGGATCCTGTACCGTTGCCGTTGTCCGTGAAGAGCGCACCGGTCGGAAGGGTCGAAGTCGTCAGCGCAGGTGTAGAACCATCCGGGTCGGTGGCGGACACGGGCACCGTCAAAAGACTGTTTTCATTGACCGATTGCGGACCAATTACGGCAAGCACGGGCGGCAGATTAACATTTGTTACTGTAATCGAGACCACCTCGCTGTCGGTCACGGAACCGTCGGAAGCATAGAAGGTCACCGGATAGACTCCCGACTGGGACGAAGTCGGTGTCCAACTGAACGAGCCCGTGCCGTTGCCGTTGTCCGTAAAACCGGCACCCGTCGGAAGCGTTGATGTTGTTAGTGTTGGAGTCGTGCCATCAGGGTCGCCAGCAGAGACACCAAACGAAAGCAGAACATTCTCGCTGGTTGTTTGCGGTCCAATAGCCGCCAGCACAGGAGCTTGATTTGAATTTGTGACAGTGATCGAAACCACTTCACTATCAATCGCCGTACCATCCGAAGCATAGAACGTGACCGGGTAAACACCAGATTGTGAAAGAGTCGGTGTCCAGCTGAACGAGCCCGTGCCGTTGCCATTATCCGTAAAACCAGCGCCTGTAGGAAGAATCGATGTCGTCAGGGTCGGGGTGGTGCCATCAGGGTCGGCCGCAGAGACACCAAACGAAAGCAATACATTCTCGCTCGTTGACTGGGGCCCAATGGCCGCAAGCACTGGAGCTTGATTCACATTATTAACTGTAATGGCGACGACCTCGCTGTCAATCGCGGTACCATCCGACGCGTAAAACGTAACTGGGTAAACGCCAGACTGTGTAAATGTCGGAGTCCAGGTCAGTGAACCGGTACCATTGCCATTATCTGTAAACAGCGCACCAGTGGGGAGTAACGATGTCGTTAGCGCCGGTGTGGTAGCATCGGGATCAGTGGCCGAGACTGGAACTGTCAGCAATGTATTCTCATCAACTGTCTGGGGACCGATAGCCGCCAGCACAGGAGCTTGATTGACGTTATTAACTGTAATAGCAACAACTTCGCTGTCAATCGCGGTACCATCTGAGGCATAGAACGTGACGGAATATCCGCCGGACTGCGCAAATGTCGGCGTCCAGGTCAGTGAGCCCGTGCCGTTGCCATTGTCCGTAAAACCGGCGCCCGTCGGGAGGGTTGATGTCGTCAGTGTCGGGGTGGTGCCATCAGGGTCGGCCGCAGAGACACCAAACGAAAGCAATACATTCTCGCTCGTTGACTGGGGCCCAATGGCCGCAAGCACTGGAGCTTGATTCACATTATTAACTGTAATGGCGACGACCTCGCTGTCAATCGCGGTACCATCCGACGCGTAAAACGTAACTGGGTAAACGCCAG
>CAYJOL010000002.1:0-530026 GCA_964371785.1 uncultured Ignavibacteriales bacterium | reverse complement strand
GATTGACGTTATTAACTGTAATAGCAACAACTTCGCTGTCAATCGCGGTACCATCCGACGCGTAAAACGTAACTGGGTAAACGCCAGACTGTGTAAATGTCGGAGTCCAGGTCAGTGAACCGGTACCATTGCCATTATCTGTAAACAGCGCACCAGTGGGGAGTAACGATGTCGTTAGCGCCGGTGTGGTAGCATCGGGATCAGTGGCCGAGACTGGAACTGTCAGCAATGTATTCTCATCAACTGTCTGGGGACCGATAGCCGCCAGCACAGGAGCTTGATTGACGTTATTAACTGTAATAGCGACAACTTCGCTGTCAATCGCGGTACCATCTGAGGCATAGAACGTGACTGAGTATCCACCGGATTGGGCAAAAGTGGGCGTCCAACTCAGGGATCCTGTACCATTGCCATTATCTGTAAACAGCGCACCAGTGGGTAATGCCGAAGTCGTCAGTATCGGTGTGGTGGCGTCAGGATCCGTGGCCGAGACTGGAACTGTCAGCAATGTATTCTCAACAACTGTTTGCGGGCCGATAGCGGACAGCACAGGAGCTTGATTAATGTTGTTCACAGTAATGGTCACGATTTCTGAATCGATATCCGCCGTGACCGCATCTGCGGCGTAAAACGTCAGGTTATAGACGCCGGACTGATTGAAATCAGGTGTCCAGGTCAGTGACCCGGCGCCATTCAAGCTGTCGACAAACACCATGCCGGGTTGCAGGCTGCTCGTACTCAGCACTGGAGTGGTGAGGTCGGCATCGGTTGCTGTTATATGTAACGCCAACAACACATTCTCGTCGACCGTTTGCGCCCCTATAGGTGTCAATACCGGAGCGGCAGTCTGGGCGCCGGCCGCGGCGGCAAGTATCAGCAGAAGCGCTAACGCTGGTAATATCTTTTTAAGCATCATATATATCCTTATCCTCCTTGACTCTCTATTTCAGGAAGAGCATTTTCTTCGCTTGTGAGTGCTGGTCAACCTGGAGTCGGTACAGATAGATACCGGTAGCGACCGACTGGCCTTTTTCATCGGTAGCATTCCACTCGATTGAGTGCGCACCCGCCGACAAGTAACCGTCGACAAGTGTCTTGACTTGCTGACCAATGATGTTATAGACAGTCAGATTGACCCTTTGTGAAGCCTGTATCGAAAACTCTATTGTAGTAGTCGGATTGAACGGATTCGGATAATTCTGGCTTAAGGCGAAGGTTGTCGGCAAGTCCGGATTCGGCGCGTCAACACCCTCGACCGACACCATGGCTGCTTCGGCGGTGGAAAGCAAGGCCTGGGTTATTTTCAACTGCTTCTTGTTGCCGGCCACAATGTCCGTCTTGGCGATAACCGGGATGTTCACAAGGTCGGCCGCGCCTTTGCGGATGACCTCGTTAGCATTGACCGGATTCGTGTAATGCATCAGAACTTTCAATTTGCCTGGTGTCCGGTCGTTATAGCGGAGCGTGAGCTGGCCGGCGTCCGCTGTAATCGTCGGCTTACCGAGCGACAGCGCCGCCGGGTCATACTGTATCTCCATTTCAACCGCCGCGATATCGGTAGGCAGTTCGGACTTGACTACCATCATTTCGTCGCTTCCCGCCGGCATGTCGGCGTAGTCAAGCGCCACCGTGGCCAGCTCGGACGGATTGTACATGGTCGGAGCCGGGTTGATCGGGATACCGTAGATCAGGTTGATAACGCCCACGAGGTCGAAAACGTTGACCGTGTCATTGATGATCACATCCGCTGCGTCGAACTGACGGTCACTTAAGGCGAAATTGTTTATAATGAAGGCGACAATGTTTACAAGGTCCGCTACGTCGACCCGCGTGTCAGTGTTAACGTCACCGAGTTGGTCGACCTGAATGACTCCGGAATCTGTCACCAGAGGAGACGACGGGAGGTTGGGATCCGGGTTAGTCGACTCCCAGCCGTTTTCAAGCAGAACTCCATACTGCCCTGGCGACGCCGCGGAGTCGATCGACATCACCGCATACATAATGGCCGTCGTATCCGTGACATTGACCACCGGCTCGTTATTGAGACCGAAGGTCACCACACGGATTTCGCCCGGTGTCTGACCGATGTTGTCATACACGACATATTCCGGTATTCGGCCGGTTACGACGAACGAATCGACCGTGAAGAAAAGGAAATTATAAAACAAGTCGAACTGTATGCCATAGACGGTTTTCGATGTCACCAGATTGATCGGGAAATAGATCCCTTGCTTTCCTCGCAATCCGCCGACCGGTTTTTGACCCACGGCCGATGTCGAGAAAAGTCGATCGTATTCAATTGCCTTCACGGTGATCAATACCGTTAAAGTATTTGACGTACCCCCGCGATTGTCGGTCGCCGAGAAGGTAGCCGCCAGTGTCCCGGTCTGGGTGAAATCCGGTGTGAAACTGAAGGTCCCGGTCACCGAACTGCTTCCGGTAACCGTGCCGAAAGTCGCGTTCGGGGGAAGCGAGGTCGCCTGTAAAGTTATGATGTCGGCGGCGTCCGCATCGGTCGCGGTTACCTGGAAACTGACCGTTTCACCCTGACTGATGGTGAACGGATTCCCGGACACGCTCTGAATAACCGGGTTGTTGTTACCGGGGGTAATGCCAACTGCGACTGTCACATCTCTGGTTGCCTGTGTCGTTCCGTTACTGGCCGTCAGGCGGTAAGTCGTAGTGCTGGTAAGCGATACTGTCGTGCTCCCGGACAGGAGAGTTGTCGAGTAAACCTGCGCACTCGTATTGACGTTCGTAATAGTCAGTTGGGTGGCATTGCTGGTTACCCAGGAAAGTGTGGTCTGACCACCCCCGGTTGGCAGGCTGGTAGGATTCGCGGTAAAGCTTGTTATCGTCGGCCCCTGCACGGCGTTTGGATCAATTGTAATCGTGCCGGAGCGGACAGTAAACCGAACGTCGCCACCAAGATCGCCGGTAGGATCGCTGTATCGTGAATATTGGCAGCCGATCTGATTTGGCGGAAAGGCGTTGTCATATAGAGTCTGAGAATAGTATGTCACAGTCGTGGTCGTAGCCGTTGTCACGTTCGGTGACAACCTGAACGGCAGCGAAAACGCCGTGCCACTCCCCGAATCGATCGCCGCAAAGAAGAGATCGATCGGGTACATAAAGACGACAATTCTTCGGTGCCCCGCGGTCACCGGCGGCGAATCATGGTCATCGGCGACCAGCAGAACATACTGCTGGTTGAACGGATCCAGCGGTTTGAGCCGGCCGCCGCTCGGATCATAGGCGTAGAACGTATTGTAGTTGGTGTCCACCTGGGGGACGTAGAACGTATCGTACGGGGTGGTCGATGAATCGATCGACCCGATGTAATACGAAGTGTCAATGGTCGTATCGATTATCGGGTTGGTCGGCAACATTAACGTGGTGTCAAAGTCAATGTAGAGCTGGAACGCCGATATATCACGAATATTCTTGAAGTAAATCGGGACATTAACTGAGTCTCCGGGTCTTCCGGTGGTCGCCATAACTCTGGCCGTATCTGAAGGAGACGGTGCCGGGCCGCAGTCAGTCTGACCGAATGACATCGCATAGAATATCACCGGTAAGGTCAGACCCAGCAGTATCGTTCTCAAGAGTTTCATCTATACCTCCGTACATCACACATATATTATCCCTTCCTTGCTGCTCTGCCGGCTACTTCAGGAGCATCATCTTCCTGGTCGATTGACCGAGATCGCTCTCGATTCGATACAGATAGACACCGGATGCCACGGCATGGCCGCGATCATCCCTGCCATCCCACACGATCGAATGGGTTCCGGCGGGCAAAACATCATTTATCAAAACGCTGACTTGTTCACCAAGCATATTGTAGACCGTGAGACTCACCCGGCTGCTCGACGGCAGATCAAAGTCGATTCTGGTTTCCGGGTTGAATGGATTCGGGTAATTCTGGTGCAGTGTGAAATTTGCCGGAAGGGTCGCACCCTTCGCCACGTACGTGACTTCCATGTCGCGGCCATCGGCGCTGGCGAGATCAACTCCGGACAGTTCCGCGTCGGCTAGACCGACCAGGCCAATCAGCCGGTTTGTCCCGACGGCCAGGGTCTGCCCGGTCAGGCTGTACACCAGCACGCGCACGTTTTCGCCATCGCGGTAGTAATCGACCGCCATATTACCCGTCTCGTTTTGTATATTGTCGGCTCCGAAATCACCGGAGACTCTGATATTCAGAAGAACCGCGCCAACCGTACAGTCGGACGTTGCAAGGATATCCATCCCATTCCCATGAGTTTCCGTACTGACTGACGCGGTGAGATCTTCACTTACAGCGCTTTTGGCCGGCGGATTGGCCCCCGAAATAACCACATTAATAAGGGTGACCAGATCGCCGATTGTCCCGCCGATATTATCGTGATTGACATCCGAATTGGCGTACTGCAACGGGTTCAACGGGTATCTCACCGGATTCATGAAGAAATTGCTGAAATATATGACATCGCTGATCTCGTATTTCAAACCGTTCAAATTGATGTCGCCGACATTCAGCACTCCCAGCGAGAGTATATTCACGTAACCATCGTTGTAGACTATCGATGTCTGAGGGACCTTGGCGCCCGTTGAATCGGTCAGGGTGTTGTCGTTAAGCGTACCGGCGTCGAGGAATTTGAAGGTGACCGGAGCATACATCCCGCTGAATCCTATATTGGTTGATACCCTGAAATTGATCGCGGCGACCGCTCCATCGCTGGCATCAAGCGAAGCCGGAGTCCCGCTCAGGTTTTTCACGCCGGTGATGCGCACATTTCCCTGAATACCACCCTCATCGAGAACACTGGTAAAATATTCAAACGCGGCGCTTCGCGTCTGATCGTTGGTGATGCCGGTCAGGGACAGGGCCGATTTATCGTAGTTGAACAGGATATTGAAAGAGTGCACCGGAACTTTGTTATCCAGCAGAACGTGGTAAAGTATCTTGTCCCCCGGATACGCGCTCACCGTATCCAGGCTGAGTGAATAGATTGATGTCGGGTTCAAACGAATCTTCGCACCGCAGGTATCGGCATACCCCTGTGGATCACTAGCCACGAACGTGACGCGGTATGACCCGGTGTCAGTCAAGGCGGTGTGCCAGCGGAGACGAGCCGGGTTGTTCATATCGAAACTGGCGCCGATCGGAAGACTCCCGACCTGCCACTGGATCGGTTCGAAATCCGGGTCCTGGGCGGTCACCGAAATATCTATCAGGTCGCCCGATTCGGCGGAAACTGAATCGGCAACAACGATGACCGGACGACGGTTCTTGTTGATGACGTCGACAACTACCGGCGCCTTAACCTGACTGGTACCGTCGCTGACCAGAATGGTGAAAGTAAACGGTGACGCATCCGAAGAATATGGCCCAATGAAGTCGGGCCGCCATCCAAGCGACGCGGTACCATCGTGATTATCTTTGAAGGCCAGGCCGCTTGGAGCGTTCGCACAGCTGATAGTCAAGCTGTTGTTGTCGGGGTCGGACGCCGCTATGTTCACGATCAAGCTGTCGCCCTCAAACAGATGCTGGGCGGCGATCGGCTGGATTACGGGCGGCTGGTCAGCTACGACTACCGCCACCTTCCCGGAAATGAAAATCGGTGTAATGGTCCGGGCGGATGAATTCTCGACCAAAAGAAATTCGCCGCCGGGAGGATAGAAGGCGCTGTCAATGATACTGATACTCCCCTCAGGTGCTGTCGGCGATACTTCGAAAACGGCGCTAAATACTTCGCCGCTCCCCGCCGGGATGGGCTGTTCAAGTATCGTGAACATACTGACCAGAAAATGGCCCGAAATTGTCGTGATGTCGTACGGGCTTATCAGCTTGTTGGAGATATAAGCCGCCCGGGACTCGCTGAAACTGATCGCCTTCAGCCGGAGGACTGAGGTATCATAAATAATCGGCAGTGAAAGCGAGCTCACCGGTTCATCGTTCTCCATATTGAATTTGACCACTACGTCCTGCCCCGGAGCCGCCGTCACCGAGTCGATATAGAATCGATCTACCTGACCAAACGGATCTGACTGACTCAGCACCGGAATCGGTACGCTCAACAGCAGTAAAATGGCGTAGAGTACTGTAAAGTACTTTAATACTATGGTTTTAGGTTCTCGTATGTACACCATGACACACTCTTCTCGTGCAATTCCCAGACCAAGAGCCAACTTTCTTTACTCGGGTGCCGGACAGCCGCACAGACGGAGGTCCTCTCCTTACCACCCACAAAATGTAACCGTTAAATCCGTTTAATGGTCTGTACAATAACGACTTACACGTCCACAACGTGGTCAATACCAATCAGGCTATGACAATCCCCCCGTTGATTGGAACGCGAAGTGAGAAGAGAGAGATACGGTATGTTGAGTACATCGAAGTCGAATTGTGCAATCCCGCAACACTATGCATAACCAACAAAATTCTTGGGGAAGCATCCTTAGCCGCCCTGTTACGATCTCACGGAGCATCTTCCGTTTTACTCTGTACCGCTCGTGGATCATCTTGTGTTTCCGGGAGTGCGCATGTTAACTACTTGTTCGTCACTATCTTATAATCGGTTAAGTATTTGCCCGACTCCTCGGGCGAAGTAATCCCCGGAAAGGGGGTTAACCCTTTCCGGGGTAAAAGTAAATCGAACAGATTACTTCAGGAGGACCATTTTCTTGGTTTCGCTGAAGTTGTTGGCGTTCAACTTATAGAAGTAGACGCCGGAGGCCTGAGCGGAGGCATCCCATACAAAGCTCTGTTCGCCAGCTTCGAACGTGCCGTTGAATTCCTTCACCAGCTGACCAGCTATGTTGTAGATGGACAGGCTGACATCGGACTTAACGGGCAGGCTGAAGCCTATGGTTGTCGTCGGGTTGAACGGGTTCGGATAGTTCTGAGCCAGGCTGAAGTTAGCCGGGAGCAGCTTCGCGTTAACCGTCGCACCGTCGACTGAACCGAACTCGGCGCTGACAACGTTACCGTTGGCGGCGAGGAGGTTACCACTGATTACTGTGCCGTTCATGCTGTATACCAGAGCGCGAGTCACGTTAGCGGCTTCGTCAAAGGCATACTTCATTTCGACATTGCTCGCATTGAGCACCGGGGTAACGTTACCCTGGAACACAACGAGGGCGGCACCAACTTCACCATTGATCACGACATTGCCGCGATCAGCGGTATAGGTGATGGACGCCGGAGCGAGCTTCGGATACGGAAGAGCGTCGCCCTGGATGACACGGATGAGGTAAACCAGGTCGGCAACCGACAGGGTAAGACCATCAGCGTTGACATCGGTAGCGGCAATCTGTCCCTGCATGTTGATCTTGAATACGGTAATACCATAGACAAAATAGTTCGAGAACAGAACCGCGTCGGCGATTTCGTACTTCACGTTGTTGAGGTTGATGTCACCACGAGCGTCGATCGAGTCTTGGCAAGCGATGTTCACGCAACCATTCTGGAAGCTGACCAGACGATAGGCAACCTTGGTGCCGGAACCGCAATCATCCTGCGGACCCTGGTAGGTCGGATAACCGACGGTAGAGTCGAGAATGTTGAGGCCGTTCGGCGGATTCAAGGTCACGTCGCCATCGTAAACCGCATTGGCGATCAGGAGGCTGTCACCAGAACGGTTGGACAGGGCGTTGTCGCCGCAATCCAGCCAGAAGAACCGTATCGGTACTGTCTGACATTCGAAAGTGCGGTCGTTGGTGACCAGGAAGTCGAGGTTGAACAGGACCGAAGGCATCGTCGCACTGTAGCAGTCCGGATGGTTCGGGCCGTTGTTCGTCTCGGCAATAGCAACTACTCTGAGCAAGCCGCTCGGGCAAGCGTTCGAGCAGTTACCATCGGCACCATAACGATAGGTGAAATATTCCCAACCGCAGCCGGCCGCGCCCCAGTCAGCGCCGATAGCGGCGGACTGGAAGGACAGAGCTGAGTTGTCATAGCCGATCAGAATGTCGTAACCGCCGATAGGACCGGCAGCTGCGTACAAATAGACCGGAACGATTACATGCTGACCCTGATATACAAAGTCGCTGGACTGGTCGCCCACGCAACCAATGCCGACCTGATACAGCGAACCAGCGATGACATCGACGTCGAACGTGCAGGTCGACGAGAGGTTGCCGTCAGTAGCTGTAATGGTGACCGTAAAGGTCTGGGCGGCACTGCCACCCACGATGGTGATGGAACCATCCGCGGCAACGGTGACACTGGCGTCACCAGTAGCGGTGCTGGTACCTGAGAACGACACTGGGTCGCAGTCATCGGTAGCCGTGGCCGTACGGGTCACGGTGGAACCGGTGGACATGCTGACGGTACCCGGGCAAATGGCGACCGGAGCGGCGTTCGTGAAGTTCAGATTGACCGTTACCGGATCTGAACTGCATGCAGCACCAACGACCGTTATGGCAACACTCTGAGAGACACCAACATCAGCAATGGTCGGCTGATAGGTCCAGACGCCCTGAGCGTTGATGGTGCCAATGGAAGCAGTCCAGCCTGTGATCGGATTGGGATCCGGCTGAGCGACTTCGTGAGCGTCGAAATCGAACGTCATCAGATCGCAGTGACTTCCGGTGAGGGAGGTCGGAGCGTTGTCGATTACTGGAGCCTGACAAGGAGCCTGTTCAGCCAGGAAGCAGAACGGACCGGCCCAATCGGGCTTCACGTTCGGACCAGCGCTACCACCGGCCCAGAGCCAGCTACCCGTCGGCGGATAGTAGCACGAGTCGATACACAGCGTGGAACCGGCGGTGATGTTACCTGTCATGACTTTCACGGCAGGATGGTCAAAGCCGGCTGGGATACCGTTACCGGTGGCGCCTTTCGAACCACCGATATAGGCGGTATCGAAACCGGCACCGTTAGCACTGAAGTACCCGATCTTGAAAATCAGATCAAAGTGCGTCTTCCACCCACCACCATCAACACCCGGCCACGGAAGCGTGTCAGCCGTCACAGCGGTGAATGGTGAAGCGTCAGTCGTGTAGACTTCATAGCCGTTAGTTATGCCACCAAAGTCATAACTTGCATCATTGGTATAGCGCATCGTGAAGGTAATCGGCACACCGGGATTGATCTTACCGGCGGTCCACTGACCCTGCACGCTCTCAAGTGAGATGCTCACGGCATTAGCCAGCCCAAATGAAACGACTAAAGATGCTAGTACCAGGAACAATGAAATACGTTTCATTTTCATCTCCTAATTACTTCGTTACCAAATTGAAGTGTGTTTGACGGTTAACCCTGATCTCTTTTCCCCCTCGAGTGTCGTGGTGAATCGTCCTTTGGCGAGAGCCAACAAGCCTTGGGATAATCGAGTACGACCAGGTCAAGAGCAAGTTAACAGTCCGTTCATTTGAGCGCGCGTTATTCACCCTTCTTGTAAACATCCTCCTTTCCACTTATTTGTCGTTAACGGGTTTTGTCGCTTACAGGCGACACTTCTTCTTTGTTTATTCTCATTTTTCTTTCTTCAAGCAGTATTGGCGATATGTAAATAGTGCGTTAATCACTGGCAATTATTGGGACAGATGACGCCCCCTGAGGAGAACATATACTCCACCATCGCGACCAGGTCGCCGATATCCACGGCGGTATCGCAGTTCACGTCGCCACTGATAAATGGCTGGGGCTCCGGGCCGCCGCTGAACATGTATTCCACAAGATAGACCAGATCGCTGATGTCGATCGCACCCTGAGGGTCGCCGTCGGTATTACCGCAGGTATAGGGCGGAATCTGGAGAATGGTCAGGGAACCATCGTACACCTTCACATTCGCGGTGTCAAGCACAGCCACGCTGATGGTGTCGATACTGATAGAATCGCACGGACCATAAGTCACCCGTATCCAACTCATGCAGACGTCGCCAATCCATCCTGTACACAGAAAACAGTTCGTGTCGGGTTGATTCACGTACACCCATGGAATTGAAGTGCCATCGGGACGGGAAAGGCCAAAATGGTCCTTAAAATCCGTCTGGACAATCACATTTACCGTACGTTCCGTTAACGTGTCCGGAACCGTAGATACGTCGACAATCGCCTTGATTAACAGGCCGCCTTGCTGGGGCAGAATACCCATCTTGGGCGGTCCGCCCGGATAGTCAGCGATACCGACGATATTGAGATCATTCCCGGTTCCCGATATGGAAGTTCCCTGGACGACATCCCAGCCACCACACAGCGTTCCCACCGTGTCCAGCGTGGTGCGGAAGGTCATGATATCCGGGCGATCCAACTGAAGCCAGATATTATAACCGGCGATAGTATCGACCAGATTGTCCATGTATACGGCAAGCACCGACCCCTGGGCGCCGGACGGAGCGGTGGTATCCGATACTTTTATGACGATTTTAGGAATTCCCGCCTGCGAAGTAACCGACATCGCGAAAAACGCGAGCAACGAAAACATACCGACAAGTAAAACGGAATTAAGGGACTTATGGCAGAAGGTCATACTCTCCTCCTCGAGGATCCGACGTGTTTACAATATCAATCCCTTAGCCAAGCCTCTATAACATACTCCTGCGATAGACAGCGTCTACACAATACGAACGATTAAGATTTTTGATTTTTAGCTTGTTAGCTGTTGTACCAACTGTGTACCTGTTTGTAAATCTTAAGCCGCCCCCACAGCGGTCTTAAGAAAGAAGTATTTACAAAGACAGAGTTGCTCGGAAAGAGGCGGCCCTTTCAGGGCCGTTGTTGTTAAACCTTCTGAGTTGTTGTACCTATCATCCGAGCAGAATATATGGCCTAAGGGTCTAAATGTCAATAGAAAAAAGCCACATATTTTCATAGACAAGTAACCCGTGGAGGCGTGAACCCTCCTTGCTATATGTTCACAACATACAATCTATCCCTGACAACTCTTGTCCGAACATCCTGTTCGAATCAGGACTTTTTCCCGAAGTCACTTCCTGCAAGCAATGTGCCGACAGACCGCTTGTTGCCCTCAATGTTGACTCTCGTGTCAATTTCCACACTGGTAACCGCTTGACCGGCATGGTCGGCGGAATTCCAACTGCACCCCGGCTCGATCACCGAACCTCAAACGACCAGAGTGCACAAGTAATGTGCATACGGATACATAGCAGCACCCTGTCGTGATCGGACTTTTCACATATATATGAGTTGGTTGCCGGTCCCGGCGGTCTGGATGAGCAAATCAGCCTGACATAATCACCGGATCGCGGTTACCGGGGGTAAATCTCGCCGAAGCACTTGCAATATGTACGAATTTTGCACAGTCACCTAAATATCGCGGTCAAAGCAGGGCCGGTTTGGCTGGATGTTTTTTGATTGACAATGCTGCCGGGTTGGCTATCATTTGCTTCCAGAAAGAGAAACGCGGGAGACAAAGATGGCCAGACTATCAAGACAAACCAGAGAAATCATTAAGACTGTCATTGTCCTTCTAGTCTTCTGTCTTCTATTGGTAGTCTACGCAATATATCCCTTCAACAAAGCCAAGACGCTCCTGGGGCGCTCCGACCTGGATACGTACAGCCCTGATTCGCTGGAAGTTAAAGAGATTGCATTGTTCCAGGGCGCCGGCCTGCCCGCTGACACCTTTCGGGTCGATGCCGATGGGCTAACAACGGTGGCTGGCGTATTCATACCCTGCTCGAGTGAAGGCGCAGGCCATGTGCGGGGGACAGTCATTCTTCTGCCTGCAGACAACAAGACGACAGATTCACTCGTGAGTCTCGCCGCCATATTTCACGATTCAGGCTATGGTGTAATCACGTACGACCAGCGCGCAAGCGGTGCGTCTTCGGGCGCTTATCACGGTGAAGGCTACTACGAGGCGAGCGATCTCGAATCTGTCATCAGCTATCTGGAGCTCCGAGGTCACATTGTTCACCCGCTCACGGTAGTGGGATTCCAATTGGGCGCCGATGCCGGTCTTCTGGCACAGCTTGAAGAAGGGCGAATAGACGCGGTTGCTGCGATCTCCCCCTATTTGACTACGCAGAATCTGCTCGACGCACTTCGGGAGCGGACCGGGACTTTCTGGTTTCCGTTCTACCGCACCACCATTTTCTGGTGGTACAACATACGTTCAAGCTACGCCGCCCCGAAGCGCACGATCGATGATATCAAACCGGTTGTTTGTCGGACACTGGTGCTCGTCTCCAAATCATTTCAGTCCTCAGCGGCAGTAGAGAAACTAAAAGCGATCTCCCCCGGCGACAAATTGACTATTGGCACCATTCCTGATTCCCGTGATCTGCTGAACGAGCGGATAATCTCATTTGTAACCACCGGTATCTGATTGATCTGTTCGCAAGACTCCTTACATTTCGAGCAATCAAATCGGGACGGACCTTCGTTCGGATCCCGCCTGACACGCTTCCGATGACGAAATTCTCACTGTCTTTTCATTAATCTGGGGAATTCTCGGCTTCGAAGTAATCTTTGCGGCCTGTCCGGTGTTATTGAATTCGGACCACGGTAGAAAAAGCCTGATTGATTCAGGGACCGATTTGTGTATATTACCGCCGTCTAAAACCAAGGAGTCTATAACTATGAGTGCGATACAGATAGCGGACAGAGTGTTTTCCGTCGGCGTAAAGGATCCGAACCTTACGGTGTTCGATATTGTCATGGCCACAAAACACGGCACGACCTACAACTCGTATCTTATACGGGGAAATGAAAAGACCGCGCTGATCGATGGTGTCAAGGCGGAGTTTACCGATGAATCGTTTGCCAACATCGCTGCGATCTGCCCGATCAGCGAAATTGACTACCTAGTAGTCAACCACAACGAACCGGACCACAGCGGCTCGATCCCCGCTCTGCTGGATAGAAACCCGAACCTCAAGCTGTACTGCTCGGCACCGGCCGTCCCTTTTCTGACCAACATCATTAATAGAGAGAGTTCCATCACCGGCTTCAAGGACAACCAGACGCTTGAGCTTGGCGGTAAAACCCTCGTATTCAAGCTGATGCCGTATATGCACTGGCCCGATACGATGATGGAGTTTCTTTCCGAAGAGGGCATCCTGTTTTCCAACGACGGATTCGCAACCCACCTTTGTACTGATACGCTGTATGCCGATGAGGCCAACCCGACTGATCTTGAATTTGAGTTCAAATACTACTTTGATTCTATTATGAGGCCTTTCACCGGCTACATGCGGCGGAACCTGGTGAAGCTCGATGAATTGGACATCCGGATGCTGGCTCCATCGCACGGACCTGTCTACCGAAAGGAACCCCGCCACTATATAGATAAGTACAAGACCTGGGCGGCTGATAAGAGCGAAGGAAAGAATCTCGTCACCGTTTTTTACGCCTCCAACTACGGCAATACTCGTCTGTTGGCCGAAACAATCCGGAAAGATCTCGCCACGGCCGGATTCGCGACCGAGCTGGTCGATGCCTCCGTCTTGAACGAAGAGCTGTTTCGTGACAGAATCGAGACGAGCAAGGCGGTACTGATCGGCACACCCACATTTAATGGCGACGCGGTGAAACCGATCTGGGACCTGGTCAACCTTTTTTCGACAGTCTATTCAATCGGCAAGAAGGCGGCGGTGTTTGGGTCTTACGGCTGGGGAGGCGAAGGCGCCAAGCTGGTCGCGGAACGTCTGGCCGGTCTCAAGATGAAAGTGTTCGAGGACAATTTCAGGGTGCGCCTGATTCCCTCGTCGACCGAGATGCACGCAATCGACGAATACACGCAGAAGCTGGTAGAGTTCATCGGGAAGTAAGCTGTCCGGCAGACATATTTTGCTCAAAAAAGTTGTTCCCAAAAGTTGCTCAGCGGGAGCGAGTAAGACGCCATCAATTTTTACGAATCACTAAGCCCATAAGAATCCCATGGATACGCATCGGCTCAAAAACCGATGCGTGGGGTATCGTCCGCAAGAGGTCTTGACGAAGCCTGTCTATCGTGTATATTGGTATCTCTTTTAAATTAATGGAGAGGGAACGACTATGGGCTACCGCCTTTTGTTTGCGATGGCGGTTTGGGGCGTCTTGTCCGGCAGGGCTTATGGTTCGCTGGGGCTGACGCTTGAAAAACAAACTGTCATACCAGAACTCGTGGGGAATGTTCGGCAGGTTGCATTGATCGATTTAGATCGTGACGGCAACCCCGAGCTGTTAGCGTGCGACAGCACCTCAGGGCTTTTCTATTCCCCGGAGGATGATTCCATCATTTTCAGATTCGCGCTTCTTCCTTTTGCGACCAATACCAACCTTCTTGTGGCCGATGTCAACCGAGACAGTATTGCCGATTTGGTCATTGGTCAGTACTTCGACTATCTCGCGCGCCCGCCTGACACGGTCTGCCGGGTGGACCTGTTCGATGGCGCCAGCAACTTTGCGCAACATGATTCGGCCTATTTCACAGTTCTTCGTCTAACCCAGCAGCCGTTGAAACCGCCGATTGGGAGTATTTCTCTTTCAGCATCAGACATCAATTCTGACGGATTCGATGAGTTGCGGGTCTCATACCACAAGTATATTATCAACAGATTCTACAATGGGACGCTCAGGTTGACAACAACGGGTGAAACTGCAATCTACCAACATTTCCCCGACTCCGTACTAAGCACCGAGTCAGCCTGTGCCGGCGATTACCTCCCGCTTGATAACCTGGCTGGCGTCGAGCTGTTCGCAACTTCTCGTTACCAGACCGTTCTTTCGATGGACACGGCCTCGGGCACATTCTCCTCAACCACAAATGCCCAGGTGGATATCGTGAATGGGGCGGGCATTGTACGTTCAACGGTTAAGGAACCACTCATCGTGCCGTGTCATGGTGACTCGACCGTCATGATGAGTATCTGTCGTGTTGTTGAAGCTGGTAATATTGATTTATCCGACTCATCCGCTACCGAGCTGTTGATCGAGTACACCGGTGAGTTTCGCTGTTTCACCGATGGTTCAGCGACGTTTGATTCCTCGGCTCATCGCTACGAGCTGTATCGCCTGGTCTTGCCCGACTCGCTTATGTTTATGCGATATCTGCCGGAGCTCGAGGGTTTCGCCTCAATATGCTACACTGATGCGTTTCCGGGGAACCTGTTCGCAATGGCAGGTGACGTAGTCTATCGTATCGAGACCGTATCCGGAGTAATTGAGCAGGTCGGTCAGGTACCAGATGCCGATACTGTATTCTGGAATCGCGCAACTTACATAGACGGCGCTTCCTCCTTGATAGGCGTAAAAGGCAGAGTCGTGTCGTGGTACCGGCTTGACCAGGTGACCGATATCGAGAATGAACCGTCGACCCTTCCCGATGAATTTAAGATCGGCACGGCATACCCGAACCCGTTTAACGCAACTCTGTCAATTCCTTTGATGACGCCGCGTTCGGGTCTGCTTACGGTCGCGATTGTAAATACGCTCGGCCAGCAGGTATGTAATATGACCATAACCGCCGGCGCGCCCGGAATGCAGACGATCACATGGGATGCTACTGCATTCAGCTCCGGGGTCTATTTCATTCGGATTAGTTTTGACGGCCAGACTCGCACAACCAGAGCCGTATTGCTGAAGTAACATTGCGGCTCCGGGAACTTATCGCGAAGGTTGGAGTTTGGCCGGCGGAAATGGTACGAACTAGTATAACCGCTCCCGCTTTGACAAAAACGCGTAGAGTGCCTTGTCAAACGGCATGGCGGTGTCGATCGGAAAGTAATCGATATTGCTCTGGCGGCACGAAAGCGAAATCTCTTCGGCGAACGCTTTCACCTGGGCGGCGAAGTCCTTCTTAATCTGGTACGGCAGAGTGGTTAGCTCTTCGCCCGTTTCCATGTCCTTGAAGACAGCTTCGCGCGGAAAGGCAAAATCCCGTTCCCGCGGATCCAGAATGTGAAAGACAATTACTTCGTGATTGTTGTATCGGAAGTGCTTCAGCCCGGAAATAATGCGCTCGGCTTCATCGAGCAGGTCCGATAAAATAATCACCAGCCCCCGCCGCTTGATTCGCTCGGCCATTTCGTGAAGGGCAACGGAGACATCCGTTGTATCCGAGGGCGTCTGACGGGCGATTTCATTTAACATGACATGCAGATGACCGGATTTGGAACGGGGTGGGATGTACCGACGGATCTTCTGATCGAATGTCACCAATCCTACCGCGTCTCGCTGGCGAAGCATCATGTACGAGAGCGCGCCGCACAGCATCCCGGCATAATCCAGCTTGCTGATACGGTCATCCGAACGGTAGGCCATCGATGCCGAGCAGTCCAGCAACAAATATCCTTTGAGATTTGTCTCTTCTTCGTACTGCTTGATATAGAACCGGTCGGACTTGCCGTACACCTTCCAATCGATATCCCTGATGTTGTCACCGGGCATGTACTGGCGGTGTTCGGCGAATTCAACTGAGAAGCCATGATAGGGCGACTTGTGGAGTCCGGCGATAAACCCTTCGACCACCATGCGTGCCCGCATCTCCATCCCTTTGAGGCGGGAGACAATTTCCGGGTCGAGGTATTTTCTGTAATCAGTTGGCATGCTGCTTCACGTCTCAGTCTTTAAAGATCGCCACCACGGGATTTTCATTCTCGAGACGATGTCCCCGGTACATGCCGTCGGTATTAAACGGCAGGGCGATACTGCAATTTCTGTCGATCGCTATCAATCCGCCGGTGCCGCCAAGCTTGGTGATCTTATCGTGAATAACCACCCGTGCGGCTTCCTCAACGGACATCCCTTGGTATTCCATCAATGCATGCACATGGAACGCCGCCGAGGCGGTGATGAAGTACTCGCCGTGACCGGTGCATGAAACGGCGCAGGTGGCATTGTTGGCATAGGTTCCGGCGCCGACAATCGGCGAATCACCGAGGCGGGTAAATCTCTTATTGGTCATACCGCCTGATGATGTTGCGGCGGCCAGATTACCTTCGCGGTCCAGGGCAACAGCACCAACGGTTCCGTGCTTGTCATCGGGTGTGTGATCCATCTGAGTGTGGGTCTTTTGTGACTCTTGTTCGCGACGGAGCGCATTCTGCAGTTGGCGCCACCTGAGGTCGGTATAAAAATACTTGTCCTCGACCAGTTCCATCCCCTGGGCCCTGGCAAACGCCTCGGCCCCATCGCATGCCAGCAGGATATGTTCGGATTTGTCCATCACCAGGCGGGCCAGGTTGATCGGGTTCGCGACATGCCGCACGCCGGCGACTCCGCCGGAGTTCATCGTCCGTCCATCCATGATAGTCGCATCCTGCTCGTTAGTGCCTTCGTGCGTGAAGACGGCTCCCTTGCCGGCGTTGAACAACGGACAGTCCTCCATCACATTCACCGCCGCCTGGACAGCATCCAGACTGCTCCCGCCTCCGGACAGAACGGCAAAACCTGCTTCAAGGGAGTTCGCCAATCCCTCTTTATATTCTTTTTCCATCTCCGGAGTCATCATATTGCGGAGGATCGTTCCGGCCCCGCCATGTATGACTAGTCCGATTCGTGACGCCATCTTGTTCTCTATTGTCCTGTCTTACTTGTGTTCACATTGTTTGTGGCATGGCGACTCGGTTTGGCAAGATCGATATAGATAACAAACGCCATGTAGGTTATGATAACCAAAAGCGCCACTCCGCTGATCGCCAGCATGTCATCGAAAAACGAATAAAATCCCCGGCCGGTGAGCCCAATGTTATGAAGCACCACTGCGATCCCGAATGTCCAGTAGACATATTTTTTCGTCTGCGCTTTGGCCGACGTGAAAAGGAAAACCACTCCCAGAGCGAAGAACAGCAGTGTCTGTCCGTTGATGTGGGTGTGTGCCAGGCCGATATTCTTGCGGAAGTGTGTGGGGCCTTCGACATAACCGTCGTCAGTGTCTCCGTCGTAGCCCGTCATATCAATCGTACGGTCTTCGCCGGCCTGGTGCCCCACCGCTTTCCTGACGGCAGTGCTCTCATCGGCCGTGGCAGTGTCGAGATTCACTTCCTGACCCTTCATGGTCGTGTCCCAGATGGGAGCTAAAACGGCGGATGAATCCTCGCTGCTGATATCCTCGACATCCTGCGGAAAGTCCGTCGAGTCGACTTCCGGTGCGGCATTCTCGCTGAGGTAGGCGGGCAGGTGGTTCTTGTCAACAAGTCCCTGGCTGACGTAAAATATCAGGGCCGCCCAGAGCATGACACCGAGCATGAGGGTGGTAAAGATGGCGACAAAGAGCTTGCCGTAACCCGGCAGGTCCGACAGGTGGTAGTTGAACATACTTTAATCTCGCACCAATGACATGGTCATACCAAGATGGCCGGTCGGTCAGGACTTTTCTTTGACCGACTCGAGGAGCCGCGTTATGATCTCTTTGGAGTCGACACCGTCCGCCTCGGCATTGAAGGAGGTGACAATGCGATGTCTCAAAACTGGAAACGCGGCAAAACGTACATCCTCAGGTCCCGGGGTCGGCCTTCCCTCCAATATGGCTTTGGTCTTGGCCGCGAGGATGAGATATTGCGATGCCCTGGGACCGGCACCCCAGTTCACCCAGTTCTTTACAAACTCAGGCGCGGTGGGTTCGTTCGGGCGACTGGCACGCACCAAGGATACGGCGTATTCGATCAGGTGGTCCGAGACCGGAACGCGGCGGACCAGTCTCTGAAAACCGACGATATCCTCAGGCGAGAGGATCTTGTCGAGTTCGTAGCTCAATACGGCGGTGGTGGATTTGACGATCGATTGTTCTTCGGCCGATGACGGGTAGTCTACAAACACGTTAAACATGAATCGATCAAGCTGAGCTTCGGGAAGCGGATATGTCCCTTCCTGCTCGATCGGATTCTGGGTCGCCAGGACGAAAAACGGTTCATCGAGCTTGTATGTCTCGCCGGCTGCGGTTACCTCGTGCTCTTGCATCGCCTGAAGAAGTGCCGCCTGAGTTTTCGGCGGAGTCCGGTTGATTTCATCGGCCAGAATGATATTTGCGAAAACCGGCCCTTTGACAAACCGGAATTGCCGCTTGCCACTGGCCCGATCATCCTCGATAATCTCCGTTCCGGTGATATCCGAGGGCATGAGGTCGGGGGTGAATTGAATACGATTAAACTCAAGATTCAGCACCCGAGCCAGAGTCGATATAAGCAGTGTCTTGGCCAGTCCGGGGACGCCGACTAACAGACAGTGTCCGGAGGAAAGCAGTGAAATCAGGAGCTGTTCGACAACCTTATCCTGGCCAATAATGACCTTGCCGAGCTCCTTTTTGATTTTTCCGTAGGCTGAATTTAGATTTTCAACAGCTGTCAGATCCGAGCGGACCTCTTGTGCAGACATCGACTCCTCCATTCACAGGGTGCGGCAGCAATTTTCAGGGCTAATATTCCTTATACAAGAATCCGCAGTCAAGATTGTTTTCATCGACGGCAATGTCAAAGTATTTCGCAACAGGTAAGGAAAATCAACTTTCCGGCCGGAAAGATGTTATCGAGCTCATATCACGCTTTACTTAACTAATCAATTCTAAATCAAGAACAAACATAAGGTTAAAATTGACATTTTCTGTGGATAAACGAACATTTCAGTCCATGATAATAACTGGCTATGTTGTTATTATGTAACAACATAACCAGTTATCCACAAAACCTGATAGTTGTCCACAAACAGGCCGTTTTATCAACAATCAGAACTTCTTTTTCTGATCGGATACGAACTCTTCGGCCTTGACAACCTTCTCGGGGGCCAGGAAACCTAAATTTGGCTTCGTGTCCTTCATATTACATGCTCCGCAAAAGACCGCGCCTTGTTCGATGACCAGCGACTTGGTCCGTAAGTCACCTTCCATCTCGCACTTAGTCTGGAGCTCAATCTTCTCGGTGGTAACCACGTTGCCAACCATACGTCCGGCAATAATTGCGGAATCAGCCTCGATTTCAGCTTCAACCAACCCGGTGGCACCAACGGTGACACAGTCCGAGCAAAGAATCTTCCCCTTCACTGTGCCGTCGACTCGCAGGGCGCCCTTGATATCCAGGGTCCCCGTAATTACTGTGTCTTTGCCAATAATAGTGTTCATCAACCCATCCACTTCGTTATTGTTGGTTTTTTTTATCATATGGATTTTCCATCGGATCTATAGGTTCATCGTTTATTCTGATTTCGTAGTGTAAATGCGGTGCCGTGGATACTCCCGTGTTGCCGCTTAACGCGATTCGGCTGCCGGCCAGCACCTGCTGACCGGGCTTCACCAGCAGTTCTTCGTTGTGCCCGTACACTGTCTGCACGGTATCATTGTGCCTTAACACAACCATATAACCATAAGTCGAATCATAATCCGCGTATTCAACCAATCCCGACGCGGTAGCGAGTACCGGTGTGCCGATGGCGCACGCGATGTCTACCCCAGGATGAAAGTGATTATCGTTCGCCGTGTCAAAATCCTGGGTTATGAATCCTTGTATCGGCATTCCCGATGGTAAAGATAAGTCATTGGAGAGCTGCCGTTCTACCGTGGCACCCTGTTTTTGTTCGACCGAGGCAAAAATCGTTGAATCATCGGGGATCTCCGGGAATTCGATATCGATTCCCGCAATCTGCGTCAGTCTGGTCACTATCTCACGTGCTTTCACCAAGTTATCTTCGAGTAACTGGACTTTATACTGGTAGCGAAGCAGTCGTTCATTTTCCTTTGCCAGTTTGTCGGCGGTCGCGGCTCGGGTGAGCACCTTACCGTAGAAAGTGAAGAAGACAATAATCCCGATAAGAATGACTGCGATGCCAATAACTATAGATTTGAGGACCCACTGACGGATGCGAAACCCCCGCCGGTTTTCCGCACCGTCGGGAATCAACATCACCGTGACGAATTTGGATGCCATGACTAACTTTCGATTTTCTTGAACAGCTCCAACAGTCGTTCGAGGTCCTCGTCTCCGTAGAATTCAATTTCAATTTTGCCTTGCTTCAGGCCCGGGTTTATTTTTACCGACGTGCCCAGCAAGCGTTTCAGGTAATTTTCGATCTCGGTGAGCGCCGGGATTTTCTTCTTTGGCACCAGGCGGCGCTTTTTGGTGCGGCTGGTGACTTGCTCAACCTCGCGCACCGACAGAGAATCGTTCACTATTTGTTCGGCGAGCCTGACCATGTCGAGTTCATTCTCCAGCGCCAAAATCGCACGGGCATGACCCTCGGTCAGCTTCCCATGCCGGATCATCGTCTTTATCGATTCCGGCAGGCCGTTCAATCTGATCACGTTTGTTACCGCGGACCGGCTCTTGCCGACCCGATCCCCGAGTTGCGCCTGAGTCAGACCGCATTCTTCGATCAACCGCCTATATCCTTCGGCTGTCTCCATCGGGTTGAGATTCTCGCGCTGGAGGTTCTCCACAAGCGCCATCTCAAGCATCTGCGCATCGGTCACGTCGTCCATCTGCAGCACCGGGACCTCGGTCATGCCGGCCAGGCGGGCCGCGCGATACCGACGCTCGCCCGCGATTATCGTGAACCCGGATCCATTGGCCCTCACCAGCAACGGCTGCATGATGCCGTTCTCTTTGAATGACTGCGCCAGCTGCATCAGACTCTCCTGATCGAATTCGCGGCGGGGCTGCATCGGATTGGGCGCTATGCGATCAAGCGACACGGTCTTGAATCTATGCGTCTCTGCACTCTTCGTATCATCGGTGGGGATAAGCGCCCCGAGTCCTTTCCCTAGCACGAGCTTGCTCATTGTGACAACACCTCTTTGGTAAGCGACATGTAATTCTCCGCCCCGGTGGACAGAATATCATACAGGATGATCGGCTTGCCGAACGACGGCGCCTCGGAGAGGCGCACATTGCGAGAGATCACCGTGTCATAGACCTTCTTGTTGAAATGCTTCCGCACTTCGTCGGATACCTGGCGCGAAAGATTCAACCGGCCATCGAACATCGTCAACAGCACTCCTTCAATCTGAAGATGCGGGTTGAGATTATCCTGCACCAGCTTCACCGTGTTCATCAGCTGACCGAGACCCTCCAGGGCGTAGTACTCGCACTGTATCGGCACGATTATTGAGTCGGCCGCGGTCAGCGAATTGATCGTCAACAGGCCGAGCGACGGCGGGCAGTCGATGATGATGTATTCGAATTCGTCCCTGATTTCGGAAAGTGCACTCTTGAGTCTTGTCTCGCGCGCGATCATGCTGACCAGTTCGACTTCGGCGCCGACCAGGGAGATCGACGACGGCACCAAGGTGAGGTACTTCAGGTCGGTATCGCGGACCACTTCGCGGATCGGTCGCGCACCAAGCAGGACATCATAGACCGATGTTTCTATCTTGCTCTTATCCAGGCCCAGCCCGCTGGTCGAGTTCGCCTGCGGATCCATATCGATCAGGCAGGTCCGGTGCTCGGCGGCCGCCAGACAGGAGCTGAGATTGATAGCCGTTGTCGTTTTGCCAACTCCACCCTTTTGATTTGTAATGGCGATTACCTTGCTCACTGATTCTCCTTATTACGCATATCAAGCTATCCCAAAAGAGATTAAACTGCCATAAAGTACGAATCAACTAAAAAACACAAGCTGATACTTACTTTTTTCTGATGAAAGTAAATGATTTGACGACAGCAGACTGTCCGGAAGAGTAGCGGTAGGACATTATATCCAGCGGCTCAGGGCCGCTTACTTGAGTCGGAACAGCATAGTAGATAAACAAGCCGCCGGGGGAGACTCTGGAGAGGATTCTTTTGAGGAGGATCGGCGTCAGGCGAACCAGACGGAGGGTGATAAGATCAAACGAATCGTTACTCTTCCACTCTTCGAACGTCTGATTCACAAGCGTGACGTTGGCCGAGACGGCAAGTGATTTGTCATGGGCGAACCGATCCAGGGCCGCAGCCTTCTTCTGAGTCCGCTCGACCAGTGTCGCCTGTCGAACTGATTGCGTCAGCAGAATTGGGAAAGCCGGAAATCCACCGCCGCTGCCGATATCCAAGAACCGGTCGATTTGCCGACATTGGCAATATTGGAAGGGAAGCAGAGATTCGGCGGCCAGCTGGATCAGGCCGTCGCGAGATGTTTCACGTGAAACCAGGTTGATTCGGCTGTTTTCATCGGCCAGAAGCTCAAAATAATGGTCGAGCCTGCCGTCCGGATCAAAACTCTTGAGCAGGGCGGTCGGATCAAAGTGGATCAGATCGGAAGACAAGATCATAGGGAGCCGGCCTTGTGCCTTTTGAGGTAGACAGACAGGACCGCGATATCACCCGGTGTCACCCCCTCGATTCGCCCGGCCTGGCCCAGTGAATCAGGGCGGAATCGGCCGAATTTCTCAAGCGCCTCGGCTTTTAAACCCTTTACACTGCCAAAATCGAACTCTTCCGGAATACTCTCTCTTTCCATCCGCTTGAACTTGTCAATTTCACGCTGCTGCTTGGCAATGTAGCCGTGATATCGGATGTGGATAGCCGCTCGCTCCAGGACTTCCCGGTTGACAGAGAATTCACCATCAAAACGAGCCAGAATCGGCATTGCATCATTAATAGTAATCCCCGGCTGCTTGAGGAGCTCCTCGAGGCTAATATTTTCCTTCTTGATAAACCGATCCCCCAACCTGCCGAGTTCACTGATCGTAATCCGTTTCTTGCGAAGGAGTGATATCTCCTGTTCAGTCTGCTCTCGGATTCGAACAAATGCATTGAATTCGTTGTCGGATATAAGATTGTACTTTCTTGCATACCCGTGAAGGCGATCCCGGGCATTGTCCTCACGAAGAGCAAGCCGGTATTCAGCCCGCGAGGTGAACAGCCGGTATGGCTCAGTGGTCGATCTGGTTGTGAGATCGTCTATCATCACGCCGGTATATGCCTCCGAGCGATCCAATACAAACGCCGGCTCGTGCTCAATTGCCAGAACTGCATTTATCCCAGCCATCAGTCCTTGCGCTGCCGCTTCTTCATATCCCGAAGTCCCATTAATCTGCCCCGCCAGGAACAGCCGGGACAGACGACGGGTTTCCAGTGACTGCTTAATCTGGTGGGAAGGACAGTAGTCATATTCTACAGCATAGCCGGGACGGACGATTTCCACGTTCTCAAGTCCTGTGACCGTCCGGATTGCCTGAAATTGGATATCTTCGGGCAGCGAAGTCGAAAATCCGTTAGGGTATATTTCATTTGTACCGTTGCCTTCGGGCTCCAGAAAAAGCTGGTGGCGATCCTTATCACTGAACCGGTAGAATTTGTCCTCGATCGAGGGACAGTATCTCGGTCCTTTTGAGTCGATCTGCCCGGAAAAGATAGGCGAGCGGTGGAAGTTGGCCGATATGATTGCTTTAGTTTTGGCAGTTGTGTAAGTCAGATGACAGGGAACCTGGGCGAATGGGGCTCTATTGCTCCGGGTGGAGAAAAACGGAATCGGTTCCTCACCAGGTTGGATTTCGCACTTTGACCAGTCAATAGTGTCGCCGTCAAGACGCGGCGGCGTGCCCGTCTTCAAACGGCCCAATTCGAATCCAAGTTCACGAAAGGAATCAGAAAGCTTGTAAGCGGAGTCTTCACCAATCCGGCCGGCCTTGATTTTCCGTTCGCCAATGTGAATCAACCCGCCCATGAATGTGCCGGTGGCAATGACCACTGCCTGAGAGGAAATCAGCTCGCCGGTTTCCAGCCGAATCCCCACGGCCTGACCACTTTCGACCAAAAGCTGTCCGGCCAGGCCCCGGATAACATCAACCTGAGGCACGGCCCTCACTGCGGACACAATATACTCGTTGTACTTAATCCGGTCCGCCTGTACCCGGGTAGACCAGACCGCTGGTCCACGGGACAGATTCAGTCGTCGGAATTGGATTCCGGTGGCGTCGATAGCCTCGGCCATGAGCCCACCGAGCGCATCTATTTCCTTAACAAGGTGGGACTTGCCGATCCCGCCAATGGCCGGATTGCACGACATGAGGGCAAGTTTTCCGGTGTCCATCGTGATAATCGCGGCAGTTTTGCCCATTCGAGCTACAGCCAGAGCAGACTCGACACCGGCATGTCCACCACCAATCACTATTACATTATAGTCGCAGTTCAAATACTACAGCCTTTGGGAAAATCAACTTTCATTACTCGTATGCCGGCCAATCTAGCCCAATTCACAATACTTTCCAACAGAAATTATACGGCACCTGGGGCGCAATGCATGAAGTGGCGCGAATGTTTCACGTGGAACTATTGAGGATCATTTCCCGATGCAGAATTTTGCAAAAATACGACCGAGTATATCCTCATTATAGACTTTACCGGTTATCTCGTCGATAGCGGTGACCGCCTGTCTCAGGTCGAAGGCTGTCAGCTCGGGTGACTCCGCGTGACTAATTTTCCTGCGAGCCGATCGAAGGTGTTTCAAGCAATCCAGTAATTTTTGGTGATGCCGGGCCGAGGTGACTATCACCCCTGAAGTGAGGTCAGGCATTCCCACATTAATATAGTGCACGAGGCGACTCTTCAACTGGCCAATTCCCCGGCCCGTCTTGCACGAGATCATTACACTATCTTGTCCTTCATAGAGGTACGCTTCAGAGATCTCTTTGACCTTATCTATCTTATTTCCTACCAATATGATACGACACTCAGACAGACCCGGCACATCTTCCGAAAGCGTTCTTCGCCAGGACCTGGCTGTAAGGTCAACCATCCAGACAACGAGGTCGGCTGATTCGATTATTGTTCTTGCCGACTTCTGACCCTCTTTCTCAACTTTCCCGCCGGTACGGCGAAGTCCGGCGGTGTCGATAACATTTACTTTGAATCCATCCAGCTCGATCCACTCCGACAAGTAATCGCGGGTTGTTCCCGGGGTCGGTGTGACTAACGCTCTTTCTTGCTTCAAAAGCAGATTGAAAAGAGATGATTTACCCGCATTCGGGCGACCACCGATTGCGATACGAAATCCCTCATTAATCAGGCGTCCCCCGCGGTAGGTTTCCGCCAGTGACTTGATGTCTTGTTCTATAATTGTTATATTATTATTCAACTTCTGTTTATCAGAAGAATCGAGGTCTTCCTCGGGGTAATCGATGGATGCTTCGACCTCGGCGATGACATCTATGAGCTTGTCTCGCAAGTTCTTAATATATTCTTCGTAGGTTCCCATCAGGTGCGCGCGAGCGGCGGCGTAGGAACTGGCGGTGTTGGCGGCAATAATCTCGGCTACTGCTTCGGCCTTGGTCAGATCAATCCGACCAGCCAGGAATGCCAGACGAGTAAACTCTCCAGGTTCGGCCACCCGAGCTGAGTCCGCAATTATTATATCCTGTATCGCCTGGACAACCTTGCGCCCGCCATGGCAGAAAACCTCCACCTGTTCTTTACCGGTGTAGGACCGATTTTCCGGCATATATACAGCCAGGATTTCGTCAACCACCTGGCCGCCAGAATCGACAAAAAACCCGTACTGCATCTGAAAAGGCAGAAACTCTGTCTTTTCCCGCGATTTTGATCGAAAGTGTTTTTCGAGAATAGATAGGCTTCGGGTGCCCGCGATCCGCAGAGCCGCTATCCCGCCCTCACCCGGAGGTGTAATTACCGCGACAATGGTGTCAGCGTCTCGGATAGTTCCGGCATTTTTTTTTTAAGCGTCATGGCGCGCCTGTTTTCTTCTAGACCGTTTTCACTTCCGGATTTTTGATCGCTTTGCGTTTGAACGCGGCATAGTCCAGCAAAGAGAACAGCGAGAAGCAGGTCCAATAGAGCACCAGTCCGGCCGCGAACCTATAAAAAAGGAATCCCATGAACAGTGGCATGATGTATCCCATCATTTTGTTCTGCTGGGTCGAGGCCATCGTGAGTTTCTGCGAAAGGAACTGCGCGATGATCATGATGATCACCAGCGCTATGTATGGATCCGTGAAACTGCTGGCGCCGCGCGACAGATCCGTGATGAACCAGACGAAGTCGGCGTTCCGAAGCAGGATTGTGGAACGGAAGACGGAGAAGAGCGCGAAGAACAGCGGCATTTGTGGAAGCATCGGCAGACATCCCGACAGCGGGTTGACCCCATGCGCCTTGTACATTCGCATCATCTCCTGATTCATCGCCTGCGGGTTGTTCTTGTGTTTCTTCTTGAGCTCTTCAATTTTCGGCTGAAGTTCTTTCATCGCGTTCATCGAGCGGAACGATTTCACCGACAGCGGCATCGTGATAATCTTGACCAACAGGGCGAATAGTATGATCACCAGACCATAATTCTGAATCGGCGTGTACATCCGGGGCAGAAGCCACATGATCCCGATCGCGAACGGCTTGATAATCCACCCCACAAACGGAGTGGTTCCTATTCCCAGAATATCCTGAAGTCCGATGTGATAACTGGCCATCAGGTTGTAATCGAGCGGGCCGACAAACACGCTGAATGTGTCAGCGAACTGATTGACGACAGCGAACGGCATCTCGAGACCTGCCGTTATCAAGCGTTGTTCAATGGGTCCTCGAGGAGTGGTAATCTTGTCTTTGAGTCCGCGGGCCACCACAGCATCGGCTTCGCGATTGCGCGGAATGAGGACGGCCGCGAAATATTTCGATCGGACGCCGGCCCATGAAGTACTGCCGGGAGCCGTCTGGTTGAGCTTGCCATCCTTGAAATCGTTGAGCGTTTCACGGCTCCCCGCCTGCATCGCCGCAGCTTCCATCGACTCATAGTCCGTTTCCGGCTGCGGTTCGGTCACACCCAGCGGCGTATTCCACATCAACTCATACTGCCGTTCAAAGCCAAGCTTGTCGCGATTCCTTACCTCCAGCACCAGGTCGTAGTTGTATCGCTTCGGGTAGAACCGGTAGTGCTTGATGATTTCTCCACCATCTTTTGAAACATAGGTGTACGACACCTCGAGAGTGTCGCTGGTAGCATCATACCGGCCCGGTGAGAGATTGCAAGAGTAATTGACACGACTCGCCGAGAAGGAACCTCCAGCGAAAGACGCTTCCGGAGTAGCCAATTCGGCCGCCGGCAGCATCTCAATCTCCCCGCCGTCGCGGTAAAAGTAATTCCGCAAAGTCAACGAGACCGGTCCGCCGCCGAACGAAGTGAGGGTGACGATATACTGCTTGGTGGTAACGACCACCGTGTCGAAAGTCATGCTGTCTATCGGCTGGGCCTTGGTCGCGCTCTCAACTGATGCCGCGGACCCGGCTACCGAATCATACACCGCCCCTGCACTATCCGCAGCTTTCTGGTAGTCTTGACTGAGCGAATCGATAACCTGGTCGGTTTCGGGTGACTGCTTAACCTCAGCCGGTTTGTACAGTCCGAGAAACTCCATGATTGGGAAGTAGAAGATGAGCAGGACTGCCAGAAGAACAACGAGTATTATAGTTTTCTTATCCAAATCAACGTCCCTGTATTAGTTCCAATAATCTTATATACTTAATTCACAACAGTTTATTCAACCGGGTCATAGCCACCGTCGTGCCAGGGATGGCATTTCAGTAACCGTTTGATTGCCAACATAGTACCGCGAAAGATGCCATAACGACGGAGTGCGTCCTCGGCATAATGGGAGCAAGTCGGCTGAAACCGACATTGTTTGCCTATTATTGGTGATAACGTAAAGCGGTACAAATAGATAACAAATATCAGCGGATAGGCAAGATAGTGCCGAAGGCTACGCTGGGGGGCAGATACGGTCGAATATTCCACGAATTTCAGCATTTATAGTTTTGAAGTCTGGCTCGTTACCCCGATTCTTTGGCAGAACAGCGAACCGAATCCGGGCTGGCAAGCCGACCCGATTCAGCCTGATTGCTTCGCGGACAAGCCTCTTAATCCGATTTCGTCGTACGGCTGCGCCGAAATGACGTGACACTAGTACCCCGTACTTGAATTGCTCGTCCTCGGCCCAGACAATTGTCAGCAACTCCCCTGAAATACGCCGACCGGACTTAAGTAAGTCACTGATCTCTCGGGAGCTTTTCAGGCTGAAGATTCTGGGGAGTTTACTTCTTACGGGCAACTTTGACGGTAAGTCGTTTTCTGCCTTTGGCACGACGACGGGCCAACACCTTACGGCCGCCTTTGGTAGACATGCGGGCGCGGAAGCCGTGGTCGTTCAGCATTTTTTCGTTCGATGGTTGAAACGGTCTTTTCATAGTCGGTAAACCCTTAATTTAAGCCAAGCAATATAAGCGATTAATGTCCTTCGTCAAGACATTAATTCCGAAGTACGATTTCACTTACCAAGCGGGGCGGCCGGAGACTGGCGCTAATCGCACTTACTTAACGGGAAGCGAAGTACCTATTCTGCTGTCAGCGATCGAAGCACATTCCGGCAGCATCCGATCTGGGAACAGTCAATTCAGGAGATTGGTTACATCTATCCATATAGGCGTGTGCGGCTGGTAGATTTGACAAAACCCGAAAACTGGATTATACTACTCCCTACTTATGAGTGAGCCACTGTACATGACCAAAGAAGGTCTCCAGAAACTGGAGGCTGAGCTCAATCGTCTGAAATTCGAGGAGCGGCCCAAGATAGTCAGTGAGATCAAGCGATCTCGTGAACTGGGTGACCTCTCCGAAAATGCGGAATACCACGCCGCAAAAGAGGCCCAGAAATATCTGGAGAGCAAGATCGCCCAACTACAGGAAAAATTGTCTCGGGTGCGGTTAGTCGACGCCGATCAGATACCCGGCCACAAGGTTTACCTGTTTGCCAAAGTGTTAGTCAAGGATCACAGAAACGGCGAGGAAATCCTTTACACAATCGCCCCTCCGGACGAAGTGGATGTGGATAACGATATCATTTCGATAAAATCACCGATTGGTGCCGGACTGTTGGGCAAAGAAGTGGGGGATCTGGTTGAAATCAGAGTACCAGCAGGAGTGCTCAAGTACGAAATTCTGAACATCTCACGCGACTAAGAGTAACGTTGTCTCGGCCGCGACTCGCAGCTACAAGTCTCTGCTATTCTTCGTAATCCCCGAAAAGATCCTGGGACAAATCGTTTTCTTCGAAGTACCCCTCTTCTTCCGCCTCATTATATCCGGCGGCAAGATTGGCGCATTCCAGCGAGCAGTAGTATTCTTCCCCTTGAATAACAGGATCGCTTTCAATCTTCTCGTTACATTGCGCACAGTACATTGGTGACTATCTCCTATACCTGGTTTCGCGCTCATTGGCGCTGACTGATGCCGAAGGTCTCCGTTTCTTGTTTCCTAGATCGGCGCTGGTAATCTTAAACGCTCTCAATATAGGTGTCAATACATTTTTGGAGAGATTTGCTTCCGGAGAAAAAGGCCCCCGGGGAGCATCAATGCGTGTCCCCGATCAAATGGTCGGATTGCCGCCTGACGGCGCCATGATGGGCCGGGCAAGACCGAGAAAAAGCGCCAGCGACAACGCGAGTCCCGGGAAAATTGGCTGGAGACCAAGCCAATAACTTCCGTCGGACGTCCAATACTGACTGAGATACCAGACCAGGGCAATCCCCCCGCTGCCGATTATCGAGCTCATTGCGATCGACGCTGGAAGCCGTCGTTTCCCTACGAACGAGAAAAAGACAGGGACAAGTAGAGCCGGCGTGCCAACCGTTCCGAAGACATACCAAATCTCGACGATCGACTGAAACTGCAGGACCAGGAGTATTGCGGCCGCGGTTGTCACCACCAACCCGATACGGGTATAGAAGGCGATGCGATTCTCTGAGATGGGAAAAATACGCATGAGTATGTCCCGGCTGAAAGTCGACGCGGCCAGAAATGCATAGGAGTCTATGGTGGACATATCAGTGGCCAGGAGAGCCAACGCGAACAAACCGAAAAGGCCGGCTGGCAGTACCTGCAAAGCCAACGAGGGATACGAGCCGACCGGACTGGCCAAATCAGGCAGTATGGCACGGGCGTACATACCACAGAAAGTAGTCATGAAATCAAACACTGCCCAGCAACCAATAGAGATGAGGATTCCGTTTCGGGCCACCTTGACATCCTTGGCAGCATAGCACCGCTGGTAGAAGGCCGGTTCTATTAACGTGGCCAGTGCGATGAAATACCAGGCAACAATAAACGACTTTGAATTGCCACCGTGCCAGGTAAACATCTCCGGCGGCAGGTGACCTGACAGGAAAGACAGTCCGCCGAATTTCCAGACAAGCATAACCAGAAGCACCGCGAAGCCAAAAAACATCAGGATAAACTGAAATATGTCGGTACGCACCACCGATCGGAAGCCTCCCGTGTAGACATACACCACCGAAAAGACCGTTCCGGCAAGAATCCCCTCCCAGAGCTCCCAACCGAAGATGTATTGAATAAGAGTGCCGACGCCGAGAATGTAGGCGGCGGGAACGGTCATCAGATATATAATGATGGAACCGGTAAGTGCGGTCTTCCGGCCATAGGCCTTGTCCAGTTGGTCAGGAATTGTCAGGAGTCTTGATTCGCGGGCCCGTCTTGCCAGATAGACGGCGAACAGGAGAGCGGCCAGATAGTACGGCAGGCCGAACACGAGCCAGTTGGATAGACCGAATCGATAGCTGTACTCCCCCACGCCAAGGATGCCACCATACCAGGTTGAGACAAGCGACATGACAAACCCCGGCATGGTGAGTACCCGGCCGCCGAGTATCAGTTCGGCGGCCGACTCATTTTTGCGTGTGCTCTTGATCAACCCGAGTACGAGCAGGACAACCAGATAGATGATGACCAGACTATAGTCAATGAAATGCATAGCGACCTAAAACAATGCGAGTTTCACCTGTCCGTAAAAGGACCGGGTAGCCAGAACATAATACTCCGCCCATCCGTCGACAACGACCGATGTCCCATTGTCGTAGGCAAAATCACCGCCGTATCCCGATGTTTCGACTTTTTGATCGAACAGGTTATCGACCTTTCCTTCGAACACCAAGTCGCCTGTTCCAAACAAGTCTCCCAGTTTATATGAGACGGAAAGAGCCGAGATGGTATACGAGTTCACCGTCAGGCCCTCCACATTCCACAACTCCGCATACTGCTTACCGACAAACCGCTGTCGGAACGTGAAACGAGCGTTGCCGGCCTTGTAATCTACCAGAACGTTGCCAAGGTAAGCAGGGAAGAATGGAATTGTCTTATTGTTGTAATTCACATTGAACCCGTCGACATCAGCGACAAATTTTCGCACCCTGTTATAGCTGTAAGCGAAGTTACCCTGAACGGATAGACGAGGACTGATTTGGCAGGCACCGGTCAATTCCAGGCCGGCGTGAACCGAGCGGTCCGCGTTAATCGTTATGGCGATTCCCGTGTTCGGATTGATCCCGCCGTACGGTAAAATTTCGTTCTTGAATTCCATCCAGTAGAGGTTTAGTCCAAACGAATACTTCCGGACCTGATAGTTGCCACCCAGCTCGAAATCGTACACGCGCTCCGATTTTGCGGTCGGGTCACCGAAATTGTATGAGGTGACACCATCGACCATGGAAGAGTCGATGATATTCAGCGACGGCACCACGTGCGGATCTCCGGCATCGTAGATCGCCGCGTCACTCGGGGTTCGCGAGGCGACCGAGAAGTTGGTATAGAAGTTGACAGCATCGTTGTACTTGTAGTTGAATCCGATACGGGGAGAGAGAAATGCCCAGTCCACGCTGTACTCGTATCCTTCGAACGGGAGCATCCGTCGTTGATTGAAGTCATATTTGAGATAGCGAAGTTGCGCTGTAATCTGTGCACTCAATTTATCGTTGAACTTGTAATACTCCTGACCAAATACTGAGGCTACATATTTCTTGCCGTGGTATTGATAGTACCGGTGTCTTGGGTCGAATGACCCGGTGATATGCTCAGCATAGACCACCTGCCCCCAGTGATCGGAGTCAAAGTAATAGAACGAACCACCCAGCGAATGTCGGCCCTTGTCCCAGAGCAAATCGATCCGCGGATTCCATCCGGTCTGGTTCTTGCTTACCCACTGCTGGCGCACCACATTCCCACTGTCATATCGCGCTGAGGTTATCGGATTGATATCGATGAAATTGGTATCTATGCCGTAATCCGACAACGAGCTGTTTGCCTTCAACTGTTCATAGTAACCATCGCCATGAATGTGGTAGAATGTGTTGTAGAGTGTAGCGCGATCACTCAACCGATAAGTATTTTGTAACTGGTAATGCGGTTGATTAAAATTGTCGGTTTCATTATTATACGTCAACGGATTGTAGCGGTAATCTTTTGCGATCTCATCGCGCGGCGAGCCATAATAAGCCAGATGCATGCGCATCGGACCGCCGTACACATACAGCTCGGTAGTCATTCTCGGATCGAGGCGCGCCAGAGAGAAATAGTATGACCAACCATCGTACCAGCTGTCGTGGCGGAATCCTCCGGTCCGTTGCTTGGAAAATCGTCCGCCGAATTGCCAGGTGCCGTCAATGAGACCGGAAGTATACTCAACTGATTGCTTGTAGATGTCACTAACTGTGCGCCCATCGAGCGTGTACTGACCGTAACCGGCAACGATCGAGGCCTGTCGTTGGTTGCTCAAGGCACTGGTGACAATATTGACGGTGCCGCCGAACGAAGCGTCGCCGTAAAGCGAGTTCCCCACCCCGCGCTGTATCTGGATATCCGAAACATTGGCCGCGAAATCAGGCAGGTCGACAAAATATGTCGCCTGATCTTCGGGGTCGTTTAACGGAACACCGTTAATATAAGTCACAATCCGCTTGTCATCGAATCCGCGAATGGACATGTAGCTGTAGCCAAGCGATGACCCGGCATCGGAGTAGGAATATAAATTCGGCGTAGATTCGAGCAACAGCGGGAACTCTTCGACCGTGTAATCTCGCTTGATGTCGTCCTGGGTGAAATTGCTGTAAGCGATCGGGGTGATTCCCGGCTCGGCTCGATCGGCGCGGACAAGGATGTCCTGACCATGGTAATAGCGGGGCTGAAGAATCACCGTGCTCGGGATGGCGTTGATGTCATACTGGGTCGAGCTGAATCCGACCGATGAGAACGTGAGGCGGGTTACTTCCTCAGGTGGACTCAAACTGAACTTGCCACTATCATCGGTAATCGTCCCGACTCCTGCAACATTTCCGATAACGGATGCGCCGACTATCGGGTCGCCATCGGGATCGGTCACTTTGCCACTTATAAAGGTTGCGGCGCCGACATGGCCGCAGAGCGTAAAGAGTAAAGTGGCCAGCAGACACAGAAGCGTCCGCCGCTTCACCCGGTCCTTCACGACCGGATGCGGGTCAAGCCAACGACTTGACGGGGAGAAGTTGTGTGTCATGACAGTAACCTCGCTTCCAAAGAGTCATGGTTAAGCAAGATTCCGTCCTGAATCGATAGGTCAGCCAACAATGGCTCAGGGGATGCGATTGACATCTCCGTTTCCCTACGCCGGCATTATCCGGATCAGGTCGAGGGGGTATGATCTCAGGCGGTCGTTATTACGCCACCCCCAACGGAATTTTTTCGTTCTGAGCCAAAGTACATCAAGTGCTTCCGGATTGGCAAGAAGAAAATATCGAGGCTGTCTTCGCGGCCTTTTATGGACTAACATTCTTCAGTGTAACTCATTATCTTACAATAACATAATGGATCGGGTTGGGGCTGCCACCAGACCGGATGAGCGCCCGCACCTAGCTTCCCGGTGAGGAAGAAAAATCCCCAAATCTTTTTATCGCTTCTTCTTGTTACACAGATAGTATTATCCAAATGCAATTATCACAGGAGGTGTCAAATGCACGAGAGCCGTGTAGTACAGGTGACTTTCTTTTTACTTCGCATAGTCGCAGGACTGCTCTTTCTCCAGCATGGAGGCATGAAGCTCTTTGCCTGGTTTGGCGGCATCCCGGGGATGCCCGGAGGGACACCGCCGTTCATGTCACAGATGTGGATTGGTGGCATAGTCGAGTGCTTTGGCGGTCTATTCATCCTTCTCGGCCTATTTACGCGATGGGTCGCCCTCGTCGCTTGTGGCGAAATGGCAGTGGCGTACTTCCAGTTTCACTGGCCTCAGGGATTCTGGCCGATTGTGAATCATGGCGAACCGGCAGTACTCTTTTGTTTCATCTGGCTGTTCATTGCAGCATACGGAGGTGGCGCGTGGAGCCTCGACACGCTTATTCACAAAAGGCGACACAAGACGAGCCTTGCTCGATGATGCCTCCTGAAACACGTCGCTGCTTCCGCTAACAACGTGACGTCTAGTTCATCTGGTATTCGATCCACTTCTTGACGCGCGACGGTGTTTGGATCTTGTTTCCAGTTCGACAATGCTCTATCTTGATAGTGCTCCCGGGTCGCGGGAGTCAGCCTCTAACCGGAGGATTCTGACATGGCTGATACCGGAAATCTTCATGTAGTCCTGGGGACGGGACAGCTTGGTCGGGCGGTCATTGATTCGCTTGCGGCCGATGGTAAGCGGGTTCGCGCGGTAAGCAGATCCAGGAAGCACAGTGTCCCTGGTGGTGTAGAACATGTGATGGCGGACCTTGCCGACAAATCGTCGGCTGTCCGAGCCTGTGCCGGTGCCTCGACAGTATACCATTGCGCTTCGCCTCCCTATGGCCGATGGACCGAACTGATGGCACCGCTGATGGAAACGATCATCGAAAGCGCCGCAGAGACTGGTGCGAAACTTGTCTTCGGTGACAATGTCTACATGTACGGTGAGGTCGAAGGGCCCATTACCGAAAATCTCCCCAATAATGCGACCGGACCAAAAGGACGTGTTCGGGCCAAGGCCGCTTTTACGCTTATGGAGGCTCACAAAGCGGGCAGATTACGGGCGACGATAGGACGCGGCTCGGATTTCTTCGGCCCCGGAGTACGCTCTGCCATAATGGGTCAGCAGGTGTTTGCCCCTGCCATCAAAGGTAAGTCTGTGAGCTTGCTGGGAGATCCGGACATTCCGCATTCGTTCACCTTCATTGAAGATTTTGCCAGAGCATTGATTCTTCTGGGAGAACGCGATGATGCGCTCGGTCAAATTTGGCACGTACCCAATGACCGCGCTGTCACACCTTTCCATTTCGTGGAAATGATCTATGACGAGGCAGGGAGAAAACCAAGAGTACATGTCGTCCCGCGATGGTTATTCAATCTGATGAGCCTGTTCAGCCCGCTCATGCGGGAATTGAAAGAAACGGACTATCAACGCAGCAAACCATTTGTCGTCGATAGCAGCAATTTTACGTCGACGTTCCACGTGCCGCCGACCCCGCTGAAAGAAAGTATCCGCAAGACTGTCGAGTGGTATCGTAAGCATCTTTAGCCTCCTGGCGAGACGCGGTTAAGTTATGCCTGAGACACTATCTGAAATTATGTTTCGTTTACTTCACGCAGATACTCAGCCGATTCCTCGGGCGCAGTCGTATTGATATAGATTCCCGAACCTATTTCAAATCCGGCCGAGATCGTGATCTTTGGAATTATGACAAAATACCAGTGAAGGTACCGGGTGTCTTCGTCGCCGATCGGCGAGGAACGGATGATGTAATTGTAATCCGGGTTGTGTAGTCCAACATACAGCTTTCCCATTACTGTCCGGAGGATTCTTGCCAGGTCATCAACCTCGACATCAGTGATCGAAACATAGCTGGCCATGTGGCGCCGCGGGTAGATCCGTGTCTCAAAGGGCGACCTGGCCGCGAACGGACAGAAGGCCACGAAGTGTTCCGACTCAACGATAATCCGCGAGCGCTGGCGAAGTTCCTCGGCCAGCATGTCGCAGAAAACGCACTTGCCGTACTTGTCGTAATGCAATACCGCCTGATCGATGGGGTACCGGATGTGGGGAGGGACGATCGGCGTTGCGATAATCTGTGAATGCGGATGTTCCAGCGAGGTCCCGGCTCGATTTCCGTGATTTCGGAAAATCATGACCAGATTGATTTTTTCGTTTTTGCTGATCTCGACCTGACGTGCATGATAAGCCCAAAGGATCTGTGTCACTTCGCTTACCGTCATGGTTCCGATCGTCCGATTGTGCATCGGGTGCTCGATAACAACTTCGGCAATGCCGAACCCATTCGCGCTGAGAAATCCTCCAACGTGCCGTCGCTCCGGGCTCGTGTCAGACTGGAGAGCGGCGAACTTGTTCGGAACTACCCGAACCTGCCAGTCACCATCGCCCGGGACCGATAACACAGGTGTGACTATGTGCTTATCGTTACCTTTGCAGAACGGACAGTCAGTCCGATAGGCGGACAAGATCTGGGGCTTGGGCCTGCTTTCACGAAAATCCGATGGGCGCATGCCTCGCTCCGGGGCTAAGATTACCCACTCTTTGGACGCTTGATTCTGACGGAATTCCGGCATAATCACTCCCTTATTCATATGCCGCCAAACAAGTTGGCGACTGCTGAGAGAACCTGTACATCACGACCTATACTTTACTCAACATATATATGATACAAAAGGGACGGGCCAAGTCGCATCAAAACTTTTTTTGCCGTGACCCAAATCTTCAGTTGCGTCCTGAAACCTTTGTGGTATTATTATCGTAAATAAACGATAATAACAATTGATCGCAAGGAGAATAGAAATGCCAGAAAAAAAGTCCCATGAAGAAATCAGAGCGGCGGTGAAGCAACGTTATGGTCAGGCGATAACTACATCGTCCGGATGCTGCGGACCCAAAGATGCCGGCCAGTTTGCTCAGCTGGCAGGGTATGGTAAAACCGAGTTGTCGGGATTGCCAAATGCTGTCACCTCGTTCGGTTGCGGAAACCCGGTAGCCTACATGCACGTCAAAGTGGGTGAGACGGTCCTTGACCTTGGTTCAGGCGCCGGCCTGGATATGATCCTGGCCGCAAAAAAGGTGGGCCCCGGCGGAAAGGTTATCGGCTTAGACATGACGCCTGAGATGATCGAGGTGTGTCGGCGGAACCTGAAACAAGCCGGGCTCGCCAATGCTGAGGTTCGCCAGGGGGAGATGGAACAGATGCCGGTCGCGAATGGAGAAGTGGATTGGATCATGTCCAACTGCGTGATTAATCTATCCCCTGAAAAAGAAAGGGTATTTGCCGAGGCTTTTAGGGTACTTAAACCGGGCGGTCAGATATTGGTCTCGGACATTGTCACTCACGACCTGCCCGATGCCATTCGAAATGACATGCTCGCCTGGGTCGGGTGCATTGGGGGCGCAGTCGAAGAGCAGGATTATCTTCGCATGGTGCGTGAGGCCGGCTTCGAGGAAGTGCGGATTGTCCACAAACTTGAATATACACCCGAGTCGCTCAGAACGCTGGCCAGCGACCCCTGCGGTTGCACCTCCGGCAGCACAATAATACCTGACGAAGCTATCGAGCAGTTTGCAGGCCGAGTAGCTTCCATCAAACTCTACGCCCGGAAGCCCGCTTGAACGCTCACGGCGGAAATGAAGTGCATAAAATAAGAGGGTGACCATCGTCCCCCTCTTTTTACTCATATGTCAAACGCAGGCGTCAGCGCCTGTGATTACCACGCGGACCTCGCTCTGATGACCCCTGATGAAATTCGCGCGGGGCCGCATGTCCGCCGCCATGTCGGGCGTTCCCTGCCTGAACATTATGCGCCCGCTCCCGATCTACCCGCTTGTGAAATTCCGCCTGGGACACCAGCACCCGTCTCACAATCTTCCCCTGGTGACGGGCGACAATCTTCTGTTGCTCCGGATGGAGATCCATCCGACGGTACGCCTTAGGACCCATCTGCACCGGTCTAGTCTCAATTGTAACACTGCGTACTGGTCGTTTCAGGGACCTCTGGACGACACTGATCTCCGGCTGATGATAGTAATCGTGTGACCTCGTCACGATAATAGAACGCGGTAAAGAGCGAACCCGGTACCTGCCGATATTTTCGTGATCGAAATCCCGTAGCCGGACGACTGTCCAGGCATCGAACCGGTCTGACTCCCATGGATCTCCCCAGGTCATTCCGCGTGGCGGGATCGGAGCCCAGCCGCAATAATCTCCCGCGGTGTACCACTCCACCTGCGCCGGCGACCAGGTGTCACCCGGAACCCAGAACCAACCTGTGCCGGGGTCATAGCCCCAATTTCCGTAATGGTATACAAGCCAGCCGTATGGCTCGTAAGAAACCCAGGCCCAATCGGGGTCCGACCATCCCCAGTGACCATAATAGAACGGCTCCCAGCCTGACGACACCCAGGGCTGCCAGACCTGGCCGTACGGTTCAACTGTAATCCACTCACCATAACCAGCAAGATACGCGACATCGTCGGCATTGGACTCCACTCCGGTGTCAGCAAAAGCAGAAGTGGCATAACCGCTACACCCGGTCAAAAGGAGCATCGCCCCTACCACAGCGCTCATCAGGATCAGACCCCTGATAGCCCTGAACGGTGTTACTTCGGTTTTACTCATTGTTAACCTCGATTCAACGTTCTCTATGTTCCAAATCAATAAACAACTTCCCGGCAAACATTGTTGCACCTTCTCATGTATCATAGCCGGAATGAACCAATGCCCGCCGGACCAAAAGACAACAAACAGAGAAAGGTGCGCGGAATTCTGTAATACTGTCCTATAGAAGTTGAGGAACAAATTCTTAGAAGAAGAGGTTACTCAATATTGTATCGGCAGCCCGACTGCCTGCGGCAAGTGATATTTTTTTGCCGACGTCGTCAAACCATAGGAACCAACTATCCGATCATAGCATTTCGTCATGAATATTTTCTGGTCAAAGCTTGCGCTCGTAATCATCACTCTTGTGTTTCTGCTCCGTTTTATTCCACTCGCCAGAGAATGGCGGCGTCGTTCCAAAGTCGATGTGTTGGAACACCCGATCGGCTTCTTTCAGTACCTGCCTCATATGGCGATGGTGGTTCATACGGCGCTTTCCATATGTGTATTGTTGTCAGTTAACGCATTGCCGTTTCTTCCCGCCACTCGACTCGTGCGCAGGCTGGACAGCCCCGGTCTGCTGCTTATCTCCATGGCCGGATTGCTGTACTATATCGCGGCGAATATGCTGCGCTGGCGGGCGGCGAAGGAGCTTCGGCAGTCGTTCGAAAAAGAAGTAATCATCAAGCGGGGGCATCAGCTCATCACTTCCGGACCATATCACTTCACTCGACATCCCATCTATATCGGGAACATCCTGGCGGAAATCAGTATTGGACTCACCCTTCTCTATTGGCCGTTGGTTGTCTTTCCGCTATTGATCAGTTTTCCGCTCTGGCAAGCGCGAGCGAAGAAAGAGGAACAGATGCTCGTTCATCATTACCCTATTACGTACCGGAATTACATCGGCTGTGTGAAGAGATGGGGATTATTTTAAGGGGTCGATTTCTGCGGACTCTTCTTGCTGTACTCCTGCTTGAGGACATCGAGCATTCTGAATCCAAGCGATGAGTCTATGGTGAAGAGCTCATGCAGGGTACTGTCACTCTGGGGGATTTGTCCGCTCAGGCCGTAGGCGACACCCGTTGATATCATGGCCGGGTAAAAGGCGCTATCCACGCTGAGGGCTGTTTTGAATTGCGCCAGAGCCTCGGGATATTTTCCCTGGCGAAGATAGATGAGTCCGAGCGACTGCGCGCACTCTTTATGTTTTGGGTTGATCTGTAGTCCCTGCTGGAAACTGGCTGCCGCCGAGTCGAGATCACCGAGGTTTCGCTGCACCACTCCCAGATGATAGAACAGCTCGTCGGTCTTAGCTCCCATTTTCACACATCTCTCATAATAGACGCGTGCGCTATCGTAAGATTCCCCCGCGGCAAAGGTATTTCCAATGCTGTAGAGAATTACGGCGTTATGTGGTTCAATTTCTATCGCCCGGTTAAGCAGCTTGAGTGCCTGACTAATCCGACCGATTTTTGCATACTCCTGTCCGAGCGACGTCATATACATGGCGTTTGCCGTATCGAGTTTCAACGCCTCTTCATAGTATCGAACCGCTTCGGCCGAATTATCTTCATTGCTGGCGATCACCCCAAGATTGTTGCAGACCTGTGCATCTTTGCTGTTTATCTTGTAGGCGCGATCCATATAGACCTTAGCCTGCCGCTGGTCGCCCAGTGCCGAGTAAATTACTCCAAGATTTTTGATGGACATGAAATTGTTCTGGTCCAACCTGAGGGCCGCGAGGAAGGCGGCTTCAGCCGTGGCGTATTCTCCGCGCAACATCGACTTTCCGCCCTTCTCCAGATAAATGGACAATGAATCTTGAGCGGATATCGTGGAAACCCACAAACCCAGCAACAGAAATGTCGTTATTAAAATTTTCCGCATATGTTTCCTATCGGTTATACAATTCCAATAATAAGTCTTTCCAGATACTAAGTCAAACGCGCTGAATTGCAGAGGCATAACTCGACGTTACATCTCGAACTCGACCGGCAGCAGGTCATAGAAATGAAAGACCGCGCAGTAGTTATCTCCGGGACCGAAGGACGCCTGGGCCAACAGCTCGATATTACCGTCTGATGTCTTCCGGAATGTTGAGACACCCGGCAATGGTCGTCCTTGGTCGTTTTCAAATCCCAGGTCACGGTTAAAGGTCGTACCCTGAGCCGAATACATCTTGAAATTCCACTTTCTCTGACCGGCGAATTTCTGCTGAACGGCGGGACTATCCGGGCTGACAACCGCGAATCCGGCTTTCTTCTCAATATATTTGAATATGCCGTTATAGCCATCAGCCCACATGGTACAATATGAGCACGCTTTTCCCATATTGTGAACCAGCACCAGGTATTCTTTCTTTCCGAACAGTCGGGAGAGTTTGACTGTCCGGCCGCCCGGGATTGAGAAGAGGTAATCGTCGATTCGCGGGTTTTGCGAAGATTGCCTCAGGTGCGCCAGCTCCCGGTTCATCTTCATGATGCGCTGTTCCATACGCTGAATCTGTTGATGGATTTTGGAAGTCATCGCGGAAAGTCCTCCTCGTGGTGGTTTGCACATATACCGAAGTATATACGGCACTCTTCGGATGTAAGTTGTAGTTGTGGCGTCGTGAGTTGCCGTTTGTCGCGACTGGAAGCACTCCTGAAGTTGAGGTACGATTGGTGCGTCACAGTCCCTCCGGCAGATAGTTCAGCGTATCAATGAAAGGCCAAGGCGCTTACAGGAAGCGTGAAATTCAATTCATAATTGGATAGAAGGAGCCGAATTTCGCTACTTGTTTTTTTTGGGCGTGTGATTATTCATCATCGCAAACGAAAGATACTCAAGCTCCATTGACATATTTTCATTGCGAAGATACACATTTGGGGGCACGCGCAGATTGATCGGCGCGAAATTCAGGATCGCCTTCACTCCCGCCCGACAAATGTCATCGACAATATATTGAGCGACAGTCGCAGGTACGGCCAGGATGACTATTTCGATGCTGAATTCCCGAATTTCGGTTTCCAGATTTGCTATGTCAGAGACTGTGATCCCTTTGTGGTTGGAACCTATCTTGCGCTGATCGTTATCGAACACTTTGATGATGTTGAATCCCTGCTTGGAGAATTCTTTGTAACTGACCAGCGCCGACCCAATATTACCGACACCGACAAGAGCGACTTTCCAATCTCGGTTAATGCCGAGAATGTCGGCGATCTTCTGCTTGAGTTCGGCCACATTATAGCCCAAGCCGCGTGTTCCGAAGGAACCGAAGAAAGACAGATCCTTACGCACCTGGGCCGGAGTCAACTTTTCCCGCTTGGCCAGTTCTTTGGACGAAACCGTTTCGTAGTTTTCCTTTTCAAGCAGTGACAAGGTACGATAGTACATTGACAGCCGGTGAATGGTTGACTCGGAGATGCGCTTGGATACACTACTGCTTAAAGGCACTGTTAGATCTACTCCTTTGCAGGGTTTTCGGCAGATAATTCTGTCATGTGAAATGCTTCACAAGAAATTATATCTTTTTGTCACAATTCTGTCAAGAAAAATCTCCCGACCTTCCCGGACGGTCTTCCGTAATCCTTTATCTTGTAACTTGTTATAAATATTATTTCAAGGCAATAAAGAGCGAAATACTCGCCCTCCGGTTTCAGTCAACAATTTGCCGCGGCAACGTCGCCGACAGTCGGGCCAGTACCTCGTAGTTGATCGTATTTGCCCAACCGGCAAGTTGCTCGGCTGAAATTGTCTCATTCCGATACTGCCCAATGAGCACCGCTTCGTCTTCGAGTTCCACCTGCCGAATATCCGTAACATCTATCATTGTAATGTCCATACAGATACGTCCCCGCACCGGGGCCCGCTTGCCTTGCACCAACACGTACGCCTGATTTGACAGAGCCCGTGCGTAACCATCATAGTATCCCACCGGCAGGATTGCCAGCCGTGTGGTCGAAGTAGTCCGATACGAACATCCGTAACCTACAAAGGCATCGGGCGGAAGAGTCTTCAGCTGAGTCACGCGAGCCTTCCAGGAGAGTACCGGCGTGAAAATGCTGTTCTCGCCTCCTTTGAGACGATAGGATACATAAGTCTCTTTTGAGGGCCAATGTCCATAGACAGAAATGCCCGGACGCACCATCTCAAAATGCGTTTTCTTAAATAGTATTGTTGCGGCGGACGACGCAGTGTGGCGGATGGTCGGTTTGATGCGAAGCGACTCCATTGTCTTTACCAACTGCTTGAACACCTTCAGTTGGTGCTCGGCGTACTCGTGGCTCGTGGTGTCTTCGATATTAGCAAAGTGCGTGTAGGCGCCATGTGGTTTGCGTAACGAATCGAATCGCCTGTAAATCTCGGCAATCGCCGCCAGTTCTCCTTCGCCTATTCCCTGGCGATTTGTCCCCGTTTCCAGTTTAAGGTGGGTCCTTACTTGTTCTTTGCGCTTGTTGCCCAATTCACCGAGCCTCTGTAGAAAATCCTTGTTGAAGATAGCCGGTTCGATGTGATGCTCGAAAACGGTCTCGGCGTCGTCCAGAAGCACCGGGCCCAGCATCAGAATGTTTTTCTTCCAGCCGGCTGCACGACACAGTATTGCCTCGTCGATTGAGTGCACTGTCAGGTATCCGACCGCATCGTTGTCGCTGACCATTCTCACAATCTCCGTGAGACCGTGGCCGTAGGCATTGGCCTTCACTGATATTGCAAGGATCTTGCCTGCGGCAAGATTAGACAGCGATGCGATATTGCCATTGAGCGCTTTACGCGAGAGTTCTATCCAGCTCAGTTTCTTTGGTTCGGACATAATTAATTTATAGCCGCCAACGGACCGACTTCCAACAAAAAGATTTCATAAACATGCCTGTCGGTTTCCTTATACACCAATGACTCCGGCAAGTGTGTCCACAAAAAAGCCCGGTAACCGGGCTTCAAGTCGTTTATATGGTAAAACGGCGGTCAGGCGTACTGCCTGCGCATATCATCGATAATCCGCATATGCCCTTCTTCGAACCGCGAGAGCTGTTCGAACATCCTTTGGCCCTCGGGAGTGTTCACTTTCTTCTTAGCTCCCTCGAATAGATCATGGGCGTCTTTTTCCAACCCGAAAGCGATGTCCAGAATAGTTTTCATCGTCCCGGCCGCCAGGACCTTATCAATCAATTCACGATGCAATTCGCTCATCTCTTCCGTGATTTCCGGGAGTCCCTTCTGCTTGAGTATGTCGGCCGTGCTAATCCACTTCTCACTTCGCACGAGCGAGTCATACTGACGCTCCAGGATATGAAAATGATCCTTCTCCTCGTGCGCCAGTTTTTCGAGGACTTCTTTGTGTTGGCGGGCCACTGACTTTTTTGAGGCTTCCAGGTAAAAGACATAGCTGGCTACTTCCGACTGGATACCGGCCGTCAGGGCCGACAGAGTATCTGGATGAACGGGTGACATATCCTTGGTTCCTTAAATACCGGTAATTATCTCTTTTTAACTAGAGATAAAGTTACAGATTTCACAAAGTTTGTCAAGCATCCTCACCGGTAATCTTGCCTGCCACCAAGGCCGAATTGCCCCGCCGGATGCTCCCGGGGAGGGTCAGCGCTGTGTGAAGACCTCCTTACCGACAATATTTTCCTTGCGCACTTCGTCCGAATTTAGGATTATTCGTGTTGAGCAGTGAAAGACTCGTTTTCAAAAAATTCAATAGAACTCCGCGGGCGAATCCTCGAAGCATGCGAGCTGTATGATCGTGATGCTGACGATATCACAGTGGTCGCCGTCACCAAGACTCACCCTGCTCGTATAATCCGAACAGCAGTCGCTGCCGGCTATCATAATATTGGGGAAAGTCGTGTGCAGGAAGCGGAGGCGAAGATTGTCGATGTCGGCCATATTGCGCGTTTTCACCTGATTGGCCATCTCCAGACCAATAAAGCACGACGGGCTGTAGAGTTGTTCAACGTGATCCAATCTGTCGATTCTTTGAAACTGGCCGAGGAAATCAATCGCCGCGCCGCCGAGCTGAACCGGACAATGGAGTGTCTTATCGAGGTTAACTGCTCCGGGGAAAGCCAGAAGTTCGGTGTCCCTCCGCAGGATTGTCTTGAACTGGTGCGGCGCGTCAACGACCTGCCCAACATCAGCCTGACCGGACTGATGACGATCGGTCCGCATGTCGATGACCCTCAGGAGATTCGGGCCGCCTTCGGCCGGTGCCGCGAGCTTTTCGAGCAGGGGGAAAATATCGTCGGGGACCAATTCGATACCCTCTCTATGGGAATGACTGATGATTTCCCGTTGGCGATCGCCGAAGGGTCGACCATGATCCGAATCGGTTCGGCTCTTTTCGGGCCTCGCGAAAACTAAGCCAACCTCTTTTTCCCCAAAGGCTTGACCGGTCACCTGCCGGCCCCCCCTCCCGGACATCCAAAAAGTCGCCGTCCCGCTTAATATTTCCCGACAAAGTACGATAATAGAAATAGGATGTCTCTGAATGAAACTGCTCGATTTTCGAACAGCATTCACCCAGGCAGCTTTTGCCGAAAGCGAAAACAGATAACCTTAATATAGGTGAGTATGCTATGGACCTGTCACCGAACGATATCCGCAATTGTGAATTCTCGAATCAGATGCGCGGGTATGACAAGGAGGAAGTAGACAGCTTCCTCGACCGGATTGCCGAAGCATTGGAGAAAGTCAAGCAGGACAATTTGAAACTGTCAATGGACAACGACTCGCTCAAGACGCAGTTGGCAGGACTCAGGCAGTTTGAAGATAGTATCAAGAATGCGGCAATCGATGCCCGTCGGAACGCCGACTCGACTATCGCCAACGCCAAGAAAGATGCCGCGCAGATGCTCGCCAAAGCGAAAGAGGAGTCCGAGAAGCTGCTTGGCAATCAGGAGCAGAGACTCAAAGAGCTTCGGACCAGGCTTACCGAATTGGAAGCGACCAAGAAGTCCTATTTCTCTCATCTGCGCAACCTGATCAATTCGCACATGGAAATGCTCGACGAATCTTCGATCCCGGATATCAAGAAAGATATCTCGGGTCACGAAGAACCATCACCGGCCCCCAAACTTGAGCGAAAGAATGTTTACGCTCCGCCGAAGCCAACAGCCGGGGCCATCCCCAGGCATACTAACGGCGACAAGATCGAGGTGACTGAAACAACCGACGTGACTCGCGGCGACTTGGAGACAATCGCCTCAAAACCGCAGAATCAGCCAATTCGTACCGAGGAAGCCAACGCGGCCGACGAGATTATCCCGGCCGACTCCTCCGAGAAAGTCATCGGTCATGTCGACTCAAACCAGCAGATTGACCCTGACCTGGCCGCGGCACTAGCCAACTATAAGTCCAAGGCACAAGGCAATGTGCAGATGCCTCACAGCGACCGCCCGGCTCACAAAGGCCAAATCCTCGAAACGACCATGCGAGCGCAGGATATTCCGGCCGGTTTTGTGACCCCGCATATGGACCATCCGTCAGAATCCGAAGGGACTCCGGACACGGATAAAGTGCTAGTCGGTTCTGAAACCCAGGATGCCCCTACCGAGCATAACGATATCGACATCGATACGCCGGTAATCGCCGAGAAGAAGAAACCGCGCGGGCAGTCGGAAAACGGACTGGATATCGCCAAAGAACTGGACGATGTCGTCGCCAAGTTCGAAGAAGAGATGTCAAAGGCGGAAAAAGGCTAAGATATTTCCCACCACATGATACAAAGACCGGCCGCCAAGTCCCATCCAGGCCGGTCTTTTTTTATTCTTCTCTCTTATTGATTTACAGCCTCCCATTCACCTTTTTGCTGACAATGCTACGCCCATTGCTATATTCTCTGCAGATATATTTCAGTAACCAAGTAGGCACAGGAGCAATAGATGCAGAAGACTGAAGAATTTCATACGATGCTCGAGGACGCAGTCGGATTCATAAAGAAACAGGTCAGTTTCCAACCCACAATTGGCATTATTCTGGGGACCGGACTTGGGTCGTTGGTCGATGGCATACAGATAGTTGATACGGTTGGCTATGACAAGATTCCCCATTTCCCGGTGTCCACGGTGGAATCACATGCCGGGAGACTTTTGTTTGGAAATCTGCGCGGCAAAAAAGTCGTGTGCATGCAGGGACGGTTTCATTATTACGAGGGGTACTCATTCCAGCAGATCGCTTTCCCGGTCCGGGTGATGAAGGCGCTCGGGATGGAAACGCTCATCGTCTCGAATGCCGCCGGCGGCATGAATCCGAATTTTCGCCCCGGCGACATCATGCTCATCAAGGACCATATCAACTTCTTCCCCGGTAATCCGTTGATCGGACCGAATGACAACGCCTGGGGCGACCGCTTTCCGGACATGTATGAAGTATACAATCGCAAATATATAGAGCTGGCCAAACAGGTTGCCATCGACCTCAAGATTCGTCTGCAGGAAGGGGTGTATGTCGGCTTGACCGGACCCTGTCTTGAGACAGCGGCGGAGTATCGGATGTTCCGTGGGTTCGGCGCAGATGCGGTCGGAATGTCAACAGTTCCCGAAGTCCTCGCGGCTCATCACCAGCATAACCGGATTCTCGCGTTTTCGATTATTACCGATATGGGCCTGGCCGACAATATGCACCCCTGTTCGCTCGATGATGTCATTGGGACAGCGTCGCGGACCGAGCCGAAACTGAGGGACCTGATCGCCGGGTGCGTGGAGAAGATGTAGCAGGCACTGGAATAAATTAATTCCGTTCCAAAAAAGGAAAAGACTACCACCCGCGAAACAATCTTGAGATTCACCCGTCCAGTGAATCGAACGGACATAATTCGGTAAATAACTTGGCAGGAGGTACATATGCGAAATACGCGGAGTAAACACTGGTCGCTAATCGTCGGAATAGCAATTGGGGTCCTGTTTACAGCAGGCCTGATTTCCGCCACTACAACCGAACTTCATGATCAGCTCGACAGTTATCTGAAGGCATCACATGATGTCAATCAGTTCCATGGGGCTGTGCTGGTCGCAGAAAAAGGCGTGCCGATTCTCAGCGCCGGCTATGGCATGGCAAATATCGAGCTGAACGTGCCGAACACCGATCAGATGAAGTTCCTCATCGGCTCCGTGACGAAGCAGTTTACCGCTACCGCAATCATGCAGCTGGTCGAAGCCGGAAAAATCAAAGTCACCGATACGATCACCGAGTACCTGCCGGATTATCCGAAGGAGACCGGCGACAAGATCACGATTAGGAATCTACTCACCCATACATCGGGAATCCCCAACTATACCGATCAACCGGATTTTGAAATTAAGAAACTTCTCCCCGCTTCACTCGATTCTCTAATCGCGTCATTTTCGCATCTGCCGCTGGATTTCGAGCCGGGTTCGCGATTTAAGTACAGCAACTCCGGTTACGTACTGTTGGGGGCGATCATTGAGAAGGTTTCCAGCGAATCATATGCAGATTACTTAACACGACATATCTTCGAACCGCTCCACATGACCAACTCCGGCTACGGCGACAATGCCGACATTCTGCCAAATCGTGCCTGCGGGTATCAACTGAATGACAGCGGCAAAATCGAAAACTCCGACCGCATCGCCATGAGTCTTCCTTTTTCGGCCGGCGCTGTCTACTCGACGGTCGGCGACCTGTTATTGTGGGACCGGTCGCTGTACACAAACCAGCTGCTTTCCAGGAAGGCGCGCGAAGAAATGTTTACGCCTTATCGGGATAATTACGGGTACGCGTCTGTAATTGATACGCTCTACGGTCATCGGAGAATCTGGCACAACGGTGGAATAGATGGTTTCCACAGTACAGTCGACCGGTATGTCGATGACTCCGTGTGCGTGGTGGTACTGAGCAATAATCTGTCCGCGCCGGTGGAGCAGATTGCGGCGAGTCTTGCGGCGATTGTTTTTGGTCAGCCCTACGATCTGCCCGTCAAGAAAACGCCTGCTCAAATAGATCCCCGAACACTTTCTCAATTTGCCGGTGTCTATCAAATAGCCCCTGACATATACCGTGTAATTACGGCAAGCACCGGAAACCTCTATTCACAACGCAGCGGAGGGCAGCAGCTCGTAGTTGAGCCTGAAGCTCCCGATAAGTTCTTTTTCACTCACGACAACTCCACTACCCTTACCTTTCTGAGAAACGATAGCGGCCTGGTGTATGCTCATGTAATGCATCAGGCGGGCGTCAATGATACCGCTCGGCTGATCACCGGGCCGGTAGCCGACAGCATTATGTCGCAACGGACAATTGCCCAGGTTGATCCATCGTTGTACGATGACTATGCCGGAGACTATCAGCTGATGCCCGGCTTCATACTTACGATAACTCATCGCGGCGACCAGATTTTTGCACAAGCCACCGGACAGGGAGAAAATGAGATCTTTCCGAGTTCCGAGACAGAGTTCTTTTTGAAGGTGGTCGACGCCCAGGTCAAGTTTCAGCGGGATTCTTCCGGCAAGGTCACCGGGTTGACTCTGTATCAGGCCGGTCAGATACTCCCCGCCAGCAAGATTAAGTAGCCGACCGAATCAATGTGCTTCAAAGCCTGCATCGGGAAAATTCCCATTGCGGGCTTTCCGGTTTTTGTTACCTTGCAGGTATGTACAACGACACTGTTCTGGAGCACTTCAAAAATCCACGCAATACCGGCGAGATTGCCGACGCCGATGGTGTAGGCAGTATGGGCAATCCGAACTGCGGCGATGTCATGAAAGTCTTCATTAGAGTTGTCGACGGACGCCTTGCCGATATCAAATACAAGACTTTTGGATGCGCCGCCGCCATTGCCACAAGCTCGATAGCGTCTGAAATGGTCAAGGGTAAGACACTCGAGGAAGCGGCTGAGTTGACTCGTGAAGAGGTGGCTAAGGCCCTGAACGGGCTTCCGCCCGAGAAAATGGCTTGCTCCAACCTTGCCCCGGATGCCATCCGTGCGGCGATCGAAGACTATCGAGCCCGTTGCGCATAGGCACCTGCTGTAAGCTCGGTTGGTCTATCGCTTTAATTCAAAAAGCGATTCCTCAAACTGATATACTCGCTCAAACCCCAACTTCTCATAGCATCGTATGGCCGGTGCGTTGCCGGTGTGGACATTGAGGCAAATCATATGCTTCGATGGGTCGATGTCCGTGATTAGTCGCGATGTTACCCTCGTCGCAAGCCCCTGCCCACGCGCGTCAGGGTCCGTTGCGATGCTTCCGAGAACCGTCACGTTATAGACATCTGAATGGACGTGCACGCCCGCGACCGCGAGCAGTAAACCCTCGCGTTCGTAACCGAAATATTTTCCGGTCTCAAGCATGCGTGCCGTAAAATAGCAGTCGGGGTAAGCGCGACGGTAGAATTGACGGAGTCTTTTTTCATCCAACGGCCTCAGTCGTCGTATATGCTCATCGCCCGGCTGTGGCTTGAATGTCTCGAGCTTCATGCGATGAAGTGTACCAAGCGGATTTTCCCGGTATAACTTGCGGAACTGCTCGCGAGATTCTTTCCTAAAGTGGCAGTAGAATCTTGGCGGCAACAGGTCCAAAAGGTTGTCCAGCATGGGAGCAAAACGATCGGTAAGCCCGACCGCGAGCACCGTAGGGATATCTCCCCCTGAGTAGATGAGCACGGATTCGAGCACGTGGGCCCGCTCTTCGTAGTCGACCGCCCACTGGCACTTCTCAAAGAGAAAGTCATCCAGATCGCCGATATGATAGGCGAACAGTACCGGATCTTTTTGGAAATGTTCAAGGAGTCGTTTTTTATCGGTAGAGAAGATGAGCATACCGTTGGGGCAGAATTACCGTTTGTATCCAATCTTGCGCAGGAAGGCCTGTCTTTCCTGCTGATCATCCTCGGACTCAATAGCCAACGGCGGCTCGCCGTCGACCACGCCCATCACCCCACGTCCGAGATCAGTTTCAGCCACTACAACTTCAAGCTGGTTCGCGGTTGAGCAGAAGATCTGACAGACCTCATCGGTTCTTCTCACCCGGTCGAGTACATTGATGGGAAAACCTTCTTTCATGAAAATAAAGAAAGTATGGCCGCACGCTACATCGAATGCCGCCTGCGCGGCCAACTCCTCCATTTTGCCGTCGTTGCCGTCGTGGCGCACCAGTCGCCTCTGTGATGCTTCGCAAAAAGCGATACCGAATTTGAGTGATGGAGACGCTGTCACCAGAACTTCATAAAGATCTTCAACCGTCTTGATAAAATGCGACTGGCCGAATATCACGTTGCATCCTTCCGGGATGCCGACTTTCACGATTTTGGTCCGGAAATTAGTCATGGCTTTTCTCCTTGAACAAATCGTCCGAGAGGCCGGAGTTAACGACCGGGTTGCGGTAAAATTCCGTACCCGAAAAATTCACTCGTATGAACAGCATGGCTTTCCCTTTTCCCTGAATATCGAATTGACGCGGAAACCAGAGGCCGCTCTCAGATGGTCCGTAGAGAATGGTCAAGTGCATCTCGCTCAGCCTGAACATCGCTTTCTTGACCAGTTTTGCCGGTGAAAAGTCAACCTCGACCAAATGAAACGACTCGGCATCGATATAGTAATCCCCATTGATATACCGCTCGTCTTCTTCCTTCGCTTCCACCCGGAATCGATAACAGGTGTAGCCCTCGATGAGCTGATCGGATACACCTTTATAGGTGATATCGTAGTGCGGACGCATGTCCGGGAAAAACGGCTTGAGCATGTCATAGGAGATATCCTTGGCTTTCCGCCCGATTTTCTTTTCCTTTCGGTCGGCGGCTTCTCTGGCCAGCTGTTCTCGACTCTGTAATTCACCGTCTTTATAGTACGCTTGATAATCTTCCTTGAACCAGGCTGTGTCATCGACATATTTGACATAGATTTTTTTGAGGAACCTGGTCTTCTCGGTGAAATCACCTTCGTCGTTTCGTTCCCCCTCAACATACTCGGCATCGAATGTCACATCGTGGACCTGGGCCATCTGTTTTTCGTCCACCGACAGGATTCGCTCAATCAGCGCCTCCGGGTCGATTCCACCGCCGGACTGGGCGCGTATCGGCATTGGTCCGCCGCATATGAGCAACAGCACGAATGTTGTCCACAGACACAAATTTCTCATTCTATTGAGCGCTCCCGGCAGGTTGTTTTATGACGACTTCCCGAATCGTGTCGCCCGGAACAATTCTCTGGGCCACATCCATGCCCGATATTACCTGGCCGAAAACGGTGTATCGGCCGACCAGATGCGGCTGAGGCGACAGTGTGATAAAGAATTGGGATCCTCCGGTATCTTTACCCGAGGTCGCGATCCCGACCGTTCCCTTTTTAAACGGCAGGCTCGAGTACTCGTCGCGAATGAAATATCCCGGGCCGCCCCAGCCCGTACCGAGCGGGTCGCCACCCTGAATTACAAAATTGGACACTACCCGGTGGAAAATGAGGCCCTTATAGAATCCGCTAGACGCGAGATTAATAAAATTGAGAACCGTAAGCGGAGCTGTATCGAAATACAGTTCGATTTCGATATTCCCTTTGTTGGTGGCAATCACGCCGGCCGGATTTCTCTTCTCGCTGTCAAATGCTTTCTGGAGCGCCGAGTTGCTGATTCGCGTCTCGGCCGGCGGCACCTGCTTGTAGCGGTCTTCGCCAAGCAGGTCTTTATATTCGTCGGCAGCCTTTAGTCGGACGACGTACGATGGATCCAGGATTCCTTTGATGAGTAGTTGTCGCGCTGCCGTATCCTCTTTATTCTCTTGTATGAATGGCGCCGATGCTTCGACCAGGGATCGGCGGGTGTCCACATCAATTCCGGATCCTTCGGCCATCATTTCGTTCATACGTGGCAAATACGACTTCAGCTTGCCGCTGGATATTTTGTCTAGTGCCAGCGCTTGCAGAACAAAATCAGTATCACTGAGCGCCTTATTGAGGTAGAATTCCATGTTTTGAGCGTCGACTCCCGTCAGCGAACTAAATGCAGCGGCCCGCACGGAAGAATTAGGGTCGTTGAACAGAACGCCGAGCCGTGAAGCGACCGAAGGATTCCCCACTACACCGTAGGCATCGGCGCAGGATGCCCTTATTTGCGGGCTTTTCAGCAATGCCAAAGAATCGATCAGCGTAATTGCCCTGTCTCCTTCTACAGTTGCAAGGTATGTGATAACACTGGAGACAATATTATTGGAAGCCGTGCTGTCCAGTAACTGTTTGGCATATAGCAAAGCGTCCGCGTTTTTCTGGCGACCGAGCGCATCGAGAATGTCCATTCGAACCAGTTCATCGTTCTCATTCTCCAGTTTGCTGACAAGTCTCTTCCTGGCATCGGGATCGGATTTCTTTGACAGCTCCCGCACTGTCTGAACTACTACCCCCCTGTTCGCGTCGTTAAGCGCTATCATAAGAAATCTGATCGACTCGTGCCCTTCGCCAAGTCCGATTCCATGCACCGCCAATGAACGGATCCATGGATCACTATCGGCCAGGTAATCAGCGTAGATCTCCTGGGCCGGTTTGACGCCCAGTCTTGACATGGCATACAGGGCGGCCCGCTTGACCTCCTCATCCGGTTCACTTCGAATGAAATCCATCAATTCAGGTCCACGGTCTCTCGCTCCTGCCTGCACCAATGCATAACAGGTCGCCTCGCGCACCTCGGGAGAAGGATGACTCAGGTACCCGGTCAACTGCGCACTGACGCTCGTCATACTGCTGTCGGCCAGCCATCCGGCAGCCTGTACGGCCAATGCGCTGACGCGGGCGGGATAGTCAAAGGCATCGTCGAGAAGTACGGCGGCAAACTCTTTATCGCCGGTGAGGCCGATTGCCGTCACAGCTGCAGCAGCTACATCGATATCATCCGTCGTAACCAACTTGTACAGAAGTTTCGCTGAGCCGGGGGCACCGATCCGGCCAATAGCCATGGCGGCACGTGCCCTGATGCGTGGGTCATCATCCTGGATATATCCTTCAAGCTCGGATGTGAATTCGCGGCCATCTTCGAGGTGAGTGATTTGGGCAGCCTTTTCAATATAGCCCCGCACGTGAAATCGGTCATACAGAAAATAAGCGGCTGCGGCCAGGATCAGCACCAGCAGGACAACGGCGACTCTTTTGGCTATCGATTTCATATGTGCCCCAAATCTATGGCACATATGAGGAAGCGTCAACATTTAATGTGGAAAAGCAGATAAGGGAACTTCACATTACCAAAAGACCCCTGCCGGCTAAGCAGGGGTCTGGTCCAACATCGTTGGCTAAGTCTGATGCCAACTTTCTAGTTCATATAAGCAAGGTGTATGCCTCGTGAGAGCCGAAGCCTAAATCACCTTGCATCACGGAGATTCGTAACCCAAACTGGCTTGTCAGCGAGTCAATTCGGCGCTTATGTGCAAAGTTGTTCAAGTTTAGGACACTTTTGCTTCATCGAATGCGAAGGTCCAGATCAATGAAAATCCCCCGTCACATGTGTGATTGGGGGATTGGTATACACCGCTGAGATTGTCCGGTCTAGAGTTCGTTCCAGATGAAAGTATAGTGACCGCTGGTGGGAACTCCGCCGACATTGGCATAGTAGCTTTCGATGCGTAGTTTGTAAACCTTGCCGCCGGTACGGATGAGATAGACATGGGCTTTCGAAGTCAATTGGTGGGTTGTGCCATTATAATTGTACCACTCGGTCAGCGCGGAACCGGGGATATCGGTAAATAGCGGCGCACCGCCCGGCTGAGCCGTGAACGCGTCGATATTGGTCGGATCATTGCCGAGTTCTGTGTAAGCAAGGAACGCTTCGCAACCGCCAGTGCCGTTCGGCCCGCTGTTTTGCATGAGATTGTAGTTGTTGAACGCGATATCCCAATCCAGCGAATTGGATGGGTCCGCCGGAGTGACTTGCGTGCCGGACGAGAAATCAAAGTACCCGGTGGTTGAACCGACCGTGATTGAAGCATGGGAGACTGTCCCGGCGAGGCTGAGGGAGCCTGCCGTATCCTGATAGTAATACGTCAGGTAAACTGTTCCCATATCGGGCGGCATGGCCGCTCCCACAAGCGAATCAATCTGGAATTTTACATAGTGATTGCCCGACGCATCTTTCATAGAATAGACATTACGGTTAGCCGTTAGTTGATGTGTAGTGGTGTCGTAGTTATACCAGTCATGAATGAAATAATCGATGAAGTCCGGCGTCCAGGCGGCGCCGAGAGTGTCGCCTATGGTGACGCCGGCATAGTCAACCGCGCCGAGATCCACACCTTCGACATCACCGCCATTGGCTGTCGAGGACCCGCCATTGAGCTTGATGACTTCACGCCTGAAACCGATATCCCAGATGTCGGCGGTTGGTTTCGGCATCCCGGTGGTTACCGTATCGTTTGCACCAAACGAGAAATAAGCGAACGTGGTATAGTCCGAGGCATTGACGACGGAATTCCAGTAATTACCAGTGGCGTTCCATGTCGAGGTCGCGGTGTTGTTATGATTGCCGCCCGAATTCACCGGGTTACTGCTGTTTCCGCATCCGGACATGCCGAACACGAGAAGTGCCGCGGCCGAAATAATGAGAAAGACTTTCATGTGACTCTCCTTTACTGATTCAAACCAAAGTCGTACTTCAATCCTGCGAAGATTTCAAACCCCGGCCAGTAGCCGTAGGTTACATTGGTGGTGTTTAGCAGATTCTGGAGTCTGAGCGAGGCCTCCAGACCGTTTTCAAAGCGCTTGAACAGGTTGATGTTTACCTGAGTGCGAGCCGGCGCCCAGCCGGGCGCTCCTTCATTGCCGCCGGTATTCGATATCGGAACCCAGAGTTTGCGTGACTGGTAATACCCCCAGAGTGTCGCACCCATATTCCAGCGTTTGACAATTCCCGTCAGGAAGAACTTACCGGTGTGGTCCGGATTGTTCAACAGACTTTCATGCGTCTCCAGATTGCGGGTATACAGATAATCGTATGAGAACGAGAAATCGAACGCGCTGTTTAGCCGCACCCGCGATTCCCATTCAATCCCCTTGGTCACCGCATTATCAATGTTCTGATAGACATAGACGCCCCGCCAGTATGGATCCGGAAAGCCGATGAGCGTAAAGTCAATCAGGTCGTGAAGGCGGTTGTAGAAGAAAGTAAGGCGGTGCAACCCGATCGTCCCGTAGGATATTTCGGCCGAAACGGAGCTATTTACCGATGTTTCCTGCTTGAGTTTTTTGAAATTCAGTCCCGTAAGGTCGTACGGAGAGTAGTTGATAGCCGACCCGCCATAGACAATATACCCGGCGGCGGTGTGATCAAATACGAAGTACTGTTCCTTGATCGAGGGGGCCCGGAACCCTCTGCCTATGAACCCGCGGAATCTGACAGCCTCGCCGGGTTGATACATGATATTCAGCGACGGGTTGACGTGGTCGCCGAAGGAGCTATGGTGTTCATAACGGACACCGCTGACAAAATCCAGTGAGTTCAACGGCGAGTATTCATACTGAAGATAACTTGCGACAGATTTGTCCGCCTGTGCTTGATCAATCAGCTCGGTCGAGGTAAGGTCCTGGAAGTTGTAGTCAAATCCGTAAGTTGCGACATGATGTCGGCCGATCACGTAGTTCGATGTGTACGATGCTTCAAAAAAGCCGTCCCGGGTTTTCGAGGTATCAATCCAGTAGGAGTTGGCATACTTATTCCAGGCATGATCATAATAAGTACCAAATAATCGGACTTTCATGGAATACTTATCGCCGGAGAGATATTCAAGGCTTGTTGAGCCCTCGTAATGCTTATTGACCTCGTCGTCGTCATATGTATACGTCGTATCCTCGTATACGTTCTTGGCGACAATTTCTGATTCAACCCACTTCTTGTTCTCATACATATATCTTGCGGAGCCGGTAAGACTCCACCTGTCGGACAGTAGATGAGTAACTCGGCTGGAAAGATTTCCACGTCGAATTCGTTCCTCGCCGTTGGTGTGAGGCGTGCTTTTATCGAGATCAAATCCCTGCGTCGAAAACAACTTGCCCCCAAACGTCAACCCCGTGCGACGACCGCCGTACTCCAGATCAAACGAAGGATTGGTGCTGATGTGGCTGCCGTAATCAAGGTACACACTCCCCCGGCTGGTGCTCAGTTGAGGACGTTTGGTAATGATGTTGATAACACCACCCATCGCATCAGACCCATAAAGGGTTGAGCCCGTTCCCTTGACAATTTCTATCTTCTGGACATTCTCGAGTGAGTACTGGCTGAGGTCGATCGACCCGCGCACTCGTCCCACTGCCCGTTCGCCATCGACCAGCACCAGAACCCGATCATTGTCGATACCCCGAATGGTAGCGCCCTGCCCGGAGAGGTCCTCATTGATGTTGATGCCGATCGAAGAAGCCAGCGCTTCATCCACTGTTGTGGCCCCGGTACGTTTGAATTCGCGTTGGGTGACAACTTCAGTCTCCACCGGCACATCTTTAAGCAGATGCGGCGAACGGGTCCCCGTAACGACTACATCGTTTAACACCCAGGGAGATGGATGAATGCGTACATCCAGAGTCTGGACTCCCGATACGTCCACGGACAAAGTGTCACTGATATCGTAGGAAACGTGGGAGACTACCAGATGATACCGACCATCGGCCAATCCCGCAAAGGCGTAGACGCCCTGGTTGTTCGTTTGCGCCACCTTGCCAATTTCCACCAGCCGAACATTAGCATTGTTTATCGGACTGTTGGTTTCGGCATCGAAAACCCGACCGGTCAGTTCCCCACCCCAGACGACGGAACCTGATAAGAGCGAGCCGATTAGCAATAATCCCTGAGCTATTTTTCGCATATCATCCCTATCCTGAATTGACAGGGAAAACTAAGATAATTTGGACCATTTGTGTCATCAATCTGTCATAATCGTCACCGCCGCGACATTTCTTTGGCGCGTCAGTAAACCTATTGGATGACAGCAGATTGCGGTAGCTCGGCGAGCTATTTGGAGTACTTTTTGGCAGCTCTTTCGAATGATTGGCGAGAGCGGTCTTTTATTTCTTTGGAGAGTTTGCGAATATCCTGGTCGGTCAGCCTATTGAGTTTACGAGGAAACTTTCCCGACTCGATCTCTTTGTAGATACTTTTCATGTGGGTGCGGGTAGTCCGGTCGATAATCTTTGGCCCATTGGTGACTGAGCCATATCGGGCGGCTACTGAAATCCGCTGAAACATCCCTTCGATTCCGTGCTTTTTAATCAGCTCAATTATGAGATCCAGCTGATAGGCGACTTCCAGATAGGCATTTTCGGCCGGGACTCCATTTTGAACGAGTGTATCGAATCCGGCGAGTATCAGTTCGGCCATCCCTCCACAAAGGACCGCCTGTTCGCCGAACAGATCGCCGATCGCTTCATCACGGAACGTAGTTTTCACCAGTCGTTTGCGACTGAAACCTATGGCCGCCGCTAACTGAAAAATAGTTTTCATGGCATGTCCTGAGCGGTTCTGCCGGATGGCATAGAACGCGGACAGGTCGCGTTCGCCGAGGTACTTCTGGCGAACGGCGATTCCGGGGGCGTGCGGAGCCAGCAGGATGACATCGCAATTTTGTGGCGATTCGACGAATCCAAAATGAACGGACAGCCCATGGAGGAAAATAAGTGTAGCCCGTTCTTGTATGCTCGGACTGATTTCCTTCCCGAAAATGCGGCCGTGGAGATGGTCAGGCAATGCAACGAAAACGAACTGAGCCTGGGAAGTCACTTCGGGAATAGTTCCGAGTCGGGCGAACCCGTCTGTCCGAGCCCGCGACCGGGATTTGGAGCCGCGTTTCAGGCCTATGAGCACGGGGTAACCGGAATCGCGAAGATTCAACGCGATCGCGCGGCCTTGAGAGCCATAACCAAGAACAGCGACGGTTTCATTTTTTCGTTTCGCCGGCGACATGGATGCAATATACTTGCACAGATTCAAATATCCAACGGGAAGATGCAGTTGGCCTGATGGAGAAATCTCATTTCGAATGTATGCGAAGCAGTGTCCAGACGGCGCTCAAAGAGGATGTCAATCGCGGGGATTTGACTTCTTTGGCCTGCCTTGAACCGAATCCGATGAAAGCCCGAATCATGGCCAAATCGGACGGCATCCTCTCGGGTATTAAACCGGCCTTGCTGGCTTTCGACATAGTGGATTCCGCCAATGTGGTGCGTCCCCTTAAAAGTGACTCAGAGCCCTTCTCAAGGGGCGACGTCATATTTGAGTTGGACGGGTTCAATCAGACGTTACTGACCGCCGAACGGACCGCCCTTAATTTCCTTGGGCATTTGAGCGGCATAGCGACCTTAACCGGCAAATTTGTGGAACGAACACGCGGGACACCTTGTCGCATCCTTGATACGAGAAAGACCACACCGGGTCTGCGCATGCTTGAAAAGCAGGCGGTAGTGCACGGGGGCGGATGTAATCATCGCTTCGGCCTGTACGACATGGTCCTTATCAAAGACAACCACATAGCTTCCGCCGGTTCAATCTCCGAGGCGGTGCGAAGAACGAGAGAGTTTCTTACGACTCCTGAATTTCGTCTTCAGTTTGAGATGAGAGCTGAGGATGTGCAGATCGAAGTTGAGATTGCCACGGAAGTTCAGCTTAAGGAAGCTATCGACTCGGGGATACTCCGCCTTTTGCTGGACAACCAGTCGGTCGAGAGCCTGGCGCATCTTGTGTCGACAGCCCGGAGACTAAACCCGGCGGTCGAACTTGAAGCTTCCGGAAATGTCAATCTCGAAACAGCTGCGTCTATCGCGGCCACGGGCGTGGACTATATTTCTATCGGGGCGCTCACCCACTCGGCTGTGTCATCGGATTTTTCCATGAAAGCGGTGGAGTAGCGCATGAACAAGCTGAACCATGAGCAGGCTCCCGAAGCCGTGCTCCAACGCATCCGCAAAAAACCAAATAAACCAGTGTCGCTCGCGACGCTGGCTAAAGAGTTGAAGCTGAGTGAAGATGATATCTCCGTTGCTATCAAGGTGATTCGATCGTGGGGCTACCGCGTCAAGAAACGCCGCAAAGGAGCGGTTCTCTATGTCGCAGCGCCGGACAGCATGATCGCAATCGAGATCGGACACGCGCTGAAAACGAAACTGATCGGGCGCAGAGTGTATGCCTTTCAAAGTGTCAAATCGACCAACGATATCGCGGCCCAACTCGCCCAACAGGGCGAACCTGAAGGAACAATCGTGACATCCGAGGCGCAGACGTCCGGTAAAGGACGGCTGGGGCGCAAATGGTATTCGCCGCCAAAATCCGGCATCTATGTTTCCATAATTCTGCGCCCAGGGTTCAAGCCGGAGAATGCTCCCGGGCTGTCAGTAATGACGGCCCTGGCTCTTCGGGATGCGATTCATACGGTTTGTCCTGGCGAAGTACGCATCAAATGGCCAAACGATATTCTCATCGGCGAGAAAAAGACTGCCGGTATTCTCACCGAACTGTACGCCGAACAGGATAGGATTAGCTATGTGGTGATCGGTGTAGGTATCAACGTAAACATGAAGGCCGAAGATTTTCCTGTCGAACTTCGCACGGCCGCGACCTCAATCCGTCGCGCCAACAAGCGCCGGGTCGACCGGATTCTATTACTTCAGACATTTCTCAAGCTGTTAGAGAGAGAATATAACCGTTACCGCAAGGATCAACTGGCCGGATCGCTCAAGCGGATCAGGCGGCATTCCTCATTACTCGGAACTACTGTTCGACTTAATATCGGCCGGCAGACAATCACCGGTATCGCGGTGGACATTGACAAGAGCGGCGCCCTGGTTGTAAATGTCGATGGTAAGAAAGTGCCGGTGGCGGGCGGCGAAGTCTCCGTGGTCAAGACACCCTCAACGCAATAACTCAAGCAACCATCGCTCACTACACGTACAGGGAACAGAACCAACTCCGTAGCGGTTAGATCTGTCGGAACTGGCAGATCGGCGCAATCTATCACCACAGCTGAAGCAGGAGGACTTTCCCATGAGCCAATCAGCGCCGTCAGTAAGAATTACAATCGTGCCGAACGGCTCCGCCCGTGTGGAATGCGAGCGAGCCGAAATTCATATGCCCGATGGCACCGTAGTGATCAAGGAAGGAAAATTTTCTTTGTGTCGGTGCGGGCAATCAATGGGTAAACCATTTTGCGATGGAACCCACAAGACCTGCGGATTTCAGGGTTAGACTGCGATAGGACTCGTCGCTTGTCCTGATTTAATTGAAGACTGTGACATATTGAGTCAGTTGAGGCAAGCTTTATTAGCAGGCGATCCCTAATCCCGATCGCCAAAGCCTGCCCCAACATGACCGCATAAGGCCCCACAAAACCACACTAATCCGTCTCTCCCCCGGCCGTCTCTGTTCTATCTACTATATAGGAATCACCCCTGCCAGATTCTGTCAGTGCAATTGCAGAATTCTCAAGAAAAATGGCGACGGATTGCACCACCGCAGAACGCGTCCGCATTTTCCTACCTTATAGTACGGCAACAACTTATATCGATGCCGCGCCCTGAATGGCAGAGGACGAAAGCCCGTCTCATTTGGAAAAAATGAAAGTTTGGGTGGTTACTACACCAAGAAACAGTGTCGCGCTACTGCGAAAGGGCCGCCCGCCTACCGAGCCCTTTTTATTCCGGCAACGATTATCGGTATGAGGATTAGTTGCAGGAGTATGCCTGGGAGACCGGTGGCGACTGCCCCGCCGGTTGAAAAGTAAGTCGCAGCGGAATACGGCAGCTTCATGAATAGACCGAGAATCAAGAGCCCAACCCCAAACATCACGCGGCCGGCGAGCATAGCGATAATCAATGCGAGGTAAACATTTAAGCGAAGCTTCACGTAGCAGATGCCGGCAATCAGCCCATACAACGGAAGCTCCAGCGACATCAGCGGCACCGCGTAGGTGGGAGGCATCCCGGTCAGGAGAAACGATAGTCCAGGAGCGAGCAGGCCGACAACCAGTCCGGCGTAAGGGCCGACCAGAAACCCGGCCAGCAAAACGGGAATATGCATGGGAAGGAATATTCGCCCCGCGATGCCAAACGCGTGAAAACCGATGGGAAGTAGAATTGTCAGGGCCAAATACAGGGCAACATGGGAAATAAAACGGGCTCTGACATGCAAAGCTGTCACTTCAGAAGTGTCACTTTCGGTTGATTGCAGTCGCGAGGTACAAACCGGTGTGGTCGTCCACCGTGATCCGCTCGAATTTGCTCTCATTGAGCATGTGACGGAGAGCTGTTTCCGGAGGTAGCGCGTCATGCTCGACAACGCCGCCGATTTCACGATGGATATCAACAATCTCTTTTGAAGAAATCAGGTGGATGATATAGAAAATCGCCCCCGGTTTGAGTACCCGGTGGGTTTCATTCACCGCGCGTTGCTGGTCGGTGAAATGGGGAAAAGCTGAGAATGCCACCGCCATATCGAAAGCTGAATCGGCAAAGGGAAGTGCCTGGGCATCCGCGTCGACCACATTCACATTGGCAAACGGGAAATTGCGGTGAGCTTTCTGGGCCATCTCGTATGAAAAATCGACCCCGGTAATCGAACCGGAATCGCCGACCCGACGCCGGAGAATGTCAAACAAGATGCCGGTACCGCAGCCGAGATCGAGTATGTCCATGCCTGACTTGACGTTAAGTCCATCGGCGATGTTCGTCAGGCGCTCCAGATCCTCGGCAGTGAACATCAGGTCCCACTCGGCGGCGAGATCATCGAAGAACTTCTGGTGTTTATCGTGCGACATACCGCAAAAATATAGTTAGCGTTCGCTATGTCAAGCGGATTCGGTCAGGATTTGGTTGATTTGAACTTCTGCAGGGAAAATGCCGTTACACGGGAGAATGTGATCACAGGGTTTCGGATTTGGTGGTGTGAGTTGGGGCATTTCTTTGTATATTAACAGACTGGACTATTTTGGAGCATATATGGCGAAAAATGGCGATAAATACAAAGACACCAAAGAATTCCTGTTTATTAAAGGGGCCCGGGAGCACAATCTCAAAAATATCGATGTCAAAATCCCACGCAATAGTCTGACCGTGATAACCGGACTGAGCGGCTCGGGAAAAAGCTCTCTGGCTTTCGATACGATCTACGCAGAGGGCCAGCGACGGTACGTGGAGTCACTTTCGGCCTACGCCCGACAGTTTCTCGGATTGATGGAGAAACCGGATGTTGACTTTATTGAGGGGCTGTCTCCGGCGATTTCTATCGAGCAGAAGGGAACCGCCAAGAATCCCCGCTCGACGGTCGGCACCGTGACCGAAATCTACGACTATCTGAGGCTCCTGTTCGCGCGCGTGGGAGTCCCCCACTGCGTCAAATGCGGACAGCCGATCACCCAGCAGACCGTGGAACAGATTGTCGATTCCGTACTGGCGTTCGAAGAAGGGACGCGGTTGATCGTGCTGGCTCCGCTCGTTCGCGGCAAGAAGGGCGAGCACAAGGAGATAGTAGATGAAGCCCGGAAGGAAGGTTTTGTACGCCTGCGTATCAATGGGGAAATTGTCGAATCGGACGGCGAGATCAACCTTGATAAGAAGAAGAAGCATTCAATAGAGGCGGTTGTCGACCGCCTGGTCGTGAAATCGACGTCCAAACGCAGGCTGGCCGATTCGGTGGAAACCGCCCTGAAGATGTCCAACGGCACTGTTCTGATTAACATCAAGAACAACGATCTCTTGTTTTCCGAGCAGTTCGCCTGTTTGAACTGCAATATCAGCTACGAAGAACTGACGCCGAGAATGTTCTCGTTCAACTCTCCGTTCGGCGCCTGTCCGGTGTGCGACGGTCTCGGCCAGAAGATGGAGATCGATCCCAAGCTGGTCATTCCGGATCAGACTCTTTCGATTAACGATGGCGCGATCAGACCCTGGGGTGGACCGGAGATGTCCAACTGGTATCGGTACATGCTCAAGGGAGTCGCCAAACACTTCGGTTTCAAATTCTCAGTGCCGTTCAACAAACTTGGTAATGAAGCCCAGCAGGCGATACTCTACGGCTCCGGCAAGCAGGAGATTGAGTTTGAATTCGAGCATACGTCGGGCAAGGGACGCGGGTCCGGCGTGTACCGCTCCAAATTCGAGGGTGTCATCCCGCATCTCGAGCGTCGGTACAAACAGACGGAGTCAAGCGGCGTGCGGCAATGGATTGAAAACTATATGTCGGTCACTGACTGCCCCGGGTGCAAAGGGAGTCGGCTCCGTCCGGAAGCGCTGGCGGTCATTATCGACCGAGAAACTATTGACTCGATTACCAATATGTCGATAAAACAGGCCTTCAGGTTTTTCAACGATATCACCTTGAGCAAGCGCCAGCAGGCTATAGCCAAGCAAATTCTCAAAGAGGTGAAGGAACGGCTCAGTTTCTTGTGCGATGTCGGACTCGATTATCTCACGCTGGGTCGTGCCGCCTCGACTCTGTCCGGGGGTGAGGCGCAACGGATTCGCCTGGCCACCCAGATCGGCTCGCGACTGGTAGGTGTACTGTACATCCTCGATGAACCCTCGATCGGACTCCATCAGCGCGATAATCGTCGACTGCTAAACACGCTCTGTGAGCTTCGCGATATCGGAAACACCGTATTGGTCGTTGAACATGACCGCGAAACGATCGAAGAGGCGGATTTCGTCATCGACCTTGGGCCGGGAGCGGGAGTGCACGGCGGAGAGATCGTAGCGATCGGCACACCCAGAGAGATCATAAATAACAAGAAATCGATTACGGGTCAGTACTTGAGCGGCGCCAGGCGTATAGAGACGCCGCGTTCGCGACGCTCTCCTAACGGCAAATATATCAAAATTCTGGGCGCGGCCGGCAACAACCTCAAGAACGTAAATGCCGACATCCCCCTCGGCTGTTTCGTGGTCGTGACCGGTGTTTCCGGATCGGGTAAATCGACTTTGATCAACGAGACCCTCTACCGCCACCTGGCCAGGCACTTCTACAACAGCCGGACCCATCCACTGGAGCACGAGATGATCGAAGGGATCGAGCACATTGACAAGGTCATTGACATAGATCAGTCGCCTATCGGTCGTACACCGCGCTCTAATCCTGCAACCTATACGGGAGTGTTCACACCAATTCGCGACCTATTTGCTGAGCTTCCGGAGGCCAAGGCTCGCGGCTATCTGCCCGGACGATTCTCCTTCAACGTCAAGGGAGGCCGGTGCGAAGCCTGCGAAGGAGATGGCATCATCAAAATTGAGATGCACTTTCTTCCGGATGTTTATATTCCGTGCGAAGTGTGCAAGGGAAAACGGTATAATCGCGAAACTCTTGAAGTCACATTTAAGGGAAAGAACATTTCCGATGTTCTCAACATGACGGTTGAGGAAGCGATGTTGTTCTTCGAGAATATCCCCCGCATAAAGAACAAACTCCTCACCTTGCAAAACGTGGGGCTGGGCTATATTCGACTGGGACAGCAGGCAACCACCCTGTCGGGCGGAGAGGCACAACGAGTGAAACTGGCGACGGAGCTGTCAAAGATAGCCACGGGCAAAACGCTGTATATACTCGATGAGCCGACGACCGGACTTCATTTCGAGGATATTCGCCTGCTGCTTTCGGTGCTGAATGAACTGGTCGACCGGGGAAATACGGTTCTGGTGATTGAACACAATCTTGATGTCATCAAGACCGCCGACTGGATTATCGATATTGGCCCCGAGGGAGGCAATGATGGCGGTACGATTGTAGCCGCGGGAACACCCGAACAGGTAGCTTCGGTGAAGGTTTCTTATACCGGGCAGCATCTAAAACCAATCTTCGCAGGGAAATGACTTTTCCATGCCTGAACTTCCCGAGGTTGAAACGGTGGTGCGGGGGCTTCGACGAATTATTCTCGGCTGCACTTTTACTTCGATCGATGTCAAGGCGCCGCAAAGCTCAATCGTACTGAGCCAGGCGTTCAAGGGGAGCAGTTTTGCCGAAGTGCTCGAAGGACGTTCCGTACTCGACGTTACCCGCCGCGGCAAAAATATCCTGATGTCCGTCTCCGGCGACATCACACTCTGGGTCCATTTGAAGATGACCGGGCGATTCTTACACACTCCGGACCACCGTCCCCGGGACAAGCATGATCTGGTTATCTTTCGTCTGAACCGCTCTATCAAGAAGAAAAATGAATCGCTTGAAATTCGTTTCAATGACTACCGTCGCTTTGGTCGACTCCGCGTCTTTCCCTCACGGGAACTCTGGCAACAACCCGGTCTCAAGGAGCTTGGCCCCGAACCTCTGGATCTAACAGCTGAAGGATTTGTGATGCTCTGCCGGCGACGATCACGCATGATCAAGGCGGCGCTTCTCGATCAGAGTTTCCTGGCGGGTATCGGAAATATATATGCCGATGAGTCGTTGTTTGCGGCGCGGATCCACCCGTCACGCCTGTCGTCGTCAATCTCAGAGCGGAAGCTTTTGAATTTACATCATCATATTCAGCGGCTTTTGAAATCCGCTATCGACAAAATGGGGACCTCCGTCGACACGTACGCCGGAGTAAACGGACAGCCTGGCGAGTTCCAGGCATATCTCCAGGTCTACGGACGTGAAAACCAGCCCTGTGTTCTCTGCGGAACAAAGATTGTGAGAGAGAAGCTTGGTGCGCGCTCGGCTCACTTTTGTCCGCGCTGTCAGCGCGCCTGAAAATACCAGTTGAAAAATGCAAAGAAGAACCCACCCCGCACAGAGCGAGGTGGGTTTTTTATTCGAATCGGATTGCGCCGATTACGGATGTGTCAGATTGACGCCACTGCTGAACATGAATTCAACCATGGAGACGAGGTCACCGATATCCGGATTTCCACCGGAACCGTTGACATCGCCGGTCTGAATCACCAGAGGAGCGGAACCGCCGGCAAACATGAATTCAACCATGTAAACCAGATCCGCCACATCGACTTGCTCGTCGAGATTCAGGTCACCGGCAATGTGTCCTCTGACTACGACCTGACCGGAGACTTGACCCGGATTGCCTGCGATCTCATAGGTGATATCGAAGAACGAATCCACGTTGTCCCAAATCAAGCCGCCCTGCGCCGTTTCCTGACAGGTGATGTAGTTTCCACCGTCAAACGGAACGTGCAGGACATCGCCGACTATACCGGCATAGCCGCCCGTGATGATATCGGTAGTACCTACCGAGACCGGGCAACCGGCAATGCTCAAAGCGACATTTTCCATATCGCCAACCATACCCGAAGGCAGCATCGCATTGCCCATGTACAGATTGCACACGACCGGGTTGACACCGAACTTATACACTACGCGGAGCGTATCGGGTCTCACGACATACGTGATTGGCACGCCCACGTTTACAGTGTAGTCTTCGACTTCACCATAAGTCGTGTTGCCGCAAGGCGGAATAACGCCGGCCGAAGAGTAGTTGATACGTACTCTCATCCGAGTGTTACCCTGCAGAGCGTCGGCCGGTGGGGTAACCGTGCCGGTGTACGGACCGTAACCGGTCGCCACATCCAGCGTTACCATTTCACCAGCATCGTCGAAATCAAGGTCATGGTTCCAGTCAACCCAGACGCCGCAGATATCCGCGGAGTAACCATTGCCGTTTTCGACTGTGATTGCGTAGCCGGTACCGAGTTCCATATTGGCGGTCATGCCGGTGTAATCGGCATAGCCGGAGCAATCGGAGCTGTTATCGATCTCGGCAATCGCGACGCGGCTGATATACTCGTCGCAGCCACCGGAGGCGGCGCAGTATGTCGGCTCGATGGTCTCGCAACTTAGCGACATGACATAGTCATACGGACCGGTCGCACATGAGTAGTCGTAGAAGTCGGAACCACCCACGAAGATCCACCATCTGCCAGGGGCCAGATCAGCGGTTACCGTAGCCGTGTCGCACTTATCGGCGAGTTGATACGGGGCAATGTAACCGGTGGCGTTTTCGCAGGTGATGTTACCTGGGTCAGAGGTCTCGAGGAAACCGGCGATTATCGGCAACTCGCCGACCACTTTAATAGTGACGCGAGTGTAATCGTCGAGCATCAGCTCATACCAGTCCGTATCGCGGGAGCCGCCGTCCATCCAGGCATTTCCACAAATGGTTTCGCCACAGGCGACCGGCGTAAACGCCGGGACCGCGCTGTTGCAGCCGCCGTTCGTGTCGTCGCCACAAGCTTCACCCTCGCTGGAAGCACCGGCGGGGCACTCGACCGTACACGGAGCGGTACAGTTCACATTCAGGATACCTGTACCAGTGCGCGTCGAGTAACCGCCAACTTCAATAAGGTACGAGTTACCACCCATGGCCTGGAATACGATTTCAGACTGGGTGCCACAAGCATCGTCGTTACAGGCGAGCTGCGGAGAATCACAGCCGGCGCCGTCGTACACGGCCAGCTTGGTGTCATAGGCGGAGCCGCAAAGGCTCACTGTGACTTCGGTCGAACCGTCACAAGGAGGAGTATAGACATACCAGACATTCGCTGACGTCTGACATCCACCCGGGCCGTCAAATGTCGCGTTTTCCGTCGAGAACGCCAGATCAGTGACATTGCTTATTTCAGTGGCACTGGCACAGTTGTCGTTATCGGGCGGGTTGCAGCCGGAAGCCGCGGAGATTGTCAGATCGAACTCCGTAATACAGGTAGGTGACGGCCAAGTATCAACCATGATGTAATATGTGCCCGGTTCGAGGTGCACGCATGTCATACCATGCGGGCTGCCGCTGGAACTGGTACTCTGGTCGATACAGTTCGCCGTACCGGACGGGCAAGCATCCATTATAGCAACACCTGTCCAGGTCGAACCCTTCGGGTCGAGAGTGATGTCGACATCAACCGCCGAAGATACGGTGACTTCGTAGATGATATCTTCACCACCGTCATAATAACCCATGCAGGTGGCACTGTAGTCGTTGACGCGTCCGCACGTCGTCTGACCAATGTCAGTATACGGCAGTGACGGAATATCCACTTTCAACGGGTCAGAGCAGTTGTCACCCGGATTACCCGGACCGACTTCGGCACAGGAAACAGTGAGGACACCATCACCGGCGCCGGCACTGTAGCCACCGACCTCAATGAGGTAGGTGTTGTCTTTGACCACGTTGAACACGATCTGAGACTGCGTGCTGCAGAAATCGTCATTTGTGGCCAGAGCCGCACCGAGGGTGCACGAACAGCCATCATATGCGGCTACTTTGGTATCGTAGGATGATCCGCAAAGACTGACCGTCGCCTGACCATCGCACGAAGCGGTGTAGCAATACCAGACATTCGGGCCGGTCGTGTAACCGGTGTTGTCCGGAGTCGCTGTCAGGGTGGAGAAGGCCAAACCGGTTACATCGCCAATCGCGGTAGCGTTGGAGCAGTTATCGTTTTCAGGGGCGGGCGGGGGTTCCGCAACGTCGACTGTAAACACGAAATCCTGCTGGCTGCGCAGAGAAGCTTTAGCGCCGCCGGTCCAGACTGCGTAGTATATCACGCCCGGGCCCGGAACGCCATTCCACTCGATATGCGGAACGCTGACGCCGCTACAATCATAATAGTAACCGGCATCATAATATATCCGCACGCCCGCATCGCAACTGCACGCGGTGAACAGAGTCGCACTTACCGACGGCGGCGTAGTCATAGTACCGCAATAGTCGATTACCACGTTATTGCTCGCGTAGGGGAGCTCGAAGGAATACCATACGGCATCCCAATCACCAATATCCGGGTCACCGGGACAGTCGATTGTCGCACCAATAGTGGTACCATCGACTTGAACCGGGAACGGGCCGGGGATAGCAATTGCATTGGAGCAATCGTCGTTGCCACCGGGGATCGGGCACGGATTGTCGGTGCAATTCAGGTTTTCGACCCAATTGCCGCCGATACCGCTGCAATAGGCTTGTGTTACGCCATCCTCGCAAGTAGGCGTATTCACGTCGCCGGAACAGCAACGGCCAGTCGGTTCGACAAAGGCATCATCGTTCACGGAGATGTCGTCGATACCGAACAGATCCGCGTCCACACCGTAATACTGGAATCCGATCATGATGTTCGGACCACCGGCATAACTGCCGATCGGCACGGATACATGATACCATTCGAACGCGGGATACGGGACGCTATACGAATCAAAGACCTCAGTCCAGTTTACACCGTTGTCGGTGGAGACATAGGCCTTGAAGTCGTGCGGGTAGTCATACCCTTTGAGCATCCAGAATTCAACCTTCAGATCGGCGGCCGACGCTGTTGAAACGTCGAGCGATGGTGTCAGCAACCATTCGTCCTGCTGATAACCCGGGGCATGCCAGGTGACCAATGCACATTGGGTACCACCGCCGGAGAATGTTCCGAGGAACCAGCCGAAACCGGGGTCAGTATTCACTGTGTCCCAGCCAACCGGCGGGAAGGTTGATGTTTCGAAATCTTCGGAGAGAAGGATAGTACCGGCATCGCGGAGAACTTTCGGATGGCCGGTCATCGTGGCGATTTTCTGATCGCCCTTGAGTTGGTTCTTTGTCATCTCAGGCTTCAGACCGTGCCGAATGGGCTCATCGGACGATGCTTTCTGAGCGGCTTCGGCTTCCAGAGCCAGTGTTTCGGCCAATTTGGCTTCGTACTGGGCCTGCTCATCAAGCTTGGCCTGAATTATTGCTTGTTCAGCTGAACCCTGCTGTGTCTGCGTGCCAACATTCTGGAATGTCGGCCTGTTCAGCTCCGTTGCCTGCTTGACTGCTTCGCGGTCCACACCGTCGTTGTTCAGAGCCATGGCGGCGGCGGAGAGGATGACGAAAAGGAAGGCTAAGAGAAAAATACTCTTTCTACATTTAAACATACGCTTTCCTCGCTCGTTCGTTTTGATTAGTTACTCTGTTTCTAAACTAGTCGCGTAACCTCCTACAGGATAAGAAAGCGGCTAGTGTGGATACCCCATAGGCCGTCCTCCTGGCAGTTAAATGGTTAACGGTTGAACTATTGGCGTGTTCATATTTGAGCTGTATCACGTAACCCACGGATAAGTGCACACGAACTTCGAACACTGTTGCTGTTCTATGAGCTTGTTCGCATGTAGTTTGCGTCAATGACAAGATAGCCTCCTTCGGGGCTTCTGTCAAGCAATTAATCCGCTCAGAGACTAGTCCGTCTATGATTACCGACGCAGCGAAGCCCGCCATGTTCACCCGCTTCATTCTTGGCGCACGGTAGAGGCAAACGTCAGAGCCGCATCCCCGAAGATTGGTCGAAATAAAGCACGGAGTCACCCGGTATTCTGAAGTTGACGATATCTCCCTTTGCGTACTCCTTGCGGCATCCGGACACCGCCAGGAATTCTCCCCGGAAAGACACCCGAATCACGTATTGGTCTCCAAGATATTCAGACGAAACAACTTCGCCCTGAAATTCTCCATGTTCGTCAAGCGTTATTGCTTCCGGACGGACAGCGATAGAGAGATTTTCAGTATGTTTTGCCTGTTCTGGAATCACAATCCTCCCGTGCGTGTGATCTTCAAAACAAGCCGCTGAAAGGATGTTGATTCGAGGCTGGCCAAGAAATTGAGCAACAAAAACGGTCTTCGGGTTAACATAAAGCTGTTGTGGTGTGTCGATCTGTTCAAGCCGGCCATTGTTCAGCAGGGCTATTCGGTCCGCCATCGTTAACGCCTCTGCCTGATCATGGGTGACGTGTACGGTAGTCACCGCGAGTTCCCGTTGAACTCGAACTATCTCGGAGCGCATCCGCACGCGAAGATCAGCATCGAGATTGGAAAGCGGTTCGTCCAGTAGAAACAGCAATGGTTTGCGAATGATAGCGCGACCGAGGGCCACCCGCTGTCGTTGCCCGCCTGAGAGTTGGGCCGGCCGCTGCGATAGTTTCTCGCTGAGGCCAAGCATTTGTGCCACTTTTGTTACTCGCTGAGTAATCTCCGCTTCGGAAACGCCGCTTACTTTCAGCGGAAAGGCCAAATTTTTCTCTACCGACATGTGAGGGTAAAGCGAGTAATTCTGAAACACCATGGCAACCTGCCGGTCCTTTGGAGGCAGGCGATCTACACGACGGTCATCGATGTAGATTTCTCCCGAGTCAGGCGCCTCAAGACCGGCAACAAGCCGAAGCAGAGTTGACTTCCCGCAGCCCGACGGGCCAAGCAGGACGAGGAGTTCGCCGGCATTAAGATCCAGCGAGATGTCGTCCAGAACTACATGTGAACCAAACGATTTGGACACATGCCGAAGACTTAAACCATGCATTCAATCCCTCGCGATGACCTGTCCGTCACTGATGCGAAACGCCAGGCTGTTTCTCTTAAGAAAATCGGGTGGCTCCAAAGCGGTGGTCAGAAACAATTGATGAAAATCCGTAAAGGCTTCCATCAGTGCTTCCGATCTGTCTTTGTCGAGTTCGGCGAAAATCTCATCCAGCAGAAGAACAGGCTGAATCTCTCTTTTCTCTTTCAATAGATGATAAACCGCAAGCTTCAACGAAAGAGCTGCTGTTCGCCACTCCCCCTGGGAGCCGTGCGTCTTGGCCGGCAGGTCATCGATACTGAACAGCACTTCATCACGATGCGGTCCCACCAGACATGTTTGCACCGCCCGCTCACGCTCGGCATATCCGTTCAGGGCCGCCGCAAGCCGATCGGCGATGGCATCCGGATTCCCTTCCGGATTTATATGGCCCGCAGTCTTGTATTCAAGCGCCAGACTGCTTCCTCCGGAAATCTGTTCATGATATACCTTGGCACGATTCTCAACCGCAGTCAGAAATTCCGCTCGTGCATGAATAATGCGTGACCCATACTCAATCAAAAGGGTATTAAAAGGCGTCGGGTCAATATCTTTCTTGAGTGCAGCGTTCTTCTGCGCCAGCGCACGCTGGTAATTAGTGAGGGTATCGATATACTTATGCGAATATTGGGACAGGTACAAGTCCACGAAAAGTCGCCGTACCGACGGCGGCCCGGCTATGATTTCACTGTCTTCGGGGCCCGCCGCGACTACACAGCAGTTGTCGTAGAGTTCGCTTACGCGTATGGGAACGTTGTCTACAGTAACCTTCTTGCGGCCCCCTCTTTGATATGCCACAGCCAGTTTGATCTTTCCGCTGTCGGTCCCAATTTCTCCCTCGATTCTGTAAAAGTCGGTCGCATTGTTTACCAGCACCGTTTCTGCCGCAGACCGATGCGAACGGCCAAGACAAAGCACGAAAATTGCTTCCAGCAGGTTAGTCTTACCGGAACCATTGCTGCCATAAAAGATATTGACTCCCTGGGCGAATTCCGATGAGAGCCGGCAGAGATTTCGAAAGTTCGTTATGTCCAGCGTGTGTATGTACATATTATGGAAAAAAAATGGCAGACGAATCACTCATCTGCCATTATGATTATCCCTGTAGATCGTTTCAGTCGGCTAACCGAAGCGGCATCACCAGGCAGAGGAAGTCCTCTTTTGAGATCTCCGGACTGTAGACAATCCCGGCCGATACCGATGTCGATAATTCAAATACAACCTCTTCGCTGTCTATCTTATTCAAAATATCGTTGATATAAGTCGCGTTATAGCCGAGTTCTATGGAATCTCCGGTGTAATCGCAATCAAGGGATTCCTTTCCTTCACCGCCAACATCCGCATTAGTGGTCGATAGCGTGAGAGTGCTATCACTCAACGCAAACTTGACCTGGTGAGTCAGCTGATTGGAAAGGATCGACACCCGCTTGACCGCTCGGGCAAGGTCTTCTTTGGCTACGACGAGTTTCTTGTCGTTGTTCTTAGGGAGGACCTGCTCGAAATTCGGATACGGACCTTCGATTAACCGCGACGTAAGCACAGTATCACCCAAATTGAAAATGATATTGGTCTCTCCGAAAATGACACCCACCTCTTGCTTATCATCGGTGATAAATTTCGGGATAAGATTTAATACCTTTGGGGGCACTATTACATCATCGTAGAGGCCTTTGAGTTTGCTATTTACGACCGCCATCTTTGCCAGGCGATGACCGTCAGTAGCGACCATCTGCATCTTCTCCCCTTTGGTCTGCCAGAGAACACCATTCAAAGCCGGTCGGGTTTCATCATCGGAGCACGCAAATGTTGTCTTGCGAATCATTGAGATTAAATCTTGGCCGTTGACTTTGATTTCTTTTTTGGTGTTCACGGCGGGAAGTTTTGGGAATTCCTCAGCTGCTACAGACGCGATTTTATAAGAGCCGTTCGGAATTTTAATCTCTATGCGCTGTGTAGTAGCTTCAAAGCTGATTTCAGATTCCGGCAACTCTTTTATGATATCAAAGAGTATACGGGCGGGCAAAGAAGCAGAGCCCTTTTTCGTAACATTACACTCAATTGAGGCGGTGATGGATATATCAAGGTCCGTGGCGGAGATCTTGATTTTTCCTTCCAAAGCTTCGATGAGAATATTCGTTAAGATCGGTAATGTCGACTTTGTCGGCACCACCTGAAGAACATTCTGCAGGTAAGCGCTGAGTCTTGATTTTGGTAAACTAAACTTCATGTAGGCCGTCTCCCGACTAAGGTATATCCACAACCATTTACTATTCTCTTCTTATATATATCTAAAAGAGAAGTAGTAATAATACCTGTGAGGATGTTTATAAGACTATCTAAAACCTCTTTTTGTCGTCCTTAATTTAAGTATCACAATAATTTAATAGCAACAATATTTTTCAACAAATCCCAAGTAAAACTCCATCACTTATCTACATCACTGGGGTGTTATCAACATTACGACCAAAAGTCTCACTTTCTTTCCGGTTATCCACAACTTTATCCAACCCAATTGTTAGTATAAAAGAGCTGCGGAAATCTTGTCAATTTTCTCTCTAAGAGTCGAATCTGTGGACATTCTTTTGGAGATTAGATCACATGCGTGTATCACAGTAGAATGATCCCGGCCACCAAAAGCTTCACCAATCGTCTTGAGAGAATTGTCAGTTAATGACCGACTGAGATACATCGCCACCTGCCTCGCCAGGGCAATTGTAGATGTCTTCTTTTTCGCTTTCATCATCTTGAAGTCAACATCGAAATGCTCGCAGGTTTTCTTCTGAATCGCGTCGATTGTGACTTCTTTCTTTCTTGAGGAAAACGTGTCCGAGAGAACCTTCGCCGCCAACTCCATATCAACCGGCTCATTTTTAAGAGACGAATAAGCCAGCAGCCGGATAAGCGCTCCCTCGAGCTCCCGGACATTTGTAGATACTTTGTCCGCGATATATCTGACTACGTTGTCCGGCAGGCTCATTCCTTCCGACTCCAGCTTCTTGTAGAGAATGGCGGTACGGTTCTCGAGGTCCGGGGCCTGAAGATCGGTCACCAATCCCCATGAAAAGCGGGAGAGCAACCGTTCTTCGAGTCCCTTGATATCCTTAGGAGAGCGATCCGAACTCAGCACAATCTGTTTACCAAGATGATACAGGGTGTTGAAGGTATGGAAAAATTGCTCCTGGGTCGACTCTTTACCGGTGAAGAACTGAATATCATCGATAATGAGCACGTCGACATCACGATAGACGCGCGTGAAATTGGTTATGGAGCTGTTGGAAATCGAGGTGATGAAATCGGAGGTAAATTTCTCCGAAGTTGCATAGATCACCCGTTTCTGCGGGAAGATTTCCAGGATGCGATGACCGATCGCCTGGACAATATGGGTTTTCCCCAGACCGGTCCCGCCATAAATGTACAGCGGATTGTACTTGGTCATTCCGGGAGCTTCCGACACGGCCACCGCGGCGGCACAGGCGAATTGATTAAAATCACCTACCACGAGCGAATCAAAGTTGTACTTACTGTTGAGATTATGATTGTGATTCGACGGCGGCGCCGGCACTATTTCAGATGGAATGATCGACGGCGCTTGATACAGGTCGAGCGACGTCTGCTCCTTTTCATCGGAACGGTAGTTTATCACGTAATCCACCTGATACACCGTGCCGCTGACTTCCTTCAGCGCTTCTTCGATCATATCCTGATAGTGATTACGGATCCAATCAGCTACGAACTGATTGGGCACGGCAACACGGAAATCACCGTTGGATCCCGGTTCACCAACGGTCGGTCGAAGCCACGTCTTGAACGACTGTTCTTTAATGCGACGCGAGAGGTAGTTAAGACAGTCACTCCACTGGCTGCTGTTTGTTACTCTTTCTTCCAAGATTGAAACTCCCCCACGAATTTCTGATCCGTTTATAGTTTTCAATTCGGTGTTTACTCCAAAGCACTTACAATAGGTGTGCACAAATTACTATCAGCTTATCCACCCACTTATCAACATTTACTGATTTTGGGCGTTTGCGTAACCGCAAGTATGACAAGAATTTTTAGAACCCTGCTGGTGGTTTGTCCACAGCTTATTCACACTCGGGGATTTACCACAATTCATGCTAATTAATACAGGCGAGGCAGGGGGGCGTCAAGTACACAGAAGGGATTTATTTTGAAGAACGTTGAAGCTTTTGCTCGATAGCATCTTACCGACACTGTTCATAACCTGTTAGAATCTGCCGCAAGTGAGCGTCACCGTGAATTGAAAAGGCACCGCACATAAACCTCCGTTTGCGCAAACAGTTAGATAGGTGCGACCTTCTCGAGTTGTCGGGCGATACGTTCGAAGATTGCTATTTCATCGTGCGTGCCGTGCAATGCGATCGGTTTACCGGCATCACATCCTTTTCGAAGAGCGGATAACAGGGGAATCTGTCCCAACAATCGGACGCCGAGTTCGTTCGCAAGCTGCTCGCCGCCATCGCGTCCGAAGATATAATCTTTGACACCATCGCGTTCATAGTAGGCCATGTTTTCAATGATTCCGAGCAAACGGAGGTCCGCTTTCAGCGCGAGTTTCGCTACTCGCACCGCGACATCGGTGGCCGCGAGTTGAGGCGTCGTTACCAGAACAACAGAAGCCAATGGCACTGCCTGTGCCATGGTCAGTACAATATCGCCGGTTCCGGGGGGAAGGTCGATAAACAGGTAATCAAGGCGATCCCACGATGTCTCAAAAAGAAACTCGGTCACAGCCTTGTGGAGTTGCGGGCCACGCCAGGTTACTGACTCTTCATCTCCAACAAAGAAACCCATCGAAACAACCTGTAAATGGTCATTGTAGCGAAGAGGAATTATCTTCTTGTCACTGGATGTCTCGGCGTATCCCTCCAATGCAAGCATCCGAGGAATGGAGTACCCGAATACATCAGCATCGACAATCCCGGCTCTATATCCAAGTCTTGTCAACGCGGCTGCCAGGTTAACCGTAAGTGTCGACTTGCCTACTCCTCCCTTCCCCGAAGCGACAGCAATAGTCTGCTTGGCCGGCAGCGCTCGCTGTTGAGCGGATGATGCTATTTGCCCGTGACTGAGCAGTAGTTTCAGATCAGCAAGTTCTTTTTCGGAGAGGACGTCAAAAGCAACATCGACAGCGCTGACGCCGTCGAGAGCGGAGATGGAGTTCTTTATATCGCTTTCAATTCTGTCACGAAGCGGGCATCCCGGAACGGTGAGGGCGACGGCAATTTGGATATTGCCATGCTCAATCGTCACACTACGGACCATCTTCAACTCGGTAAGCGGTCGTTTTAGCTCCGGGTCGTTGATGCGCCCGAGAATCTGGAGAATTTGTTCTTTTGTTGGCATGGGCTCAATTTCCGGCGAAAGTCACCTACAATAAGCTACATAAAGTTGCGTTTTTTGTCTACGAATTTAATCCGCGGACCTGATAATCTGTCCAAAAGGTCATGGGAAGGAACTACAATTCGGGCGGTGGCGCGACAGTTCTCCCGGTGTCCTGGTCGTTCGGTTTGATAAAGAAAACCACCACAAACAAAAAGACCAGCGCGAGGCTGATTGAGGAATCCGCTATATTAAACGTCCACCATCGTTCCAGGTGGTAGCCGAACAGGTTGATATCGAAAAAGTCGAAATCGAGAAAATCGACCACACTGCCGCGGACGAGCCGGTCGGTGATATTCCCTACGGCTCCGCCTGCAATAAATGCCAGCGGATAAGCAATAATGGGACGGAAGCGATTAACGTAGATATAGTAAAGCACAAACAGGAGGATGAAAATGGAGGCGACCAGATAGTACGTGGAGGGTCCGAGCCTTGTCCCCAGCGCCCCCCCCTGATTGTAGACCAGAGTGAGCATGAAGAAATCGCCGAGTACGCGAACCGGCCGGTGAAAGTCAAGATAACTTAACGCCAGCACCTTGGTTATCTGATCGATAAGCGCGACACCGCAGATAATGACAATGGGCCAGAGGAACTTCTTCAACGGTTTACCGCTTGCCCGCTTTCTTCTCTTCTTCGGCCGATTTGCACTCGATGCAAAAGCTCGCATGAGGCACCGCCTCGAGCCGGGCGACACTGATCTGCTTGCCGCAGCCAAAGCACTTGCCGTACTCGCCCGTTTCTATCCGCCGCAGCGCTTCATCGATATGATACAACAAACGGCCGGATTTCGAAGTGAGCATGAAAGCGATTTCCCGGTTCATGGCATCGGTCCCCTGGTCAGCCATGTGATAGGAATACGAGGAGATGTCGCCGGTCGATTCACGGATGGTGGTCCCCAACTGCGGGTTCATCGCCGTAATCTCTTCGACAATCGCCTCTCGCTTTTCCAGCAGTAACTTCTTGAATTTCTGTAAATCGGTTTTCTTCAAAACATCTCCCGATTCATGGTTTTACTTTTTCGACCGCGATAGCGGCCGGTTCTCCGTTTATATTCCACTCAGTGCCATTGACCAGCGCGTCTTTGGCCACAATGTTGATACGATGAGCCAGCGTTTCTTTACGAATGAACTCATCGAATTTCTTGATGGCACCAATCAGCTTGTCGGTCGAACTGAGACTGATTGTGATATGGTCGGTAACCTCAAACCCGGACGTTTTCCGCATATTTTGAACTTTGTTGACTACTTCGCGTGCGAACCCTTCGGCGATGAGCTCCTCGGTCAATTCGGTAACCAGCGCCACGGTCAGTTGGTTCTCGTTTTCCACCGCGTACCCCCGGTTTTCGGTCCGCACAATCTGAACATCTTCTTCGGTCAACTGGACTTTCCGTGAATCAAGCTGGAGACCCAGCGAGCCGGTCAGGGCAAACTGCTTGAGCATCTCGTTGTCCAGCGAGGCGAGCTTGGCGGCCACCTGCTTGACGTCACCGCCGAGTTTCGGCCCGGCCGTCTTGAAATTCAGTTTTGCCGACAGAGTAACCAGCTGTCCGAGATTTTCAGCCGATGCCACTTCTTTGACGTTCAACTCATCCCTGATGATACCGGTGAACCCGCCGAGCTGGTCCATCGAGTATCCCTTCGGCAGGCTGACCAGAAGTTTCGCCAGGGGCTGACGTACTTTCAGGTTCACCCGGGCGCGGGCGGCCCGGCCCAATGACACTACGCGCTCGGTCAGTTCCATATTTGCCTCAAGGTCCGCGTCGATCAGGCTTTCATCCGCCTTCGGGAACTTGCTCATGTGCACGGATAGCGGCAGACCGTGCTGTTGCCGGTATTCACCCATCAGGTCTTTCCAGATCAGCTCTGAGATGAACGGGCTGACCGGCGCGCTGAGCTGGCAAACGCCGGCCAGAACTCGATACAGCGTAAGATAAGCGCGCATCTTGGACGGATCATCTTCTTCCGCCCAGAACCGACGGCGATTATTACGCACATACCAGTTGGACAATTCCTCGATTACAAAATACTGTATCGCGCGAACCGGGCGCGTTATTTCGTAATTGTCAAAATTGGCCGTGACCTCTTTTACCAGGCTGTTGTATTTGGATATGATCCAGCGGTCGAACCGCTCCGGCTCGCCGGCCTTGCCGGCCAGGAACTGGTCGATTGTCAGGTCTGCATCGTGCGCCCGTTCGACAATCCGGTCGATATTGGCGTAGATGGCAAAAAACGAGTAGGTATTCCGAAGTGTATCGAAATATTTGCGGATTACCTCCCCCAGACCTTCCATATCAAACCGGGTCGGAAGCCACGGATTCGACGTGGACGTGAGATACCAGCGGACCGGGTCGGCGCCGTATTTGTCGACGGTAGTGAACGGATCCACTACATTCCCCTTATGCTTGGACATCTTCTTGCCTTCCTTGTCGAGTATGAACTCGAGGACGACAACATTCTTGAAGGGGGCTTTATCAAACAGAAGGGTCGAGATAGCCAGCAATGAGTAGAACCAGCCGCGGGTCTGGTCGACCGCTTCGCTGATGAAATCAGCCGGATATTTTCTTTCGAACTCTTCTTTATTCTCGAACGGATAGTGCCACTGGGCGTAGGGCATCGCTCCGGAATCAAACCAGACGTCGATAACCTCCGGGACGCGGGTCATGGTTCCGCCGCAGTCACACTTCAGTCGCACATCGTCCATCATCGGCTTGTGCAGGTCAACCGGCTCGGTCAGGCTGATCGCTTCCTTGCGGAGCTGGTCAATCGAGCCGACCGCGCGCTGTTTGCCGCACTTATCGTTGTCGCAAATCCAGATCGGCAACGGTGTGCCCCAGAACCGCTCGCGCGACAGCGACCAATCCACGTTATTTTCGAGCCAGTTGAGCATACGGCCCGTCCGGATCTCATCCGGATGCCACTTGATCGCGTTGTTATTGTCAATCAGTTGCTGCTTGAATTGAGTCGTGCGGATATACCAGGAGCGTTGCGCTATATATATCAGCGGCGAGTCGCACCGCCAGCAGAACGGATAGTTATGCTCGTACAGCTCTTTTTTGAACAGCTTGCCGGCGATTTTGAGATCTTTGATGATAACCGGATCGGCGTCCTTGATGAAGGTGCCGTCGTATGGTTTGGCGAACTCCTTGAAATAGCCGTTGGGGCCGACCGCCTGGAAAACTGGCAGGTTGAACTTCTTGCCAACCTCGTAGTCATCCGCGCCATAGCCGGGGGCTATATGCACAATCCCGGTGCCGTCGTCCATGGTGACAAACTCACCGTTGATGACAAAGAATGCCTTGTCCGACTCAGCTTTGAAGGTATCGAACAGGGGGATGTACTTGCGGTTCAGGAAGTCACTACCTTTGGATTTCTTGAGCGTCTTGACTTCGGTCCCGAACACCTTGGGGATGAGCGCTTCGGCCAGCACCAACTTCTCGCCTTCGTGCTCGACCAAAACATAGTCCGCATCCGCACGCATACACAGAGCGGCGTTCGACGGCAGTGTCCACGGTGTGGTAGTCCAGACCAGATACGAGAAATCTTCATCGGCCGCTTTCATTTTGACGAAAACCGATGGGTCCTTGATCATCTCATATCCCTGCGCTACCTCGTGACTGGACAGACCGGTGCCGCAGCGCGGGCAGTACGGAATAGTCTTGTAGTCGCGGTAGATCAGTTCGCGGTCATAGAAGTTCTTGAGAATCCACCAGACCGATTCGATATATTCGTTGGTCAACGTGACATACGCATTGTGCAAATCTAGCCAGTAGCCGATCCGCCGCGTGATCTGATTCCATTCGTTGAGGTACTTGAAGACCGACTCGCGGCATTTCTGGTTGAATTCCTTGATGCCGTACTGGACGATCTGGGCCTTGCTGGTCAGCTGGAGCTGTTTCTCGACCTCGATTTCCACCGGCAGGCCGTGGGTATCCCAGCCGCCTTTGCGGTCAACCCGGAACCCCTGCATGGACTTGTAACGGCAGACTAAGTCCTTGACTGTGCGGGATATAACATGGTGAATCCCGGGCCGGCCGTTGGCTGTGGGCGGGCCTTCGTAGAAAACAAAATGGGGCCGGTTTTTGGCTTCTTCGTTCGCCTTGTGGAAGACATCGAATGTATCCCAGAAGGCGAGGACTTCTTCCTCGGCTTTGGGGATACTGAAATTATCTTTAAGCGGGTTGAACTTCATGGTCACAATCCTTAAATAGCCCAATAATGTAGGAGATTGCGGCGGAAATGTAAAGTTTTTTGTCAGGGGGAGGGGTGACGAGCAATTCGTTTTGGGTAGACTCGTGTGTTCGCAATCCTTATATTCGTAAGAACTCCTGACAAGTGCGGGGTATTGGTGATAGTACTGAGGAACACGGTATGAGTTATACCAAGAAATGTATTGACTGGTACCGTAGTCAAAGAAAGCGTTTGAGGTGTTCTGACCGGGTAGCTGTGGCCTCAGGGTTTCTTGTAATAATTGTGCTTGGTTTTTGGCATTTCTTAGGAATTTGGCGAGCAGCTTCAGTATTGCTGGGTGCCTTAGCATCTTTTGAGAAGATATTTGTTTGGGTGGTGCCACGTAGTGTTAGGGTGATCCTTTTTATACTCTTCATAGTGTCTAGCGCTTTTATGGGCTTCAATCAGAAGGTGCACGACTCAAAAGAAACCGAGAACTCAAAACGGGTCGACTCATTATCTGTAAGTTTGGAAAATACGCAACAGAGTTCGGCCCCCAACACCCTTGTGCTGGACACAGCTCTCTACGCATCGTCCGTTGACTCTGTGGTGCTCACGCTTTTCTTCAAAAGATCCAAGCCGGAGGAAGATCTTGGACAGTTTGAGATTTACTTCACAGTTCCATCTGAAAACGACATCACGATCAAGCGGGTTTCAGCGAATACTCAAATGCTTAGCGCGGGTTATATAGGAAGCAAACGCAAACAATACATTGTTCGATATATTCCATTCGTCGATCCAATAATTGTCGTCGTGCTTTCAGGACCGACGCGGCTACACTTGCAGGGAAACTTAGGACTAGGCGGATGGTGGTTATCGCCCGAGGCGAAACAGACCCGCTAGGAATCGCAGGTCGGGACTCCTGCGCTCCCGACGTTGTACTGCCAAGAACTTCGTCATTCACGGGGTTTACAGAATGCGTGCGTCAAGCGTCGTTTAAAACACATTTGATGCCCCCCGGACCATATAAAGTGAACAAGTATCAGGCGCAATATTCAGAGATTGTTTCACTGTGTGAGAATCGCGGTAGCCCACGTCAGCGAGGTTCGACGGAAGTCGAGCCGATTGCCACGTGGGATCGATTCTTCACCCCACCTTTTCTTTTCTGTTGAAACGCGCTTTCTTGAGTTTATCAATAAGCCAAACGATCAAGAGCACCAACAAATAGTACACCGGAATACAGATTAGCAGAATTTGCCACATCCTGTAATTGTGAAGCCCTTCCCAAGTCGGATTGAAAAGCAAGTACACAAGAAAACCCGGAACATAAACGCCTGGCGGCAAGAACGGCCAACCTTTGTACCATGCGAATATATCAACGGAAAGGAGTATCCAAATGGGGATTGAAACCCAGAGGGTTACAATCAAAAAACGGGTATACTTCACCTGCCGCAATGTAATTCCCCTACTTCCAACCGCTGTTTTCACGCGCACTCCGTTATCGCGTTTAATGTAAGATACTGTCCACAAACAGAACGGACAAGAGAGATATGTCCAAGGTGCCTCAGAGTGTCACCTTCGGAAACGGTGCCATTTGAACGCACACCATCACCGATGGCCACCAGGGAAGGTTTCCTGACGGCGCGATCTGAAGTTGAGATTGCGACTGTTGCCGCGCCGGTAGCGTAACCGCCCAAGGAAGATATGCGTTTTGAGGCGCGATTGGAGAGAAAACCAACCCGAAGGGCGGGGCACCGGGGAGCAACGAGCCGCAAGGACTGAGTTGTCGATTGTCAGGAGAGCGGCGCCCATGTCATACGATATTCTCTCTCTCCGTGTGGTGCCATTCAACTTGACAAGTGGGGAAGCTACAGGATACTTTGGTTTACTATTTCTAAAGCAATATATTTTAGCTACGCAGAAAAGGCCCATGTCTCGAGAAAGTGAGCCACCAGTTCCATCAGGGACAGACGCCGCGAGAAAGAATTATGCAGTCTTACACCAGTGAGATGCCGCGCTTCATCATGTGGCTGCAAGACCGGCCAACATGGGTTCTGCTGGCAGCGCTCATGGTTGTTCAACTCGCCATTCACATACGCTACCTTAACTATCCCCCGGCTGGGTTTCACCAGTTTCGTCAGACGCAAACGCTCTCGGTGGCCCGCAACCTCTACGAAGAAAATGGCGATATATTCAAACCGAGAGTTGATTCGCGGGGGAAATACACCGGAATAACCGGGATGGAATTTCCGCTGGTGAACTATGTCATCGCGACCGGCTATCGGATATTTGGCTACAGCTACTATGTCCAGCGGACGTCGATCCTCCTGTTCAGCTTTCTCGGGTTGTGGGGATGCTTTCTATTTGCGCGAGGATTCTTCAAATCGAAAACGCTCGGTTTTGTCGCCGCCGCCATGCTCCTTTTCAGTCCGATCTTTGTCTCCTATTCGATTACGGCGATGCCCGACTTACCGGCAGTCTCGTTCGTGTTTCTTTCGTTGGGGCTGTGGATGAAGTATCGCGACACGGGACATTTGATCCCGTTGTTACTTTCCCTGTTCTTTTTGCTTATCGCCGGACTCGTCAAGATTACTTGCATGATCGCCCTCGCGTATTATCTATACGACACCCTGAGGCCCGAAAAGACCAATGCAAAGGCGAACCTTCGTACCGGAAGTCTATTCGGACTATTCGTGGTGCTTTGCCTGGTAGCAGGCTGGTATCTTTATGCCCGCCACTTGAGCGCGGTCTACCACAACTATGATTTCAAACTTCGCCCCAATATCACCAGCGACCCGAAAATAATTCTCGAGGTAGTGAAACGGGTGTTTTTGCAGTGGCTTCCGGAACTGTACATCAACTATGCCCAGTTTGCCCTGTTCTGCGTTGGCATGATTGCAGTGCTTATCAGCCGGGTTCGCCGCGAACTTGTATTCATACTGATGTTTGCGGCTCCACTCGTGCCGTATTTCGTGACGCAGCTTCCGGCCTTCCTGATTCACGATTACTATGTTCTCCCGGCTCTCCCCTTGCTCGTTTTTATTGTGATGATTGGATTTCGTTTCACGCTTCAGTATTGGCGAAGGAGTGCATGGCTACGGGTCGCTCTTGTCGTGCTCCTTTGCGCCATACCGATTCTGGGTTCGGCGCGCACTTTGCCCAGGTTTGCGCGCATTGACCGAAGCGATGACCTCTGGCGACTCGAAACCGGAATAGCGGGTGTGGTCCCGTCCGATGCGCTGGTCGCGACGGCAAGCGATGAATCGCCGAGCACCTATTTGTACGCCATGCATCGCAAGGGCTGGTCATTCAAGGAGAATGTATCCGAGGCGGCATTCAGGGGAGCGATTGTCGACGGCGCGCGGTATTTGATATCGGATTCGCGGAAGTTGGAAGCACGTCCGGAGATCAGTCAATTTCTTACGAAGATCTCATCGGTGGGCCGATTCAATGTATTCGCCCTGAGAATCCCCCCGGCGATCAATTAAAGGGAGGGTCAACCTCAGATGCGCAGGGCCAACGGGCATGCTGCTTTCATTGAAGTGAAGCGGGCTACGGACAAGGGCAGGCTCGAAGACGATTCCTGCCCAACCAAGAGATGATCCAATAGAAATCTACCAAGAATCGTTCTTCTGTAGGGACGCATCTTCTTAGAGGCGGCCATTCAGCATGCCGGCAGGCATGCCTTCGTCAACAACGCGCACCGGGCTGCGGACAAGGGCAGGCTCGAAGACGAATCCTGCCCTACAAGAGAAGCCCCTACAAAGAAATACTACTCCCGGGTCAGCCGGTCTACCTCGTCCACCTGGTCGGCGAAGAGTTTGATCGTGGCTTCGACCGGTGCGGGGGTGGCCATGTCGATGCCACACTGCCTGAGCAGATTGATCGGATAGTCCTTACCGCCGGATTTCAATAATTCCAGATATCGTTCGATTATCCCCGGTTCCCCATCGAGAATCTTCTTCATGATCGCCTGCGAAGCCGCGTACGAAGTAGCGTATTGGTAGACATAGAAGGTCATATAGAAATGCGGGATGCGGCTCCATTTCAGCGGAGAGTACTCGTCCAGTGTCAAGGCAGGGCCGTAGTACCTTTTCGTCAGGTCGCCCCAGATCTCGCACAGAAGGTCCGGCGAGAGCGCCTCGCCTTTTTCGACCCGCTGATGAATCTCAAGCTCAAAGTGCGCATACATTACTTGATGAAAGAACGTCCCGAACGTGTTATCAATCTGCCGATTTAGCAGATAAAGTTTTTCCTGCTTGGTGCTCGCCTTCTTAAGAAGGTGCTGCACCATGAGCGCTTCGTTCAACGTCGATGCTACCTCGGCGACAAAGGTCGAGTACTGCGCTTTTTGATATGGCTGAGTGTTGTTCGACAAATGACTATGGAGGGCGTGACCCATCTCGTGTGCAAGGGTGAACATATTATCAACAGTCTCGTTGTAGTTCATCAGCACGAACGGGTGTGCCGAGAAACTTCCCCAGCTATAGGCGCCGCCGGTTTTGCCGGCCGTCTCGTAGACATCGACCCAGCGTGAGCCGAACGCCGTTTGCAAATCGCGATTATACTTCTCGCCCAGCGGCTTGACTGCTCCGACAACTTCTGTCACCGCCTGGTCATACGGTACATCGTAGTCGACCTCGGGAAACAACGGGCAAAGCATGTCATACGGCGCTATTTCTTCGACCTTGAGCAGGCGCTTGCGCACGCCTGTCCACTTGTGCATACCGGCAAGATTGGCCTCGGTCGCGTTGATAAGCGAGTGATAAACTGAGACCGGGATATTGTCACCGTCGAGAGCGCGGTGTAAACAGCTCTCGTACTTGCGGGCCTTGGTATAGAAGATGTTCTTGTTAACCTCGGTGGCCAGCGTGGCGCTGATCGTATTCAAGTGATCCTTGTAAACGGAATAGAAGGCGTTGCTGGTTTCGCGACGGACCCGGGGATCAGATGACTCCAGAAGCTTGGCAAACCGCTGCTTGGTCAGCTTCACATTGTTGCCTTTTTCATCGGTCACGGTCGGATAGGTCAAATCCGCGTCATCGAGCATGGAAAAGATAGTATCCGGACCCTTGGCCACCACCTGAGAAAGCGATAAGAGCTCTTCGACTTCTTCGGAGCGCACATGCTGGCGCGCGCGAATAAGTTCACGAATATAGAAATCATACAGGTCGGTTTTGGGAAACTGGTAGCTCAGTTTCAGCAGCGCTTCGTCGGGAAGGGCCAGCAACTCCGGCTCCACAAATGAAAATGCCGCCCCAGCCTGGGCGGAGAGCATCTGGGAGCGTGTGACCATCGCCTGATACTTGGACACCCGGCTGTCCAGATCGCGGTTAAGCGCGGAATACTGGAAGAGGCGTGAAGCGATCTTACTGACCTCGGTCTTGGCTTCCAGACAGGCAAAGAGCGTCTGGGGTGAATCGGCCAGTTTGCCGACAAACGATGGAGCCTCGGAGATCAGCTCCTGCACTTTATTAAAATCAGCTTCCCAGGTTTCATCCGACTTATATAAATCGGTCAGATTCCATTTGTGTCTGTCATCTATTTGGTCCCGGACGGGGATCGATGCCGTTGTGCTTTCGGTAGACATGCTGGTACCATCCTTCTTAGTAGAGCTGGATTATTGTAACTGACAAAATAAACGCAAAATCGGCCCAATTGGCAAGAACGATTGCCCGGACAAACGAGGTCCCCAAAGGTCGGCATTTACCGCTTTATGATGGCAATCAAAAAGAGCGCCGCCGCGCCGAACGCAAGCAGAGCGGCCAGGCCGGCGACCAGTTTGGTCAGCGTGTGATTTTGTTTGGCTCTAAGTTCATAGTTCTGCTGAAACTGCGGCGCGACACCGACACTCAGCCCGACCGTTGGTGGTTTCGCGGACAGGGAGTCTTTCAGCGAAGGCAGGAGGACGAGGCTGTATTTATCGTTGGCCCAGGATTTGAACTCGCCCACCGCGAGGCAGGTGTCACCCGAGGTCATGCCGTCGACATTGCCATCCCAGTTGCCGGTGCCGATCGTGTCCTGTTGGAGCACTACCCACCAGCGAATCGACATCACCGGAAATGCCACGCGGTTCCATGGGCAGATACGGATGTGATAGGTCGTTTTGAATTCGGTGTTGACCTCGAATGTCTGACTCGAATCAGCCACTAAGCTTGTGCTGGTGACCAGCGGTGTCCAGGTGTGGCGGAGGAGCATATTTCCCATGAGATTGAAGAAGAAAGCAAGCGCCGCCGAGACAATCGCAGACTGGAAGAGGATCAAAGCTAATTTGCCGTATTTGTTCATTTGGTCCGGAATATGCGGGTTTGAATTCCGACGATATATATCGATTCAAGCAAGAAAATACCAGTGAAAAGTCGGGAAAGTGCGATCAGAACGCGGTGAAAGTCACCGGCTTATGGTCCGTCGCAAAAAGCTTGTTCAGCGTGTCCATGTATTGCGGATCGGAGAGCCGTGCCCGGCCGTAGTTGAACAATGAAGCCAAATCAACAGAACCCATGAAAAGCGACGAGAAATCCGCGATATCCAACTGAAGCTCGACATCGTAAGGACTCCGGTCTTCCTTGAGTTGGGCCAGACCGCGCGAGAAGTGAATTACCATGCTGCCATCGTTAGGCTCAAGAAAACTGTTCGCAATAGTCAGTTTCAATTTGCATGTTTGTTTGCCATAATTGTGGTCGCCAACCAGCTCAAATAAGCGGCGGACATTTATGACTCGATACATGATACCGACACCCGAGGTATGGCTCTGGTGATAGACTGAGGGAAAGACAACGTTCGCGTCATTGCGTGGGTCCCTCAGCAGGTGATGGAAATTATCATCGTGCGTCTGTAGTTCAATGATGCGTATCTGATCATCCTGGGTATGCAGGAAAGTGCAAAACTCACTGAGGACCTTCGGCGAGTCATACACCATCTCGATAATCCGCATCTGGTTGTCCAGAAAATGCGTCATACCTGATCGAAGAAACGTGTAGATGAAATACCCAAGCAGGCGGCCATCGTCTTCGAAACCGACGAATCTGAAAGCTTTGAATCGGTCGAAGATGGACTCCCACCCGTGCAAGGATTCCTCGATCATGCCGTTGGTTCGCGCGAAATACCGGTTGTAGCAGTCAGTGAGCATCGGCAAATCATCGAGCGTCAGTAGTCTCACGTGCTCTTTGGAGTCTCCCATGGGGAAGCTGTCGGGACGAACCCGGTAGACATGCATCTTGCTGCCCATCCCCCAGCCCATCGATTTGTAAAAATCGGGACGGAAGGGCCAGAGAACGGCGATTGGAGCATATTTATCAAGCGCATTCTTGATGAAATATCCCATCAATTCGCGGGCGATATGTTCTTTCTTGTGCATCATATCAACCGCGAGGGCGCCTCCGCCGATCGCCGGAACGCTGACGCCGAAAAGATTCATTGTGTAATCGTACAATTTGATGCCGCCCAGCAACTGGCCGTCGCGATAGTACCCGTGCGTGCTCACGCGTGAATCGCGCGCTTGCGCGAGGTGCCGTTCGAAGGCGTTCTTCTTGTCCTCATCGGAGACAATATTCATCCCGGGATAGGCTTCGCCGAGAATATCGATAAACCGGGCGATATCTTTTTTCTGCATCGATTTGATTTCGCTCATGGGAGGAAAATAGCGACAGTCCGGTCAACGGCGCAAGCTGAATGTATGGGGAAAGCAGTCGCAAGAATTATGCCATGTTGGTCGATTCGGAACCGCGACCGAAAAGACCGAAATAGACGGTCCCGAGTACGCCGAAGCCGAATGCGACCCAGAGATTGAGCGACGGGCTGAATTTCCAGAGCACGCCGCCGAGCAGAGCGGCGAGTGAGACAATAGTGTCGCGAATGAAGTAATAGGTGCCGACCGTGCGGGCTTTGGCATCGGGCACGGCCAGATCAACGATAAGCGCTTTACGGGTCGGTTCACCGAACTCTTTCAGGCCGCGGATGAAGAACGCCACCACAAGCATCGCGGTCGAGTGGCTGAAATACAGCGCCGCGGGAAAAAGCGTGAAAAAACCGAACGTGATCAGCACAAACGGTTTTCGCTCTGCCTTATCCGAGAAGTGAGCGACTGGGATGTAAAGCAGCATCGCGGTCCCCATCTCTATTGCCGTCAGCCAGCCGAATTCGAACGCTCCTTTGTGAACGATATCCATCACCCAGAGGATGACAAAGGCATAGGGAATCTGCTCGCAGAAGCGGATCAGGATATCTGAGACCAGTAATCGTCGAATCCCGGGATTGAATTTGCGAAACAGCGCTAACAAATGCAGTGGCTGATAGGGCTTTTTCTCATTGGGAACCATTTTCTGCTGAAGGGCAAGCGACGCAATCGCCAGCACGAATGCGATCGCGAAAGAGATTCGCACGCCGGTGACCATGCCGTACTTTGCGATCAACACACCGCCGATAACCGGGCCGCCGCCCATGGGAATCCGGCGAATGATGGAGTGCATCGACACACCCATCGCTCGTTTTGATTTCGGCAGGATATCCGCGATCAGACTCATGGTTGTCGGAAGCGAGAGCGATGACCAGGCCATGAAGAAAATAGCGGCGACCAGGACCGCCAGCCAGCTGGGAATCAGAACCACAATCGCGTAACCGGCCATGGATATGAGGTTGAAGACGGCTAATGCCCGTTTGGTTCCGATGCGGTCGCTGATGATTCCCCCCGGCAACGACCAGAGCGCTCCCAGCAGATTCTCCAGCGCGCCATAGACTCCGATTAACAGCGCACCGGCACCGAGAACCTCGATATACTTGGGAATGTACCTTGAGCCCAGGCGCTCGCCCATGCCGACGAGTACAACCATGCTCAGCAAGAGAACATAGTCGCGTTTGAGCCCAAGGAAACCGGCGACTCTGGCGGTGCGAGATTCGTGATCTGCCATGCGGAAATATAGCTGAGTTGAAGCCTCAACTGTCAAGACAAGAAAAGGCGATTCTCTGGCGGGTCAGAAAAGCCGTACGGCAAAGATGTAAGTTAGGCAGAAGTAAATACCGACCAGGATAAAGATCACGCCGGTGATGCCTCTGGCCCAAAGCTCTACTTTGGTTATCACATGAAATATCCGGCCAACTGATTGAGCCCCCACTGCCAAAAGTACGGCAAAGCAGAATACCGGCAACGCCGTTCCTACTCCGTATACCGATGGAATCAATATGCCGGATTCATGCTTCACTGCAAGCGGGAGAAGACTGCCGAAGAATATGGCGGCCGAAACGGGGCAAAACGAGAGAGCGAACAGAAACCCGAGTAACGCAGCCCCCCAAATGCCGACTTGATCCACGCGTCTCTGGGTCCGCTCGCCTACTATTGAACTGCGTGATGTGAAAGACAGCAAACCCAGCAGAAACATACCTGTCAGAATAAGGAGGGGTCCGAGCAGTTTGTTCATATAGGACTGAAGAAAGTGTGAGACGGACGGAGCGGCCAGCAGGCTGTTGACAAGAAGCATCCCCAGAAGCAGATATGTGAAACTTCTGCCAAGAGTATATAGCAGCCCAGCCGCAATCACCTGTCGGGAGCTACCTACGCGGCGACCGACATAGGAGATGGCGGCGATATTCGTGGCCAGCGGACAGGGGCTGATCGAAGTCAGTATCCCCAGCCAGACGGCGCTCAGCAGAGCAAGTGAGTAAGATTCCATCAGATGCCGGTCAGGTAATCCTTCAGTTCGGTTTGTATGTAATTGCTGTAGGCTTCCTTGTCGCCGACCAGATCCCAGATCTTATCAAGACTCTTCCACGCGACCTGCTGTCCATCTTTCTCTTGAACCAACACAACCGTCTGAAGAGTCAGGCCGTAATCGTTTACAAAGTGTTCATTTTCTTTGAGGTCGGTGTTGATTACCCGCCAGTCGACCAGACCGGAATCGAGTTGTCCGGGAAAACCGGTGGCGATTGCCTCGTGGGCATACGCCTCCAAAGTAAGACAGGTCTTGCATCTGGCATTGCCGTGGAAATAGTAGGCGATAACCCGTTGGGGCGGGACCTCAGGGGAGTTCTGGGCAACTCCAGGATTTGCATTCTTATTTGAAGATTCCTGGGCGATGAGATAAACCGCGCTCGCCACAACGAAAAGTAGCAGCACAATGGTGACAATCTTCTTCCCGTTCATATTACCTCTCCTTGCCGTGTACCTTACAGAAAACTAGTTCTTCAATAATTTTCTCAAATCGTCCTGCGAAGGCACCTTACCGGAGACTTTTACCTCACCGTCGATCACCAACGCCGGCGTGATCATGACGCCGAATGACATGATTTTCGTGATATCCGTTACTTTCTCAAGCTGGTATTCAATCCCCAGAGCCTTCGCCGCCGCTTCAGTCTCTTCGGTAAGCTTGTTACACTTGGGACATCCAGTCCCCAAAATCTGTATATGTTTCATCTTTTGATTCTCCGTTAGTAAACGAGTCCATAAAGTACCCCGGTGACAGTTGACATCACGATCACCAGCGTAACGTAGGCCACTGCCTTTTTCGTTCCGACAATACTTCGAATTACCAGCATGCTGGGCAGGGAAAGTGCCGGACCGGCCAGCAGCAAAGCCAGCGCCGGACCATGCCCCATGCCGCTTCCGAGCAATCCCTGAAGAATTGGAATCTCAGTGAGGGTGGCAAAATACATGAACGCTCCGGCCACTGAGGCGAATAAATTCGCGCCCAGCGAGTTGCCGCCGACCGAGGAAGCGATCCATCGGGACGGGATAACACCGTCGTGTCCGGGTCGGCCGAGCAGGATGCCTGCTACCAGCACTCCGATCAACAGCAGGGGTAGAATCTGTTTGGCGAATCCCCAGGTCTGCACGAACCAATCACCGGCTTCACCCTTCGTGCGTGAGGTAATGATGGACAATCCGACTGTCGCCGCTGAAAACGCAAGCACCGGGTGCTGGGGTACCGCCAGAGCCAGCAGTGCCGTACCGGCGGAAACCGCTACAACGGGAATCACTGCGAGCGAAAACCATCGCACTAACACGACCGCAAACAACACTCCAAGAGCGCCGGTAATAATCCACTTTATAGAGAAAACAGCGTTCCACAAGCCTACTTCCTGTTCCGGTTTTCCCCACGTGGCAAAGATGAGAATGCCGATCATCAGGGCAAAGAAAATGACTGTCTTCCAAAGTGGCCGCGCCGGTTCCGAATCGGGGATGATCATTTTGGCGGCTTTCTGTGCTTCGCTTCGACGAAACATCAGATGCATCAGCAGACCAATGATAACGGCGAATACAATCGCACCCACCGCGCGGGCTATCCCGAGGTGAGGCCCGAGGACCCGTGCGGTCAGAATGATGGCAAGCACGTTGATGGCCGGGCCCGAATAGAGAAAGGCTGAGGCCGGTCCAAGTCCGGCTCCCATCTGGTAAATGCCGGCGAAGAGGGGAAGCACCGTGCACGAACAGACGGCGAGAATAGTACCGGAAACGGACGCCACCCCATAGGCGACCAGCCGGTTGGCTCCCGGCCCAAGATATTTCATCACCGAGCCCTGGCTGACAAAAACAGAGATGGCGCCGGCAATGAACAGGGCGGGGATCAGACAAAGTAACATGTGTTCCCGAGCATACCACTGCGTCAGCAGCATCCCCTCCATCAAGGGATTGTCGGACTGCCAGGATTCAAACGGGAAACAATAAAACCCGAGAAATACCGCAAGCATCAATACCAACGGCACCCATTCTTTCTTCCAGTTCATCTTATTTCACTCATGACCTTCCATCGACTTTGACCAGCGTAAGTTGCTCGCGGGCGGTCGATCGGATGACCGACTCGACACAGTTAAAGAATCCGAGAACACAGGGCATCTTCAGGTGGTAGATAATCTGCGTGCCTTCTTTGCGATTGCCGACTATGCCGGCGTTCTTTAGCACCGACAGGTGCTTGGAAACGGTCGAGATATCGGAACCGATCATATCTGTCAAATCACACACGCACCGTTCTTTCCTGGCGAGTTCTTCGACAATGAACAGTCGGGTCGGGTGGGCCATGGCCTTGACCACCAGAGCCCGGGCTTCATATTTGGCCTTATCGCTCATATACGACATAATCATCCTCTTTGCTTATTTGGCAATATAGCCAAATATCGCAGGCTGTCAATATCTATTTCCGGAATCAGGCGCGTTTAGATTTTTAGCAGTGGGGCGATTCGTTCGTGCAAGGCGGCACGGTAGCGAAGGCCGCCTATATCCATTTGTCGCATGATCTTAGCAAAGGAAGTGAATTCCTCCAGTCGAGCCAGCCGGACTTCACGGATTTCGTGTTTGTCCGTAAACTGAAAATCGCCTGATATATAATGGGCCTGAAACACATACGAATGCCAGAGCAGTTCATCAGGTGGGTCCACGTTATGTTCGAAAAGCACGTTGGTGACCAGCAGAAAACGGTCGAGTTCTATCCGGCAGCCGGTTTCTTCGAGCGCTTCGCGCAAGGCTCCGTCGACCAGGTCCTCGCCTCGATTCACTCCTCCGGATGGAGCTCGAAACATGCCGGGCGGGTAGAAATGTTTGGCGATCACAACAAGCTGCTTGTCTTTTACGATGTACAGAGTGACGTCATGACGCCGCCCATCTTTCTGCGTGCTTCGGATGAAGTCGATCTCTTTTTGCGAGACCGCGATATGGAAATCCTCATATTCGGGCGGGCCGAATTCGGATTTCAGTCGTTCAATGACGTCCGGCGTGATAAACATGGTTAGAACAGCGGCACTATTTCAGTCTGCAGCGGCAGGGTAGTAATCTCGGCACCATTGTGGTCGATCAGGACATTAATTTCCGTGCGGAATCCGCAATCATGCATGTAGATGCCGGGCTCGATGGAGAACAGGTGGCCCCGCTGGAGCTTTCTACGATCTTCAGTTTCAAGGTTATCGATATTCGGCCCGGTGCCATGGGTCATGCTGGTGATAGAATGTCCGGTGCGATGGGTGAAACTCTCCCCAAATCCGGAATCGGCGATCACCTTCCGGCAGGCGTCATCAACCTGACTGCCGAACACCGGCTGGCTGTCTATGTGAGCCTGGACGAACCGCACTGCTTCGTCGCGCGCCTTAACCAGGATTGCGAACAGATCACGATATTTGTTGGGAATTTCTTCTTTAGGGCCGGCGAAGCACATCCAGGTGATATCACCAAAGACACCGTCGCGGTGTTTTATTTTCGCCCAGAGATCGATGAGAACAAGATGTCCCATTTTGATTTCGGCGGCCGAATCTCGGGTCGGCTCATAGTGCGGATTGCCGGCGTTGCCATTGACCGCCACAATCGGCGAGCTGTCAGTCTCCATGTCATACTCCGCAAATTGAGCCAGGACATACTGACAGACATCATATTCGGTGATTTTCCTGTCGTGTTTCAAGGCTTCATGAATATAGGCCATGGCTTTATCTTTAATTTCGATCACATTGTTGGCTGCGATACGGTGCGCAGCCATCTGCTCGGCGGAAAGCCTCGCCTGAAAATTGGCAACAAGATCCGCAGAAGTGACAATCTCTTTGCCGAAGCTGCGTACAAGTTCCACCGTCCCGGCGTCGACGAGGCCGATATACGGCAGACGGCCCATAGGCGAGTATTCCATCGCGATTCTTCTGACGGAAGCAAGGACAGCTTCGAGCTCCTGTTCGAGTCGCTTGTAGCTCGAATATGTAATGAGTCTTCCGGGAAGACTGGCGAACTTAGCTTTTTCAATGGCATGTACAATACCGACCGGTTCGCCCTGGGCAGGAATAAAATAAAATGACCGCCGGGTCACGATACCTTCGAGATGGAGCAATTCGACCGCGATATTATTGCGGCCATGAAAATCTGACAGCAACCAGCCGTCGATCTCGTGTTCGTTCAGATATGCCTGGATCTTCTCTACATTCATGACTACAACTTTCCTAGCAGAAGGGTTGGCACTGTTGGTCCAATCTATAAAAAGCCGAAGATGTTGTCACCTGTAATCTTCGGGGTGGCTTACCGCCTTTTTGTTAAACAGTCTATGGAAGTAATAAGTGCCGCTTGAAAGCAGCTATTGGAAGTATGACCGGAGGATACTTCGAAGAGAGTATATTTTTCTAGGGTCTCCCGTTTCCGCCATGAATTCAGCGACGGCTTGTCTCAAAAAACGGCTTCGGGAAATTCGGCGGGCCAGAAAATCATTCAACCAGGGGTGGGCGAGCCAGTTTTCCGCCATGACATACCCGTTATAGTGCGGTAAAAGTGTCTCTCGGATTCGGGCGTCATAGGTTGAAAGCACCTTCTCGCTGTTGGAACGGAGTGATTCGATAATTACTTCGGAGGCGATCTCGGCCGTTTCCATCGCCTTACCTATCCCCTCGCCCGTGAAAGGAAAAGTGGTTCCGACCGTTTCCCCTACTCCAAATATGCGGCCGATTGAGAAAGAACTCACACCGTTCAAGCCGCATCGAAGCGACGCCCCCGCGATGTGGTACACCTGTTTCCCTTTTCGCATCAGTTCAAGGGCCGGCGGGAAGGTCTCCAGAAACCGTTCCAGTTGTCTTTTCAGGTGGTGATGACCGTTATCGGTACGGGCATAAGTGATGCCGCAGCCAACATTATAATTGCGGTCACCAACCGGAATGATCCATCCATACCCCGGAAGCATCTCACGGTCATAGGCAAGTACAACGAGGTTGTTTCCGGAATCCGACTCGATATACGTTCGGATGGCGACCGCGCTTGGTTTTGATGGTTTGGCGATTCCGACCTTCTGCGCAAGGTCATTGACGCTGCCGGTGGCCAGAACCGCCAGCTTACCACGGAGATGCGGTCTGCCTTCCGAGGACATCACAGTAACCTCGGCCCTGTCCGATTCACGAACTTCCAGAACGGAAGCATGTGCCAGAGTCACGCCGGACTCCACCGCTTTTCGTACCAGAATGGAATCGAACACTCGCCGCTTGATTCCAAGATACTCACCGGGGATGTCGAAATAGATTTGTGAGGGGCTGTACACGCGGGTGATCGGGACGGCGTGCGCCGCGACTTTTACCTTATCCAGCAGACCCATCCGCCTGAGTACCGCGAAGCTGTCACCGATAAGCAGATCGCCGCAGGCTTTGTCGCGAGGGAAGTGTTCTTTGTCGACAAGAAGAACGTCAAATCCGGCTCGGGCGACGGCTGTTGCACAAATTGACCCGGATGGACCGGCGCCGACCACAATCAGGTCCCACAGTTTATCGGGCAGCCGCTCAAGATGAGTATGCGCGATCGGTTGATCGGGGAGATGTGTCATGATTCAGTATATACGGTGGAAGGTGCGGCTGCAAAAGAAAATCTCCCGCGGCCGGAAAGAGGGGTCGGCGGGAGATTCCGGTTTTTTCGAAATGTGTTTATCGTTTGCTGACGTTGTCCTTCGAGAGCACCGAATACAGTTCGTTGAAGACCAGCTCTTTTGGTTTGTTCGGATACGGGCCGAGCCGGAAGGTGGAGGCCTCGGCCGCGATATCCTGGCGTACAAACTTGGACTCACCGTTTTCAAATGCCACCCGCATGATTACCGGCATATGGAAATAACTCCGTACCCCGGTAGTGTTGACGGAAGCGTTGATGTAATAATCGGTTCCTTCCTGAGCGATAGTATAATCAACGGTGTATTCGGGGTAACCGTAATCATACAGCCATTCTTTAAAGAACCAGTCAAGTGGCTGACCGTAGTGCTTCTCCGCGAGCCGGATGATGTCGGCGTTGGAATATGCCTTACCGTTGCAGGTCATGGAAAGCTCGAACAGAAATTTCGTGAATCTGCTATCATCATGTGTGTCGAGGTCGAACATCAAATAGCGAAGCATGTGAAACAGCCATGATCCTTTGGGGCCACGGATGTTCTCGGTGCTTCGCCCGCTGACAGCCAGCGGCCGGTCGCGGTTGAGTTCGCGCAGGGTGCGAATGGAGTCACGCTTGATAATGAGATTCGAGTAATAGGCGCCGCCACCGACCGAGCTCTGCACGAAGATAAGCGACAAATATCCGTCGGTGGCCTCTTTCAGCCAGTTGTCGCGATATGATATGGGTTTGAGCAACGAACCGAACCATTGACGGGCCATCGCATAACCCGGGAACACGGAATAGCCTCCGAGCGCGCTTTGCGATCCCTGGTTGTAACAGAGGATCTGCGGGATCTCCACAAGTCCCGGCATGGAAAATGAGCCGTCCGGGAATACGTACAGGACGAAAGTTCCGGCCGGACTTCCGATGTGCCCCGACAGGTAATTGAACGCGTCCATGGCCGTATTCTCATACATGTCATCCGGCACAAAACAGTCCATCCTCTTGTCGATATTCTTGGACTTGATGAAATTGAGTGTCATGCCAATAGTCGAGATTGCTGAAACCGTGTCATATCCGGTAGCATAACCCTGAAAGTAGAATTTGTCATAGGGAGCGTCCGGAGTGACGTCGAATCTAACCATCCCGTTTTCGGCCCGCTGCATCGGACCCATCCCCGGCATCAGATAGTTGAACCCTTTTGGAACGGTAAATGTAAAGGTCTGGGGGCAGGGATTTGGATTCTCCACATATGGCATGAGATAGTCAAAATTGAAGCCGTCGTACCAGAAAGTCAGCGTAATCGTGTCTCCCCGGTGACGGTACTCCGGGAGCATGATGCCGAGGAAGGTAAAGTCTTTGCGGTGGTAGTAATCGACCGGTTTTCCGCTGTAATAAATCGAGTCGATCTTCAGGTTGAAATGCAGGAAGATAGACAAGAACCGCAGACTGTCTGCGTTAATGAGTACTTTGACATCCGAGCGGGCGTTATCGATATGGGAACCGTCAAGCCCTCCCATTACGATATCGCCATGTTTCTCAATCGCTGTAGTCGGAAAGCTTATCCGCGACATCATCGTGTCCGCGACCAGATCGTCTGACATCTTTTCGAATCTGGCCGCCAGCGTAGGCATGAATTCTCCCTCTTGGAACTCATAAGTTACGCTTATTTCTTCGGGGACGCTGGGGTCATAAGTAAAGCCATACCGGTTAAAATACGCCCAGAAGTAGCCATCTTCGGTGCGCTCGTATACAGAACGAAGCAGTTCGAAGTAGTTGTCGTATTCATGTTGCACAATCGGTTTGAAATATTGCTCGGCATGTTCTTGTTTCAACTGAGTGAAAGTCTTCCATTTCAACTCAACGCTCTCAAAGGCGTAAGCAGCCTTGAGTTTCTGGTCCAAATTGTCCGCCATACGGATAAAGCAAATTTCAAAATCCTGACTGACGGCAGTATCGCCGGAAATGCTCTGTAAAGACTGCTGTTCCACATGAGAGGGGATCTGTATGTCGACATGGCCCTTTCCCATGAACAGGGCCGTCGTAGGCCGGCCGAGAATTGGCCTGAGCAGATAGAATGTGCCTTCTTTGAAAGTAAACGTGGCCACGTCTTTCTTATAGACGAAATCTTTCACCTCGGTCTTCTCGCCCGGACTGCCGGAAAGGTCGATATCAATGAGTCCGTAATTCGCTTTGAACGCTTTGGCAAAGTCAGAATCGGCAGCCGATATGAGTGGGCCCAGACAGATAAGGGTTATCGTAAGCCAAACGAACTGTTTCATAATATCCTTCCCGTTCTTGTTATATTCAAACTCCTCATAAGAAGACGAAGCGTGCTGGTGGTTGTCAATTATTTATTGTTCAATGAGCTCCAGCACGATAGTGAGGAATTTCTGATATTTATCATCCAGATTTTCTTCGGCTGGGATAAGCCGATAACCGGGGTGTTTCTTCCAGGCTTCGATCAAGGCTTTCTCGATAACGATCGCATCGGCCGCACTCTCATTCCTGATCGCATCTTTGGAATAGTACTCTTCCCCCAGATTGGCCGAACTCTGCAAATGAAGAACGGCCGTGTACCGCTCGTATTCCCGTTCCAGGGTGGTGCCGACATCGCCCAGAGTCTCCGGGTGAAAGGCGAAGGCATCGACCGTCCCGCGATCGGTCACGAACGGTTTCTCCCCGGTTTCCGCTTCCCGTCGAATCTGACGGCGATATATCTCGCGATGAAATTCCGCCCAATGCCTGCGGAACTCCGGATTCTCAAGTAACAACTGGCGGGCAAGCTCTTCAAGAAAGACGAAATCCGCGAATCGGGGATCACGACGGAGCAATTCCAGAAATTTCGTTTTGCCTGAACCGGGGGCGCCGGTGAGCACGATTCTCTGCGTCATATTACTGATACGCCCCGATAGCTACAATGTTCAGCAACCCGTGGGAACGCGTTCTCATTCCCCCGCCATCTCACGGAGTTTTTCGGTATTGATGATTTCTATTTTGGCGCCATCGACCTTTATCGCGCCATCGCGCGTGAGTTTCTGAAACGACCGTGAAAGGGTTTCCGGGATCGTACCCAGAAGCGAAGCCAGGACTGTCTTCTTGTCCGAGAGAGTCAGGATCACCGGAGCCGAAGCCTCCCCGTGTTCGTCGATCCGGTCGAGCAGATAATAAGCCAGCCGGGTAGTGACGTCAGTGAGCGACAGCTCACCGACCAGGCGGGTAAGCTTGTGAAGCAGCACGGAAAACTCAGCTATCATGTTAAGCGCGATTGCGGGGTTTCGCTCAAGTACGGCGATAAACCGGTTTCGGTTCACTACCAGCAGTTCGGAATCTTCGAGCGCCTGGGCCGATGCCGGAAACTTGCGTCCGGTGAACATCGCCGCCTCGGCAAACGAATCACCGGGACCCGCAATAAGCAGGATTTGTTCTTTTCCTTCGGCTGACAGTTTGAAGACTTTGACTTTGCCGGTGCCGACCACAAAAAACGAGGTCGCCGGGTCCCCTTCGTAGAAAAGCAACTCGCCGCGGGTGGCATGTTTGATAGATGACGCCTGCTCGAGCTCGGCGAGCGTGGATTCATCGAGTTGCGAGAACAGCTGAGAGATTTTGAATATCTGGCGCAATAAAAATCCCGTTGCTCAAGGTGTACTTGTTCAACGGGAAGATAGAACAATCTTGTCCAAAACAAAAGCGACAGATGCGCACTACAGCAAAGAGTTCAGCAGCTGCTCGATGTCCGACATCATGAACGGCTTGGCCAGAAATCCGTCCGGCTTCACGCTGTTGTCTTTCGTTCCGGCGTTGTCCACGGAATATCCGGAGATCAACACGACCGGAAGTTTCGGATATTTCTGCTTCACTTTTTCAAGCAGCTCGAGGCCGCTCATATTGGGCATGCGCATGTCGGTAATGACCATGGAAAAGTCACCGGATTCGAGTTTGACCAGAGCATCGGAACCATCATCAGCGCGCACCGAATGATAGTCGAAGACCTCGAGCATCTCAGATAACAGAGATGACATATTCGGGTTGTCGTCCACGATGAGTATAGATTTTGCCATATATTACCTCTATTTTGTTATCGGTAATACGCTTGGCAAAATTAGTCAGATTTGTGATTTTTGCCTGAGGTGACCTGATGAAGCAGCGATTATTTCCGCCTGCAGGGCGGCAATTCCCTTGTTCTGGGCTGCCGAAATGCCAAAAGACTTGACCGATGAATCCGGGACAGGCTGAAATTCGTCAATCAGGTCTATCTTATTATATACCAACACATAAGGTACGTCCTGTGCCCCGATTTCCGTGAGAACTTCGCGCGTGTGGGTAATTCTTTCCTGATACTGTTCCTCGGAGCAATCCACCACGAGTATCAGCAAGTCAGCCAGGGTGACTTCCTCAAGAGTAGACTTGAATGACTCGACCAGTTGGTGCGGCAGTTTCTTGATGAAGCCGACCGTGTCGGAAAAGAGAACGACACATGGATAGCCCGAAGACATCATACGGGTGGTGGAATCAAGCGTAGTAAACAGCATGTCTTCGGTCCGAACTTCGGATTTGGTCAACAGGTTGAAAAGAGTAGACTTGCCGGCGTTGGTATAGCCAACCAGAGCGACATTAAACAGGTCCTGTCTTCGCTTGCGCTGGGTGGCCCGCTGACGGTCGAGCTTTTTCAGCCGGTCTTTGAGCGTGGCGATCTTGGTGCGGATCTGGCGGCGGTCGATTTCAAGCTGCGTTTCACCGGGACCCTTGGCGCCGATACCTCCGTACTGACGAGAGAAGTGCACCCAGGCACCGGTCAAGCGCGGCAGAGTATATTCAAGCTGGGCGAGTTCCACCTGCAGGCGGGCCGCCGCCGTTCTTGCTCGGGTCGCGAAAATATCCAGGATAAGGATCGGCCGGTCGATTACTTTGGCCTGAAGTTCTTCTTCGAGATTCCGCTGCTGTGCCGGACTGAGCGTGTCATCGAAAATGACGCTGTTCGCCCCGTTTGTTTCGAGCTGTTCCTTGAGCTCTTGTACCAATCCTTTGCCGATATAGAACGCCGGGTCCGGTTTGGGTCGGGTCTGAATCCGTCGCCCGACTACCTGCGCTCCCGCCGAATAAGTGAGCCGAGCCAGTTCGTCCAGGGATTCCTCGATACCTCTTTTCTGGCGAAAATCTCTCGCCAACCCGATTAATATGGCTTTCTCACTCTCGACCTTGCGGTAGGCTATCATATACTATTATTATACGCGATGAACGTGATTTTATCAATCCGGGATTTCGTGCGCACCAGTTGGCCAAGATTCTCGACTGTCAATCCGATATAGTAGACATGACAAATATGGAAAAAGTAATCTCGACCGAAGGTCATCTGATCGATTCCGGCCTTATGCGGCAAATTCTTGATACGGTGATTGCCGATGGCGGGTCGTATGAAATCCTCGATTTCCGTATTGGGCGTACCAACGACGAGTATTCCCACGCGAAGCTGAAAATCAAGGCCGAGGATCCAACCGCCCTGAACGCAATACTTCTCAAGCTATCCACCCTGGGCTGCCAGATCGACAAGGACGAGAAGGTTAATCTGGGCGAGGCCCCAGCTGATGGTGTCGTTCCTTCGGACTTCTACAGCACGACCAACCATGATACGCTGGTCCGGGTAAACGGCGACTGGCTGCCGGTGGAGAATCTCCGTATGGATGGCGTGATTGTAGTAGATGGCAAGCGGGCGATGGTGAAGAAGTTCCGAGATGTCAAAAAAGGCGACAAGGTAGTGCTTGGGATTCAGGGAGTCAAAGTCCAGCCGGAGTTTGTCGAGCGGGACCGGGCGGATTTCTCGTTTATGTCCGGCGATGTCTCCACGGAGCGGAAAGTCCGCCTGTTTGTCGACCGGGTGGCTGAGCATCTCAAAGATAAAAGCAAGCGAGTTGTCGCCGTGGCTGGACCGGTAATCGTGCACACCGGCGGCGGAGTTGAGCTGGCGAGATTGATCGACCACGGATTTGTTCACGCCCTATTGGCCGGCAATGCCCTGGCCGTGCATGATATAGAGTCAAGTCTCTACGGAACCTCGCTGGGTATCGACCTCAGCACCGGGCGGCCGGTCGAGATGGGTCACCGGAACCATCTTCGGGCGATCAACGAAGTCCGCCGGGCAGGCTCGGTGGCTAATCTGGTGGCCGAAGGCACGCTCCGGGGTGGTGTCATGTACTCTGCAGTCAAAGCGGGGATTCCTTTCAGCCTGGCCGGATCATTACGCGACGACGGACCGTTGCCGGATACCGTGACCGACATGAACATTGCGCAGGACGAGCATTTCAAAATTCTCAAAGGTGCGGATATCGTGCTGATGTTGTCTTCGATGCTGCATTCGATAGCGGTCGGCAACATGATTCCGGCGCGGGTGTTGACTGTCTGCGTGGATATCAATCCTGCGGTGGTGACCAAGCTCAAGGACCGTGGGTCGCTTCAGACAATAGGACTCGTTACCGATGTCGGCCTTTTCTTGCACCTCCTAGCCGAACGGCTGGTGAAGGGGTGAGCATAAACGGCAGGAGCCTCGAACACTTTCCTCCCCAGCGCAAGCCAAGATGGATCCCCGCATGCACGAGGATGACATCTCTGGCGGCATGCTAACCATAGGCTCCCGCTTTCGCGCGAGAGGTACGCCGGGTGGCATGCCATCTATAATTGTTACCGCAATCCCTTCTTGCGAAGCTCCTTCATGAATTGCTGGTGGGTCCGGATACGCTTTGCGAATTCCCGATTGACCTTGTTCTGCGCGGCTTTGTCCTTGCGACGCTCCTGAAAAGCAATCTCCCGCTGCAGGCGGCGGTACGACTCCAACCGTTTCGGATCCAGCTGCCCGGACTCAAGACCGGCCAGCACCGCACAGCCGGGTTCATCGGTGTGGGTGCAGTCAGAAAAACGGCATGAGGCAGCCATCGACGCTACATCTTCAAAAGTATGATCCAACCCGCTGTCATCGGACCACATCCCCAGTTGCCGCAGACCCGGTGTGTCCAGCAGGATGGAGCCGCTCGGATGGAGGATCAACTCGCGCTTGGTGGTGGTGTGACGACCCTTGTTGACCGCGTGGCTGATCTCACCGGTCTCTTGACGATCTTCGCCCAGCAGACGATTGATGATCGTTGATTTGCCGACACCCGATGAACCGAGAAATGCGAGTGTTTTGCCGGGAACAAGATAGCTCTGCAGACTCCCGAGGCCATCGTCCGCAAGGGCGCTCATGGTGTGGATCGGCACGCCGATCGCCACCGCTTCGGTTTCAGCCAGACACGCTTCAAGACGGTCGCACAGGTCGGCCTTATTGAGGATAATGACCGGCGATACACCGCTGTCCCAGGCGATCGTCAGATACCGTTCAATTCGCCGGACGTTGAATTCTCGATCCAGCGCGCTCACTAAAAAGACTGTGTCAACATTGGCCGCCAGGACTTGATTGTCCGTTTTGGCATTCGCGTTAACCTCCAATCGTACGAATGCCGTGCGGCGCGGCAGGAGAACATGGATAACGGCGTGCTCTTGATCGGCCTGTTCGATGGCAACCCAGTCGCCGACCGCGGGGAAATCGCTCCGCCAGACGGTGCCGTGGCGGAATTTACCGGAAACCTGGGCGGTGAATTCACCAGGTTCGGACCAGACGATATAACGTTCCCGATGTTCCTCCACCACGCGCGCGGGGTAAAGGTGATTCTCGGTCAATTCATTAAACTGAGCTTCAAAAAACGGATGCCATCCGATTGTATGTAAGTGCATGATAAATTTCTTGCCTCTATTCGCCGTCACGTCCGAGGGAACCCATTAGCAGTGGGACCGTCCGATCCTGGCGGCCGTTCGATATTTCTGTACGGTGATTACTTTATGGATGCGCATGGTGCGCCCGGAGCAGGCACAAAAAAACCTTCCGCTGGGGAAGGCCGATCACTACGAAAAAGTCAGGTCAGCAAAACTGCCGGACTATTCCTTGGCCCATCCGAGGCGTACGTCACCACCCGCCATGTTCGCAATTGCTGTCATCAGGTAACGCCTCCTTTCAGGGCTTCGAAAATTCCGGTTTCTTTTCTAATTCAGTTACGACGATAATTTACGGAGGTTTCAGGATTTGTCAATGGTATTTCTGTGGACGTTATGATGACAGCCGGGCGGGCTCGAAGACATTACCGGCCTTCGAACAGCCCTTGGTCCTGGTGCAGCAAATTCGCCTTGACAATCCGGGCAGAATCGGTATATTGGATACAAATACTCAAGATTAAGGCAAGAAACAATGATCCGCCAAAGTCTCCTGAATCTTTCCAACTGTTGTTGCTGTTGTTGTAGAAACGAGGGCCGGATTACGCCGTAAAAGTCGTGTGACATATGGCAAGTTGTTCGGTCCACCCAGTTTTTTCTTGGTGGATTTTTTTTTGCTATCGGTCATGCCGATAGGTAGATTGACAGTCACAAAAACGAATCATATTAGAGGACAGAGTGAATTCTAAAGACCAATTCTATCTCAATGACATTACCGAGGCGATCGGCCATATCCCATTAGTAAGACTGCGCCGCCTGCCGGCCGAGCACGGCATCAAAGCCACCGTTCTGGTAAAACCGGAATTCATGAACCCAACCGGCTCGGTCAAGGACCGTATGGCGGTTTACCTTCTGAGACAAGCGGTTAAGCGGGGAGAGCTCAAACCGGGCGGGACGATTGTCGAAGGAACCTCCGGCAATACGGGCGCGGCCGTGGCAATGTTCGCGGCGGCCTTCGGCTACCAGGCAATTCTGACCATTCCCGATAAGATGTCTAAGGAGAAGGTCGACACGCTCCGGGCATTCGGTGCCGAGGTTCATGTCTGTCCGACCGCGGTTCCGGCCGAATCCCCCGACAGCTACTACGAAACCGCCAAGCGGCTGGCCCGGGAAACAAAGAACTCGTATTATATCGGTCAATATTTCAATCTCGACAATATCAAGTCGCACTATGAACAGACCGGTCCGGAAATCTGGGAGCAGACGGGTGGGAGACTCGATGTCCTCGTAGGCGGTATCGGCACCGGCGGCACCATCTCCGGAACGGCGAAGTATCTTAAGGAAAAAAATCCGAAGATCGAAGTAGTAGCGGCGGACCCGATCGGTTCGGTCTATTATCAATATCACCAGGACAAGACGATGATCGAGCCGCATACATATTTTGTCGAGGGAATCGGCGAGGATATGCTCTGCCCGACGATTGATTTCAGCGTTATCGACACGATTTATCAGGTGACCGACAAAGAGTCTTTTATAGCCGCCCGCGATTTGACACGCAAAGAAGGAATATTCGGCGGCGGGTCATCGGGCTCGGCCCTCGCTGTGGCGCTCAAGCATGCGAAAACGCTGAGCGAAGACAAAATAATGGTGGTGATCCTGCCCGATGGGGGCGGCAAATATATAAGCAAGATGTTCAACGATGAGTGGATGCGCGAAAAAGGTTTTCTCGATTAGGAAGGTTCACGATGGATGATAAGATGAAAAACAAGAAATTCGAGACCCGGGCAATTCATGCCGGGCAGGTGCCCGAAGATGGTACCGGCTCGGTCACGACCCCGATTTATACGAGTTCGACCTACCGGGAGCGATTCCCCGGCGACGAGGACGGCTATGTCTATTCGCGGTGGGCGAACCCGACCCGCCAGGCGTTGGAAACCGCGCTGGCCGATCTTGAGAACGGCACCCATGCATACGCCTTCTCGTCCGGACTGGCCGCGTTGAATGCGGTAATGAATCTGCTGAAGCCGGGCGACCATGTCGTGGCGGTCGATGACCTCTATGGCGGGACACACCGTCAGTTCGAACGCTTGATGCGTAAGTTTGGCATTGAGTTCACCTATGTCGACGGCACCGAGCCATCGAATTTCTCCAAGGCGACGAAGGACAGCACCAGGCTTTACTGGGTGGAATCGCCGACCAACCCGTTGCTCAAGCTTGTCGACATAAGCGAAGTGTCCGCAATAGCCAGTAAGCGCGATATCCTCGTAGGTGTCGATAACACTTTTGCGACCCCGTATATCCAGCAACCGCTTGATCTTGGAGCCGATATCGTCCTGCACTCCGCGACCAAATATCTTGGCGGGCATTGTGACCTTGTCGCGGGGGCGTTGATAGTTCGAGACGAGAATCTCGCCGAACAGCTTCGCTTCAACCAGTATGCTATCGGCGGTATGCTCAATCCGTTCGAGTCCTGGCTGATTCTCCGCGGCCTGAAGACGTTGCATCTGAGAATGGAGCGCCATTCGCTCAATGCGATGAAGGTAGTTGAATACCTTGAGACGGTCTCGGCAGTCGACAAGATCTACTTCCCGGGGCAAGACGGCAAAGCGGTACCGAACAATATGCGCCTGCCCGGCGGGATGGTTTCGTTTACGATTAAGGCGGACCTTGAGACAGTCAAGAAGTTCGTTATGGCCACCAAGGTGTTTGTACTGGCCGAGTCATTGGGCGGTGTTGAATCGCTGATCAACCATCCGGCACTGATGACGCATGCGTCGATTCCCAAGGAAATTCGCGAAGCGCACGGCGTTGGCGACAACCTGGTGCGATTATCGGTCGGCGTGGAGAATATCGATGACCTGCTGATCGACTTGCGTACGGCCTTTGCCACTATTCAGCCTGCGTTGAAACACGCTTGAGCTGATCGCTGATTTGGAAGTACTCACGGCCCCGTAGTTGGGGCGTGCCGGCATAACATAAATAAACGAATCAAGACAGGGTGACCTCTGCAGCCCCAGAGGCAGGGCTACAGGTCTGCCCGATAACAGACGTAAATGAGGTGCAACTTGAAGATCAATGATTTCAATCCGGTAGCCGGCGCGTACTCGAGAACCGTGGCCCCGTATCGCTTTTCTCAGTTTCTCACTCTTGCGCATGAGCTTCAACTCAACGGCCATGAGAATGTGCTGGATATAGGTTCAGGGCCGGGGGAACTTTCGATGGAGATTGCGGCCCGACTGACATCAGGCGGTTTTCTGCTGGGAATCGATCTTTCACCGAACATGGTAAAGCTGGCCCGAAAGAACGCGTCCGGACTGGGCGCAAGGAATGTCGCGTTCAAGAAAGGCAATGCGCTGAGTCTCAATTTTGAAGATGCTTCGTTCGATGTCGTGGTATCATCGAATGCCTTCCCCTGGGTCCCCGATCGACCGAAATTTCTCGCCGAAGTCTACCGGGTGCTCAAACCGGGAGGGAGATTCGGATTGGTGGCATTGTCAACCAAGTGCTATCGGGAGTTTTCCGATATTTTCGCAGAAATCAGCCGAGACAATCGCGGAGTCTTTCCCGATGGACGGCCCTTCGAACTTATGGGTGCGAAACTTCACTCTCTGGACGAGCTTGGTCGGGTCGTTACTCGGGCGGGGTTCGAGGTGGTCAGGCAGTTTGAGTTGTCGACCCGGGAACCGATTGAGGCCACAGACTATTACCGTCGGGTAAACGCCATCGTCCACGAGAACTATCTGGATCATCTCGGTTCGGACCGTCGCAGACAGCAAATCCGACGACTATTAATGGAGGGATTGGAGCGCCGGAACGGGACGCTCAAGATAACGGAGTCTTCGGTATTCGTAATCGGCCGAAAATAAGCTGGTAGCCCAATCGACATACTGAAAAATACGTTATTCCGGCTGAAAGTGCTCAAAAGTCTGCATCAGCGGCTGGTCCTCGTCCTGTTCCACCAGCATCATAATATTGTGGACAAGAATCGGTTCGACCGCATGGAATCCCTGGCCATAGCGGGTTCTTGCCTGAAGGCCGAAGGAACGGGCCATGGCGGTCAGGCTCTCAATGTAGTCGCGTGATTTCTCCGGATTGAGAAACTGCGACTCGTGGGCCGAGAGTGCCTGTATCCACTGGTCGAAGTGCGGTGTAATGTCCACGATGAAGTTCGGGTTCACTCCGGGCGGCAGGAAGTAATGGAATATCCGATTGACCAGATGTTTTTCTCCGGGTACATCAACTTTTTTCAACGCGGCGAGGTTGGCCGCATTAACGGTGATGATGCCCGAGGCCACATGGTCCGGATGTGACTGCCGCCGACCATGGCCGACATGCGGGTACGGGGCCAGCAGTATGCGCGGTCGGCAGCGTCGTATCACTTCGGCCAGCGCCAACCGATGCTCGTAGGTGTCTTCGAGTCTGGTATCTCCCCAATCAAATGTCTGCACGATATCGGCGCCGAGGATTTTGGCCGCGTTTCGCACCTCGTGCGCACGGATCTCGGCCGTTCCGCCGGTACCCATCTCGCCTTGCGTGAGAATCACGATACCGCAGCGATAGCCCCGCTTGTGTAGGTCAATGAGCACCCCACCGCTTCCGACTTCGACATCGTCGGGATGAGCCCCAATCGAGAGTACATCATATTGTTTGTTCATTTCAGCCATATAACTAAAAAAAACCCGGAGGGCAAATTGTTCCTCCGGGTTTATGATAATTGCGATACTTGTTAGTCGCCGAAACTCTCCGAATGGAAGATCAGCATTTTCTTCAGCAAGTCATATACATACTGGTCGTTGACCGCGGGCTCCCCGGCGTACCCGGTGTAAGTATATTCTTCAACCGGGTAATTGTACGGTGCGGACGTGAGCGTTTGATAGAACGACTCAGTCTGCTGATGAAAGTTGCCAAAGGTAGACTGTGGTGATGTCGCGATCCACATATTTACGCCGGCCAGCTGATTTCCCGCCGGCGTAAGTATATTCTCAAGGTTATTGGCCAGCCAGCGATTCCAGATCGGCCAGTACTTGTGGCCGGTGGCATCGAATGGCATGTTGAAATCGAGGTCGAAGGCATCGCCTTTTACAATGTTGGTTATCAACGTTGTACTATCCGCCAGCTGTTCCCGCGAGATAATTTTGATTGTCTCTTTGCCGGTGAGCGGGTTGACCGTGGTGGTGAAGGTTATTGCCGTATCATGCGGTGAGAACGCGAGAGCGCCGCCGATGAAAAGCCGCGAGAGGTGCCAGGCGCCCGAGCTGTCGAAATTTTGAGTCCAATCAGGGTCGCCCAGGAGTCCCTGTTCCACCAAGGCGTTGTCAAACAGCGATGCCAGGCCGCCATTGCCGTCGGTCCCGTCGAAATCCAACGGACCGTCGACCGCCGACACCGAGCCGAACTCGCCCGGGTTACGGATAGCCGCACGGAAGGCACCGTAGGCGCCCATGCCGACACCGCCGATACCGCGCTTCTGGCGACGGACGGCCGGATCCGGATAGACCTGCACGATGAAGCCATTGTCAATGTAGTCTATCAAGCCATAGCTAAAAAGTGAATCATAATCCCCGGCGCCATAGGAATGTCCGCCCCAGAAATAGCCGCCGAATACCCGGTCATTGGCGGGGCACACAATTGCCATCGGCTGAATGATTCCGCGGGAAATGAGCTCGTCCGCAATTTGTCTCAAGCCATGATTGAAATAGAAATACTCATCGCCATCCTGCGGCGGCAGAAGGATAAGCACCGGAATCAACTTACCTTCTTCAAATGCCTTGGGAACATAAGCGACAATCTTCATCTGATGGAAGCGATTCCCGATCTGCAGGGCGAGTTCGCTTGCGAATACGTGCGCGCCCTCCTTCTTCAAAATGCCGCCTGACTGTATGGCGGGCATGTCATTGCTATTGGTGCCACGGTTCGAGCAACCGAAACCGGCCAGCACAAGCAGAACCAGAAATGCGATGCAAAGCTTATGATAAAGTCTCATATCATCTCTCCTCAAAACCGATAGTTCACGGACATAACGGTTTCATAACGGCTGGCCTTGTATGTCCCCGGGAAGTTGTCGTCGAATCCATCGCCGTTCCAATCCACCAAATTGGAAATCTTCAATTCGGGAGCGTGAGTGTACGCACCGGAAATGCCGAAATCCCATTGCTGGCGGTAATGCCAAATAGCGCCACCGCTGATACTGTACTTGTCGCCGGTATCAACCAGTTGCGGCATGAACTCAACCGTACGGCGTTCAGGGGATTGATCGGCCGAGACACCGGCCATGAACGTGAACAACGCTTTATATTTATATTCCGCGCCGAGTGCCACTTTGCCGGCATCCGACAGCGTTACTGATCTGACTAGATCGGTAGTGAAGAAATTTCTGGCGACCACCGCGGTATCTGCGGCACCGGTAAGGCCCTGGTGGTTAGTGTAAGTGAACTTGAGACCGTCGTAGCGCGACCAGAAAGTGTACTGGGCATCCAGCGCGATCGTCAGATTCTCATTTACTTTATACGCAAGACCGAGTCCGACAGAGGCGGGAAGCTTCAGGTCAGTCTTGAAGTCGGCCGAATCAACCACGCGACTACCGGCGGCGAACACGTAGCCCGCCGTGCCGGCCTCTACGCCGGTGGTATCGGGATTATCAACCAGCGTGCTTATCTTAGGCATATAGAACTCGAGTCTGGCGGTTCCATCGACGGAAACCTTGGCAGGCAGGTTACCGCTGAAACCCAACGTCAGCCGGTCGTTGATCTTGTACATCAAACCCGCATTCAGTCCGAATCCGAAACCATAGCCGTCATTTTTGGACCATTCCGGGATACGATCATAAGGCCTGACTCCCAACGGCGGACCGTACGGGTTGTAGCGAAACGTGATGTTTGTGTAGTAGATGTCCGCGCGAAGCACCTGCAGGCCGATGCCCACCGAAAGTTTGTCCGGCTTGAATTCCTTAGCCAGAGTCAGCTGGTACGCGACCACGTCGATATTGCTCGTGTACTGGTCGCGGGGCACGGAAAGGCTGTCGTTGTAGGCCAGCGGAAGATCGAACAGTGTCCAGGAGATATTGTTGTCGAACGGCTGATAAGCCGAAAGTCCTCCGACGATCTCGCTATTGCCATAGGGAAACCGAATCACCAGTCCGCCCGAAGGATTGCTGAAAATCTTGTGTTCGTTGTAGTCGACACGGTCGTTGAAGATGCCGGTCTCATAGACACCGCCGAAGCGGTAGTCGGGCGTGACCTCATCACGAACGTGAACGAGTGCGATACTGCCGCCGAGCTGATTGTCGCGGATATAGGCATATCCAGCCGGGTTGTAATAAGCGGCGGTCCAGTCATTTGCGACAGCCCGGAAGGCCCCCGCCATCCCCATGGCCGTCGTGCCCACGCCGGAATTCTGGAAGCCGCCGGCAAATGGACTTGGAGAGAGCAGAGCGATCAGCACTAAGACAGTGGCAATAAATTTAACAATCCCCATTCTTATCTCCATACGTTGCACCTGATGTTTATCTTCAGATTTGCCTGATGCCGGAGTTGGGATACCTCAAGAACGGGGTCCTCGACACGGCATCGGGAGTCAAAGCAGAAACGTTTACCTTTACATCGTTGTTAGCAGTCACCGTTCTCAGAAATAAGCCGTCAAATTACTATACGCCTCTGGTAATGTCAAGGGATTAGCGTCTTTTTCAACCCGACAGCCCTTTTAACTTTTTGTCATCAATGGCCTTACTCTGTGCACGCTAATGACGTTTGACGCGGTGATCTGTTGAGCGTCATAGTGGGCAAAAGGGGAAATAAATATTGGCAATCTCAACCGAATTGAAACATTTGAACTTGGAGCTACTGATTCGCCTCCGCCTACACTCACCATGACCACCGGCAGGTTTCACCCCCACGGAAAAAACTTCTTATGTCAGGGGGAACTGTTTTCTATTTCCAGGGGATGTGAACATGGGCGGCGATCACGCGATCACACAGTTATCAAACAGAATGCGAACGAGTTACAAGACACAACCACCGTGTGGCACAGGCCTTGCAATAGCTGCCGGATGAGTGAACATAGCATTCGATATGTTCTCAGAAAACTTTGCCAATACCATAGGAAGGTAGAAATGAGCAAGAAATTAGTATTCATCATCATTTTAGTGATCATTCTGGTGTCACTAAACTGGTTCCGAACGGCGCGGGCCCAGGACCTGGGAAGTCTCTCGGCGGAAGAAAAAGAGCTTCTCCTCAAAAAGTACAAGAACCAGATTCCATCCTCGACCCAGACCGGTGTGTACCAGACTCCGCAGATTTTTGATACGACCGCTGCAGGTACGACCGGGGGACCGGATGACAGCCTCAGGCAACTCATGATGGCGGACGGGATGACCGCGAGGCCGAATTCGCCGTCGACCCAAGCTGATCAGGTCAGCAATCCCGAACAGATGCTCGAATTTGACCAGCTTGAGCCGTTCGGCATGAATCTGTTCCATGAAGATAATCAGAACGATGTAGCCATAGACATTCCATCGGCATCCGACTATGTGCTCGGACCGGGCGACAATGTAATCATCTATCTGTGGGGAAGGGCCGAAAAAGAGTACAATTTGACTCTGGACCGCGAAGGCAAGGTTTTCGTACCACAGGTGGGTGAAATCGTCGGCTGGGGTCTAACCCTTGAGCAATTCACAGATAAAGCCAAGCGTCAGTTTTCCAAAGCCTATACTGACTTTTCCCTGACAGTTTCGCTGGGCAAAATCCGCTCTATCCGTGTGTTTGTGGCTGGCGAAGTCAGGCATCCGGGCGCCTACACAGTGTCCTCGCTGACTTCGATGTTCAACGCGTTGTACATGGCGGGCGGGCCGACCACCAGAGGGTCGATGCGCCAGATCAAGCTGATGCGAAGCGGTGAGGAGAAAGCTCACATAGATTTGTACGATCTCCTGCTCAAAGGCGACAATTCAAGCGACATACGCCTGCAAACTGGCGACGTCATCTTTGTGCCGGTCTCAGGCCCGCGGGTGGCAATACGCGGTGAGATAAAGCGCGCGGCCATGTATGAGCTCAAAGGAGGGGAAACGACTCTGGATCTGCTCACGCTGGCGGGCAATGCGACGCCGGAGGCACATCTTGAGCGGGTCATGCTCGAAAGAGTCTCGCGCACCGATGAATGGCAGGTGGTGGATCTGAATCTGGACACGACCAGCCGGGCCCGTGTCGACAACATCCCTCTCGATGACGGCGACCGCATGACGGTCTATTCCATCTTTGAGGCGAAGAAAAATATCGTCGCTGTATTCGGTCAGGTGAAACATCCCGGGTACTACGAACGCACCGAGTCGGCAACGGTATCAGATCTGATAACCAGGGCCCAGCTTCAACCTTACGATGTGTATTATCAGCGCATGGACATTTTCCGCAGGTATCCGGACCGCCATTTCGAGATCATTCCGGTGGATCTCAGGCAGGTCATAGTCGGGGATCCTAAAACGGATGTAAAGCTGCAGGACCGAGACTCACTCTATGTCTATTCCATCGACGAAGTCGAATGGAAGAAACATGTATATATCGAAGGTGAAATTCAAAAGCCGGGCGAGTATCCTCTTTACAAGCATATGACAGTCGCGGACCTGGTATTTCTTTCCGGTTCGTACACCCGAAGCGCCCTGCGGCATCGGGCGGAAATCGCCCGTCTGGATACGTCCGGAACGATTACGCTGATCAATGTAGCAATGGACGTACCTGAAGATCAGCAGACGCCGTTACAGGAGGACGACCATGTATATATCCGCCAGATTCCTGAGTGGCGAGAAGACAGATCGGTGACGCTCGATGGCGAGGTTCAGTATCCGGGAAAATATACGCTGGCGAATCGCAACGAGTCGCTTTACCAGCTGCTCCAACGGGCGGGCGGGTTCACACCCAACGCGTTCCCGGAAGGTGTGGTCCTTGACCGGAAGGCGATTCACCAGAATCTCAAGCGCATCAGGGTCGAAGAGATCATTGACCGTACCACTCCCATGAAGGAGGATTCGCTCGGCAACCTGGTGAAAAATGATGTGGTAGATTATGACGCGAGTTCAGTCAACCGAATAATTATCGACATGGATAAGATCCTTGCCTCTGACGGGCGCGAGGGGGACATCTCTTTACAGCCCGATGATCGCATCTATGTGCCAACCCTTCCCTCAGGAATTTCCGTAATCGGGGCGGTGGGCGCGAACGGAACCATTAAGTATGCGCCGGGCAAGAATGTGAAGTATTATGTCCAGCGAGCGGGCAATTTTATCCGCGAGGCTGACAAAAAGCAAACCCGGTTGATACGGGCGACGGGAGAAGTGGCCTCTGGTGGCGGTATCCTCGGCCGAGAAGTGGAACTTGGGGATGTAATCGTGGTGCCGTCCAAGATCGAAAAAGACCGCAACATCCTCAAAACAATGACGACCGCACTCAGCGCCGCCACCGGCCTGCTCACCTCGGTTTATATAGTCAGCAAACTCTAGCCACAAATACAAATCCGTTACAGCATTTTTCTTTTCTTACCTTCCTAAAAGGACCGGTGGGGGCAGCCCCACCGGTCTTTATTCACCGGGGAAAACTTTTCAGTCTATCGGGAAAAAGAGTCGCGATTTAGGACTCCCAGGGCGAAGCCAAAGTAAGCCGGACGGATTCGGTTCGCTGATAGTGTGCTGTATATCAAGAGGTTATCTGTTGATGTGCAATTTCAGCACAGCCCGGCACTAGGTTTGCGATGAATCAGAGGAGAAAATGGATTTTCTGGAAGGTTAACGAAAGGCCCCAACATGCAAGTGCAAGCCCTAGGAACGGCACAGGTAGACGACCTGCTTGAACTGTTGGCTCATTCAGCCAAAACTGACAGGCAGATGATAGACCTGTTTTCAGACGTCACTTCCCACTTATCAGCAATACTCAAACTCAAGTATCAGGCCGGCTGTCGACTAGTCTGCGCCGGTCATGTGACGCCGGATATTGAGATTGCGGCCGACATGGCTGAGGTCAGTCTTGTCGAAGTAATCCCGCCTTCGCCATTCAGCGGGAATACTGAAGCGATTCTGGAGCGGATAGAGAATCCGTTCGACTTCGTCTACGTTGCCAATCCGAACCGGGTCACCGGCGCCAATTACTCACTGGCCGAGTTGGAGAGGCTGGCTGGGGCAGTTCCGAATGGACTCGTAATAGTCGATGAGTATTTCTTCGACTATTTCGGCATCACCGCCGCGCAACTTCTCAACCTTTACACGAATGTCGTAGTGATACGCTCATTCACGGCTTCATTCGGGATCTACTCGGCAGACAGCGGATATGTTCTCGCTCCGGCGGAACTGATAAGATCCATAAAAGAATCGACCCGCCCTTCAGTAATCTCACCGATTGTCCGTAAGACGATCTTCGCCGTGCTCACCAACCGTGGCATTCTCGAACAGCGGCTTGCGGAGATTCATGAGGAGTCGCTTCGAGTCACCAACGCCCTCGCGAAACTCGGTGTGCAAAGCCGCATCACGGCTACCGATTTTCTTCTCATGCGAGTCGCAAGCCCGAAGGATGTCGGTAATTTCCTGGCCGGGTACAAGATTTCAGTAGAGAATCTCGATGGTTATCCACAGATGAGGAACTATCTCCGGTATCGAATTCAGTCACCCCTTTCAAATGATAAGTTCTTGAAAGCCATTGAACAGATGCCGCGTCAGTACTACTCGATGAGGACGCAGGACCGTCGCCGGCTGTCCCTGCAGAGGGGAGCAGAAGCCGCAAAGACGCCGGATACGGATCGAACGGTTACCCGGCTGCTTGAAGGTGCCGTTAAGGAGCGGAATCGGAGCGTCAAGATTGCCCAGAAAGCGTAGCAAAATCAAGTAGTAAGGTCTCGGCTAAAGTAATGAACTGGAACACCGATACGATACGCATGGGGAATGAAGTTGGAGCATTCGCCGAACCAGTATTCAAAGGGGACGATATCGACGGCGCTGTCAGCACACGGCAGTCGCAAGTCCATCGGGTTTTGTTTATGAAACGCGTGTATCGGAAGATAGCGCTCTTGTTATCCGGGCAGACAGGGGCTCATTTCATTTCAGCGGCGGTAGTCCTTGCCGTTTTCGCCACAGCCGGCTCGCTAAGCAATTTAACCCTCGGGCTGACTATTGCGACGGTATTGGGGCGCGGGATACAATATTTCTCACGCGGACCGAAACCGGTGCTCTCGGCATATGTGGTGCGAAAGAAGGTGGGACAGGTGATCGATGATGAGTTGCGGATTTCAGTCATGGTGTTGGCCGCTTGCTTCATTATGGGATGGTCAGTACCGGTTACTATACTGTTCACTTTTGTCGTCTTGAATCTCGCATTTCAGGTTGCCTGGATGAAGGTGAGCCGAAGAATTCTCAAACGCATCAGCGCCGAGTTCAACCAGGCCGGCCGACCTCTCCACGAAAAGCACGTAATCATAGTCGGCACCGGAAAGCGCGCGCAGAAAGCCGCCAACGTGATACTGGACTCGGCCGAGCTTGAAGCGAGCCTGGTCGGTTTTCTTGACTATGAACGGGAGGGAATGTGGAGCTATCGCGATGTGCCGTTGATCGGTCATCCGACAAACGCGGCCGCGATTATCAGTACCCGTCAGGTCGATGTTGTGGTCGTGGCTGTTGAACCGGCGGACCTGTCGAGAACCGAGGCACTGTTCATTACAGCCGAAAAAATGGGCGTCCCCGTTTGCTATTTGCCGGTCATACATGATCCGAATATTACGAGTGTAAAGCCTGCCTACATAAATGGCACGCCGGTACTATTGTACCGGGCTACGCCGGAAAACGAATTTCTGCTCTTTGCCAAGAGTCTGGTCGACAAATTTGGCGCGCTTGTCGGTCTGATATTGCTCTCCCCACTGTTTGCCGTCGTGGCGGCCGCCATCAAACTTGACACCAGAGGACCGGTCTTTTTCAAGCAGGTGCGCAGCGGACTTAACGGAAAGCCGTTTTATCTCTACAAATTCCGGACCATGTGCGCTGATGCCGAGAAAATCAGACACAGATTTCAAGAACTGAATGAGATGTCCGGCCCGGTATTCAAGATACGCAATGACCCCAGAATCACCCGGGTCGGCCGCATCCTTCGCAAAACATCCATCGACGAAGTTCCCCAGTTCATCAACGTACTTTTGGGGCATATGTCGCTGGTCGGGCCTCGGCCGCCATTACCGGGTGAAGTTGCTCAATTCGAACCGTGGCAGCGGCGTAAGCTATCGGTCAAGCCGGGAGTCACTTGCACCTGGCAGGTAGGCGGTCGTAATAATGTCGATTTCGAGGAGTGGATGCGTCTTGACCTTCAGTATATCGACAACTGGTCGCTATGGGAGGACACCAAGATAATCGCGAAAACAATCCCAGCCGTTATTAAAGGCTCCGGAGCGTCGTAAGTTCCTCCCTGTTCTTGTTGACCCGGCAGGGTCGATCCGGGTACATTTACAGAAACCTTGTAGCATGGATGCTCGAGTGACCCGTTTATATTCCAGATTAGTGATTTCACTCCTCCTTCTTGAGTTTATCCCGCTTGTCGCCTCAAGCAGTTCAATACTGCCGGTTGGACAGCCGGAGTATGACTTTCTTTACGGACGATGGCACCGGCAGGAAGCGCTCACGTACGATCGATTCGATTATCAGTTAGGCCCATTCAGCGATTCGAAGCAGCAGTTTTCCTTTGGGCCACTCGAATACGTGAGACAGATTACGGAGAGTGACATTCAGCTATTTGTATTCGCGGCCGAAGACTTTCAATCCTCGCGCCTGACCCATCCGGCCGGATACGAATCATACCGTGCCGGGTTTGCGGCCCATTCGTCCGACAAGATATTCGCCTACGGTAATTTTTCACTGGACCAGCGCAAGGCAAAAGATCCCTTTTACAGCGGGAAAAAATGGCGGGGGCTCGCCGGCGGTGTCGAGCAGGCGTTTGTTGCATATCAGACAAAAACAATCGACCTGATGTTCGGGCGATTCGCTTCTTTCTGGGGACCACGCGAATCACTCGTACTGGCCGCCACCAATAATCTCGATGGGTTCGCCTATACCGTACGCTGGGGCCATCTGGTCATCTCGTATCGGCTGGCTCGTCTCGATGGACAAAATAGCCTGACGGATTCCGGTGCCGTATTCGAAAACAGATATTTTGCCGGACATCGGCTTGACCTTCATCTTGCGGACAATCTCCGGATAGGACTATTTGAGACCGTGATTTTTGCAGGAGCGGGACGAACCTTAGAATTGAATTACCTGAATCCACTTCTGTTCTTTCACGCTGAACAGCTCAATGACAATATTAACGACAACACCCTTCTCGGTTTGGACGCGAGCTATTCTCCGGCCAAGCGGTTGCGTCTGTTCGGACAGCTGTTGATCGATGATTTTCAGATTGAGAAGAAATCCCAGGGCGACCAGGAGCCGAACGAGTATGGTTTGCTGGTTGGTGGCGAAGTGATCGATGTTATGCCCCGGGTAGATGTCCAGCTGGAGTATACCCGGGTGACCAATCGTACGTTCAATCAGCCGCTTCCGCGCAATCGTTATGAGTATCAACATAGTTTGTTGGGAGCCGCCGAGGGCAACGATTACGATCTCTTGCGGGCCGAGGTAACACGGTGGTTCGGCGAGTATATGCGAGGTCTGATGACTTTATCGTACCATCGGCAGGGCGAGGGAAGTGTGTATGAGCCGTGGAGCAGTCCGTGGCTGGATATTCAAGGGTCTTACCGCGAGCCATTTCCGACCGGCGTAGTTGAAAAAACACTCTCGGTCGGACTCGGAATAGCAGGCTTTATCGGGAATCATGTGTTTGTTCAGGGCATGACCGGATTGATGCATCATGCAAACTTCGACCATGTGGAGAATGACAACAGGACGTCAGCATACCTGAATATCAGGTTATCGACATTCTTTAATTTCCCCATGTCAATTGACTAACATACTGTGGGAAAGTCTCCCGTTCCAAAAGAAACCGCCGTGCTGGAAGAGCACAGCGGCGCTAATTTCCGAATGATCATCGATAAGTGGTTATTTGTCGGCGAATCCGAACTTTGTCGTGACATTAGTGAACGGCTTGCCATCGACCAGCACATAAGGATAAATGAAATAGTTGAGCGTTTCGACTCCATCGGCGGTCGGGACTTTGATATCCCGTCCCCTTGTGAACGCAACTCGATTGGGGTCCAGGTGACCGAATAAATATGATTTGGCGTCAGGATGCTGAATAGCTTCAGAAATATCCACCGGTATCCATCCGCGGTCTTTGATATAGAATTCTGCCCAGCAGTGGTAGCCGGAAATCTCGCCTTCCTGCGTCCCTTCGGGAAGCGGGAAGCCCATAATGAATCGTGCCGGGATGCCGATCGAGCGGACCATGCCGATAAACAGCGAATGAATGTCGGTGCAGTTTCCGCGGCGGGAATCACAGGCGAAATTGGCATCGCCACGCCCCCACCCGGCGACGGTCTTGTCGTACTTCATGGTTTCAAACAGGTGCTCATAAAGCGCTTCAATTTTCTCCATATCGGTCATGTTTGAATTAACGACAGAGCGGGCTTCCTCGGCAATTTTGCCGTTAACGGGCACCAGTGAATCCGGCTTAAGATATCGCTCAAGATTCTCCTGCGTTTCCGGGTTTTGCATCTTCGGCTCATCCAGCGCACGATTCTCCTGGCGGTCCACGTTGAAGCTGACAGACATATCGATGTCATGGGGAATTTCATCGGAGACATCTACAAGCAGAATATGGTTGCCGTATTCCGGGTCGACAATCTGCTTGTACACATAGGGCGATTCGATATTCACTCTTCCGACCGTTTGATATTCATCACTGGGAGGCATGGGAATATACAACTCGACATCGTTGGCGGTGGCGGGAATGTCTTTTACGGTAAACTGGTAGCTAAAGGTAAATTTGCGATCATTCGATTCCGGTTTGGCTGACAGCCGACCGGAAAAGGTGCCGATAGCGGCAATGCCGATGGTGGCTGCAATAACCATTAGAGTCACAGGTCTGCTTTTCAATTTTCAACTCCTTCTCCGTCCATGCTATAGTTTTGCTATTCTCCAAATAGTTTCATAAGGGTAAAACAATTGTTCGCCCAAGCCGGTTCCGATTGTACATTGTTCCTGGTGGAACCACTGGCAACGGTAATTGTTCGAATGACAAAGGAACCTTACTGTTGCCCGTGGCTCAAGAAAGTGAAAGAGTGAAAAATGATGACACGAAAGCGTTATTGAGTATGAGCGAACAAACAAGACCGGAACACACGAATCATCTTATACATGAGACATCGCCCTATCTCTTGCAGCACGCTCACAACCCGGTAACCTGGTATACTTGGGGACGAGAGGCGATCGGGAAGGCCGTTCAGGAAGACAAGCCGATTTTCCTGTCGATCGGTTATGCATCGTGTCACTGGTGTCATGTCATGGAACGCGAGTCATTCGAGAACGAATCTATTGCGGCAATACTTAACAAATACTACGTCAACATTAAGGTCGACCGCGAGCAGCGTCCGGATCTGGATCAGATCTATATGTCATTCACGACGGCTCTGACCGGGCAGGGAGGATGGCCGATGTCGGTATTTCTGACGCCGGGCCTGAAGCCGTTCTTTGCGGGGACGTACTTCCCTCCCGAGGATCGCTATGGGCGGCCGGGGTTCATGAAAGTCATTACGGAAATTGCCGCCGCCTTCGAGCAGGAAAGAGAATCGATTATCACTTCTTCGGAAGAAATCTACCAGCAGGTAGCGAGCCGTCTTCAGTTGACACCGTCGGCTACCCTGCTTGGTCCGGACGCGATAAAGCGCTCAGCCGAAGCACTCATGCGGAGTTTCGATCAGAGCTACGGAGGATTCGGAACAGCTCCGAAGTTCCCACACGCACCGGAACTGTCTCTATTTTTGCGCTACTACAAGACGAGTGGCGACCTCGCCTATGTACAGGCCGCCGAGAAGGCTCTGACGGCTATGGCCAGAGGGGGCATTTACGATCAGCTGGCTGGAGGGTTTGCGCGTTATTCCACCGATGAGCGCTGGTTAGTGCCGCATTTCGAGAAAATGCTGTATGATAATGCCCTGTTGGTGAAGACTTATGCCGAAGCATTTCAGCAGACAGGCAATAAGCTGTATCTGGATATCGTACGGGGAACGCTTGACTTCGTACTCAATGAAATGACGGACACGTCAGGTGGATTTTTCTGCGCTCTCGACGCTGACAGCGAAGGTGTCGAAGGGAAATACTACGTATGGAGCAAGCAGGAAATCGAAGAAACCCTCGGACCCCAGGCGGCGCCCTTCGCAGAATACTATAACATCACCGCGGGCGGAAACTTCGAAGGCAAAAACATTCTCCACCTGAGCGGAGCATCAGACCGGATAAGGAAGAACTACGACGGAGATTTTGACACGTTCTTGCTCATGGCTCAACAAAAGCTCCTGGCCGTTCGTGCAACTCGAGTTCGCCCGTTGACCGACGACAAGATTCTTACTTCGTGGAACGGTCTCATGTTGAGCGCCATGGCTGTGGGGTATCAGGTGAGCGGGGATAGGAAGTATTTTGAGGCGGCGGTGAAGAACGCAGACTTCATCACGAGAGAACTATACCACGGCGGTGTGCTCAGGCACGCCTATCGTGACGGCCGTCATTCCGAAGGCGAGTTTCTGGAAGACTACGCCTTCTATATCGCCGGATTACTGGATCTGTATGAATCTGATGTTTCAACCGACAACTCGAAATGGCTGCAGTTAGCCAGGGATCTGGCCGAGCGATGTCGCCTGCTCTTTCTGGATGACTCGGGAAAGTATTTTCTCCGTCCGGATAACCAGGACGATCTCATTCTTCGTCCTTCGGAAGAAACAGACAGCGCCATCCCCGCTCCCGGTTCATACATGATCAGCAACCTGCTGAGATTGAACCGTCTTACGGATGAGCGGCCCTACCTAACGCAGGCCGAATCGGCTTTGAGACAACTTTCAGGACTGCTGGAGCGGTATCCCGGCGGCATGAGCAGCGCTACCTTCGCGCTTCAGCAATTCCTTGCCGACAAAGTGGAGATCGTGCTGACCGGGAAATCGGATGAACGAGACGCGATGCTTCGGGAGATCTATACGGTGTTTCTTCCGTATCGCACGGTGGCTGTGAGTGAAACAGGAGGAGAACAAGTGCCGTTATTTAAAGGACGAAAAGCGGACGATGGTGTGACCAGGGCGTATGTGTGTGTGAATTCAGTCTGCCGACAACCGGTTTCTACCGCCGCTGAACTCCGACAGGTGCTGCGCGGTTTATAAGGACTTCCAAAAGTGCGGCATTTTGTGTATACTTATCGAAGCGGTAATTGAATAAACGTGTGATGCGAAAAGTGACGTCTTGTTTGGGAGACAAAAAGCGATGATGACCACCAAGATGAAGTGGGCGGGCGGAATGAAATTCGAAGGGACATCGGCTTTCGGACACAAACTGATTACCGACACCTCCAAAGCAGCAGGAGGCGAGGAAGCCGGCTATAAGCCAACCGAGCTACTACTGTTTGGAATAGCCGGGTGCACTGGAATCGATGTCGTCAGGATTCTTCAGAAGCAGCGGCAGGAACTAACTTCGCTTGAAATTGAGCTGACCGCCCATCAGTCAGAAAGCTACCCGCGACCATTTCATACAATCGAGATCAAATATATCGTCCGGGGCCGCAATCTTGACGCAAACAAAGTGCAGCAGGCGATTGAGTTATCAGAGGACAAGTATTGTGTTGTCAGTCAGACGGTTAAGCAGGAAACCAAGGTGGTCAGGAGTTTCGAGGTATTGCCGGAATAAGTTGCATCGTTTTCCCTGCTGGCCGATCTAAGAATGGAATAATATTAACAGGAGAATAGCCATGATCGACAAATTAGCATATCAACTCGAGTCGGGCAAGCCGTTTGACACGGTGGTAGCCAACATAGAGCGCGAGACAGCCGGGAATCAATTTCGCGTATTGCATATTCATGATGTACAGGCCACGTTGGCGGAGAGAGGTTTCGAACGGGGGCCACTGAAGATTATCGAGGTATGCAATGCTGGGTTTGCTGACAAGGCGCTTAAAAAGAGTGTCAATGTCGCGTTGTTCATGCCGTGCAAGTTTTCCGTGTACCAGGAGGGAAACAAGACGATCGTCACGCTGGCGAGACCGACCATGATTTCCGAGATGATGCCGAAAGCAGGACTTGATGAGTTGGCGGCGAATGTCGAGGCCACACTTCGAAAAGTAATGATGGCATCCGTGTAGTGAGAATATGCTGAAGAAACTGCTGAGTAAAAGATTCATTATTTTTGCCCTGTCAGGCGGAGTAGCCGGGTTCTTTTTTCATTATGCGGCGGTGTGCGCCGGAACCACCTGACAGGTCGCTTCGAACCCATATGCATACACGATACTTGGGTTGCTGGCCGGTGCGGTCATAGGAGTCGAGGAAAAGAAGAAAGAGAAGTAGGAGAGTCCAATGCCGTTGTTTGAATACAGATGCGCCAAGTGCGATTACAAGTTCGAAGAGTTGGTGCTCGGAAGCGAAAAAGGGGTTGTCTGTCCTAAGTGTAATTCTGAGGATGTTCACAAGCTGTTGTCGGTCTTTGCCTCAAGCGGTGACGCTGGTGCATCGACCGGACATTCCTGCGGAGGCGGCTCGGGATTCCGGTGAGGGTGATACCCCGGCCACCGTGCGTGGTCAGATAAGTTTCCTCAGGTTTGTTTTAGCCGGCGTCATTCATGCCGGTTTTTTTTGCGCCACGGCGCAGATACGGTAAGTATTTTTGGTTGGTTTATCGAAAGTGTGACACTTGTAGAACCCCTTAACGGTAAACCCGACTTCCCGGAGCAGACGTTGAAGAGTCCGATTTTCGTAAGCTTTTTCCACGTGAATTTCTTCGAATCTTTCCCATAATTTTCCCGCGGGGCGAAAGAAGATTGTTCGGCAGGTAGCTGATTTCGTCCGGGGATGATATTCGTTTTTCCAGATCCACGCCAGTGACTCACGAGCATCGGCAAACACCTGAGCATCCCAGAGGATCTTCAGCGCTTCTTCGGTGTTCATATCGAAAATGAACCACCCACCCGGCACCAGGTGCCGGCTGACTGAGCGAAAGGTCGCTTTGAGCTCGCGTTGCGAAGTCAGATAATTGAGCGAATCATAAAAGCTGGTCACCACATCAAACCGCCGGAGAATGCGGCTATTGGTGGTGTCGAGCAAACGAAAAGTCGGCAGTTCCTTCTGATATAGTGTGACGCGGTGGCCTTTGAGTTTCTTCGCCGCGACCGCCAGCATCTGCGGGCTCCGGTCCAGTCCGGACATCAAAATTCCCCGTTCCGAGAACAGGTGGACTGCCGTGCCGGTCCCGCAACACAGATCCAGCCCGGTCACCGGCTTGATGTCAAACTTCCTGAAGATACGAAAGCAGTACTCGGTCATCTTGCGGGAATGGGCATCGGCACCCATCTGGTCGTAAACTGAGGCGAATCTCTGGTACGGCTGCGTCATCAGGTCTTTCATGGTCTGTCCGATTCAAAGTCTTATCAGGGCGGTTTGCGATGCTGCTGAGAAGTAATCGAATGTATACGGCCCGCGCCAGTGAAAAGTCCGTACGGCACTCACCACAAAAATCTGTTTTAAGTTGACAATCGATTCTGCGCCAAGCTTTTATAGTTCGTCACGCACGGTCGAATAAACCATTCGATTATAAGTATTATTGCAGGCCCACCGTGTGTCGGCGGGATTTTTCGAAGAAAGGAAGTTGTATGCCGAATATCGTCTGGATTTGGCTCGCCGCCTTGGTAATATTCTTGATTCTGGAGTTGATGACGCCCACGCTCATTTTCGGCTGCTTTGTGGTCGGTTCACTGGTGGCTGGTCTGTACAGCTTCTTTTACCCGGACACCTACTACGGTCAGATTGGCATCTTCATTTTGATTTCGGTCGTGCTGATACCACTGACCCGTACTTTGGCGAAGAAGATTACAAAAGAATCACCGTCCAAGTCAAATGTCGACGCCCTTATCGGCAAGGTTGGACTCGTGATCAAAGCAATCGACCCGGACCTTGGCGGTCAGGTACGTATCGAGGGTGAAGTCTGGGTGGCGCTCGCTGATGAGCGAATTGAACTGAATGACAAAGTGACGGTGACATCGGTCAAAGGGACCCGTCTTCACGTGCAAAGAAAGATGTAGGAAAGGATAATATTATGAATACCGTTGTCATATTTCTGGTGGCCGCCGGCGTATTTGCGTTCATCATGGTAACCATGTCGATCCGGATAATCCGGCCGTTTGAGCGGGGACTGGTGGAGCGACTCGGGAGATTCCAGCGCATACTGGAGCCGGGACTTAATCTGATCGTGCCATTTTTCGACACCGTGGTGAAAGTAGATATGCGCGAGGTAGTGCTTGATGTTCCCCCGCAGTTGGTAATCACGGCCGATAACGTATCGGTCGAGGTTGACGCTATCATCTATGCACAGGTGACCGATCCGGCGAGATCACGTTACGAGATTGCAAACTACATTATAGCGGCTACCAAACTTGCCCAGACCAACCTTCGTAATGTTATCGGTGAGCTCGACCTGGACTCCTGCCTGAGCTCCCGCGATCGCATAAATGGCCAGTTACGCGACGTACTTGATGAAGCTACGGACAAGTGGGGCGTAAAAATCAATCGCGTGGAACTGCAGCGTATCGACCCGCCACGTGACATAACCGACGCCATGAGCCGTCAGATGAAGGCGGAACGTGACAAACGCGCAACCATCCTCGATGCCGAGGCTATCAAACAGTCGGAGATCACAAAGGCCGAAGGCTCTAAGCTGTCACAGATTCTTCAGGCCGAAGGTTACGCCGAAGCGGTCAAGAAGAAAGCGGATGCCGAGCGGTACCGCCAGTTGACCGTAGCCGAAGGTGAAGCCAAGGCGATCAGCAGTGTGTTCACCGCCATTCATGAGAGCAAGCCGGATGAGAAACTGATTACCTTGAAGTACCTTGAGATGCTCCCGAAACTTGCCGAGGGTAATGCCAACAAGATATTCCTGCCTTATGAGGCAAGCGGAATAATCGCATCACTGGCGGCGATGGTCGAAGGTATCAGAAAAGACGGTACCGGTGACAAGACCAAAGCGGCCGTAACTGCGCCGCCAATGGTCAAGAACTGACCAGGATTGCAAAGTTGAGATTCATGGCGCGGCCTGGCAAAAAGAGCCGGCGGCGCCTCTGTGTTTTGCAGACTCTGGGAGGCTCAAAACGCCATTTGACATTATGGCGAGTTTGCCATACCATTCAGGCGAAGAATAGTGAGTGAAAGCGAGAAATGAGCTCCCAGTCATCCGATATACGCAAACCGGCCGTGGCCGGCCTTTTTTATCCCTCGTCGCCCAGTCAACTGGTTAAGAAGATTGCCCAGTTGTATTCTGAGGTCAAAAAGACTCCCCTTGAGGGTCCGCCCCTGGCATTGATTTGTCCCCATGCCGGATACCCGTATTCCGGCAAAGTTGCCGCCCGGGCATTCAAGCTGCTTGATGGTGAGCAGTATGACGCGGTGGTAGTAGTATCGCCGTCGCATACCGTTTTCTTCAAGGGAGCCTCGGTCTACGACGGAGGCGGATACGAAACGCCGCTCGGAGTGGTCGAAATTGACAAGGAGCTTTCCAGAAAAATAGCCTCTATTCATCCCCAGGTCTACTTCTCGAACATGGGTCACGCCAGTGGCTCGACCAGAGGTGAACATGCGCTTGAGGTACAGTTGCCGTTTCTCCAGGTGGTGCTGGGCAAGTTCAAACTGGTTGCGGTAGTTATGGGTGACCAGGAGGAGGACACGATAAACGCCCTTGGGGAGACGCTGGCGTCGGCACTGAGGGGGACCAACACGCTGATCGTTGCCTCGACCGACTTATCACACTTTCACAGTGAGAAGGCGGCTCGACGACTCGACGCCAGTATTCAGCACGCTATCGAGGAATATGACCCGGATTTGCTGATCGAAACGCTTGAGTCAGGCAAAGGCGAGGCCTGCGGCGGTGGTATCGTAGCGGCGGTAATGAAGGCTTGCCGGCGGCTGGGCGGACACCGGACGGAGTTTTTGGAGTACACCACTTCGGGCGAGGCGACCGGCGATTTCCAGGAGGTCGTTGGCTATCTGTCGGCAGTTGTCGTGGGAACCCGCCAGGAAGTTGAGCGAACCGCGGTAGGCGCTCCTGCCGCAAAAGCGGAATTTGCCCTGACGGATGAAGATAGAAAGCAGCTTGTACTGATCGCTCGCGAGGCTATTGAAGCCGCCCTGAAAGGAAAGAAGTATTCCGCGCCTCATATCGAGAAATTGGACGTTAAACGGGGCGTGTTTGTAACGCTCACGGTTGATAATGAGTTGCGCGGATGTATCGGCATGATCAAGGCACGGGAGCCGCTCTTCGAGGCGGTCGCGGAAATGGCCGTGTCGGCGGCGATGGATGACCCGCGTTTCCCGCAGCTCGGGCCGGATGAATTTCCTGATGTGAAACTGTCGATATCAGTGCTCTCACGCCTCGAGCGGGTGCATAACACGAATGAAATCGAGGTTGGACGCGACGGTTTATTGATCAAGATGGATATGCACTCCGGCCTGCTCTTGCCGCAAGTGGCGAGTGAGCACGCCTGGGACCGCACAGAATTTCTCGAACAGACCTGCCTGAAAGCCGGGCTTCCCAAAAACAGCTACAAAGATCCGCAGGCGGAGATTTACCGCTTTTCCGCCGATGTGTTCGAATAACCTGCCATCTGGGGCTTGTGCCCGCTGATTGATTTTCCTACCTTTGACGCATGGCCGATTTGACATCATCCGTATTGATTACCGGTGCCAACGGATTTGTAGGCGCGCGGCTTTGCCGATACTTCATCCAGCAAGGATTCCACGTTGTCGGCGGGGTGCGTCAGTCCTCGGATCTGAGCCAGCTTAGAGACCTGCCGGTTGAATTTCGGTATGGCGACGTCACAACCGCCGACAAACTGCCCGCAATGGTCCAGGGTGTTGATTATATCGTCCACAACGCCGGCATCGTCAAATCGAAAGATCCGCAACAGTTTTTCAAAGTCAACGAACTCGGAACAAAAGCACTCATGGAGGCTGTCACGCACGGCAATCCGAATGTTCGTAAAATAGTCTACATTTCATCGCTTGCTGCTGTTGGCCCCAGCGTTGAAGGGTCACCGCTGACCGAAGAGTCCTCGCCCCATCCGGTAACGACTTATGGACGGTCGAAGTTAGCCGGGGAACGAGTTGTGCTTTCCTATTTGAATTCACTTCCCGTGGCGATAGTGCGTCCGTCGGGTGTTTACGGCCCGGGCGATAAAGAAGTGTTTTCAGTTTTTCAGACGGCAAATCGGCGGATACGCGCCCTAATCGGCGATCTGGATCGCAAAATACAAATGATTTTCGTGGATGACCTTTGCCAGGGAGTGCATTTGGCGACCACCCGGCAGACGGAATCCGGCTCTGTCTATTTCCTGGCTGAAAACAGAGTCTACAGTTTCCGTGAATGGATAGAGACACTTGAACGAGCGATTGGCAAGAAGGGATTTCCGCTCGTGCTTCCGGCGCCGGTGTTCCGAATGATTGCCGCGGTGTCAGGATTCACCTTTAAACTTGTTCGCGCCACACCAATGCTTACGGCCGAGAAAGCGAATGAACTTTTGGCCTCATGGGAGGTTTCCATTGAGAAAGCAAGGCGCGAACTCGGGTTTAATCCGCAGGTTGATTTTGAGGACGGCGCTTCAATAACGTATCAATGGTATAAGCATGAAGGATGGCTCTGATGGTATCGACTACTCTCATATTGTACTGTTTTTTGGCGGCTGGTCTTTACCTGCTTCTGGCGAGCCTCGTGCTCGAGTTCATTGGCAATAAACTGGCCCTCTTAAAGGGTCCGGCTGCCGGATTGGCCGAAGATAGTACCCCCGGCGCGTTTGTAATGACCTTCTTTATCGAGTTCGTCTTTTTCGTAGTTATCCCGACAATCGGATATAGCTTCTTCTTTTTGATTCTGCCGTACGGCGGAGTAAAAACCGGAGTGGCGGCGGCGCTGTTTGCGTTCGTACTGGGAGCGGTGCCGCTTGTGATGAGCGTCTCGGTTCGTCTGAAACTTCCGATGCCCTATCTGCTCTATGCCATGCTCTGCTATTTGCTCAAAATTGCAGGGACGCTTGCCCTGATTGGATATATCTACACACTTTAGGAGTCCGCTATGAAAGAAGATTCATCAGATAAATTCGCCAGGGTCCGGGCGCTGTTCCCGCATACCAGGAACGTAGTCTATTTCAATTCAGCGTCCTATGGTCCGTTCTCTACCGCGCTCAAGGAAGCAGTCCAGAAGAATATTGAAATCCGGGTGGCGGCCGATCACGATGACTCACATGAATCGTACGAGGCTCGCGCCGCGCTCCGCCGAGACTACGCCGGACTAATCGGTGCCAAGCCCGGGGATATCGGACTGGGATCGAACACATCTTTCGGTCTGAATGTTGCGGCATTCGGTCTCCCGTTGAATAAAGGCGACGAGGTGCTGGTTTCCGATGTCGAGTTCCCGGCCATTATCTATACTTTTCGGGCCGCCGCCGCGACCCGTGGCCTCAAACTCACATTCTTGAAATCCAAAGACCGTTGCTTCGACATAGACGCCCTGGAACAGGCGATTACAAAAAAGACCCGGGTGCTGGCGCTGTCGTTCGTACAGTACTTCAACGGATTCAAGAATGATCTTGCGACCATTTCAGAGATATGCCGGAAACACAATATCTTCTTCGTCGTTGACGGCATCCAGGGGATGGGGGTCGAACCGATAAATGTCAAGAAGCTTGGAATCGACATATTCACTTCCGGCTGCCAGAAGTGGATGCTGTCGCCGCAGGGGTGCGGGTTCTTTTATTTGTCCGAGGAAATACGGGACAAGCTGAAATATCCGTTCATGAGCTGGCATGGCGTAGACTGGAAAATGGATTTTACTGATCTGTTCAAATATGACCTGCCGTATTTCGAGACCGCTGAAGCTTTCGAGCTGGGATACTATGTAGCGCTCAACCTGTTCGCAATGAGAGCGTCGGTCGAGATTTTCAAGGACCTGGGGATCGGGAATATTCAAAAACATAATCATCGGCTTATCGATCGCATTGTGGACTATGTTCAGGCGAATCCTTACTATACAATCGTGTCGTCGATGCAATCGAAGCACCGGTCCTCAATATTTTCATTCGGTTGTCCGGCCGACAAGGAACTGCACCGCGAACTTCTCAACGAGAAGATCATTCTGGTGCGACGAGAGGGAGCGATTAGAGTGTCGGTCCACCTGTTTAACAATGAACAGGATATTGACAGGCTCATAGCTGTGCTGGACCGGTTTTCTAAGAAGCAGTAGACACTGAGGGTCGGATGTCAGCGGCGGGCCATCGGCTCCTGCTGAAGCAGTGGAAGGATAGTCGTGGCAATTTCCTGAGCGGCGACATCGTGACCCCTGGCATTAAAATGAATCGGGTCATCGCTGGGACGGTCGTACAGGTCACTATATTTGTCAAATGCAGTCTGCAGGTCAACCAGCGGGACCTGTTCGTATTTTGCCGCAGTTACAATCTCATCCTGATACGCCTTATGAAGTTCATGGAAATGCGAGACCATGCCCGGGAAGTAAATACTAAGGGCGGCTACCGGTGGGATCATGAGAACGGCCTGCGTGTGGTTGGATTTCGCGGTGGCAATAATACTCCGCAGATTGGCCAGAAACTCACTATTGGACACCCGCCTTTTTCCCTCGGTCTGATCAAGCGGCACTACCGCCTGCATTTCGGTGGAGCTTAGAAGGAGTTTACGGGCGAACTGGTAAATTTTCAGCGACGACAGGATGTTTTGGGCAGTAAGAATGACCCTTTGGGGCATCCGTTGCTGGGCATCTGATATCCCCCGCCCGGCGGTCCAGTGGTCGTTCCAGCCGAACATGATGATCACCATGTCGGGTTGCAGTTTCACCAGTTCGTTGGCGAAATATTCTTCGCCTTGATAAGAGCTGTAGCCCGGAACACCCGCATTGATCACTTCATATTTCCCGGCGGCCTGCCGGTCGAGAATCTGCTGAAGCCGGGAGGTCCAGATCTCTTCAAACCGGACACCCCAGCCAAAGGTACAGGAATTACCCAGGGCGATTATCCGGTACCGGGACTTTCGAGGATCAAAATCACGCCCTCGCATCCCGGCTGAGTTGATGTGATACGAGATGTCGCTATATTGCCGCGAATTAATTGTCTTATCGGGGCGGAACCGCCAGAACAGTTTGGCATCCTTTTTGAAAACACTGGGGAAGTCGATATCTCGGTTGACCGGGAAGAACTGATTTTTGTAATAGAGATCGACATCAAGCAGGCGCAGGCAGAGTTCACTGCCGATCACAAAAAGTGCCAGCAGCATCGTCGCGAACAGCAACTTGAGCCAGAACGGTTGTGCAACGGGCCTATCTCTCATCAATTGTACACGCGTCCTAAAACAGCGAGTAGATGAACGGGGCCAGGGCCGATGACTCCGTGAATACCACCAGCAGTGATATCAGCAGGAGAAATATCAGAATAGGTCCCAGCCACCATTTTTTGGAGGTCCGAAGGAAATACCAGAGTTCGGAAAAAATGTTAAGCCTGCGAAACATAACTTCACCCTTGTCGTTTCGCGTGTAACCTATTGATTTGCGGTGCTATTTAAACACTCTACCGGCGTAACCAGAAAATTCAATCGAGTTGTTTTTCGAAGATGAACCTGGTCATGACTGCTTCCGGCAGTTCTGATTTGTCTATAATATACTGCTCAAACAGCAAATAGTCAATACCTCCCGAACAGAAGGTCCCGAATGCCTCCTCGGGCCGGTTCACAATTGGATGTCCGCGAAGGTTGAAAGAGGTATTGAGCACAACCGAAACGCCGGTGATTTTCTTGAATTCGAGCAAAATGTCATACAAGAGCGGATTGTCTCTTCTCGCGACCGTCTGAATTCGTGATGAAAAATCAACGTGAGTCACGGCAGGAATCACTGTCCGTTTCTCCTCGAGGACCCCGAAGTTAAACAGCATATAGGGTGAGGCGACCGCCGCGTCGAAATACTGCCCGGTGTCTTCGGCCAATACGGCCGGGGCAAACGGCCGGAAGGCTTCACGATATTTAACTGCCGCGTTGATCTTTTCTTTCATGGTGTTGTCGCGCGCATCGGCCAGAATCGACCTGAATCCAAGCGCCCGAGGTCCGAACTCCATAGCTCCCTGATAAACACCGACGATCGCGCCGTCGGCTATCTTTCGAGCGATGGCGGCGGCCGTTTCGTTGCGAGGGAGTGCCTCGTATGGTATGTTATTCTGATCCAGAAAGGACTTCACCTGGTCCGGTGAATAGGATGGTCCGACGCCGAAAAATGGCTGGATGCGTTTGGGTTCACCCGTGATGCGATGGTATGCGTACAGGGCCGCACCTACCGCTCCTCCGGAGTCCCCGGAGGCGGGCTGAACATAGATGTCATCGAAAATCCCTTGACGAAGCAGCAGGCCATTAGCTTTGCAGTTGAGCGCCACCCCGCCTGACATACACAAACGGCTCTCTTGGGTTACTTCGCGCACATGACGTGCCATCTGAACCACTATCTTCTCAGTAACAGCTTGAATCGAAGCGGCCAGGTCATTGTGGAATTGCTCCAGCGCGGCTTCGGGCAGTCTCCGGGTACGCCCCAGCAGCTTCTCCAACCGCTGATCTGTCATCGTAAGGCCATGATGAAAGCTGAAGTACATCGTGTTCAAATGAATCGAACCGTCCTCGTGAACTTTCACTAACTTGTCTTCGATTAAATCAGCAAAGACTGGATTTCCGTACGGAGCCAGCCCCATCACCTTGTATTCGGCCGAGTTTACCTGGAATCCAAGGAAGTAAGTGAACGCGGAGTATAGCAGGCCGACCGAATGCGGGTAGTGCATCTCAGATAACAGCTGAACGCGACTATCTCGCCCCATGCCGTAAGATGCTGTCGCCCACTCACCGACGCCATCGATAGTCAAAACAGCCGCGTGATCAAACGGAGAGCCGAAATATGTCCCGGCGGCGTGCGAAAGATGGTGCGGTACAAACAGTACTTCGCCCTCGTAACAAAGTTCTTTATAGATAACATAGTCCGTCCAGAGTTTTCGATTCAGCCAGACCGGCAAGGCCTGCAGTGTGACCCGCAATGCCCGGAACGGTTCCGCCATGTACCCGGTCAGTATCCGTTCAAACTTGAGTAATGGCTTGTCATAAAATACTACGTAATCAACCTCGGCCATACCGAGTCCGGCCTTTTGCAGGCAGAATGAGACAGCCTGTCTGGGAAGTTCCGGGTCATGTTTAATCCGGGTAAACCTTTCTTCGCTGCATGCTGCCACCAACCGACCATCGACTACAAGCGCTGCCGCGGCATCATGGTAAAAGCAAGATATTCCAAGCACGTTCATAGTCAGCTCTGGCGACGCATGGAATCAAGGTCGGGCTCGCGGTCGCGGACCTCTTTCCAATTTGTCTTCTTTTTGAGGTTCTTGCGGTTGATTTCGAGCGGGTCCCAGCCGACCATCCGGCCGATAAGGCCGAGCGGCGACAATACCAGCAAATAGGCCAGGGCGACTATCACGCGGGTCTGAAAACGGCCGATACGATGAGCTGTCCACTTCCATCCCTCCCACAGTTTTTTGAGAATTTTTTTCATCTGCCTTGACGGGAAATTTTGTATATATTGTGACGACTATCTGCCTGCTCTCAGCAAATATAACGGGTTGTCCGAATAATGGTATAGTAAATTATCGGCAGTATGAGCATCGACATTCACCAGCAGAAAATCCTCGTCACCGGGGCATCGGGATCTCTCGGCAAGCAACTGATATTTGAGCTTAATCGACGGAGTGTCGCTCCCATAGCGCATGTGCGCGAGGGATCGGATACCACGTACGTCGACTCGCTCCGACTGGAAAAACGGATTGCGGATCTAAGAATGCCGAAGGAGTTTTCCAGATTGCTTGCGGGTGTGGATATCGTTGTGCATACCGCGGCCTGGGTGGATTTTCGGCAGGACCGCCTGACCCAATTCACCGGCATCAACACGATGGCGCCACTCGAGCTGTTCCGCGCCGCCCAGCAGGCAGGCGTGAAGCGGTTTGTGCATGTGTCCTCGATCGCCGCGGTCGGCGCATTCGATCGGCGGGAGAGCGAACACGATGCGACCGAATTCGATCTCATCAATGAAAATACGCATTACAATCTGGACAACCTGCGCGTTCCTTATATCATGACCAAGCGGGCGGCCGAAGTGGAGCTTCGCGGTGCTGTTACCCCGGGCAAAACCGAACTGGTGATTGTCAACCCGTCGATTATCGTTGCTCCCGCGGACTCCGGCGACGACCGCGGGCGCGTCATGAAGGCGTTTAACAAATTCATTTTTCCGGAATTTCCCATCAGAGTCAATTTGGTGGATATTCGCGATGTCGCGCCGGGGATAATTGCGACAATGGAAAAGGGACGCGATGGCGAGCGGTACATTCTCGCCGGCGACAATATTGTGATGAGCGACCTCACACTGGCGATTTCCGCGGTACTGGGGAAGATTCCGCATCTGGTCAGATTCCCGAGGCCGATGTATGATTTCATGGCTCGTGTGTCGGTGACCTTCAATAAACTCCTTGGAAGAAGCAATATCCGCATCTATCCGGATATTGTCAGACTGCTCGATTACGATTGGGCTTATTCGTCTAAGAAAGCGCGCGAAGAACTTGGTTTTCAGTCCAGATCAATTTACACGACACTCGATGACCTGTTGACAAATAATTTCATCGAAACCTATCTCAAACCGGGTGCCGATCAGTCATCGCACAGGTAGTCAGCCGGAATTGCTGCTTCCCCGTCGGAATGTCCGATAAACGTCATGGTGAGATCTTTACCGGCCGCTTGTGTTCATCGACCGCTACCATCGTAAACATCCCCTCAATCGCTTTCTCCCGCCTGTCACTGTACATCTGTTCCATATACACTTCGACCTTCACCTGCATGCTGGTATTACCCACCCGATGCACGGTTCCGATCAGCTCCACCATGGTGCCGGCCGGGATTGGTTTGGAGAAGTCTATTCGGTCGATTGACACGGTGACCATTCGCTGGCGACAGTAGCGGGTTCCGGTGATGAAAGCGACTTCATCCATCCATTCTACCGCCTGACCGCCGAAAAGAGTGTCGTAATGATTAGTTGTGTTGGGGAAGACCGCCTTGACCACGTGTGTCTCGGCCTGTTTCAGTCGGTCATCGCTGGTCATGTTGCTTTCCGAAGAACAGGTAGTCGAGCGATAGTTTTCCGGGCCCGGTCAACAGAATGGCAACGAATGGCACCAGATACACCAGCGCCATTTCCTTTCTGCCCCAGGGATCATCCGCATGAATCACAAAGGCGGCTGTAACCAGAAGAATCATCAGCGGGACGGCGGCAAAACGGGTGGCGAAACCGAGCACGATCGCCAGCGAGCAAAAGAACTCGGCAAATACCGCCAGACCCAGACTGAATGAACTTCCGACCCCGAAGGGATCTGCAAAAGTGGCTGCTTTGGCGCCGAAGTTTACTAATTTGTCCGATCCGTGGCCGAACAGCATCATGGCGCCAATACCTACTCTCAGGATGAGCAATCCCAGGTTGGACAGCATCTCTTTTCTATCGGTGCCGAATCTCGGCGTAATCCATCGGGTCGATCGATATCCCATTTGCGATTCCTGACTAAAGGTGACGTGATGTTTTTGTTAATTTGGAACGAGTCAGTCCATGTATTTACAACAGTATCGAGAGCCCGGGGTTTCAGATATTGCGCCGGGTCGCGCATTGCGCTATATTGACGGCCAACAATCGTTTCTTCACACCTTAACACAAGGAGTTCAGCATGCGCAAGCTTGTTCTGCTCGTTTGCATGTTTACTCTCGCTCTTGCCGCGCCCCGGGTGTTGGCCGGCGTCATTCCGTCATTTGAGGCACCATCGGGGAAAATCGGATTTTATCCGATCACCAACGAGATTTCATTTTACCAGAATTACGATGACGGGGGTGATAATCGCGGCCGGACAATTCAGGTGGTCTCAATAAACAGCTTCAAACTGCTGACGACGTTCAATTTTGAATTTACCGGCGACTTCAATTTTGACTATACGACCGGGCTTGAGCGGGACCACTATATTGAATTATCGATCGTGAAGCCTTTGACGGGGATTCTGAGTTTGAACGTTCAGCGGGTATTGTCGACTTTCGAGGATGAGCCGATCAACCAGTTTGGGTTGCGGCTCTCGTTGTGAATTTTATCTTATCGAAAGAGTATCATATATATAAGGTAAAGACAGAGCAGGCTAAAAGCGGCCGCCCCGGCCAGGGAAAACCATGCAAAAAGCCTGCTGGAAGTGGGTTTTTTCATCGGTTGAAACCTTTGTCGGGTACGAACGTTATATTCAGTGCGGCCGTTGTGGCTGGCGTACCGATATAGTATATTAAGTTGACAGTTCTTTGACAAATGAGGTTACACCGGTCCCGGTGAACCTTTTGAAGTCCGCCTGTAGAAATTACGGGGGTGACATGGCTTCGACGGGTTTAGCGAGGGACTATTGGCGTGCCGGAGTAGTCTGGGTCTCCGTTATCAAACTGGACAAACACAATGACTGGCGAATATAACTACGCCATGGCTGCCTAATATACATTAGGATAGTGCCCGTCGCCCTCGAGCTCCGCCTTCGGGCTTGAGACGCGGCGTCGATAACTGAAGGCTCGACGGCTTGACGCCTTTGAAAGCCGTTTAAACTACAAAGGCTGGTTGATTGCGTGGCCTGTTAGTCGGCAGCGCAGTTGACGAGAAACCAAAGACTGACTACGCACGTAGAGGATGGTTTGTCGTTACTCTCGGACGGGGGTTCGATTCCCCCCACCTCCACCAAATTTCCATTACATCATTACACTATCTGATTGACAGATAGTTACGCCTTTTCGTATCTTCTCATAAAGTTGACTGTGCCGTATTTGTGCCAAAGCAAGTGAGGAGCGAATGGCGAGGATTTTTCAGCGGGGGAATATCTGGTATCTGGATATTGCCTACCAGGGGCGGAGGGTCCGCAAGAGGGTCGGAACCTCCAAACGAATGGCCGAACTGGCTCTCAAGGACGCTGAGGTCAAAGTCATGAAGAAGGAATTCGGCTTTGCCTCGAACGACATTACAATCGAGTCGCTGATCGACAAATTCCTGGAGTACAACCGCACCAACCACCGCGCCTCAACGACCAAGCGGTATAAGGCCGTCACCGATCACTTGAGACGGTTCCTGTCGACGAAGCGAAAGGACATCGTTAGGCTATCGCAAATGACGCCCGAAGTCATCGAAGGTTACAAGGCATTCCGCAGGGACGAGTGGATAAATCCCAATGGCAAGTCCGCAGATACCGACCATGCGCGGCAGGGCGCACGGGCAAGAACGGTCAATCTTGAACTCGAAGGCATCAAGACGATGCTCAATCTCGCTGAGAAGTGGGACTACCTCAAAGTCAATCCGATGAAGCGGGTCAAACCGCTCAAAGTTGACGACAAGAAGCCGTTCAGATTTTTGACTAGCGAAGAATGCGAGCGGTTCCTTGCAGCCTGTCCGCAGAATCTCTATCCGATGTATTTCACGTTCCTGAGTACCGGCATGCGTAAAGCAGAGTTAGAACACTTGCGGTGGAACGATATCGATCTACGCAGCCAAAAAATTCTGATACGACGAAAAGCTGACTGGCAGCCGAAGACCGGAGAACGCGAGATTCCGATGAGCGACGACCTGATTGAATTGCTGGAAGCGATTCGAAAGAAGTCAAAGCCCGCTGTCGACGATCATGTATTCAATGTCCTTGGGAATGGGAAATCGCATAACATGCTCCGAACTGAGTTAATCAAAATCGGTATAAAGGCTGGAATTGAAGGGCTGACTAAAGTGCATACATTGAGGCACACGTTCGCAAGTCACCTGGTTATGGCCGGAGTCGACTTGCCGACGATACAAAAACTCATGGGACATTCTGACATTGAAACGACGATGATTTATGCTCACCTGGCTCCGGACCACTTGGCGAAGGCGGTAAACAAATTGTCTCTTCCAACTAGGGACGTGTCGAACAGGAAGTACTAATGCTGAGCACAATTAATTAATCGGATCGATTCCCGCACAACAAAAATTGGGAACTGAATCTTTGGTTTCTGCCTACTCGCTGTTTCCATACGCTTCAAATACGAAACGTTCGTATTCGCCCATTTGAGTATCTATTTCATCTGTTTCTAGCCCTGCCTCTTCGAGTTTTAATCGAAAATCCGCCCGTTTCTGTAAGAGCTTCGCGACTTCTTTAGCAGCATTATCGTTGGTTGCCATCCGATACAGGGCCCGACCACGCATTGATCTGAACCCGAGGTCTCCATCGACATGACTCTTTTCTAGCTTTGCATTTTTCTCCGCATTGGCTAGTTCTATAATGGCTAAGTAGACTTCCGGGCCAGTCATAGAACATAGCTTCATAAACGCCTCACTATTCACTGACTTTGCGCCGCCTTCAAGATTCTCATCAAGAAGCTGTGTCATCGTGTGCTGTGATTCAACAGACCCTAATCCGATCTTCTTCATCGTAGAACGTCGCACGCGGTCGAGCATTGTTCTGTAAGGATCAGTTGGTATCGATGAAGCATCGCTGACGCGCTTGGTTTGCGTGACTTGTTCCCAGTCAATATCCCTGGCCATAAAAACCCAGTTCATAAGAAGCGTCGTCTTCACATTCATATCACTTGTTTTCTTCGAGAGCCTATAGAGCTCATCCCGTAGAGCGGCCATTTCGACACTGCTGAATTCCTTCTGCTTATTTTGCCAAGCCATCCAAGTTTCTGCTGCACTCTCGGTTAATGGTTCTCCTTTCACAATCGGAGGCATTTCCCGATAGAATCGAGTGTAACTCTCTAAATAATCAACAATTTGGTTTCGATACTCTCCAACGACTTCGGGTATGTGCTGCTCCATTTCGTCAGCCAACTGCAAATAAATGCATTTCTTGCGGTCTCGTTCAGGTATCCCGATGAGTTTCTCCGAGTCGCCACCAAGCGCAGATATGATGAGGTGGACGACAGGATTGGGATCGTCAGTCGTAGTAAACTGCATCAGCGCATCAAGCAGTTTCGTCCGACGTGCCGGAGTGAGATTTGGTTGGGCCTCAATCAGCGCTTCGAGGATTCCACGCATCGCGCCGATCTGCTGAGCTTTGTTCATAGGTACACCCGCCTACTCTTGACTGTTTTTGTGATTTATGATACAACTGAAAGTTGCACTCTCCAGTTCAGTTGGAATAGAGCAAACATTGTTCATACTATCTGCCCTGGAGAGGAGACTAACATGTCCAATTCCGCATTTACCGACCCTAATCCTGATTTCGACTCGGTTTCGCTCAAGACCTTTGAAATGGTTCAGAACGCACTGCACGACGAAGCTCGCTACGCGGACATCCTCGAAGAGTTTTGTTTCTTCGTTATGAGGTTGCACCGGGAAGCCGTTACGAAATCTTTGAGTCGGGACGAGCGAGTGCGTCATCTGAACCTGGTCAATGCAAAGCTAGCACAACTCGGGGACCGGATCGGATTGATTTCCTGAGTCTCGACATTTCGGAATCCAGTTAGCCAAGAAGCACCACGTCATATGTCGGTGCTTCTTCTTTTATTCGGCTCGCGCTAGAGTCTCCAATAAATGTATGCGCATCTCGCTCGCGTGTCAACACTCTCTACATGCTGTTGCCAGCCGAATCAGTCTGAAAACGACAAACGAGGCTGGTTCGTTGCACGCCAGACTTCTGGTGACGGTGGTGCACCCATTTCTAATGACTTTCAATCCACAGGTAGTTGCTCACGTCGGCAATTGAGGGATTCCACCGGTCGGATAAACTGGAAGATGCTATTAACCATCGTTCTTTAACAATTCAATCACCGGAGGACAGTATGACTGTCAATTTGTACGAGGCGCACCAGCAATGGGCGTCACGCCCAGCCGACGAGCGCTTTTCGTCGCTGGAGGATCTTGCCGCTCACGTTCTCGCCAGACGCGACGGTTCGCGAGAGGAAGTCGTGAACATCCGCGACCTGCATATCGCAATTGAAGGCGAACACGGCATTGGCCTAAACCATCATCATCCGACCGCTCTGTTTACCCATTGGGCGTTCGGGCAACTTTGCACGACCGTCGGTGCACCAGCAAGGTATCTGCGCACCCTTCCGGTGGAACTTGCAGGCGATTGTCTGAGGCAGGGGATATCCAGGTCAGCCGAGAAGTGCCAGATACTCTACCGCAATTTCGAGGAAGGCTTTGCCGCGAACGGCGAACTTCAAGCGGCGGCGTTTACAGGACCGACCTACGGCAGAATCTGGGACTCGGACGTGATTGCCGCTTTGCAGGAAGCCGTGTCCGGCTCTGGCTGGCATGTGCCGGAAAGTAAACACTCGCTTCCGAGCGGACTCTACGCTTCTGATCGTGACATGTTTGCCTTCATGGTGAGCGACGAGGCCCCGATTGAAGTCGGAAACGCCAAGCTTGGAAGGGGGTTCTTTATTTGGAATTCGGAGACCGGCGCTTCGACATTCGGTCTGACCACGTTCCTATACAACTATGTGTGCGGCAATCACATTGTATGGGGGGCAGAAGAAGTAAACGAGCTCCGCATCGTTCACCGCGAGAAGGCTCCTGATCGGTACTACCGCGAAGCAGTCCCAGTTTTGAATCGGTTTGTCGAAAGCCGCATACTGTCAGATTCTGTCAGTAAAATGGTTCATGGGGCTATGCGCGAGAAAATTGGGATGACCATCGAGGACGTGCTTAAGTGGTTTGCTCAGAAGCCTTTTACTAGACGAGAAATCACCGAAGCGTTCACCCTCGGACAATCGGAAGGCGACGATCCGACAACGCTTTGGGGAATGGTGCAGGGATTGACCGCTTTTGCCAAGTCGCACAGGCACACAGATTCAAAAGTTGACCTTGAACGCCGTGCGGGACAGCTACTCCAGACGGTAACCTAAGGGTAGGGCCGAAGACCAGCGTCTTCGGCCCTTTTTTCGATTGAATTGCCTATTTTGATGTGTTACTATATTGTTTGATTAGTTCTCTATTCAATCTGTCTGAAAAGGTACCCAGATGTCCAACGATCGCTGGCTATCAGTTGACGAAATAGCCGCACACCTAGGGGTCAAGAAGTCCACAGTCTATATGTGGACCCACAAGGATCGCATACCATGCCACAGGATTGGCAAGCTCCTTAGATTCAATGTAGTCGAAGTAGACAAATGGGTGAAATCAGGTAAGGCGAGCCGGAAATAGGGGGAGGCGATTGATCACAGCGTATCATGCGAAGTACTTCGCCTACGAACTGACCAAACGATGTTCATCAGACAGCATTCAAAAACTTGCTCACACTCTTTCCGACGCGCAAGTTGACCTGAATCCGCATCAGGTTGAAGCGGCCCTATTTGCATTCCGATCCCCCCTTTCCAAGGGTGCAATACTTGCCGATGAAGTTGGCCTTGGAAAAACAATTGAGGCCGGAATTCTGATTTCTCAAAAGTGGGCAGAGAGAAAGCGAAAGATCCTCATAATCGTTCCTTCGAACTTGCGCAAGCAGTGGAATCAGGAACTGCTCGACAAATTCTTTCTCCCTTCTGAAATTCTCGAATCCGGGAATTTCAATCGAGAAGCTAAACAAGGATCGCCGAACCCCTTCCGAAAACAGAAGATTCTCATTTGCTCTCTCCATTTTGCAAAGGCGAAGGAAGACTATATCCGCCAAGTCGAATGGGACCTCGTCGTAATTGACGAAGCTCACCGACTTCGAAATGTCTACAAGCCGACGAACAAGATCGGCAACGCAATCAAGCGGGCTACCGAACACGTACCTAAGATTCTGTTGACTGCAACTCCGCTTCAAAACTCACTTCTTGAGCTGTACGGCCTTGTAAGTCTGATTGACGACCATGCATTTGGAGACAGAAAGAGCTTCACCAGTCAGTACGCCAGGCTCAGCGACGACGACAACTATGACGAGCTGAAGCAGAGACTTCAGCCGATCTGTAAACGTACTCTTAGGCGGCAAGTCTTGGAGTATATCAAATACACAAACAGGATTCCCATCACACAGGAGTTCATACCTACCGAAGACGAACAGAAGCTATACAACCTGGTTTCTGACTATCTCCAGAGCAAGACACTTTTTGCTTTGCCAGCAAGTCAACGACACCTAATGACGCTCATTCTCAGAAAGCTGCTGGCGTCTTCAACGTATGCAATTTCCGGGACTCTGGAGGCACTTGCCAATAAGCTCGAGGCGGCCACAGCGGGGAAACAGCTTCCAGCGGATGTCCAGACCGACGTTTCGGAAGATTATGAGTCATTTGATGAGACGGCTGACGAGTGGGAGGAAGATGAGACAGATTCGGCTGAGCAACGAGACTGGACTCAAGAGGAGCTGTCTGAGATAAAGCAGGAGATTAAGTCTCTCCGCTTCTTTCAGCAACTCGCTGATTCGATCAGGAAGAACTCAAAGGGCCAGGTGCTCTTGACTGCCTTGAGACGAGGATTCGATAAACTGGAAGAACTTGGAGCGAAGAAGAAGGCGATAATTTTCACCGAGTCCCGTCGCACTCAGAATTATTTGAAGGAGATACTTGAAGAAACTGCCTACGCTGGCAAGATAGTGCTCTTCAATGGATCTAATAGCGATGCACAGTCCAAGGAGATATACAAGAATTGGCTGAACAAGCACCAAGGCACCGACAGAGTTACTGGATCAAGGACTTCAGACCTGCGAGCTGCTCTCGTTGACTATTTCAGGGATGAAGCTGTCATAATGATTGCAACCGAGGCGGCAGCTGAAGGTGTGAATCTTCAGTTCTGTTCTTTAGTGGTAAACTATGATCTACCCTGGAATCCCCAACGCATTGAACAACGTATTGGCCGTTGCCACCGGTACGGTCAACAATTTGACGTAGTGGTTGTGAATTTCTTGAATAGAAAGAACGCTGCCGACCAAAGAGTCTATGAATTGCTTTCAGAAAAGTTTAAGCTCTTCAGTGGCGTTTTTGGAGCCAGCGACGAAGTGTTGGGGAGCATCGAGTCCGGTGTGGATTTTGAAAAGCGAATTGCTCAAATCTATCAGAGTTGCCGCACTTCCGAGCAAATTCAGCTGTCTTTTGATTTTCTGCAGAAGGAGCTGGAACTAGAGATTGACGAAAACATCAAGACGACTCGGCAACGGTTACTCGAGAATTTTGACGAAGAGGTTCATGAGAAACTCAAAGTGAACCTGAAGGAAAGTCGTGACTACTTAGGGAAGTATGAACAGTGGCTCTGGCATTTAACCAGGTACTTCCTCGAGCCATATGCCCGTTTTGACGGCGACAATCACTCATTCTATCTCGTGGAAAACCCATTTCCCAACGAGAAGGTCCATCCGGGGCCCTACAGGATTGGAAAGAGCGTCGAAGATGCCAATATCTATCGAATCGGGCACCCTCTGGCACAGCGTATTATTGAACAATGCAAAGCAGAGCAGCTTCCACTGTCAGAATTGATTCTCGACTACCAAAACACGCCCACGAAGATTTCCATTCTCGAATCACTTATTGGCAAGTCCGGCTGGTTGACTGTGACCAGCATTTCGATATCTGCTTTCGAAACCGAAGACTTCTTGATCCCCTGTGCAATCTGTGATGACGGGACTACGATTGATCCCGAGCAATGTCACCGCATGTTTTCCATCAATGGGCTATCGCAGGAAGCGGAATCTTCAGCAGCAGCTCAGCATACAACTATGTCCAAAGAACTCAAGACGAAGTTTGATCGAGAGAAGAACACGATTGTCAACGACATTAGTACAAAGAACGCACAATACTTCGAGGTTGAGCTCGATAAATTGGACAAGTGGGGAGAGGACAAGCGGATATCGCTAAAAACCACCCTCAAAGAGCTGGACGACGAGATCAAGGAGCTAAAAAAGGAAGCGCGAATCGCGCCAAACCTGCCAGAGAAGCTGGAGCTTCAGAAGAAGGTGCGTGACCTTTCCAAAAAGAGAGACTTGGCATGGAAAGAGTATGACGAGTCAGCTCATGAAGTGGAAAAGCAAAAGGATGCCCTAATAGACGAAATCGAGGCTCGCATGAGCCAAAACATCAAAGAAGAGCCGCTTTTCACCGTTCGGTGGAGATTGATTTAGAGGAGTCGTGTTCGATGAGCGAAGATAAAGTCATGCCCGAGAAAGCGAATCTCACGTCGATAGACATTGGTGAAAGCAACAGGGCACAAGTCAAGCAGATGTTTCCCTCAGTGTTTACCGAGACGATCAATGACAAGGGGGAGTTGGTAGAGAGCATCGACTTCGAGAAACTCAAAGCCGAGCTAGGGACGTTTAGCGATGTTTTCGAAGCTCGCCGCGAGCGGTACGGCATGGACTGGCCGGGCAAGAAGGAGTGCATGAAGCTCATTCAGAAGCCGTCTATTGCCACTCTTAAGCCTTGTCGCGAAGAATCGGTCAATTTCGATGAGACCGAGAACCTGTTCATCGAGGGTGACAATCTTGAGGTGCTCAAGCTCCTGCAAAAGTCGTATTACGGGAAGATTCGGCTGATTTATATAGATCCTCCATACAATACTGGGAAAGAGTTTATTTACCCGGATGATTATGCTGAGTCAATTGACACTTATCTAGCTTATGCTGGGCTCGCGGATGATACAGGCAAACGATTCTCTACGAATAATCCAAGCGAGGGTAGATTTCATACCAAGTGGCTGAATATGATGTATCCGCGACTATACCTGGCAAGAAACCTACTTCGAGATGACGGATTGCTCTTTATCTCCATTGATGACAATGAGGTGACAAACCTACGGTCACTCTGCGATGAGATACTCGGACCTGATAGTTTTGTTGCACAGATAGTTTGGCAGAAGAGAACAGCGCCAGACATGCGCACGACGTTTAGTGACGCACATGAGTACATTTTGCTGTATGGCAAGACACCACAAGCAGGATTATCACTCAAGAAGCTGGCTCTAACGGATGAAGAAAAGCAACGTTACAAGAATCCCGACAATGACCCAAAGGGGCCGTGGGTCTCCTCGGACTATACTGCAAGAGGGATCAGGCCGAACCAGCTATATGGGATCACCACTCCAAGCGGGAGAGTGTTCTTCCCGCCTCCAGGTAAGTGCTGGCAAAACGTGGAAGAAGTATTTCTTGAGCAGTTAGCCGAAGGTAGATTCCACTTTGGAGCGAATGGAGATAGCGTTCCAAGAAGAAAGAACTATCTAAAGGAAACAGATGGAAAGATTCCTTGGACTTGGTGGAGCAACAAGGAGGTCGGACACTCGCAAGAAGGGAAGCTAGAGGTAAACGGAATTTTTGGCAGGGCCGAAGTGTTTTCGACGCCTAAGCCAGTACGCCTGCTTGAGCGAATTATTGAGATCGCCTCGACAGATGATTCTATAGTACTGGATTTTTTTGCAGGCTCAGCCACAACTGCACACGCTACGCTCAAGTATGACATGGAGCACGGTAGGGCCGTCAAGTATATACTAGTTCAATTACCCGAGATCTTAGACCCGGAGAATATTGATCACAAGCAGGCTTTTGATTTCTGCAAAGAGACAAATATCCCGCCTACAGTTGCAGACATCGGAAAGGAACGCATCCGACGTGTCATTGCAAAGATTCAGAGTCGAGTTTCGGGTATTCGGGAATCGGGACAGGCAGATTTACTGCAGCCTCAGGTTGAAGTACTCGACCTTGGTTTTAAGGTGTTCAGGTTAGATAAATCCAACTTTAATGTTTGGAATGGCTCCGAATCGAAACCTACCGAAGAGAGGATTGCTGAACAGCTCGAGGCGTTCGTTGAGCACATTGACCCGAAGGCCACACAGGAGGACATTCTATTCGAGTTACTCTTGAAGGCTGGCTTCAAGCCGACGGAGAAGATCGAAGCAATTGACTTCGCTGGAAAGTCGGTCTTTTCTGTTGCCGAAGGTCTACTCTTAATCTGTCTTGAGGACGAAATCACCAAAGAGTTGGTTGATGCTATTGCTGGGGCTGAGCCGCTTCAGTTTATCTGCCTTGATCGGGGATTCAAGGGTAACGACCAGCTCAAAGCGAATGCTGTGCAGACATTCGCCGCCCGTAACCAGGGACGCGATAAACAAGACCAAATTGTATTCCGCACAGTGTAGGGGACACCAGTGAAACTGAAGTTTGATTCCAACCTTGATTTTCAAATAGACGCGATCAACGCGGTAGTCGACCTCTTTGAAGGTCTGCCTCCCAAACAAGGTGAATTTGAGGTCAGCACTGGGAATCAGTTCAGCCTCACAGGGTTCAACGAGCTTGGGCTCGGCAACGAGGTTGAACTAGCTCTTGATCAACTCCTGAAAAATCTGCAGACAATCCAGGAACGGAACAATGTTCCGAAGTCGCGTTCGCTACGGGAAGATAATGATTCGTACAGTTTTCCCAATTTTTCAATAGAGATGGAAACCGGAACAGGCAAGACCTACGTTTACCTCCGTTCCATATTTGAACTTAACCGAAAGTTTGGCTTCAAAAAGTTCATTATCGTGGTTCCCTCGGTGGCAATCCGAGAGGGTGTACTGTCGTCGATTGATATAATGCGCGAGCACTTCAAGGGGCTCTATTCAAACGTACCGTTTGATCACTTTGTCTATAACTCAAGTGACCTCTCGAAAGTCCGTCAGTTTGCGGTCAGCAATGAAATCCAGATCATGATAATCAATATCCAGGCGTTTCAGAAGGACGCCGGCGAAGTCGAAGATTATTCGCAACTGACTGAAGAACAGCGCAAGAAGCTCAATATCATTCACCAGGAACAAGACAAGATGTCGGGCCGCAGGCCTATTGAGTACGTGCAGGCTACAAACCCCATAGTGATTATCGATGAGCCTCAGAGTGTGGATAATACCGACAAGGCAAAACGCGCCATCAAGACTCTGACACCACTGCTCTGTCTGCGCTACTCGGCCACACATGTCAATCCTTACAATTTGTTGTATCGATTGGATCCTATCAAAGCCTATGATATGCGGCTGGTGAAGCAAATAGAGGTGTCCTCGATACGCGCCGACGAAGGGTACGACGAATGCTTCATTCGCATAGAGGGTATCGGTTACGCTAAGAATGCCAGAACGCCTCATGCCACGGCAACAATTATCGAGGACCACAACGGAGCTCCCCGCGAGAAGAGAATCAAACTGAAACACGGAACTGACATCGGGCAACAAACAAATCGCTCTGGCTACGAAGGGTACCTGGTGACGAATATTTGTGCCGAGTCAGGATTGGAACATGTAGAATTCGCCAATGGCAAGACGCTCGAACCAAAACAGGAAGTTGGCGGCATGGGCGATGAAGTGCTTCGAACGCAGATCAAGCAGACTGTGGAAGAGCATTTCAAGAAGGAAAAGAAATACAAAGACAGGGGAATCAAAGTACTCTCGCTCTTCTTCATAGATAGGGTCGCAAATTATCGCTCCTATGATGATGAAGGCAATCCGCTGAAAGGCAAACTGGCTACCTGGTTTGAGGAGGCTTTCACCGAGTTATCACAGAAGCCCCTGTTTAAGGGTCTGATCCCATTCAACGTTGAAGATCTCCATGACGGCTATTTCTCTGCAGACAGGAAGAAGGGCAAGGTTGTTGCTCTTAAGGATACGACCGGGGGAACAAAGGCGGATGATGAGACCTATGAGCTCATCATGCGGGACAAAGAACGCCTCCTGTCTAATGACGAACCACTCCGCTTCATTTTCAGTCACTCCGCTCTCAAAGAAGGCTGGGATAATCCAAACGTATTCCAGATTTGCTCACTTCGGGAAATGGGAACAGAGCGAGAACGGCGTCAGACGTTGGGCAGAGGACTCAGGCTTCCGGTAAATCAGGACGGTGAGCGCATTTTCGACGACAACATCAACAAGCTGACAGTAATTGCCAGTGAGTCCTTTGAGCAATATGCAAAAGGACTACAGGAAGACATTGAGAACGATATTGGAGGAGGATTTAAGTTTGGGCGCTTAGAGAAGATCGCCTTTGCTCAGGTGATAAGCGACAAGACTGATAACCCTATCGGCCAGGAGCAATCCGAACAAATCTGGCAGGTAATGGTCGAGAAGGGATATCTCGATGAGGCCGGTGACATCACTGCCAAGTTTACCCCAGAGAAGAAGGATTTCTCGCTTGAGGTGCCGGAAGACTTGCAGCCGTTGAGAGGGGCGATCACTGATGAAATGAAGCGTTACATCTTCAAGAATCGGATAGTGAATTCCCGCGACAAAAGACCGTTCAAGTACAACAAGCGGATTGAACTTAAAGAAGACTTCAAGATACTGTGGAACAAGATAAGTCAGAAAACCAAGTACTCGGTTGAGTTCGAGACGGCTGAGCTTGTTAAGCGAGCTGTGGCCAAAATCACGGCGATGCAAGAGATCCTGCCAGTTCGCATTCTGATAGACAAGACCGAGGTCGACATTACTGAAGCTGGCATTGAAAGTGGCCGAGTATTGGATAGCCGAACCGAGATTGCGAAGGCCACTCGCGGTCTGCCGGACATATTGGCATTTCTGCAGAGAGAGACTGAATTGACAAGAGGAACGCTTGTCGAAATCCTAAAGCAGTCGGGGCGACTGAAGGACTTCATTGTCAATCCACAGGTGTTTATGACTGAGTCAGCGAAATTGATTAGCAGAGCTCTTCACGAACTAATAATTGACGGCATCAAATACGAGCTAATTGCAGGCCAATTCTACGAAATGCGACTGTTCGAACAGGACGAATTGGAGAGATACTTGAGTCGGCTCTATGTAGTTCAGAGCACGGATGATAGGACGCCCTACGACTTCATCGAGTATGAATCAGAGGTAGAAAAGGAAATTGCCGAGAAGCTCGACACCAATGAGAATGTCAAGTTCTTCTGCAAACTACCGCGTTGGTTTGTGGTTCCCACTCCGTTAGGAAACTACAATCCAGATTGGGCAGTGGTTACGGAACGGGAGCAAAAGCTGTACCTCGTACGCGAGACCAAGAGCACCCACGACAAGGACAAACGAAGAAGTATAGAGAACAAGAAGGTCGACTGTGGCAAGGCGCATTTCGCCTCACTGGGGGTCGACTTCAAGGTTGCGACGGATATCAGAGAAGTATTGGGGGAGTAACACTTGGCACAAGGTAAGTTCGCAGTAAAGACACCCACTAAGTTTCTCGAAGTACGGATAAGGGTAACCGATCCCCTGCCGGGTCTGTTAGGACTATGCGCGGGCTATGAATCCGGCAAATGGAGGGCTGAACAGCTTGGTGGCCACCTCATGGAATGGCTACCAGAATTTGCTCTTACTGAACAAGAGCGGGCGGGGATTAGCTCTGACAACATGATTGCCCTGGCGGCAAAGGCCGCACGCGCAATATACTCTGCGATTGACACAGAGCGCCGCGGTGAAATTGGTGAACTGCTACTGCATGCCGCGATTCGCCAGGAATTTGAGTCAGTACCTGCGATATCAAAGATCTATTTCAAGGATTCGACAAATGATACCGTCAAAGGATTTGACGCTGTGCATATAGTGCAGGCAGAGGAAGGATTGCAGCTATGGCTTGGCGAGTCGAAGTTTTATAAGGACCTCAACTCTGCAATGAACGAGGTCATAGCTGAACTGAAAGACCACACCAAGAGCGATTACTTACGGACTGAGTTTACGGCAATAGCAAACAAGATTGACTCTACGTGCCCATTCGCCCAGCAGTTAGAGGATATGGTTCACCGGAACAAGTCATTGGATAAAATCTTCCAGACTCTTTGTTTTCCCGTATTGCTTACCTATGAAAGCAAGACCATCGCTTCGCACACAGCTGTGTGCCAGGAATTCTTGGATGCAATTCAGCATGAACTGAAAGCTAATCATAAGAAATTCTGCGAAAAGGATGTCCCCAAAGGGCTCGTGATTCATCTAATTCTATTCCCCCTGCTTAGCAAAGAGTCCTTGGTAAGTGATTTTGATAGGAGGCTGAAGGCATGCCAAATAATAGCGAACTAGTTGCAGCCTTGAGATCAGCGTTCTCCGATCCGGCAACTATCAAGAACAGGTGCTTCGATGTTTTATCTGATATTGCATCACTTAGCGGTTCCGAGGAGATGAGAACCCAGTTTCAAGAGTTTATTCTTCGAGCTCTGGACCTCCGAAGTTCCTTCTCGGCGTATTCGGACGTTCTCGATTCACTTGTGCGACGTGCAGGGCTGTATCCTTACTTGGAGCAGCAACAGCTATCGTTTAGGGATCAGCTTGCATACGAGTATCACAAGCCGATCAACCTAGAAAGCGAATTCGTATTTCACTCAGCTCAGGGCGAGGTCTATCGTCGAATACTCTCCGGGGAAAATATCGCACTAAGTGCCCCAACAAGTTACGGGAAGAGCTTGATAGTAGATGCGATCATTGCTACTGGGCTATTTAAGAACATCGTTATAGTAGTTCCGACGATTGCTCTGATCGACGAGACACGACGCAGGCTGGCCAGCCGCTTCAAAGATTCCTACAAGATAGTGACTCACCCATCACAGAAGACAGAAAGTCAAAATATCTTTGTACTGACCCAAGAAAGGGTTCTGGAGATGGACTCATTGCAGCACGTAGATTTCTTCGTGATTGATGAATTCTATAAGCTCGATACCACTAGAGATGACGGGGAAAGAGCATCACTGCTAAATCAGGCGTTCTACAAGCTACACAAGCATGCAAAACGATTCTACATGTTGGGTCCGAGTATTTTTGGTTTATCCAGCACATTTGAACAGAGGGTAGACTGTAGATTTGTCCTTGATAATTACACGACGGTAGTATCGGAAGTTCATCCCGTCGACGCCAAGGGAGAGGAGATTCCTGCACTTGTAGACCTATGCAAGTCATTAAAGGATTCGACCAGTATCTTTTGCAGATCCCCGAAGCGTGCGTCGGAAGTAGCTCGCGCGCTGATTGAGGCCGGTGTAGGCAATCCATCGAAGGGGCTGACTGCTGCAGCAGATTGGATAGCCGAAAACTACCATGAGGGTTGGCATTTTGGTGAAGCGCTTAGACAAGGAATCGCAATTCATCATGGTCGGATTCCTCGATCACTCGCACAATATGCGGTGCGAAAGTTTAATGATGGAGAGCTATCGTACATGATATGTACATCTACTCTCATCGAAGGAGTAAATACCAAAGCGAGAAACATGATCATTCTTGACAATGAGATCAATCGTAATGCAATTGACTTCTTCACATATAGTAACATCAAAGGCAGATCGGGTCGTATGATGCAGCACATGATTGGCCATGTCTACGTCTTCCATTCACCGCCTCAGTACGAGCTTCCTCTGGTAGACGTGCCTGCATTCACTCAATCGAGCACTGCGCCGACTAGCCTTCTAATTCAACTTGACGATGATGATCTCAATGAGAGTTCCAGAGAGAGAGTGAAGAAATATTCCGACCAGGCAATACTAAGCTATGACGTTCTGCGAAAGAACGCTGGCATTAATCCAGACGCGCAACTGGAATTGGCCACGGAGATTCAGAATAACGTAAAAGCGTATCATACGATGCTCTACTGGTCTGGACTACCTAACTATGATCAGCTTGGATTCGTCTGCAATTTGATATGGAATGCCTTTGACGGAGGTAGACTTGCTAGCGGAAGCGTTAGAAGCGCAAAACAGCTGACCTTCTTAATAAACAAGTTGGCGGATCGGCCGACAACACGTGACCTGATAATTGAAAAGCTCAAATGGGAGAAAGACCCAGATGAAGCCGTGCAACAGACTCTGGACTTCTTGCGGCTATGGGCCATGTTTCATTTTCCAAAGCTCTTGAAGGCACTCGACAATGTCCAGAGAGATGTTTTTCGTCGCAATAAATTGCCGACGGGCAATTACGAAGCTCTCGGAGGCTTAGTGGAGAATCTATATTTGGATCCCGCACTCATTGCCATCGACGAGTATGGAATACCGTTGGAAATAGCGAGGAAGTTGCAGTCAAGAATAGCTTCTGGCGGAGACTTGGATGTTACATTGGAGAAACTCAAAAGTCTGCGGGCAGAGGAACTTAAACTTACGAGCTTTGAAGAAGAGCTACTCTTCGATTCCGTATCTCATATGTGAGACGCCCTTGTTTCCGCTTTAATTGGGGCATTGGTATTGCTATGCAAAAGCAGGACAGAATTGTCACTTTGGGGCGCTGGCTGTATGTCTTCCGATCAAATCTGTAAACATCGCACCTTCAGATTTTCTTATCTTACCTTGAAGCCTTGCTTCTTTCACTTGACTCAACGCCGAAAATATGGTCTCACGGGGTACAGTTCGGACGACTTGCTTATAGTATGGAAATGAATTTAGATCACGACACACGAGCAGAATCTGTCCAAGCAGTTCCTTTTCCTTGAGCTTGTCCGAGTTATCCACAGGTTTTCTAAACGTATCATATGTTTCTTGTCTGACTGTCTCTTGTTTGTCGGATTGTTCAGGTAAGGGTGGTCGGATTTTTCGGTCTGCCACCTTGGCGGAGAATTCCGACAAGGGGTTCGATGCTATGCGGAGAGAATACTGCGAGGCACTGAATCCGTGTGTTTCCGATGTTACTTGTTTTCGAATGAGGATTCCCTTTTTCGTCAGGGACCTCGTGGCCACAATGACTGAGTCTTTGTGGAGGCCTGTACCTCGGTCCAGTATTCGGCCGTCCTTTGTCTTTATCCCACTTACCAGCTGGGATAGGCTAATATGGTCGCTATCCTTCTTGAACCCAAATGTTCGGCGAACCACATACATCAGCGTCTTTAGTTCAGCGCCAGTCAAATCTGGAAGCAGTTCGTCGAAAATCTCGTCGGGAACTTGGGTATATCTCGGGCTGGCAAAGCCTATAAATAGGCCATTTTCGTCACGCATACGGGTAGATGTGGTTCATTTCCGATTTCATTCTACAATGCTTTTCGACAAGCTGTCAACTCACGCCCCTTGACATGAATGATCGACTATGCTAAGGTCTCCAGTTTCCCGAGTGAATATCCACAGGGGAAACATTCTAAATAGCCCTTTTAGGCAATTGCAGTCCCAAATAACTCCAGCTATGCTGGCAAATACACAAAACAAACACAAAATGCCCGATTGTCCCCGCAAAGTACCAGACCGCCCTGAGAATCAAATTCGGAGGTATCGTCGATCGCGATGCCTCCGGTTGCGGGATGTTGCGAATCTGCTGGAACTTGCAAGCCCGGCTCACATTGCTCACTGGGAGAAGGGCAGAAAGTCCCCCTCACTCGAAAATCTACTACAGTTGTCAGCCGCACTTCAGTGTCCAATTGAGATCCTTTTCCTACATGACTTTAATCGAATAAGAAACAAAATCCATGCGAACAGAAAGAAATACGGACTCTGGCCCAATTAGTAAACTATCGCCTCAGGGACGGAGCATATTGGCTATCGACCCTGGTACAAAATTCGTGGGTTACGCTCATTTCAAAGGAGCCGACTTGGTAGATTTTGGAGTGGTTTCGGTGCAGACATCACTTCCTATCCGCCACTTGCTTCATATCCATGGCGAGCTCATTGAAAGGCTCGTCGGCGAAAAGAGACCCGATCTCATGGTATTTGAGAAAAACGTGTTTTCCAACGTCTCTCAGAACTTGAGGTTAGTCCTAGTAATTGGGCGGGCAAAGGCAGTCGCCCGGAGCTTGAGTGTTGAAGTTCAGGAACTGGCTCCGCGCACAATAAGGAGTCTCATTGCAAACGATGGAAACGCTTCCAAGGCCGATATTATGAAGCTGATAGTCTCCAAGTACAGACAGACTAAGCCGTATGCCGCGATAGGTAGCCAAACGTCGATTGCATTTCATCAGAATGCTTTCGATGCCATAGCTGCAGGGCTGGCGAGCCTCAAAAGAGAAGATATGAAGCGGACTCCACCCAATTTATGAAGGTCTCATTTGCCCCAAAGCGATTCCGAGTCCGGGTTGGATTTCAACGGCAGCCCAAATGCGACATCTGTCACCGCAAGATCGAGTACGGCAATTTGTGCTACTACTGCCGAAAGCGACGGACATCGTAAGACGGCACCGGCTTTGACTGCCGGTGCCCAAGAACGACGAGCCGCCTCTGACTGGCGGCTCAAGGAGAAGAGTAAGACGCCCCCGTTCGTCGGTCTGGCTGCGCTCCGTACTATTTTTCCCTTGTCGCAAACAGTCCTTTGGGACTATTTTCGTACGTACAATTGTATTCCATGCAATTGTACGAGTGTAACACGCTCTCCGCTATGGCGGACAGTGCATTACGGGAAAAAGTAGTCCGGGCTTGCCGCCCGACTGCGCCCTGCTCTCTTCGGTCTGGCCTTGGCTGCTTCCGTGTGCGTCTAACACCGGCACGGAGGCGTGACAGGTATGTCAGCAGCCAAGGGACCGCCCAGACCTCGACTGCGTCGCGGCGAACAACTATTAAGAAATTCGCCGCTCCTTGGCCTCGCCCGTCAACTATCGAACGGTGCGGGCATCGGCGACCAGGACGCAGTCGGGCGGCTCGAACCGCCAGCCGTTCAGTCGTCGCCCTATCGGGCTCGACTTCCCGGGGCGGCCGTCCGGCACAGCCGGACTTTCGGCCCCGACGAACGGGGGCGTGAAGAGGAAGAAAAGAAAGTGGCCTTCGGCAAAATGAACTGATTAGCAATAGATCCTATGAGCAAACCCAGCGACAAAACCAGACTCTCGCGATACCGCGCAGATCGCAAGGCGTTCCCGGATTTCCAACCCAGCGAGCGCCACCAGCGCATTTTGCTACTGGTGCACGCGCACAGGTTCCTGGATACTGAATTATTATGGCACCTGTTGCGCGTGTCGGAGCCCGAGGCTCCGGCGCACGGGGTGAAATCCGGATTCGGCAAGGAGGCTCTCTACAAGGCGTTGCAGAAGCTGTTCAACGCGGGGTACCTGAACCGGCACTTTTTGTATGACGTGCCTATTGGCAGAGGCATGGGTACACCGCCGACAGTGTACGGTCTTGGCACGAAGTCCGCGCGATTGCTGTCGGCGTTGCTGGGATGCTCGCCGCGCGATGTACAGTACATCGTGGAAGCAAATAAGGTGAAGACGCCGTTTCTGCGGCATGCACTTGAGATCGCGCGGTTCAGGGTGACGGTGGAACATGCCTGCGCGAATTCGCACGGCCAAGTCCGATTGGTGTTTTGGGAGCAGGGCATGCGACTTCGCGACTTTGTAACTGTCCGAAATCCGTCACTTCAGGAAGCACAAGCACTGAAAGCATACGGTTCGGGAAATTATCCTGAGGAGAAACAGTTATCCGTTTGTCCGGATGCTATGTTCGCACTTGAGGTGCAAGGGAAAGGTCGAGCATGTTACATGCTCGAAATTGATCGCGGCTCGATGCCGATTCGTCGGAAAAGCAATCGGAGCGATATTGTGCAAAAGCTGATTGCCTACGGCCACTACCGTCGCTCGAAACGGCAGGAGCAGCGATACGCCTTTCGTGTTATTGGCGAAGACCATGCAGTTGGATTGCTCGTCAACAACCAACCGGACGCTCCAGTCGAACATGAGCCGGGGGTGCTGCCTATCAGGGGATTCAATGTGCTTTTTGTGATTCCGACCGGTTTTGCGGCGGACGGCAGACCAAGTGGAAGGATTGCGAACATCCTCTCGGAGTTGATGCAGCTTGGCAGCAACTACGCCTCGACATCGCTATTTTGGTTTACCACGCCGGACCGATATGATCTCACAAATCATTCGTCCATTTTTGAGCGCATTTGGACATGCGCAAATTCTAACCTTGGATTGCAGAGTCTGACGGAATGAACAATGGCAGACTTGCAGCCCAAGCCTCATACATTCCGCTCTCTCCGATATTCGCCTTGCCGCGACGTGAGAGCAGAAAAGGGTGGTTGATGACATCCGGCTCTGGTCAATTGGGCTCGCATCACGTTGGAACCCGGTTGGCGCGGAATGATGGGGTTAAAGACCCTCCGTTGGCCTACGGGCGAAATGGCGGAAAGGAAAATCGGTGAAGCGTAAAGACAAGAATGACCATGGATCCTTTAATCGTCTGCTCGCCTCAATCAAGGATTTCATTGATCACTTCGAGTTTGAACAGGCAGTCCATTATATAGAGGAAATATGGCAGACCATTGACCCCGTTGAAGATCCCGACGAAGCTGTACAACTCTCAGTCGCCGAAGCGAGAGTTCGTTTGTTTATGGACGACCGTGAGCGGATGCGGTCCGCTCTATTGACTGCGCAGGCACGCGTTCGGGTGTGTTTCAATCAACACGTAAAGGCAGAAAGCCTTCTGGGACTATCTGAAGTCTTCGTTGCATGCCATGATTTCAAGGAAGCCGAGCGCTGCCTTGAACAAGCATTAGAAATTTCGCGATACCAAGCGCTCGGACTTGTTGAAATTAACGGGTTAAAGAAACTTGCGAGGCTCAATCGAAAATGCTACCAGCTAGACGCGGCGCTATTTCTGATTGAAAGGGCTATAGAGCTTTCCGGTAAAACAGACTTGCTCATCGACTCCACCCTGCTTGTTGAAAAGTCGCAGATTTTAAGGGCTCGCGGTGATTTATTTGGTGCGTTCGAAATCATTCGTTTGGTGGAGCGGCAGGCCAGGACTAAAAAGGATGATGAGCATCTCATTCTGATTCTGCTACAGGAGAGTGACCTATTCAGGGTTGCAGGGGATATCGGTAGCGCTTATCGACTATTAGATGATGCTCGAAAACTGCCAACATTTGAATCCGGCCTTCATTCGCCGGAGGTCATCGATACGGTAGGACGCATTCTCTTAGCGACTGAGGATTATGACGAGGCCATGAACTGGTACCAAAAGTCTCAAGAGACTGTCTATGATACGCGATTTTTCGCCAAATTGCCTAATGTATTTCTCGGATATGCGCAGTGCTGGACGGGGATGCAAAATTATACCAAGGCGCTCGAGTATCTTTGGCAAGCAGACGACTTCATTTTTGGTAGGTATGTGGACCGGTGGGATGTCACCATTGCAATGCTCCGGTTGCTGGTACGGATACTGCCCCACATTCAGTACTCTGAGTATGCACATTCAGTCAAGTCAGTGTTAAGTCAGCTTGAAACGCCAAGTGATCCCATAGCCGGATTAAGGCTGCTGGACAAAGATAGAGCAGAACTCAACCGGCAAATCGCTGAAGTAGTAAAAACAGTGCGAACAAACAAAGTGTCAGTGTTTACTCGAAAAGGTGTCCGCGTTGATTTGAACTCTGGTGAAGTGTTTCATGACTCAGACTCAGCATTCTCAGTGCTATCCCCGATACAGATTTTGATTTTCAAAGAGTTGGTGGCAAGGTCGCCACTTCCTGTGAGCAATACCAAGATTGTGGGGTCATACGAAAAAAACGTCGCCGCATTGGAAGGAGTGCCGCGCAGAGCGCACTACTTCATTTCTGAACTGCGCAAGAAGCTCGGCAGTCGAACCATCATTCTGACGAAGCGCGGTTCTGGATATTACATCCCAGATTAGCCCCGTCCATTTCCTTACAATCCTTACTAATCACCCGTATTGTTCCTTACAATACGTCTCCGTTAATTGCCTGTGTGAACGAAAACACTATCACTCAGGTAAAGGAGACTCACATGTCGAACAAAACAACCAAGTCCGATCCGCTTGCCGACGCGCTTCTAGGTATTACCGGATTCATAATCGGTGTGGCAATTCTCGAGAAGATCTTTGAGAAGCCTGAGCCGAAGCGGACGATTTCCGGACACTCGGAGGCAGACTTTGCCGAGATCATCCGACTCTTGGAGCAGCAGTAATGAACCTCCCCGTTAAGTACGAGAACGGTGCCGAGCAATCGCTCGGCACCGGGTCACTTGAGCTCGTCAGGGCAAACATGCGCCAGCTCATTCAGCGACGCACGGACTTGGCCGCTGAGGACAAAGAGTACATTCTCAAAGAACTTGACTGTGTCATCGAAGGCGAGCGACAACGGCGTGCTCGGTTAGCGACATACCAGCTCGAACTCGAGGCGCTCGACCACCGTATCGACCAGGTACGAAAGGCGTCAGACATCGCATGTTACGTACGCACCAAGCAAGGTCAAGCGGAACGAGAAATAGCGCAACATGCGAGAGAGATCGTAAACGGAAAGCTCGACATCGCCGAGCGAATTATAAGGCTACGTGAAAAGTACAAACCAGTTCCCGTTCGGGATGAGCACCAAGAAGAGATCGACTCGATGAAGAAACGGCAGTCGATAGCGGACATGCGCGAAAACGCCGCACTCAACTCGGTAACAGAGCGCGCGCTCAAGCGGGCAGCATTCGTGAAAAAGGTGCAGGCAGAGTTTCCCGACATGTCCGAGGAATTGATTGACTACTACGATCAACAAGTATTTCAGCGAGGCGCAAGGAGATAAGTATGAGTGACGATTTTACCATCGGACAGAATTTGCGAGACGGCAATCTTATGACCCTGAACCCCGATGATATGCTTAATCACTTTCTGATCGTCGGCGGGACCGGCCGAGGCAAGAGTAAGTTGCTGGAACTGCGCATGCGACATCACTTAGACAGCGGAGACGGGTTCATTTTGCTGGACCCGCACGGAACGCTATTCGAAGACGTACTCGGTTACGTGACCGCGGCAGGATATCGCAACCGCGTCATTTTGGTGAATCCGAATGACGGGGAGCACGCAGTCGGATTGAATTTCCTGACGCGGAATCAGATGGACGTATCGGCGCAGGCTTCCCAGGTAATGAAGGCAATTGCGAAAGTGTTTGGTGAATCGGAAGGAGAAACCAAGCCCCGACTGGAACGCTGGCAACGCAATGTCATTATGTCATTGATCGAAGCGAATCTGACGTTGGCGGATATGCTCGACTTCTTATCAGTACCGAACTCACTGTACCGCCAGTCAGTAATCGAAAACGTATCGAACGACTATGTCAGGCGCGAATGGCAAGGGTTCGATGCCATCAGCAAGCGCGCTGAAAAGGAGAACTTAATCGAAGCACCTTTAAACAGAGCCGCGAAGATGATTTTGTCCGAACCAATTCGGCGGATCATCGGGCAAGAGCACTCGACAGTGGACATCGGCGAGGCAGTTGAAAGCGGGAAGGTTATTTTGGTGAACCTGGCACCGTTGCGGGTGTCGCGCGAGTGCCAACAGATATTGGGCATTTTGCTGGTCGACCAGATAATTAACTACGCATTTCAGCGGACGAAGAAACAGTCTAAACGCCCTTTCTTTGTGATAACAGACGAAGCGTCTGAACTAACTTCGAATGATTTGCCGTACTCGCTGCAGGCGTTGAGGAAATTCGGCATCTACTTCACGCTGTGTTACCAAACCCTGACTCAGATTCGAAGGGTGCCGGGATATTACGAGAATGTCATGACCAACTGCGACGTGAAAATTGCCTTCAAATCGAGCAGGCAGGACAGTGAGGAGCTTGTTGGAGAATTGTTTGCCGGTGAGATTCATGGAAATGTGGTAAAGGAGGAACTCTACCGTACGATGCTGATTCCCCACGAGTCGGTTCGGAAAGTGAGATCCACTTCAGTTGGAAGGTCAAAAACTCGCGGTGAAGTACATTCTGAAGGATTCTCCGAGGGTTCGAGCAGTTCGTTCGGGTCAGGGCACTCGCAAGGGTACGGATTCGCCAATCACTTCTCGCCTGGAGACGACTCAGCGCAATCGTTCGATGTTCATTCATTCTCTGAATCGCACTCGTCCGGCTATGGATCGAGCGAGTTTTCCGGTTCATCGTCAGGTTCGTCGTCAAGCCGAAGCGACATCACGAGCGACACCGATTCAGAGGGATTCAGTACGGCACTTGTTCCCTTCTACGAGTACCTTCGGGAACAGGAGCTGTCGAGCCGGACCTATTACTCCGTCGAAGAGATAAAGGAGAAGTATATCGCCTGGATCATGTGTCAGCCACAGCGACATGCGCATATTAAGTTGAAGGATGATCGAGTTATGCCGGTGTTTATTTCCTTTGTTGAGGAAGTGCGGGCACTGGAGAAAGAAATAGACAAAGTAATCCGTCGGTCGAATGAGAAGTACGCGCTGCCGGTCAAGTCCGTCGACGCACTTCTGGTGGAGCGAAGACTGCGGATAGTTCAAAGCGACGCGGTTGTTATTGATGTCGAACATGAGGAAGAGGCGATAGCGAAGCAACGCTGGCAGTAGAAGCGACTGAAAACGTATGGACAGACTGTTAACACCAGAACAGATTTCGGACTTGCTCGGTGTGAAGCTCTCCACTATCTACCAGTGGACGCACATCAAGTATATTCCGCATGTCAAGTTGGGTCGGTTTGTCCGGTTCAAAGAACAGGAAATCATACAGTGGCTTGATTCGAAGTCGAGCAACGGAAGGGTGAAAAGAGCAGTTGATATCAGCTTGACGCCTTAGTATCTTGGTTCCACAAAAGACAATCGCAGATAGTCTTACTGTGGTTTTGAATATTGGTCTTTTCAATATCAGTGCAGGAAGTCCAACAGAAGAGATATGGCTGGCGGGGATCAATACAGTGCCACATGACGTTACTCTAGACAATAACTTCAAAAGCATTATCAGCGGCAAGATATCTGGCTCCGAACTCGTAATTGGACTGGTCGGTGCAGTAGGTGCGAATTTAGGCACCATCGTAAAAGACCTTGCGGCTTGCCTCGCAAAATATGACTATTCTTCACAAGAAATTCACGTCTCTGAATTGATTGACACCTTTGCAAGTATCCCAAAATTTAGGAAGAGCGACTATTTTCAGCGCACTAACGCGCTCATGACGGCTGGCGATGATGCCCGCAAGAATTCTGGTGAGAACGCCATTCTAGCTCTTGGTGTAGTTGATCAGATTCATGGATATCGCAAGGAACTGCAAAAAAAAGGTCGGCCCATATCCAGACGTGCGTTTATTGTCAATTCGCTCAAGCACCCAAGTGAGGTTACAGCGCTGAGACAAATCTATGGAGCTGGATTCATCCTCATAGGAGTATACGTCAAACTTGAAAGTAGGAAGTACTACCTTAGGCATACTAGGGGATTATCAAATTCCAATATTGCGAAACTGATGACAAGGGACGAATCGGAGGGTCCAGAGTACGGCCAGAAGACCCGCGATACATTTCATTTAAGCGATTTTTTTGTCCACCTAATGGCCGGTGATCGGTCGGAGCGGCGAAAGACACAAGCGACGCTTAGTCGATTTCTTGAGATTGTATTTGGTCATCCATTCAGAACCCCCACTTTTGATGAGTACGCCATGTTTATGGCATTTGCCGCTGCTGTCCGTTCGTCTGATTTATCTCGTCAGGTGGGTGCGGTTGTTGCCAAGAATGATGATATTCTTGCATCAGGCGCTAACGAGTGTCCACGAGCCGGTGGAGGTACCTATTGGCCCATCGTGACCGACATGAAGTCAGTGGAAGATGTTCAAGGAGGGCGCGAGTATACACTTGGCGGCGACACGAATGATAAGCATAAAGCTCGGATCATAAGAGATTCAGTTGAGGTGATGAAGAAAGCTTGGCGTGACGCCTCTAGGCAGCCAATAAGTGGGAAAGAGTGGCGTCTTCTAATGGATGCTTTGGAGCATAGTCCTATTCAAGATATTACCGAATATGCAAGAGTCGTTCATGCTGAAATGACCGCTCTTCTGACTTGCGCTCGAAATGGAGCCAGTTGCCGAAAAGCCACGCTATACGTAACTACATTTCCCTGTCACAATTGTGCAAAACACATTATTGCCGCTGGTGTTGAACGCGTTGTTTATGTCGAACCATATCCTAAGAGCAAGGCATTGGAGTTTCATAAAGACAGTGCCATCGAAGGCTTTGCAAGTGAGAGGGACAAGAAGGAATTCCGAGTTATTTTTGAACCTTTTGTCGGCGTTGGTCCAAGGCGATTTTATGACCTATTTTCAATGAACCAAGGGTCTGGATATCCGTTAAAACGTAAGAACAAAGTAAGTGGAAAGATATTGACTTGGGATGAAAAAACTGGAATTATGAGAGTACCGGAACTGCCTTGGAGTTATTTAGACAGAGAAATTATCTCTGTTAAGATTTTGGAGCAGCACATGAAAGGAAAGATATATGCAAAGCCGAAGAAAAGTAAGCCTGGAAAGGTTAAAGCTAACCGCCGAACAGTTGCAAAACGCAAGAAGTAGTGCACTAAAGGAGTTCGAGTCACTGGTGGTCTGGAAGGATTCGAGATCGACTGAGCAGAAGCCGGTCATTACAAAGAAAACTCAGCGGTGATTAGAGATCTTTCGTCTGATTCGAAGGAGATTTGTCTTTTCCTATTCGACCATATTTGTCTTGCCAGTTTCACAGATCTTTCCGTATAGATGGCTGAATAAAACGCCCCAAAAGGTACCCCTGCGATTTGTGCCATATTTGTGCCAAGTTGAGTGAAAAACACGTTGATTTTCCAGAGCCAAATAAAACCAAATAAAAGCTGGAAATCGCTGTCGTTTCGTAAGTTAAATCATAAGTGCATGACAGCGAGAAAGTTGCCAAAATGGCCTCTTTCGATTCCCCCCACCTCCACCATTTTTGTTTTCTCGCAACTCATTGAAAATCAACGCTAAGTGCCTGAAATATGGGCACTTTTGCGTGTTCGAGCGATTGAATAACACCGAATATCGTACAATAACTTACAACAATTGTGGTCACAATTTGGTCACAATGCCACGTAGCTTCTTGTCCCACAACGCGAATCGGGGGTTCGATTATCTTAGTAGCTTTGCGCCAAAGTATTCCATGATACGAAACGAGACGACAGCTCTCAATTTTGACGACACGAAGCTGAAAACTCCCCTACTTCAGTAGGAACCAGGGACCGCTCATGGGATGTCTACCAAGCCAGAAGCAGTCCCGGTATTCCTTTTCACCTGTATCTATCTTTTGCCAATTAAGGATCTCAGCATTCAGCAGAACTCTTAGTATCCGTTCACGGACACGCTACCGGTGCTGGACCGTTGCCAAATGAGTATTCGACCAGATAGACAAGGTCAGCGATATCGAGCGCGTTATCGCCATTTACATCGGATTCCTGTTGACATAGGGAAGCTGGTCCGCCGGAAAATGAATATTCCACTAAGTACACCAGGTCACCAATGTCGACTGCATCTGATGGATCGTTGTCGACGTTGCCTCTCATACCTTCACAGCAGCAACGACTCCATGAAACCGTGAGTGTGTCGTTCTCCGGTATGTAATCCTGCGGTTCGGGATTCGCCAATTCAAATAACAGATAGACTGAATCCGCATTGATGCTGATCTCAAAATCTTCAAATTGGTTGGACAGCGATCGAACAAAAAGCGGACGGCTATCTATGAGAAGCGTGTCGCCTCCCGGTACGATCTGTCGAACCAGAAGATCCGAACTGGCATCGAGAAGTCCTTGATTCTCCACTTGAACAGTTAACTGAGTCGTTGAGTCGATCGCCAGACAATCATTGTCAGATGGCAAACTGCTAACCAGCGAGAGTGCCAAATCGGCAATGTCTCCGACGACTATGGCCCTAGTCGCCTCATCGTTGTCTTCGTCGGTTTCGCGGATGGCGTCCAACGGATCTATTATCACATGCGCAACGTGAAGCGGAGTCGGGAGATTTGTAGCCTCCCACGTAGCAGGCGCAGCGACAGTGATATGATCGTTCGATCCGCCTGCCGGAGATAGTCCAGGGATGAATATATCGTTGCCAAGAGGCTGCTCATCAATGAGGAAGCGGACACCAAATCCTACAGCTGAATCTGGCCCCTGGTTGTAGATGGTGGCTGAGATATTGACGTAATCGCCCACATCCGGATGAACATTCGAAATGTCGACATATTCAGAACGGGTCATAAGGTCAACATGGTCTCTTATCAACGTATCAACCTCAATATCATTAGCAGAGATGTCCGGAGCCTCACATTGTATCAATGTCCCGGTTTCGTCGACCGCCATGATAATAGTGTGGGTCCCAGCAAAAACGTTCGTTGGATAAAGTTGCGCTACTGATAGGTCAACCGTACCACCATGGGCAGACAGGTTATCAAAGGATACACTGTCAAAGAGTGTGGTATCACTTGCGAACAGGTCGTAGTACTTGACCCAGGTTTCAGACGAGATGTCCATCGCTCCAATGTTGATCAGAAAAGCCCGCACGTTAAAGGGAACGTCAACATTGGCGGGACACCGAGTGAATACAGGTCGTGGGCTATTCCACTCGGGGCAGCCACTTGTATGATGGAATTCGATATCCGGGACGGCACAAATCTCTGCTTCGTTATTGTTTTCATCTAGTTCCTCTACCAGATTGCCCGGGTCAACAACCGCCTGGATTGTCTGTGGCGTCAAGCGATCCGCAGCCCAGGTCACTGTGGTTCGCGCAGTCTGTGATCCTCCAGAAGGCACAGATACCGAGATGTCGCCACCAATCTTCGTGCCGCCTATGAATACTTGAACCGAAGCCGACGGGACATCAATAGGTCCCAAGTTATGAACGATGACATCGATAAATACCGGATCACCTTGCTGAGGATTGCTGTTTGTGTACTGAATGTCTGATGCCGATATTTCTAGGTCTGGCTTCAATGCGTGAACATTGACGCAGACAGTTCCGAAATTGTTGGCAGTATCAGATTCCGTTATTAAATTTGGATCATCGGCCGTCACATCAACACACAAGTGTCCTGTGTCCCTAAACACGTAGTTCACGGCTGCGGTATTTTCATCACGGCACGCCCCTAGATCGAATATTGTATCATATAACGCGGTATCGCGATCGTTCGGTCGGAATGCCACAATCAGTGGCTGAGTAAGAGGAGCGCCACCCAAGTTTTTCACATAGGCCGTCAACTTAACCACTTGAGTCGTATCGGGCGTGTAGTCCGATGCGACTACACCTGTCAAAGCCACGTCTATAAGGTCCGAGACCACATTGATTGATGATATGCCCGAGTTGTTGAAATCGTCTGATTCCTCCACCAGGTTGGTGGGATCTACAATCGCGGATACGGACGTCAGACCGAGACCAGGAAATTGGACACCATAATTATCAAAGGGCGTTACATGCTCACCTGGGATCAAGTCTGGAACAATCGCCGAGTCAATGATAGTGACACCACGTAGTAAGCGGACCCATGCGGCATCTGAGGTATCCTTTCCCTGATTTGTCACAACCACTTTTGCGATGGCGCTTTCGGATATTGGAGTACAGGTGCGATTCAGGCTTACATCGACTACGAGGTCAGGACGACGGGCAGTTGTATCGACCGTAACAGTGACGCTGTAAACATTGTTCGAAATATTACATTCGGTCGCTCCGCCAATATTGTCTGCCGATACGGTAAATGTGTGAGCACCGCGATCTCCTGTATCAAACAGAATATCCTGATGCAAGAGAATATCATGACCAGGTTCAAGGGTGATCGCTGATAAGGCATATGACCGATCCGGATCGTAGAAATTATCGGTCAACATAGGAGTAAACGAAGGAGTTGATAGCAGACCAGTATTACGGATACGTGTCCAAACCGTCAGTGGAGCCTGAGCACCTTCAGGTACGTGAACCTCGCAGGCAGAGAACATCGGTAGTGGCACCAAAATGCCCGGACACAGAGGTAGATGGTCGACCACGACCTCGTAAGGAACTGTGCCTGAGACGTAATTATCCTGTTCATTTTGCTCCAGGAATGCATTGTCGGGATCGACACGCACACTTAGCTTGTGGCAATTCAGGTCTACGTAGTAATCGACTCTTGCCGTTTTGCCTGTTCCAGCGGGAAGATCGACCACTTGATCAGAGCCGACAGGTATATCGCCCTCGTAGAACCGAACTACTACCCCAGAGGCATCTTCACTGCCGGTGTTACTTACAACCGCATAGAGACTGTTCGAACCGGGTGTCGTTTGATCGGGATTATCAAGTCCAAACTGAGATGGCACAACCTGGAAGTTCGGGAAAAGACTGTCAACGGAGAAGGTAATTGTCCGGACATTATTGGTCTCCTCGTACTCGGTTATAGCATGGTTTGGGTCGATGGTCATGCGTACGGTGTAAGTGCCTTGCGGCAAGTGAGGAACGGTCAACGAGAAAGTGTACTCACCGCCTCGGGCAGTAATGGAACTGACCGTAGCCGAGCCGAGCATACTGTCATTACTCACGCTTACAAAATTCGCCTCGACTGGACCAAGGTCAAAGTATCCGGTATTTGCCGCAGTGAGTCGAAGTGTGAGATTATCGTACACCGTTGGATGTGACGGAGAGACTGACGCTCCCGTGGCTACCAACTCACTGTCGGGCCATACTCGAAAGACATCGCTCGCTGAATTATTATAGGGACGGCAATCAACTTCTGTGTTAAATGGATCTACCCGTAGTGATACGGTATGTAAGCCAATCGCAAAGGACCCAGGAAGTGAAATCCCCGTCAGGCTCACGCTGGTTCCAGGTGCGAGCGTAGGAATGTAATGTACCCCACCAATTACCGTTCCATCCAAGTACGCTGCCCAACCAACGTTCGAGTAGCTGTTATTGTTGTCGAAATTGTTTATGGTGGCGTTCAGGCAGATCTGACTACTGGAACGGAATGGCTGATTGGTCTTGTCGGCGCCGCAGAGATTGATATTTAAATTGGTAACGGAGAATTTATCGTCATGACAAGGGCACGTGACAGCGAAGTAGGCACGCTCGGTGCGACTAAGTGTGTAATCTGTAAGCGTTACTTCGAGAGTATAATGACCTGTGTCCTGAGGCGCAATGAACCTATCTCCTCCCAGACCATAATCGTTTGAGTAGGTCGTTTTCGCGGATCCACCAGTTTCCACTACCCGGAAAGTCACAGTTGCGCCAGCGACTGGCAGGCTGTCAACAAAACCGAGACCGTAGTAGTGGGCTTCGAATTGGAAAGGGGTAGCCTGGCCACATACTGCCGTTTCCGGTACTGACAGGTTAAGATCAATTCCTCCGGAGAATACGTAATTACCCACCACAAGCCCGCGAGCGGCGCCGTTATTGAGGGAATTGTAACCACCGGTGGTATTCAGCGGGTCAATGACCACACGGATCGAATAGAAATCATCACCCGGAAATGCGTAGGTGAATTGAAAGAGATTGGGCGAATAACCAGGGCTGACAGTTTCGACTACAGCCGAATCCACAAGTTCGTTACCAATATATAGATACGCTAGAACATCCGTAAGAGGACCGGGAGAATTGTTCATGACAGAGGCGTAAACCGTGACAGGATCGTATGGATCGGGATGTGGGTTGGAGAACGTAATATCTGACGCATGAATTTCGAGATCGACCAGATCATTTGAGACAAGAGGGCCGGTGTTCCAGCCGAGCGGACCCGGATCTGATTCTGCGTCCAGACCATTAGCGTCTTTTGCCTCGAATGAGTATTGAATTGTAGCGCTTTCAGGGAGGTAGGTGCGGAAATAGTACTCACGACCGTCGGAATACGCGGTATCGCCGTCCACCGGCCACATGGTAGCGGTGATATCTGTGAGCGTATCGATCGTGCCATCTCCGTTGATGTCGATGTTTACCTTCGGGTAACCCGTCATCGGTGGATTATTGTCGGCGTCGGAATATACCGTACGGAACTCGTACTCCGTCAAGGTTCTACCAGAGTCAGGGTAAACGCCGTCGTCTATAAACCCGTCACCTGGAGCAAATGCCAGCTCTGGCGCATGGTGCGCTCCCTCCATTATTGTGAGGTTGTCCACTCGATGATAGTTTGTAGCAGAACCCGATGATGCAGTGAAGCCAAAGTATCCGGTGAAGGGTTGGTAATTGGCAATTTGATAATCAATTCGAATAGTGTCGTCGAGCCAGACTCGAATGTGTCCCAGTTCGTTGCTTACTCTGACTGTTCGCCAATTTCCACCCTCAAGTGCATTGTTTGGAGCGACCCAATAGGCGAGATAATTCTTTGGGCCATTGTGTACCAACCCGATGCATTCTTCGGACGGATCACCCGAATTCTGAAATGTATTCAGGACGATACCATAGCCTGTCGCTCCATCAAAATCCAACCACTCGCCCGCTTGGCCGGCGTAATTGTGAGACGTAGTGAAAGCGAAGACCATACCATCACCACCAGATCCACCTCCCATATAGAAATCAAATTGGACATTGAAATTGTCCATCCAGAATGGCTGCCGAAGGTATATTCGACCACGTTGATTACTCGATAGACTGGTCAAACGACCGTTTTGATTTGCTGCATCATAAATAGCATTGTGATAAAGTATGTACCGCGTAGTATCAAACGACGAAAAGTTGTCGTTCAAGAAGAAAGCATTGCTCTGGTTAGTGTTCGAAGAGACTGTAGAGGCAAGGACAAAAATGATCAACATATACAGAGACTGTTTCATGAGTGTAACCCTCCGATTCGAAAACAAGAAGTTTCAATTTGTAGCGGCAGCCAACCGCCCCACTGATTGGTTGTATGAAGTCAATTGTGGAATTCCTCGAGCGTGCAATTCTTCTGCCGTAGCTGAAGACACTCGTAACTATTGATATCCCCAGTGATTCCAATTCTCCTGCAAGCAATGCCACTTGATATCTGAACGCCTCAGGATAGGAACATAACCTTATCCTATCGACTCGCCCACTAATCCGGGGGAAGGTCATGTCATTCCTACTAAAAGTCGCTCTTCAGTAAACCCGACCATATGCGCTGTTAAGTTAAATATTGCACAAAGAGGACTATTACGCCGCTTGTCTATCTGACTGGATCTCCAACTTTGCAGTAAATAATGCCGCATCGCAGGAAATCGTCCATTTCCTTCGTGTTTGCGAAAGTGTCGAAGAGATCCCTCCATTGAACAAGCCACATGCGTTGTGATATAAGCGAGAATCGAAATCTGTCGATCCCCGAGCACAAAGGAAAGATGGGTTATTTTGACAATTTTCGCAAGCAGAAACACGATACGTTGGTTCAACGCACTGCATCCGTGCCGGCGTTTCGCTGCTCATCAGGGCAGATGTGAGTCGGGCCACATTCCGACACGGCATTGCTCGTGGCCCTATACTGTACGAAGACTATAGCATTAAGATCGTTTAGACGCATCGAAAAGCCGCAGGCAATTGAATTGGCGCCTTCGAATGCTACACGCATATTCGACTTTCGCGCAAGCGCAGTCCAGTTCAAAAGTTATTGCATTTCGGTTCCCCGAATGAAAGTAGAGAATGGATTCAAAGTGCAGGTCAAGCAGTGAGTCTGGTGACTTCGACTCCAAATTGATAGAGGTAAAACTGCGAGACTCTGATCACCGGGAGAATTTCGATTCAGAGAAGTAGTTGGCAGAAGTTCTGATTCGTTTTTGCACCAAGCGCACGGATGAAGCTAATAGTAGAAATGAGAGCAATTCCTTCCGGAACATATCTACTGAAGGGCAATGACTGGCAAAGATGGTCACAATATCGTCACAATGCCACGTAACTCCTTGTTCCACAACTCGAATCGGGGATTCGGACCCCCACCTCCATTATAATGGGCATCCCATATCTATTATGGCGCTGATTCACATCAACGTTCATCGATTACGGCGTCAACTTCAATCTCAATCAACCACTCCTTGTTGATGAATCCACTAACCTGCAAAACTGTGTCTACGGGCCGAATGTCTTTGAAATACTCACCGCGTACTGTTGCTATCTCTGGCCAGTCCTCGACGCGAGTGAGCAACATGCGCGTTCGAACGACGTCGCCTAATGAGGCTCCGGCCTGTTCAAGCGCCGCCTTGATCGTCTGTAGACACTGGCGAGTTTGTGCTGCGGGATCGTCAATGCCAACCGTCTTCCCGTTCGCGTCTATCGGAGCGGTGCCACCAACTGCGATAAAGTTTCCAACGCGCACGGCCCTCGAAAATCCTATTATTGGCGCATACGGACTTGTGCTGGGGACCAGTTTTCGGGTCATGTTAACTCCTGTGATTTATTACACTTGGGTTCAATAGCGGGCACAGAGGATAACTTGAGTCAGTCGTCGTTCTAAGTGTTCGAGTTACAGCTCCATACTCCTCGTAACGACAGACTAACAACCGATTATCCAATTGTTCTTAACAACAGGATCACACGGAAGTTGCTCGTGCTCGCTTGCCTTTGACTGCCCATGCGCGAGCTTCAAGCCGAATCGAACCGTCTTTCTGTTTAGGCAAGCTTTCCATAAGACGATTTCGGAGTAGTTGCCTATCAGATTCTTCCAGGGACATGAGATACGTGGGGGCTGGTCCCTGTCCGCCCAGAAAAGGCTTCCAATAGTCATCAAAATCCCGGAATTGTGTTACAATGTCTATGGGGGCTGATTCGATATCCAGAAAACCAGCGGAATCAAATAACCCGCTCAATGCTTCAGCAGTTGAATTTGGAAACCGGTTCCCTTCATGTGAGGTCGATGCCTTTGAATCGAGTGTGACAGCCTCGTCCCAGAATCTATTTAAGAATTCCATTTTACTTGTGTAGTCCCAGACATAAACGGCGACGGTTCCCCCGGGGAAAGTTACTCGTTTCATTTCGCTGAGAGCCTTAATTGGCTCTGAAATGAAATTAAGAACAAGACCGGAAACAGCAAAGTGCACGGAAGCATCAGGAACTGGTAAAGAGAGCGCATTTCCAGTTCGGGAATGCACGAGATCGCCCAGTCGTCTTTGAACTTCCCGTACAAAGCCAACAGACTGGTCGATCGCTGTCACTCTTGCGGGTTTGCTATTGTTAATGATAGCTTCGCTCAGCGCGCCTGAGCCACACCCAATGTCCAGCCAGAGGCATCCCGACGACGGAGACAGCCAATCTATGAATCCTCGTGCCACAAGACGGCTCCATCGACCCATGAAATACTCATACGGGTCACTTAACTCCCATGAGTCTTTCTTACGGGCATCCCTCTCATGACCAGGCTTATTTCTAGAGTCGGACAAATTCACATCCGTATTTTGCAGAACCGGTAATACTCAATACGCAATACTCCCGTAATGGACTTAAGGCATCCATGCTACACCTGACAATATAGAGTTAAATACCGTGATGGTACTCCTTTGCGAGTAAATTGCTCGTACTAGAAAACGGTCACAATTTGGTCACAATGACCCGTTAGTCCTTGTCCCACAACGCGCGTCGGGGGTTCGATTCGCCCCACCTCCAGCAATTTGATACGTTGTACTCAGCACAGATGACGAAGGGACGGGAACCGAGTCCCCGTCCCAATTCAGTGACGAATAATATCGGAAAACCGATCTTCTACCGCACTTCCAAGTGTAACTATCGAGCAAAAGGCATGTTGCCACTACCGCAGGAGGAGCATCTTCTTTGTGGTCGAGAACTCACCGGCGCGTATCCGGTAAAGGTAAATCCCTGAACTGGCTTCAGCACCGTCATCAGAAAGACCATCCCAATCTATTAGGTAACTTCCCGCGTTCTTCGTCTCATCCACTAAAGTCTGTACAATCTGTCCCAGGATATTGTACACGTCGATGGTGACGTGTGAGCGTAGCGGTACAGTATACGCAATAGTGGTCGAGGGATTGAATGGATTAGGATAATTCTGACCAAGAGCAAATCCGTTGAGCAGGCTGGGGGCCTCGTCATCATCGACAGATAGCGGCATCGCCTGCACATCAGCCACGACAAGACCGAGATGGTCGGCGATGAGTACAAGGCCGCTTTCGAACGCCAGGTTCCGTGCGTAACCATACGTGTCCAGGGCGCCCGCGAGGGTTGGATTGGAAGGATCATCAATGTTCAGAATGACCAAGCCGCCATCCCAATCGGCCAGGTATGCATAGCTGCCGACTGTCTGTATTTTCATTATCATGCCATCCGTATCGTAGGAACCGATGAGTACCGGCGTCACGGGATCGATGATATCGAGAACCTTCATGCCCTCTGTGCCATCGGCCAGGTACAAGGTGTGGCCCACAATCTGGAGCGACCGTGTAATTCCCGGAGTATCGTAATCCCCGGCCAGCCAGGGAGAGGACGGATCGGTGATATTCAGGATGATGAGCCCCACAGATTGACCTGTTATATAAGCATAGTCGCCACTGACCGCGATATCACCGAAGTAGCCCGCGGCTGAGTCGTACGAACCGATAAAGCTGGGCGCCGCCGGATCAGCGAGCGAGTAGATGCTCATTCCATTATTGCCAAGACCGATGTAGGCGAGGCTGTCCACCACGACAAATGAAGTTGCCCTGGTTGAAAGCGGCAATTCTGACAGAGTGGATGGATGCAGAGGATCGGCAATACTGACTACCCGCAGAGTCGAGTCAATGGTCGCGACAAAGGCCAGTGTGTCGGACAGCGTGATCCCAAACGCCGAGACCGTATCGCTCATGGTTGCCACGACAGTTGGCGCTGACGGGTCGGAAATATCGATCACCTGAATGCCACCCAGCGAGTTCGCCGTAAAAGCGTAACCGTCGCCCATGGCAACATCATATGTCTTGGCGTCGACCCGAAACTCCCCAGCTGAAACGATATTTCCAGGATCAGTGACGTCCCACGCCTGAAGGCCACCCCAACTGCTGCCGGCGAATACGTAGTTCCCAGCCGCCGCCAGCGCATTGGATGGATTCGTGAGGAAGCATTGGTCCAGCTGACTCAGCGAGAGCGGCGTGCTGATATCAACCGTAATCAATTCGTACTCGAATAGCAGATAGGCGATATTGCCGATCACCGCAATATCCCGCCCATCTGTATAGGGTGCATAAAAATCATTGACCCAGGTCGGATTGGCGTGATCAGTAACGTCAACGAGGGAGAGAGTCCCTGCGCCGGAGACATATAGCGTATTGCCGTCCACGGCGATCCCCTGAACCAGTTCAGGCGAGGTATATACGCCGACAATTGCAGGAGACCCGGGAGCTGAAATGTCGTAGACGAAGACTTTGTTGTGACTGGAACTGGTGACATATGCATACTGCCCGCTGACCTGCACGACATCATAGGAATATGTGGTGTCATGGACAGAGAGGCTGGCGGGGGAGTCAGGGGTTGAGATGTCGACAATCTGAATTCCGGAGTCCGCCTCCGCAATAATCAGAAGATCGCCTGCTATGGCGACAGCCCTGGCCGGTCCAATTGTGGCGAAGCTGCTAACGTGGGAGGGTGAGGATGGATTAGAAATATCGATAACCTGCAGACCGCTGTCACCGCAAGCAATGTATGCGTTATCGAGGTCCACGCCGATACCGAGAGCGCCTTCGGCCCCAACTATCAGATCGAGTTCAGCCACTGTGTTAGTCAGGTCACCGGTGTTCAAGATGGTTAGTCCGTATCCATTGGCGCAGTAGCAATACTCACCCTGGACGACCACGTCATTTATCGAACCCCAGAGTGTGCTCCCCAAGTAGTTGACATTCAGCTCGCTGGCTGCCAATTGAGGTGTGCTCGACATTACTGCCACCACGGCAATGCACATGATGACGCAAATCAGAACGCCAGAGCTATTGCGGTAATGCATCGTTGCCTCCTGTTTGTTTATCTTGCAGATGGTTGACTTCCAATGAATTTATTATCGGCAATATTGCCCACTTTGTGCATGGTGTATTCTTTCGTCGGTGGCGATTTAACATCGAGCAGAGAACAAACGCTGGCGAATTCAGACATTGTCTGATTTCGGATCAAGCTGATGAGGTCAGTGGCCGTTGGTTCCACAGAGGGAGCGCGAAGCAGGCTCAGTTGCAGGGTCAACGATTGAGTGTATCCTCTACCGGCCATCTGATGGGTATCGGCCGGCAGCTGTCGGCAGAGGTAGTGAGTCGGATCACATTACGGTCGTGTCACCTGAATGCGGTGTTGAAATGCATGAGTGCCAAAGCCAAGAAACGGGCACAATCTGGTAACAATAGGGTGTAACTCCTTGTGCCATAACGCGAATGAGAGTTCAAACTTCCCACTCCGTATTTTAAGGGGGTTTTAGATTTGAAGTCGACATCATATCCGGAGATGTCGATGCCAGGTATTATTTCTCAGTTAGCCCGGCATAAATGCGTTCTTCCCACGCCTTGCAGGTTGCTATGCGTCGCCGCCTGCCATTTCCAGAAGTCGATAAGGGAGATATTACAGTTCGAGGCACACCTTGCCAAAGTGCTTTTGGGATTCGTAGTACTTGAAGGCGGTGACAATTTCTTGCAGCGGAAAACTACGATCGATAACGGGCTTCAAACAATTGACCGTAATCGCCCGAATCATGTCTTCTTGGTCGGCTCTGCTTCCAATGGAGATCCCGCTGATCCGAATCTGATTCGAAAACAGCGCTGGGATCGACACCTCGGCTACAAAACCAGTCAGGACGCCGATTACGGCGATATGTCCGCCCGTCCTGCAGGCTTTGATCGACTGGGCAAACGTGTCCGGTCCGCCGACCTCAATCACATGATCGACACCGCGTCCGTCGGTTAAATCCTTTGCCTTTTGACCCCAATCCGTTACAGCTTTGTAATTAATGACGGTGTCGGCCCCGAGACGCTTGAGCTTTTCCAGCTTTTCCTCCGAGGACGACGTGGCGATTACTCGGGCCCCCGCCGCCTTGGCGAACTGAAGCGCGAACAACGATACACCACCCGTGCCAAGGATCAGCACGGTATCGCCGGGCTTCACCATGCCGCGTACCACCAAACCTCTCCAGGCAGTGAGTCCCGCACAGGTGAGCGTTGCCGCCTCCCCATGCGAGTAGCCCGCCGGCGCCTTCGTGAAGGCGTGCGCCGGCATGCACACGTACTCGCGCGCATAGCCGTCAACGCTTTCTCCCGGTATTTCGCGCCTGGTAGCGGGCGTCATTTCTCCGCCCAGCCAATAGGGATAAAATGTACTGACGACGGCATCTCCGACTTTGAACTCATCGACATCGTCACCCGTCGCGATCACTTCTCCAGCGCCATCGGACAACGGAATGCGGCCGTCGGCGCACGGTATTTTCCCCAGCACGACAAAATCGTCATGGAAGTTCAGCGAGCAGGCGCGGATCCTGACCAGCAATTCACCCGGCCCCGGTTTGGGCTGATCTTCCTCGACCAGTTTGAGATTTTCCAGGCCCCCCGGCGCTTTCAGCCTAACCAGCTTCATGAATATTCCTCTTCACTCAATTTGATTCCGTGTACTTTTTGAAATTATTCAAGATCGCCTGCCAGCCGTCACGTTGCATGTCAATGCTGTTTTCCGATTCGGCTTCGAACGTAGTCACGATCTTCGTTGCCTTCCCGGCCGACTCGAATGTAGTAATAACCTTTCGGCCATCGGCGATCGTGTAGGCGATTTGTTTATGGCGCTCGACCGTGTCGTAAGTTCCCTCGAAATCAAATCCCATGCCTCCGTCTTTGGCTTCCATGCGGATATTGAAGCGGCCGCCGGCTTTGACGTCGTTTTCGGCTCTGGGTGAGTGCCAGTCGTCCGAGGCATTGTTCCACTTGGTAATATGCTTCGGTTCAGTCCAATACTGCCAGATTTTGGCTGTGGGCGCGTTGACAGTAGCATGGACTGTCACGGTGTTGATTTTCGTTTTGGACACGGCAATTCTCCTTCGATTTGGAATTTTCCCTATGGTTGCATCTACTTGCCATCTAGTTCCAATTATCGATCTTCAGGTCATGGGGAGATGGTTTCCCTTTGCCCGTTTCTACAAGCGCTCTAAGACTCAACAGAAATGTTGCCCACTTCATACTGCAATGTGAGGTAAATTCGACCGCTTCACGCCAGTTGTTGTGAGCGAATAAAACTATCGTGTAATCACCATCCTGGTACAGGTTGAATATAACATCAGTACCTATCCATTCCGGCGGGCCGGATACGAAGCGCCAATGCACTTTTTTGCCGGGGTCAAGCGATGCCACTTCCATAGCCATGGTTCCGAGCTCTTTTCCTTCCGGAGTAAGGAAGCGAACTTCAATCGTCCCGCCGATTGTAGAATCTCCCGTAGTTTCCTTGGTCCACCAGCCCGCCACGCCTTCGATCGTCGCTAATGCGGCATACACTTTTGAAGCGGGCGCCTTAATTCCGATTCGGTGAATGATGTCTACCATAGTAACAATCCTTCCGTTTTCCAGGTTCTTGCATTAATGGCATTTGTAGTCGCCGGGTTTCCTTGAGGCCTCAGTAATGGCCTATTCGGACCAGTTTACTCCTTATTGCCAGCATAAAAAAATTACTTGCATTATCCAAGTGATTTTTTTATGTTTTTTACATGAAGCGATACGATCGTAAGTCAGCCTGCCCGGTGAATTTTTGTCTGGAGGCTATTGGTGATCCCTGGTCGCTATTGATCCTTCGAGATATAGGACTTTTCGGCAAACACACGTATAAGGGGTTTCTTGCGTCGACCGAGCGTATCACCACCAGCGTTCTTGCCGATCGACTGGCAAATCTTGTGAGACTGGGGATTATTACCAGGGAGCCGCATCCGACCGATGGAAGGCAAGGGTACTATACGATGACCGAGAAAGGTATAGACCTTATTCCGATTCTTCTAGATATGATGGAATGGGGGACAAAATATGATCCTCAGAGTGCGGGGCACAGAAAGAAAGCTTTGGTGACCAGGATCAAGGACGAGCGGAGTGCGTTGGTGCGCGAGATGATGGCGCGGGTTCGACACGGATGGGCTGCGTTCGAGTAGGCGGCACGGTCGTTGGAGTTGCTTTCGCTTGGAGGCCTGACAAAGCCCGAAACATCCAAACGGCTCTGGTGGTGACGTCTTTGGGGAAAAGGTCGTACCTGTATACCCTTGTATCACAGCGCATCCCGGGCTCATGCTCTCGCCTCCAACTCGTTGTATCCCTTGAGCTACCCTGACGCCTGGGGCAGGTTGAATTACTTATTCCTCCGTCTCCTGATCTGCCCCCACCAATTATCAATGAGTAACTACAACGATGGTCACGTTTTGACCTGCGGTGCTCAATCTTGAATATAAAATTACCCGACCAATGCCTTCATTATTTGTGCATGGAATGTGAAAGTATTTCGCGATCAACCGAAATCAGTTCCTTTCTTGTCCACAACTGCTATCTTACTAACAGGCGTTTGCCATCAGGCGGACTCACAACCGCCGGAACCGGGATATTGTCGATCATGCCAGACCGCGATTCAGACGACATAACCCGATCGTATACTCAACTCGGACACGGCAGCTTAGTCGGGCATTACCGCATCATCGAGCGCATCGGTGCCGGTGGGATGGGGGAGGTCTACCTTGCCGAGGACACCGAGCTCGAGCGTAAGGCGGCCCTGAAGTTCCTGCCAGTACATCTCTGTCAGGATGCTGAATGTCGCGCTCGATTCAAACGAGAGGCGCAGGCCGCAGCCAAACTCGATCATCCCAGCATTGTCTCCGTATTCGAGGTTGGCGAATTTCATGGGCGACCGTTCTTTTCCATGCAGCACGTTGAAGGGCAATCGCTCAAGGAGATAATCGCCGGAAAGTCACTGCCGTTCGATCAAATCATAGAAATCGGGATTCAAGTCTGCGAAGGGCTCCAGGCCGCACACGAGAAAGGGATCACTCACCGCGACATCAAGCCTTCGAATATCCTGATCGACTCCCATGGTCGGGCACGGATCGTCGATTTCGGGCTGGCATCGGTCATGGGATCGAATCATCTCACCAAGACCGGCTCGACCATGGGCACGATCGGCTACATGTCACCTGAGCAAGTAAAGGGCGAGCAGATCGATCACCGGACCGACCTGTTCTCTTTCGGTGTTGTGCTCTATGAAATGATAACCGGCCACGCGCCGTTCAAGGCTGATACCGAAGCGGCGACTCTGCATGCGATCACGGATGCAAAGCCGGAGCTGTTGGCCCGGTTCAGACGAGAAGTCCCGGCCGAGCTGCAAAGTATCATCGACAAGGCGCTGGAGAAGAATACCGCCGAACGCTTTCAGCACGCCGACGAATTTGCCGCGGACCTTAAGAGGCTCACGAGCGCCAAAGTCGCGCGACCGGCTCCTCGCCGCGATCTGCGGAAACGCTACGTTGTGGCAGCTGCGGTTGCCCTGCTATTGATCCTGTTCGGCTATTTGGGGACGACAAAGTTTCTCACCAAAGAGAACTCGAAGCCGGATACCGCACGGAAAATGCTGGCCGTGCTGCCATTCGAGAATCTTGGCCTGCCCGACGACGAGTACTTTGCTGACGGTATCACGGAAGAGATTACCACCAGTCTGTCCGGTCTGTCCGGGCTGGGGATAATCTCCCGGACAAGTTCAATGCAGTACAAAGGGACCACCAAGAGCCTGCGGCAGATAGGTAAGGAGCTCAAGGTTGACTATATCCTTGAAGGGACCATCCGCTGGGAGAAATCAGGCTCGGAAAGTCGCGTGCGGATCAACCCTCAGCTCATTCGCGTGGCTGATGACTCACACGTGTGGGCCAACCGTTTCGATGCCGTCCTCACTGACGTTTTTCAAGTGCAGGCTACGATTGCCCGCCAGGTTGCCTCGGCGCTGGACGTAACTCTACTTCAGTCGGAACAGGAACGACTTGAGCGGCCAGATCAAGTGGATTCCAGAGCATACGATTATTACTTACGAGGAAAGCAGTACTTCTCGGTTGCCCGGCATCAACAGAACCAGACGCGCCTTGCGGAAAAGATGTTTCTCAAAGCGATTGAACTGGCCCCCCGGTTCGCCATGGCATTCGCGGAACTGGGAGTGCTTTACACCGAGACATACTGGGATCGGACTGATCCAAACGCGCGATTACTGGACAGCGCGAAAATCATGATCGACATGGCCATGCGGCTGGCCCCCGGCAGCGCCGAGGCGCACGAAGCCCTGGGTTGGTACTATTACCATGGCCTCAGGGATTTTCCACGCGCGCTCAACGAATTCGAGCGGGTCCTTGAGTTACAGCCCAACAACTCAATGGCCCTGGCCAGCACCGCCTGGGTGAAGCGTCGTCAAGGCAAGTGGCAGGAGGCAATCGCAGGACTGGAACTCGTCAACAAGCTGGATCCGCTGGATCCGTGGTACAAGTACGAACTGGGTATAACATATCATTACTGTCACCGTTATCAAGACGGCATAGCCCAATACGATGAAGCACTCAACCTACAGCCCACTCATAAGTGGGCCTACATCCTGAAATCATGGGCGCTTGTCAATCTGACGGGCGAAACTCGCGACGCACGTGCAGTCCTTGATGCCGGACGTACGTGTAATGGCCGGTGGCCGGAGTTGACCTGGCTTGAGGTCTATTACGATCTTTGCGACGGGAAGTACGATCACGCGCTGAGTTTGCTGACCGCTCCGGGAGAAGTGCTTGCCCCCGAGTACCCGGATACCTCCGACTACTACTCCCTGAGAGGCGCCGCATACTCACTTATGGGACAGCCAGACATGGCAAAGGTCTACCTGGATTCTGCTCGTGTTCGTCGGGAGAGTCTGGTTAATGCTGCGCCTAACTCAGCACCGCTTTTGAGTGGTCTCGCTTACACATACGCCAGTCTGGGCCAGACTGATAAAGCGGTTCAGACCGCGAAACAGGCCGTCCGGCTAGTGCCAATTTCAGAAGATGCGCTGGATGGTCCCAATTTCATCAGAACGCTTGCCATGGTTTATGCGCTTGGAGGGCAGCCGGAACGAGCCATCGAACAAATTGACTATCTCCTTTCCATTCCATCAAATCTGTCCGCCAACTCGCTCCGACTCCTGCCCGAATTCGCAACTCTGCGCGGCAATGCACAATTTCAGAAGGTGCTCAAAGGCGATTAAGAGCGCTCTGCGAGTCGACCGCACCGCATCCGACAAATAACTAAAAAAGCCGAACCGGCGGAGGGCAACCAAATATCACAGCAAACTCGCAGGCTTCCATAAGTCACTTCTGCGGGCTACAAACTATGGCCACAATTCGGTCACAGCGTCACGTAAGGCATTGTCTCATAAATTGAACTTTGGTTCGATTCCCTCCACAGCCAGTTAGTAGCCCACTTCTGTCCGGGTAACACGCCAACCAGACCGACCTCGGACACGAGCCGGACATAAGTCAGGGGATTGGGCTTTAAGTATGATACTCCGGCCATCTGCAATTGGCATGACGGCTCAACGACAAATGGACACGGGAACGATGGTACTTCTGAAATAGGCCTGACGGTGGCCGCGATCCAGCGAATAAATGGGACAGAGCCCGGAGGCGCGGTCTAACAGGGAACAGTGCGAACGCTCTTCGCACATACCTGCCGGGGCAGAATGAATCGGGGCGTAATCGGCAAGGCAACGTCTACGCAATACTTGGCAGCGGGAGCTCAACATAACATTAGTCGGTCCAATATACCTATCAGGCGCAAGAATCGATGTCCGGTTGTTGTCAGGTAATGAAAAGGGTTCAGGCGCTCCCGACCAGATCGATTCACGGAGATCCGAGAGAGCAAGTACGTCATTGGAAAAAAATGCAGACTATTTTGAGATGACGTGAACTTCCCGGGGTAGCTCTTTTGTTTAGACTCAAAGAGCAAGGAGCAACACGAAAGTGACATTCATGTCTATGGTTATCATTCCATGACACAATCTACAACCTTATATCAAGGAGATCCTATGAGATATCGAAAGGCTCTCATAGCATTCACCATCGTATCGGTGTTGCTCGCCGCTTCCTTCATCACCTCATGCTCAAAGAATCCGGTAAACTCCTCTCAGTCGCTCTCATCGGCGAGTCTGTCCGGAACGGGAATGTCAATGTCGCCGCTGGCCGTAGGCGGGCCCCCCGGATATGAGGAAGCCTATGTGGGCGATACCACCGTGTTAATCAACGCGATTGAAGTCAAGCAGAATCCAACCAGTAAGGCCCAGGCGGATTTTTACGAAGTAGTCTATCCTTTTGATCCCGCCACCGGTCAGGAACTGACTAATTCCTGGCCGTCGATGCCGCAATGTAACCCATGCGACCACCAGGGTAATGGCATTACCCCGGATGATTTTCACGATCATGTGCTTGACTCCAGACCATCGGATCCCGGTCACGGCGAATATAACGCCCTCTGGGCTGTTTACGTGATCATGCCGAACTACACCGCCAGCGCGGACCACAACGCAGCCGTAAATGCGGCGTTGAACTCGATGCTGCCGGCCAAGTCGGAAGATGCGGTGAATGCGATTCTGGCAACTCAGGTCGATGGTATGCCAATCGCGAACAAGATTGACACCCATTTCTACTTCATCTGCGATGTCGTAAGCAGCCATGCCGGCTCACATTAGTTCGGCATTTTGACAGTCATCGCAACAGATCAGCGACATTCTGACCGCGCGATTGCGCGAAGAGTGCACTTGCGCGGCAGAGTCCGCTGCTAATGGACGCGATAGTAGTCCTGAGATCACGCCCTCATTTATAATCAAACGAGACTTAATTCGGATGACTTGGTTCCGCGCGGGATTGCGAAATGCCTGTTGACTTGAGCCTGGCGGATATCGAGATTTCGAATAGTTGTGTGATAAGACTGTCATTTTCAATAAGGATTCATGCTCATGACTTCTACCAGAGAGATTGAAGCCGAGAAGGCCAAAATCGGCAAAGTGATTCATGACAGCATCGGATGGGCGGCCACGAAGGACAAGAGTCTACTCTTCGGATGCTTTGCACATGATGCCGATCTGTTCTGGTTCACACCGCGTGACGACGGCACTATACGCGGGTTCAAAGCGTTCGCCGATGAGGTCGAAGGCTTCTTTATGCGGGATGACTTCAAAGCCGTCCGCTATGAAATCAGGGAGCTCCGGATAAACCTCTCGCGGTCGGGCGATGTGGCCTGGTATCACGGGCGACTCGATGACTTCAATGAGTGGAAAGGTCAACCGGCCAATTGGGAGAACGTCCGATGGACCGGGGTGCTGGAAAAACGCGGCCAGGACTGGGTCATAGTACAGATGCACTTTTCCAAGGCGTCCGACAAATAGGCGCCCGTCGCATCGTACGACAAAGGTGATCCCGGAAACATATCTAAGCACCGGCGGCCGTCCGGGGTGTGGGGTAGCTATTTTACCCCGCAGGTGGATCTATAACACAGGTGTTGGCGCAGCTGAAAGTCCCGATGATCCAACCCTTACCAAGAAGAGATGTACGGAACCGGATCGACAGATTGTGTCGGCCGACTATTCACTCTCTTCTGTCGCCAAACACTGATTTGAACACCGGATCAAGTTCCAACAGGAGCTTGCCGCCATTGCCGGTGAACGTCGATCCATGCATGATGGCGAGCGTTTCAGGCTTGAAGGCAGCCAGTTTATGAAGGAGGCTCCGTGTCAGCGAGGTATACGGTACGTAGTCCATCAGGGGACCGGATTGATATCCGATCATAGCCTGACGTGATCGCTCCAGAAGATCGGTGGAGTCATCGATCGCCTTAACATCGCCGATCTGGTGAAACAGGTCTGAACAGAACAGAATCTTCTGAGTTTCTTCAAAGAGCATTCCAGCGTCCCATCCGTGCGGAAGATGAGGAGTCGGTTCAAAACGAAAGCGGTATTTGCCGGTGGTAAGGACCTCGTTCCGGTCAAGCCCTCTCGGGGGACGGATAGCGAAATCGTTAAGATTCACCAGCGCACCCACAACGCTGCAGGCTGCCTGGGCCGAAGGGGCGATTTTCAGCCAATCGTTCAGTGCGCCACACTCGTCAACTTCGAAATGACTGAAACTGATCCAGCGTAATTTGGCTGGATTAATGAGTTTTGTTACCGCCTCAAGAAGTTCGGGGAACATCGAGCGCATGCCGGCATGGTGCAGCAAGGGCTCGTCATCTTTGACAAGGAAGTGATTGAACTGAAGATCAAACGGTGCAGCATATATGCTGATACGGTATACATTCGGTGCGATTTCGGTTACGGCGGCCACGTTACATTTCCTTTCTATTAAACAGCATGAGCTTCAGCGAAAGATGCTTTTTCGGGAATCTGATCCTGGGGCAGTCCGGAGGCCGCTTCCATTCGTCCGCTGAAATTGAAGAATGAAATCAGCGCAGTCATTTCCCAGATTGCCTTTTCCGACCATCCGGCTGAGGCCAGTCGCTGGGTGTCCTCTGCATCTACAGAGCCGGGTGATTCCGTCAGTTTCACAGCATAGGTCAGCAACGCCCGGGTTTTTGCATCCAGGTCATAGGTCGACCAGGTTGTTGCAAATTCGTGGTTAAGATGTTGATCACCAGTCAGGCGGCGAACTGCCGCCGTGTGAAGTCCGAGTCACGGTGCTCCGCCGACTTTTCCGTTGACCACGGTTGCAACCATTTCACGTTGAAGTCGGCTGAGCGGCGACGATTTGCGCAGATGCAGATAATTGTAGAGTGAGCCGGTCGGTCGGGCGACCTTGAGATTGATCGCCAAGACTTGAAAAATGCCGGGAACGACACCGCCATACTGACGGCGGACCCACCCAAAGAAGAGCCTGCGAATTCCGTGCGCCCTTTCAGGCGCGACTGTCAAGATGTTGGCCATTGGTACTTCCTTTCAGAAGGTAGTTAAGAACGACACGGGGAGGCGGTCGTCCTCTGCCGTCTACCGGTCGCTTCACCTTAACCAGGGTCAAGTCGCTCGAGGGGGGACTTGACTTATTTACTCATTTTCGCTATACTCTGTGTATAATCATTTATAGATTGTACGGGCGAGTCGTACTTTAGTTTGACATGATGTCTAATAAAAAAGAAGAAAAATCCCCGAAAAGGGCATATACTTTACGGGTCCGAGCACGCCGTCGCGACGCAGTACACAGTCGTATCACCAAGGCAGCAGTATACTTACACGGAACGGTCGGGCCGGCACACACAACCATGAATGACATCGCACGGCGAGCCGGTGTCCGCCGGGCAACCGTGTACAATCATTTCCCGACAGATAAGGACCTGTTCGAGGCCTGCAGCTCACACTGGTTGGGCCAGAATCCGCCGCCTGATGTAACAAGCTGGGCGGAGATCGGCGATGCCGGCCGCCGAGTCGAGGTCTCGCTTGAGGCGTTATACGCGTACTACGATCACGGACAGGCAATGTTGGAGAACTTCCTGCGCGACACTCCACAGGTGCCGGCCCTGAAGGAGATAATTCGGCAAAAATGGTGGCCGATGTTGGAAGGAATAGCCCGGATATTGGTCAAAGGTTGGAACTCCGGTGAAGTTGACAGCAGTGACACTGAGACCACGGACACTACCGTGGCGGAGGATTCGGAGGTGCGGTCCGTCCGGCAAACCGGCGATCTTGAACTTATTGCGAGCATAAGGGTGGCGCTGGACTTTTTCACCTGGCAGACGCTGACCGCTTCCGGTCTTACCAATATAGAAGCTTCCCGGCTCATGGCCGCCTGGATCAAGGCAATCGGCAAACCGGAGAAATAACGGCAAGAAAGATGATTCAAAGGGATGACTGAAAATGCTTCCGGAGTCGTTTCACCGCATTTCCCGCAATTCTTTACTTTGAGCTGATTCGGCAGTATGGTATCTAAGTAGCCCACATTATTCCGGGAGGAGTTCGCGTGAAAGCTGTCGTTCGAACCGAGTATGGATCACCCGACATTCTGAAACTCAAAGAGGTTGACATCCCAGTACCCCTGCCCAATCAGGTTCTGGTACGGGTACAGACAGCGTCGGTTAACCCGCTCGACTGGCACATTCTTCGCGGCCAACCATTCCTCGTCCGATTGATGGGGTTCGGGATCCTGAAACCGAAGCACCAGATCCTGGGAGCAGACGTAGCGGGCAAGGTGGAGGCCGTGGGCAGCGATGTAACTCAGTTCAAGCCGGGTGACGAAGTATTTGGCTCAGCCCTGGGTGGTTTTGCGGAATACGCGTGCATTCGCGAGAAAGCGCTAGCCCTTAGATCCGCTGCTGTAACATTCGAACAAGCTGCAGCTATACCTATTGCAGGAGTCACCGCGCTGCAAGCGCTTCGCGACATCGGGAAGCTCCAGCCGGGACAACACGTCTTGGTCAATGGTGCATCGGGAGGAGTAGGGACATTCGCGGTGCAGATCGCCAGGGCGTTAGGAGCTGAAGTAACCGGGGTATGCAGCACGCGGAACCTGGACATGGTGCGCTCAATTGGTGCGGACCATGTAATTGATTACACCCAAGAGGATTTCACCGCGAACAAAAAGCAGTACGACGTAATCATTGATAATGTGGCAAACCACTCGGTTTCAGAGTATAAGCGTGCGCTGAGCCCCAAAGGAATTTGTGTGACAGTCGGATTCTCAACAATGATGCATATGGTCACGGTGACACTTCTGGCGCTCTGGGAGTCTGGTGTCGGAAGTAAGAAGATCACCGGCATGCTGGCGGTGTTAAATGGTAAGGACCTCGTCTTTATCTCCGAGCTGATTGAAAACGGCAAATTAGTGCCGGTAATTGATCGACGCTTCAAGTTGAGTGAGGTCCCCGATGCAATCCGGTATCTCGAAGACGGCCATGCCCAAGGAAAAGTGATTATCAGTGTACGGTCTTAATGCAACACCAGACCTTCACCGAAATCAATGTTGTCGCCGGATTACTACATAACAGGGAAACCTAAACCGGCGGCTATGCGCATCTTCCCTGTTTCCCCCACATTGCGGGCTATTTGCCAATGCTCCCTCGGCTGATCTTGCATCACGCCTGCAGCCGCCAGGGGATTGACGGACGTCAAGTAACCTGCTCGAATTGCCGATATTACTTCTGATAAGTTGTTGTCTTGTACCCGGAGCTTTTTTTTTGCACGAATGGACAAAAGGACTTTGCCATGGCGAAAATTCTGTTGATTGATGATTCCAAGTTCCAACGAAAGTGTATGTCAAGAATGCTGGTTGGTCTGGGTCATGAGGTGTCGCAAGCAGAGAATGGTGAGATGGGTCTGCAGATGCTCGACGCATTCGTACCAGACATGATCATCACCGATCTGCTCATGCCGGTGGTTGATGGCATCGGTGTGTTACGCGGTCTGAACGAGAAAAACTGCCCGATCCCGGTTGTCGTGGTGACGGCCGACATTCAGGAGTCGACAAAGCGCGAATGTCTGCAACTGGGTGCGAAAGCCTTCCTTAACAAGCCGCACAACAGTGACGATCTGAGGGCCGTGCTGGACAAGTTTCTTAATCCCAAAGCTCGGGAGAAAGCAAAATGCTGACGGTAGAACAGAGCGAAATGCTGACCGTGATAATCAACGCCGGAGTTGTCAAAGCAGGTTCTGTACTAAGCGGCCTTATCGGTCAGCGGGTACGGATGCAGGTGCCTCTCGTAGGTGTCACGGACTTCACCGATCTACACACCTGTCTTGACATCAAGATGGATGCGCAACTCGTTTCCGTCTGCCAGCAATTTCACGGAACGATGGATGGCTACGCTCTTTTGCTTCTTTCCCTCGAAAGCGGCAATGCGCTCACCCAGCGCCTGAGCGGTGATGAACTGGACCCGGCCACGATCGACACTGAAAGAAGCGAGACGCTGGTAGAGGTCGGCAACATTCTCACTAACAATGTCCTCGGGACAATCTCGAATGCGGTAGGCCATCGTTTCGAATATCAGGTGCCGGTCTATCGGGAAGGCACGTTACCGGAGATTATCGGTTTCTCTTCATGCGCCGCCAATTGTTCAGTAGGCGACTCACACACTCTGTACGCTCGGGCCAGTTTCGATTTTGAAGACGAGCGTGTCGTCGGAAGCGTTCTTATCTTACTCACCGCGGTAGCATTCGACCACCTCATAGAGCTGATCGGTGGTTCACGCGCCAAAGTGAGATAGCGGCCGTCGTGTGCACCAGCTTCATCTGTCCGACCGGCGACTCCTGTCGGAATAGACGTTTTGATTTTGCCATCGAGACCGCCTGACAACCGACCAGATTAACCTACTATCAAATAAATAGTTACGGTCAGAACCTCAGCGCTCTACGGTTCAATTAATCGGACTCACGAATCTCCCCAATTGCCTCCACACGCGCTAAACCGATCTGGTCACTCGGTCGTCTGCGTATTCGCTTGCAATATGGAGCAATTATGCTTTGTTTATAGTAAGCGTACAATCTCTCAGAAGGGATTGGTTCTCTTGGCGACAGATGAGTCGGATGATTATCGGACACAGTCGTTCGTCGCCTTAACCGCAGGCAGCAGAGTTTCACACTACAAAATCATCGAGATGATCGGTTCAGGCGGGATGGGTGAAGTATACCTGGCGGAGGATGCCGAGCTCAATAGAAGAGTTGCGCTCAAATTTCTCTCAGCCCACTCATGTCAGGACGGGGATTGTCGCGCCCGGTTCAAGCGCGAGGCACAGGCGGCGGCAAAGCTCAATCATCCAAACGTAGTCACTATCTACGAGGTCGGTGAGTCACATGGCCGACCATTCTTTGCGATGGAGCATCTGGAGGGACAACAGTTGCAGGATCTGATCAAGCTAAAGACTCTCTCCCTTCTCCGAGCAATCCAGATCGTTATCCAATTGTGCGAGGGACTTCAGGAGGCGCATGCAAACGGAGTAATCCATCGCGATATTAAGCCATCCAATGTCACTTGCGACAAGAAAGGTCACTGCAAGATCCTTGACTTCGGCCTGGCCGCCGTTCACGGCGGTGAACACCTGACAAAATCGGGATCGACGTTGGGTACGTTGAGCTACATGTCCCCAGAACAGACGCGCGGAGAAATTGTAGACGAGCGCTCAGACATCTTCTCTCTCGGCGTAGTTCTGTACGAGATGATCACGGGGCATTTGCCGTTCAAAGGCGACAATATCCCGGCAATATTAAATGCTATCGGGTATGACGAGCCGGAGCCGTTGGCGAGATACAAGTCAGCTGTTCCTGACGGGTTGCAAGAGATCGTTTCCAAGGCATTAGAGAAGGATGCCGCCATCCGCTACCAGTCAGCCGGCGACCTCAGAGCCGACTTGATTCGCTTGTGTCGGCGATTGTCAGATTCGGGGAGCGCGCGGCAGATCAGGGGGGCACAGACCGGGTTGCGTTGGAGGCGATTCGGTTATGTTCTCTCAATCGCCATAGTCCTGCTGGCCGCCATCATGCTCTGGCGAGTCCTTCGACCGTTCACGACTCAAAACAGGTCTGTCGATAATCACCTGGCGATAATTCCGTTTGCCAATCTCGCCGGTCCGTCGGTAAGCCAGGCGTTTTGCGATGGGTTAATGGAGACACTGACCAGCAAACTGACTCAATTAACTCAATTCGAGGGATCGCTGCTGGTCGTGCCGGCCAGCGAGGTCCGGGACAAAGAGATTCGAAGCGCAGGACAGGCACGCAAGACATTCGGCGTGAATCTTGTTGTTACCGGAAGTATCCAACAATATGGTGACGGGATACGCGCGACGCTGAATCTTGTGGATGCCGTGAACGAGCGACAACTTCGTTCCATCGTCGTGGATGAGAACCAACAAGACGTGTCGTGCCTTCAGGACTCGAGTGTCACCGAAGTTGCGGGGATGCTCAATCTGCATTTGCGGCCAGAGTCCCGCCGCATTCTGGATGCCGGGGGGACTGAACTCCCCGAGGCATACAGCGCGTATCTGGAGGGTAGAGGATATCTGCAAAGCTATCACAATTTCGCCAATCTTGACAGTGCCCAGCGCCGCTTTGAGTCAGCGATCAGGCTTGACTCCAATTACGCTCTCGCGTATGCCGGTCTCGGTGAGGTTTACTGGATGAGGTACAGCATGACCAACGATGTCAGTTGGGTCGAGCCGGGTATCAGCAGTAGTAGCCGCGCCCTTGAGCTCAATGACCAGCTGGCCCCGGTGCTGGTGACTCTCGGGCTTGTTCATCGTCAAACCGGTCAATTCCAGGAAGCGGTAAGCTACCTTAAACGCGCGTTGCAGATCGATTCATCGAATAGTGAAACATTCGTTCAGTTAGCGAATACCTATGAGTCGCTCGGGCGCGCCGATGAGGCCGAATCCACTTTCTACCGTTCAATCCGGGTGAGACCGAAGTTATGGCGAAACTACTACAGCCTGGCCAGATTCTACGTCTTTCGCGGCCGGAATGATGATGCATTAAAACAGTTGTCTTCCGCGGAATCATTGGCACCCAGCGGTGCATTACCCTGTCAACTGCTGGGCAGTCTGTGCGCCTTCCTCGGAGACTACAAGAAGGCCAAAGAGCTTCTTCACCAATCGATCGAGATCGAGCCAAATCATGTTTCCTATTCCAACCTGGGCGCGATCTATCAGATGGAGAATAAATTTGAGCAGGCCGCTGAAATGTACCATAGTGCGCTGGCGTTGAATGACAAGGATTTTCAGGTATGGATAAATCTGGCCGAGGTCAGCAAGAAACTCGCCAACGGCCGAGAAAGATCCTCCGCCGTGTATAGTCGTGCAATCACTCTGGCAGAGCAGAACCGCGAGATCAATCCCAACGACGCCGTTCTTATCAGCTATCTGGCGGATTGCTACTGGCAAACCGGGCAGCGAGAGAAGTCGCTCAGCTTGGCTGAGCAGGCTGCGCAACTTGCGCCCGATGACGTGGAAGTCATGGTTCGCGCGGGTATCGTCTTCGAGCAGGCCGGCAGACATGAACAGGCGCTGCGACTAATCGGAACAGCCGTCCGGCGAGGCTTCCCAATCGATCGGGTCAATACCACGGAGGAATTGCAGAGTCTGGTTGCTGATCCACGTTTCGATAGTATCGTTACGGCCAGACAATAGCAGAACGCAAGGATATGTTGTTTCGAGAATTAGTAGTCGACGAAGACGGATTGATCGCCTTTTCCATCGTGATGTCCGCCGAACTTCTGCCAGAAGAAAGGAGCATCCATGAGACGTACGCACATTGTTCGTATCAAAAAAACCGGCCGCCACTGTAACGTTATTCCGAATGTCATTGTTATTGCGCCGGGCGATAAGGTCAGGATTATCAACATGACCCGCGATACTGTCTTTGGACAGATTCTTGGGACGAAGACAACCTTCAAACTTGGTCCGAGACAAGATAAGACAGTGACTGTTCCGGGAATCCGGCCCGGCATTTATCCAGTAGTGGTGTTTTGTTACGAATCTGAGATCTTCTGCTGGACTCAGCTCGTCAAGTCTTCGATGCCAATCATCATAGTTCCAAAGCTGTAATCGGCTCGTAACGAGGGATACTACACTGACGATACAGACGCCGGTCACTCGTGATTGAAAAAGCAGGTGATTTGGCGGATCTTGTCGTCGGCAAGACGTTCACTTGGGCTAATTCCGGCATCAAGTCGGGTTGTTGCGACTGTGTCGAGATGCGACGTGATAATCGCCGTTGCAACTGACATGCGCGGTCGTAATCGCACTCGCTTTACAGCTTGCTTAATCCTCAACAAATTTTATTCTGTGGTAAGCACTAATCGACTGCCATATCCACGATGGCCGGAGTTGACGCATGTTGGAAATGTCGAAAATCCAATCAAACAAAGGGACTTGACTGTGCCGCGCGCGGAAGTTACAATATTCCCGTAGAACGGGGAATAGGAAATGATAAGCAGGATGTTTGGCGGCACATGTCTGAGTACAGTATTACAATTGCGTGAAGACAAAGCGAGTTCAATTTTCGGACACAACTGTGTCCATGAGTCTCTATAATTCAGAATATTCGGAAAGGAGAGGAACGATGAGACAGTATGGGGCCGAGTTCATCGGAACATTCTGGCTGGTTCTTGGAGGTTGCGGCAGTGCTGTCATATCGGCTGCGTTTCCGGTCGTTGGCATTGGACTGCTCGGAGTCGCCCTCGCATTCGGCTTGACGCTTTTGACTATGGCCTTTGCGATTGGTCATATATCAGGCTGTCACCTCAATCCAGCTGTGTCAATCGGTCTTTGGGCAGGAGGACGCTTTCCAGCCAACAAGCTGCTTCCTTACATTATTGCCCAAGTTCTGGGGGGAATTCTCGCAGGCGGGATTCTCTATCTCATTGCAAGCGGCAAGGCCGGCTTCGATCTGGCAGCAGGCTTCGCGTCAAATGGCTATGGTGCTCATTCGCCCGGTGGATATGGTCTACCGGCTGCCCTGATAACTGAAGTAGTGATGACAATGATGTTCATCCTTGTCATTCTCGGCGCCACCGACAAACGAGCGCCGCAAGGTTTCGCTCCGATCGCGATTGGATTGTGCCTGACGCTTATTCATTTGATCAGCATCCCCGTTACCAATACCTCGGTGAATCCTGCGCGAAGTACAGGCGTAGCACTGTTTGCGGGCGGGTGGGCTATTCAACAGCTGTGGCTGTTCTGGGTAGCTCCCATAATCGGAGGAGTGCTCGGCGCGTTCGTTTATCGTGTTATCGGCAAGAGTAATACATAGGCGTTAAACCGACTGGTATTTCCAGCTATAAATAGAGGTTATAACGGATCCAACCTAAAGATGGAAGAGGTGCATAGAATGAGCTCCAAGAAACTGCTTATTTTGTTATTGATGCTCGTGATGGCGGCTTCCGTATCGGCCGTCGATCTCAAGGGCAAGACTACTGTTGGCGTGAAGTTTCCTGTTTTTATTCCGCTGTTTGACGGCAAGGACTTTTCTACACCGACAGGCAACCGTCAACCGTTCATGATGGGCTGGGATTTAGGCATCGAGGCCAAGCGCGGTATATCGAATCGAGTGATGATCGGGTTCACCGCAAATTACCTGTCCACGTATGATGACACGACTAGCATCGACAATGCCGGAGACGTATTTAACAACAGCGATCATGCCTCGGCAAAATTAACCGGTCTGGCATTTGGACTGCAGGGGTATTGGTTCTATGAGCCGGAGTGGCGGTTTCAGCCGTACTTTGTGGGTGGAATCGGAATCGATCGCTGGACGTTAAAGGACATTGTCAGCGATGACTCGCATAACGCCACCGATTTCAATCTCAAGTTCGGGACCGGTCTGCTTTTTCCCATCAATGAGAAGCTCACGATCAATGCCGAGGCCAAGCTCACTCGAGAGGTGGGCAATCTTTCCGAGGATATGCCGGCGGGATTCTACGGGCCGGAAACCTGGGAGAAATACCAGAATCGTCCGTTCAAGGGGTATCTGGAAGTCTCGATAGGTTTAGGCTACATGTTCGGCGGAGTGACTGATACCGACGGTGATGGAGTGCCCGACTCAAAAGATAAGTGTCCGGGGACTCCCCCTGGTGTCAGCGTAGACAAGCTTGGCTGCCCGATTGACACCGACGGGGACGGCGTTGCCGATTATCTGGACAAATGTCCCGACACACCTAAAGGCGTACCGGTAGACACACAGGGGTGTCCGTTGGACAGTGATGGCGATGGAGTGGCTGATTATCTCGACAACTGTCCGAACACACCCAAGGGGGTTAAGGTGGACGCCGCCGGATGTCCGCTCGATGCCGACGGTGACGGCGTACCTGACGCGTCTGATAAGTGCCCTGACACGCCCGCGGGTGTCAAGGTTGATGCGTCCGGATGTCCGCTGGACTCCGATCATGACGGGGTGCTGGATTATCTTGATAAGTGTCCCGGTACTCCGGAAGGTATCCCGGTCGACGAGAACGGTTGTCCCAAGCTCATCCAGAAGGGCGAGAAGATAACCCTGCATATCAACTTCCCGACCAACTCGTATGAGATAGACACTGCCTCCATGAAGATTCTCGATGGCGTGGCGCAGACCATGCAATCGTTCCCTGAGATCAAGATCCGCGCGGGCGGTTTTACCGATAACACCGGAAGTACCGGTTACAACCAAAGGCTGTCCGAGAATCGTGCCAAAGCGGTCGTATCGTATCTCGAGAGCAAGGGTGTTGCCTCAAATCGGATGTCGGTAAAGGGATACGGGGAAGATCCCAAGTATTTCATCGCGGACAACAGTACCGAAGAAGGGAAGGCTCAGAACCGCAGAGTCGAACTCGAATCGGTTGAGTGATATTCAATCCGAAGTCCGCTTAGAATCAGGAGGCGATCAAATGATCGCCTCCTTTTTTGGCTTCTTGATTTGATGACTCCGAGGGGGACCCGTTATCGTAGAGGAACTGGGATGCCCCGTCCAGGCATAGTGCGACAGTCATCGCACCTGGAAGTCGAGGCTTGCTGAACGCCCGTAGGAGTCCACGCACATGACGTGGTGACTACCCGGTTCCGGTAAATAGAATACATTGCTATCGGGTGGAGCGGATGCGAACAACTGACCGTCGACAAACCAATGCGCCTCCCGACTATCCAGCGGAAGCGACACCTGAAAAAGAATGTGCTGGTATTTTTTGGGCACGCTCGATCGGAGAGAATAGACCGCGTCGGGTTCCGGAGAAACGATTACCGGTCCGTCGCCGGCGAGTTCTCCGCGACAGTTCGGATTATGGGGCGGTTGGAACCGGACGACTCCGCTCCGGGCGAGCCACGATGCCAGTCGTGGTGGCCAGTTTTCGAAAGTCACTTCCTTGCACTGCCCGGCTATCGCACAACTGCGGCAGACCGTATAGCCGGACCTGGCGTCCACAAGAAGAGTCCTGTGAACTGTGCATCTGATCGACGGCGAGACGCCCACTATGTAGTGCTCGCCTATCGCAACAGGACAGGCATCGGTATTTACCTCACCGCTGACCGCGCAGACCATGCGTTCGTCGATCCCGGTCGGCATTTTGAACCAAGTATCATTGCCTTCGGGATCAAGGGCAGCAAAAATATCGAACATGAGCGGCGCGGCGGATTCCGCCCCTACAATGGCAATGGAGCCCTCGGCCGAGAAATTTCCCGCCCAAACGCCTACCGTGAGGTCGGGATTATAGCCAATCGCCCAGGCATCCTTGCGGCCGTATGAAGTACCGGTTTTCCAGGCCAGCTTGGGAAGATCCACCGTGAATTCCCACGCACCCGGAAGGTCCGGGCGTTTCAATTCGCCCAGAATCTCCGTAACCAAGTAACTTGATTCTTCCGAGAACAATCGAATGGCGCGGCCTGATTTTGTTTCCCGTGTCAGTTTAATCGGCATACTGAGACCGCCGCGGGCGAGAGCTGTGTAAAGGTTGCTTAATTCAAGAAGATTTACTTCGCACGATCCCAGGATCAATGGCAGTCCGTATTCCATCGGCTTGCGCGTAAGCGTGGTAAGACCACCCGCACGGAGAAGGTCGTACATCACTCCGAGTCCGACTTTGGCGGTAAGATTCACCGCAGGAATGTTCAGAGACTGAATGAGTGCTTCGGAAACGGTGACGACCCCGTGATACTGCCCGTCGTAATTAACAGGAGTGTAACCGGCGTAGTTGACGGGCAAGTCTTCGACCTTCAACGCCGGGGAAATGAGTCCTTTGTCGAAACCGAGTGCATAGACAAACGGCTTGAGCGCGGATCCGGGTGAGCGGGGAGCGAGCGCGCCGTTCACCTGTCCGTGATGTTCGACATCCGCAAAGTCGGCCGAACCGACCATCGCGCGCAATTCGCCGGTGCGGTTATCCAGCACTACAATCGCCAGATTGTGAATTGCTTTCGACGCCAGATCGGCCTGGTAGTTTCGCGCCAGGCGTTCGCATGTTACCTGCATCGTGTAGTCTAGCGTAGAGTGAATTTCTGACTCGCCCGGATGCGCGGCCGCAATACTCTGGCAGAAGTGAGGAGCCGCGACTACCGGGCTGACCCGGGAAACCGGAATTTCTTCACGTAGAGCCTGTTCGTATTCGCTTCTGGTGATAATCTTCCGGTCAAGCAGATTACCCAGCACGAGTGACCGGCGGGCCAGGCATGCGTTCAGGTCCCGGTCCGGCCGCAACTTGGTAGGCGAATTCGGGAGCGCGGTCAGGATCGCTATCTCCGACAGCGTCAATTGGTCCGGGTTCTTGCCGAAGTACAGGTGTGAAGCTGCACCGATCCCTTCGATATTGCCGCCGTATGGGGCCAGATTAAAATACATCTCGAGAAGATCGTCTTTGGAATAGTTGAGTTCCAATTGCACGGCACGCAGTATCTCCAGAAATTTATTGGCAAACGTTCTTTCTTTCGGTTCGATCATGCGGGCAATCTGCATGGTGAGTGTAGACCCACCGCGGACAATATGCCCCGCCTGAATATTGTCGATGGCCGCTTCCACCAGCGACACCGGGTTGAATCCGGGATGCCAGTAGAACCAGCGGTCCTCTGATGCCAGCACGCTCTGAATCAACCGCGGCGGCAGTTGAGTCAATATCACAGGTTTACGCCAGAAGCGGTCGGACGATGTAAAGCAATTAAGCAGTTGACCGTCGCGGCTGTATACAAAGGTGGAGGTTGGGCGCGCGAGCAGATGCCTGGGCAAAGGGAAGACTACCCAGTTAAGCGTTGCAAGCAGGGCCGCAAGGACTATTGTTACCCCCAGTATAAATCGCGTCCTGCGACTTTCGCTACACCACCATTGTCTGATCTTCTGTATTGTCACTTCGCAACTTCCGATCATTTGACAATGGTTACCGCTCCGGACGAGGAGGAACTAGCGACCAGCGGGTTGTACATACACTCAGCCGCCACCGGAGGCACTTTGAATTCTCCGGCGCAGGTGGCTCGCAGACTGTAATAGAACTTCACTTCGTACATCGGGTCGAGCTCAGTGAAGATCAACAGGCGATCATCGCGGATGTCCGTATATTGGGCCGCCCGTGTCTCGGCCGGGATCCAGGACAGCCGTGGCGTGGTTTTCAAGCGGGGGTTCTCGATCTCGAAACCGGCCGGCAGGAGATCGTTGATGACCACGTAATCGAGACTCTTGTCGATAGCTTTGGCGGTAATCACCGCGACCACCTGAGTGCCCAGCGGCAGGCTGTCGAGGCTGATAGGTTGGCCGGTATCATTGAGATACTGCCTTCGCACGATCATGCCCCGGTCGAACTCGTCCGCCGCGGGAGACAAAGGAATCCCGCTGGCCTGCCAGTAATAGAAACAGGTCCCGTCACCTTCACTGACCTTCAGGTCCACTGCTCGGCCGCCCAGGTTGTCACGTGTCAAGCTGAACCCGGACGAATCGATTTGATAACTTCGGTCGCCTTCGATTGTCACGTCGCCCTTGAATGCGAAACTCTTCTTCTGGCGGAAGTACTTGCCGAGCGCCATGAGCGCGAATGCGTTGTCCTGAGTTGTGTACCATCGATTCACTTCGGCCCGTTGCATCAGCGAACCGGCCAACACCTCAATCGACGGATCGGTCGGGGAGATTTCCAGTAACGTTTCAAGCAGGATGGCGTCGGTTCGCGTCCCCGAGTTGAAGTCACCGCCTGTCTCGGGTTCAAACAAGTTTGGCTGAATGGATGCCGGGATCAGCTTCAGTGCTTCTTGTAGACTACCGCTTGCCGCCAGAGCCGCGGCCAATTGATATCGGGAATACGGTTGGAGAGTCAATGGGTCGAGATTTTTCAAATATGACACCACCCGCTGTGGCAGCTTATTGGCATGAGCAAGGACGTAAGCGGCGTAGATGCGTTGCGCGTCGTTCAGATTCTGAGCATTCTTGCCTTGTGCCATGTCCTCCAGATGGTCATAAATATCCGACAGGAACTTCTTATCAACATAGTACCCCGCCCGGGACGCTTCGGAGATACAGTGTGATGCATAGATAGTCGACCAATTGTTGCTGAAACTGCCGCCCGGCCAGAAAGAGAAAGACTTGTCGGGAAGGTACATGCTGTGAAGACGCTGGATGCCCTGCTGAATGAAATACTGATGGCCATGACCACCGAACAACGAAGGCTCGACAATCTTGACGAGGTCATCGAAATAAAGCAGGGGAAATATGCGCGAGGTAGTCTGCTCAATGCATCCATAAGGATAGGAAAGCAGGTACTGGACATTGTGCGCAAAGGCCACCGCGGGCAGCGAGGATGTTTTGAGTTCGAACTGGCTGGTGCCTTCGAGCCAGGCGCCGGGGAACGTGAATTTCGCCGGGTCGGTCAGGGTCGCGGCGCCCGAGCCAAAGGCAAGGCTAAGCGGCAGCGCGGGACGATTCGGTAGTTCTATTGACAAAGAAGCCTTTTCACCGGCACCCTCTGCGTTGATGGTGAATTGGATTTTCCCTGGAACCTGACCCGCTTTGCAGCGAAACTCGACATTTCCCTGCCGGTTGTTTTCGAGTGTAATTTTCGCAGTCGGTGAGGACACAAGTTGGACCGGCCCGGATGCATCGGCGGTGACCGTGATATCGGTGGACTGTCCAGTGTTGTTAAATAATGTGACCATGCCCACAAAGACATCGTTGGGGCTGACGAACCGCGGGAAGCTTTCCTGAATGACGATTTTATCGCGTACCGTGATTCCGCCGGTCGCCGACCCGAACCGATCTCCCTGTGCGGCTACCGCCATCAAAACAAGTTTACCATTGAATTGAGGCAGACTGAAAGATACGGATGCTTTGCCTTCGGCATCGGTCTGGATCAATCCCGACCAAAGAGACACTGGCTTGACGCGTTTCGCGGTGATCGGATTCAAATGTCGTTTGCGGTCGGCCGCAAACATCTTGTCGCCGCCGGGCCGAATTTGATTTTGAGCCTGTTCGACATGCGGATATATCGAAGCGTACATATCATACGGCTTAAGATGCGGCTGTTTCTTGCCGTAGAAAAATTCCATCGGATCGGGAGTCACATAGTCGGTCAGCTGCAAAATTCCGGCATCGACAGCAGCCAGCGTCAGCTGTGTGACCTTGGGTCGGTCGATCTGCAGATGCACTGACACCGTGCTGTTTGGCTTGACAATTTCCGGCGCGGTCATCGTAATATTCAGGCGTTTATTGTCGGTCTGCAGTCGAAGCGGCACAATGCCGAATGCCCTCGCCGGCATATTCGGTTCAAGGTCGTTTGCCGTCCGAATGACCGCTGCCGTGATGTAGACGTTGGGGAAATAATCAGTCTTAACCGGCAACTCGATCTCCGCCGTGTTTTCCGGCAAATCCCGGGTAATAGTCTCCAGCACTTTCCCTTTTTCGATTGTCAGCAGCAATCGGCCACCGAACGGAGCGCGCACCTGGAGAAGCGCCTTACTGCCTGCAGCGTATGTGGCCTTGTCAAGTTGCAGTTCAATCCGATCCGGATTGGTCATGGCCCATGGAGCGAACCCCCATCCGGAAGCATAAAAGTCAACGGCGGCCGAATGGCCGGTTGTGGGATCGGCGGCGACAATCTCATACTCGCCGTAATCATCCGGTGTGAACACAACCTGGGAGCCGCCTACAGGCACCGCGACCTTAATTGAATCACGGACCTGATGGCGCTTTTCCGAAATGTACCGTCCAATTCCCGTCTTGTCTTTCTTATAGACGGTGTTGTAAACAACGCGGTAGAATTTGACATCGATCGAATCGGCCGCGACCCCATTTCCGTGACGGTCGACACTTACAATCTGCGCGGTGACTGGTTCGCCGACTTTGGCGTAACCATCAAGTCCAAGCCGCAGACCGACGTATTTTTCGTATGGATGAATCGTCACTTCGGTGTACGCGCTTATTCCGCGGCCACCCTCTTCCGAGACAGTGGCTGACAACAGACCCTTAAGCGCCGAGGGCGCGAGCAGTTTCCCGGGAACGACATAAGCGTACTCACATCCTCCAGTGTCATTCAGAATGGTGTCGCGCAGATCAACCTCCATTCGGGTGAAGGAGCGATTGTCATCCGTGAAACTATACTGAGTCCATCCGCGAGGAGCGAACAACTGGGGCTCGATTGTCAGGTGACCGGCGACTTTGTGATTGGCCGCCGGGGGCCCAAAGAGATATTTGGCTTCGACCTGTGCCCTGATCGTGTCACCGGATGTAAAATTGTCCGATTGAACACTCAGTGTCACTTTGATGCGGTCAGGCATGAACTCTTCGATCTGAAATTCCGTCCGTCCGATCTGAAGCTCGTCGCCGATCTCCACCACCGCCGTGTACTTACCGGTACCGGCAAAGTCAGGTATGGGCAGGTCGATTGCATCCATCGTTGATTGACCGGTCGAAAGACGAAAGCTCGTAAATTTGCTCCCTCGACTGTCATAGATGGTGAGCGAGTACGGGAAAGCCGGGGGTTGAGCGGCGTTTACACCGCGAACAAGCGTGACAAGATGCGCAGTGTCTCCGGCGCGGTAAACACCACGGTCAGTGTACACAAAGGCTTCGTACCCCGAGGCGAGGTACGGCCGTCCGGCGACGTCAAAATCACTCAGCGGAAGCAGGCTTTCATCCAGACGGATGAAGGCCATCTCGCCTGCTCGCGACACCCTGACTACGAACGGCTCAAACCCGGCGAGCTTGTCCTTAATGTTTTCGAAAGTCGCGATTCCCCGCGAATCGGTTTTTCCTTCGACGAGTGTTTGATTATTGCGACTCAGTAGGGCTACCGAGGCGTTGGAGATCGGCTCGGAGGTCGCCAGAGAATTGGCCCACACCATCAGGTAGTCTTCCGCCAGCCGCGCAGAAACGCCGATATCGGTAAGCATCGCATACCGGCTGTCCGATACCCATCGCTGCTCCCGGTTGCGGACTGCGATCTTGAATATGCCCTGGGCTGAATCCCCGATGATTCCCTTCAAGTCAACGGTGGTCAGAACCGGTTCATTGGCCGGGGATTCTATGTCGAGGTCTTTGACAAAGAAGGTGCGGCCAAGATCGACTGACTTGGACCGGTAAAAATCGGTATAGTCCCCATATCCCGAAGTCAGGAAGTACACCAGATTGTTGGGGAATATCTGCTCGACCTCGACAGAAAGCTGCCGGACATTGGTGGTCTTGAATTCGAGAAGGCCGTTGCCAAGTCGAGGTATAAAAACGGCCCGGGAGGTGAAGGAAATAATCGGCGGAATGTCAGGAAACACCACACGGGTCGAAAAATCATCTTTCAGGACAGCACCGGAGATAGTCCGGAGGCCGTGGCCAATGTTGACCGTGAAGGCTTGCGCGGGGCGAAATGCTCCCCGCAGAATTATCGTGCCATATTCCTCTTCAATGGCGAAGTCAATCGCCGGATCGACAGAGATATAGGTTTTTGCCTGCTCAGCCGAGACCGGACCGGAAAAGTAAATATAGATGATTCCACCCGTGGCACTGGAAGAGGGACTAACGCTGGCAACTTCGAGCGGCGGCTTCGGTCCAACGGTAATATTGTACTCAAACTTTCGCGCCATAGCTGATCCGCAATCCCGGCACATCAGGTCCGTCTCAATCACCATCACATAATTCTGTTCGCCGGATGTTTGTTGGAAAGGCGCAGTGGTGACGATAAACCTCTGCGCGTAGATACCTTCTGCGACCGTAGCAAGATTCTCGTTACTTGCGCCGGACTGCCCACCGGAGCCGGGCGCTTGAACGGAGTATTCCAGGTCCGATACAACAGCGCCGGCACCACCTTTGATTCTGAGCCGTTTGCGGAGTTCGTTGATGCTCACCGGGAAGTTGAAAGTGACATCGGCTGTCAAGCGTATCATGTTCGGATCATTTTCGTCAGCGCCGATACCACTGTGCTGAACTTTAGCGCTGAGTTCGGGGGTCTGGAAAGTGAACTGTGACTTGTCAACAATCTTGAATCCGCTCGCCCAGGTTTTGTTTGACTCGACCCTTGCGACGTACTTTGTGGATGGACGCAACCCTGTATCGGGAAAGAAGCGAAGCACATCGGTGTCGATCCATCGCGCGAGCCCGGGAATCGAGGGAGAGAAAAGCACGGGCGGATCGGTCACAGGGAGGTCCAGGCTGTCTCCGGATACCATGGCCTTCGAAAATTTGACGGTAAAATTCGTTTTCAGATCCACGCGGCCGGTCGGTTCAAAGGACACGACTCGAATTTCATTGTCCGGCAGACTGGTGATATTGGACACCAGTAAGACAAGTGCCGTTCCGACCATCGTCAGAGCGACAAGTCCGGTCCGGCTTCGACCGGTCACAAGACGGACCAGCCAATGATGCGTCGTCTTTTCCATATTGCACTCCCGTATGCTTATATACGTTGACTTCTGCTGGCAAACAGGTAAGTGCGATCGGCGGTAAACCAGCTACCTGTACACGTTGCACCGTTAATCTCCCACTGTCACTTACCTTTTAGCAGTATGCGCTGTGGCGAGCGAGGCTTCAAGCCTTTTTCTATATGAAATCCTATTTCGTTGGAACATAGTAAACGCCGCCCGTACCACGACGGCTTCGGAGTAGTAGTCATATCACGACTTGATGCTCCGGAATTTACGACCCTTTGTGCAAAGGGCGATTGGATCGCTGGGTACCGACAAACGGTAAGTGGCCGCCACTAAAAAAGCCCCGATAAGATCGGGGCTTGATTGGTTGAAGTCTTGGTGTAAGATGGATCCGGTTATTCCCAGGGATTAGGGATCATGGCCTGCGGTACGGTCTCATACGGAAACATCAGCCCGTCGTCAAGGTATGTAGCATAATCAGTTATCAATCCCGTTCCTTCACTGTAGTTGGGACCGAAGACTTGATCCTTCATCCAGACGGAGTCGCAGACGGACGTATCAGCCGGGCTAAAAGTCCGGTACTTGAGCGCGAATTCCGTATCCTTGTTGCCGCCGCCCAGGAAGCAGTTGAGAAGTGTCATGCCGGGAGTTCCGTTGGAGAAATAGCTCATCCGATATGAGAAATCTGAATTGGCTTCCGAGGTTATATTATATGCCCAGCAGAACCGGTCGCCGTTGGGCCATTCGGCGCTCACCGGATGCTCGCAGAAACCCAGCCCTTTGAAGATGAATGAGGAATCGGTCGGATCAAGGTTCGCGTAATACAATCTGCTCTGCGCGTCATCGCCACTTGTCCCCTCATCCCACTGGAAAATCGTTTGTGTCGTATCGTTTAAGGTCATGCCGATTCTGATAAGACCAGCGGGCATTTCTTCGACTGCCACGCTGATGAGGCAAGCCACATCGACCGTTGTCCCGATCACGGCCTGGGCAGAAGCCGGGATTGTCGTGGGGCCATCGAGCACGGTCACGGTAGCCGTGAAGTGCATCATGGAAGGTCCTGAACCCATATCAACCAGATGAGAGTCAATATACACGCCGGGAATAACATCGCCATTGGCGTCCACCCGCAAGGTACTCATCATGATGTCATGGCTTAATTTAAAATCATTTATATTGGCGTACAGGGTCTGTGGATCCCTCGAACCGAAAACCTTGTCCAGAAGCGGGTAATCGCCATATAGCCAGATGGAATCGATCGTGGCAGGTGATCCGACCGGTGCAACATACTCCGGCGGGGCAACCGACTCGATAATCTGGCCGACATCGACTATCTGAATTGAATAGGAATCGGTGTTTGAGGTCGACGGTGTGTCTTTGTCACTGCTGCATCCGATCACTAGAGCAAGTACGAACAGCGAAACAAGCAGGTGCACGTTGAAAGAACTCTTGAACATGATCAGCTCCTCTTTGTGGTTGAACTGTGCCTGTGGATAAAAGAAGTATCGGCAAAATAGAGTGACCACTACATGATAAACCAAAGATGGTATAAGAAACAAATGACCAGCTGACCGAGGTTGCTCAATGACTGAACATGTACTTGGCAAAAATGCCGGTATTCGGCAGTATATCCGATAATCTGAGTGACAAGTTAGTGATGCCTAGCGGTGATTGCCCAAGCGGCAACAGTCTAAGTTTCTCATCTCAGTATCATCTCGCGGGACATTCCCACAGCGCACAAGAGGGGAGAGCTGTTTCTGTCTGATGTCTACATCCAGGGTCTGAACTTATTTAGTGATTGAATTCAGGCGACGAAACTTGGTGAAATCACTTAGAAACCGGTCACCAGGAGCCGTTTTGCGGCTTTGACACCGCAGTGCTGAAAACGATCGTACGCCTCCGCGGCATTGGCTCGAATTTTATCGCGGCTGCGGCCTTCGGCCCATGACTCTATTGCGGCGTCCAGCGTATATGCTTCGGGTGCCATCAAACCGGTGGTCCATAAGACGGGGTCTGCTCGCAGTGCGACAAGGTGCTCGCTAAAGTACTCTTTGCTCATGCAGGCGAGTATGACGGCCTGGCGCCCGGTACTGTCTCCTGACAGGCTATCAACGGGAAGGTTGAAGTCCATCAACCCATCGTGTCCAACGTAAGCGACCAGATCAGGTGAACCACAGATGTCGATGTTTGCGACTGTGGAATCACCGGTCAATAGTGAGTCCCGACAGGATCTGCCCGATAGACAGGTCAGAAAGTCGGACACCGCCTCTTTAATTCGTTCACCTTTGTACGCACGCGCAATTACATAAAGGGGCAATCGAGAGTGCCTGAATACACACCGCTCCAACACGGTATCCGAGCGTACATCGCGGGAAATCGTCACCAGCCTCCAGTCTGGATCTCTCGAGAAGTAAGTTTTCACGCCGTAGGCGGCCCCCCAATAGAGATTGTTGTCGGGGTCGGTTCCGTCTCCAAGTTTGGCGGGGACTGGAATAATATCCTGGTGGTCATTATCAGCCAGGGCAACATACACCAGTACTGTCAGACAGCTGTCTCGTGCGAGAGATTTAGCGCCGCTAACGAGAGCCAATCCCAGAAAGGCAGTCATCAGCCCTATTTTCACGTGCATTCCTCCATCGAATGGCAGAGTGACATTATGCCGCTACGACTCAATATAATCGACGGAGAGACACCACACGTTGTTCAGTAAAGTTCCGAATAGCGGTTTCTTCAGTATACCTCTGCGTGCAATAAACATTGGTGATTGAGCAGATTAAGGGGGGTTAAAGATATGGAGCTAAAGGCTGACGAACGGTTACAGCCCCCCTGCAATCGATACTGTCGACGATTATTCAGCTCGTTGTATACAGGCGGCCGATCCTGAGGCAGACGGTGAGGCGGATATTATTGGTCCTCGGCTGCATTCTCCAACCGGATCAGACTTGGTCACTACAGGAGGACGGGAGCGCATAAAAATTGCGTCACTTCAGGAATGGAAGGCACAAGTCTCGACACCGCAAGCATCGTGTGTGACCAAGGAGGCAACTCACCGAGCAGATCCGATAGGGCGCTTAAGCGGCGCCTACCTGGTTTTCCGTTCGCTTCCGAGGAGGACGGTACCTTTCAAATGGTTTGTCATTCCGACTTGGAGTAACTTGTCGCTTGACCGACAAGGTGCCAGTGCATATTATAGGTTCAAGGAGGAAGTACCCATGAGAAACTCAGGTGCGGTGATCGGGGGCTTGGTTCTGATATTGTCATTCGGAGTCATTCGAACCAGCGCTGAGAATTACGACGACGCTCCTGATTTTATCTTACATGCCACCCTGTCGGAGATGACGAATCCCCCGTCATACAATCTCTACGCGCAATTCAAGAAAACCAAAGTAGGGCCGATCGATATCTGGTATCGGCTCAAATTCGATGACTCGGGCAGGTTTATTGACGCCATGCCGGTGTACGCAACGCGCGATGATTCGGCGCTGATCAGGTCCTCGAGCAATCCGGACATCTGGCGGATGTTCCGCCCCGGACCGGACACATCTTATCAAGATCAGGGATATCTGGTGCGTCTGGGGATAAGGGACTGGATAGGTCAGTGTCAGTACGAGACTGTCCCGCACGAGAACTCTGAGGAGGCAGCTCGGGTGCGCGACCTCCCAGAACTCCTGTGGAGTGATTCGATCTTTCTGCCGAGGATGTTTTTCCAGTCAGACTTTTCCGCTCAGACCAGAGTCAGGTACTTTGTGAACGAATTTGGCGATGTATGTGCTGCGCAGGTTCTTGAGACCAGTGGATGTGCGCTGTTCGATCTGTTCGCCCTTGATGTAGCGGAAAGCTGGCACCACCGTCCGGCGTTCTCCGACGGCAAGCCGATAGGCATGTGGATAAACTGGGTTGTATCAACCGAGAATGCCCCGGAAGATGATACGGTTGACGGCGATCACTGATCTCTGTGCCTCTGCATTCAACCTGGCAGTGAGAGATTCTACGGCTCCGACGGTCGTGGGGGATGAATCAAGTTTCTGTTTTTGAGAACAGTCTCCCGACAGCAAAACCTTTCTCGGCAGTTAAAGCAGAGCCTTCTCAAACAGCTTCACAATCCCAGAGTCAATCACTGTTTTGGACGAGTATCGTGCAGAAAGTCCATTTTCTCAATAGGAATGGGGTTTCCGGCTGTTGTGAGACTCTACTGCAGTGAATCACTACCATCCCTACCCTCTTTTTATGATCGACGAACGTGATACAATGCTCGGTCAGGAGCAACAATTGGCTTCTGCGGTGTCTATACAAACAATATATTAGAAAAAACGCAAGGAGCCGTAATGTGATGGATGAATCCTCAGATTCGACCGCTGATCCAGGTGGATTGTCCTCAGGCGACAAAAGCCGGCAAGCTGTGCCACCCTTTCCGGAGCGAATAGGTCCATTCAAAATCGAATGCGTGCTGGGTAGCGGGGGAATGGGTTCGGTCTATAAAGCTTTCGATGAATCGATGAGGCGGGTAGTCGCGCTGAAAGTGCTCCATCCTTCATTTCAGATTTCAGGTGATGCCCAGAACCGTTTTGCCCGGGAAGCGTGGATCGCCGGACAACTCGACCATCCCAGCCTAATCAAAGTATATTCCAGAGGTGAAGAGAGTCATCTGATGTACTTTGCGATGGAATTTGCCAGCGGAGGATCGCTTGCCGATGAAATTCGCGCTGCGGGCGAACAACTTCCATCAAGGGAGCCAAAGGGTGCCGAAATGACTCAGGGGCTCATCGAGTCGATTCTCTGGAGAAGTGTTGAACTCGCGCACGGCCTGGAGTACGTGCACGCAAAAGGTTTCGTTCATAGGGATATCAAACCGCACAATATATTGCTTGCCGGGCCAGACAAACGTTTCAAACTCACGGATTTCGGGATAGCCCACGCCAATGACATGACAAGATTGACTAGAGCGGGAGACTTCATCGGCACGGTCAAGTATATGTCGCCCGAACTTCTGACGGCGCATCGGGCGGTCGTGGACGAACGCACGGACATCTATTCTTTTGGGGTGACTCTCTACGAAGCCTTGACTCTCACGTTACCATTCGATGGCGAGACTCAGGAGCAATATGTAACCGAGATCCTCGCCGGACGCGCAGTGCCCGCCCGTCGTAGAAACAAGCAAATATCCCGCGATCTCGAGACGGTACTCATGACCGCAATTCATCAGGATCCGGCACGACGATATCAAAGCGCCGCCGCCCTCGCCGATGATCTTTTATCTGTCCTGGAAGGCCGTCCTATCAAGGCAAAGCGCGAAAATATCGGTGTTCGTATATTCAAGTTCACGAAGCGGCATTCAACCATGATCGCGCTGGTAGCCACTCCAATTGTTGTCTTTGGCGTCGGGTCGATGATCTATTTAGCGGAGCAACGTTCGTCGATGGATCATCAACGTATTATCCAAACACTACAGGCCGTAATTGCCTCAGGTCGGACGGCAGAGGAGATTGAACCGGAGTGGCCAAGACTGGGTGAGCAACTTGCAAACCTCATACATAGCAGTCCGGATGACTCGGCCGTACAACTGTTCTATCGTAGCCAGTACCTGCTGAACAGTTGCTCGGTGGAAACCTCCGACGATGATAGTCATTTCAATCTGTTGATTCGTGCGGCTCGGGTAATTCCCGCCCAGTCCGGAAGGGATTCGTTAACTCTGCTGATTCGGGCAGTCGTGGAACTGGGAGTTGACACGTTGCCATTGGCTCCCGTTTTGATCTGCGAGGCTGCATATGAGCTGGGAGGAAATGGGCTGTCTTTTGTCACGGTTATGGACATTGATTCACTTCTGGCACAACGGGCAGGTTCGCAGTATTTGCACGTGAGACTCATCGCACGGCACTATCGTGGCGCGCGGTTCTTCGAGTCTGTCGCTCGATACCGGCAGATGCGCGATCATTCGGGTTCTGCATTGCTGGCTTCTCAACTGGTGATCACATCGAATGGGGACACTCTGATTCCAGTCTCCGAGGAATACAACGCCATTATGCGGTGGAATGGCGGGCAGGAAACCTATATACTCGATGGCTCCGATCACACCGTGAGCGTACCCGTTTTTACGGACACCGTAACCAAGAACTTCGACATCTATGTTTATGGACGAAAGTAAAGCAATGTAGCTGGACCGCCTCAATTATTCGCAAAGTGGGCTCCGAGCACGGTCCTATTGCTGTTCGATTTACCCATAAATGTCCGGGGATTCTTTGATCGGATTGCTGAGTATCGTTTACAGTCAACGCCGACTAAGCTGTCCGTTCTTGAGATGCCCGACCATGAATTGTGTAGATTCCGGCCTTGTCCGCTTGAAGGCGGCGTGTCGAACGACATCGACCCGGAGCGACCGAAGTCATTATAATCAATTGATAGACAATCACTTTCAGGTCAAGTCCGAGGCCGAAAGGAGACTCCTTGATGATTTTTTTCGAGATTCCGGAATCAAATCGCGGACATCTCTATCTAAATGGAAAACGCAAATTCAATTTATAGGAACCCCATGAAACGATTCTTACTTTATCCTCTATTTCTGCTCGTGGTTGCCAGGGTCGATGCCCAAGTTCTGACACTTGAACAGGCGATTTCCACGGCCAGCGAGCATGCCCCGATGGCCAGGATCGCCGAGCAGCAGGTCAAAGAGGCTGAGGCTCGCGCCGCCGAGGCGCGGTCGGCGTTCCTGCCTATGATACGATTGTCCTCCGGATATATGCGCAGTGACAATGCGGTTAATGTGTTCATGTATGCGCTCAACCAGGGCGAGTTTCAGCTGGCCGGCGATCTGAACAATCCCGATGCCGCCGACAATTTTTACGCTTCGGCCCAGGTCGGTCTCAGCCTGTTCAACGGCGGACGCGACCTTGCCAATGTCCGTGCCGCGCGTGCTGCGAAACGGGGAGCCGACTTCACGAGACAGGCAACTGTCGCAGGAGTCACCCTCGACGTGACTCGCGCGTATCTCGGCGTGCTGACCGCTCAGGAGTTCGTGCGCGCTTCGGAAGCAAACTTGAAAGCGTACAGCTCGGCCGAACAGGTAATGTTGAGCCGAGTGAAGACCGGCACCGCGCTTAAGACGGACCTGCTCGCTTTGCAGGTTGAGAAGGCACAGGCGGAAGAGCGGCTGCTCCAGGCGCGCAACGCTGTTGCGTTGTCAAAGGAAGGCTTGCGCCTCGCTATGGGTTCGGACAGCCTGACGTTTTCCGAATTCATGACATTCGACCAGGTTTCACTGAAGACACCGACTGGTACACAGGTGGGAATCCGGCCGGAAGTTCAGGCCCGAAGAGCATTTGCCGATGCGGCCAGGAATGAATATCACGCCGCATACGGTGGATTTCTTCCATCCATCTCTGCCTTTGTGAGCAGTGACTATTATAAGGGATGGGAATTCGATGGCTCCAATAGCAGTTGGACGGCCGGAGTTACTCTGAATTGGTCGATTTTCGATGGCCTGTTCACCAGCTCATCGGTCAAGGAAAAGCGCGCACGCATGGTAGCGGCTGATGAAGGTGCGCGGATGGCCCGGTTGCAGACGTCGGTCGAGCTGACATCGGCATCCAATTCGTTGACGGAGGCGGCCCAGCGTGTTGAGGTGATGCAACGGGCGGTCGATCTGGCTACCGAGGGAGCGCAACTCACCCGTCAGCGTTTTGAGCAGGGGCTGGTAATAACCTCTAACGTAATCGATGCAGAAAATAACCTGGTACAGGCTCAGGTCGGCCTGGCCCAGGCCAAAGCCGATAAATTATTCGCTATCGCCGCGCTTCGTCGCGCGCTTAGCCTGCCAATTTGGGAGTAACTACACAATGAAAACTCTGTTTTTATCTCTATCGATACTGATCGCGCCGGTTCTCAGCGGATGCGGCGGCGCTGACAAAAAAACCGACTCGTCTTCCGGCATGACTCCCAAGTCCGTGTCTGTCGCGACAGTCGAACGATATACAACCGGCGCCCATGATGAAATCATGGGTTCGGTCATTGCGCGCAACACCGCAACTGTCAGCACGAAGGTGCAATCCAGAGTCGACCGGATGCTGGTCGATATAGGCAGTCATGTCAACAAGGGAGATCTGCTGGCACAGCTTGATACCCGCGAGTCTGAGGCCAAGGTTCAGCAGGCGCGGGCAATGTATGAGCAGGCGACCGGAGATCTTGCCCGGTTCGAAAAACTGCTGGCCCAGGATGCCGCGACGCAACAGGAGTACGATGGTATCAAGGCTCGCGCGACTGTTGCCGAGGCCAGCCTGCATGAAGCCGAAACTTTCCTGAGCTACGCCAGCATCACGGCGCCCTTTTCCGGTGTCATCACGCGCAAGTCTCTCGATATCGGCGATCTGGCTTTCCCCGGACAGCCGATATTTACGATTGAGGAAACCGGTGCGCCAAGGTTTATCGTCGGCATAGCCGAATCTCAGCGCGGTGGAATTGCGGTTGGCCAGAATGTATCAATATCTATTCCCGTGATCGACACCACCGTGAACGGGAAAGTTGAGGAGCTGTCTCCGTCGGCGGATCCCATGAGCCGCACATTTACTGTCAAGATCGGCCTGCCGAACATCAGGATGCTTCGCCCCGGTCAGTTCGGACGGCTGCTGCTGCCGTCGGAGACGGAGGATGCCACCCTGTTTATTCCGCGATCGGCATGGGTTCGTCGTGGTCAGCTTGACCTGGTTTACGTAGTCACCCCAGACAACCGGGCCATGCTCCGCCTGGTCCGTATCGGACGGCAGAGCGACGGCAAGCTTGAGATTCTCTCGGGCCTGCGCGAAAACGAAAAAGTCGTTATCAGTGACCAGCGCGATCTGCTCGACGGTGATCGGGTGCAGGAGGCGTCATGAAGCATCGTAATCCCAATGCCCCTGCCTCGCAGGGTCTGGCCGGCGCTCTGGCCAGAATGTTCGTCGATTCCAAATTAACACCGCTGTTCATCATGGCCTCGGTGCTGCTTGGCCTGCTGGCCGTCTCGCTGCTCCCGCGCGAAGAGGAACCGCAGATCAAGGTGCCGATGGTCGACGTCATGGTGGGCGTCCCCGGCTTCAGCGCTGAGGAGGTTGAGAAGCGCGTCGCCGCGCCAATGGAGAAATTGGTCTGGGAAATCCCGGGCGTTGAATATGTGTACTCCATCTCAAGCCCCGAGCAGGCGCTGGTAATCGTTCGATTCAAGGTGGGCGAAGATGTGGAGAAGTCGCTGGTTAAATTGAACCAGAAGCTTCAGTCGAATTTTGACCGCATCCCGCCGGGAGTATCGTTCCCGTTACTCAAACCGCGCTCGATCGACGACGTGCCGATCCTTGCCCTGACGTTTCACAGCCCGACTGAGGACCATTATTTTCTCCGCCGGGTGGTCGCCGAAGTCGAGGAGCAGATTAAGCAGGTACAGGATGTATCTGAAACGCACATGATCGGCGGACTGAGGCGGCAGTATCGGATCCAGCTGGACCCGGATGCCCTGGCGGCCCGAAATCTCGATCCGCTGACCATTATTCCTGTGCTCCAGGCGGCCAATCGTCAGAATAAGGCCGGCGGATTGATTCGCAACAACAGGGAAATAATCGTGGAGACGGGTGGTTTCCTGCGAGATGTTGACGATGTCAATCGTGTCGTGCTCGGCGTCTACAACGGTGCGCCGGTCTACCTTCGCGATGTAGCCAAAGTAGTCGACGGTCCTGAGGAACTCAATCAGGTCGTTGTGTACGGTTCCGGCGCGGCCTCGGGAAAGCGCCATGAAGATGAAGCCGCGGTGACACTCTCGATAGCCAAGCGATCAGGGACAAACGCGATCGAAGTAGCCGATCGAGTTCTGGAGAAGGTAGAGCACCTTCGTCCGAAAATGATCCCGTCGGATGTACGAATGACCATCACCAGGCATTATGGCGAGACGGCTCAGGAGAAATCCGATGAATTGCTGCTGCATATGCTGATCGCCATCGTGTCGGTATCAATCCTGATACTCATAAGTCTCGGGTGGCGCGAATCGATCATCGTAGCGCTGGCGATTCCATCGACCCTGGCGCTGACCCTGCTCGTGTTTTACCTGACCGGATTCACCCTCAATCGCATCACGCTCTTTGCTCTGATTTTCTCAATCGGTATTTTGGTCGACGACGCGATCGTGGTGGTTGAAAATATCACCCGTCATATACATATGCCAAAGAACAAAGACCGGTCGTGGAAGGAGATAGCGATCGAAGCCGTGTCGGAAGTAGGTAATCCGACCATTCTTGCCACTTGGGCGGTGATTGCCGCCGTTCTGCCGATGGCAATGGTCGGCGGATTGATGGGACCGTACATGCGCCCAATTCCGGTGGGTGCTACCGCGGCCATGCTTTTTTCTCTGTTCGTCGCCTTTATGGTGACCCCCTGGGCGGCCGTACGGGTGTTGTCCTGGGGCAGGAAAAAGGGAGATGCCGCTGAACATCACGGACATCACGCGGAGGATAGAACTACCCGATTCTATCGTAAGTGGATGGGCCGACTGGTAAGCGTGCCCCGGTACCGCCACCTATTTTTTGTAGCGGTGGGAGTTGCCTTGATAATGGCAATTGGCATGGTGGCTATCGGATGGGTAAAAGTGAAGATGCTACCTTTCGACAACAAGAACGAGTTCCAGGTAATCATTAATATGCCCGAGGGTTCAGCGCTTGAGCAAACAGTCGAAGCATCACGCGAGATCGCTCAGGCGATCAGTCAGGAGCCGGAAGTCACCGACTACCAGATCTACGCGGGAACATCCGCACCGTTCAATTTCAATGGACTGGTACGTCACTACTTCCTGCGACGCGGTGATCACGTAGCTGATATTCAAGTCAATTTGCTCCCCAAAGGCGATCGCTCGGCCCAGAGTCACGACATTGCGAAGCGGGTCCGCCCCAAGGTGCAGGAAGTGGCCAAGCGTTTCGGCGCGCAGGTAGCGGTAGCTGAAGTTCCGCCCGGCCCGCCGGTGTTACAGACGCTCGTAGCCGAGATTTACGGCCCGACTGATTCGAGCCGCACCCAACTTGCCCAGGCCATTCGTGGTGTGTTCGAATCCACGCCGGGTGTGGTTGATGTCGACACCTACATTGAAGACGATCAGCCGAAGCTGGTCTTTGAAATTGACCACGAGAAGGCGGCAATGCACGGCATCAGCGCTGATCAGATTGCACAGACGCTTCGGGTGGCGGTCTCCGGCATGGAGGTCGATATTGCGCATCGACGGGAGGAACGCGAAGATATCGCCCTGGTGCTTGAACTTCCGCGTGCGCGGAAAACCAGCGCGGGCGATCTGCTCGGCCTCCGGGTGCGCGCACCGCAGGGCGGCCAATTGATTCCGCTGTCCGAACTGGTGACGGTCCAGCACCGCATTGTCGACAAGACCATATATCGGAAGAATCTGATGCCGGTCACCTATGTCATAGGCGACGTGGCTAATGAGATTGAGTCGCCAGTCTATGCGATCGCTGAGATGAATAAGAAGATTGAGGCGCTCGACGCGCGCAATTTCGGCGGTACGCAACAGAAGCTGCAGATATATAACGCATCCATGCCGTTTACCGACCTGGAACCCTCGATGAAGTGGGATGGCGAGTGGCACATCACCCTCGAAGTATTCCGCGACCTCGGTATCGCCTTCGCCGCGGTGCTGGTGCTAATCTATATTTTACTGGTCGGCTGGTTCCACTCGATGGTTACGCCGATTATCCTGATGGTGGTCATTCCACTGTCATTAATCGGGATTATGCCGGCGCACGGAGCGATGAACGCGTTCTTTACGGCGACTTCGATGATTGGCTTCATGGCCGGAGCAGGTATCGTGATTCGTAATTCTATTATATTGATCGATTTTGCGGAACTCCGCCTGAGGGAGGGCCGCTCGCTGGCTGACGCGGTGATGGACGCCGGCGCGGTCCGCTTCCGTCCTATCCTGTTGACCGCCGGTGCGGTCATTGTAGGCGCCGGCATTATTCTATTCGACCCGATTTTCCAGGGACTCGCCATTGCCCTGATCGCGGGCGAAGTTGCGTCGCTGATTATCAGCCCGGTGGCCGTGCCGTTGTTGTATTACATGGCGAACCGGAAGAAATACGAGCACGGTCTGCCCGCGGCTTCTACCACCGAGCAATAATCGGCTCGGAATAGACCTTATTGAGACTCATTGCAGCCACCCGGTCGGATTGACCAGGTGGCTTGCATTTTGAATGCCATCGCCGAGCTTTAAAGCTTGATCCCCTTTCAAAGATATCTCGACCTAACTGACGACTTGACAGTAAGTCTCCTTCATCGTTTCTTGAACAATCGATCAAACTAAAACGTCATTCTTGCGGTCAGACCAACAGTGATTCAAGAACGGACGGGAGGTGTGATGTCTATCAAAGTGACTTGCCTGACCTTAGCGGCGCTGCTTTTCCCCTTGTTGCTTTGGGGGCAGGCTGTTCCGAAAGAGTTGCTTGAATTATGGCGGCTGGATCGGGAGATGTATACGTATTTGGGCGATGGCAAGTTCATTTCACTAAGAAGCAGTAGACAGAGATGGTTTGAAACAGAATTTGACTCGGTTGGGATTTCCAGAAACGATTCTACCGTCTTTCTGCGAGGGAGGGCATATAACAGGAACATCAGCTATCCCTCGCTGGTCCCGGATGCCGTGCTTCTTGTAGGCAGGTTCACTGAATATCCGGGAGATGACTCAACAGTACCGCACGCATCGCTGCAGGTTTTTCAGCGATTTTCGGCGGATTCCACGGGACAATTCCAGATAACATGCAAGGTCTCTCCGCAGGACTATCTTTGCGTTGTACAGTCAAATGACAGTATGATGGGGGACGCGAGCGCTGGCATCTATACGCTTGGAGGGTATTTCTCCGAGCTCCCCCGGCCGAGTCGAGGCGATGGACCCTACGTGTTGATTCAGCCGGACAGTTCGCTCACCGTACTTCAAATGTGTGGCGATAGTCTGACAACGCGAGAATTGCCCGCTACCGATGGTCAGCAATTCCGGGGGCTGTGTGTCGATTCCGCAGGCACATATTCGGTCCGGAATGAACTCAGTGTCGGTGCTGACTCAGTGACAAACGTCCAAAGGATATTTGCTATCAGTGATATCCACGGCGAGTATAGGAATCTTTTCAAGCTTCTCGTCAATGCCTATGTAATCGACAAAGATGGTCATTGGAACTGGAGGTCCGGTCATCTGGTGGTCGATGGAGATATTTTCGACCGGGGCGATCAGGTTACCGAATGTCTCTGGTTTCTCTATCGGCTCGAATCGGAAGCAAGAGAGTTGGGAGGAGATGTTCACGTACTGCTTGGTAACCATGAGCTGATGGTGCTTCGAGGGGATTATCGATATGTAAACGAGAAGTACCGGAAGCAGATCGAGGCACAATCGGGGATGAGTTTGAAAGAGCTCTATGGCCCCGAGTCTATTCTCGGCCAATGGTTACGATCCAGGAGCAGCGTGATCAAGCTCGACAGCATCATATTCGTTCACGGTGGACTGGCTCCATCAATTGTCACGCAGGGGAGGTCGATTGCTGAGATGAACAGAGACATCCGCAAAGCCATCGACATGACTTCCGAGCAATTGGCGGCTGATACGGCAACCAAGGCGTTGTTGGGAAGCCTCGGTCCGCTCTGGTACCGGGGATATCACGAGAGCATGGAGGGGAAATACGATATGGCCACCGCGCAGCAAGTGGATAGCATCCTCAGCTATTTTGGTGTGACTGAAATTGTGGTTGGGCATACTGAGGGCAACGAAGTTCGCGAACTGATAGGGGGACGAGTGATTGCACTCGATGTCCCAACCGACGAACTCGGGTCACTCCAGGGACTCCTATGGGAAGACGGAATGTTCACCCGCATCACCGGTTGTGGCCGATGGGAATGGCTTGAGAAGACAGCCGTCGATTCAGTATCGCATTAGTTTGCTGAGACTCACACTGCAATTCTCATCACAAACCTTCACTTCACTACTTAAATTGACTCCACCAAATTCTTCCTTCCGTCCGTAATATACTCATCAAAAAAAGGAGACCGATATGTTCTTAGTCAGAGACGTTTTCCAGTGCAAGCCGGGGAAGTCCCGGGCATTGGCTGAGAAAATGAAGGCGACAATTGCACTCGTCGAGAAGGAGGACGGATTCAAAAACAGCCGTGTGTTAGTTGATTATGTGGCGGACTATTGGACGGTAGTTATGGAAGCTGAAGTCGAGGACCTGAAGCAGTTCGACCAGCATATGGCGAGCTACGGCAAACGTGCGGATATGCAAAAGATCATGGAAGGATATATGGACCTGGTTGTGGGCGGTCACCGAGAGATATTTCGGATAGCATAGTCAAGGGGCACTATCTTGTTATCACCGGTCTGCTAGAGACGCATAAAATGCGTGCCATAGAACGATTTGAAGTAGACGAGTAGATAAAGTCGGGAGCCGTAGTCTTTGGACGACGACTCCCGATTTCATTTTGCACCTAAAACGTGTCACTGAATTCTGGTGCGGGTGCACACAAGGCAAACGTTACCCCACATATAAGCGGACCCTCGGGCAACTGCTTTCACATAGTATGCACGAGCACAGTCATTCTGCATAGTATAATTCAGTGTCGTTTCAATGGTGTGCCATGCTCCGCTTGCCCCCGTCGACCACACAGTAGCGAGGGGGGTGGAAACGGTACCTCCTCGATATCCAAAGGTGAAACTAAAATCGCGTACGGCATCGTTGTCTAACATATAGGCCTGGAGTCCAATCACTTTGACACCATCGGGAAGATGAACCTCGGCATAAAAGGCGGCAGAATCGGATGCTCCGAGGCCTGTAGCCGCCATCGTACCGCCTGTCAAGTTGATCGAATAACCCACACCACTGGCGGACGGAACCCAGCCGCCCGAAGAGGGAATAGGATAAATGAACGTGTCAACCGGGATGAAGATACCATTATATCCGATGTCGACCCAGCGATTTGAGTCCAGCGGGTCGGTGAGTATCATTCCCCCAAGATAACTGTGGAAGTCTCCCGAGACGCGGGAGGAGACGAATGCAAATGGCGCTCCGCCAAGATGCGTCCGAGGGGATAATGTCTCTCCGTCTACTGAAATCTCCAGCCAGAGTTCACGATCAAAAAGGCTGTCGTCTAGTGGTTCGATCGACCCCAGCTCAACGGTGAACAGTCCGTCTGGAGATACGCTCACCGCTGGATGCGTCTCACACCATAAGTTAAGCCGCGATCCGTCCGTTGATTTGCTTGGTGAATCGGTCAGGCAAACAGTCATTGCTACGACAGCTTGTTGTGTTCCCCCGGTGGAGTCATACAGGATTCCCTGATAGGCCATTGTCCTGGCTTGAGCCGAGGACGCGATCAAGACCGCAGCCAGCACGCCAATACTGGCCGAAAAACCGCGAAGCTTCGTCATACCATTGTCCCTTCCACAGCAAGATTCAGAGCCTTAAGATTCGATTAACTCAGGTGTAATCGATTTCTGTTGACAGATTATCTGAGCATCACTACAATTTACTAATTCATCTGCCCGGTTCTGGGCACAACTTGCGTCTTAAGAGCGCGACCGTCGAGTTCGCATAATTCATGTATGAGATTCAAAGATGAATTGGAATGATGTCCTAATATATCCTTAAAACAGGACAATGTCAATAGCATTTCTGGAAGTGCATCCAGGGTTCCTGAAGCAGCGATAAGCGAGTTCATCCTATGCTACGAACGGGTCAGCATTTCGATCGTTTTGAGTTGAGACAGAGACTGGGAAGCGGTGGTTTTGGGGAAGTATACCTCGCGCGCGATCCCAGGCGTGACCAACTGGTGGCTATCAAGATCCTGCATCGTTCTCTTACAGCCGATCCCCAAATTCGGGACCGATTTCTCGCTGAAGCAAGGGCTCTGGAACAGCTGGATCATCCCAATGTTGTCCGATTTTTCGAAGGGGGAACATACGAGTCGGATTTGTTTATTGTAACCGAGTTTCTGCAGGGGGAATCTGTCAGAGCGCGTTTAGATCGAGGGCCAATCAGCTTCCCTGAAGCCATCCGGCTGATAATCCAGGTGGGCGAGGCACTTTCAAGCGCACATCTTCGCCATATCCTCCATCGGGACCTCAAGCCGGAGAACATAATCATCCATCCACAGAGAGGGGCAGTTCTCCTGGATTTTGGACTGGTGAGATTTGCCGATGAGGGTACAGTAACGCGACCCGGGCAGCTGATGGGAACCTGGAGATACATGTCTCCTGAGCAGCTTCGTGGTGAAAAGGTAGACTATCGTTCTGATTTGTTCTCGCTTGGCATTGTGCTTTATGAGGCATTAACCGGCGTACGTCCGTTCGCCGGTGAGTACGACGCCTCGGTAGTTTATGCCATTATGCACGATGAACCTTCACCGTTGCCTCAGAATCGGCAGGATTTGCCGCATACGCTCCAATATGTAGTCACGCGAGCGTTAAAGAAGGAGCCGGAAGAGAGATATAAAAGCGTTTCCGAGCTCGTTACAGACTTATCTCTGATACTCGAAGGCAAGCAACTTCGACCGATGGAGATAGAATCGATAGCTACCCCGGCAATTCCCAAATTCATTACTATGGCAGTACTTTGCCTGCGCAATCGTGGCGCTGCCGAACACGATTTCATTGCCTATGGTATCGCCGAGGAACTGGTTATTGAGTTGTCTCGGATCCCGCGTATCCGGATATCAAGTATGACCGCTGTCCTGCCCTACAAGGATTCGGAAGCCGTTCCGTCGGAGATCGCAAAACAGCTGGACGTAAGATTCTTGATCGAAGGGGAAATGACACTATCGAACGGATTGTTAGTCGTAACCGCCAGGTTACACGATACTTCGAACGGTGAGGTTATGTGGACGACTGACTGGCAGGGAGATCAGATAAAGTTGATCGAACTCAAGCGGATATTGACCGCCGGTGTGTTGATGACTCTGGGTGTCCAAGAAGTGACAGCAGATATTACTGAACCAATGGCAAAGATCCCCGATGCGATGGCATATGAGTATTATCTGCGCGGCAAGTATCTATTCGAGCACAAGATGTCGGCAGCGGACGTCGAGGTTGCCGCCGAGCTGTTCCGCCAGGCCATTCAGCTGGAGCCGAGGTTGGCGACCGCGTCAATAGGACTCGCTCGCATTCACATACATCAGGGAGACTATCGAAGTGCGGTTCGCGAACTGGAGTCGGCGTTACAGAGCTCCCGCTTCATCGGGCACAAAGAAATCGAGATCGAGGTAAATCTTTCATTGGCGGAGGCGTATCTACGGTTGGCCGATTGGGAGAAATCGACTTTTTACGCAGAGCGAGCAAAAGAGCTCTCCAAACAGGCCGGTAATCTAGCACTTGAAGCTCGGGCGCTTGCAACTCTGATTGATACTCTGGAGCCGCAAGCTCAATATGAGGAGGCGATGCGGCACTATCGACGCGTTGTGCAGATCAATCAGCAGTTGCAGCGAAAGGATAAACTTGCCGCAGCCGTTAAATCGATTGCCGTCATTTATCATCGACGAGGAGAACTCACCCGGGCGCTACATCACTATAATGAGGCGCTCGAGCTTTGTCGATGGCAGCGTCAGATTGATATCGAAGCTAAGTTACTCAATAACATCGGCTTGGTGCAACACCAGCTGGACAACGATGACGAAGCCGAGAGGTGCTTTAAGCAGGCTCTGAGCCTCCATCAGCAATTAGGGGAATTTGGAAGTATTGCGGTGAATCTGAACAACCTCGGCGTGATTCAGTTCACGCGCGGCGATTATACTGAAGCGATGAAGCGGTTTGTCGAGGCGGCAAAGGCGGCCCAGGATGTGGAGGATAAGAAGAACTACACGCTGGCGCTGGAAAATCAGGGGAAGACAAAGGTAATGCTTGGTGATTATACTCAAGCGTTGAGTATCAATACGGCCGCGCGCGACTTGGCTTCATCGATGAAGTTTCAACTTGTCTGGGTCATGGCTGAACGCAACCTCGGTGATATTGCGCTGTACTCCCGGGCGATTAAGGACGCTGACGAACATTATAGGCGTGCCCTGAGTATTGCGGAAGGCGCTGAATTGAAAAACGAGGAATGCGTAGTGCTTATGTCTCAGATGAAAGCCGCTGAGTGCCAGGAAGCATACGACGAGTGTTGCCGGCTGGCAAACCGTACTCTCGTCATTGTTAAGAATCTTCGCATGAGGAAACAGGCCGCAGTGGTGGCATTCTTCAGACACTATAGCAAATTCATGCTACTGGGCAGGCAACGTGACTTCGATAAATTGTCGTTCCTGGTTAGAAAGCATGGCGACAACGCCGAACCACCGCATCGTCTGGCGATGATGAGGATGCTGGCGAAAGCCATGCTGAGCAAAGACAAATCCCGAAAAGCGACAGAAGATGCTACGGCCTTACTTCGCAATGCGCATAGCCTGGCCGTCAAATACAAGGTGCGTTACGAGCAGGAATGGATTGGCGATTTGTTAAAGTCAACCAACAGTTTCTTTACCGGCTAATCTGGTGAACCAAACGGCGCATATCACTTTTAGGCTGGTTAGTGAGCAAAGAGAATGATTCGCGCGGATGACGCAGCTGCATCGCGTCTACAATTCGGCATGACGATTACCTTTCAACCGTGATGGTGGCGGCCGGTACACATTTTTCGGCAATCTGGATTGTGGTCGCCAATTCGTGGATACAAACCCGGCTGAGTACGCAAATGCGATTATTCAAATGATTGAAACCGCTTCTCATGAGTCCCCCCATTAATATTTCTCCGAATGTCCCGCCGTATTCGCTGCGGACACTGCAAGTACGTATCCGGAACTAAGCTTCCCTGATTACTTTCCATCACAATAATATCCTGACATCCGCTTGTTCACACTTATTCATTTTAAGTGAATTTTAAGAATTCGTTTGGGATGTTTTTAGAACCCCTTTGTTATACTCCTGCAAGAAGAGTCAAGAATGAATGAGGAGAAGAGTATGTTCGACCAAAGCCACTTGCATGCAATGATAGTTCATTTCCCGATAGCCCTCGTGATTATCGGCTTTCTGTCCGATGCTGTCGGGCTGGTTACGAAGCGGAAGTTTTTTGTGTCGGCCGGACTCTATCTGGTAGTCCTCGGTACTGTCGGAACACTGGCCGCGTACTTGTCCGGTGATCTGGCCGGCGAGGGGATTGAGGAAGTCGGAGCCCTTGGCAGAGCCCTGGAAACACACGAAGATGCCGCGTTGCTGGCCGTGTGGGCAATGGGTATCCTGGCAATAGCAAGAGCGACGCTGGCTGTGACCAGGCGCATGACTGGCTGGGCCCAGTGGGTGATGATAGTCCTGCTTGCGGTCGGCGTAGGGACTATTGTGCGCACCGGCTATTACGGTGGACAACTGGTGTACCGGCACGCTGCGGGTGTCCAGTTGACCTTTGGCGAAGTAGATCCAGGGAGTACCGGCAATACTGAGCCAATTCAGGGTTCTTCGGCTACTGAGGATGACGATTGACAGATTACAAATAGCAACGAACGATTACACGAACTTCTTAAAGAAAAAGGAAGAGTGCGATGAAGAAGACATTCATGATCAGTTCACTTCTGGTCCTTCTGGCCGCCACGGTCGCGCTGGGACTGGAAAACTCCCCGAAGAGTGTGACAATTGAGAACCTGAAAGCGGCCATTGCCGGTGAAACCACCGCCAGCGCCAAGTACTCCGCCTACGCCAAGAAGGCTTCGGAAGAAGGTTATACCAAGGTGGCGAAGCTGTTTGAGGCTGCCTCCCGATCCGAAGGTTTCCACGCTGCCAATCACAGGGCCGTCCTGGAACAGCTCGGTATCGCGGCTCCCGAAATCAAGCCTGATTTCCAGGTAAAGTCGACGGTCGAGAATCTTCAGGATGCGATCAATGGCGAATCATATGAGGTGGCAACGATGTATCCGGAGTTTCTCAAGAACGCGTCGGAGTCGAAAATAGCGATTGCCTCAATTTCTCTGAACTACGCTTACGAGACGGAGAAGACTCACAAGATGCTGTACACGAAAGCCCTTGCGGCCGTACAAGCCGGTTCTGAGGAAGGTCTGTCGGGTCAGTATGCGGTCTGCAGTACCTGCGGAAACACGTATGACGCGAGCGTTCCGAACCGCTGCGGCATTTGCATGACGAGCAAGGACCGCTTCGTCTTCGTGTCGTAGTACCAGTCAACAGCAGTTTTTTGCGAAACCGGCCAGCCAGGACACCGTGCCCCCTCTCGATGTGAACGGATGGCCGGTTTTCGCGTTTACCAATAAAAGAGTGCTTCCTCGAAATGAAATCCAGTATATTATGACAACCATGCGCATACTGGTAGTTGAAGATGAACAGGGTATCGCCAATTTTCTGCGTGATGGACTTCGGGAGGAAGGATACGCGGTCGATGTAGCCGCCGACGGCAACGAGGGTCTGCGAATCGCTCTTACGAACGATTATAACCTGCTCCTGATCGATTGGATGTTGCCGGGAGTGAGTGGTATTGAACTGTGCCGTCAGTATCGCAAACACAATACCGATACGCCAATTATCATGCTCAGCGCGCGCGACACCACGGACGATGTTGTCTTCGGTTTGAACAGCGGGGTAAGCGACTATGTACGCAAGCCTTTTGCGTTCGACGAGTTGCTTGCCCGTATCCGTGCCCAGTTAAGGTCGAAAGACTCGGAAAGTACCATGATCGTCTCAGGCGATCTCCGCATGGATTTAGCAGCGCATCGGGTGTATCGGGGGGAACGCCTGGTTGAACTGACCGCGAAGGAGTTCAGTCTCCTGCAGTTTCTCCTTCATAATCGCGGAAAAGTGTGCTCCCGCACACGAATTATCGAAAACGTGTGGGACATCCATTTCAATGCGGACACGTCGGTAATCGATGTGTATATCAACTTTCTTCGCAAGAAACTTTGTGCCAATGGTGAGCCGGACATCATCCAGACAGTCCGTGGCACCGGCTATGTGATCCGGGAATCCTGAAAGTGCGGAGTCTCAAGAATAGAACGGCTATCGTATATCTGGTTACGACCGCGTTGCTGATAGGGGTGGTATATGTCGCCATCTTTATCAGCGCCTCGACCATTCTCTATAATCACAATGACAATGAGCTGCTGGCTGAATTCAAAGAAGTGGGCTCAAGCATGTCCATTCAGGACGGCAAGGTTTACGTGCTCGCTCAACCGGAATGGTCCGAGAGTGAACATGGTGAGGCTACCGTGTCACCGGTATTTCTTCAGGCTGTGGATACGTCCGGGACAGTCATCCGCACGACAGCTAATCTTCGGGACACTCGTCTGACCTTCTTCACTAATAGACGGGACACTTTTGCCGTCTCGATACGGGTCGCGGATGCCTGGATTCGTCAAGTACAGGGGCCGCTTTATAATCACAGCGGAGTCCTGGAAGGTTACTTGATTGTCGGGGTGGGCATAGACGAAGTAAAACTTCTGCTTGGCTATCTCAAGTGGATTATGCTGATATCGTTTCCCCTGATTATCGGCGTCATTGTCGTGATCAGCCGTGGATTTGGCAGTACGATAGTGGCACCTATTACAACCCTGATCGACACTGCCGACCGCATTTCCAGAGAGAACCTCGATGAACGTGTTCCATTGCCGAAGCGTCAGGATGAACTTCGTCATCTCTCGACCACCGTCAACAGTCTGCTGGACCGACTACAGGAAGTGATTTTGCGGGAGCATTCGTTCGCAGCCGACGCGGCCCACGAACTGCGAACGCCGCTTTCAGTCATCAAAGGGACTCTTGAGGTCCTGATTCGCCAGCCCCGACGACCGGAAGAGTACGAGGCGAAGCTCAAGTACTGTCTGACTGAGATTGATCGGATGAGCAATATGGTTGAATTACTTCTGCTGGTAGCGCGATATGAAAGCCGGAGTGTGGAGTTGAGGAAGACGACTGTCGACGTCGCCCAACGGGCAAGTGATGCGGTAGAACGGATACGGCTCTTGGCGCTTGCAAAACAGATAACTTTCAACGCTTCGTTTTGCGACTCGGCAATTGCAATCTCAGATCCATTGCTCCTGGGAGCGGTTCTCGACAATCTCCTGTCAAATGCCGTTAAATACTCACCTCAGAACTCTCAGATAATGGTGAATGTACGCGAGGAAAACGAGGAAATCTGTGTGACTGTTTCCGATGCGGGTCCCGGTATGAGCCCGGAACAAATAGCCAAGATATTCAGCAGATTCTATCGCGGGGACTCGTCGCTCGAATCAAGCACCAAAGGATTTGGATTGGGCCTGGCCCTGGTCAGGCGATTGAGCGACTTGCTCGCTATCAAGGTTTCAATTGAGAGTGCCGTCGGACAGGGAACGACTTTCCTGGTCAGAATCCCCCGTCATAGGAAGGCGTAGCGGTTAATCGTCATTTAATCGGCATGCTACCTAACGTATGTCAAGCGCAGCCAATGCCTGCCGTGTCACATCGGGAAACGGTTGCGAAGGATCAATACTTCGCAGTTCATCAATTACCGCCGCCTCTTTATCGTTAAGCAGGTCCTTGCGCTCCAACTCGTAGAAGACATGGTGAGCGCCCTGACGCAGATAGACTGATTCATAATGGGTAAGCAAGCCTTCGAGCAATGCCCTGACGGCATCGCGTCCCAGTTCTATGAGCGCTTCGGCGGCCAACCACTGAATCTCGAAATTTTCATCCATCAGCGCCTGCACCAGTGCGGAGGCAGCCGCGGGGTCCTTGATTTTCACCAGAGCTTTGGCTGCTTCCCAGCGAATACGTTGTTTCTTATTTCCCAGTGCGTCGACCAGCGAAGGGACGGCCAATGAGCCGATCGACTCAACGGCCCTTCTGGCCTCCTGCCGTCGGAGACCGTCATCGCTGGCGAATTCGGCTATCAGACTAGCTACTTCGTTGGCGGAATTAGCATTTGAAGACGAGTGTGAATCAGGCATAATCAACCTCCTGTATTAGAAACGGTCAAAAGCACGACGTGAACCGGACGTGAACTGACATCGTATCACGCTAATTCATTGCCAATCTATGTAAATACTGTAACACTGGTGACCCGGAAAAGATTGCCTTGGCTGAGAATGGTGGAGGAAAATTTTCACGGAAAGGAGCATTTTTCGCGAACCGAATTGAACTGGGCTTGTTACTTTAGTAACAAAGTAAGGAAAGTCATCTGCATGGATGTCGCTGTTGCATCGCGTCTACAATTCGGCCTGACGATTGCCTTTCACTACATATTCCCGCCCCTGACGATCGGGCTCGGGCTTTTTCTTATCATTGCTGAAGGCATGTATCTCAAAACCCGTAACGCGCTCTACCGTCGAGTCACCCGGTTCTGGGTAAGAATATTCGCATTGATTTTCGCGCTTGGTGTAGCCACCGGAATCGTTATGGAATTCGAGTTCGGCACGAACTGGGCGACTTATTCCCGGTTTGTCGGTGACGTTTTCGGAAGCGCCCTGGCGGCGGAAGGCATTTTCGCGTTCTTCCTCGAGTCAGGTTTTTTGGCCATCTTGCTGTTTGGCTGGGATAAGGTGAAACCGGGCGTACATTTCCTTGCCACCGTGATGGTGGCGGTCGGTGCCCATTTTTCGGCTATCTGGATTGTAGTCGCTAATTCGTGGATGCAAACCCCGGCCGGGTATCGCCTGGTCGAACATGGAGGGGGGATGCGGGCCGAAGTAGCGGATTTCTGGCAAGTGGTCTTCAACCCATCGTCGCTCGACCGTATCAGCCACGTCTACATGGGCTGCTGGCAGGCAGGCGCGTTTCTGGTTCTGAGTGTCAGTGCCTGGTATCTCCTGAAGAAGAGACATCGGGATTTTGCCATAAGCTCTATGAAGATAGCAATTGTGATAGCCCTGTTCGCGTCGATTATGCAGCTGGTAACCGGTGACATGTCGGCCCATACGGTTGCCAGGACCCAGCCGGCCAAACTTGCGGCATTGGAAGGTCACTACCCTGTCAGCGCACCGGCCGGTATGTACCTGTTCGGGTGGGTCGACACACAAAATGAGACGACGCATGGGCTGCAGATCCCGGGAATGCTGAGCTACCTCCTATATTATGATGCCTCCAAACCGGTCACGGGACTAAAGAGCTTTGCACCCGAAGATCGGCCACCGGTTGCGGCTGTGTTCCAAACCTATCACGCTATGGTGGCGATCGGTATGTTGCTGATTGCGCTGAGCGTTGTAAGCGCCGTTGGCTGGTGGCGCAATTTTGTCTTTGAGAAACGGTGGCTGCTCTGGGTACTCGTGTTCTCCGTGCTGCTGCCGCAATTGGCCAATCAATTGGGCTGGTTTACCGCGGAGCTCGGTCGTCAGCCGTGGATAGTATATGGCCTGCTGCGAACCAATGATGCCCTGTCGAAAAATATCAGCGTTTCACAGGTGGAAGCCTCGCTGGTGATATTCGGCACCATTTACTTGCTGCTGGGCGCCCTGTTTATCTATCTGCTCGACAGCAAGATCAAACATGGTCCCGACGATCTGGAGGAACTTCCGGAGGGACATCGCGCATGAGCTACACTTTCGATCTCAACACTATATGGTTCCTTCTGGTCGGCGTGCTGTTTACCGGCTACGCGATACTCGACGGTTTCGATCTCGGTGTCGGGGCGCTGCATCTGTTTACGAATACCGATGAAGAACGACGGATAATGTTCAATGCAATCGGTCCGGTGTGGGATGGCAACGAAGTGTGGCTGGTAACCGGGGGCGGTGCGTTGTTTGCGGCATTTCCCGAAGTGTATGCAACCATCTTTTCGGGTTTCTACGTGGCAGTCTATCTGCTGTTACTGGGTTTGATCTTCCGCGCGGTGGCCATAGAATTCCGAAGCAAACAAAAACAGAAGGCATGGCGGCAGTTTTGGGATATCAGCTTCTCACTTAGCAGCATCTTTTCAGCGCTGTTGATCGGAATCGTGCTTGGAAATCTGGCGTGGGGTATTCCCATCGAAACGGGTTTTCAGTACACGGGAGGATTTCTGGGGCTGATACATCCGTACAGTCTGTTTGTAGGAGTGACAACCGTCGCGTTGTTCATGATGCACGGGGCAATATACGTCGTACTCAAGACTGAAGGCGATCTCCATGACAAAGTCCGCCGGTGGGTCAACAACACGATCATATTCTTTATTATATGTTATGGAATTACGACCATGGCGACTCTGCTTTATGTCCCCCATATGGCTGAGAACATTCGCGATCATCCGCTTTTGTTTTCCCTTCCGCTGATCAATATGCTGGCAATAGCGAATGTCCCCCGTGAGATGCATCGCGGACGATACTTTCTCGCGTTCCTCTCTTCCTGCATTTCCGTAGCGGCTCTGGCGGCTCTTTTCAGTCTCGGTATGTATCCTGATTTAGTACACGCACGACCGGTGGTGGAAAATAGCCTCAACATCTATAATTCAGCATCTTCGAAAGGGACACTGAAAATCATGCTGATTATTGCGGCCATCGGTATTCCACTGGTCCTGGCGTATACCACCAGTGTCTACTGGATCTTCAGAGGGAAAGTGAAGCTGGACAAATCGAGCTACTGATGATTTGGACAGTCTGGTGCGTGCTGCCGACGCTTGTCGGCTATTGCCATAAGAATCCGGGGCGGATATAACGTATCCACCCCAGTCTGTGAAATCATCAGGGTAGTGCGGCTCATTTCCAGCCCAGGGCATTTTTAACGCCTTCAGCATAAGCCTTATCTGCTCTGGTGAAATGCGCCAATTGTCGCTCGACGATTTCTCTCGGGACACCGTCCATAGCGCCCGCAATCGCCTTGTGCAGTCGCTCACGTTCATCGTTCGGCATCAGTCTGTACAGATTCCCTGCTTGCGTGTAGTCATCGTTACCGTCACGATGATTATATCTATCCGCATCTCCCGATATTTTGAGGGCCGGCTCCTTGAAGCGCGCATCCTCGATCGGCCCGCCCTGGCTGTTGGGTTCATAGTTGACAGACCCTCCCTGGTTTCCGTCGAACCGCATCGCACCATCGCGGTGGTAACTGTTGACCTCGACACGTGGACGATTCACCGGGAGGCTCTCGTAGTTGACACCGAGGCGGTAACGGTGGGCATCGGCATAAGAGAAAATTCGGAACTGGAGCATCTTGTCAGGGCTGTGACTTATTCCCGGTACCATGTTAGCAGGTGAGAAGGCGGATTGTTCCACCTCGGCAAAGTAGTTTTCAGGGTTGCGATTGAGCTCTACCGTGCCCACATCGATCAACGGAAATTCGCCGTGCGGCCAGACCTTGGTCAAATCGAACGGGTTATAGGAGGTCTTCTCCGCTTGTTTCTCGGACATAACCTGAATCTTAAGATTCCATCTGGGAAAATCTCCTTTTTCAATGGAGCTGAACAGGTCCCGCTGGTGACTTTCCCTGTCCCTGGCGATGATCGCCCCGGACTCTTCGGAAGTTATGCATTGAATTCCCTGTGCGGTCTTGAAGTGAAACTTGATCCAAAACCGTTCGTTCCCGATGTTGATGAAACTATAGGTGTGACTACCATAGCCGTTCATGTGACGATAGCTGCGCGGCAGGCCCCTGTCGGAAAAGAGTATGGTCACCTGGTGCAGACTCTCCGGGGATAAGGACCAAAAATCCCATTGGGCGGTGTTGCTCCTGAGATTGGTCTTCGGGTCTCGCTTCTGGGTTCGGATGAAGTCCGGGAACTTGTATGGATCTCTCACAAAGAAGACCGGGGTGTTGTTGCCTACCAGGTCCCAGTTTCCGTCGTCGGTGTAGAACTTCATCGCGAATCCGCGCACGTCTCGCTCGGCATCGGCCGCGCCTCTTTCACCGGCGACCGTTGAGAAGCGGAAGAAACAGTCGGTCTTTTTGCCGACTTTCGAGAAGATGTTGGCTTTGGTATACTTGGTGATGTCGTTGGTGACGACAAACGTGCCATAGGCGCCGGATCCTTTGGCGTGGACAACGCGCTCGGGAATGCGTTCGCGATTGAAGTGGGCATGCTTTTCAAAGAGCTGCCAGTCCTGGACCAACAAGGGACCCCGCGGACCGGCGGTAAGCGAATTCTGGTTGTCGCCGACCGGAATTCCCGCGGAGGTTGTCAATTGTTTCTTTTTTGCCATTCTGCTTGCTCCTGTTTGGGGTGAATACTTTTCACTCTTTCATATATGTTATATAACACTAATTGACAACATCCAAGTTTAGATTGAATCTAAACACGTGCGCAAAAAAAATCACTTTGGCTTTTTTTTCCCCCGAAGAATCACCTGCAGGTCATGGATCTGAAAATCAGTCAATGCCTGATGTCCTGTCACCTTCAGGGCGTGCCACGGGATATCATAGATATTCCCGGTTTCTTCGTCGATGAGGTGGTGGTGTTGTTTAATATTGGAGTCGAACACAACATAGCCTTCTTTGAGAATCTGTGTCTTCAGGAGTCCTTTTTTAACCAGGAGATTCAGCGTATTGTAGACAGTCGCACGTGAAATGGTGGGACATCGATGACGCACCTGCTCCAGCACCTGATCCGCCGTGGGGTGTGACCTGGACGATAGAATAAACTCAACCACGGCAATTCGTTGTGGGGTGGGTTGAATTCCGCATTCGCGGAGAATGGTCACTTCGTCATTCATGAAGTTAAGATATAATCTTAGTTTAGACTAAGTCAAGGGGAAAGTCTTCCCTCAAAATTCCGGATTTCCCACCATTTAATAGCGTGCAACTACTCTGATTCCGGCTTACGCGTCGTGCTGACGCGCTCGAAATAAGCCATGAGCAGTTCGTGGATGGCGTATTCTACGCGCTTCCAACCGCGAGCGGACTTGAGGTCGATGCCCTGGTAGAAGTCAAGTTTCGCGGAACTCATTGCCAGATAGGTGAGTCCCGCGTGCATAAAAGCGAAGACAGCCGCTACGTCGGCTCCCGGATAATTCTCCGGTTCGAATGTAAGTCGTGCCAGGTATTCTTTGGCGATTTTCTCTCTGGCTGAAGCGAATTGCTCGGTCAGCCCATTGCCGTCCTGTAACTCCCATCGAAGAGTCTCGAGCGTTACCGGGCGGCGGCGAAGCTCGTCGAGTTGGTCACACAGCAAGCCGGCGGTCAGCACTGCCGGAGACACCGATTTCTCACGAGGCGGCCATGTCAGAGACGGAGGAGCGAATAAGACCGGGTTTTCTGCGGCATATGCCATCAGCAATCCATCCAGTCCTCCGAAATATCGATAGATCAGAACCTTGTCGACACCTGCTTCCTTGGCTACTATGTTTATTCCGAACCTCGCAAATCCCTGGTGCGTCAAGACAGATCCGACCGCGGCAAGAATTTTGGCGCGGGTCGCATGTTTATCTCTGGTCATATTACCTCCCAATAATCATAGCGTAGAGCAACGTGTTCGCGCGTGCGGCTTCGACTACTGCAAACAGGGCAAGAACGACAGATATGTCAAGTCACTTATTGGTGACTGACACACATTAAGATCGACGAAGAGAGGGGGTGGGCGATTCCACAAGAGAAACCACCTTCCATATTATGTCACTATGCTGTGACATTCGGATGTGCATATCACCCTATAGTGACAAAACCCGAATAGGAGGCTTGTTTTTGTCGGCAGTACGGATCGCACGCCTTCAAGTGTATAACCACTAACATGCTAAATTGGCAATTCCATGGTCTTATCAGTCTACGTTCGCTTGTACTATCTTGGATGATATCAATCTCTTAAGTCGCTTATGGTTTCACATAGTGATATTTGGCTTGTGAAAAAAATCTCTTGCAACATTATGCTAACATGGATATTTTTGTCAATGGAAGGGCCGGGCGTGCAGTTCGGGCGGCCCTAATCTCTCGACCATCGGAATCTTAGTTACACAAAGCCAGCAAGGAGACCCTATGAGCGTGAAGACGGAGCCTCTTCAGAAAAAAGAGGCGGAGCTTCGAGCAGCCTTCTGGGAGCAGGTAGGCAGTTTTCCTGAGGGATTCAAAATCAAGCGATGCCTTCAATGCGGGACATGCACCGGCACCTGTCCGGTGTCGTATGCGATGGACCTGACTCCGCGTCAGGTGATAGCCTTGTTCCGGGCCGGCCATATGGAAGAGATACTCCAGAGCCGGACAATCTGGCTGTGTGCGTCATGTTACTCGTGTACTGTTCGATGTCCGTCGGAAATCCGGGTCACGGATACGATGTACGCGCTGAAACGGATTGCCATGGCCAAGCAGATTTATCCGGGCCGTTTTCCCGTTCATACGTTGTCGCGGGCCTTTGTGAACAATGTCTACCGTTACGGACGAAACTACGAGCTGGGACTCGGGGTCATGTATTTTGCCAGGACCGGGCTGCGCAGGCTGTTTGGTAACGCCATGCTGGGCTGGTCCATGGTTCGCCGTGGCCGGATGGGGCTGCTTCCCAAAAAGCTCAAGAGAGTAAGCGATGTACGGGCCATCATAAACAAGGCCAATGAATTTGGAGAAGGCTGATGCTTAACTACGCGTACTATCCGGGGTGCAGCCTGGAGCATACCGCCAGTCCATATGATATGTCGATTCGGACGGTATTCAAATCGCTCGATATAGGTTTGCACGAGATCGATGACTGGAACTGCTGTGGGGCCACCATGTACATGTCGGTCAAAAAGATTGTCGGGTATGCCATCAGCGCCCGAAATCTCGCGCTGGCTCAGAAGATGGATATGCAGATTTGCGCTCCATGCAGCAGCTGCTACACCATACTGAGAAAAACCAATCGACATATTGCCTGGGAGCCCAAAGAACGCGTCAAGATCAACGAAGCTTTGTCCGCGGCCGGGCTGACCTATGATACCTACGTGAAAGTCAGGCATCCGCTGGATATCCTCGTCAATGATTTCGGTATCGAGGCCATCAAGGCTAAGGTCAGGCACAGCCTCAATGGTCTTCGGGTGGCCCCCTACTATGGCTGCCAGATTGTACGACCGCACGGGTATTTCGATGATGTCGACGAGCCGATGACGATGGATCGTCTGCTCACGGCGCTCGGAGCCGAGGTGGTCCCATATCCGCACAAGGCGCGCTGCTGCGGTGGCATGCTCATGACTACGAGCGAAGATGTGGCACTGGACCTGAATATGAGACTGCTTCAGGCCGCAGTCGATACCAACGCTGAAATAATCGCCACGGCTTGCCCCCTTTGCCAGATGAATCTTGAGGCATACCAGGGCAAAATCAATAACCTCTACGGACGCGACTTCAGCATTCCGGTCGTCTATTTCAGCCATCTGGTAGGAGCGGCGCTCGGTATTGCGCCCAAGGAAATGGGACTCGACAAGATGCTGATCGAACCGGTGAAGCTCTGCGAGCTCGCGAAAGGAGCCACCGAATGACCGCCCAAGACCGGTATTCAGGTAACGGAGCACCGAGAATCGGAGTATACGTCTGCCATTGTGGAACGAATATCGCCAAGATGATTGACGTGGTGAAAGTAGCCGAAACGATGGCCGGTGTGCCCGGTGTGGTGGCTTCCCGTCATTACCGCTTCATGTGCTCGGACCCGGGTCAAGAATTAATTCAAAAAGATATCCGGGAGCTCAAGCTCGATCGCGTAGTTGTGGCGGCGTGCAGTCCGTTAATGCACGAGCCGACCTTCCGCAAGGCGGTCGAGGACGCCGGTTTGAACCGCTACTTCTTTGAAATGACCAACATTCGCGAGCAGGTGAGCTGGGTGACAATTGACCCTCGTATGGCCACGAAAAAGGCAATCGCACTCCTGAGGGGTGCGGTTGCGCGAGTGCGGTTCCACCAACCGTTGGAAATGCGACGAGTGCCAATCCTCAAAAGAGTGATGATAGTAGGCGGTGGTATCGCCGGCATTGAGGCGGCTCTGCAAGTGGCCGATGCCGGGTTCGAGGTCGTACTGGTCGAAAAAGAACCGTCGATTGGCGGGCATATGTCGCAGTTCGACAAAACGTTTCCCACTCTGGACTGCGCCGCCTGTATTCTGACTCCCAAGATGGTGTCAGTCGGCAAACATCCCAAGATCAAACTGATGACTTACGCGGAGGTCCAGGAAGTCAAAGGGTATGTTGGCAACTTTAAGGTGCGCGTACGCAAGAAAGCCCGATATGTCGATCCGACTCTCTGTAACAGTTGCGGATCGTGCTATGAAGCTTGTCCGAGCAAGCCATACCCGAGTAAGCGACGACTATGGATGGGCGATCAAGTAGTGAAGGAAGGCAAAGCGCTGGAGATCACTCATCGCGGGGTGATGGGTCCGGACCATGACCTGACCGTGCTGACGGGAGCGCAGCCGATGCCGGAACCGGCGCTGGTGCCGGTGAAAGGAAGGTCAAAGTGACGACAGAAGTACAAACCCACTATGATCTGGCGGAAGCGATCGATGAAATTGTAAATAAATATGAAGCGAAACAGACCGCCCTTATAATGATCCTCCAGGACATTCAGAAACACTATCGGTATCTGCCGATAGGTGCGTTGAAAATGGTATCCAAGCGCATGGAACTTCCGCTGGCTCAGATTTTCGGGGTGGCGACTTTCTACCGTTCCTTCAGCCTGACTCCAAAGGGCAAACACCATATCTGCGTATGTACCGGCACTGCCTGTCACGTCCGCCAGGCTTCGGTAATTGTCGATCGCCTGGAGACATCTCTGGGTGTGAAGCCCGGCGAGACGACCAGCGACCGCGAGTTTAGTCTTGAGACGGTCAACTGTCTTGGCGCCTGCGCGCTTGGTCCGCTGGTGACGGCCGATGACATCTACTTTGGGAATATGACCGTGACCAAAGTTGACCGGATGCTGGACGACCTGAAAGCCAACCGTAAGTCTGAAGACGAGGAGGGAGCATGAGCGCGATCCGAATTGACTCGATGGCCGCTCTGAACGACTATCGGGCCCGGCTGGTAAAGAATCGGCAAGAGCAGAAGACGACAATCTCTGTCTGTGCGGGCACCGGATGTTTGGCTTGTGGATGCGAAAAAGTCAGCAATGCGCTTCAGGAGGCACTGGTGTCCAGCCAGCTCGATAAAGATGTTGAACTCAAGCGGACCGGTTGCCACGGATTCTGCGAGCGTGGGCCATTGGTTGTAATCCATCCGCAGAAGATCTTTTATCAACGGGTGAAGGCGTCCGATGCCAAGCTGATTGTAAACCAGACAATAAAAGCCGGGCAGATAGTAAACCGGCTTCTATATAAAGACCCACTCACCCAAGAAACCATCGTCCATGAGTCCGACATTCCGTTTTACAAGAAACAGATGCGGCTTATTTTCGGCAAGAATGGCCATATGGACCCGACCTCGATCAGTGACTATCTCGCGCTCGGTGGATACAGTTCGCTGGCGAAGGCGCTGAGAATGACGTCGGAGGAGATCATTCAGGAGATAACGGAATCAGGGTTGCGCGGCCGTGGGGGCGGCGGATATCCGACCGGAAAGAAATGGACAAGTTGCCGCAAGGCGAAAGGCACGCCGAAGTATGTGATATGCAACGCCGACGAGGGTGACCCCGGGGCATTTATGGATCGTTCCCTGCTCGAGGGAAATCCCCACTCGGTCGTGGAGGGGATGATTATCGGCGCCTTTGCCATTGGCAGCAGCGAAGGGTTCGTGTATGTGCGTAACGAGTATCCTCTTGCGGTCAAGAATCTGGTCATTGCGATCGAGGCGGCCCGTCAGCACGGTCTGCTCGGCCATGACATTCTTGGATCAGGCTTCAATTTTGATATCGAGGTATCGCGGGGCGGCGGAGCCTTCGTCTGCGGTGAATCGACCGCTCTGATGGCATCGTTAGAAGGAAAGACGGGCGAGCCACGCGCCAAGTACATCCACACCGTCGAAGCAGGACTCTGGGAGAAACCAAGCAACCTCAACAATGTCGAAACCTGGGCAAATATTCCAATCATCATCGAAATGGGTGCGAAAAGGTATGCACAAATAGGTACGGCGAGCTCAAAGGGAACCAAAGTGTTTGCCTTGACCGGTAAGGTCAATAATACCGGGTTGGTCGAGGTACCTATGGGTATCACCCTTAGGGAGATCCTGTATGACATTGGCGGCGGCGTCCGAGGGAACAAACGTTTCAAAGCGGTGCAGACCGGCGGTCCGTCCGGCGGTACCCTGATCGTGGAGACGGGTGAACGGAAGATACACGACAGTCTGGTTGCCCATGGTGACATACGCGAAGATGAACAGGTGATCAGCCTGCTGGACTTGCCGGTGGATTTCGATGAACTGACAAAAGTAGGATCGATGATGGGCTCGGGTGGCATGATCGTGATGGATGTGGACTCGTGTATGGTCGATGTCGCCAAATACTTTCTGACTTTCCTGCAGGAAGAGAGTTGCGGTAAGTGTCTGCCATGCCGCGAGGGAATTCGCACCATGCTCGAAATTCTCACGCGCATCAGCGATGGTCATGGGCAAACCGAAGACCTGGGTCTGCTGGAAGAATTAGGACAAGTGCTGATCGACACCAGCCTGTGTCAATTAGGAGGCAGCGCGCCAAATCCAATACTGTCGACCATAAGGTATTTTCGTCAGGAATACATGGCGCATATCGTGGACAAGCGGTGCCCGGCCGGGGTGTGTAAAGAGCTCGTGTCGCACGCAATCACCGAGAAATGCACGGGCTGCGTGGCATGTTTGAAGCCATGCCCGACGAATGCGATCGTGGGGAAGCCGAAAGAGCTGCATACGATAATACAGGATAAGTGCATTCAGTGCGGGGCGTGCTACCAGATATGCAAACATGACGCCATCGTCCGGGTAAAGCGGGGCGAAGGCGATGCTGTCCAGAAGAGAGCCGTCCAGACCTGGCATCCTGCAACCAAGGGCGAGCCGGCGACGGTAGCGTAGGAGGAGATAATGGCCAAAGTAAAAATAACAATTGACGGTCATCAGATTGAAATGGAAGAAGGAGCGTTCGTGCTCGAAGGAGCCCAGGCGCTCGGGCTGTATATCCCTACCCTCTGTCATTATCCCTATATGACACCGTATGCCGCCTGTCGCATCTGCGCAGTGGAAGCGGGCAACGGCAAGGGATGGAGCAAGATTGTCACGGCGTGCAATTATCCTGTTTTTGATGGTCTCGAAGTACAGACATCTACACCGCGCGTAATGAACGCCCGCCGGGTCAATCTCCAGATGCTGATGAGCCGTTGCGCGCCGGTTCCGATATTGCAGCAGCTGGCCGCCCAGTTCGGTATCGACAAACCACGCTGGGGCACTGGAAATGACACTTGTATTCTCTGCGGTCTGTGTGTGCGGATTTGCGACGAAGTCGTAGGTGCACATGCTCTTGCTTTCGGCGATCGCGGGATTTATCGCCGGGTGGCTACCCCATTCGATGGCAAGAGCGATGACTGCATTCTGTGCGGCGCCTGTGCTAGCGTCTGTCCGACCGGTCATATGAAGATGGAAGAAATCGGCGGACGTGCGATTGTGCACCAAGAGATTGCGCTGGGACCCAATTCGGCAATCTCATTGCCGTTTCGTCAAGCGGTGCCGAATGTTCCGTTCATCGATCCGGAAAAGTGTATTCACTTCAATACCGGGGAGTGCAAAGTCTGCTCGAGGGTGTGCCCGAAAGACTGTATTCACTACGATGATCAGGATCAGTTTGAGGAATTCGACGTTGGCGCAGTGGTGCTGGCGACCGGATTCGATAGCTTTGATCCGACACCGATGAAGCAATATGGCTACGGCAAATATCCCAACGTGATCTCCGCCGAAGAATTCGAAATGATGAACAACGCCGCCGGACCGACCGGAGGCAAGATTCTGCTCGAGAACGGCCAGGAGCCGCGTGCTATCGCCATCCTGCACTGTATAGGGAGTCGGGATCAGAACTATCACAAGTACTGCAGTCGTGTCTGCTGTATGTACGCGTTCAAATTCTCCCATCTGGTCAAAGAGAAGACATCGGCGGAAGTCTACCAGCTCTATATCGACGTACGCAGCTTTGGAAAGGGATACGAGGAATTTTATCAACGGATTCTCGATGAGGATGTAAATGTTGTCCGCGGGAAGGCAGCCGAGATTGTGCCGTCCGGATTCCGTCGCGGCGAGGAGGGGGCTTTGCTTGTGCTGTGCGAGGACACGCTGATCGGCCAGTTTCGCGAGATACCGGTCGATATGGTTATCCTCTGCACCGCGCTGGAGGCCCGCAAGGACGCCAAGGAGACGGCTCGGAAATTCAATATATCTGTTGGCGCCGACGGCTGGTTTATCGAAGCCCATCCGAAACTGGGCCCGGTGTCAACGACGACCGAAGGCATCTTCATAGCCGGTGCCTGCCAGGGTCCCAAGGACATACCCGACACGGTGGCCCAGGGTGGAGCGGCGGCCTCGCACGCGCTTAAACTTCTTTGCCAGGGAGAGATCCTGATGGATGCCGCTTACGCGGTCATTCAGGAAGAATACTGCGGCGGCTGTAGAGTGTGCAATGAACTCTGTCCATACAATGCGATAGATTATCTTGAAGACAAGAAGGTCAGTACGGTAAATTCGGCGCTGTGTAAGGCATGTGGCACCTGCGTGGCGGCCTGTCCGGCCGGCGCCATTATCGCACGACACTTTACCGATGAGCAAATCTATGCCCAAATCGAGGGGATGTTAGTATGAGCTTTGAACCGAAAATCATAGGCTTCCTGTGCAACTGGTGCAGCTATACCGGGGCCGACCTGGCCGGTACGGCACGGCTGAAATATCCCCCCAATATTCTGGGTATTCGAGTGATGTGCAGCGGCCGAGTCGATCCGGGATTTGTGCTCGATGCTTTTCAGAAGGGAGCCGACGGTGTCCTCATCTGCGGGTGCCACCCGGGTGACTGCCATTATGTAGAGGGAAATTACAAATGCATGAGGCGCGTACCGCTAACGCTGAAAGTTCTCGAAGAAATGGGGATCGACCGAAGGAGATTGCGCCTCGAATGGGTCTCCGCCTCCGAGGGTGTCCGTTTTCAGGAAGTGGTAGGCGAATTCACTGAACAGATCCGGGCCCTTGGACCACTTGAGCTGAAGGACTGGGCGTTCCAACCGGAAGCCGCAGGTAGGGAGTAACAGAATATGGCAAAACCGAAACTGGCGGTCTATTGGGCGGCATCTTGCGGCGGTTGTGATATCGCTATCCTTGATATCGAAGAGAAGATCCTGGCTGTCGCCGATTTCTTCGATCCGATCTTCTGGCCCTGCGTTATGGACACGAAGTACGACGACATACGAAGGATGGAGGACAAGTCCATTACCTTGACTCTCTTCAATGGAGCTATCCGCAGTGACGAGAACTACGAACTGGCTCAACTCCTGCGCGCGAAATCAGTCGTACTCTGTGCCTTCGGCTCCTGTGCTTCCGAGGGGTGCATCCCCGGTCTGGCAAATCTGATTACCAAAGACGCGCTTATGGACTATGTCTATAAGCAATCGCCGTCGCTGGAAAACGGAAATGGCACGGTACCTCAACCGATCGTCCAGGTTCCCGAGGGTGAACTTCACATCCCGTTTCTTTGGAATACGGTTCGGACACTCCCGCAGGTGGTGGATGTTGATTACATCATCCCGGGCTGTCCTCCTCAGTCGAATCAGATCGCGGCGGTGGTCGAGGCGGTTATCGATATCCTGAAGAATGGCAAGCCGCTTCCGCCGAAGGGTACGGTGCTGGGTGCGACTGATAAAACGTGCTGCGACGAGTGCAAGCGGGAGAAAAACGTGAAGAAGATCAAGAAATTCTATCGCCCGCATGAAATCAAGGCCGATCCGGCCGTTTGTCTGCTTGAGCAAGGGATTGTCTGTCTCGGTCCGGCTACCCGGGCAGGCTGTGGCGCCAAGTGCGTTTCGGCCGGCGTGCCTTGCAGAGGTTGCTATGGTCTCCCGGTAAACGTGCGCGACCAGGGAGCGAAAATGATCTCCGCGCTGGCCAGTGTGATAGACTCCACCGATCCGGAGGAAGTAAACGCCATTATCGAGACGATCGCCGACCCGGTGGGGACTTTTTATCGCTTCAGTCTTCCTGCTTCGGTGATCAGGAGAGTGCAAGTATGAAGAAAATCCTGATTGACCCAATCACCCGACTCGAGGGCCATGGGAAGATACATCTGTTTGTCAACGATGACGGTTCTCTTGCGAACTGCTATTTTCAGGTGCCGGAACTGCGCGGTTTCGAAAAGTTTTGCGTTGGCCGGCCGGTGGAAGAAATGTGTCGGATAACAACCCGCATCTGCGGAGTCTGTCCCGACGCGCACCATATGGCCGCCGCAAAAGCGGCCGACGCCGTATACGGCGTTACTATTCCTGCGGCGGCCCGAAAGCTGCGGGAGCTGGTCTATAACGGCTTCTACGCCGGCGACCATACAACTCATTTCTATGCCCTTGGCGGTCCGGATTTTGTGTGCGGTCCCGATGCTCCCGCCGCGGAGAGAAATATTCTCGGCGTCATTGCAAAAGTGGGGCTCGATGCAGGCAAGAAAGTGATTGCACAGCGAGCCCGCGGGCAGCGTATTATCGAAATTATCGGCGGCAAGAAAGTTCATCCGGTGACCGCGCTTCCGGGTGGCATGTCTAAGCGCGTGACCAAAGAAGAACAACAGGAGATGATCAAGATCGGCGAGGAGATGGTCGAGTTTGCCAAGTTCACGGTTCAGGTGCTAAATGATATCGTACTGGCCAATAAGGCATACGTCGATTTGATTGTCGGGGATATGTACAGCCATAAGACATACAACATGGGTTTGGTGGATGCCAACAACAAAGTCAATTTCTACGATGGCATGGTGAGAGTGACCGACCCGGACGGCCAGGAACACGCCAAATATGTCCCGAGTGATTATCTCGATTATGTGGCTGAGCACGTCGAGGCTTACAGTTACCTGAAATATCCATTCCTCAAGAAAGTCGGATGGAAGGGGTTTGTCGACGGCAAGGAATCCGGCGTCTACAAAGCAACTCCGTTGAGCCGGCTGAACGTATCTGAGGGTATGACCACGCCGCTCGCCCAGGCCGAGTACGAACGGTTTTATGAGACGCTCACCGGAGATCGTTCCGGAAGGACGCCGGTTCATGCTACCCTGGCGACCCACTGGGCAAGAGTGGTAGAACTGGTCTATGCCTGCGAAGCTGTTCTCATACAAGCCAAAGATGAGGAAATCACTTCCGATAAGATATTCGAGCCGCCAACTTCAATTACGGGAGAGGGAGTCGGTATTGTAGAGGCGCCGCGGGGCACGCTGACACATCATTATAAGACCGACCAGCGCGGTATTATAACAGAAGCCAACCTTATTGTGGGTACGACCAATAACAATGCCCCGATCACTATGTCGATCAAGCGGGCGGCCGAGGGTCTGATCAAGAAGGGGACAACAATCACCGACGGCATACTCAATCGGATTGAAATGGCGTTTCGAGCCTACGACCCCTGTTTCGGCTGTGCCACCCATTCACTTCCCGGCACGATGCCCCTGATATTGTACATCCATGATTCCGCGACCGGCGAAGTGATCGATACGGCGCGGAGGGATTGATGAAACCGCTTCTGGTGCTCTGTCTCGGCAATGATGTATTAAGCGACGATGCTTTTGGCTATCGGGTCGGGGAGACGATAGCTCAGAGCAACCTGACCGAGTATGCGGATGTACTGACCGCGTCGGTGGCCGGATTTGCGTTACTTGACATATTTCAGGGACGAAACGCGGTCCTGATAGTGGATACTGTCGTGACCGGCAATTCTATGCCCGGTACACTGCACTATTTTCCGCGCGGGTACTGGACGCCGAGCCGCGGTTTGGTATCGAGCCATCAGATCAGCCTGCCAACTGCGCTTCGGTTCGGCACGATGATGGGGTATACGATTCCGGACGATATCGATATATTGGCGGTGGAGGCGTCCGATGTCACCACGCTCTCGGAGAGCATGACGGCATCGGTAGCTTCTGCGGTGCCCGAAGCGGCGGCGATGATCGCGCAGTGGATTCACGGAAAAATAGATGAGGTGAAACATGGGCCAGGAAACAAGGAAGAAACCGTCGCCTCAGGGAGAGCCGAAAACTTGCCCGGAGTGCAACGGTCTGGGATGGGTGGATAATCTGTGCATGACATCGAATCATTCCCATAGATGCATGTATTGCGATGGGAAGGGGTTCGACGCACTGGAGAATACGTGCTATGCGTGCCATGGCACCGGGTTGATTGAAGTCAGATTGATCGATCGCAACCCCTGTCCACTCTGTTCGGGTGCCGGAGTCTATCCGGTCCCACCATCGATGTCAGCTGCCGAGTTTGCTTATCGGCCGGGCGTGAAATCGTAATACTGCTCCTTATCCATTCAGTATCATTCTCATGGCGCCGGGTTAAAGGTCGACTCTGACCACTGAAAAGGAAAACTCCGCGACAATTTGTTTCCATCATTTGAGCACAGCAGTATGTTACGTAAGCCGGTCAGCGCATGGTGTATTGACAAAGAAGTCCATGTTAGATATATTGATATCGGCCAATTCTCAGTCGTTTGAGGCCGCGCAGGGTTAATGTTTGATGCGACGCGGCTCCTGGTGTCGCATGATAGATGTGTAGGTTATCTGAATCGGGAGAATTATCGATTTCACGTTACACCACTTTCCACGGAGCGAAATATGTTCCAGTTACATCGTTCTCTGTATACGGTGCTGTTCGCGGTTGTGGCGCTGATAATTACTGTCCAATGTTCGAAGTCCCCGTCGGCCGACGACGAGCAGCCGGACAAGACGCCTCCGGACGCAATAGCGAATCTTGCAGTAGTTGCTACAACTTCGCACTCAGTCACTCTCGAGTGGACAGCGCCGCATGACTATCGAGCCGATCATTCCGCCGGCATGGTGGACGGATACGATTTGCGAATAGCCTATGAAAGCATTACCGCACAGAACTTTGCTCAACAGTATCGCCTCGATTCCGTACCAGCACCTGGTCCGGCGGGATATCCGCAGCAGTGCGTAGTGGACAATCTCGAGCCCGACAGCATGTACTATTTTGCGCTGAAGTCGTGTGATGACAAAGATAATTGGAGCGGCATATCGAATTGCTGCAATGTTCACTGTCCGGCCATTCAGGTAGTGATATTCGCTGACACCGCTTTTGAGCGGATTGTTCGCGCAATCGTTCACAAGGCGAGCGGAGATATATTGACATCCGATGTCGATACGGTGATTTATGTGAACGCTCCGTTTCAGCATATCGCCAATATCTCCGGTATCGAGTATTTTATATCGGTTCAAGGAGTAGCTCTTGGTGGAAACGAGCTGACCGATATTTCTCCTTTGACTGATCTTGACCAGATTTGGGGATTGGATGTTTCCAGTAATCATATTACTGATATCACGCCGGTAGCCAGTCTAGGTGGACTGAGTCAATTGAGTATCGCCGACAACCCGATCACAGATATCGGACCCTTGGCGTCGGTACCAACTTTGCGGCAGCTTTTTATGTTTGCCACTCAGGTGACCGATTTCTCGCCCCTGTATGGGTTGGAGAATTTGTCCGACGTTCACTTTGCATTGTTGAATCTCACGGACATCAGCTTTATGAGTAACCTGACTCACTTGAAAATCTGTAAGCTAAACAGCAACAGCATCACATCGCTGGCCCCGCTTGCCGGACTAACGACGCTTGAGGGGCTCGATCTCATGATAAACCAGATATCGGATCTTACGCCGCTTGGAAGCCTGCTGAATCTGCACGATCTCAATCTCGTGTACAACAACATTACGGATATACAGCCTTTAGTGGACAATGCCGGTCTAGGGGCGGGCGATGTTGTGTATTTGGGCGGCAATCCGCTCTCGCAGCAGGCAGTGACGGTACAGATTCCGGCCCTGCAGGCCCGGGGCGTGGACGTAAGCTGGTAAGCGCCTCCGCCCGCTTATCATCTATGCCCTGAATCCGCAGGACAGGGAACTCAGCCGTCTTGATACTCATTGAACCAGGAAAAACGATGCTATTGTCTGGTTAAAGGGAGACGGCAATGACAGTGGACTATTTCAGTCTTTGATTGGTAAGGCATTAGTTTGTTGTGACCGCTCTGAATGTTTGGTGAAGCCTTAAGAAGATGAATGGTTGCTTTGCGAGAATCCGCTTGGAGTTCCGGACTAAAGACGAAAGTACTTTGTACGGGCTAAAATTGACTGTACTATGAGCTGGTTCAGGGACCATCCGGACTCACAATGTCAGCAGACACATGCACCTGCATTGATTTGTTTTGGTCACTAAAGCCCTGAACCGATGGCGCACCATGTATAGTAAAGGAGAGTACGTTATGAGCAAGATGCTGGTTTGGCTTTCGATATTGGTTGTCATCTGTGGCCTGGCGTTCGGTTGCGCGGAAAGTGGCAAACAGGCGAAGACTGATGGTCAAGATGGAGCTTTGGCGGGCGCCTGGCGTGCCAGGATCCAATTTGCTAACGGTCCGTTCGCCGAAGTCAAAGACCTTGAATTCATGTATGTGTTCAATACAGGTGGTACCATGACGGAGTCATCGAATTATGACGCCGCACCACCGGTTCCTCCGGCATACGGCATCTGGCGCAATATTGGCCCACATCTATATGAAGCCAGGTACGAGTTTTATGCCACCCGGCCGCCCAACAGTTCGGAAAACCTGCCAGCATCAACCGGATGGCTACCTGCCGGACGAGGTGTGCTGGTCGATACTATCACGGTCTCCGAAGATGGCCAGTCGTTCTCTTCACGAATCAATTACGAATCATTCGACCAATCCGGAAGAAATGCCCAGGCGGGCGGCAATGCGGTCGGACGGGCTGAGCGGATTGAGTTCTGATTGCTAGGAACAGCGGACATTAGCTGATTCGTGCGGCGTCAATACGCCGCTCAGTGAATAGCGTAAGAGCGCAATTGCCTCTTCCTTGGCCTTGGCCTCTACGTCGACCGTAATCGGGAGGTTCAGCCATTCAGCAGGGAAATCTTCAGGAGCGATGAAGTCATGATGTTTTTGTGGCATCTTTGAAAACCAGCCATTCAGCGGACTGGAGATGTGAAAAAGCGGTTCGCGGTTCCAGGTGGAGAGGGCCATCGCGGTGGCTTCGAATACGCTGAACCCATCCGGAAGACAGCGGTGATGGTGAACGTCGTAGACCAACGGAATCCGGTTGCGCCAACAAAACGGCAATAAGTCTACAGGGGAGTAGCAACGATCATCGTTTTCAAGCGTCAGGCGTTGCTTCAACCGGTCCGATAACCGGCGCACACCAAGCTCGAGTCGGTCCAGGGCAGAATCCTTATCGCCATAGACACCGCCGGCGTGGATGTTTATGACGTCAGCGCCAATCAACTCCGCAATGTCGGCGTGGTGCTCAAGTTCAGCTATGGAACTGGCCACGACATCCGGGCGGGGGGAGTTTAGTACAACAAACTGGTCAGGATGAAACGTGAGGCGGATATCACTTGCTCCGGCAAAGTCGCCGCAACGCTTCAACTCGGCTATAATCTCGTCGCCGTCCGGTAGATTTGCGAGATTGTAGCGATGCACCGGATGGGTGCGCAAGGGGAGCAGTCCGCTCATGACTCGAAACGATCCTATTCCATGGTGAACACAATAGTCGATAGCTTCGTGCAGGGAACGTGCATTGTGCAGGCATACCTCCGACAATTTTGCCAGGGACTCATTACGGGTCAGGCGAACCAACGCGGTTGCGGTCGTGGTTCGAAACCTAATACGTTCCTTGTGAAAGATACAACAAAGTCCAAAACGGATCACTGGATTCCACTCCCGTAACTCGTGTTCGCCCAAATGATTTCTATCCTCCCGATACTATTCCAAATTCCGACCTCTGGTCAATCAGGATTGTTGTCTGACCAAACGGTCTATGGGGGCAGTCGGTTCCCGGTACTTTGGGCGAGAGAAAGTCCTTGCAAGAAAAGCTTGTCTGCGACATATTGGGTCTAAGAACTCTATGAACCAAGAAGGAGTCCGTCATGCAATTGCGTTTCGCCGGGACTTTAGGTCTCTTCGTGTTTTGTCTGGCTGTCGTCGCGATGAGTGTTACACCCCCGCCACCGCGTACTATCGCTTATCAGGGAACGCTTACCGATTCCGGTGGTAATCCGGTAGCCGACGGAAGTTACAATCTGAATTTTACCCTCTGGAATGATCCGAGTTCAACCTCGCCGGCGAACATGAAATGGGTGAGCGGCTCGGTTGCGGTTTCCACTTCTTCCGGTTTGTTCACCGTCAATCTCGGCGCTCCCGGTCAGGCGATTCTGCCGGACACGGTCTTTCTTAAGGATTCAAATCTGTATCTGGGAATGAGTGTCAATGGAGGCCCGGAAATGTCTCCGCGTACCAAACTGACGTCGGTGGCATTCGCCTATGTTGCGGGTACGGTGCCGGACAGCAGTCTGTATTCGACAAAAGTCATAGACGAGACCGGTCTAACCGACGCTATGTATGCCGGGGGTATAAACATCCTGTATTCTGGATCGGCGCTGAACGCCGACATAGCGACTATCTCTATTACCACGCCCGGTGGTGGTTTCATCATGGTTGAAGCTACCGGGCAGGTAGGGCTCGTAGGAACTACGGGATTTCCTAACCGCGTCTCTTTGCAAATAGATCAGACGGCCGGCGGTACCGATGAAGTGTACTTCTACTACTGGCTGGGTGCGGATTCATGGTCCGGCACCAGTTATGAGTATTATCCGGTATCTCTGCGACGCGTATATTATATGTTTGCCGCCGGAACGTACACCTTCCGTCTCGAGGGTCGAAAAGTCGACAATTATGGATCGACCTATATGTGGAGTCCTGTGATCTCGGCCACTTACTATCCGACTTATTATGGCCCGCTGGCAAAATCCTCTACCGGCATGCATATAGACACTGCTTACGTCGATGGCGAAGTTCCTGTGCGGAACCCACAACCGGTAACCAAACAGCCCCCCGCGGAGTTGTCTCACTAGTTTGCCAATGACCTGCAGCAATCCAATTCAGATGAGGACGAAACGGAGACGCGATGGCGCCTCCGTTTCGTTATAAGCAAGTATGGTAAGTTTCTCAGGCAACCGGTGTCTTGTCACGTTTGAGCTGTTCGGCAGGCTGTGTCTGCCCCAGAAACGAGCGGAACATCCAGGCATACTTCTGGAGATCCCGGAGAATACCGGTCAACAGGTCGGCCGTTCCATAGTCGGAATTCTGCTCGGCCATACCGATGCCATGCGAAAATGAATGCTCGAATTTCTCGATGTCCGCCAGCAGATTCACGACCATATCTTCTGCATTGAGTCGACCGTTTTCTTCAGTGATTCCTGATAAACGGAGTGCTTCAGCAAGAGTTGCCATCGGTTTACCCCGCAGGGCCAGAATTCGCTCGGCGATATCATCGTTAATCGCGCTGAATGGCGGGGGCTGCTGAATGTGGCTGGTTTCTCTGAGCACGGTTCCGGGGCACGGGAGAAAAGATTTTCTGAAATTCTTCTGTTTCGACCGAACTACTGATTTGGTCGAAACGTTACAGGCGTATGATTTCGCAAAACCAGGCTGCGACCACCACGCAAGACGCCATCATAGAGGCCGCCGAAGGGCTGTTCAGCCGATTCGGTTTCGCGAGAGTTACGATGGATGAAATCGCCGGCGAGGCCGGTCTTAAGAAGCCATCTCTGTACTACTATTTTCCCACGAAAGAGGATCTGTTCAAATCAGTAGTGGAAAAGAAGCGTGCCGAGTTCCGTGACCGGGTCGAGCAAGTCTTGGTCTCAAAGCGGACCGCCGGCAGCCGCATTGAGCAGTATGTCATGATTCGATTTGATTACTTCAAAAACCTCCAGGAGTTGAACATCCTTGATTTCAAGCAGGCGACACGCAACGCGCCGGCACTGATCGAGATGTTCAGGCAACACGCGCAAGAAGAATTATCCTGGCTAAGCGAGCTGCTGGCGGCCGGAAGACAGAACGGCGAGTTCTGTCTGAGTTCATCGCGTAAGATAGCTGAATTATTTCTTCATTCGTTACAGGGCCTCCGTCTTCGCGTGATGAGGGAATCCCAATATCTCCGGCCCAGCCCTGACTCATTAATGAGTCTCCAGATTGAAATGCGTACGTTCACAGGAATATTCCTGGCCGGAATCAGCAACCGGGAGGTCCGGGAAGTATGACGAGGCTTTTCACAAGCATCAGAAAGGTCTAATCAAGCAGGAATTTATGAGAATACGGACCAAAGTATCGCTACTATTGATCGCGCTTGTTATGATTGCGGCAGTCGCTCTCAGAATCTCCTCGCGTGAAACACCGGCCGACTCCAGGCGGCAATCACCGGCGTTGGTAAAAGTTGAATTACCTGCGCGCCAGACTATTACCCAGAGTCTATCGCTCACCGGCAATGTTCTTGCTGTCCAGCAGGCCCAGGTGTTCGCTCGCGTGTACGGAAATCTCGAGAGCGTAGATGTTAACGCGGGAGACTATGTTCATACCGACCAGATCCTTGCCCGCATCGATACCACCGAATTAGCTCAGCAGTATAGACAGGCTGAAGCGACCTTCCAAAATGCGCTCGCGGTATATAATCGAGCCGCGCCGCTTGGGGATCAGAACCTTATTTCAAAACAGGATCTGGATAATGCAAGGACGGCGATGGAAGTCGCCAAAGAGAATGTCGAGACCGCCCATACAAAATTGAACTATGCTGAGATTACTGCCCCGTTTTCGGGGTATATCACGCGCCGTTATCTGGATCCGGGGAACCTGGTGAGTTCAGCCAACGCCACGCTCTTCAATCTTATGGACCTGGATACCGTCAAAGTAATTGTGAACATTCTTGAGAAAGATGTCCCGTCCGTAAAAGTCGGCATGAAAGCAGTAGTAACGGTCGACGCGATTCCCGGTCGCGAATTTGCGGGTCCGATTGCCCGGATGAGTCAGGCGATAGATTTGGCCACCCGCACCATGCCGGTCGAGATCGATATTGCCAATCGGGACCACACGCTAAAGCCGGGGATGTTCGTAAACGCTTCAATCATTTTGACTCAGCAGCAGAGCGCCCTGACCGTGCCGACCCAGGCTCTATTGAAGGATGCCAACGGCTACTACATAATGAAGGCGGAAAACGGCGCGGCTCACCGGCTGAATATCACGCTCGGGACTGAGCAAAAGGCACGGACAGAAATCCTGTCCGGGCTGCTGGAAACTGACAGCATCATTACCACCGGTCAGCAGTTCGCACGCGACGGGGGCAAAATCACCATTATGCCGTAGACAACAGCACCTATGTGGCTAACCCGACTCGCACTACGTTATCCTATCTCGACTTTTCTCATTGCTGTCACGATTCTCGTGCTCGGGGTGGTTTCTTTTACCCAACTGCCAGTAGATTTGCTTCCCAACATTACTATACCGGTTGTCAGTACCATCACTTTTTACTCGGGCGCCAGTCCACTCGACATGGAGCAATCAGTGACGGTTTTCGTAGAGCGGGCGGTGAGCTCCGTCAACGATGTCAATTACGTACAATCAACTACCCGAGAGGGGATTTCGCAGGTCCGAATCAATTTCAACTGGAATGCCAATCTCGATGTCGGGTTGGTCGACGTAGTTCAGCGAGTAAACAGAATACTGAACCAGCTGCCGACCGGCGTATCGCAACCGGTGGTATTGCGATTTGATATCACTAATCTGCCCGTCTGCAACATATCAATATCGAGTGACATGGATGAACGAGAACTGTATGATCTGGCGCTCAACACCATTGAACCTCAAATTGAGCATTTGCCCGGTGTAGCATCGGCCGCCGTTTCCGGCGGAAGAATCCGTGAAATTCATGTTACCCTTGATCGCAATCGTATTCAAGCGCTCCAATTGCCCGTGCAGGCTGTTCTTACGGCAGTTGCCAATTCCAATCTTGTGATCCCCTCCGGTGATCTCAAAACCGGGCCTTTTGACTATTCTCTCAAGACCGAAAGTAAGTTTAATGTCGTCCAACCTCTTGGCGATGTCGTTATCAAGAATGTTAACAATGTCCCAATCCACATACATGACGTGGGCACGGTCGAAGATAGCTATCAGGAACAGACTGAGATTGTAAGAATCAACGGCAAACCGGGTGTAAATTTAAGCGTGCAGAAACTGGCAAGCGCCAATACGATTGATGTCGTCAACAATGTCGTGCATGAATTGCCGAAACTTGTCGGTGTTCCCGAGAATGTTAAGATGTCACTGTCTTTTGACCAGTCAATGTATATCAAGCAGACGATATCCGGACTTCAACATGAGGCGTTGATCGGTGCGCTGCTGGCGATGCTGATCATTATGGCATTTCTGAGAAACCTGCGCGGTACGCTTATCATAATTGTCGCGATCCCGTTGTCGATACTTATCGCTTTCATCTGGTTTCGCTTCGGTAACGTGACTTTGAATATCATGACTTTCGGAGGGCTGGCGCTGGCAGTTGGACGTTTGGTAGATGACTCTATTGTTGAGCTGGAGGCAATTTCCCGCCATTACAATGAGCGCAAGCCCGGCTTGAGCAAACTGCAAGCAACACTTGACGCCGCCCGCGAGGTGGCCTCACCTATCTTTGTGTCCACCTTGAGTACCGTGATAGTATTTCTGCCGATTGTTTTTGTAAGCGGCATTGCTAAGATGTTGTTCGTTCCGCTTGCCATCACCATAACGGTGGCGCTTTTCGGTTCATTTTTTATCTCTCGAACAGTTACGCCGCTCATGTGTCTGAGGCTGCTACCACCCGAAAAACAATTGGATAGGAGTTCACAAAAGCTCTCGGATAAACTTCGGGTCCTCACTCATGATGCCATCGAGAAGCTTGACAACTGGTATGCCGACAAGGTAAACTGGGCGCTTAATCATCGAAAACTCGTCATAATAAGCGTTATCGGATTCGGCTTAGCATCGTTCCCGCTGTTCAAGTTTGTCGGAACCGAGTTTTTCCCGGACCAGGACGAAGGGCAGCTCGCCGTCACGGTAAAATTACCTGTGGGTACCAGAGTGGAGGAAACGGAGCAGTTTGTGCGACAGGTCGAAAAGGTGCTGCAGGAGAATATCCCGGAAATGAACACCATGATCACAGATATCGGAGTTCCGTCTGCCCGAAGTGGCAGCTTATTCAGTCGTAACTCCGGTAGTCATGCCGCCAACATTCGGGTTTCGTTGGTTTCGCTTGACCAGCGGAAGCGGTCAGTGAATGAGATTGTGAAAGCGATCCGACCGAAACTCATGGCCATTCCGGGAGCATCGATATTCATTACCCCTGGCGGATTCCTGAGATTCCTGCTCAATTTCGGGTCCTCGGCGCCTCTGGATGTCGAGGTCCGGGGGTTTGACATAGCGACCGGTTCCGAACTGGCTCGAAAGGTGGCAACCATCGTTCGCTCTGTCCCGGGTGCAACCGACATTCAAATCAGTCGTGAAGACAACTTGCCGGAACTTAGAGTGCAAATTGACCGAGAGCGGGCCGGGGTCCTTGGTATCAGCGTGGCGGATATAGCTAACACGATCAACACCATGATCGATGGCACGGTCGCTTCTCTTTACACGGATCCAACCAATGGTAACCAGTACAATATTCTTGTTCGATTGAGCGAGGATTACCGGTCACACATCGAGGATTTACAGAACGTAGTCCTGACGACCACGGGAGGACAGCAAGTTCTCCTGGGAAGTGTGGCCAGAATTGTCAAGACGTCATCGCCGGTCGAAATTGACCGCAAGTACCAACAGCGATTGGTGGAAGTGACCGGCAATGTCACCGGCCGCGACCTTGGCAGCGTCTCCAAGGATATTCAGGCACAGCTTGATACACTCACGATTCCACCGGGGTTCGAAGTGAAGCAAACCGGAAATGTCGAACAGCAACAACAGACGTTCAGGGTATTACTGCTGGCGCTGTTGCTTGCTGTACTCCTTGTTTATGTCGTGATGGCTTCGCAGTTCCAGTCGTTATTGGATCCATTCATTATTATGTTCACGGTCCCGCTCGGTCTGGTGGGCGTGCTCTGGATTCTATTCCTGACCGGTACCACGCTCTCGGTTACATCTTTCCAGGGAATTATCATCATGATAGGAATTGTCGTGTCCAACGGCGTGTTGCTCGTGGACTACACCAATCATCTGCGGATAAGAGGACTGCCGTTGCACGAAGCAGTCGTGAGCGGAGGCAAGACGAGACTCAAGCCAATCATCATGACGACACTGGCGACCGTCCTGGGTCTCATCCCGATGGCTGTGGGCCTGGGTGGCGAATCAACGCAAGCTCCGCTGGCAATCGCCGTCATTGGCGGACTATCCGTTTCAACTATCCTGACGCTGTTTTTTGTGCCAGTACTTTACACGATTTTCGAAGAGAAGTTCCGCCGCGAGTTGAAAGTTCCCGATGAGCTCGGCCAGTAGCCGGTTCTGAACTCCCACATTAATGGTATTGCAGTCGTGATGACAGAATCCATGAAGGCGTTGGCGGCGCTATCGTAATTCATTGTAGCATTGTTTGTTACATGATATGACGAGTATTGGCCGCTCAGCTTCATCTGTCGCTCAATCGATCGATATTGTTTTCAGCGCACTGAATCGGCCTCGCGTAGATCGTGCCCCGTGTTACGACGGCGTATCACCTGTGTGCAATTTCATTGCCTCTTTTGTCCATTACCGGTAATATACAGGTAGATGGAAGCCGGAAAAAAGCGGAGAATCGTTCGCATCCGGATTTCGCCAAGATCATCGACATCAATTCAAGGTTACAAGGCGAATTCAGACAAACATTGATGCACAGGGAACATGAGCCGCTGCCTTCAATTGCCTATGGCATCGGTGCGGCTGATTCGACGCAGAAGCGCATCTGAATTGAACGCCTATCGACCCGCAAGGCAAATTCGATGCGCGACTACATTGCAGAGGGATTCCAAATGCGTTACTTTCTGATCGACCGAGTCGAATCTCTGGAATACCATCGGCGGCTGACGGCGACTAAATGTGTCGCGATGTCCGAGGATGTGTTTTCCGATCACTTTCTGGGCAATCCTGTCATGCCCGGCGCTTTACAAATAGAGTCGATGGCCCAGGCCGGGACAGTGCTCCTGGAAGTCTCAGCCGGATTCAAGTCCAAAGCTCTGCTGGTTATGGTGCACTCGGCCAAATTCCGCGAGTTGGTCCGTCCGGGAGATAAACTCCGTATAGAGATGAGCCTGCTTTCGCAGGGCGATGGACTGGCACAGCTGGATGGACAGATATTCGTCGGTGAAAAAATAGTAACTTCGGCTCGGCTGTCTTTTTCACTGCATCCAATTGACGAATACTATGTTCCCGCCTCGCGTCACCTTACGGATGCGCTTTACACCAGCCTGTTCCGCGGCGCCACCGTTATCGGTGGATTAAATCCGGGAGAGAGACATGAGTAACCGTCGGGTCGTTGTAAGCGGTGCCGGGGTAGTGTCGCCTTTCGGGATTGGATGTTCGGCGTTTGGGAACGGACTCAGCGCCGGTGCAAGCGGGGCTCGCTTGATTGAATCCTTTCCGACCGGAGGCTTGCCCACACGGTTTGGCGGGCAGGTGCCCGTTGATGAAAACGTACTTGGCAGTCGTATTACCGATCAGAAGACTGTAAAAACCCTCAGCCGCTCGGGAAAGATGGTTGTCATCGCCGCCCAGGAAGCGGTCAGCGAGGCACGAATCGATTTCTCAAAGCAGGATCCCTACCGGGTTGGTACGTGCATAGGTGCGGGAGGAACCGGGCTGTGGGACACCGAGTACGCGGACCGACTTCTTGAAGTGTTTCTCTTGTCGGTGACTGAAGATGACGGACTCACATTTAAACATGACGATGTCTGGTCAAATGTCGTGAGTAAGATTCATCCGCTGACACCGTTGAGGGCGCTCCCGAACGTGCCCACATCACAAGTTGCAATCATGACGAACGCCCGGGGCCACTGTCAGACTGTGACGACAGCATGTACATCGTCAGCGCAGGCGATAGGCGAGGCTTTCAGACAGATCCAGTCCGGCGTAGCCGACGTAGTTGTAGCTGGGGGGGGCGATTCGATGCTTAATGCCTACGGTATGGCGGCGTTCAGTATGCTGGGAGTTCTCTCGAGAAATAACGCGCAATGGCAAACTGCTTCACGGCCGTTCGACCGGCGCCGGGACGGGTTTGTGTTAGGCGAAGGCGCCGCAATAGTCATTCTTGAAGACCATGATAGCTGTCTCAAGCGCGGTGGCTCACCGTATGCCGAGCTTATCGGATACGCCAGCACCAACGACGCTTATCGCATCACCGATGAACCTCCCGAGGCCTGGGGGTCAATCACCGCCATGCAGCTGGCATTGAAAAACGCGGGAATCAGACCGGAGGAAATTGACTATATCAATGCCCACGGTACCGGAACCAAGATGAACGACAAGACGGAGACATTTGCCATCAAATCGGTATTTGGGGAGAAAGCCGCGCGAATTCCGGTGAGCTCGACAAAATCGCAGGTAGGACACCTTGTTGCCGGGGCGGGCGCGATCGAATTTGCGGCGTGTCTTTGGGCTCTGAAACATCAGATGATTCCCCCCACCATCAATTATGTAGAACCGGATCCGGCCTGTGACTTGGACTATGTACCAAACAAGGCGCGTTCGGCGCCGCTTCGCACGATACTCTCCAATTCGTTTGGCTTCGGAGGCCAGAACGCCTGTCTGATTCTTCGGCAGGTGGAATAAATGGGTATTGGATCGGAACGAACCATATGATAACAGGCATCGGAACAGACATAGTCGACCTTCAGAAGGCGAAATATCTTTGGACGCGATATGGGAGCCGTCTCAAAGGAGACCTGCTGACACCCACCGAGTACGATCGGCTCATTTCGCTGCGAGACAACACGTCGACGGGCGAGGATCTCCCAGGCGGGCGCGTTACTAAATTTCTGGCCTCGCGACTGGCAGCCAAAGAGGCCGCCGTCAAAGCTCTCGGAGCGCCTCATATGGTGACCTACAACTGGAGTGATATCGAAGTCATAGGTGACTTCCATATAGACATTCGCGTAGATGAAAGATTAAAGTGGCTGGCCGATTCAATCAACTGCTCGCGATTAACCGGGTCGGTACAGAATAACGGCAGGTTCTGCCTTGCCATAGTCATAGGAGAAACCGAATGACTGACACTTATACCAATGATCAAGTGGGGGACATAATTCGTCAGAGTATTGCGGAGGCATTGCTGGTTCCCGTCCAGCAGGTGGTGCCGGCAGCCCGCATGATCTCTGATTTGAAAGCCGAATCGATCGACATTGCCGATGTCAGATTTCGTATCGAAGATGCCCTAGGAATCAGGATAGATCAGCGACGAATGATTGAGGACTTGGGGAGTGATCTGCCTGCCGAGGAGTTCGATAATCGATTCACCGTTCAATTCATCATTGACTATACCAACAACCAGAGGACCGGGGACAAAAAGTAGTATCAGTATATGACGACTGAAAACAATCGAACGGTTCTTATCACCGGTGGAACCCGTGGGATAGGCAGAGCAATTGCCCTGAACCTGGCCCGCCAGGGATTCACCAGGATCATAGTCAACTACGGTCAGGATGATACGGCGGCCGAAGAAACCCGGCGGCAACTGGAGGCGGTTGGAGTCACCTGTCATATCATTCGTGCCAATCTGGCTATACCTTCGGCTGTCGATGAACTGTTCTCTGCCGTAAAGGAGAATTCACCAAGTCTCGATGCATTCGTCCACTGCGCGGCCCTGGGCGCGTTCAAGCCGCTCTCGCAGATAAAACCGAATCAGTGGGACTTGTCGCTTTCCATAAATGCCCGCTCGTTCGTTCAATGCGTGCAAGCATGCATAAAAGTTATGTCAGGTGGTTCGATTGTGGCCATATCGAGTCTCGGCAGTAAATTGGCCTTGCCTGACTATGGTGCGATTGGACCATCGAAAGCGGCACTTGAGGCCTCAGTCAGGCAACTGGCGGCTGAGCTGGGACATCTTAATATTCGAGTGAATGCGGTCGCGGGCGGTTTCATTGAAACGGAATCGATAAGCAGATTACCGGCGTATGAACAGATTCGCAGCCGGGTAGCGCAACACACTCCGCTGGGACGTATCGGTCAGCCTGAGGATATCGCGGAGGTCGTCGCGTTTCTTCTGAGTCCGTCGGCACGATGGATACAGGGACAGGTGATAGTGGCCGATGGCGGCTTCTCTCTCGGTTATATAAATTTCAAAACAGATATGGAATAGGGTCACCGATAAATCGCATTGGAGGCAATATGTTCAAGAAAGTAGTGATAGCAGTGACGCTCGCCTCGTTCATGACTCTTTCGTCCGGCTGCATGCACACAGTAAGCATACCTCCCGAGAAGATGCACAAACAGGAAACCGAAATAGTCAAACTTTCTACGGTGGACGGCAGAGTCATCGAGTTCGCACTGCCTGGAGCGTTATATGACCGCGAGACAAATCGAATAGTCGGATATTCGAAGTACAAATCTTCCGAAGACGGTCAGGAGGGGATCGAGGCTACATCCGGTGATGCTGTCAATATTCCAGTCGATTCAGTCATGATGGTCTGGGTAAAACGTACCGATACTCCCGCGACTCTTGCGGTTGTGACGGTTTCAGTTGTCGTACTCGTGGCGATCATAGCTGCACTGTCAGACGATGAGGAAGAACCGCAGACATCGGATAGTATTCAGTCCTGCCCATTCATTTACTCGTACGATGGGTCACGGTACGTCTTCGACGCCGAGCCACTGGGCGGAGCGGTTTGTCGGGCACTTCAGAGAACGGACTTTTCCCGACTGGAATTTTTGAAGCCGGTTGACGGCATGTATCATCTGAACATGAAGAACGAAATGCCTGAAACACAGTATCTTGACCAGATACAACTGCTGACCGTTGACCACGCCATTGGCCAGAAGGTTGTCCCCGATACTGCTGGCAGGATGCACTTGATTACGGATGTGCAGACTCCCAGTCGGGCATTCGACGAACTGGGTCGTGATTTGCTTCCGTTTATTTCTGCGGACGACGGTCTTTCGTGGCAGACCTTGATGGTCCCACAGGAGCTGACGAGATCAAGTGATACCCGACACCACCTTACCTTAGAGTTTCCGAAGCCGGCCGATGCCAAGACTGCCTATCTGGTCACAAACACGGGAACTGCTCTTTGGGGATCGCGAATGATGCGTGAGATGATACAGGCACGCGGACGTGCTGTCAATGACTGGTATGCATCAATAAATGCTGGAAGTCAGGAGTTCTGGAAGCTGCTTCACTTCACGTTCACTGAAGAACTGTATATCTTGAAAATCAACGTACAAAAGAGTGATCGACTGGTTGAACGGGGGTTTGTGTTAGGTGGCGGACCGTTCATCAGCGAGGATCGGCTCATCAGCATTGATGTGAGCGATATTCCCGGGGATAAGTTGACTATAAACCTGAATCCGCCGAAAGGATTCTGGACGATGGACTATTTTGCCGTCCAGTACGACAGGGATTCCGTCCTGCCCGCCCAAGCTTGTCCGATCGAGACCGCGCTGGACCAGAATCAGCAGGATGTATACACCAAGCTGTCAACGGCGGACGGCGATTACTATACTATGATGAATATCGGTGATTGGGCAGAGCTGACTTTCACCGTGCAACCCCAGGCGGATACAGTCGAACGGTCGCTCTTTTTGAGTACAACGGGTTATTATGTGATCCACTCTGATACGACGGTCCCCGAACAGCGGGCATTGATCGATTCGATTATGAGCACCGCAGGCGCTATCACCGCCTACTCGAATCAGCTGTATCTTGAACTATATAACCAGTCGATGCTCGGCGCTACATCGGATTAACTGAATAGCCAGGCATTCCGACTGTTTTGATTCTAACCCGCAGGCGAGAACATAATTGCCTGCGGGTTGTTATATCCATTTAAGTGAGTACGATAATAAGGAACAGCTCCTTTCGAAATCGGGGAGGAAGGCGACGATACCACGTCGTATGGATATGACGAAGACTCGTAATTCAAGCCGGGAAAAGATTAAGGGGGTCCGCAAAGCGCTGTTAGCCGAACTTGTGGGCACGGGGCTCCTGGTGTCTGTCGGTTTGTCGATTGTCATCGCGATGTTCGGAGAGAGGAGCCCCATGATGTCACTCATTCCCGATCCGGGCATCAGACGGATTGTAACCGGATTTCTCTTTGGATCGACCGGGGCACTGGTGGCTCTGTCGTGGGTTGGAAAAACCAGCGGAGCACACATTAATCCGGCCGTTACTTTCGGTTTCTGGGTCATGAAGAAAATGCAGGGGACTCGAGCTGCGGGTTACGTTCTGGCTCAATGTATCGGTGCCGTGCTCGGGGCATTGCCACTTCTTTTGTGGGGAGGGATCGGCAGGAGTGTCGATTATGGCGCCACAATACCGGGTGCGGGTTTTGGACTGTGGGGAGCGCTCGCCGGTGAAATACTCACCACCTTTGCTCTGGTAGTCGGGCTGTTGCTCTTTATCGGTCATAAACGACTTGCGCAGTGGACTCCTCTACTCTTTCCATTTCTCTATGCCGTCATGGTATATCTTGAAGCCCCCATATCCGGGACGAGCACTAATCCGGCCCGGAGCCTTGGACCGGCTGTCATCTCCGGTATGTGGCAGGGATGGTGGATATATTTGGTGGGGCCGATTGTCGGTGCGTGGCTGGGTACGCTGATTCCAAAATTAACAATATTAAGACATTTCGAAATAAAGGTTGCCAAAACATACCACTTCGGTCACGATCCGCACGGCATCTTTCATCACGTGCCAGGACAAATGGCAGCGCCCGAAGGTGACGCCAAGGTCACCACATAAACTATGGAAATTTGGATGGGATTTTTATGAAGGCAATATCAATCAAACCGGGCACGCCCGGTATTCGTCTAACAGACCGTCCAGAGCCGGTACTTACGAACGCCGATGATGTCATGATTCAGGTGCTGCAGGTTGGCATCTGTGGAACGGATAGGGAAGAAGTTGCCGGTGGTCGAAGTGCCGCTCCTGAAGGAAGCGTCGAGCTGGTTATCGGGCACGAAATGCTGGGCCGGGTAGTCAAAGCAGGATCAGCAGTGAAGAATGCGAAAATTGGCGATCACGCCGTGTTCACAGTTCGTCGATCATGCGGAGAATGCGTGGCTTGCCGAATGAATCGCAGCGACATGTGTTATTCCGGCAACTATCGCGAACGAGGAATCTGGAAACTTGACGGATACCAAACGGAATTTGTTGTCGACCGGGAAGCAAATCTGGTTCGAGTTCCCGAAGAAATAGCGGCAATTGGCGTGCTGACAGAGCCGATGTCGGTGGCCCAGAAAGCTATTGACGAGGCACGGCGCATTCAGGCTTCACGTCTTCCGGATGCCTCGGTATCCTCCGACTGGTTGCAGGGCAGACACTGCCTGGTCGCCGGCCTGGGACCGATCGGATTGTTGGCCGCTGTCGCTTTGCGACTGCGTGGAGCCGAAGTTGTGGGTGTGGACATTGTCGACGCAGCCAACACTCGCCCACAATGGTTGATGGGGATTGGCGGCTCTTACATCGACGGACGGCAAGTCGCGCCGGACCAGATAACGAAGCACGTGGAACCAATGGACATGATTTTTGAAGCGACCGGAGTGCCGAGCCTCGCCTTTAATCTGCTCGATGCGCTTGCACTGAACGGTGCTTACGTGCTGACCGGCATTCCTTCAGGAAGCCGGCCGTTGAGCATACCGGGCGCCGACCTGATACGACGACTGGTGCTCGATAATCAGGTCATGGTGGGGAGCGTGAATGCCTCTCACGAGCACTACATTATGGCGGTGGCGGACCTCAGGGAGGCGCATCGACAGTGGGGCAATCACATGACACAACTGATAACACATCGTCACCCATATACGGACTTTGCGGCCGGCCTGCAAAACCATGGACAGGACGAGATAAAGGCTGTGGTGGAGTGGGCAAAATGAATCTATGGAATACTTTGACAAGATTGGAACTGAAACGGGAGATAATAAATGAGTGATGTAATGAGAAACGCTTTTGGTGCTCCCGGAAATCCACCCCGCTGGACGTCAAGCGCCAAAAATGGTATTGGAACCGCCCTTGGGTCCGCCAGTCGGGTCTGGTTCACGCTGAGTCATGGCATATTCAACGAGATATATTACCCCCGTATTGATCAGGCGTGCATCCGCGATATGGGAATGATCGTGACGGATGGTCACGACTTCTTCTCGGAAGAGAAACGCCACACCAATAGTACGATCGAATATCTGGAAGCATCGATTCCGGGCTACCGCATCGTCAATACCTGTCAGAACAATACTTATCGCATCGAAAAAGAAATCATCGCGGATCCGACAAGAGATGCGGTGCTTCAGCGCACACGATTCGTCCCGCTGACCGATGACGCGAGATCGTATCATCTGTATGTACTTCTGGCGCCACATTTGGGCAATCGCGGCGCGGGCAATACGGCATGGCTGGATGAGCACAAGGGAAGACCCATGTTCTTTGCGGAACGCAACGGAGTTGCTCTGGTCCTGGCATCTTCGGTTGACTGGAAAGTAAGGTCGGTAGGATACGTCGGCTATTCCGATGGTTGGCAGGACCTGTCCCGGCATAGGACGCTGGAATGGCAGTTTGACAAAGCGGAAAACGGAAATGTGGCACTCGTTGGAGAGATTGACTGGCAATCCGCCCCCGACAGCGCCTTCACGCTTGTACTCGGATTCGGTACTAACCCGGCTGAGGCGGGTCACCGTGCGACATCCAGTCTCCTGGATCAATTCACCATGCTGAAGAACACCTATCTTCAAGGATGGCGGTCGTTTCAGATGACTCTCCATGCATCTGTTCTGGAGTCCTCATCGGCACGGAACATGGAGACTATAAGCGCCATGGTATTACGCGTTCATGAAGCGAAACGGTTTCCGGGGGGAATGATCGCAAGCCTATCGATTCCCTGGGGGTTCAATAAAGGCGACGATGATCTGGGCGGGTATCATCTGGTATGGCCGCGCGACTTGGTCGAATCGGCCACCGGACTGCTGGCGGTCGGCGCCCACGATGATGCAAGACGAAGCCTGACGTTTCTCCAGGCTACCCAGGAGGCCGATGGTCACTGGCCGCAAAATATGTGGCTTGATGGATCCGCGTACTGGTCAGGCTCGCAGATGGACGAGACTGCATTTCCTATTCTGCTGACGGATCTTGCGATGCGGGAAAAGGCATTGCGACCGGGCGATGTCGAGCGGTTTTGGCCGATGATTCGTAAGGCCGCGCAATACATCGTGTGCAATGGCCCGGTGACACAGCAGGACAGGTGGGAGGAAGACCCGGGATTCTCGCCCTTCACTCTGGCAGTAGAGATATCGGCGCTCCTGGCTGCCGCCGACTTCGCCGACATGCATCACGAATCGAACGTGGCTACTTATCTCAGGGAAACGGCCGATGCCTGGAATGCACAGATTGAACGATGGACTTACGTGACGAACACTGACTTGAGCAAACGGGTGGGAGTGAATGGCTACTATGTGCGTATTGCCCCGCCTGAGATCGCCGATGGTCCCTCACCAGTACACGGATTTGTGCCTATCAAAAATCGCCCGCTTGGTACCGATCTGGAAGATGCATCTCAGATTATCAGCCCCGATGCCTTGGCTCTCGTGCGTTTCGGATTGAGGTCTGCCAAAGATCCGAGAATTCTCAACACCGTCAAGGTTATCGATGCACTCTTGAAGATTGATATGCCCGTCGGGCCGGCCTGGCACAGATATAACGACGATGGTTATGGTGAGCACGAAAATGGCAGTCCATTCGACGGCTCCGGCGTCGGGCGGGTCTGGCCGCTGTTTTGCGGGGAGCGTGGACATTACCATATCGCCGCGGGCGATTCAGCTGAGGCGACACGGATGTTACGGGCGATGGAAGGATTTGCCGGTACGACCGGCCTTATCCCCGAACAGGTCTGGGATTCACAGGAAATTCCGGCGCGCGAACTGAAATTCGGTCAACCATCGGGTTCGGCAATGCCATTGGTATGGGCTCATGCCGAATATCTCAAGCTCGGATGTTCTATCTCCAGGGGACACATATTCGATATGCCGCACCAGACGGTGAAGCGGTACCAGGAAGATCAGGTGGAATCGCACCTGGCGATCTGGCGTTTCAACCACAAATGTCGCGCCATGACAAAGGGAAAGAAACTTCGCATCGAGACTCTGAGTCCCTCACTGGTACATTGGAGTGATGACGGGTGGAGAACAGTACGAGACTTCCGTTCACGTGATACCGGATTGGGTGTCCACATTGTTGACCTCAAGAGCGATGATCTCGAAGCCGGACATAATATCGACTTCACCTTCTACTGGCCGGAGGCGGACAGGTGGGAGCAGGTGGACTACCGCGTGCAGATTGACCGGGAGTAGGTTGCGGCACACGATATTCACTGGTCGTCGCGGTTGAAAGTAAAGACATTGCGATACAGGGGGTTAATGATACGTGCTACCGGCTGGACGCCTTTCACCGGCGTGATTTCCGGCTTATAATCGTCCGGAGACGTTGATCGGCAATGCCCCCGGCGAGCCTCAGTTGAACATTATTATTGACTAAATAGAGCTTTACAGTATATTTTGAATCGTACTGCCAAGAGCTGTCCCGGGCTCCGCAGCAAAAATTATGTCACATCTGCATCTCAAACCAAGTCCTGCGTAAGGAGTGCGTTATGCGTATTGCTCTTCGCGTCTTCACCCTCTTATGTGCACTTGCGTGTGCATCGTCTGTGTTGTCCGGTCCGACCACAGATTCCGTTGCGTTCCAGGGCCGTCTTACCGACTCCGGTGATAATCCGGTCCCCGACGGTACGACCGACTTGACTCTTTCGCTCTGGTCGGATTCGGTCGGCGGCACGATGTTGTACAGCGAAGTTCGCTCGGTTGTAACCAAGAACGGCTTGTACACGACTTGTCTGGGCTGTGACAATGCTTCGTTCTTTGACGTCTTTACCGATGCACCCATATACCTCGAGATACAACTCGGCGGTTCCCCGCCGATGACGCCCCGTACCGCCCTGCGCTACACCCCAAGAGCTCTTCTGTCGGCGCGGATTCGCGGCGATGTCTACACGGAAAACGGGCTCATTCGGGCTCGTTACAATCTCGGTTCGAGCGGACAGGACGGTGTGGAAGTACTGGCAGACGATACATCCAGTGGGATCCGTGTCGCGTGCTGTCTTGGCTCAAGCGGAGAGGATGGCGTGGAGATAAAGTCGCTCGGGTCGGAGAAACGCGTACGCGTTGGGAATATTGGCTCAAGCGGCGAAGACGGTGTGGATATTACGGCCGATGCCGCCTCCAGTCAGGTGCATGTGCGCGGGATCGGCTCCAGTGGGGAAGACGGTGTATCGATGACTGACGACGGCGTATTGAGCACCCTCGAAGTAGCCCGCAAGAGACCGGGGAGAGTCAAGTATGGGAATATCACGCTCCGTGCCACGCCGGACTCGGTATTCAACATACAGGAATGCGACTCCGACGATGATGATGTCATAGACACAAGACTGTCCGCGGTACTCGGAAGCGGCGGCGGGGGAGGAGGCGGCGGCGGCCAGCTTCGCCTGGAGATGGACGCAGACAACGACCTGATTGCCGACAACACCGCGGTTTTAAGGATTACCCCGACAACCAGCGGTCTGGCGATCAAAACTAAAGGAACAGGCGCTCAGCGGTTTTCGGTGGGCGGAGATTGCGACGATGGCGACGCTATTTTGCACACGGACTGGGATGATGACGGTGACGGCATCGCCGAGCGACAGGTCGTGCAGTCTGCTACACCGACTTCGGCTCGCCTCGCTATTAATTCTAAGGGGACAAGTGCCAAGAGATTGACCGCCGGTGGCGATTGCGATGATACCGACGCGTCGCTCCACACTGATTGTGATGATGACAACGACGGCATCGTTGACCGCGAGGTTACTCAGACGGTCACGCCAACGACTGCCGGTGTCGCGATCCAAACCAAGGGAACTGGCGCCGATCATAACCGGACGGCATCTTCTACCACGACTACAACTCTTGGCGAAGTCAGTTCAGTCGCGGGTCTAGACGACGACGGAGACGGCGTGACCGAGCAGGGGATCGACCAGATTCTCACTCCCGTGACTTCCTCGGTGGCCATAAAGACGAAGGGGACAGGGGCCGACAAGAACCGAACGGCATCTTCCACTACCACCACGACCCTCGGGCAGGTGAGTATGGTGACCGATATTGATGATGATGGGGATACTGTCCCTGAGAGTCAGGATGAGCGGGTGTGCGGACCGGATTCAATCGTACACACCAGTGAGGTGAGCAGCGGCGGCAGCTACGCGACCAGTAACGTTCGCGTCCGACTGGACGCTCTGGAGTCCAAACTACAATCACTTGGTCTGCTTGCACGCACATCTTCGTCGCAGGCCTGCGATGACACCAGTGCGAGTGTCGCCAGCGAAATGGACCTGAACAACGACGGCACGGTGGATGTGTCCTCCGGATTGGCGTCGTCATCGACTCGCTCCGGATTACATGGTCATTTTGAAAACGGTAGCACTCCCAATCAGGACGATTTCAGCGTCGCACTCGATGCCTCCGGCGCAAGGATCGGGCTGTCGATTGCAAACTCGGGCCAGTGGTCATCGTCCACCGCGAGTTCATGCACGCCGGACTCGGTGACGACCACCACCGAGGTCACCGACTACATGGAGTGGAGTATCCACCGGGCGGAACATGCTAAAGGCGGGGTCTCCCGTATGGCGCAGCATCACAGCGCCGCCGGCGACGACAACACGATCGATGACGATTGTGACGGCATCAGCGCCCGCACCGTGTGGTCGAACCAGAGCGGCGGAGCGCTCAGTTCATTGACTATTGAAGCCTCCGGTGCCGCCGACCCGATCACGCACTCGAGCGGGGCAAAGCTGACGACGGGCGGCGTATGGACAAATGCATCGGACGTCAACCTTAAAGAGAACTTCGAGCCGGTTGACGGTGAGAAGATCCTGGATAAGGTAGAGTCGCTTCCCATCACGGAATGGAACTACAAGAATGAATCGGATGAAGTCAAGCATATCGGACCTACCGCCCAGGACTTTCAGCGGGTCTTTGGAATCGGGGAGAGCGATAAGACAATCTCGACGATCGACCCATCCGGAATCGCCCTGGCAGCAGTCAAACAGCTCAGTAAGCAGAATCGCGATTTGAAGGCACAGAGCGAAGAGCTAAAAGAGCAGAATGCGAAACTGCAAAAGCGGCTAGATGAACTCAGCGCAAAGCTCGATAAGCTGATACAATCCAAATAAGTCGGTTATTGCCGGTGGATAGTGATGAGGGTCGGATAGGGTATCCGGCCCTTTTTTTTGACCCGGCTGCAATTGGATGATGGCAGCGGCGGAAGATCAGACCGGATGCAAATAGAAAGGGAGACTGACTGTGAGCCAATCTCCCTGGTATCCAAATCTACGCCAATTAAGGCGCAGGATTGATTACTTAGCCGTTAGTACGACTTGCGGTAGTTGTTACCACCGGTGCGATTGCCGCTCTCGGTGCGCGGTTTCGCTTCATTGACGTTCAACGCACGACCGTTCAGGTCCTGTCCGTTGAGGCCGCTGATAGCAGCAACAGCTTCACTCTTGGTCGACATCTCGACGAACGCAAAGCCTCTCGGCTCTCCGCTGTACTTGTCCTTAATCACATTGACGGTTGATACCTGGCCAAAGCCCTCGAAGGCTTTGCGCAATTGATCTTCTGTCGTATTGAACGACAAGTTTCCGACGTAGATATTCATTCTACACTCCGTGTTTGCTTACCCAGAAGCGCCGCCTTTCAATAAGGTCAGGTACTTATAGATAAACGATATGTTGCGCATGATTGCGCGGTTAATTCGAGGTTACGATTTAGCGGAGAGTTGTGTATTAGGACAAGACTACGATAAAAGTCGAACTCAAATCATTAGTTACCATACAGTATACGTTTATTATCGGTCAAAACCTACGAATATCTTTGGAATTCTCCCTTTATTCTTCAAATTCTTCTTGTCGTGACCAGAAAAGAATGTGCTGACCAGCGAGTGTCACCACTTATACGCTTGTCTGACAACACTTAACGTTCTTTCACCCAATTCTGCACGACCACGATTGTACCCGGGTCCGACGCATCGACGCTGACATTCAGCAGGAAGCGCTGGCCCCCCCTGGTCTTGCAGTACCGGAATTGCGGATACCCATCTCTATTCAGACGTCGTGAGAAGAGCTTTTCCGGATTCCCGGCCCGAAAGGTGCCATCCGTGCTTACGGGTACGGCCATCAAGGCATCGACATTCCAGTAATACAGCTCCTTTCCATCTAAGCGCCATTGAGAATAATTTCCCCCGCCGGTGGAAATCTGCCATTTGGCGCCACTTCCATCGAGCTTTCGCACATAGACATTCATCTCGCCGGATTCTCGACTCGAGTAGGACACATACTCATTGTTGGGAGAGACCTGCGCAAATGTTTCAGTGAACCCACTGGTCGAAAAGTTTGTCAGCCTGGTGCTGTCCTTGAGATTGATGATGCCCAGTTTCCACGGTGCGCCAAAAATCGTAAAGATCAGTCGGCTTCCGTCCGGCGTGATGCTGTTCGGGCCCACACTGCTGCTGTCACCGGTGGGAATCCGGACCGCCTCGCTCAAACCATCAATCCCCTTCTTCCGGATCTGCCAGGAGCTTCCATTAAAAACGGAGTAATAGACGAACTGTCCGTCCGGTGACCAGATCGGCCATTCCTCGTTCGACGGATCGAACGTCAACCGTGTGGGAACATCCCGGGTAATATCATACACCCAGATGTCATCAGTTCCGGATTTCTTGTCCTGGGACGAATACGCCAACCTGGATTCATCAGGCGAGAGCGAAATATCACCATACCCTTCGAGCTTGCCAACTTTCCCGAGTTCTTTTCCTTGCCGGTCGACCCAGACCAATTCGCTTGCAGCGGCTACTTTATTGCTCTCGTACAGGAGTATGCCGTTATCGGAGCTGCAGAAGACGGGAGCGTTCCGGTCGAAGGAAACCTGCTGCGCAATCGGTCTTGGCTCTCCGGCAACCTGAAGATTCTTCGCATCGAAAGGCAATGCCATCAGATTGTTGTCCTGTTCAAAGAGGATGTATCCTTCGGCGCAGTACTCAACCCGACCCTCGCGCTTCAGGTTGTAAACAGTCATATTCTCTTTGGTTTTAACCGAACCGACTTTAATTCGTGTTACGCCCTTGCCGGATGAATCACGGGAGTTGGCAATGAAGAGAAAGTGATCACCATCGGGCAGAAACCACGGCCAGGCGTGATAGATATCTCCGCTCGAGGTGTCCAGTTTCGTGGCGGTCGTCACGAGGCCGCCTTCCGAAGACACCATGCGCATGGTGTCACCGAGATTACCGTCGAAAACGATATATCCGCCGGTACCCCAGCTGCAGTCAGATCCGATAGGTCCCTCACAGAGCAGCTGTGTTTGCCCGCCGGTAACCGGAACTTTCATAAGTTTCGTGCCGGCGAAGAATACCAGGAATTTACTATCGGGCGACCAATAGTGACGATTTGCGCCCTCGGTGCCAAGTAGAGGATATGCCTTGAGCGAATTGAACGGCCTGATCCAGATATAATCATGACCGATTGAATCATCGGCATGAAACGCGACCATATTGCCGTCCGGAGAGATCCGCGGCCAGCTTATGTTCTTGATTCCCTGCTCCATGGCGAGGGTAAATCGTACTACCGGTCGGTCGGGCGGGCGTTGCGTGAAATGTAAAAAGCCGAGATATCCCGAGGCAAGCACCCCGATCGCGGCGATTGCCCAGGCAAGACGCATCCGGAATCGCCGACGAACCGACATTTGCATCGGAATTCCCGCCTGAGAGCCGGATTGAGAGATCCAACGCAGTTCATCGGACAGATCACGGGCCGACTGCCAGCGATCGTTGGGATCTTTAGCCAGGCATTTCTTAACTAACCTGTCAAGTCCGGGGGGCGAGAGCGGTTTTATCTGCGAGACCGACGGCGGATCGCGCTCGATAATTGCGGCAATCAGACTGGCCTGACTCTTGCCCTCAAAGGCCTTTTGTCCGGTGATCATTTCATGAAGCATCGCTCCGAAGGCGAAGATATCACTGCGGGTATCCGCCTCCTGACCCTCGAGCTGTTCGGGTGACATATACTGAATTGTTCCGATAATTGTGCCAACCCCGGTCAAAGGGGTGGATGTCTGTGTCAGGTCCGTCATCCCTTCAACCTTCCCTCCCGACACCTGGAATTTCGCCAATCCAAAGTCCAGAAGCTTGGCGCCCCCTGATGTCAGTATCACATTGCCAGGCTTAAGGTCACGATGGATCAGCGACTGCCGATGAGCGTGGTCAAGGGCGTTGGCAACCTGGACGGCGATACTGAGGATTTCGGTGAAATCGAGCGGGCCTCTTTTCAGGCGGTCGGCAAGCGTCTCGCCTTCGAGGTACTCCATGACCAAATAGTCAACACCTTCCTGGTGACCGATATCAAAGAGCGTACAGATGTTTGGATGATTCAGGCTCGAAATGGTCTTGGCTTCGCGCTGGAATCTCGCGCGAAGATCAGCGTTCATCGAGGTCGTGGCCGGAAGGACTTTGATTGCCACCACTCTGTCGAGTCGCGTGTCTTTCGCCTGATAGACCTCGCCCATGCCGCCGGCGCCGGCCGGCGCCAGTATTTCGTAGGGACCTAACTTGTGCCCGGGTTCAAGGGTCATATAGTTCCTGCTGGATTGAAGGTTTGGAGAATGATCTCAATATCCGGCAATATAGGTGACTAATATCTATAATCAACTGTAATTCCGATATATATGTAACGGAGCCCCATCGCCGTCAGTTCCCTGACCACGGCCACACCGGTCAGGAAGGCGTGTTCTTTCCACCATCGTAAGCCTCCGATACATGATGACAAACAAGTTATCGGAGTAGTCTTCCGGCAAAAAAACAGAAAGATTGACCGAGGGGCGACCCTTGCCATCACTACTCTGATGGCAAGAATCAGTGCCTTGCGATTTCTTGGAGTGCGTAGTGACCTTGCTCCGGTTCTATCTCTTCGACCACGGTGAACAATTACAATCTTGGTTTGTCCACCCCCGCAGGCAGACCAGTTCTCGATCGACTAACATGTAATCGGTACGTAATATATCTAGCGGTTCGGAATGATGTTCTGATTCAGGCGGAACAGATTTTCCGGGTCATACTTTCTTTTTGCCTGAACCAGTCTGTCGAAGCCGGGTCCATAGGCTGAGTTGACTCGTGCGGTTTCTTCCTCGGTCATGAAGTTCACGTAGACACCGCCGGTTGCAAAGGGCGCGGTCTCACGGAAGAAATCTCGTGACCAGGCGATACACCGCTGATCTTCAGATTCGGCCTCCCAGCGACCGTGTACATTAAGAACGAACTGAATATCACGGTGGGCATAGGCCGTGGCATCTTTGGCCACCCGATTAATGGCCCCTCCGAGCAGTGCGAAGAAGATTTCACAGTGTGGCGACGGAAGCTGCGAAGCGTATTTTATCGCTACATCGATTGTTTCATCTTTGAGTTCGATGAAATTGTGAGATTTCCAGTAATTCCGTGCGCCCGGAGTAAGTAGCGGATCGAAAGCCTGTTGCCAGGCCGCATACGGCTGAACGCCGACATGTTCGCCCAGAACGGTTCCGAAATTCCAGATCGGCTGGAGTATCTTTTTGCCCTGTTCGGGATCGCCTCCATGAAATACTGCAAAGGCTACGATTTCTTTGCCATGGAACTCCTGAGGGATAAACGGGAGGGGCGGCGCCTTGCGCAATACAATCCAGACGGACGTCTCTTCGGGGAGTGTCTTTACGAACTCCCGATATTTGGTGAGCACAGTCTTCGCTTCTTTGAGCGGGAAGACCACCAAGCCGCACAGGACATCGTGATTCAATTGATGCAGCCGGTACTCAAAGCGGGTCACCACGCCAAAGTTACCGCCGCCACCACGTATCGCCCAGAACAAATCGGGATTCTCTTTCTGATTTGCCTTGAGCATCTTGCCGTCTGCGGTCACGACATCGGCCGACGAGAGATTGTCAACCGTCATGCCATATTTCCGGGAAAGCCAGCCAAAGCCGCCACCGAGTGTGAGTCCGGCGACGCCGGTCGTGGAATTTATGCCCAGTGGTGTAACAAGTCCATGCTCCTGGGCCGCTTTGTCGAAATCACCGAGAGTCGCGCCGGGCTCAACCTGCGCCAGCTGCGCCTTGGGATCAATTCGGACCGACTTCATTGATGACAGATCAACCACCAATCCACCATCGCAGACCGCGTTGCCGGCGATATTGTGTCCTGCGCCCCGTACGGCAGTGAGGAGCTGATGCTCCCTGCCAAATCTTACGGCATGCATGACATCGTCGGGCGACATACATCTGGCTATAACCGCCGGTTTCCGATCAATCATCGCGTTCCATAGGGTTCGTGATTGGTCGTAACCCTCGTCTCCCTGCCGGAGAATTTCTCCCTTAAGGGCGTTGTCCAGTTTGCCCAGCTCGGCCTCGTCGATAACCGGTTGAGAGCCGTTTAGGGCTGCAATCTTCACTTTACTCACGAGAACCTTCCTTACGGCCCAGATATGGTGAGCCTCAATTACAAAGTGTTTGACTACGGATCGAGAAAAACAATAATCACTTATACGCACGGTATCTTGGAAATGTGGGTCAAATTTGTTGTCTAAATCGAGCCGGAACGGCAAAAAAACGCGCACGGAGCTTTTCACCTGTTGAAAATACACTCCCCGTGAATTCTGCGATTACTTTCCTTACCAGCTTTCAGCTGATACTGAGCGGTCATGGCGTGGTCGGGGGGCCGAGCGAGAAAATATCTTGACTAATTTTAAAATGGATACATATTATCTCTGATGCACAACGGGGACGCGGCTCAGGGGGTGGGATCCTGTTGTCCTTCGGTCAGAGGACCATGTACTGATCACATTACAAATCTCCTCTGGTCAAACACAAAATGGAGTCGACCATGTTCAGGTCGGTTATTAGGGTATGCGGGTTCGCGGGGGTTGTTCTACTTACACTGACATCGAATGGCGCGGCGAAGATTTACAGAGTGACGGATCTCGGATCGCTGCTGGGGGGCTATACTATCCCTCAGGCCATTAACAACAAGGGTCAAATTGTCGGTTCGAACTACACGCCGGCCAGTGACACCGGTCACGCCTTCTTGTGGGAAAATGGCGTGATGACCGATCTGGGGACTCTGGGTGGTGAGTGGAGTGCGGCGTGGGATATCAACGATAATGGTGTTATCGTCGGAGACTATGGAGGGAGTACGGGCAATTTTGGCTTCGTCGGGACGGCAGGCGGCGGATCGCTGTCAACTCTCGACCAGCTCAGCGATGCCCGCGGGATTAATAACGCCGGAGTGATTGTCGGAACCATCATCAGCGGCGGAAATCCTGCCATTTTGGATGGAGGCGGTCTGACGGTGCTGCCGGTTTCCGGAGGCGCGAACGCGGTGAACGACAGCGGATGGGTAGTGGGACAGATGGCCGTATCTGTGGCCACTCCGCCCTACTCGGTTGGACATGGTTTCCTTTACAGGGATGGAGCTCTCACCGATCTGGGCAACTTGCAGGGGCTTTACGATGCTGGAGCTCACGATATTAATGATTCCGGATTGATCGTAGGGAACGGCTATGTGCTGATTGGAATCTACAAGTTCCAGCATGCCTGCGAATGGAGAGACGGTTCCATCATCGACATTCATCCAGTATCCGGCTCCCAAAACAGCTACTGTTACAAGCTCAACAACCGTGGAGACATTGTCGGACAGGGGTATAATAATCTGAACGGGTATTACTATTTTCCGTTTTATCATTTTGCAGACGGTGGCAGTTCGCTGTCAATTGTCAGTGATACGGCTTGGCAAATCGTAAATCTTCTGGATATTAATGATTCCGGCCAGATTGCGGCCGACGGATTCTTAAATGGTGTTGAACACGGATTCCGTCTGGATCCCGTGCATATTACTTTTCAGGTCGTTGATGGGTTGGGAAACCCCGTGAAAAACGACAGTGTCTCCGTGTACCGCGAATTCAATGACGCTCCCTTTTTCAACAACCTCCCTGTTGGAAAATTCAAAACAGACAGTACCGGCTTACTTCGCATTCCAGATGATTCGTTGGATATTGGGTACCATTTCCGGGTCAGTCTCGATGTCAAGAACCTCCCGGCCCCGAAACACACCGCGGAACTTAATACGAAATACCGATATACTCTCGATAATGCCGTACTCGATACCGTGGGTGCAATGAGCTATGATACGGTTAGCGGAGATTCGGCGCAGCTGGTGATACTCGGACACACGACGATGGCATACAGTCTACTTGTTTCCGTTGAGTGGGATGCCGACGCTTCGTACCTTTATACCCTTAAGCAGGGATTCCAGAGATTCTCGGACTACATGTATGATGTGAGCGATGGCCAAATGCGACTCGACACCGTCCAGATTTACACTAATGGCGAGCACTTCAATGATGCGGATTTTCGTATTTATGCCAGTAACATGCAATGGCCACGGGCGAATCCCAGTGGGATTGATTCCACGAACCGATATCTGTATTTTCCAAGAGTATTTTTCGGTAGCAACGATGCCGACCGCAACGACGGTTTCAATCTATATCCCTTTAATCTTAACCAGCCCAATGACTATCGGACTAAATGTCACGAGTTCGGTCACTACGCGCTGGGCTTCTACGATGAGTATCTCTTTACTGATTCCACCGGGACACTGCAGAATAAAGTAGGGAGGTGCACTGACCCGCGCGATGCCGATTACGGCTGTATGGATTATCAGTACCCCGACAATCCGTCACCGTATACAAGCGAGTGGTCATCCTCTTTTGCCTACGCGACCTTCACATGCAGAAATAACGCCGAGTGGATCATGCGTGGAATGTCGTGCTGGGATTACTTGCAGTCGTGGGCACAATATACGGATAGTCAAAAGAATGTGTTCGTGCCTATCCTCCGGCCGGACGACCGCATCCGGGTCGCCGGACTTGACTACCTGGCGGGACCGAATGATGACCTGCTAAACGGCAATCTGGATTACAATGTGGGTTTGCTCGTGCAGTATCCGATCGACAATCCCCCGGCCGCAGCGACAACGGTGACAATTTATCTGACCGATACGACCAGCGGAGTGGCGTTGGCAAAGTCTCAAGTGAAGCTCCAACACCTGAATGGCGTGATGCTTGATGAAGGTCAGACGGCCGATGTGGGAGGGATACGTCTGTTGGGATACTTGCCAACCGACACCGTGTACACGTCGGGACGTATCAAAGTCGCGAGTAAATCGCTGGCCGCAACTTATCCTGAGGTCTGGGTATCGGGAGCGTTTAATCCCGGCCCAGCCACGACTGTCTTTTGGAGTCTGCCCGAGGTAAGCGGCATTTTCCCGCTGATCTGCGCCGCGCAATCTGATTCGACATCGGCCACTTTCTCGCTGACCTCGACCGGCTCCTTTTCAGCGGTACCCTCGCTGGAATGGGATCCGGGATCGGGCAGCCCTCAGACCGTATTATTCAGTTCCGACCCCGGCGGATATACGGCGTCCGTTTCGGGCGACCTGGGCGCAAGCGGCAATTTCACAATTCACGCGGTGGATTCAGCTTCCAACGCCTTTTTCTTCAGCACCCCTTACACCGTATCGTATCTCGATTTGGCCCTGGCTGACCGCAGAGTATTCGGACCCGCCGGGCAGTGTGAAATCAGATTCGACACGGTCAACACGCAGGTAAACAGGGTGCTGATTGTGTCATCGGACTACCTTCCCATCAGAACGGGCTTGGACCCGGCGGCTGTTCAAGGCGGAAATGCTTACTCAGTGACGACCAATGCTTCACCCACCCTGGCGGGGACGAATCAGATTACTATCCGGTATTCAGAGAGTAATCTCTATTCAGCATCGTTTGACCCCATTGAGTCATATCTGCAATTGTATCGCTGGAATTCTAGTTCGGACCAATGGGACCTCATTGGTGGAACGGTCGACACGGCTGACAACGAAATTACCGGACCGATGACGGCGACCGGCGTCTATGCTGCATTCACTAACAACAGTCCGACCGGTATCAACGACCACCACAACGGGACATTGCCGGATCAATTTGAATTGGGCCAGAATTATCCAAACCCGTTTAATCCGACCACGACAATTACCTATGCTTTGCCGACCCGAGCGCATGTAACTCTGGCAATCTATAATCTTCTCGGGCAACTGGTGAAGTCTGTGGTTGATGAAACCGAACCGGCCGGTCAATACTCGGCTGTATGGGACGGCAAAGACGGCAATGGCCGTTTGGTAGCGAGCGGGGTGTACTTCTATAAGCTGACGGCCGACACGTACTCCGCGTCCCGCAAGATGTTGTTGCTGAAATAGTTCAACATCTGATCGTGCCGACGGCCGGGTAGTCTCCGATTTCTGAAGCGCTCGATGGCCCTGCAGATATAGTAAGAGCCGTGCTCCTGGATCCAAGCTTCGGATTCGTAATGTATGGATACTTTTGGTCTATGAAAGGAACATAATTCGACTTAATCGGTTTTAATAGATTGGCTGGGGCTTGTGCGGTACCCGGAGTGCACGCAAGTCTATGCACAGCCACAACGGCACGTCGCGGTTTACTATTTTCTCAAGCTTTGTGTCCGAGCAACAATCCTTGAACAAGATTAATCTGGTGACGAAAGCAAGCACAGGAGTGTATTCTGTCCGAAGTGGAGCATCTCTTGAAATTGGGTGCCGCCAGCGGAGTAATGGAAGTGGTAGATGTAATTCTGATTCCAGATAGGATGAACTAATCTAATGAGTAATTTAGACGACAAGACCGTCAGGCAACCTAATAGTGAGAAAGCCATTACCGCCGATCTCCTGAAATTTCAACACCCCAGTATCTGGAAAGGTGTCTGGCAGATTGCCAATTCATATATTCCCTACATGGCGCTCTGGTGGCTGGCAATAGTGAGTTTGCACTATTCCTACTGGCTGACCCTTCCGATATGCCTGCTCGCGGCGGGATTCATGGTTCGAATTTTCATCATCTTTCATGATTGTGGGCACGGCTCATTCTTCCCTTCGAAAAAGGCCAATGACATTCTCGGAATCATCAGTGGCGTGATTACCTTCACACCATATCATTACTGGAAGAGCTCTCATGCCAAGCATCATGCTACATCGGCAAATCTCGATAAGCGCGGATTCGGAGACGTATGGATGATGACAGTCGAAGAATACAGAAAGGCGTCGCACTTGAAGCGCTGGCAATATCGACTGTATCGCAATCCTCTGGTGATGTTCGGACTGGGTCCAATCTTTATCTTTCTGATCACCCATCGAATTGTCCGCCGCAAGTCCAATTTCGAGGAGCGGATGAGCGTTTACCTGACTAATGTTGCCATTGCCATTATTGCCTTAGCGATGATTTGGGGAATAGGGTGGAAGGCTTATTTGATGATACAATTGCCCATTCTGTTTATCTCGCTGGTGGCAGGCATCTGGTTGTTCTACGTTCAACATCAATTTGAAGGCGTCTACTGGGCTCGGGCTGAGGAATGGAATTTCATGAGAGCATCCATTCAGGGCGGGTCATACTACCGGTTGCCGGCAATTCTGAATTGGTTCAGCGGTAATATTGGCTTTCATCATGTCCATCATCTCAACTCACGAATTCCGAACTACCTCCTGCCGAAGTGCCACCGGCAAATTCCGGTGTTTGAGAAAACCCCGACAATCGGGTTCTGGTCGAGTTTCAAGTCCCTTCGATACCGATTATGGGACGAAAGGACCCAGACATTGGTGGGTTACCGGGCGCTCAGAAGTAAGGCATCGGAGGCGCTTAAAGAGTAGGGAGTCCGTTTCGCGCGCTCGAACGATAAGTATTGACACTTACGCGTAATTCGTTCAATTGCATAGCTCTTACCAATCTTCATCAAGCACAATTAAGAGAAATCTTACAATCTCGCAATCGTGCTAACTGCGTTTGTCTGGCCCATGGCTGACATCCGGTGGTTCCTGAAGTTCCATCTCTGTCTTTTCACAGGACAAAAAATATCCCAATTGAGTCGTTGGTTTGCGATAGCATACGTCGCTTCTTCAAACAATGATAATCGTGTGTCAGGGCCAAGACGTTACTTGCAACATGGGCCATTCACTCTATATATTATTGAATAGATAGTATCAGCAGGAAATTTCCGTCGAAAATCACGCCATATCGGATAGGCCCGGTCCTCGAAGATTTATGTCAAGCCAACAGTGGCAAGCTCATATGGATCTCTAAACGAAGGAGATATGTACATGAAGGCTGGTTTTGCTACACGCGTTTTCATAGCTCTATTCGCCTGTGTCGCCCTCTGGCTGTCGGGATGCTCCAAGAGTTCGACAGGTGGCGATGACGTAATCGACGATGGTGTCGCCCCGACTACAGTTTCGGATCTCACAATTACAAATTTCACCGACACGTCCGTCACACTAACCTGGACCGCATCTGGCGATGACTCTACTTCGGGTACCGCCACCAGTTACGACTTGAGAGTGTCAGCCGAGTCAATACATTGGGGAAATTTTGACTCCGCAATTCAGATCACAGGCTTACCTGCTCCCAAACCGGGCGGAGAGTTTGAACAGTTTGAAGTCAAAGGGCTGACCACGGACAGTACTTACTATTTCGCCTTGAAGGTCACAGATGAAAACGGAAACTACGAAGGGATATCGAACTGTGCCCACGCTACCTGTTTTAATGACTTTGTCGTGAGTATTCCTGATCCCGGATTGCTGTCCGCGATTCGGGGTCAACTCAGCAAACCGACCGGCAACATTCTCAAATCGGATATGCTGAGCCTGATTGACCTTTTGGCGGATGACCGATCGATAATAGACCTTACCGGCCTCGAGCAGGCCGTTAACCTCAGGGCAGTAAATATCGTGAACAACTCGGTGACCGATCTCACCCCGCTGGCTGGCCTTGATAAGCTCGAGCAACTTCAGGCCGGCCAGAATATGATTACGGACCTCTCTGCGCTTGCAGGTTTGTCCAATCTTTCATCGTTAGGTCTCAGGGTCAACGAGATCGCTACCCTGACAGCGCTGGGCGGCCTGACTCACCTGAGCAATCTTGACCTTCAGGAAAACGCAATTGGCGACATCTCTCCACTGCAGACGATCACATCGCTCACGAATCTTAACCTCTCATACAATGGAATCAGCGACATCGGTCCACTCGTCAGTAACAGCGGTCTGGGGACTGGCGACAATATCTCACTGATTCAAAATCCATTAGAACATGAGTCCGTGATGGCACACATACCGGCCCTCAGGTCACGGGGAGCGAGCGTAAGTTGGACCGACAACACGTATCCACCCGGGGATGTATCAGACCTCACGGTAGATACCGTATCCGCGACATCGGTGACGCTATTCTGGTCCGCCCCCGGAGAGGATTATTACCAGGGTACGGCTTACCGGTATGAACTCCAGTATTCAACAAATCAAAGCGACCTGCAGTCGTGGACCGGCGGCCATGAAGTCACGGGTCTTCCCGACCCGGACACCGCCGGGACTGTTCAGTCATTTGAGGTGACCGGCTTGATGCAGGACACAACCTACTATTTTGCTCTGCGGACACAGGACAATTCGGAAAACTGGTCGGACGTATCGAACATTGCGTTTGCCACTCCCTACGCTGATGAGATCGTTGTGTTCGCTGATGCCGCGCTGGAGACCGCGATCCGGGCGGACATCGCCAAGCCGTCGGGTGATATCTATCGGTCGGAATTGGCCGATCTTGATTCGCTCACCGCCGATGACAAAGGAATCGCTGATCTGACGGGACTTGAATACTGTGTCAGCCTGAGATATCTCCATTTGACCGACAATAATATAACGAACGTCGATCAGTTGGCTGGTCTGCTGGCAATGTATGACCTGAACATAATGGGAAACAGTATCGCCGACATTTCTCCGCTATCAGAATTGAGCAATTTGAGGATCCTCCAGGTGTCAGATAATCCTTTGGGGAGTTTCGATGACCTGGCGCCGTTAGACCAATTGTGGCATCTGTCGGCGAGTTTCGTGGGCGCAAGTGACCTTCACCCGCTTGAGTCACTCACCGAGCTCCAGTATCTTTTTGCAATGGGCAACGGGATTACCGATATCTCTTCGGTGAGCTACCTCACTCACTTAACCGGACTGTTTTTGGATGCCAACTCTATCGAGAATCTCTCCGTGCTCAGCGGGCTGCAGGATCTGACCTGGGTGTCACTGAAATACAACCTCATTCAAGACATAAGTCCGTTGGTCAGCAACTCCGGTTTGGGGACCGGAGATAAGATTGAGTTGGATAGTAATCCGTTGTCGGCCGAGTCGATTAACACTCACATCCCGGCACTTCAAGCAAGGGGAGTGACGGTGACATTTTAGCCGGAGTTTCACTCGGATTCGGCATAGAGTAGAAAGAAAACGGCAGGAGGGTGTACTCTGATGTTGCTTCGGATAACGTGCTTACTGTTGACCGCTCTTTGTCTGCCGCTAAGGTCACCCGCGGCTGATTCCACGCCTGACTGTCTCGACCGTGTCATCAAGGATATCAGGGTGGGTGACACAGTTCACCTGATAACCACGGATGGTAAAGTGGTTTCCGGCCGCCAGCCGCTGATGAAAATCCCGCCCTCGTCCTTCTACATTACCTCTGCCTCCGATACCGGCATGGCATACTACACGATCGATATTGCGAATATCGACCACATTTCATACCACAAACCAAGCTGGACAAAAGTCGGGCTGGTGTGCATCGGACTGACAATAGGCGCCGTCGTCGGGGCAAAAATCGGAGTAGAGGCCACCCCCGAGTCGACACACGATTGGGATTTCCCGGAGGTGCGCAACGGGATTATTGGCGGGGGGATAGGAGGTCTGGTCGGAGCGATACTCGGACACACTGTCGGCAAAAACCTGTACATAAACCGGACCGTACAATGCGGACCTTGAGCCATTGACCTGTAATACAGGCGCCTCCAGAGAGAATCCAACGGCAGGGCCAGAAGTACCTTGAAACGGCCAATTGGAAGGAGGAGCGTATGATTGGGGCTGTCATAGCTAGAAAAAGAATAGCGGGAGCATTCGGCGCTCTCAACCGCCACGATCTGCATGGATTCATGACGGCGTGGCGTGAGGACGGAATTTTCATTTATCCTGGTGAAATTCCTCAGAGCGGCGTGTTCAAAGGGAAGACTGCCGTCGAAGGCTGGTTCCGCGAGTTCTTTGAGCAGTTCCCGGGAATTCAGTTCGAAATTCAAGAAATCTGCGTAGAGAATCTCTTTGCCCTTACAGGAACCAACACCATCTCTGTGCACTGGAACATACGGCTCACCAATCGAAGCGGCAGAGAAGGTACAAACAGTGGTGTCACAGTGATCAAGATTGTCGGTGGAAGTGTTGTCAGGGTAGAAGATTTCATTTCCGACCTTGGCGAGAACTTCAGGCGCAACTGGGGTGCGGAACAGTATTGAGATCGTGGCAGGCACTTGTCCTGAAGTACCAGGAGGATATAGGTCTCACGAGTAAGCAACGGCAGAAGAGCTAAATTGAAGTTGTACGGAAATTCTCTTCCTATTATAATTGGTCTCAGATCACAGCTATCAATACTCGATCACAGGACCAATTGGTTGTTCAAGCCGATAGGAGGAACGTCATCATGAGTACCCGAAACAGCGCACGGGTAATTTCAGCATTGGTAGTGGGACTCGCGATATTTCTTGCGGCGGTTGTCCTACCAAAATTCGTCGTTTCCAGTACCATCCCCAGACTTCTGACAACCCAGGCTCTTGAGTTGGGGCTTTCGCTGCTGGCAATTGCGTTGTTGGGAAAAAGGCAATTCGCCGATTACGGATTTCGCCTGCCTTCCCCGCAACTGCTATCAGCGATTGGTATGACTCGATTAGTGTCTATCGGCCTGGTGGCTGTAGCCGTGGGAGCTTGCGCGACTGTCGCGGTATTGGTGACCGGAGCCAACGGAAATCCGTTGGTGAAACAGCTCTCTTTTCCTCAGATTATGCTTTTCGTTTGGCTCTTCTCAAGCACCATTGAAGAAATTTTCACCCGAGGATTTCTCCAGAGTCATCTGGCAACGGTATGGGGCAATGACACCAGCGTGCCGGTGCTGGGCGTCGGCCTGCCCACCCTGGTCAGTGCCCTGTGTTTCGCGTGCATGCACCTGATACTGTTAGCAACCGGGGCAGATGCGAAAACAACGGTCATCATACTGGTATTCACCTTCTCAGTAGGACTGCTCGCCGGACACTTGAGAGCTCGCACGGACAGCCTCATTCCGGCGATCGCGGTACATATGCTGGCCAATATTGGCGGAGTGGTCGGTGGCGTCATCTATGCCATAATCATGGCGCTGACCGGCGGCAAGATGCCGGCGATGTAAAGCTTCTCCGAATATGGCTCCAGGCCGCCCAGAGTGCCAGATCACTTGAGCGCGCTTCCAGATAATTGACCCCTCTAGAAACGATGCACGCTTTGCCGCCGACCCTGCCCGCGCCGGGTAAGCGTCGACCGCGCCGACGAAAATGGTCAAAATGGTCTTGACAAATCCATTTTACGACTTATTTTGAGATATGTTAACATAAGTTTTGCCGCAAGACCGGCAGTCGAAGCCGGTACAAGTCAATCGGATAGACTGATTACTCATTCACGGCTTCCTTCAGCCCGGATGATGCAGCATCCACCTATCTCTAAGCCCTAACCGCCCCCTCTCGAGCGACCAGCTCTTCGAGGAAGGAGATACTAGTGAATCGCACAGCCTGCAGTCATGTTACTTTTCTCCGGAACATCTGCCTGTTTTTCCTGCTTTCGGTCGCTTCAGCCGTCGGACAACCGCTCTCCGCATCGCTGCAGGTGAATCCCTTTCCGACCCCCTACCTCAGCGACTGGGAGCTAAATCCGAACATCGCTCAGCTATCTCTCCGAAACGACTCGTCCGAATCAGTATCTGCTCAGATTTTTCTGGTTATATTAAGAGACGGCGGCGGTACGGTCGTATCCGGCTCGAGCAGTGTATTCGAGCTTCCTGCCGGCGGTGACGAAACCATCCTGGCTCCCGATCTCATTGACTATCAGTCAGTCAAATATGATGCGAGCATCAGGGATATCGCGGTGAGGACGGGACGACTTCCGGAAGGACGTTATTCCCTGTGCGTGACAATTAAAGACGGCAGCGGCAGCATTCTGGTCGATGAGACGTGCGCCTATTTCGAGATCGTCTATCCGGACCCACCGTCTCTGTTGTATCCGTTTGACGCCGACACCATTGATAATTCATACCCGGTCTTTCAGTGGCAGCCGGTGCAGGCGCCGGTGAATTATCCGATTCACTACTTGATCACTATAGCTCAATTGCAGGACTATCAGACACCTCTGCAAGCGCTCACCTCGACCGAGTATTATCAATATCAACAGGACAATCTCAGTTCATCGAATTTGTCGTACCCTATCGATGCTCTGCCGCTTGAGGACGGCAAGAAATTTGTGTGGCAGGTCAGAGCGCTCGATGACAACGGCTATCCTCCAACCGCCAATGACGGCAAGAGTGAGATCTGGACATTCACTTTCCGCGAGAGTGGGGCGCCAACGGAAACCGGTGATCAATCCGGAATCAGGATCGTTCCGGCCGGGCAGGAAGGGGGCAGTCAGAATGTATTGAGCCAGTTGAACGGCGGCGATTTTGACGCGGTGAAGGCGGAATGGGAGAGGATAAAAGCGGGCGGCGAGGTAGTCATTCCGCTTCCCGGCATGGGTGACTTCGAAGGGTTCAGTGTATCGAATGTGGGAGTATCGTTCGACACCAAGAACAAGGTGATCGCGTTTCGGGGAAAAACCGAGAGATATAACGAACCAAATGCTGAGGTCCTACTCACCCTGAAGTGGGACAAGGGACTAAAGTGCGCTATTAGTATCAAGCTGCCTAATTTCTCTTTTGGTGGTGTATTTCTTGAGCTCGCATCCTACGGTCGTTTTCAAGAACTGGCTACCGATTTCTCCGTCATCGTGTTTGCCAATGACAAATTGACGCTCTCTTCAAAAGGCCTGCCGTCCGGAGTTGCGGACTTCTTCGACACATTGGCGGTCCCGGTTGACGCCGGGATGAATTATTATGGCGTCATCAACCTGAGTAGGACCCCCTGGTTCGAGACGGTGGTGAATTTCATCGGAGTTGAGAGCAACCAGGTCGTGTTGACCGGACACGGTGGTCCAATCAAGAATCTTCTCACAAAGAAGGCGGCTAAAGAGTTTGACCTTTCGCTCAGCGCGCAATTCCCGGCCATTATTGCTCCGGAATACAAGCTGTGGCTCAAATCCAGACAATTCGAATTGAAGGGCGGCGTCAAGCGGGCCCTGGCCGCCTCTGAAGATTCAAGCGCTATCAAGACGACTACCGACAGCACCGGAAAGGCAAAAACGGACACTGCGTTGGCGGCAAAGTACACTCCCTATCTCGAGCTGAAAGAGACGCTGAAGGGGAGTTTCGGTAACAACAAGGAGCACTCATTCTACCGGACGGTCAAGCTGGAGAAGGAATCGACCGATTCGACCGGTAAGATTGCCTTTGAGTTCGGAACCGATGACACGATTCATCTGGGGCTACCATGGCTCAATATCACCGATGTGAAACTGGCAATGGAGCCGGACAAGGAGAAACCGAAAGTTACTCTATCGGGAGGGGTGAGTATCGGCGATGTCAAAGTCAGCGACTCGCTGTTCGTGGAGATCGGCAAAGCCGATACGACGATGAAGACAGATGTGTCCGGTTCCCGCAAAAAGGACAGCACCTGGCGGCAGGCCGATTCCGTGACTGTGACCGCGACCGGATCCACCAAGAAGTTCTCTTTCCGCGCAAAAGCACAACTGGCGGACAAATTCAATCTCATAGACCTCATCAAAATAGCCCGGTCGACGCGGGCCGAGAAAGAGCAGGACAGCGGGCCCCAAATTCCCGAAGGATTTTTCAATCTGTCCGATGTGGCCCTCGGCATAAGCGGCGGCGATCAAAATGAATTCTTCTTCAGTGGTCGCACGACATTAAAACAGAGCCAGACGGATCTGCTGCTCTCTATGACCAAAGATGATAAAGGAGAGAGACTGGTAACTGTCGGTGTCAAGCCCGTGGATTGGAAACTAACCGATGCCGTCCCTCAATTGTCGAACCCGGTACTCGACAATATCAATTTCTCGCGCGTTGGTTTTGTCATTACTAACAAAGAGAGCGATATCGAATCCAGTGACCTCGGCCCTGATACTTACGACTTCTATGAAAAGCTTTATGGCAGTGACCAATACACCCTCAAGCTCAAGCCGGGAATCAATCTGGTCGCGGTCATACCTCTGGACAATATGAGTCCCGACGACCCACTCATGAAGCTGATGGAACACCTGGGCATGCAGTCGGGAACGATTCTGTTGCAGGGGACGTTTGGCAATGCTTTCGGACTTTTGAATGGCGAAGGTGGAGCTAACGACCTCATAAAAGATATATACTTGAAGGCCTCGCTTCCGCCCATGCATCCACCGGGATCCCCGGAGTGGTTCAAATCCGGCGAGCTGGCTCTGGAAATTACCGGGGAACCGTCGGTTGGCCTCGTTGGGACTATGACTGTGCAGATACAGGACGACGTGCTCGCATTCTTCCTTGGTGGCAAGATTGAAAGACAGGGAGCGGGGGTCGCGGTGGCGATGGTCGGTGGACTTCAGGCAGAGGAACCATGGGTGGCTCCCTTTGGCATACAATTTCTCACTTTAAACAAAGTCGTGCTCAAGATTTCTTTGAACGCCTTAGGGAATCTGGGTCTCGGCTTTGCCGGTGATCTCGTTGTCGGCGAGAAACAGATAAATACGGCAATAGCAGTGACCGTAAACGCCTACTCGGGAGTGCCCACCAACTTCATTTTTGACGGTCAGAGCGAGACCGGGGTGGAGATGACAGATATAGCCAAGTTACAGGGCAAAATGGTGGCGGCTGCCACAGGCGGACAACCACCGGCCCTGCCTGTGGAGAACCTCCCGGATATGGCTATCAAGAATATGCATCTGAAGTTTGCGCCCAAGAGCGATCCCGATCTCGGAGTTGAGGCCGGTATGGCGATCAAGGGAGATCTTAATCTGAGCCGCAGGCCGGGCGGGGAAATGGAGAACTTTGCGGCGGTCGACTGCAATGTAAGTACCGAAGGTATCTGGGCCAAGGGACATGTAAACCAATTTGCGGTAGGTCCGCTGATTTGGCAGGATGGTATGGTCGATTTGCAAATAAAGCTCGGCGACACCCACTTCCTGATGAGCGGCGAAGTGGATCTGCTGGGCAGCATGAAATCGGTTGACTTGAAACTGACCCGCGATAGCCTGTCGTTTGCCAGCGAGACCGAGATCGACGGGCTGTACAGTTCTCAACTCACAGCCAACGGCGGGTTCAACCTGACCGAGCCATCATTCAAGGTTCACGGTGAGTTACAAAGTGACTTCAGCGGTCCCCTGGAAGAAGCGCTCGCCGCGGGACTGAGTCAGTTTGCGGCCAAGGGTGCGGATGTGATAAATGCCTCGCTGGTTGCATATCAGGAGGCAGAAGCACTCCGCGAGCAGAAACAGGCGGCGGTCGATAAGTTGAAGCAGCGGCTTGGAGCGGTGCGACTGGAGACAAAGAAAGGTGTGGACGAGGTTAAGGCTGAACGCGACGCCGAGTATGCCCGGTTCCAGTCAGCCCGAAATGCGAAGGACGCCGCGTATCGTGCTTATGTGAACGTGCCGACCTACAAAGTCAGCGAGAAAGCATCGGCCCTGGTGACATATCGAAGCAAACTTGCCTCCTATCGGATTCAAGCGATAGCGAATGCCAAGGCAACGGCGGACTACGCCGCGAGACTTGCAGCCTATAACGCAATTCCGGATCCCGATAACAATCCCGCTCTGGTTGCCCTCAAGGGGCAGGCTGACAAGCTCTGGGCCGAACTGGAGAAACAGAAGGAAAACCTCGAGCGGCTGCAGGAAGTCTTTCAGAAGATAAATCAATACGCATCCGCCGGGCAGTCTCCGGTCAAAATTCAAAAGGCCGAGTTCAATGCAACGCTCGATGACCTCGTCCAGGGAAAAGGAGTCGCGCTTCATCTGGAAATGAAATGGCTCGGTGAGTTCAAGGAACTGAATGCCAACGTCAGTCTGAGGGATCAACGCGAAGGGATCAAGAACATCCTGGAGGCGCTGATACATGGCTGAAGTCGGTGCCCAAAGCCGTCCGCCTCTCATCTATTCGATTACTGTCATCTGGTACATGAGAGCTTTAGCCTGTCGATATTTTGGCCTATTCCTGTTAGCCGTGCTTCCTCTATATACGATTCCTGCAAAAGGATTTGCTGCAGGGCAACAAACGCGGTTGGGAGGAGAGGTCGGTCTTTATGGTGAGCTTAACAGCACATCGGGCCGCGAGCAACGCAGGCCGGACGCTCTCGGGCGGTTCTTTGTCCGCCCGCTTGTCACATTCGCAAACGGAGCGCAACTCCAGTTCGAAATAGATCTCTCGACGGAGGGTAGCAGCGCGAGACAGGATATCAACCACTTCGGCTTCAATCCGAGATGGCGATGGGGCGAGATCTATGTTGGTGACTTCAACCTGATGTTCTCGCCGCTGACCCTAAGCGGCGTACGCGTGAGGGGCGGTTGCGTCGCGCTTCACACCGGAAAGGCGCGGATAACCCTGCTTCACGGCACCACGCAGCGGGAAGTGAGCTCGCCCGCCGAGAACCGCGCTTACCAACGCAGTCTCTCGGGTGTGCAGTTGGGGGTTGGACGCGAGACAGGCACTTCCTTCGCCTTGAATATCTTGAGTGTCAAAGATGATATATCGAATTTAGGTGAGATCTCCACCGATTCTACCGTGTCCGTAGATTCGCTGACCGGTGATACGACGGTAAATGCTCTGTCGGTGACTCCTCAAGAGAATCTCGTCGTGTCCGCGATGACAAACTTATCCCTCGCGCACGATCAGGTGGTATGGAAAACGGAGTTTTCGGGCACGGCCATCACGCGTGATCGCCGCTCTGCAGTGCTGGAGACATCCGATGTCCCTGACTTCCTGACTAATGTGTTTACCCCGCGTGTCAGCAGCAGTGCAGACTACGCATACACGACCGAAGCACAGTTCAACCATGGCGCCCTCGGTATCCAGGCCGCCTACGGTTATATTGGTCCCGGCTATGTGTCACTGGGCCTTGCTTCGCTTAGCCCGGACAGGCGAACTGCAGACCTCGGGTTCCGCTATCGATTTAAACCTGTAATGATGCGCCTCAACTATCAGCGACAGAGTAACAATCTAATCGACCAGAAACAGTCGACTACTGTCCGGAATAGATTCATTGGGAATTTCAATGTACGGATGACCCGATTCTGGACGCTGAATCTCAATTCGGTCTATTCGACTTTGGACAACCAACTGTCGGATACACTTGCGATGGCGGATAATTCGACCGTTGTGGTACGAGTGGGCCAGCTGTTCGGCCCGAGCCAGAAGTCAGTACTGAGATCGATTAATCTTGATTACACATTTCAGCGAACCAACGAAAAGAACCCGAGTCGATCCGACAGCAATCTACGTTCTCACGAGGTTACAATTCGCTTAATGAACGCCCTGTCTTCCAGCCTCACCTTGAGTCCGTCCAGCAGCGTAACATCCGTAACCCGCGGTGATGCCGGACAGAGCACGAGCCTGACTCTTGCTCTCAGTGCCCAGTGGGCCAATTTGCTCAGGCGGCAATCGGTCAATGCGCAAGCCAGCTATACCGGTCTCGACGGATCGAAGGTTATGAGGGTCGTGCTTCGGGGTGACTACAGGTTTGTCCCTCGAATTGTGGGCCGCCTCGAATTTCTGTCCACAAATGGCCGGGCCGACGGGGACAGCGGCAACTTCGATGAATACAGCGGCCGGTTGTCTTTCACGTACCATCTCGGTGCGTAAACGGGCCGGCTTCCTCCCAGGCAGCTTTCGAACTGAAGTTACTCCCATAAGACTCATGTGTCTTTTGCTGGCGGTATGAACCGGAATGCGGCGGGTTTCGGTATGCTGTGGGCATGTGATTTTGTGTACAAGCTGAACCAACGCGGATCATCTTCGTGAACCAATAGTGATGGGTGAGGACGTCGACAGAGTTTATATGGGAGGTATAATAGACACTATGGGTCTTATATTTTTCTTGCCTCCAAAATGTCGTCTTGCTATATTTCGGCCGTTCTGAAACGGGCCATCGCCATGCGCGCCGACTCCGGGCGCGGCTCCGCGAAGAACCGGGCGATTCGATCAGGAGCCATCGCATCGAACGTTCACCGTGTGCTCCAAAATAGCAAAATAGGAAAGGAAGTATAATGTCACGCAGAGCTCAGGTCCTGGTGCTACTGTTGGTGGTGGCCTCGTTTGCCGGCGTGGTATTTGTAGCCTCAGCGTCGGAACCGCCGGCGTCCAGCGAGGCCACGGCCAAAATCGAACGGGGCCGCTACCTGGTCACGTTGGGAGGCTGCGGCGACTGCCACACGCCCAAAAAGATGACCAAAATGGGTCCGGTTGAGGATTCCACCCTCCTGCTGAGCGGCCATCCGGCCTCGGAGAAAGTCCCGGAGCCTCCGGCAGGTCTGAGTATGACCGGCTGGGTCGCCGCCGGCAACGGACACTTTACCGCGTGGACGGGTCCTTGGGGTGTCAGCTTCGCCGTCAATCTGACCTCAGACCCCAAAACCGGGATTGGCAACTGGACTGACGAACAGTTCATCAGCGCCATGAGGACAGGTAAACACCGTGGATTCGGACGCCCGATTCTTCCGCCCATGCCCTGGCCGAATCTCGCCCATGCTACCGACGAAGATCTCTCGGCGATCCTTGCCTTCCTCAAATCGACCAAGCCGATTGTGAACCAGGTTCCTGAACCGATCGCGCCGGCTCAGAAGTAACTGCAACGTTAGTTCACCGTGCCTTCGGCTGGAATCGCAGCGAACGAACAACTACATAATCGGCACTTCAGAGTATGTCACATTAGCATAGCCCCGGACTATCGGGGCTTTGTTATTGCGATCAATTTTCATGAGTGCCAAGGAGGCGTCGGAATTTGAATAACAGGGTCAGGAATACCATTATTGTCGGGTTCGGGTTTCTTGCGGCCGGACTGATACTCTGGCCAATCCCGTATAACAAAGTATCGATGCTGTCGAGTCCGTATCTGTGGGAATGGGCAATCGCAGGTGCGGCAGCCGGCTTGATGGGAAGGCTCACGATGCGTCAGCCGATTGTGCTGATAGCTTCAATGATCGCGGTGGGATTCTGTTGCGCCACGCTCGTCCGAGTCATCTTTGAAACCATCATCGATCCGACCAGCCATAATCTGTGGCCGTTCGAAATCGGCATCGCCGTCTTTATCGGATTTCCTTCAGGATTGCTCGGCGCGCTTCTGGGCTGGAAGGCCCGGCCGGTTCAATAGATGGCCGAAAGTGCCGGTAGTCGGTTTCCCGGCCCGGCCAGAAATTTAGTGTCGGTCTCCGCCGAGACCGACACGCCTGAGATTTGAGATGTTTACGTACCGACTGTTACTTTTTCGAGAACATCGCCAGTATCTTCTCCTTGTCGAGCTTCTTCGTACAGAAAAACCAGTCGTAGCAGGTCAGGTCTTTTTGGTGCTCCATCCGCTCCTTGGCCACCCCGCACGATCCAGCCGGCGGCACGATGACGTCGTCACCCGGACGCCAATCGGCCGGTGTGGCGATCTGGAACGCGTCGGCGGTCTGAAGAGCAATTACGACCCTGAGCAGTTCGTCGAAATTCCTGCCCAGACTCAACGGGTAATATATAATTGTACGAATGATCCCCTTCGGGTCAACGACAAACACGGCGCGAACAGCCTTGGTCGAACTCTCTCCCGGTTGGATCATCCCGTATCTTTTCGCTACCTCCATCGTGATATCTTCAATCAACGGGAATTTCACCTCGACATTCTTCATCCCCCTATATTCGATCTTCTCCTTGATGGTGCGGAGCCAGGCGATATGGCTGTACAGGCCGTCCACGGAGAGCCCCACGAGCTTGCAGTTACAATTGGCGAACTGGTCTTCCATCGAGGCGAACGTCATGAACTCCGATGTACAGACGGGTGTGAAGTCGGCGGGGTGACTGAAGAGTATCACCCAGCTTCCGGAGTACTGGTCCGGGAAAGTGATCTCTCCCTGTGTCGTGACTGCCTTGAACGCAGGCGCCCGGTCACCGATACGGGGCATAGTCACCAACTGTTCCAGATTGCTTGTTTCCATTCTTTATCTCCTCTCTCTTCTTCAGCGCTAATTCCGGTCAGCGGTGTGCTTAATGCGAACAGCAGGATGAATCATTGGACAAATTCAGGTGGCCGCGGGCATAAAGTTCAGCAGCCTGACGGGCGGATATGTCGTCCCGGGTTATTGCCGGCTTGATTCCACCGGCAGTCAGATCGGCCAACGCGCGTCGTCCCATCCCCCGTGAAATAACCACCTGGCAGTCGTGCAAGGCTCCGATGAACCCGTCATGGCTGTGATGGGCTTCTTCGGAGTCATGGCCGTCGTGTCCGTGGCTGTGATGACCGAAACTGTTGAGGCGATAGTCCAGCTGGCTTACCGCTTCCGGCGTGGCTTCGAAAACAATGAATCCGCCGCATCGCCCAAAATGCTGTGCGATGGTGATGCCATCGTCTGATGCTACGGCTATTATCAACTTGTCTCCTTTCCGGCTGCTGCCCGGCATCCTATACGTCGACGCCGTCTCACCCCTTGTCCGCCCGCTCCCTGACCACGATCCGACTCGGCGCGGTGAAGGTTGCTGCTTCCGCACTGCGGGCACGTGGCGGGTCTGCCGATACCGTAAGGGACCTCCCACGAATGCTCGCAGGCAGCGCATTGAAACACTCTCTTTTGTGCCATTTTAACGACACCTCCTTCGATTTTGATAGCTTTGCCATTAATCAGGGCATCGGCCACCTTCTGGTGGCCGGAGGCAAGGATGCGGCCAAAAGTCGCGCGGGAAATGTTCATGCTGATGGCCGCATCTTCCTGATAGAGGCCCTCGAGATCGGCAAGCCGCATTGCCTCGTATTCGTCAAACGTCAGGGTAATTTCCTCGAGTGCAAGCAACGGGACTCCCCGGGGCTTGTAGTAAGTAGTGTCAGGGAAATCGTTTACGAAACGGGTGCATTTTGGTCTTGCCATTTTTGTCCTCCAGTCATATAATGAGCATATGCGCATAAATTGTCAAGCTAAAAGTGGAATTTGAGAGGATATCTATGGCTAATTCTCCAGATATTCAGTCTCACGGCGGTTGTTTCGCCTGTAGTCCTCGAAACAGCTACGGTCTGAAACTGAGTTTCGTGGACACCCCGACCGCCCTGCTTTGTCGTGTAATACTCGATGCAAAATTCCAGAGCTATGACGGGATAGTCCATGGCGGGATACTCGCGTCTATTGCCGATGCCACGATGGTCAATCTGGTGCATCGGGAATTTGGCGGTCAACCTCTTACTTGTGCTCTGGAAATGAGGTACAGACACTCTATTCGAATCGGCGAAGAGGTAGTCGCTGAGGCATCGGTCATTTGCGCCAAACACCAGATGGTATGGGCGCAGTGTCTGATTTCAGTGACCAACCGGATCTGTGTCGAGGCCCGGGCGGCCTTCAAGATTAACCCTCATTGAATCCGGCTTCATACATTGTCTCAGATTATCAGTAAGCGCCTCCAAGGATGCAGTTTAAATCGACCGCCCGGACATTTCCGGCATGTCCATTGACAATCGCGTTTCAAAATTGCATTCTTCGCCTCACACAAAGTTTAATGAGGACAGGCGTAGGATGAAGCGCGATTCGAAAGACAACGGGAGCGCCAAAAACAACAAATCCGGAATCGGTTTCATTCTCCGGGCGCTCCAATCGCGCAATTATCGGCTCTATTTTGGGGGGCAAGGGGTCTCGCTTATTGGAACCTGGATGCAGCGAATTGCCCAGAGTTGGCTCGTCTACCGGCTGACCGACTCGGTGCTCCTGCTGGGGATCGTCGGGTTCAGCACGCAGATCCCGACCTTTCTGGCCGCTCCCTTTGCGGGTGTTATCGTCGACAAGAAAAACCGTCATACAATTCTCGTAGTGACCCAGGCGCTGGCAACAATTCAGGCGGTGATTCTCGCCGTGCTGACGCTGACGAACACCGTACAGGTGTGGCATATCGTTGTACTCGGAGTCTTTCTGGGCCTGGTCAATGCGTTCGACATGCCGTCGAGGCAATCGCTGCTGGTGGAGATGATTGAGAAGCGCGAGGACCTGAGCAATGCCATCGCCCTGAATTCCACGATGGTCAACGGTGCGCGTCTGATAGGGCCGACTATTGCCGGGCTGGTGATCGCGGTGGCCGGCGAGGGAGTATGCTTTTTGCTGAACGCCATTAGCTTCTTTGCGGTGATTATTGCCTTGCTGGCGATGAAACTCAATTCCGAAAACGCAAAGAAAGCGCAGGGGAAAATGCTCGTGGAACTCAAAGACGGATTCAGCTACTCCTTTGGATTTCCACCGATCCGCTCCATACTGCTGCTGTTGGCCCTCGTCAGTATCATGGGAATGCCTTACACCGTGCTCATGCCGGTGTTTGCAAGAGACATCCTACACGGCGGACCTCATACGATGGGTTTCCTGATGGGATCGGTCGGAACCGGCGCGCTGGTGGGCGCGATCTATCTGGCTTCACGAAAGACGGTAGTCGGCCTGGGCAAAGTAATCACATTTGCCGCCGCCATGTTCGGTCTCGGTCTAATACTTTTTTCATTTTCGAGGCAACTGTGGCTGTCCATGGCCCTGCTGTTTTTCGTAGGCATGGGAATGATGATGCAAATGGCCGCCAGCAATACGGTGTTGCAGACGATTGTAGACGATGACAAGCGCGGACGGGTGATGAGCTTCTACGCCATGTCGTTTTTCGGCATGGTTCCTCTGGGCAGCCTCATGGCGGGTAGTCTGGGAAGCAGAATCGGAACGCCTTATACCGTTATGCTGGGCGGGGTCAGCTGTATAATTGGAGCGATGATCTTTTGGCGTCGACTACCTATTCTCAGAAAACTGGTCCGACCGATTTATGTCAAAAAGGGGATACTTCCCGAGGTCGCTTCCGGTCTTCAAGCCGCCAACTCCATTAACGAACGGCCCTAAAACGACTTTACGCAGGATCCTGGTCAGGATTCTGAGATCGCAATCGCTACATAGTCACCCTGACTGCCTCCATCGGGGTACGGGAGAGGTCACTTCTTTTGAGCTTTTCCGGGGCCCAGGATTTTTAATGTATCAATTGTTTTATTGCATAAAGGACTTGGACTGCCTATTTTAGCCGCATCAGAAACTATCACATTGCACCGCGCGCCTGACTGCGAAAATCTGACAAACCCAGGAGGTATGAGTCATGGACTTTCTCACAGCGTTGTGGTTGCCGATTCTGCTCTCGGCAGTATTCGTGTTCATAGTTAGCGCCGTTGTTCACATGATTTTCACCTATCACAAGAACGATTTTAGAAAACTCCCTGATGAAGATGGAGTAATGGCGTCGCTTCGCCAGTTCACCATCCCACCCGGTGATTACTTCCTGCCTCATGCAGGTACGGCCAAGGCAATGAAATCGCCGGAATTCCTTGAGAAGATGACCAAGGGGCCGGTGGCGATCATGACATTCGTCAAGAATGGACCACCAAGCATGGGGAAAAGTCTCGTCCTCTGGTTCATCTATAGTCTCGTGATCTCTATTTTTGCGTCGTACATCGGCTTCCACGCTCTTGGCTGGGGAGCGTCGTATTTAAGCGTATTTCGGTATGTCGGCTGTGCAGCCTTCATGGGCTACTCCCTCGCTCTCTGTCAGGATTCGATCTGGTACAGCCGCAATTGGTGCACGACCATTAAATCGATGTTCGACGGTCTGCTATATGCTCTGGTGACCGCCGGCGTATTTGGTTGGCTCTGGCCTAAAGCCTGAGATCACAGTCAGGAGAAATCCTTCGTAGATAACGCCGGCAGTGGGGAGGTTACGGACTCGGCTAGCCCACTGTCGGCATCCGTGTTTTAGCTCGAATCTTCAAGTATGAGGGCAGAGTAAGTCGCCTATATAGGCAATGATGAGTTGGTTATCGACGTTAAGTGCAAAAAAACCTTGCGGCCCGAGTCACGATATTCTATTTTCTAATGAGCGTTCAAACACGCTCAAATGAACACTTGATCAATAACAGACTGAGTAACAATCAGGACCCATTCTGTGTCATTTGCTTGAGTGACTGAGTCAGATTCCTCGTTTTTGATGACCTACGCAATAGGATCGTGACGCTCTTATGTTTTGTGCGGGACATTTTACCGCGAGGGTTGAGAGGCGTTGTCGTTCCATTCACAGTTACCGCTTCGTTCGAAAATGTGAGAACAGAGAACATCAGTTCTCGGTGTTCGGAAGCATTGTCTTGCGTACAAGGAAAAATTTTATTCCGATACGTTGCACCATTATAATGATCGAGTTCATTCAGCATTTTTACTGCGCCAGGAAAGGAGAAATGTCCCGGAAACGAAACTCTGATCGCACTCCTATTCTCTGAGTATCAAACCTCACATTCAGGAGCATCAAATGGGAACGAAAGTTTTATTGATCGCAGTAGCTTTGATTTTCCTGGCAAGCCTCGGTTTTGCCGCCCCGGATTTCCAGACTGTCACATCGAATATGAACTATACCGGCCCGGAATATGTCCCGGGACAGGTAGTGGTCAAATTTAAGTCAGCTACCGACGGAAAAACGAGCAGTAGCATTGCCGCGTCAAAAGCGCTCTCGGTTATTCAGACAAGCGACCTGAGTCACTACACGCTTGTGGCAGTGCCCCCAGGTCAGACGGTCGAATCGATGGTTACGACTCTCAACGCCGATCCCGATGTTGAGTATGCGGAGCCGAATTACCTCTATCATGCCTTCATGACGCCGAACGACACGTATTACTCCTATCAGTGGCATATGCCGCAGATACACATGCCCGCGGCCTGGGATCAATCCAGCGGCTCGGGGGTCGTCGTAGCGGTAATCGATGTGGGCGTGGCGTATGAGAACTACGGATCTTACGGCCTGGCCCCGGATCTTGCCGGAACCAACTTCGTGGCCGGTTACGATTTTGTGAACCTCGACACTCATCCGAACGATGACAACGGTCATGGTACACATGTAGCGGGAACAATCGCCCAAACCACCAATAATTCACTTGGGTGTGTGGGTGTCGCGTATAATGCCACAATTATGCCGATTAAAGTTCTCAATTCACAGGGGACCGGCACGCTGACCGCAATCTCCGATGGCATCAACTGGGCGACTAGTCACGGTGCCAAAGTAATAAACATGAGTCTTGGCGGCGCGGTGGGCAGCACCACCCTGCAAAGCGCCGTAGTGAATGCCTACAACGCGGGCGTCACCGTGGTCTGCGCGGCCGGAAACGCCGGTACTTCCGCACCACAGTACCCCGCCGCGTATCCGGAATGTATTTCGGTGTCCGCCGTGCGTTACGACAAGACGCTCGCATACTACTCAAGCTATGGTTCGACAATTGACATTTGTGCACCAGGCGGCGATGTCAATGTTGACCAGAACGGCGACGGTTACGTCGATGGTGTGCTTCAGAACACTTTTGCCGCACCGAACTACACGACCTTTGGTTACTACTTCTACCAGGGGACGTCGATGGCATCACCACATGTTGCCGGCGTGGCGGCATTGCTTATCGCTAAATCCGGCGGTACGCTTACCCCACAACAGGTGAGAGACGCTATCCAGAACACGGCTGAGGACCTCGGAACGGCTGGATGGGACCAGTTGTATGGCTATGGTCTGGTGAACGCCGATGCGGCTCTGCAGTCACTGACTCCGCCGCAGAACCCGCCGGTGGCCGATTTCTCCGGCACGCCGACCTCAGGTAACGCGCCGCTTGCAGTCAGCTTCACTGACCTGTCGACCAACGGTCCAACCAGCTGGAGCTGGACATTCGGTGACGGCGGGACTTCGACCGCTCAGAATCCGTCGCATACGTATGCATCCGCCGGAGTCTACACGGTATCGCTGACCGCGACCAACGCGTATGGTTCGGATACCAATACGAAGACGAATTACATTACCGTCACTACTCCACCGCAGAACCCGCCAGTGGCCGATTTTTCCGGCACGCCGACCTCAGGATATGCGCCTCTGGCTGTTAGTTTCACCGACCTGTCGACCAACAGCCCGACCAGCTGGAGCTGGACATTCGGTGACGGCGGGACTTCGACCGCCCAGAATCCGTCGCACACATATGCCTCCGCCGGAACCTACACGGTTGCGCTGACAGCAACCAACGCCTATGGTTCGGACACTAACACCAAGACGAACTATATCACGGTGACTAATCCGACAGTGTCAACCATGCACGTCAGTGATATCACTGTGTGGCGTACGACGGTCAGGACTCGTTGCACCGGATATGCAACCATCACTATTGTCGACGGCAACAATCAGCCGCTGGCCAATGCGACGGTTTATATCACGGCGACCGGACCGACCGGTGGTACGGGTAGTGGCGTAACAGGCGCCAATGGCACGGTCACATTCAATACCAGCGCGACCAAGAAGAACTGCACTATAGAGTACTGCTTCGAGGTCACCAACGTGACCCATGCCACGAATACCTATGCACCGGGATCAAACGTGGAGACCAAAGTATGTGAGAGTGGCACAGTATTCGGCGCGTCCGAAGGTATGGCGTCGAATAATTCGATCCAGATCGGTGAGGACCTGCCACTCACGTTCGGGCTGACCCAGAACTACCCCAATCCTTTCAATCCGACCACTCAGATTGATTTCATAATTCCTCAGGCTGCGCATGTGACCCTTGTGGTGTACAACGCCGCCGGGCAGAAGGTAGCTACGTTAGTCGACGAGTTTATGGTCGGCGGCGAGCACACGGTTACCTGGGATGCCACAAACAACTCTTCTGGCGTGTACTTCTATCGCCTACAGGCAGATAACATGGTCGACGCCAGAAAGATGATTTTGATTAAGTAAGGTGGACAGCATTGTCTTGCCAGGGGACAGGCGTACCATACGCCTGTCCCTTTTTTTCAATCCTCACGCCGGGATTGAATTGTTCCTGTGCAAATTTATGCGCATTGGGAGTGCCGTCAAATCAGTCCGGAGGGCATTGTAGGCCACAACAGTCGTTAATGCATACGGATTCACAGCCGCGATTTCTGCCGGCAGCACGGATGCGGACCGCGATTTTTCCCCCCGAGGCAGAGATTTTCGCAAACCTTAGTGCGTCTGATCGTGTTTTGCATCGTATAACCAATGTGGTTAACTCTTAGCTCGCTTAGCCTCTTCGAAGTATGAAAACAGTTAGCGCCCAATCATTTCTTACTTCCAGCGCGTCGGTCCGACTGAACCGGATGCGTCAAATGTGGACAGTTTCAGGTCCTTTTCTCAAATACTTCCCAGAGGTTTTTTGTTGCAGAAAAACGCCATAGCTGATTAATTCCTTCTGGCTCGAGGGAAACGTAACGGGAATTTTGTGACGAAGGTTACGTTGGGCCGGATCGATAGATTGCATCGATCGTGTGCGCGTGCACATCTCGCTGTGAGAACATGGGAATGGTGGAAGTGCCTCTTTTCAAGGCAGTTAACCGTGGAATTCAAGAAGGCATGGTACAGGACGTAGTTTGCTAATTGGTTTGTGAACTTTTGCCCAGGGTATTTGGCCCTGCTCATTCGGGTAGACGCCAGGTGCGAGGGTATAGGGCACGGCAGTTGGCAATATTTGCTGGTGTAATTCACGCTTTTTTGTCTTCATTCCGGGACTGGAACTGCCGATACTCTACCCAGGTAATCCACATTAAGTGCCCGCCCTCACGATTAGGCATGTAACAACAAGACTGCACACGAGTTAACTTACAGGAAGGGAATCGTCCCCATGCACGTATCATTAGAAACAGTTCGGGAACCGATTTCCAGCCAGCCGGGTCCCCGACCCGGGCACAAAAACGTGTTACTCTGGGCAGTCTATATTATTTCGTTTGCATTGCTCACGTGGTTCGTAGTCGACGGGTACAGATATTACACGTCCCCATACGTTGAACGACCTCACGAAGACGCTTACCGCGTCCTTCGGCCCGCCGGGACGCGTGGTCTCGCGTTTGGCTACGCGGGCGCGGCGATGATGATCCTGATGTTGGTGTATTCGCTCCGCAAACGAACCAAACTGATGGGCCGTAAGATTTCTTTGCAGACGCTGCTTCGCCTGCACATTTACCTTGGCATAATAGGTCCGTTACTTATCATCTTGCACACGTCGTTCAAAGTCCAGGGACTGGTGGCCGTGGCGTTCTGGTCGATGGTTGCGGTCGCGCTCAGCGGATATTTCGGCCGGTACCTTTATCTTCAGATTCCGCGGAACATCCATGGCACGGAACTTGGCCTGCAGGACCTGGAGCATCTTTCCGCAGAAATGACCGGCAAACTCAAAGAACGATTTCATCTCGATGACGCCGCGGTTTCCAAGCTGGAAACCGTCGCCAGTCAATTCACCTCGGGGTTTCGCGGCGGGGCCTTTCGCGCCGTTATCCTGCTTTTGGTAACGGACCTTTTTCGCTTCGGGTCACGGCGCAGGTTTGTACACCGGATCCGGATTGCTTTTCCGTTGCCCGGGCGCGAGATGCGCGAGTTCACGCGTATGGCGTTTCAACGTGCGCATCTTCAGCGGAGAATATCTCTGCTCCCGCACGTGCAACAGGTTTTCCACTATTGGCATGTTATTCATAAACCGTTTGCAATTGTCATGTATCTTATCATGTTGGTGCATATAGGCGTGGCCATCTGGACCGGGTACGGCTGGGCATGGTGAGGAGATATATTATCATGACATCACTCCTGCTGTTAACGGCGGCAGGCGCCAAAGCGCAGCTCTCCCCGGGAGAGCTCAGCCGCGCGCACGCTTTCCTTGAAGGCGTGACCGACTGCTCTAAGTGTCATAGCGGCGACCGTGAGCTTGCTCCGGAGAAGTGTCTTGCCTGTCATGTCAGGATTAAGAAAGAGCAAGAAGCGGCCGAGGGTCTGCACGGCCGACCGGATTATCAGACCTGTCAGAAGTGTCATGTCGAACACCTTGGCCGGGACGTCTCACTCGTTTATTGGAAAGGCGGGGAAAAGGCATTCGATCATTCACTGGCGGGATTCGTCTTGCTGGGCAAGCATGAATCGCTCAAGTGTCGCGAGTGCCATCAGTCAAAATATATGGGATCAATAGCTGCCGGCAGTGACGAGCACATCGATTCGAGCCGCACCTATCTCGGGTTGAATCCAACCTGCACCAGTTGCCACCGCGATGAACACCGCGGACAGCTTGGCGACAATTGCTCCAAGTGTCACAATCAGACCGTCTGGAAACCGGTTATTGGATTCAACCACGACAAGACAAAGTATGCATTGACGGGCAAGCACCTGAAAGTCGACTGCGTGAAATGCCACGCCCTGCAAACGGATCGTCCGTTGGACAACGATACGGACTATATGAAGGTGACCGGACTGATGTTCAACCAGTGCAGCGACTGTCATACTGATGCTCACAAGGGAAAACTGGGCGGAAACTGCAGCTCCTGTCACAACACCCAGGACTGGCATCTGGTAAACACTACAAATTTCGACCATTCCAGGACCCGATATCCGCTGTTGGGAAAACACTTCACGGTGGCCTGTGACAAGTGCCACGGGGTCAGGCAAACAAAGAAGGCTTTGAAATTTGCGGCCTGCACCGATTGCCACTCGGATTACCATCGGGGCCAGTTCGTCAAGCGGACTTCGAAAGGCGCCTGCGAAGAGTGCCACACGGTGAACGGTTTCTCGCCGGCCAACTTCCTCATGGCGCAGCACGATTCGACGGACTATCCGCTTCGCGGTGCGCACCGCGCGGTCCCGTGCCTGGCATGTCACCAGCAAAAGTCCGTCTCCGGGCAAGCCGAGTTCACTTTTGCTTTTGTCTCGACTCGCTGCCTCGCGTGTCATCGGGATCCGCACCATGGCCAGGTGGACAAACTGGTCGCGGCATCGGGTTGTGAACTATGCCACGCGGTGGAGACCTGGAACGCGGTAAACTATGATCATTCCAAGACAGACTTTCCATTGGAGGGAAAACACATGCAAACCAGTTGCTTCAAATGTCACGGTGATTCAACGAAAACGGCCGATCGAACCGCCATGCGTTTTGCCGGTGTCAAAACGGAATGTCAAACCTGCCATGCCGATATCCATCGGGCGCAGTTCGCCGTGGACGACGCAACAAATTGCTCGCGCTGTCATACGCCGGTAAATTGGAAAGCGCCGAAGTTCGATCACCAGTCCGCGAGATTTAAACTCGACGGGGCCCATAGAAATGTCGCGTGTGGCAAGTGTCACCCTACCCTGACCGATGGTCTCGGACAATTTGCGAAGTATAAGCCGATTGATACATCCTGTGTTTCATGCCATGGGAACACTCTCCCGGAAAGGAGGGGTTGAAGATGAGACGATTTGGATTATTCATAGTTCCCTTGCTGCTGCTTGCGGGCAGTATAATTGTGGGACAATCGACGGTGAAGAATCCCCATGGCAATCTCAAGCAGGATTGTCAGGACTGTCACACCACGGATTCCTGGTCAAAAATGCGCGACAGTGTGCTTTTTGACCATGCGACGACCGGTTTTCCGCTGCTCGGCGCTCACGCTGCCGCTCCGTGTGCCGGTTGCCACAAGAGTCCGATCTTCAGCAAGGTAGGGACATCCTGCGTAGATTGCCATGCCGATCAACACCACGGGCAACTCGGCACCAATTGCGAGAACTGTCACGCACCGCGCAACTGGGAAAATCGGCAGAATAATCTGGACTTGCATGCCGCAAGGGGATTTGCCCTGACTGGGGCACATGCGGTTGCAGACTGTGAGGCCTGCCATGTCGGCTATGCCCGTCAGGAGTACGCCGGTACACCGGTGAATTGCTACGGATGTCACGCGGAAACCTATGCTGCCACCACCGAGCCGAACCACCAACTGGTGGGGTTTTCCAACGATTGTGCCACTTGTCACCGCGCCGCTTCGGGTGGGTGGGGTGATGTCGACTTTATTCACTCAGCATCGTTTCCTCTGACCGGCGGTCACAAAGGTGTCGCCTGTGATCAGTGTCATACAACCGGCTACGCGAGCATGTCCACGGACTGCTACTCGTGCCACAGCACCGACTTTGCGTCGACCACCGATCCGGCACATGAAGCCGGCGGTTTCTCTCATGACTGCAAACAATGCCATACAATAGTAGGGTGGCAACCGGCTCGATTCGATCACAACACAACAACGTTTCCCTTAACCGGAGCTCATATACAAGTTGCGTGCGTCTCGTGTCACGCGACCCAGTACTCCGGTACGTCGACCGATTGTTATTCCTGTCACCAGACCGATTTTGCAGGAGTGACTGACCCGAACCACGTGCAGAATAATTTCAGTCATACTTGCACCGACTGCCATACAACTTCGGCATGGAGTCCATCGAGCTTTGATCATTCAGCTACCGGCTTCGCGTTGACCGGGGCCCATGTGAGTGCGAGTTGTATTTCCTGTCACAGTGCAGGGTACGCGGGTACCCCTTCGGATTGTTTTTCATGCCACCAGACCGATTTCGCCGGTGTGACCGACCCAAACCACGTGCAGAACAATTTCAGTCATACTTGCACCGACTGCCATACGACGACGGCGTGGAGTCCATCGAGCTTTGACCATTCAGCTACCGGCTTCGCGTTGACCGGGGCCCATGTGAATGCGACTTGTGTCTCCTGTCATGCCGCAGGGTACGCCGGTACCCCTTCGGATTGTTATTCATGCCACCAGACCGATTTCGCCGGTGTGACCGACCCAAACCACGTGCAGAACAATTTCAGTCATACTTGCACCGACTGCCATACGACGACGGCGTGGAACCCTACTACGTTTGACCATTCGACCACCGGCTTTGTTTTGACCGGAGCGCACGCCTCCGCTACGTGCATTTCCTGTCACAGCAGCGGATATGCCGGAACGCCGGCCGACTGCTACTCATGTCACTCGACCGATTTCGCCGGTGTGAGCGATCCGAACCACGTGCAGAACAATTTCAGTCATACTTGCACCGACTGCCACACGACAACCGCGTGGAACCCTACTACGTTTGACCATTCGACCACCGGCTTTGCTTTGACCGGAGCACATATTACTGCTTCTTGCGTAGCGTGTCATAGTAGCGGTTATACGGGCACACCAACCGCCTGCTTCGCCTGCCATAATACGGATTATCAGGGGACGACGGATCCGAACCATACCGCGGCAGGATTCCCGACTGACTGTCAAACCTGCCATACCACAAGCGGTTGGGCGCCGGCCAACTGGGACCATGACTCTCAATATTTCCCGATCTATTCAGGCACGCACGCGGGACGGTGGTCGACCTGCGCGGATTGTCATGTCGTTCCGTCATCCTTTGCCACTTTTGAGTGTATCGATTGCCATGAACACAATCGGACGGATACCGATGCGCGCCATACCGGCGTTCGCAACTATCAATATCTAAGCACTGCGTGCTACAGCTGTCACCCGACAGGACGTGCCGGATGATGAAATCATTTTTGATCATGATAATAGCGGGCTGGTTTTTGCTGCTTGGAACTGTCCAGGCAACCGGCACCATTACGGTTAAGTACCTTTCGGCGGAGAATGTCTATCTCGATGCCGGTGAGGCCGATGGTCTGACGGTAGGTGCACAACTGGCCGTGCTCGGCACCAGCGGCGTGAAGGCTGAAATCGAAGTAGTTTATGTTGCGGCGCACTCTGCCTCGTGTAAACTGATCGGTCCGTCGGGAGATATTAAGATTGGCGATAAGGTGCAGCTCAAATCACTTCCGGCGGTTGACTCTATCGCCGTGACGAAAGATACGGTCGTGCAGGCCCCGCCCGATACGGTTGTCCGGGCGCCGGAACCGGAGGTCCGTCATCCCAAGATGGGTGGACCACAGCTGTTTGGAAGCGTAGCTGTTGGAATCTATCACTGGAACGACATGTCTGCTTCGAATCTGGATTTTACTCAGACAACCGCACGCATTTCGGTGAAGGCGAGACGGCTATGGGGCAAGGACCTGACTCTGGCGGTGCGGGGACGTGGGCGGTTCGACAAGCGCCAGCGTGACTATCGGACCGATGTCGGAAGAAATGACTGGCAGAACCGGCTCTGGGAGTTTTCCCTGAGTTACGAAGAACCGAGTTCACCCGTCCGTTTCTACGCCGGTCGCATTCTCCCTCGACAGACTGGAGGTATTGGCTATCTCGATGGTCTGCTGGTTGAGTCATCGCTTTCCGGACGAATTCATGCCGGTTTCTTTGCGGGAACTTACCCCGGCTGGTTATATGACGAACGGCCGATCTCTCTCAATAAGACCGGCGGCTATTTGAGCTATGTTTCGGGCAACTACTCCGGACTTTACTTTGAACAAAACGTCGGTGCGGTGGGAGAATACCATGCCCGCGATGTCAATCGAGAATTTCTCGTATTACAGGGACGACTGAGCAGGGGAGCTCTCTGGGGAATCAGTCATACTGGCGAGATCGACATTAATAGAAGCTGGCGAAAGGAACGCTCGGGAAAGACTATCGAACTGACCAACCTGTATCTCAACAGTTGGGTCCGCCCCATTGAACGCGTTCGCCTCAGTCTCAGCTATGATAACCGCACCAACTACTGGACATTTGACAACCGTTCCGTCGCGGACAGCCTTTTCGATGATAACCTTCGACAGGGAGTCCGTCTTCAGACAGATATCAACCTGCCGGCAGATGTTCTGTCCTCGGGCTCGATCGGTTATCGGGATCGGGCCGGTGATCCGGACCCAAGCTGGTCATATTCGATATTGGTTCGCAAAGGAAACGCTCTGTTTAGGGGTATGACTCTATCTGCTCAGTATGCCGGGTTCGACAATTCGAATACCCATGGCTATAACTATACATTACGCACGAGCAGTTTCTTCCATACCCGGTACAGTCTCGGAATCGCCTACGGTCGATATGCCTACCGAGATGTGACCGGACTCAGCAGCGGCAACAGTTGGGTTGAATTTTCGGGCCAGACCGATGTCAGCCGGCATCACTGGTTGGGGCTTCGGTTCCAGAAGGATACCGGCGACGACATCAAGGGCTTTCACGTTCAGTCCGAACTCGGTTACAGATTTTAGACGAACCGATTCGGATGTAAAATGTTAGAATGAGTATGGAACAGAATTTGATTTGGTCGGGTGTGGCGGTATTGGTTGCTGTCATTTTCATACCGTACTTTGCCAAATTTCGTCGGAATCGAAAAGTGTATGCGCAAAGGCAAGAGGAAGCCCGTGCCATGGGTATTGATCGACCCCGTGCGCAGTTTCCCATGATAGATCGTTCGAAATGTATCGGGTGCGGCTCTTGTGTGGATGCGTGTCCGGAGGGCGACGTGCTCGGAGTCGTTTGGGGCGCGGCCGAAGTTATCAATGGTGAGCGCTGTGTCGGGCACGGATATTGCGAAGTCGTCTGTCCGGTGGGTGCGCTTAAGGTTGGTCTGGGCGATATTAAGACCCGACCGGACATTCCCATACTCACCTCGGCGAATGAAACCACGGTTCCCGGCATATTCATCGCCGGCGAACTCGGCGGGCTCTCGCTGATCCGTAACGCCATCGCGCAGGGAAGAGCGGTGGTCGAGGAGATCGCCCGACGAATAGGCGGCCCGGGCGCTAGTGACATCTATCACATTGTTATTGTTGGAGCCGGTCCGGCCGGTATCTCCGCGGCCCTGACTGCTACGCAGCATAAACTAAGTTACCTGATGCTCGACGAAGGTGAGATCGGCGGCACCATTCTCAAGTATCCGCGCCGCAAACTCGTCATGACACAGCCGGTGGAATTGCCCCTGTACGGGTGGTTGAAAAAAGACGAGTACTCCAAGGAAGTGCTCATGGAGACCTGGCAGGATATCAGCAGTCGTTTTGACCTGAGGGTCCGCTCCGGACAGCGCGTGGAATTGGTGCAAATGAGCGGCAATCACTTTGATATCAAAACTACGGACAACTTGTTTTCCTCCCGGTTTGTCGTTCTGGCCATGGGTCGCCGGGGGACGCCGCGCAAAATGGACGTCCCGGGCGAGGACCAGGCCAAAGTAATGTACCAACTGATCGATGCACGCTCATACACGAATCAACATATGCTTGTGGTGGGAGGTGGTGACAGTGCGGTCGAGGCTGCGGTCGGATTGGCCAGACAGCCGGGTAATAGCGTCACCATTTCGTACCGCAAGGGCGGGTTTTTCAGGGTAAAGAAGAAAAACGAAGACGCGATCACCGAACTTATCGCCGACGGAAAGATAACCGCAATCTTCGATTCCCAGGTGACCGAAGTCCGGCCGGAATCGGTATGCCTGAAGACCAGGGACGGTCAGATGGAAATACAGAACGACTACGTGATCGTCCAGATCGGGGGCATCCCGCCTTACGATATGCTCAAACAAATGGGCATCATGTTCGGCGGCGAATCCCGCCCGATGGAGTAACTCCGATTGGTCCTGCAACAGTAAGTTTCAAGTGCGACAGCCACTTATAGACTGCTCGACGTCAGTCTCATCTAAAACCCCAAAAGCCTAAGGGCTGATTATCGCGAGTCTCAAAAAAAGAGAGAATTCCGGACACGATTAATTCAAATACAGTGCAATAAGCTGCCGTAACTTTAACAAAGGAGAACTACATTATGCCCAAATTCATTATCGAACGCGAACTACCCGGTGCCAGTAAGTTATCACCGGCCGAGTTCAGAGCTGTATCACAGAAATCATGCGATGTACTGCGGGAGATGGGTCCTGAAATTCAGTGGGTGCACAGTTATGTCACCGATGACAAGATCTATTGTGTTTACATTGCCCCGGATGAACAGATGATCCGCGAGCACGCTCAAAAGGGCGGCTTTCCCGCCAACCAGATTTCAATTGTCGGTACGGTTATCGACCCAACCACGGCAGAATAAGCAGGGACAGGGAGTCCTCGAATCAAAAGCAAATCTGGGACGGCAAAGTCTCCGCAAGCGACAGTAACCGGTACACGGGCCTATTTCCAAATACAGTGGTAAGTGGTGTCCTGGTCCTTAAGGAATTTCTCGGCCTCGGGTCCCTGAAGCATGGCGAGAGTGGCCAGAAATCCGGCTTCGACACAGAAATTCCCGAGCACAGTGACACTCCGAGGCGCGCCATCGACCGGCCACCCCGTATGCGGGTTGAGGATGTGCCCCATTCTGACACCATTGACAAGACAAAATCGGCGCGAGTCGCCACTCGTGGCTATTCCGCCCTTGGTAAGGTCAATCTGACCAACCGCGTTGTCCTCGCGCGAGGGGTCCTCAATCCCAACATTCCATGCTGCGGCGCTGCCATCCTGGGCAATTGCCCGGATGTCGCCTCCAAAGTTGACCATAAGCGGCGCACGGGTGACGCGCGACAACATTTCGGCCACGATATCGACCGCATATTCTTTGCCGATACCGCCAAGGTCGGTCTCCATATCCGGTTGAAGGCGAATACAGGAGCCGTTCCACTCCACTTTATCCCAGCCCACTTTTTCTCTCAGCGATTCGATGAGTCTCTTATTCGGCGTCTGTAAAGAGCCATCGAATTTCCACGCTTTGCGAAGCACCCCCGACGTGATGTCAAAAAGACCATTGCTGAGACGGTAACATTGGTCGGCGTAGTTCAACAGCCGCGTCGTTTCCTCATCGACCTCGACCGGCAGTCCCCTGCTGTTATTGATAGCGTGAACGATATTATCGTCTCGATAACGGCTGAATTTCTGTTCGATCCGACGGGTCTCATTAAATGAGAGCGAAGCCAACAGTTCGGCTTCGCTCTTGTCTTTGCACCGCACCAAGATCTCGCACGGACTCGCCATAGCCGTGAACAGGATAGTCCAGTGCGACTCAGTTCGATTAACCCGGTACTCAAGCGCGGTTTTAGAAATCACGACTGAACCCTACCCGGACCATGGCGGCGTCCATTTTGGGAAACAGGTCATACCGGCTGAGTACTCCCATTGATGTCGGCGGCGGACTGAGATCCCCGATCTGACGATAGTATTCAGCCCCGATACTCAGGTGCACTCCCTGCCCAACAGGGAAAAGATACTCCAGGCCGAGCGTGATTGCGTGAAATGGAGCAAGTCTATAATCGGCTGAAGCATTCGCCGGTAACGGGGAGCCGTTCACCAGGTATGCCTGATAGAAGTCTGCTCCAGTCTGGCGATACCATCGAAAATGCGGACGAATGGCGTGACCGCGGGTTAAAGGAAGTCGATAGAACACATCCACGGTCTTCGAGCTAATTCCCCAATCGTCCCAGAAATACCGATAGGACAAATCGATCGTATGACCGCTGATATATCTCCGTACCTCGGCGTAGATTGCCTGCTTGGAGTGGGTCCCCGGACGTGATTCATAGATGTAGTCAACTGGTTCGCCCGGATCGGCTCCGGTCGGTCCCTGGACGACACTGAGAAGCTTGTAAGGATCATTAAGGTATCCGGAAGAGCGGTTCAGGGAGTAATTGACACGCAACACCGTTCGTCGATCAAGCACCTGGGTGAACCCGAAAACGGCATCGATGACATTCTTCCCTTTTGCCGGCCCGCGGCCGCGGCCTTCACCGTCATCGCCTTCACCTTCGCCGCCACCTCCGGTTGCGGCGGCCATCGACGCAAATGGGGTGGGCGCTCCACCAAGCGGGCTGACAATATCGTGTGAGAAAGCGACCGATGCCGCAAGGGTGGCATTTTTCCGGTTGAAGTCACGGGTAAAACCGAGATTGGCTCCCAGTGATGTATAATCATGCTCATTTGATACATGAGCGCCATAGATAATCGAAGTTACATTATTGAGCGGCTGCGTCAGACTGCCATCGAAACCGTAGCGAGTGTCCTTGAACGTATTATCGAGGGGAAGCTCACCCGGCTGGACCGAATAGGCGCTGCCACCTGACGGTCGCGTGAATGTCTGAACATGACTCGAGGGGGTCGCACCATTGGGCGATGCACCCGTGAGACCATCGAGAGTGAAACGAGCATTGAAGATCCGGTCACCCTTAAGGGCGCGGGTCAGGCTGAAAATGCCTTCGGCCGCTTGAACCCGATTAGTTTCTGAGTACAGAAGGATCGATGACTCCACCCGATTCTCGCCGGCTGCGTGTGTGACTCCTGTTCCGAGAAGGGCGGCGGTGATAGCGGTCAGGGTGTTACGGAGCGATGATTTTCCGGTCAGTTGCATCCGCACCCGCCTCCGCCGAATCCGCGGCCGCCGCTGGACGCCTCTTTGCTGAAATAAATGTGGTCATCGATCGACCGATCCAGCGCTGGACGGTCCATCTGCATTTCCGGTTTCGACAATATATCCCGATCCCAGACCTGAACTCCCACGGCGCCGCACCCGGTCAAAGACAGCCCGACAATAAGAGCCGCGGCGAGTCCGATAAGAATCCCGTACCGTTTCATTTTGCCTTCCCTTCATTTACCAGGTGGAATATTGTATAATCCAAACTGTCAGTCTCTTCCTGCTTGAAGCCCCGATTCCGGCTTACCAGACGGCCGTTACGGTCATAGATAAAGGATGTTGGCATCGTTTCAAGTTTGTACTGCTTTGCCAAATCCCCGGTAGAATCAAAGACAATAGGGAAGGTGACTTTGGTGTCCTTGAGAAATTCAAGCGCCGAGCGGTGATCTTTGTCGACACTGATCGCAACGATCTCCAACCCTTGGTGGTGATATTTCTCGTACAACTTCTGCATCCAGGGAAAGGACTGTTGGCACGGAGCGCACCAGGACGCCCAGAAATCGACATAGACAACTTTGCCCCTGAGGGAAACTGTGTCCGGCAGTATTGTCTGGAGATCATTAACAGAGTCCGGCACTCCGGCTGCCCGGGTTGAGATCGCCGCTCCAAGCAGAATAAATAGTATGAAGATTGAAAGAAGTGCGGACTTGGCGAGAGAGGTGTAAGCAGTCATGAATCAGCGGTTCCTTTCTCTTGAGAGGTTTCCTCTGACTGTTGGTCTGAATGATAGTTTAGTTACCGAATGACCCTACACTGACTCCTTAACTTCGCCTGGGCTGGTACCAATAAAGTCTCGACGGGTACAGAATACCCCGTCCAACTATTAAACCAAATCGGATAAAGTTCGTTCCCGGATAAGGATAAAAATGCCCCATGAAGGCAATTTTCCCCCGACGAATGACGGCCGGCTACGGATTTGTGCGGGCTAACTTATTTTTTGTACTGGTGTTTCGACCGGGGCCGCAGAAGCCGGCTGTTTCCGGGATGACATATAAGTATAGAGGGCTGGAATGACGTACAGCGTCAAACCAAGTGAGAAAAGCAGTCCGCCGATGATGACGATCCCCATGGACACCCGGCTTTTGGCGGCCGCTCCCAAGGCAAGGGCAATGGGCAGCACACCAAAAACGGTTGCGAGACTCGTCATGAGAATCGGACGGAAACGCTGCCGGGCGGCATCGATAGCCGCTTCGCGGGAGGAAAGCCCCTGAGCCTTGCGCTGATTGGCAAACTCGACAATCAGGATACCGTTCTTGGTGACGATACCGACCAGGGCAATGATTCCGATCTGGCTAAAAATGTTGAATGTCTGGCCGAACATCCAAAGCGACAGAGTTGCCCCCGCCAGCGCCAGCGGTACCGTGAACATTATAATAAGCGGATCGCGAAAACTTTCAAACTGGGCTGAGAGTATGAGATACACCAGGATCAGCGCCAACAGGAACGCAAACAACAGGGTATTGGAGCTTTCGGCGTATTCTTTTGCCGTACCGGACAGAGTGGTCGAAAAAGACTCGTCAAGAGTTGATTTTGCGAGCTTGTCCATCTCGTCGATGGCGCTGCCCAGCGTATATCCGGCGGCCGGCGAAGCGCTGACTGTCGCGGCTACATAACGGTTGTACCTGAACAACTGTGGCGGGTTGGATCGGTATGACAAAGTCACGAGATTATCCAGTTGAATCAGTTCGTTTCTATTGTTGCGGACATAAATAGAACTCAGATCAAGCGGTTCATCGCGATTCGCCCGATTCGCCTGCGCGATGACGGAATATTGTTTGCCATTGAGAATGAAGTATCCATACCGCTGTCCGCTGAAATAGAGTTGGAGAGTCTCAGCCACATCGCGCACCGTCACGCCGAGCGCCCTGGATCGGTCCCGGTCTATGTTAATAGTCAGTTCCGGCTTATTGAATTTGAGGTTGAGGTCAACCACCTGGAAAGCCGGACTCTCTTCCGCTTTGGCCATGAATGACGGGACGACGGATTTGAGTTTCTCCAGAGTGGGTGCCTGGATGATATACTCGATTGGCAGACCGGAATGACGGCCGCCAATCGTCTGCTCCTGCGTCACAAAAGTCCGCGCGAGTGTTTCCTTTCTGATGCTTTTTGAGATTGCATTGGCAATCTCCTGCTGAGAGCGGGTGCGCTGGTCAGGTGGCACCAGTCCGACTCGCACAAATCCGGAATTCGCGGAGCCGCTGCTGCCGAAACCCGGGGCTGTGAGCGACATAATCACATCCCGCTCAGGCAGCGTGTCAACGATGCTGACAAGTTTGCCCACATAATCCTGCATCACTTCATAGGCGGTTCCCTCAGGGGCAGTAGCGTTAATCGACAGGCGGCTCTTGTCTTCCATTGGGGCGAGTTCGGATGGAATGATGGCGCCAAGACCGAGAATAAGAGCCAGCGACACGACCATAATTACCGGGGCCGGCCAGCCGCGCAGGATAAAGAGTCCGAGTGATCGATGATAAGCGGTGGCGAGCGCATTGAACCAGCTTTCACTGAGACGGAAGAGCTTGTTTTCGTGTTCCTGCTTGTGGAGCATGTGGGAGCTCATCATCGGCGTCAGCGTAAGCGATACGAACGCCGATATAAGCACCGAACCGGCAACCACGATGCCAAACTCACGGAATAGGCGGCCGGTCAGACCTTGCAGGAAGATGATCGGCAGGAAGACCGAGGCCAGGGTGATGGTCGTGGAGATAATAGCAAAGAAAATCTCCTTCGATCCCTTGTGACCCGCCTCGACCGGAGACATGCCCTTCTCGATCTTGCTGTAAATATTCTCAAGCACGACAATAGCGTCATCCACAACAATGCCTGTCGACAGCACGACGCCGAGCAGGGTCAGGATATTGATAGTAAAATCGGCCAGATACATGATGAAGAAGGTACCGATAAGCGAAATCGGAATCGCCACCATTGGAATTATGGTCGTTCGCCAGTGGCGAAGGAAAACGAAAATCACCAGGAGTACCAGAAGGAAAGCAATGAGAATTGTCTCCTCAACCTCGGTAATCGCTTTGCGGATGTTGGCGGTCGCATCCATCGAGATTCTCAGGCGAAGATCCGGAGGCAGATCGCGCTTGATTTGGTCCAACCGTTGATAAAACTCGTCAGCGATGGCGATATGATTTGATCCCGGCTGTGGGGTAACGGCAATCCCTACCATGGGTACGCCACCATTTCCGCGAAGAAGCGTCCGCTCGTTCTCCGGTGCCAGAATCGCCTCGCCGACATCCCGGAGTTTCACCACGGCGCCCTCATCTTCTTTGATTATGAGGTCGTTGAATTCGGCCGGTGTGCTCATGCGGCCGATCGTACGAATCGATAGCTCGGTACTGTGTCCCTCAATCAATCCGGCCGGCAGTTCGATATTCTCCCGATTGAGCGCGTTGCGTACATCCAGCGGGGTGAGGCCGTGCGCGGCAAGTTTGCCGGGGTCGATCAGAAGTTTCATTGCGTACTTCTTTTCACCCCAGATGCGAATATCACTTACGCCGGGAATTGTTTGCAAGCGTTCTTTGAAGACATCGTTGGCGATCGCCGATAGTTCCAGCAGATTTCGACGGTCGCTCTGCAAAGTCATCGCCAGAATCATCGTCGCATCGGCATCGGCCTTGGATACTATTGGCGGGTCGGCATCGGGTGGAAGACTGCGAACTGCACGGGAGACGCGGTCGCGAACGTCGTTGGCGGCGGCTTCCATGTCTACACCAAGCTCGAACTCGACCGTGATGGAACTGCGTCCGTCGCGGCTGGTCGATGTCAGCGACCGGATGCCGGCGATACCGTTGACCGATTCCTCCAACGGCTCGGTGATCTCGGACTCGACCACGTCGGCGTTGGCGCCGGTGTAACTTGTGGATACGGTAACAACCGGTGGATCAACACTGGGATACTCGCGCACACCCAGAAACACGAAGCCGAGCACCCCGAAGAGCACGATCAGGATCGAAAGAACGGTGGCAAGAACAGGCCGGTCGATACACAACGATGAGAGGGTCATATCAGCGCCGCTATTGTGAGTTTGTAATTGTACTGATCGAAACCGCCCGGCCTTCGGTCAACTGTAACAATCCGGTGGTAATCAGCGTGTCACCGGCCGCGAGTCCATCGATAATCTGAATATCCCGGTCGGTGCGGATGCCCGTGTTAACGCGAACCGACTGGGCTCCGCCGTTCCGGCAGACGAACACATATTCACCCTCAAGTTGCGGAATCACCGCGCCGCCAGGAATGATAATGGCATCGGGGAATCGTTCGAGCGTAATTTCTACCTTTGAGAACGACCCGGGAATGAGCTTGCGGTCGGCATTGGGGATGATTGCGCGGGCTCTGATCGTGCGCGTGGCCGGGTCAACTTTGGCCTCGACTGCGAACACTTTCCCGTCACGCCACGTCTGCGCGTCGCCAACCTGCACGAGCACCTGCGTGCCGTCGTGAAGCAGGCGGGCATGTTTTTCGGGGACGGAAAATTCAACTTTGACCGAATCAAGGTCCTGGATGGTCGCGATTCGGGTTGTGGGAGAAATGAAGCTCCCCTCGCTGACATAGCGAAGTCCGATAATTCCATCGAACGGCGCGACGATTTCGGTCTTGTCGAGTTGAGATTCAATTACCTCGCGTTCAGCTTTGATCATATCAAGCGCGTTCAGCGCCCGGTCATAATCTTCGCGGCTGATGCCATTGATATCGAACAGCGCCTTTTTGCGTTTCTCTTCGTCCGCGCTGAGTTTCTCTTCAAGCCGCTTACGTCTGAGCTGAGCCTGCAGTTCCTCATCGTTTATCTTAACCAGAGTATCACCGCGGTGCACCCGCTTTCCTTCTTCGAAATACACACCCACAACCCGCCCGGAAATTTCGGAGCGAAGTTCGACTTCCTCGTTAGCCAACAGCGTGCCGGTTGCGAATATACGGTTATCGAACGGTTGAGGTTGAACGATGATAGCGTCCACCGGAAGCGGGCCGCTGCCGGCCTGTCGTGCCTGACTACTTTCCTTTTTCCCGCAGCCGACCAACACCACGGCTGCTGCTGTTGCTGACAATATCAATGCTCGCAATTCCATCATCTTCCTAACTATTGTTTATATGCCGGCGTGCGAATATAGCGCAATTTCCCGAAGCTGACAAGCGGTTAATCGGGACAGAAATATCCTTGTATTAAGTATTGTTCAAAATAGCCCACCGCAAGAACTTCGTCCGCTTGCCGTTGCCACCTAAAACGCCACAGTTGGCGGTGATGACGGATTGGGGCTCGCAATTTCTAAAGCAATGTTCCGCTCAGGATTACCGCCGCCACCGAGAAGTATATCACCAGCCCAGTCACGTCGACAAGGGTGGCCACGAAAGGTGCCGATGAAGCGGCCGGATCAGCCCCAGCTCGTCGCAGTACGAACGGTAACATCGAGCCGGACAGTGTCCCCCACATGACTACGCCGACGAGTGCGAGGGCAACAGTAATTGCCACGAGCAACCAGTGAACACCGTAGACGTGAAAGATGTGTTCCCAGATCATGATTCGAAAGAAGCCGATCGCCCCCAGGATTGACCCGAGAGAGAGTCCTGACAAAAGCTCCCGACGCATCACCCGCCACCAGTCTCTCAACTTCACTTCGCCAAGGGCCATCGCACGAATTATCAGTGTTGCGGCCTGAGAACCGCTATTGCCTCCGCTGGAGATGATGAGCGGCACGAATAACGCCAGTACTACGGCTCGGGCAATCTCTTTTTCAAAATACCCCATGGCCGTTGCCGTAAGCATTTCTCCCAGAAACAAGAAAACAAGCCAGCGCGCCCGCTTTTTTATCAACGACGGAATGGGCGTACTTAAGTACGGAGTATCGATAGCTTCCAGACCGCCGATCTTGTGCATGTCCTCCGTGGCTTCTTCCGAAACAACATCAAGGACGTCGTCAACAGTCACAATTCCCAGCAGGATGCCTTCGGAATCGGTTACCGGCAAGGCGATTCGGTCGAGGTCCCGGATCATCTTAACAGCCGCTTCCTGGTCTTCATCAGCCCGAAGCGCTTCGAATTGATAGTTCATTACCGAGGTCACCGTCGCCTGAGCATCGGCCAGAATCAGCGTCCGTAAGCGCAAGTCATCGATAAGCCGTCCATTCTCGTCGACCACATAAATCACGTTGATAGTTTCAGCATCACGACCATGCTGCCGGATGTGATCGAGCGCCTGGGCAATTGTCCATTCAGGCCGGATCGCCACATAGTCCGGAGTCATCAGACGCCCTACGCTGTATTCGGGGTAGCCAAGAAGCATGCGCGCCTGGGCAAGCTCTCCCGGAGCAAGCAGGGTCATGAGCTGACGGGTGACATTGGCGGGAAGCTCCTCGAACAGTTTCGTGCGGTCGTCCGGGCTCAATTCATTCAGCAGGGTACCCAGATGCTCGTTCGTCAGATTCTCTAAAACAAGTTCCTGTTCCTCATGGGGCAGGTATGCAAACACCTGGGCGGCTTTCTGGCGGCCGAGCAGGCGAAAGAGAACCGTCCAGTCCTCATCCGGCACCCCGGACAACAACTCGGCTATCTCCGGCGGTTCCAGCTGGGACATAGCCTCCTTGAGAATTGCGTAGTCCTTGCCCCGAATCAGCTCCTTAATTTCCGGCCACAATAATTCTCTGAGCATTATGAGTCCTTTCGCGGAAGTACCATGGGGGGGATAGTTCGGCTACGGATTGCCTCCACGACAGTGCAACTATCGTAAAGATCATATTCATTCTTTTTAGCGATTGATTCCCGCAACTCCGGGACAATAATTGGATTTTTCATGGTTCACCTCGTGTCCTGGCCGCAACGGAGTGCAGGCGGCTGGAGGCGAATCCTTGCTCAACTCAGCAGAGAAGAAAGGAGGGATACGTCGGCGCCGCGGCTCCATTGCGTTTGATAGAGCCAGGTTCTTCTTGTTCCTGTCTTGTCAAAGTCTGTGTGGCGCTCGGACTACTGCCACCATCGGGGCTGTTCATTTCGTCCTCCATATCGAGTGATCCTGGCGGTCGGGCATTCCGGCCGCAAAACCGGGTGCAATATACCCTGAGTCGGGCTTTTTACAAGGCAAAACAGCCGGTTAGTCCCCACATGTTCCGGGATCCCTTCGAGCGCTTAGGTCCGAATTGGTACTTTCTCAACCTGAAAAACTCAACTTTGCGGCGGTTGAATTATCGACCAGAACCGCAGCTTACACCGAGGGTTACGGACGCATCAGTCATACCCCGGCATTTTGAACTCTTTTTCCCTTGACTATTGATCCAAAAACCTGCTTAGTGTCCCAGAATTTCGTACGGTGGCGGTAAATGAGAATTAGTGAGAAAGATGAGAATGTATGACACTCTCGGTGCGTGATGTCGCAAAACTTCTAAGTGTTTCTGAGAAAACGGTTTACCGATGGATTGGTCAGGGGACTATGCCGGCCTATCAGGTACGCGACCAATATAGATTTAACAGAGCCGAGATACTGGAGTGGGCAACTTCACGTAAAATCCCCGTCTCGCCGGAGATTTTCGCCGAGCCTGAGACGAACGGTGTCGCCATGCCATCGCTGCTTCAGGCGCTACAATTCGGCGGAATCAGCTATCGGGTCGACGGTGCTGATAAATGGGCGGTGCTGAAGAACGTAGTGCAGTTGTTGCAGCTGCCTCCGGAAGTAGACCGGGAGTTTCTGTATCAGGTTCTGGTGGCACGTGAAGAGCTGTCTTCGACCGGAATTGGCGAAGGCATTGCGATCCCACATGTGCGGAACCCAGTAGTATTTCACCTGTCGGAACCTATGGTAACCTTGTTCTTTCTGGAGCGTCGGGTGGATTTTGGCGCAATCGACGGTCAGCCGGTGTACGCCCTTTTCACCGTTATTAGTCCGACTGTTCGGGGACATCTCCACCTGATTTCACGGCTTGCGTATGCGCTTCGAGACCAGGCTTTCCACAATGCCATCCAGCGGCAGGGTCTGCGCGAAGAGATCTTCGACGCCTGTAAGAAGGTGGAAGATACGCTGGTAAAAGTCTCTACCAATCAGCCACAGGTCAGGTAGCCGGCATGGAGACATTGCTTCTCGCAATCGTCATCATTCTATTCGCCAGCCTCGTGTCATTGAGTCTATACCGATACCCGGCGGCGGCGTCGGCAGCAGGTGTATCGGGAATAGTGATTGGTTGCGTGATCGGCCTGATCCCCACCGTCACCGCGCTGATGTATGGCGCCGGTGGGTCGCTGGAATTACCCTGGAGCGTTCCGGGGGGCAGTTTCAGTGTCGGTCTGGACCCGCTGTCCGCCCTGTTTCTTCTGGTCATATTTGTCGTTTCAATTCCTGTGTGCGTATATGGAACTTCGTATCTATGGCACCACCGATCCGAACACAATCCGTCGCCGGTCTGGTTTTTCACGGGTGTGCTGATCGCATCGATGGCGATGGTTGTGGTGGCGCGTAACGCAGTACTCTTTCTGGTAGCGTGGGAAGTGATGTCCGTAAGTTCGTTCTTTTTGGTGACGCTGGATCACAACAAGCGCTCGGTCCGGCGGGCAGGAAAGATCTATTTCTTCGCGGCACATATCGGGGCGGCCTTCGTATTGGCCTTCTTTCTCATGCTTGCTCACCAGTCGGGTTCACTTGATTTCAGCTCTTTTGTGCGTTCACCGGAGATGTCGGGTATTTTGTTTCTCACCGCTCTCATCGGCTTTGGCTCGAAAGCGGGCTTCATGCCGCTGCATGTCTGGCTGCCCGAGGCCCACCCGGTGGCGCCCAGTCACATATCGGCCCTCATGTCGGCCGTCATGATCAAGATGGGTGTGTACGGTCTGTTACGCTCACTCACTTTTCTTGGCGTCCCCTCATACTGGTGGGGTGTTGTACTGATCATCCTGGGGCTGACTTCCGGAGTGGTGGGCGTTTTATACGCAACGACGCAATCAAATATCAAACGATTGCTGGCATATTCAAGTGTCGAGAATATAGGGATCATCGGAATCGGAATCGGAGTTGGTGTGCTCGGATGGTCGACCAATTCGCCGGTAATAATGGCCATGGGAATGGGTGGCGCTTTGCTCCACGTGATTAATCACTCATTATTTAAGGGAGCGCTGTTTCTGGCGTCCGGATCGGTGCTTCAAAGAACCGGCACGCTCGAAATTGATCGACTGGGTGGATTGCTCAAACGTATGCCACGCACCGCATTCGTCACCCTAGTCGCATCCGTTTCGATTGTCGGCCTACCGATTGGCAACGGTTTCATAAGCGAATTCCTCATCTACCTGGGGGCGCTCGATGGCGCGGTTTCTGCCAGAACCGACCTGGCCGCGATGTCAATAGTCGTGGTGATCGGTTTGGCGCTGATCGGCGGTCTGGCCGCAATCTGTTTCACGAAGCTCGTGGGAATCGGATTTCTCGGGTCGCCACGGACTGAGGCCGCCGGATCGGCGACCGAATCCGACTGGGGGATGACGGCTCCAATGTTGATGCTGGCCGGACTATGCATTGTAGTCGGTCTGGGAGCTTTTGTAATCCCGGGCGTATTGGGCGGCGTAGTTGCATCGTTTGGCGGTGGTGCTGCGACCATGGCTGTCGAGGCGTTTCAACAGTCGGCAAAACCGATGAGGATATTAAGCATCGCGAGCGGCGCTCTCATGTTCTTGATAGTCGCACTTGCTTTTGTCAGGCTCCAGACCCTCCGCCGCCGAACTGTGAGAGCGTCCGTCACCTGGGATTGCGGTTATGCTGTCCCAGACACCACGATGCAATACAGAGGATTCTCTTTTGTCCAGATCACCACGGGACTTTTCGCCGGCCTGCTGTCAATTCGCAAACGGTCGTTGCTTCCGGCCGGTCCGTTTCCAACCAAGTCGTTTCTGGTCGTGAAGAATTCAGACGGTCTCCTGGTTAAAGTTTATGAACCGTTGTTTCGTGGTGTCGCGTGGATTCTCGGTCGTCTGCGCTGGCTTCAGCACGGCAATGTACATCTCTACATTCTGTACATATTGATTACCCTGCTCACTCTTTTATTCTGGAAACTTCGATGAACAGCAATGTTCTCCCGATAGCTCATCTCATCGTGGGACTCGTAGCCGCACCATTATTGCCCGGAATTATCAACCGGACAAAAGCTCTCCTGGCCGGCCGACGCGGACAACCGCTTTTACAGGCATATTACGACATTTTCAAGCTTCTTCGTAAAGGCGCTGTCTACAGCCGCACCACATCCTGGGTCTTTCGGGCCGGTCCTGTTATTACACTTGCTGCGGTGATCGTTGGCATGGCCCTGATACCGTTCGCGGGTGTCCCGGTGTGGCCTGCCTTTGATGGAGATCTTATTCTTCTAGCCTATGTCCTTGGTCTGGCCAGATTCTTCACGGTCCTGGCGGCGCTTGATACCGGCTCGAGTTTCGAGGGAATGGGAGCCAGTCGAGAAATCACGTATGCCATGCTGATTGAGCCGGCCCTGCTGGTCGGCTTGCTCTCGCTATCCCGTCTGAGTCACAGCCTGTCTTTAAGCACGATCCTGTATACTTCCGGAGTGACCGGGTGGAGTATCGGGGCGCCGGCGCTTGTGGCGACATCACTGTTCATTCTACTGCTCGCCGAAAACTCTCGGATTCCGGTCGATGATCCCGCGACCCATCTTGAATTGACCATGATCCATGAAGTGATGGTTCTGGATCACGGCGGCCCGGATTTCGGAATCGTCTCGTACGGAAGCGCGCTGAAACTCTGGCTGCTTGGGTCGCTGTTTGTCGGAGTTGCATCGCCCAATCTGGTTGATTCCAGCATCTGGATGCGTGAGGGATTCGCGCTTGGTGGAATGGTATTGCTTGCGATAACCGTTGGAGTGGTGGAGTCGTCGATGGCCCGTTTGCGATTGCTCAAGGTCCCCCAGCTTCTGGTCGGAGCAGGGGCGATCTCAATGCTGGCAGCTATTCTGGTTCTCGGGTGATATATGTATGATCTGGTAAATGCAGTCATTGTCCTGATTATAATCGTGAACTTCCTGCTCCTCGGCGCCGAGTGGCTCAAGGCTTCCGTCCGCCTGGTCACCCTTCAGGGATTCGCCCTCGGAGTACTGCCGCTGTGTGTGCATCAGGGGGGACTGACCGTTCGACTTGCTGTGATCGCTATTCTCGTAATCCTTCTCAAGGGTATTGTTTTCCCCCGCCTGCTGATGCGAAGTCTCCGTGAGCTTAGCTCGGTCCGGCATATTACGTACTATGTCGGTCCGATGCCGTCGCTGTTGATCGGCATACTCGTGATGGGGAGTTCGTTGTGGTGGGGGTATGTACTGCCATTGCCTGATCATGCCGGGTACCGTCTCGCTATCCCGATGGTCTTCTTTACTATCGTTACCGGATTGTTTTTACTCGTGAGTCGAAGGCAGGCTCTCATGCAAATAATGGGGTACCTCGTCTTGGAGAACGGGATCTATGCCTTCGGTGTCTTTTTTGCCCAGTCCGAGTCGATGCTGATTGAAATTGGCATACTGCTCGATGTATTCGTGGGCGTATTCATCATGGGAATTATGGTGTTCCAGATTAATCGAACGTTCGATAACATAGAATCGGGGCAGTTGAGCACGCTCAGAGACTGGTTCAAAAGCCGCAGGGCTGGCTTCGACAAGGAGCCGGACACATGGTAATTCTCCTGCTCGTCATGCTTCCTGCACTTGCCGGACTCACTTCGTTTGTCACGAGAAGAAACGATGTGCGTAGGTTGCTCCTGGTTGTGACCGCGGTGGTACACGCGACGCTGACGGGACTGATGTGGTTTACCCGTCCTGACCCGATTATGGATGGATGGCTTCAAGTTGACGCGCTTGGCTTACTTTTTCTCTCTGTAGTCAGCGGTCTCTTCCTGGCCGCCGCGCTATATGCAGTATCCTATCTGGCGAATGAACAGCCGGGATTCAGGCCTGACTTCCAGGAGACGGCCTTATTCGTGAATGAACCGGAGGCAGTATTTGTCGGTTGTCTTCTGTTGTTCTTATCGATGATGACACTCGTCACGGTCAGTCATAACTTCGGCCTACTCTGGGTGGCGGTGGAGGCAACAACACTTACCAGCGCTCCGCTCATTTATTTTCATCGGCACCATCGCTCGCTGGAAGCTACCTGGAAGTACTTACTGATTTGTTCCGTCGGCATAGCTCTGGCTCTGCTCGGTACGTTCTTTCTGGCCCTGGCAGCTTCCGGGAACGAAGCCGCCGCCCTGCCATTGGTGGTCGAGGACCTTATTGCGCACGCCCATGTGCTTCAAGTTCCCTGGCTCAAGATGTCATTTATCTTCTTGCTCGTCGGTTATGGGACGAAAATGGGCCTGGCGCCCTTGCACAGCTGGTTGCCCGATGCTCATAGTGAAGCGCCGTCGGTTGTCTCGGCGCTCCTTTCCGGCGCCCTGTTAAATTGCGCCTTTCTGAGTATCCTGCGAATCACTCAGGTAATAGATGCCGCAGGGTCGGGTGCGTTTGCGCGAGAGTTGCTGCTAATCTTCGGCCTGCTGTCGGTTGTTTTCGCCACCGTTTTCATCGTCGCGCAGCTTGATTACAAGCGCATGCTGGCGTACTCAAGTATCGAGCATATGGGACTCCTCGCGGTGGGTGTTGGGCTCGGCGGGCTCGGCGCTTTCGGCGCCATGCTGCACGCGGTCAATCATTCACTGACAAAGGGGATGTTGTTCCTGGTGGCCGGAAATATCCTGGCGCGATACAAGACCAAGTCAATCGCGGCCGTCAAAGGTCTGGTCGGCACGCTTCCTCGCTCGGGCGTACTCTGGATGGCCGGCCTGCTGGCCATAACCGGGACGCCTCCGTTCGGCTTGTTCCAGAGCGAATTGACTATTCTGCGCGCGGCATTTGATTCAGGACATGAACTTATCGCCGTGCTTCTGCTGCTTGCGCTCGGGATCATATTCATTGCCATGATCAGCATCGTGATAGGCATGGCTTATGGGACAAGTCAGGCAACGACTCCGCCCACCGTCAGCGAAGAACCACGTCTGTCACTTGTGTCGCCGGCGTTGCTTTGTGTAATGGTACTGATCTTGGGCATATATATTCCGCCCGCCCTGAATGAACTGCTGGCCGAGGCGGCTCGCTTACTGGGAGGTCACTGATGTCTGCCCCTCGCCCTCATTTGTGTCACAATTGCGAGATTGTACCATTCGGGAGCATCCCGGTCATGCCGTATGATGAGTTTGCCGATGTGATCACGACGGCCGTTTGCCGCAACGATCGCCTCGTGGCGCTGTTTGCTCAACCGGTAGAGTCCAGAGAATTTCAACTCTTTTCGCTTACCACAGCCCGGGATCGCGGAGGTATAGAATTCGTTTCGACGTTGGTGGCCCGTGAGTATCCATCGCTTTCCGCGCGATGTGCGCAGGCGCACTGGTTTGAACGAGAGATCGCTGAGACCTGGAATATAACTCCGCATGGTCATCCCTGGCTCAAACCGATTCGGTTCACGAAAACGCCAATCGGCGTCACGAACTTCTACGCTGTTGCCGGCTCCGATGTTCACGAGGTGGCGGTAGGACCGGTACACGCCGGCGTTATCGAACCCGGTCACTTCAGATTTTCCTGCGCCGGCGAGCAGGTCCTCCATCTGGAAATATCGCTCGGCTACCAGCACCGGGGAATCGAAGAAGCGCTGATCGGCGGACCCTCGGTTCGAACGATCCCCTACATGGAAACACTTGCCGGAGACACCACTATCGGTCACGTCACTGCGTATAGCCAGAACATTGAGTCGCTGTCCCACACTCGTGTCCCCTTGCGGGGGATGATTATACGGAGCATAGCGCTGGAGCTTGAGCGTCTGGCTAACCACACCGGTGATCTGGGGGCGTTGGCCGGCGATGTTGGTTATCTGCCTGTCGCGGCACACTGCGGCCGCATACGCGGAGACTTCTTGAATTTGACAGCATACATCTGCGGCAGCCGTCTGGGCCGGGGTATCGCACGTCCTGGCGGAGTAGAATTTGACTTGACGTCCGATCAGTTAAAATTGTTCCGGCAAAAGCTGGATCAGGCGTACAGCGACGTCAGTAAGACATCTCAACTGCTATGGGAGACGCCGTCTGTAATTAATCGATTCGAAGGTACGGGGATGTTGACCGCCGCGCGATGCAAAGAATTGGGACTGGTGGGAGTACCAGCGCGCGCCGCAGGTATCGAACAGGACGCCCGCCTGGATTACCCCTCCGATGTTTTCAGTTTTGCCCAGATCCCGGTCTCCCTCTGGAATACCGGAGATGTTTTTGGCCGCGCCTACGTACGCTGGCTGGAAATAGTACGTTCAGTGGAATTCATCCGGGCGCAACTTGCCGCCTTGCGCGACGGGCCGTCTCATCAGTCTATCGGTTCCCTGCAGCCGGACTCCGTAGCGATTGCGCTTACGGAAGGTTGGCGTGGAGAGATCTGCCATATCGCGTGCACCGATAAGGCCGGCCGATTCAAGTGGTACAAGGTGATAGATCCATCGTTTCATAACTGGGCGGGTTTGGCTATGGCCATGCGCAATCAACAGATTTCCGATTTCCCCTTATGCAACAAGAGTTTTAACCTGTCATACTGTGGACATGATCTTTAGAAGTAAATTATGCTGAAGGCGTTGCTTGCACGTTTGAACTTCGGGAACCGGACCGTAGGATTTCCCGACGAACCACCTGTTCTGCCGGACCGTTTTCGGGGATACCCGCTCATAAGCGCTCTGCCGTGCCCGGATGGATGCGCGACCTGTCTCGATATCTGCCCGACATCCGCCATAAAGGTCATTAACAGTCATCCGGAAATTGACCTGGGGCGGTGTCTGTTCTGCGGCGAATGCGAACGCGCCTGCCCCGATGATCTGATTCAGTATACCAGGGATTTCAGCCTCGCAGGCAGCACACGCGAAGACCTGTTGGTGCGACATGATACAGAAAAAGCGCTCGTCCGGAAATTGAACGATGAATCTATGCGTTTGTTCAAGCGATCACTTCGCCTGCGGCAGGTAAGCGCGGGGGGGTGCAACGGATGCGAAGTCGAGATCAATGTTCTGGGAACGATCGTTTTCGATCTGGGCAGGTTCGGTATCCAGTTCGTGGCTTCGCCGAGACACGCCGACGGCTTGCTTATTACCGGCCCGGTTACGGAGAACATGAGACTCGCGCTGGAAAAAACGTACGAAGCGGTTCCTGACCCGAAAATCGTGATCGCTGTCGGTGCCTGTGCGATATCAGGGGGACCTTACATCAATCACCGCCAGGTACATAATGGCGCTGACAGCAAACTAAAGGTTGACCTCTATATACCGGGCTGCCCGCCTCATCCTATTACAATCCTCGACGGACTGCTTCACTTATTATCCCGAATGTAATCTCAGGCACCGGTCAAGCTGTCCCCCGCAAAGAAGTTCTTGACAGCCAGCGCTCGCATTATTATATTCACATAAACGGATATGATAATTCTCTGCCAAACGGATAAGCTATGCAGCCGGTGATACGAAGACTTGCGTTTCTCGACCGTTACCTTACTCTCTGGATATTTCTCGGCATGGTGGCAGGTGTCGCCCTAGGGTACCTGGCGCCATCGGTCGAAGGATTCATCAACCACTTCCAGGTTGGCACCACTAATATCCCGATCGCGATCGGCCTCATCCTGATGATGTACCCGCCGTTGGCCAAGGTAAAGTACGAGGAACTCAGCGATGTATTTCGCAACACCAAGGTTCTCGGTCTCTCGCTCGTACAGAACTGGGTGATCGGGCCAATCCTCATGTTTGCATTGGCGATTATTTTTCTGCGGGGGTACCCGGAGTATATGGTCGGTCTGATCATGATCGGGCTGGCGCGGTGCATTGCCATGGTGATCGTTTGGAATGAGCTGGCCAAAGGAGACACCGAGTATGCCGCCGGTCTCGTGGCATTCAATTCGATTTTTCAGGTGTTATTTTATTCGCTCTATGCCTGGGTCTTCATAACCGTGCTTCCGCCGCTCTTCGGTTTGAGCGGTTCAGTCGTCGACGTCAGCATGAAGCAGATCGCTCAATCGGTTTTCATCTATCTGGGAATTCCGTTTCTTGCCGGCATGCTGACCCGTCTGATTGCCTTGAAGACCAAAGGCAAGATCTGGTACGAGCAGAAGTTCATCCCTCGAATCAGCCCGATAACTCTGGTGGCGCTCTTGTTCACGATAATTGTCATGTTCAGCCTGAAAGGGAATCTGATTGTACAAATCCCCATGGATGTGCTTCGCATAGCAATTCCACTTCTGATCTACTTCGTAGTGATGTTTCTGGTGAGTTTCTGGATGGGCCGCAAGATCGGCGCGGATTATTCGAAGACGGCGACACTCTCGTTTACCGCCGCGAGCAACAATTTCGAACTGGCCATCGCTGTTGCGGTGGCGGTGTTCGGCATCAACTCGGGGGTGGCTTTTGCCGCCGTTATCGGACCGCTTGTCGAAGTTCCGGTATTGATATCGCTCGTAAACGTCGCCCTGTATTTTCAGCGGAGGTATTTTAAGATGCCGGATACGGCGGTGGGGGTGTCATCCTGAAAGCACACGAGATTTTCAAAGGCCTGGGAGATCCAACTCGCCTGAGAATCGTGATTCTCCTGCTGGAACGTGAACTGTGTGTCTGCGACATTTTCGAGGCGCTCCGCTTGCCGCAATCGACGGTGTCGCGGCATCTGAATAAATTGAAATCAGCCGGATTGGTGCTGGACCGCCGCGACGGCAAGTGGGTGCACTATCGCCTTTCGGGAACCGCGGTAATGAACGACCTGCGCGTATTTCTTCGTGAACATCTCGTCCAGACCGATCCGTTCTCACAAGACCGTGAACGCCTGAACAGCCTGGTTGCCTCGGGGCGCTGCGCGGCGGATAAATAATGATGCTCGACCGGAGACTCTACACAACGGCAAATCGAATGAAACAACTTCACGTTCTGATGATATGTACCGGTAACTCCTGTCGATCGCAGATGGCCGAAGGGTTCTTTCGGCAATACGGAGGTAAGAGGGTAAAGGTGTCCTCGGCGGGTCTTGAACCAAAAGGAGTGAATCCGCGCGCAATTCAGGTCATGCGCGAAGTTGGCATCGATATATCGAATCACACCTCGGACCATTTGTCCGAATACCTTGGACAGACATTCGACTATGTCATTACTGTCTGCGACAACGCGGCCGCAAACTGTCCGGTATTTCCCGGAACGGGGAATAAACTGCACTGGCCATTTGAAGATCCTGCGGAATCGAAAGGGACCGAAGAAGAGGTGCTGGCGGTCTTCCGGCGCATACGAGATGAAATAGGCTCAAAAGTAAAAGACTGGTTGGAGTCAAGTGGCATCATGGCTAGATAGCGTGGCGAATGGATGTATTACCCAACGATAGCGCGTGTTTGGTTCGACCAGTAATATAGGAAAGTGTATAAGAACTTGGTGGCCGCAGGAGCGATGCCTGCTCATAAAATGGACAACATAATCGACTATATGAGTCCACGATAAGATGGTAACCACAGAATGGAGGACCAGATGTTCAAGAAAATCAGCATCCTGACCGTTGCTGTGCTGCTTATGGCGGTAGCGGCCTTTGGTGTGGCACAACAACAACTGGAGACGGCGGCGGAGAACGGGAAAGTCGCCTTAATTCTTGTTTATGATGCCGGGGCGATGCAGCTTGACCAAGCGCGCCAGCTGACCGTCCAGGCAGTCGATCGGATCCCCGGCTCGATACTAATCGAAGTCAATCGCGGTGACGCCGCTGAAGTGGACTTCATCAAAAAGTACGGTCTGACCACCGCTCCGGTGCCACTCATACTGGTGAGCTCGTCCTCGGGCGTCATTGTCGGCGGTGTTGTGGCTGCTCAGGCCACGGTTGATCAGTTGGTGAAGCTTGTACCATCTCCCAAGAAAGCGCAGGTCATTAAGGCTCTTTCTGAAGGGAACGCTGTATTCATCACCGCCAGTCGCAAGAGCATGGTCTCGACCGCGTCCGTCAATAGTGCCTGTGCCGCCGCTTGCCAGCAGATGGCCGGCAAATCGGTGCAAGTTACTGTCGACATGGATGACCCAGTCGAAGCGGGTTTCTTGACGGAAATGAAAGTGAATCTGCAGTCGAATGAACCAGTGACGCTAGTGGCCAATGCTCAGGGTCAAATCGCCGGAATGTATACCGGAGCTATGCAAGTTACCGATCTCGTTACTACCGCGACCAAGAAAGTGGGCGGCTGCTGTCCCTCTACCGTTGCGAAGCCTGACGCTTCCTGCGCACCAAAGAAGTAAGAGCACGTGTTATGAAGCTTCAGACTATACTCTGGCGCGAGTTGTGGCTGCGGAAGTCGCAACTTGTGTCAGCTCTGCTAGGGATAACGCTCGGCATCGCGGTCATCGTAGGAATTCAATCAGTTTCTGCTGTGTCCGAGAAAGCTGTCAAGGTCAGTCTCGACAATCTGGGCGCGAATATCCTGATTCTACCGCAGGCCGCGTCGGTCGATGACTACTACTCGGCTGATGTCGATGCCCCGACGTTTTCAGAAGACTATGTCGAACGGCTGGCCACATCGATGTTGCCGGGGGTTGACAACCTTTCCCCAAAGCTAACCCGGCGGGTGAAAGTTGGCGATGTGCCAATTATCCTCACCGGTATTCTACCTGCTAACGAGCTGGCCTCGAAACCAATCTGGCAAACAGCGGGACTGGTCGGAACGGGCCTCAACGCGGCGTGTGATCCTGGCAACACTGCTAATCAATCCTTTGGATATCAGGACGAAAGGCTGCAACGCAAGGCGGTTGACTCACTAGCGACCACAGATGTGTTAGTCGGCAGCAGCGCTGCGCAGCGGTTGAGCCTGCGCGAGGGTCAGACCGTGACAATAGAGGGATCGACCTTTGCTGTTGCCCGCGTCATTCCGGAGACCGGCACCATTGACGACAGTCGAGTGTATGCCCACCTGCACGTGGTTCAGCAGCTTTTGGGGACTGGCCAGCAGGTCAGCGCAATCGAGATCATGGGATGCTGTTCGGCCATCTCGGATGGACTCCTCGGCAAGCTCCGCAATATTTTGCCGGATACGCGGATCACGACGATCAATCAGATTGTCAGCACGCAGATCCGGACCAATCAGCTCATGAGCAAGATATCCATGGTCTTTCTGGTGATCATCATCATAGTAGGTGCCATTACAATTGGCAACTACATGTGGGCGAATGTCGAAGAGCGCCGTCGGGAGATCGGCATTCTGATCACCATTGGCACGAAGCGTTCAGCGATCTACCGCCTCTTTTTGTCAAAAGCAGTGTTCCTGGGTGTAGTTGGCGGCATTGGCGGTTTCATCGTTGGAACCGGATCGGCCATGATCCTTGGACCGCAACTTGCCGGGCTTCAAGTATCACCAATGCCGCTCTATCTGCTGTTTGCGGTAGTGGTGGCAGTGTTGATAGCCTTACTGGGCAGCATCATTCCGGTCTACCGGGCGGCGCGGTTTGATCCGGCAGTTATCATGCAGGAGACATGAGCCATGTTTACCATAGAGAATCTGAGCAAAGTCTACGATTCGCAACATGGTACGGTGCGGGCGCTGGATAACATTTCCTTGACCGTTGAGCGAGGAAGCTTTGTGGCCGTTACGGGACAGTCGGGGTCGGGGAAGACTACTCTCCTGCTGACACTTGGTGGTCTTATTCGGCCGTCGGCAGGTACTGTTGCGTTCTCCGGGAAAGCCGTTTATGCGATGTCCGAACCAGAAATGGCAGAATACCGTAATCGTAAAGTTGGATTTGTGCTGCAAACTTTCAATTTGATACCATATCTGACTGCGTTGGAAAATGTCATGTTGCCGATGATATTCAGTAAGGAGCAGGACGGGACTGTCCGAGCGTCTGCTGAACAGTTGCTCGAGAAAGTCGGACTAAAAGACCGCAAAGAGCACCTGCCACGCGAGTTGTCTGTCGGTCAACAGCAGCGGGTTGCGATTGCTCGCGCTCTGGCGAACAGTCCAGACGTAATACTTGCCGATGAACCGACGGGAAACCTTGATCCAAATCTGTCCCTTGAGGTCTTACGAATTCTCAAGGAACTGAACGAGAGAGAAGGTCGGACAGTCATCATGGTTACGCATAGCTTGGAAGCAGCAAGATTTGGAAATACGCGACTTCGTCTGATTGATGGTCGTCTAGAGGACTGAAGAGACAGATATGGGAAAACGAAAACAACGGAATACTAAGCCGGCCGCCAGGACTGCAGTGAAGAAGGACGGGCAGGTATTATCGGGCCGGGCAAGCCGCATCAAGTCCGGGCGCTATACCGCCTGGTTGCTCGGTGGACTGGTGGTTATAGCGACTGTGGTAGCGGTGTGGATGATTCTTCACAACTCACCTTCAAGCATATCCGAGTCAGCCGCGGTGAACTCCCGGGCTACCACGCAGTCTGTCGAAAATCCGGCGGCTATCGACACAACTGCAACCACCGGTGGGCCCCGAATTAGTTTCCCGGAAACAGAGTTCAATTTCGGTACGATTGCTCAGGGGACGAAAGTGTCACATACATTTGTCGTCAGGAATATTGGTGATGCCCCATTGCGCCTGATTAAGGCCAAGGGTTCGTGAGGATGCACCGCGGCCGTGCTTACCGACACGGACATTCCCCCGGGTGGGGAAGGAAAGATTGAAGTCACCTTTGACAGCGGCAACAAGAAAGGCCAGCAGAGAAAGTCGATTACGGTTGAATCCAATGATCCTCGAAGTTCAGGTGCGTTATTATATGTCTCCGGCACGATTGAGGTAGTCTTCGGTTTCGACGAGTATAGCATCGATTTTGGGAAGATTCGCAAGGGCCAATCAATCACCAAAACGGCGACTTTGATCGTTAAAGATCCGACCCTGCTTAACACTATAAAGATCAATTCGTCATCAGCGAACATAACCGCGAAGATACTTGACTCACCAGCCGCAGATAAGAGACGGCTGACGGTTGAAATCACGGGGACATCGAGCATGCCGGTAGGCCGCATCAATGCGACAATCACAGTTCGCGCAGGCGACCGCTCCAGCTCGCAAGCTGCTTTGCAGATTCGAGGTTCGGTGGTCGGCTATTACGACATTTCGCCGGAATTTGTGCGTTACTTTGTGGATACGTCGAAAGGTGAAATGACGCCGGACAAACAAGTTGTTACAGTTGTCGGCACCGAAAACGGAGTTCAGCTTCAACTTTTGGATGTCAATGATGCCGACGGAAGACTTGCGCTCCACGTGGACACTTCGCTTGCGGGCAAGAAATACGAGATAACCATGCTTCCAACACCCGCAACGCTCCGGGCCAAAAAGAATTTATCCGGCAGTGTTACCGTAAGAACCGACGATAAAGAACAGCCTGTCACATCGGTCACATACAGTATCATTTTCGGTCGCCGCTAGGCGACGCCGAGACGGAGAAGAGATAAATGTGTCCAGACTCGAGTGACAGAAATAGTCACTGAGCAATCGAACCTGTCCGTCCAGCCGGTCAAGTTCAGGCCCGGTCGGTCATCCAATACGGAACTATTCGACGCACTCCCTCAGTTATCTGCTCCGGCGTCGCGGCATAACTTAATCTGACGTAGGTACGCCCACCTGCTCCAAACGCTTCGCCGGGGACTAACAACACCCTGGCTTCATCACGTATACGAAAACAGAAGGCCATCGGGTCTGTCTGCGCACTCCGGGGGATCGGCAACCAGTAGTAGAAGGCCCCGTCGGGTGGACTCGCCTTCATCTGCAGATGCTTGTCCAAAGCCGCAGCCAACGAAGTCCATCGGATCTTGACCTGCTCGCGGGCGGCGACATGAATAGACTCGGATGACCTTATGAGGGCTGTCGCTGCAAGCTGGGAAATAGATGATGCGCTTGTGACAGTGTAGGCATGCACCAAACGGGCGGGTTCGAGCCAGCGGGGACTGCCGATCGCCCATCCGACCCGAAGGCCGGGCGCTCCCCATGCTTTGCTAACCGAGCTTACCACCACCCCGGACCGAGTGACATCGCGAAGGCTCGGTGGCCGGACCCCCAGATACAACTCGCGGTACACCTCATCGGAAATCAAAAGGACATCGCGCCGAAAGCACTCGTCAGCAATTGCCACGAGCTCATCTGATACCATTCCGCCACCGGTAGGATTTGCCGGGTGATTGATAATAACAACGCGGGCATTCGTCCGGTCAAGAGCCTCGAATATTGATTCTTTGTTCAAGCGATAGTGATTTGCGGCGGACAGCGGGTATGTGCAGGGAATTCCCTCACAGTAGAGCACAAGGTTTCTGTACGTCACGAAACCCGGATCAGGAATTAACACACGCTCACCCGGATTTACGAATGACTGAAGGAGCGAAAACAAAGATCCTTGCGAGCCGGACGAAATCATGACCTCATCGTATGTAGCATGGTACATTGCGGCGAGTTCTTCACGAAGCTCCCGACTGCCGGATCCCGGTCCATAACTACACACTCCGGCGAATCGCCTCAAAGCTTCCTGTCCTTCGACCGGAAGATCCCATGTTGGCTGACCGATCGCCAGCGGGATGGCATCCGCTGGCGCACCCTCGGAGAACCGACGGATAGGACTTAATTCGAGATTCGTTACTCGCTGGGAGGGCTTCATGACCCGCTCCTTTCCCGTCGTTTCGAACCAGTATGAAGTTTCATGGAGGTCTTATGGGCCGTTGCGATGTAGTTGCGGAGATCTGCTTTGTCACTTGAGTTCAAGAGCTTCTTAAGATTTTGAAGCTCGGCGATAAATTGTCTCAGGGCCTCGGTGGCCGGCTTACGATTCGTCAACAGGAGATCAGAGACCAGGTGGACGGGGGATTGGGCGACGCGCGTAGCGCCAAGGAAGCTTCCGCCGATCAGCTTTTCGATATCGTGCTTGGTTGCTGACTGTGCGGCAGCAAGATGAATGAGGGCCAGCGCTATCGCGTGCGGAACCGCACTGGTGAGAGCTATACAGCTGTCATGGTCCTCGGCGCTCATAAGAATAGGTTTGGCCCCGAGCGCCCTGACCAGTTCACCGGCCAGCCTGGTCGCGCTCAGGGTGGTGTTTGAGGTCGCGGATAGTACAAACGTCTTAAGCTCGAATTTCTCAAAGGTGGCGCCTTCAAGGCCTTCCTGCTCGCTGCCGGCGAGAGGATGTCCGCCCACAAAGTTCAAACACGGGAAGCTTTCCGCGATCCTGACGATGTCAGTCTTGGTGCTCGCGACATCGATACAAACGGCCTCTGGCCTTATATGCGCTGCGACCGATGGAAGCAGTCTGATGACCTCTCGTATAGGCGTGGCTACGATAACCAAATCAGCCCGGGCGACTGCTCGGGTAATAGAATTCACCGTTTCATCGACAACGCCGGTTCGCATCGCTTTTGCCATGGTCGCAGCCCGTTTGTCACAACCGATAACCACCCGTGCTGCGCGATTTTGTTTCAGCCGGAGGGCGATCGACCCGCCGATTTGCCCAAGACCGATTACCGTTACCACCATGTCCTTAAGACGCTTCATGCAGCGCCTCCGTTGTGAAGGTCAGGTCGAAGGCCGGCAGCTTCACCAAGAAACTGATGAACCATTTCTTTTTGCGAAGTCTCTGTGTTTACCAATACAAGAATGCGAAGGACGGACTTCATTGAACCTGGAACGTCGATCTCCCTCGCACACAGCATCGGAACCGTCAGCCAGCCGAGCTGCCGCGCCGCCAGGGCGGGGAATTCACGATCGAGATCAGCCGTAACCGTAAAATAGGCGGCGGCGATATCGTCCAGATCAAAATGGTTGGCTTCGGTCATAGCAAGCACCAGCTCGCGCGTCCCACTCAGGATGGCATCCCTGGTGTTTTCTTCGATTTTGATGGCGCCTCGGATCCCGCGTACTTTGCTCATGATTTATTCCTCTCTGTGAAATGTTCCTGCTTTCGATTTCTGTCTGGCGGTCCGCCCGCCGAATTCCGACAACAAAAAAGCCCACTATCATCATCCGATAGTGGGCTGTAAATCCGATGGACTCTTGCTTTATGGTGTCGTCACGACCATGCCGCACCCACTACCGGTGTAGCGGGCGTAATAATAGTACTGGTAACTGACCATCGAACGTAGATGGTCGTCAAGGCGACGTATATCGGTCTGACTTGTGATCATAGTTTGATTGCCTAACTATGTGAAAATATACTAAATATATCTGCATTGTCAAGGGCTAATATCCTGTGGACGCCGACCGTCCGCCGTCAGCCGGTTATGTTTTATGGCGATTGTAGCTATTAATCACTATTTTGGCTGAAGACAGTTCGAACCAGGCCCTGGCGATGGTTTGTGGCGTTCACCCTTGAAGGTGAACAGTCAGATAAGCGAGGTTGCCAGAACAAGCAGGTAAGGTCAGTAGATGGGACTTTCGTCACTTGCTCTTCGTCATTTGGCATTACCACTGGTGCTTCGACGAGATCACCGCGGTTCGGCGCTCAAGCACTGGCGCTTCTTCGAAAGAAGCCAATATTGGCCTCTCCGGCAACTTCAGGAATATCAATGGCAAAAGTTAAATTCGCTGCTGACGCATGCCTTTAATACTGTCCCATACTACCGCCGCGTCTTTGACGAGCGGGGACTAACACCGAATTCATTCAAGGATTTCGATGACCTTCGCAAACTCCCGACTCTCACCCGTGACCTGATTCGAAATCACCAGCAGGAGCTGTTCTCCACCCAATTTCAGCGTTCTGAGCTGATCGAGTTTGCCACCGGTGGTACAACGCGCCGCCGGATGGCCCTCTTTCGCGACCAGGAGAGCCACAACATCAAAATGGGCGCGGCCTGGCGCTTCGAGGGGTACATCGGCCGCCGACCATGCGACAAGATGTGCTTTGTCTGGCCCGTGCATATTGATCTGGACCCGAATGAATCATCACGCGCCCGTTTCAAAAACAGATATTTGACCCGCGAAATTATGCTGTATGCCGGCGCGGCTTCGGAAGAGACGTTGGAGCAGTTCTATCGGAAAGCGACTGCTTTCGGGCCCGAGTACCTCAAGGTGTTTCCCAATGCCCTCGACCGATTTGCCGAGTTTATCGATGCCCATAGATACCAGCCACCACAAGTAAAAGCGGTGATGTCCACTGGCGAGACCCTGCACGCCTATCACAAGGAGAAGTTCCTGCGGCTCTTTGGGGCCCCAACCTACAATATGTATGGTTCGCGCGAAGTTGGGAACACCGCTTGTGAATGTGGCCGTCGCCGAGGATTGCACATTTCCATGGAGACATCGTTCGTCGAGTTCGTTCACAGTAATGTCCCGGTGCCGGATGAAACAGAAGGTGAAATCCTGATTACCGATCTCACCAATTATGGCTTCCCCTTGATAAGATATGCGGTCGAAGATTATGGTTGCCGAATGACCGAAACCTGTTCGTGCGGCCGCAGTCTTTCCCTGATGAGCGCCGGTGTCGGTCGAATGCTCGATCGGTATGTGGCGCCCGACGGAACAAAGCACTCGGCGCTTGCCTTGTCAGCAACAATTGCCGAAACCGGCCCCGTTCTCGGCCAGATCCAGTACCGACAGAAATCGCTTACTCACTTCCATCTTCTGGTCACCAATGACCCACCGGTCACCGATGAAATCAGGGCACACATTCGAAGTGTAATGCATCGGCTGATTTCTCCCCAGATCGAGATTACTATCGAATCGGTCAATGAACTTCCCCGGGAGGAATCGGGCAAGATTCGGTATTTCATTTGTGATCTGGACCAGGGTCCCCACGACATTACAGACACTCCTGAATAGCATATCCGAAATGTCTCATGCTCATCTGTGACCCACTCATAATTCGTTAAGCAGTAAATAGTTAATTCGGTGTTTCCGTATCCGGTATGTAATCGAGCGAGTCAAGACAAATATCTGGTGCGAGTGATTGAAAACACAGCCCGTTTTGTCGATAACATTCAAATAGCGATGAAGTTACAAAAGAACCCACCGGGATGGATTGTGGAATCGAAAGCATGACGGAAAAGGCTGATTTCGATAAGAATAGCATAGTGAGAAACAGGGGCGCTTCACGAGAGCGTTCTGTTGATACCCACTGGCATGCCCGTCTGGTTCGTCTGGCTATAGTCACGGGAATAGTCTGGTCCCTGATCCTACTGGGTTCGATGATCCTCAGGATACACCAGAATTATTCAGAAGCAAAGTACCTAGCCCTGGCCGAAGCCCGCTTCCATCTGGCTACCGGCCAGACCGCCAGAGCATGGATGTTCACCCTCCCCGATGGCGACACTTTGCTCAACGCGGATACAGTTTTGCCGACAAAACAATTCATCGGTCTGAGAGGTATCGATCCTTCAGGTCGGGACCGTGTGAACGATCATGCGATGTTGAGAGGTACTGGGTCAACCCCTGGGGAATGGCAATCGTTGCCTGACTCGATTGTATTTCCGCCCGGCGAGCTTGACCTTCCTGACAGCTGGGAGACATCCGCACTTCAATCGCTTCAGTCGGGGGCAACCGAAATTGTTACCTACGCCAACGTCAATGGTCAAAAAGTTCTTAGACTGATGCGGCCGATTACTCCGGCAGATGGGTGCATGAACTGTCATGCACGGGATGGATTGAGAGCCGATGAGGTGCTGGGAGGTGTCGGCGTCGCCGTTCCAGCGCAGCCGTTTCTGGATGCCGCCCGGCAAAGCAGTCTCGAGGCAATCTATGCGCGGGTAATCTTATGGTTACTTGGCCTGGGTGGCTTGTTCTGGGCGTATCGTGCTATCGACGCCCGCGAGCGCAGGAATCGTGAAGATTTCAAAGCGCTAGCCCGGAGCGAACTTCGTTTGTCACTGGCCCTTTCCGGCGCCGAACTTGGCATCTGGGACTGGGATATTACTAACGGCACAGTTGTATATGATGAGCGCTGGGCAGGAATGCTGGGGTACACCACCGCGGAATTGGAACCGACGCTCGCCGCATGGAAATGCCTGGTTCACCCCGAAGACTTAGCGGCTGTTATGGAAGCTGTCCGGGCACATCTTGAAGGCGTTACTCCGCAGTATGAAACCGAACACAGACTTCGTCACAAATCCGGTCATTGGGTATGGATTCTCGACCGGGGAAGAGTGATCGAATGGGATGCTGAAGGAAAACCCTTGCGCGCGTGCGGTACACACCTGAACATCACGCAAAGAAAAGAAGCTGAGCAGGCCTTGCTTGACGAAATGTTTCGCCGCAGCATTCTTTTGGAGCAATCAAAAGATGGCATTGTAATTCTCGATGCCGAGGCGGGTGTTTATGAGGCCAACACGAGTTTCGCCGAGATGCTTGGGTATTCGATACCGGAAATACTGGCTCTCCACGCATGGGATTGGGACGTCGGCAAGAATCGAGATGAAGTCCTCGCCATGACGAAGTCGGTCGACGCAAACGGATATCACTTTGAGACGATATTCCGACAAAAGGATGGTACAAAGTTCGATGTCGAGATCAAGACCAACGGTGCCGTCTGCGGCGGAAAGAAGCTCATGTTCTGTGTCTGTCGCGACGTCAGCAAGCGCAAGCAGGCCGAGGCAAAGTTGGCCGTCTCCCACTCCCTTCTGCGCGCCACCTTGGAATCAACCGCCGACGGTATCCTCGTGGTCAACAGGCAGGGAAATGTAGCCTCTCTCAACCGGCGATTTGTCGAGATGTGGCAGATACCTCCCCACATAGCCGAAGGTGGCGATGACCGCCTTCTCCTCGGTCATGTCATCGGTCAGCTTGAACAGCCGGAGGAGTTCCTGGCAAAAGTGAAGCATCTTTACGAAGATCCAGACGCGGAGAGTTTCGATGTGTTACGTTTCAAGGATGGCCGGGTGTATGAACGCTACTCGACTCCACAGCGTCTTGAAAATGAAATTGTCGGCCGAGTATGGAGCTTCAGAGACGTGACCTCCCGCGTCCGGGCAGAGGAGGAGCGAGAGCTACTTCGAGATCAGTACTTCCAGGCGCAGAAGATGGAAGCTATCGGCCAGCTGGCCGGCGGCGTTGCTCACGATTTCAACAACCTCCTGCAAATAATGCAAGGCTACACGGAATACGCGGTGGAAGAGAGCAAAGGTGATAATCGACTACAATCGTCACTTGCTCATGTCACGACCGCTATCGGAAGAGCCAAAGGGCTCGTCAGCCAGTTGTTGACGTTCAGCCGTCGGAAAACACTCAGCACTGAACGGCTTGAACTCGACACCGTGCTTACCCAGTTGCTTAAGATGGTGGGACGTCTAATTGGTGAACATATCGAACTTGTTTTCAAACCTAATGCCGCAAAATGCATGATTCAAGCCGATCGCGGATTGATTGAACAGATCGTGCTCAATTTATGCGTGAATGCCCGCGACGCCATGGCAAAGGGTGGCGTTTTGATGATAGAAACCGAATGCACTCAGTTAATCGATGAATCGCTGGATTCTGGAATCTCCGGACAATATGTCAGGATGACCATCAGCGACACCGGCTGCGGAATGGACGAGGAGACCAGGAAACATATCTTTGAACCATTCTTTACCACCAAGGAATTGGGAAAAGGAACCGGCCTTGGACTGTCCTCCGCTTTCGGAGCTGTCAAGCAACACAATGGGTTCATCAGAGTGCATAGTCAAGTCGGAGTCGGGTCAAGATTTGAAATCTTCTTTCCGATCAACCACAAAGACGTCACGAACCAAGCGAGCGATGGCCTGGCTCAGAGCGACGGTGGTAGAGAGACAATTCTGGTGGCCGAGGATGACGAAGTCCTCCGAAAATTGACGGAACGCATATTGACCAAAGCCGGATACTCGGTGCTTCTGGCCAAGGATGGTGAAGAGGCCCTGCTGATCTTCCGCAAGAAGCACGAGTGTATCGACCTTCTCCTGCTGGATTTGATGATGCCGAAAGTAGGGGGACATGAAGTCTATCTCGAAGCCCGGCAGATCAAACCAGGTGTGCCGACCTTGTTCGCCAGTGGTTACAGCAAGGAGGCATTTGAGATGAACCTGGGTGAAGCCGAAGCGGCAGCGCTCATCCAGAAACCTTATCGCCGCGAACAACTACTGCAAACTATTCGCGAAGTTCTTTCGCGGGCGACATCGGCGGCTCCGCGGGCGCCGTTGAATGCGCCGCCTGAATCTACTCCTGCCGGCATGTGACCAGCCACGGCAGTTTGCCGGAATCTCTTGTCAGCGCAACATATCCTATGGTATCTTCGTACCGAAACAATGCGCATTGCCGGAAAGACCGATGAGTTACGATAACATCACATTTGCCACATTCTGTGAATGCAACGAGGCGTTAAATAATGCGGTCACGCTGGTTGCCAGCATTAGAGAGTTTGCAGGTAAGTATTCAGGCTCCGACGTACTCACTGTGGTGCCGACGCACATGGCCTGGTTTACCGAGAGTCATGTCAGGAGATTGCAGTCCCTTGGAGTACGGATAGTCCGTTGCGAAACTCCTTCGGATGCTCGTCTGCTCTTTTACGGCGACAAGCCGTTCGCAGCGGCAACGGCGGAGATATGCTTGAAGACCATCGGGGGACCATGGTCTGGATCGACAATGACGCTGTCGTGATCAAAGAGCCGGATGAACTTAGTCTGCCAATCAACCTGAACCTTGCCTACACGCCGGTGATGCATAACCGCGCCGGCTCGCTTTTTGACAATGAGCCGGATGAACTTTGGGCGCGCATATATGAATTGCAGGGACTCGACGACAGCATGCTGTTTCCCATGACTACGCCGGTTGATCAACAGAGGATCCGCTCATACTTTCACTGTGGACTTCTGGCTGTACGTCCAGCGCTGGGAGTGATGCGGGAGTGGGCAAAGGAATTTACGCACGCGTATCAAGATCCTCTGGTACAACGACTGTGCGAGAACAGCGAGGTTCGACAGGTCTTCTTACACCAGCACGTGCTCACCGGCGCGATACTGCACAAAGTGGGAAGGGAAGCAATGAAGGACTTGTCCGGCCGGTACAACTATCCGATGCTTTTCGATCGGCAGTATCAAGCTCCGCGGCCTTTCGATTCGCTCGACGAAGTGGCCATCCTTCGCCGCGTTGTCTCTCTTGAGAAAATCGGACCCGACTGGTACAAGCAGGTAAAAGGCCCGCCGGCGATTATCGCCTGGCTGAAGGAGCATGTGACTTCCTGGCATTAACGGCCGGCTAGAGACATTTTTTGGTGGGAGCCCACTTGGCTGATCGTGGCCAAGTAGATTACTCGAAATGCTCTGTGTGCCAATCTGTTACGGCAAAAAACACGAAAACGCTCTGCGCTGTCGCGGCCGAGAGCGGCTGAAGTAAAATGCGATCACAAAAAAAGTCATCACGCCCATACACTAAAATTATCGTATAATCGCTTAGGTGAACCCCAAGCCAGGGAGTTGTGTATGGAGAGTACATATGTAGTTCTCCCGAACGAGAACCTCTTCAGAAAGACACATAGGGGGATCGTGACTGTGGATGATGAGATCGAGTTGGTCAACAAGATCTTGGGCGATCCGAATTACCGAATGGGCATGAATGCGGTGTGTGACTTCTCCGGAGCATCGGTCAGATGGACATTGGCCGACGTCGATCGATTCAGAGCTTACATCTCACGTATCAAACAGCAGACTGGAAAGTGTAAGTGGGCAATTGTCTTTCCGAAAGGAAAGGACACCTCAACTGCACGGATATTCATTGCACTGAACGATGCTTTCGAAGATGCGATAGTAGTAAGACTCTTCGAAGCTGTCGATGAAGCGGAACAGTGGGCGCTGGGTACACTGGCGCGAAAGTAAGCTCGCTGAACTCACGTGCGCGGAATGAAGCCATCGAGGGTGGTGTAGACACCCTTGTTGACAGTGATTTCGATAGAAAGGGACAAAGTTGGCTGAACAGGTTTCAGGTGAGTTGATTGCAAAACAGATGCACGACTTTCTCGAAGAAACGTTTGAGAAGGTGCAGGGGATCTATCTCGACAGGGGAACGTCACTATATGAGACTCTGGCCTCGCTCTCCGCAGAAGAAGCTTCGCGACCGGTGACTGAAACCGGAACAAGCATAGCGGCCCAAGTGGAACATGTCCGCTTTTACCTGCGAGTAATCCAGGATTACATTCAGGATAAGCAACAAGGCAAAATCGAGTGGCGGACAAGCTGGCGGAAAAACGAAATTACGCCTGAAGACTGGGCAAGGCTCTTGACCGACCTGCACGCTGAGCACGACCGACTCGTGGCCCTGACGAAGTCGATCAAGGACTGGTCATTGGAAAGAAATCTGGGTGGCATCCAGGCGGCAATTGTCCATACTGCTTACCATCTCGGTTCAATTCGCCAGATCCTTCATGTGGCTAAGCACTAGCAGGGAACGGCGTCAACCGGTTCTCAGGCCGCTGACCGGAACCTTTGAATATCAAAATATCTCGCCGACTATCGATTTGAACCATACGACGTTTTCCGGGTCGAGACAGTAGCAAGTAGCTTTACCATCGATTGTCCCGCGAATCCACCCGGCCTCCCGGAGTACTTTCAAGTGCTGTGACACCGTTGCCTGTGCGATTGGCAAATAGTCCACGACATCCCCGGTAATGCAGCCCGGGTGCGTGACGAGGAACTTGAGAATCTCGAATCGTATCGGATTCCCCAACGCCCGGGCCATCCGGACAAACCGTTTCTGCTGAACTCCGGAAATCTCCAGCGTGCAACAGGGTGGAGGTATGGTAGGTATGGTCTTTCGCATGGTCAAAACTCCGGTCAAATATCGCAATAATACGATAATCGACAATCTTGTCAAGAGACAATTCAGCGGACGATTTTGTGAGGCGACAGGAGCCGTCTACTCTGCGACACGCGCTTCGATGTATTTTACCGCCGCGTTAAGCGCAGCATCTGTATTCTGCCGCAGGTCTTCGATTGTCCGTTGTACCACGAGATCCGGCTGTACTCCAATCCCCACAAAGTCTTTACCATCGGGATAATAGCAGCGTTTGGTGCATACTCTGGCCGATATACCGCCCGGCAATTGGAATAATAACGGCTGACCAGTCGACCCGCTGCTTGGTTCGCCTATAATGGCGCCACGGTGCATCGCGCTGAATGCCACAAGGAAGTCTTCGGCCGCCGAGCCGGTGAAGGCGCTCGACAACACCACCACCGGACCTTTGAAGAGGTGCATGCCATTCGGGTTTGAAGTCCACACGGAGCCCAAATATCTTTGCGCGCGTCCATCGATTCGTCGCTGAGGTGAATAATCAACTGACTCGCTTTTGAGAGTCGCAAAAGCGCTGTCTGTCAAATATCCGAGGATATCCCACCCAACACTTGAATTGCCACCCCCGTTTCTCCGCAGATCTATTATAAGCCCTTTGGATTGTGAGATCCGGTTGAACAGAGTGTCGAAGATAAAGACAGCCGAGTCAGTCGAGAAAGTGGTAAACTCGACATAGGAAATATTGCCGGGAAGTACATTGTACTCCACCACAGGTGGCCAGGAGAATCCCACTTTCCGCGGGAGTGTTACGTTGCTCCTTAGACCATTGGTATCGCCAAGAGAAAGGTTGATCGGTTTGTCGACCGGACCTTGCAACAGATAATACGCATATGTCTGGACATCCAGTGCCTGGGGTGTTGAAGCGCTTATGTACGGTTGGACGTACCTTGCGGCGTAGTCCTTCACGTCCAAACCATCAATCGCCAGAACCTCCATACCAACTTGTACTCCCCTTTGCCTGGCGCTGTCTGAGTCTACTTTTGTTACGATGACTCTCTTTTCGATAAGCTGTGTGCTTATATCCGGCGATGCCCATATTGTTGGCCACAATTCACGCGGCGGAGTAATGCCGGTATGGCCGTCTTTCAACTTGGCGCACATCTCCTGAAGCATTCGAACGTACTCGAGCGTTGAGTTTGTCTGCTTAACACGGGGAATGAACGCAACAAAGAGTCTATCCCAGTTAAGCTCCGGCACATGGTCAAAATGAGCAAAGTTAAGCTTGATTTCCATCCAGAGTTTGGCCAGACCGGCGACCTTCTCGTCCTCGGAGAGATCATCACGGTATTTTGTTCCAATGGCCGGATTGTCCCAGAATTCAGACGCGCGCTTTGCCGTGGCAAGCAAACGCGGAAATCGAGCGTCAGCTCTGACAGGGTCAAGATCGCTATCCTGAAGCAGATGATCATAATCCTGAAAACCGGCGTCGATAGTCCGCTGAAGATATGTCATAGCGCTGTCGCTGTTGCCTAACAATGAGTAGGCGCAAGCCATGTTATAAAGAATCGACGTCCAGGCATATTCCGTATTGTCCATACCTGGCGTGTTGTACAGCTCGCGCAGAATAACCAGCGCCTGGTTGTAGGACTCTTCCTGCCATAGCTTTGCTATATCGGCCGATCGGGTCTGGGCATAGGCATCCAGATCAGCACTTTCAAGGGCATCCTGAGCGTAAACAACTGAGTTTACCAACAGGAGCAGCATAAGGCACACACTACGAGACATTTCACCCTCCTATCTCAAATGCATTTGCTCTCAGAGAATTCGTACGGCGAGTATCGACCAAGGCGTTCTTGAACTCACCGTTCGGGAAGAGCTGATTTCATATAAGTGATGTATTATTCCGACACCCGTTCCAGCCACTGGCGGGCGAGGTTCGCCACCCGGCTGGCATTCGGCGGGTCGTAATTACCTAGCACAATTACGGTAGTTCCGGCATCGAAATCAGCTTCTATATCCGCATTGATGCCAGGGGCGCCACCGGCAAAACCTACTGAACGGGGCATCTGCGGGCCAGGGCCGGTCTGCGATGAATCCGCGGGTGGTATCCCGGAGAAAAACCAGTCCGTGTATTCCGGCGATAGAAGTTGATTGTTGTGAAGCGAAATAGTGAATTTCAGAAGGTCCTCAACTGTCGAGTACCCGCCGCCGGCCGCGCTTCCCCGAGCCGGACGAGTGTAGATGTTGTTGACATACAGATCGGAACTGTCATTGGGGTGAGAATAACCTTCGGCCAGATTCTCCACCGGGTCATCCGCCGCGTACCAGTCGGTGTTTTTCATTTCGGACGGCAGATAGATGTTTTGCCTGACATAGTCGTAGTATGGCTGTCCGGATACTTTCTCGATAATTGCCCCGAGCACGATATATCCGCCGTTGGAATACTCCCGTTTGGTCCCCGGCTGAAAGGCCAGCGGTATGCTGTCAAACATCGGCAGAAAATCGTTATTGGTCCGGAATTTATCCTTGGGCGTCTGGTCAAACTTCTCGCCGAAAAAGTCGCCGATCCCCGATGACATTTCCAGGAGGTGACGAACCATCACCTGACTTCGCGCATTAATATCCGGATAATCCGGCAGGAATTTGCCCAGCGTGTCAGTGAACTTGAGTTTCCCCTGCTGGACCAACTGACCGATCGCGATCTTGGTAAAAACCTTGTTGATCGAACCCAGATTAAATTTGGTATCCAGCGCGTTCGGTACCTTGAATTCCTTGCTGGCCAGACCGTATGCCTTCTCGAAGATGATAATATCATTACGCGCCACCAGCACTACACCCGAGAAAGAGTCTACGTTCGCCATTTCAGTGAGGCGGTTGCTCAGGGAGTCAATATACTCCTGCTGAGTCATGGGGGTGGTCGGCTGATCGGCGATGGTCGGATCCGTCATGTCGATTCGAATACCCAGAAGCTTGTGTTCAGGAACCGGCTCGAACATGAATGTGAAGGTGAACCATCGGTCCTCAGTCCCTTCAACAAGCACGGCGGTGGAGGCGCTGTCGGACTTGATAACATGGTCAGGGCGGATGCTTCCCATCTGTTGTTTCATCTGGTTGTACATTTCCAGCCGCTCATTCATCGGGCGCCGGTTCAGTGACTCATCGGCCACGTAATTCAGCGAAAACTCGCGCATCGCTTCGGTACCTGCCGTATAGGCATCGAAATACGCCTTCACGCAGGCGCCGTTGGGTTTATCGGGCGGAGCGAACGAGGAGTCCTGCGGGGCGGCGAATGCCGGACCCGCCAGCACCAGGCAGATCACTAACGAGCTATACCACTTTATCACTTCGGATTCTCCCTTTCCACAGTTTTGATTCGGGCTAAGTCAATATGGCAATATACGCCCCAGCGTGTCAATAGGTTGCCGGATTGCGAGAAAATGTAAGCGTTAGGGATCGGAGGCGAAGTCCTGCTTGCCCCCCTGACGGAGATTAACTATTATGAGCTGACTAATGCCAAACGCACACAAGGTTGGCAAGGCGGGTAAAGGAGTTAGTCCAGCAGTAGATTTCTTCCTCCAAAGTGAGGTCGACTATGATTGCAGTTCAGCAGGAGACCTCAGTTCGCCTGCAACGTCGGGCCTGCCAATCCAGGTCAGGAGACTACTTTAAACCAAGGGGAGAAACATGTCAGATTTCCAAACCGATCTCAACCGCCGTTACTGGGACTACGTAAAACGCATATTCCCAGATGGGCAAAATCTATTTGAGAAAGCGGATGCTCAAGATGACCGCCCGCCTGTCTTTGTCAAAAGCGAAGCATGGCGGAACGTCATTATCGATCCGGAGGCAACACCCAATGAACGGAAAAGTCTGCTTGACCTAGTACCAGACAAGGACAGGCACCGGTGGTTCGGCAGTATGAACAGCTCCCAGGCGCTGGCTCAGAGCGTGTTGGGTAACCTGGTGGTGCATGACTCAATACATCTTCTGAGTGAACTAAAAGACGACGAAGACGAAGCTCTGTTGGGCGAGAGGAGGGTGTCGCGAGACAGTTTTGAGATGGAGCACGAGATTACCCATCTTGGCGAATCCCGTTCAACCAGCCTTGATGGTTTCTTTTCCGGCGAGTATCAGATAGCGATCGAATGCAAGTTCACCGAGCAGGAAATCGGTACCTGCTCCCGTCCCCGGATACGGTCGGATGACTCGAACTATCGCAGCGACTGGTGCGACGGTACCTTTTCGGTTCAAAGAGGGCGTAAGAGTCGATGCTCATTGTCCGAGGTGGGAATTTTGTATTGGGACTATGTGCCAAAGCTCTTCCATTGGCGAAACGATCAGGACCTGAATCCGTGTCCGGTTTACAAGAACTATCAACTGGTCAGGAATGTGCTGGCGATAGGAGTGCGTCCGGACAATTCGGTGTCTCTAGATGGTGGGCATGTGGTACTCATCTACGATGACCGAAATCCGGCTTTTCAGTTCGGTGGAGAAGGACATGCCGCCGTGGTTGGGACGCGAGAAGCCCTGCTGAATCCGCGGATGCTACGAAAAGTCAGTTGGCAACGTATTGTCTCACATATGAGGGATGGGAAAATCCTCCCCTGGCTGACCCGGGAACTCAACCTCAAGTACGGAGTATAAATGCCGACTAAGTAAGGAGTTGGCTGAATCGAATAAACACCGGGCGGGCAGTACTATCACCGTCACTAACGCCGCTGCGCAGAAACGCCGGCTACCAGAAGGACAAGCTTTTCATGACGCTGCTCAAGCGTTTAGCGGCTCACTTGCCTCACCGATGGCGATGTGGGCTCAAACGAATTTACTACCGCCGCCAGATTCGACGTGGCACTTTTGTGTCCCCAGAACCGGATTACAGGATCCTCTCGAAGTTTGTCTCCTCCGGCGATTGGGTAATTGATATCGGCGCGAATGTCGGCCATTACACCAAAAGATTTTCCGAACTGGTCGGCGCGACCGGACGGGTAATCGCGATAGAACCGGTGCCAACCACATTCTCCTTGCTTGCCTCCAATGTCCAGTCGTTCGCCCATACCAATGTGACCCTCATAAACGCCGCGGTGTCGGATAAGCTCGATGTTGTCGGGATGTCCATCCCGCAGTCTACGGCCGGCCTTTACAATTACTACGAAGCTCACTGTGACCCTGATCGGGAAAGTAATCTGGCAGTGCTTACAGTGGCCCTGGATTTGCTCCCGATCAAACAGAGAATTACGTTAGTCAAGATCGATGCCGAGGGTTATGAGTCACAGGTGCTGGCCGGGATGCGAAAGATGATCGAGAATCATCGTCCGGTACTGATTGTAGAAACGCGCTCGGATGAAGTTATCGCAACCGTGGCCTCGATGGGTTACTCGCACCAGAGATTAGCAGGCTCGCCGAATATCCTTGCCCAACCGACCGGCTAGTTCGCCCTCGCTCGAAATCCGCCGCTGGCGGACATTCGCCGCATTCGATCACTTTCCTGTGATTTTCCGCTCGTGCTCCAGCAGCCATTGTTTCCGCCAGATACCACCACCATAGCCGCAGAGGCTCCCGTCGGCGCGAATGACCCGGTGACACGGCACAATAATCGCAAGCGTATTGCGTCCGTTGGCGCGGCCGACCGCGCGGGTCGCATTCGCATTGCCAAGCTGCTGTGCCATCCAGGCATAAGATTGCGTTCGGCCCGGTGGGATTGTACGAAGCACTTTCCACACCGACTGCTCAAACTCCGAACCGGTCAGAATGATGGGAACACTGAATTCGAATGATGTGCCGTCGAAATACGCTTTGATTTCATCTGCAATCGTGTCAAGGTGCTCGTGATTTCCCGGTACAACAATATAGCCCGTCCGTTTGCGAAGGCGCACGATTTCGTTTTCAAGGCCGCGTCGATCGACAAACTCCAGCAGATAGAGTCCGTTGTCATTGGCCAGCGCAAGCACCGCTCCCAGCGGAGTGTCAATCCATCGGGCGAATAGACAGTCAACCTGTCCCGCTTTGCTTGGTGGCGTCCCAAAAAGGTGCTTGAACGCGTCCCAGAATCCGCTGGCTGATTCATAACCATGTTCGATTTGCGCTCCAATCACACTTTCTCCCTTTCGAATTTCGTGCAAGGCGAGTCCCATACGTCGGGCGCGATGATACGCCTGGAAAGTCATACCGTAGTGACGTTGGAACTGTCGGCGAGCAGTCGATGGGTCGATACCCTGCGCCCGAAGGTCCGCACCGGTAATTCGCCCCGAAGGCGATTGCTCGACCAACTCCAGCAGGCGGCTGACTATTTCCGAGGGTTTGCGATCCCGGTCGAGTGGGTTACACCGATTACACGGCCGATATCCGGCATAGAGCGCTTCCTGCGTGGAAGGAAAGAACTCGACATTTTCCGGTCTCGGTTTACGGGCGGGGCAGGTGGGGCGGCAGAAAATGCCGGTCGAGGTCACCCCGACATAGAAGATTCCCTCAAAAGTCGAATCCCGTTCGACCAGAGCACGGTACATGATTGAACTGGGAGGCAACTTGGTCATCGACTGGTTATCCGATTCTGGCTGTTTTTCCCTTGCCATAATTTGCTGACTCATGTGTTTGCGTCCTTTCTTACGACTCTTTTTGCTCTCTGTCCAAATATGAAGCATCTGGGGACGGACGCATCCGAAATTGAGGCAGAGAAGTGCAAAAATTCCGGGAAAATCCCCATCTCGCTTCCTTGGCAAAACGATGTGTCAGACTTAATATACGATTGCATCGGTTTCCCTGCACGCCATAAAAAAAACGGCTGTCCTCATCGGACAGCCGCCAACCATACAAACAAAAGGAATGAAATCAATCAGAAATCGAAATCTACTAAAGCGGCAAAATCGTGCTGCTTCGTCTTTTCGTCGCTGCCTACCTGCCGGTAGGTATATTCAGCGTGCAGGGCGACATTGACCGCGGTCCAGTCACCGAGATAATACCGCGCCAACAGCGAAAACGCGCTGATTTTCCGCGCGTCATCTTCGCTTGGCGGTGTGACCCAGTTGAACAGGGCCGAAGTCATCAGACGGTTATTGGCCAGTCCGGCGTAGTCGAGTCTGACAAATCCGCCGGAATACTGATAGTCCTGGGAAGTCGTGTCACTCGCAAGGGCTTTGTTATCGGAGCCGTACATGAAGTACCCCATCAGGTTAAATGTAGTGTAGTTCATGCTGAGGCTTCCGCCAACCCGGTAGAAAGACTTGTTCGCCTTGCCATCGGCATCGCCTGCGCTTCCGACATAGGGGTCGGTCAATACTGTCGGTTGCCAGCCGAGATACGCGAACCCGGCTACCCGTTGACCGGACGACTGACCATCACCGCGACCAATCGTTCTCGATATAGTGCCGTAGAGATCTTTGGCGTTGTTATTGTCCGGACTGGCTCCCGTACCGTTGACAATACCACCGGCATATTTAAAACCACTCCTGAAATGACCGGAAGCTTCCACGCCGATCTGATTATCATCGAATACAAACGAGTTGTTTGGAGTCGCGAAACCGTACACTTCGTATGGTTGAATCAGATAGTATGTGCGCTTGGAACTGAAAAGATGATACGCCGGTTCGAATCGTCCAACCCTGAGATTGAACGCCCCAGGTATGAGATTGCTAAACACAATATTGGCCGATTCGAGCGCGCCCGGTTGACTCGGATTAGCTCCGTTGTCGCTTCCGGTGTAGTCGGCTGATGGTTCATCGATGCGCGGTGTATAGATGATCAGGAATGAGACATTCTTGTGCATCACCCCTGCCGCCAGGAGGTCCAGACCATTCAGGTGAAATCCTGAAGTGGTGTGACTGGTATCGGAATCATGGCTGAGAATAAGCCCGGCGGAAGTACGCATGGAGATGGGTGGCGCGGAGGTGAACGATGTTTCTTCTTTGCCTTCCTGGCCGGGGATCTGGTAGCCGTTGTCACGGTACCTCTGGCCGAAGTCGTTCAACTTGGTAAAGGAGGTATGGCACATGTTGCAGTTAAAGCCGTACTTCCGTGCGAAAGCCGGAATGGCCCCACTGCTATCCGGCAAGAAAGAAATGACACCGATAGCAATGCAAAGAATCAGGATGAGCTTCTTCATTTGTTCTCCCCCTGTCCCGGCAGATCCGATTGCGGGATCGGCTTTACATCGGCGACCTCCGGATTCAGGCTGTTCATCGCCCGGGTCATGAAAGCGACCAGCGCCTGGATTTCGCTCTCAGTCAGACCAAGGGGAACCATCAATGGATCCAGATTGGCGTCGTCGGTCCCACCACCGCGGTTATATAATCTGACCACGTCTTCAAGGGTCTTTTCTCCACCATGATGCATATAGGGCGCGCGCCTGGCTGCGTCCCGCACGGTCGGCGTTTTGAACGCCCCCTTGTCGGCGGGATTCTTGGTGATGGCAAATCTGCCGTCGTCAGGTTTCGATGGGTCAGTCGGTGCTACCCCCAGATTATGAAACCGGCCGTCGCTAAAATGCCCGCCCCAATGGCAGGCGGTGCAGTGGCCCTTGCCGTTGAATATTTCCAGCCCTTTCTTTTCCTGAGGCGTTAAGGCCAAGTTATTGCCTGCTACATATCGATCGAACGGTGAGTCGGTGGTCACGACAGTTCGTTCAAACGCGGCGATAGCATCGGCAACCTGATTAATAGTAATCGGCGAGGTACCAAATACGGCCAGAAATTCCTCGTCATAGCCGGGCAGGCCGCTTATTGTCTGAAGCATGGCCGTGTGAGTGTTGCCCATTTCAATCGGATTCTCGATCGGGCCTTTGGCCTGCTCTTCCAAACTTGCGGCGCGGCCATCCCAGAACTGAAGTTTGTTGTAAGCGGAATTGGAAACCGGCGGGGCTCTGCGGCCGCCCAACTGGCTGTTTATCCCTTTGCTGGTTGGTCCGGCGTCAGACCAGCCCATTGCGGGATCATGACACGTCGCACAGCTCACCGTATTGTCCTTGGAAAGTCGGGTATCGAAATACAGTTTCTTCCCGAGCTGGACTTTCGCGGCCGACTGGACATTGTCAGGGGGTATCGGAGCCGGAGGAAGATTTCCGATACGCGCCGGTCCCAGCGACTGGACATCCACGGTTGTGATCGCAGCCGACGCAGACTGATCCTGAGCTTGCGACGGTGAAATCAGCAGGAGGGACAGGTACAGTAAAACGAAAGGTACGCGCATAGGGTCTCCTGTTCTATTAAGGTGATCTCAAGCGCCCACGATCGCCTGATTTGTCATAGACAAATCATACCATGTTAGCCGGAAGCATGTCAAGGATTATCGACGAATGAAACCGCAAACAAAAGTCTCTGTTCGAGAAACGGACTGCGATAGGCGTTTCGGAGCAAGGAAGTCACGGGCGCGCTACCATTCGAGTCACACGGCGACAGGCGTAAATAGTACCCGGCCATCGACAATCGAAGCCCAGTACGTGCGGACATCTACTCCGGCAAAATCCTTCAGCAACAGGCGGGTGGCAACGCCCAAATCCAGTTTCCCTTTCTGATGAGTTTCAAACTTCGGATGGTAACCGCTCATTTTTTCATACCAGGTGCAATCCTCGTGATTGATGATGATTATCTGGCGGGGTTTACCGTCCTGCAAGGCGAATTTTATCTGCTCCCAGAGTATTTTGAAATTCTTTGGCAGAAAACTTTGGGCGCCGAACGCATGCACACCGCCACCGACGACTACCGGTGTGTAACTGGCAATCCCCAGTTCTTCAGTGATGAAACGCCGGAATGCGGTCTGAAATCGCGGGTCGCCGCAATGTATGACGATTGCTTCGGGCGAATGCGTCTCCAACGGATACATTATACGTCCGTCGGCTCTGACCGCATCCGCCTCGACAACCGGAACTCGCCGGTCGTCGCGTTCCGGGCGACGGGGGGGATTGCTCCCCCCGTCGGTGTGATATTCTCGAAATGATCTCATTTAGATATCGCCGCGCTTTCTGGTTGCCTGGGGCGGCTCCGACTTTGGCGCCGCGGCAACGAGGTCGTCGGTCGTTATACCCAGTTTGGCGATTAATCCGGAGACATCAATTCCTGCGGCCTTGGCTTGTTCCAGGAATTGGAAGAGCATCAACGGGCCGGTTTTGGTGAAACGATTCAACGCGCCCTTTCCTTCGCCGTCGCCACCACTGTCGACTACTACCAATTTGTCGATATTGCCCATCGGCGCGGCAATAGCACCGAATACAGTACCAAGCGATTCGACCACGTTGGGCAGAACCTTCAGCAACTCAAGAGTTAATGCCGCCTGGTTGAACTGTTGGTACGCCTTGGCCAATTCGGAGACGGTTACGGCTCTGGCCAAACCCTGTCTTTCAATTACGTCTGCTTCCGCAAGACCGGTTGCCTTAAGCGCCTCGGCTTGTCCAAGACCTTCAGCGGAACGTTTATGTTGCTCAGCATCGGCCCGTGCGATCGTACCATACTTATCACCGTCGGCGCGTGAGATCTCAGCCATTTTGTAACCTTCAGCCTCCCGTACCTGCGCATCGGCTTTCGCTTTGGCCGGGACGACTACCTCAGCCTCCTGCGATTTTTGCTCGCGAAGAATATTCTGTTCTTCGACCGAAATCTGCGCCCGTGACCGCTCTTCTTCGATTTTTACTTCGGCCACAATGACTTTCTGCCGTTCGCTCGCGGTTGCCAGCGGTCCGGCCTGTTCGGTTATAGCGGTCTGCTTGGCAATTTCCGCAGCATATGTTTGGCCGGCTACTTTTGTGTTCTTTTGAGCTTCAAGCATGAGTCGTTCGTTTTCCTGCGCCACTACTTCGGCCGCTCTATCTGCGTCGGTCGAACGCTTCTTTGCCTCAGCGAGAGCCTCCGCCTCACCGATTGTGGCATCACGTTTTACTTCGGCAGTCCTCTTCTTACCGAGCGCCTCAATATAACCCTGGATATCAGTAATCGACTGCGGGTTGAATACATCGATCTGCATCCCCAGCCTGGCGAGGTCATCGGCCGCTTCGCGAAGCACCTGTTGCCGAAACGCATCGCGGTCCTTGATGAGCTGATCGACCGTCAGCGTTCCGACTACACCACGGAGGTTCGCTTCCAGCGTCTCTCGAGCCACGCTCTGCACCTGTTGCGGCTGCATACCGAGAAATCGGGAGCCGGCCGCCAGCAATGACTGAGCATCGTCCTTAAATCTGATGTTCGCCACTGCTTCCACCGTCACCAGCACACCGTCGGTATTAGGCATATTCTCCACGCGGAGTTGAGGAAGCGTGATTTCCGTTAGATCAAGAAATTGCACTTCTTCTATAATAGGTTTGCGGATCCGTCCACCGCCGGTTACGACAATCGTGCCCGGAGGAAGGACCGTAACTGCCGGGGCTCCCGGCAGATCCGACTGAGTAACGTGCTGGATCCCTTTCTTGCCGCTCCGTGCGCCGTAGAAGTATGCTGCTTTATTCGGGGGAACCCGGACGTAGAATGCGGTCAGCGCTTTGACCAGCACCATAAGCGAGATAACGACGGCCAGTCCTATGAACGGCCATATCAAATACTCAAATGCCTGTGGCATGAACTGTTCCCTCCTCGATAACGGGATTGCGTGTTAACTATCGGTCGATCGGCTCGACCGTTACAACGTTGCCTGATTTTCGAATGATACGTACAGGGGCGTTTTTCGAAATCGATTCACCGTGTGCAGAGCGGGCCAAAAAAGTAATCTCTCTGCCTCGAATGACGCACGCCGCCTGACCATATTCAGCGCCTTTAATGGCATCGATCAGATTCGCGTCCTGTCCGATGATGTCCTGGTCGGAAATGGTAGAGGACTCCTGCGATGAATAGAACATGCGGAGTATCAGATATCCCGCCAGCCCGACCGCGGCTGCACCTACCAGACCCGCCATCGATGACTTGAACATTGACCAGTCGGTGGTAGCACGAGTGCCGAACCCGAACGCTCCGAACCCGACCATAAGCAGTGCAATCATCTTGACGCTCACGACTCCCGGGCCATGCGTGTCAAGGCCCGATGTGTCCGCCTCGACATGAACGTCACCGTCATGTCCGAACACGAGACTGATCAGGAGCACCACGAACCCCACGCCGAAAATTGTAGCGAAAATTACCACGGTTTAACACCCTCTCGTTTTCGTCTGCTCGAGACTATTGAGTATACCTGCTCTGAATATAGAGTATTCAATTTTCGCTGTCGATTTTTTTTGGCATAGGGAAGTATGATCTCGGAATCGAATTGTCTGACAACACCGTGCGGCAGCGTCAGTCCGATTGGACCGAAAGGAAATCAAAACTAATCTAGTGGGAATTACGATGTGATCACAGATCCGGGTTCAACGCCCGGACCTGTGATGAAATGAGACTATTTGCAGGAATTGGATCAATACGATCGATGGAATAGTGCTGAAATCAGTCAGACCTACTTCTTGTCCGATAGTTCAAAAACGACTTTGTAGGAGATCCACGAGGCTACCGGCAAGCCATCCTTGAGGGCTGGAGTGAATTTGTTGGCTTTTCCAGCCTCAAGTGCGGCGTTGTCCAATCGGGCATCGCCGGATGACTTCGCCACTTGGATCTCCGCAACTGCTCCCGTCTTGTCGATAAGCGCCTTTACCCAAACAGCGCCCTGCGCGCCTTCACTTTTGGCATCGGGCGGGTAGACAGTCGGCGCTTGATAAGTCATCACTGGTGTCGAATCCACAGCCACGAACTCATCCGGCGACGGTAGAGCCTCGGAAGTCGAGGGGGCAACCGCCGCCGTCTCAGTCTTGTTGGTATCGCCACTCTGACAGGCCTGAAAAGTGACCGTTGAGAGTGGAAGCACGATCATGGCGGCCAAAGTGATTGTTACTGCAGCCAGACGATTGCTCGTAAATGGCTCGCGTTTTCGATGTGTCAGGATTGACATAATCCTTCCCTCCAATTGTGTTGTATATGCAGTGCTCGTCATCACCATTGACCCCGGGAGGCCAAAGTCGCGGGTTGATTCAAGCAGAAGGCGGGCATACTCCTGGGCAGCCGTTCCCGCCGATAAAACAAAGTCATCACATGCGTATTCGCTCTCTTTGAGCATCTTCCGGCGAACCATCCAGGCCAACGGATTGAACCAATGCAGGATGGTGACAATCGATGCGAAATTGAGCCAGACTATATCATTACGTTTAATATGGGCGAGTTCATGCTTGAGAACCATCCGAAGCGCCGAGCTGTTGGGCAGCAGCACTCTTGGAAGTATCACGACTGGCCGAATTACCCGCCATGCCATCGGAATTACTATCCGATCCGAAAGAAAGTAGCGCACTCGTCTTTGTATTCCGGCTTCGGTCTCCACCTGCGAGGCAGTGGTGAGCAACGTTTCTTCGGTACAGAAAATAGAATCCCGAATAGTGCGCCGAACGTAAATCATGCCAACAGCGTATCTGAGTCCGAACGCGACACACCCGAGTAACCAGCCGACAAAAAGAAGCTCAGACCACGAGAGTCGGGTAGTGGAAGAGACAGCAGCTGCATCGTTTGCTGCGCTCGTCTGTGTGCCGAGAGTGATTTTGCCAACGAAATCAGGATAGGGAACTAACCAGGTTGGCATCACGAAAACGAGCAACGTCAGCAGAAGCACGCCGGCCAGCCCGATCCGCAGAGTGAGATGCCGCACGGCGGGCGAGGCAGCGCGAAGTAATGGCTGAAGTAGCAGTAACAGCGCCATCAGGAGGGTCGATTTTACTACATACCCGGCTACTCCCGTAAATGTGCTGATACTGACTAAGCTGTCCACCAGATGTTGTATGATCAAAGTCATTTGTCGTCCTCCCGGTTGCGGACTGAATTAAGCAGCTTGCTCAGTCGGTCATACTCCTCCATCGACATCTTGGTGGACGACAGGCTGAATAAGGTCGCTACCACCTGCTCCACTGACCCTTCAAAAAATGTTTGCACCAGATGCTTCAGCGCAGACTGGCTGGCTTCAGTGTGACTTATAGTTGGAGAGTAAAGATAAGCCCGGCCGTCGCGCCGGTGTTTCACCAGTCCCTTATCTTCGAGAATCCCAAGCAATGCCCGCACCGCCGAATAACTGGGCCGGTCGGCAAGCGACTCATGGACCTCGGCGGCTTTTGCTTCCCCGGCGCGGTAAAGGATATCCATTATCTGGCTCTCGCGTCGGCTGAGCCGTCGAAACGATTTTTTCTGCCTCATATTCGCACCTCTAGCCTATTGACGAAAAGGGAAGCGGGGTTATTCAATACTTTCTGCTAAAAAATTAGCATTATTTATCGGGGAAGTCAAGAAGAAAATGCTAATTTTTTAGCAGTATGGCAAAAGGCCGAATAAGCGATTGGCGGACAGAAACATCAACGGGCGGTCGCACGGCCGCCCGGTCGATGATCAGGATAGAGTTGAGTCTCAGCAGCAGTAGATGCGGACTTTTTCGTTTTCGCTGCTGATATCTATGGAGTTCTCGCACAGCGCCGCGACAAGTACATCGATCTTCTCCGAATCGAGTTTGCCCAGGTCGATATCTATTCCGTGCGATGACAGATGCTCGGATATTTTGCCTTTGGCGCCTTCAGGCATAAGCGAGCCCAGCTTCATGCCTGCCTTAAGCAGGACAATTGGAATCTTAATGTCAACATTCTCATGCCGGTGGTGACTTCCGGGCTCCGCCTTGACATTCACATACAAGTACTTTGCCTTCGGATCGCAGCAGCCACTTGGGCTCGGGCCGGTGGGGCGAGGTGAATCACCACTTTCCAACGCGGATAAGAGCCGTTCGGCTTCGTCAGCGTTGATCTTGCCATCGGCAAGCATCTGCAGGATCTGTCTTCTTTGTTCACTCATGATGATCTCCTTCCTTTAGTAGTCGTATCGCTTCATCTACATTGATTTCACCGTTCTCGAGACGGTCCAGCACGCCGCTTGAAGTCTCGGAGGTCTCTACCTCAACGAAATCCAGTTGTTCTGCTATCCGATTCAGCCGGTTTTTGACGGTCGGGTAGCTGATGCCGAAGTGTTTCTCCATCTGTTTGATTGAGCCATGAGATTTGATGAACACCGCCGCGAACACCTGATCCTCAGCCGTCAGCTTAGCCAACGGGGGGAGTTCAAACTGGCCTTCAATTGCGATATCCTCTTCGTCCACAGCCACTTTTACGATGGTGACCGGCTTACCGCCGGTAAGTTGATTCAGGTAAGTCCAGTTTCTTTTCATTATTGTGAATCTCCAAATTCATTTTCTTAACTAGTTTACGCACTATCTTTAATAAAGTTACATATTTCTCTGCATGTTCTTAAGTTTTTCAATCATGTGATTCTGTAATTTCGCATATCATATTGATCTATAGTGAGTTACGCCGCTTTCCAGGAGGAACGGCCGATCGCCGGCACAATTATAGTAGTAGATGTTTGGAAGAGCCGCGGAATGGCGAAAAGTGAAAAGTGAGAAGGCGCAGGGCCGGCCGAACGCTCTGCTAGCGGACAAGAACCATTTTACGAGTGGCCGAATACTCTCCGGCTTTCAGACGGTAGAAATATATGCCGCTGGCCACCTTGTCACCGTTCTTGTCAGTACCGTTCCAGGATACCGCGTATTCTCCAGCCGGCTTGATTTCATTGACCAGTAGCTTCACGCGCTGGCCGAGCGAATTGATGACTTCGAGCATGACATGCGATGAAGCCGGGAGATTATAAAGAATGGTGGTGGATGGATTAAACGGGTTCGGATAATTCTGAAACAGGCCATACTTCTCGGGCACGAGCGGCGGTGCCGGGTTGCTGTCTATACCACCCGATAGTCCCGTTGTGTCGTCGAGATAATTGCGCACCGTGGCAAGCGACCGGAGCCGGTCTTTGTCCTGAGCTGCTGAGATTTTTACCGTGACCGCCTGGCTGTCTCCGGGATTCATGGTGAACGGCCCGCAGGAACCCATCATCCGCCTGTCGCCCGGCCATAGATCGAGTTCTCCGGTGCCTGTAACCGGGTCCCCCGGATATCTGAAGAGTGTTCCGTTGGCCGGTACGTTGCCGTCGGGCATCAGTCCCTTCATCAGATTGTAGGTCTGTGTGACCGTGTCCGGATCGCGGATATCACCCCCGTTGCCATAGACCTGAAAGGAGCACATGGGCAGATTACGAAATCCCTGAAGATAGCCAAAGCCGAACTTTGCGGAGTCACGCGAGGACGGGACCACCGGACCGTAGAGGATCTTACACCCCAGGGCGGGCGGGCGTAATCCGTACACTGCATCATTGTTGTCGGAATTGTAGCAGTAGAACAAGTCGTGCAAGCTGTCACACCCGGTAATATCATCGATGAATCCGCCCAGGTCGGGGTCTATCCACACAGACAGATAGCAGTCCGTGATCGTGTCAACTCCCTGGTTGTAGATCCAGTACTGCATGTAAACCGAACTGTGCGCCGGCGGTCGGTCGGTCGCCCAGACGAGCTGGCGAATCTCGACTCCCAGAGGAGCGGTGCCACCGGCGTTGGTAGTATGGACTGCCACGTTGGCGTCGTTGAAAACGGTCCAGAGGGTCTGACGGCCCATAATCAGAGGTTGACCGAAATCGTCCTGCGGGGCACCCTGATCGGTCGGCCAACTCAGGTAATCAAAATTCGGATTATCGGCAAGGCTGTCGGCAAACAGTTTGTATACCCGGTAGGCCGGGTTCGTTTCTGCGTCCGGCTGAAAGGTGTGATTTGACATCGGACCGGGATAGAATTCCTGGGAGTACTCGGCGACCGACACCCTGATCTCGTCGTGCACAAGGCCACCGATCCAGATACCTGCCGAGTAAACCAGCGATGATACATTCGTTCCTGATTCGATATCGGCTACACTCGTGTAAGGGAAATACAGACCCGCTTCCGGGGCGAAAATCAATTCGATATCGCGAGCGAAGGAACCGGTGTTGGCAATGAACATGAGAATCCGGTTGGCGTCGACAAACTCCCGGAAATCGTAGACTACGGAACCAGCGGACCGGCTTGCGTAGGTGTCAACACTTCGACAGAAAGTCTGTTGGACTACAACGCCTATGACGGCGACGAGCGTGACGAGCAGGTGGTGAATCTTCATACCGAACCTCCCGATCAGGGTGCGCGTGAACCACTCCTGCTATAATATAACCTCAAGGTTCACGCAGTCAAGCTTGTACTCAATGGGTGGGGGAGAAGAAAAAGTGAAAGATTGCGGCTGTTGGAGGCGGGGGTGTAAAAGTTCTTACTACCGCCTGGCCGCTACGTCCTCAGGATGCATCACAAAAGCCTCACCCTCTTCATCGGTGACCAGGCTGAATACGGGACATAGAACACAATTCTCAATTTTCATCGCAAACAACCCCTGGACACGCCCGCCACAGAAGGTGCCGGTAATGGCCCAGCAGAATCGTCCGCCGTTCACGCCGTGATTTATTCTGTCAAACGATGAATCGGCGGCGGCCGGACAGACGCCCAGTTCCTCCACCCGATTCCCGCCCGGTTCTCGTCCGCATTTCCTGATTTCCCAGCAGTTATTATTTGGCGTCATTATCTGTCTACCCGACGGCTCGGTGCATGGTCATATTCTCGTCTCATCGATTATTCTCAGTCGCTCGTCATGATAAAGAGCGGCTGCATCTCAAATGAACTGTAGATCGGCCGAAGTCTATCGGTCTTATAATGTTTCTGGACATTGACCAGCTTCTTCCTGCTGGTCACAACGTCGATAGGCATATTGTCGTATCGGCCATTTTTGAGAACGACCAACCGGCCGTGGATTCCCTTGAGTACCAGGTCAAAGGCGAGGTTGCCGTAAGCCATCGGCACGATAGCGTCGATAGCATCCGGATCCCCTCCGCGCACCAGATAGCCGAGCTTCTGCGTGATAACATTGGTGGGTTTGCCGTTATTGTATTTAGGTGAAAGTTCCTTCAATTGTGCCGAGACCAGATCACCTATCCCGCCCAACTTGGCATGACCGTAGTCGTCGCGTTCCATGTTCGCGTATACCATTTCCCCGCCGTCAAACATGGCACCCTCGGACACCAGCACCACTGAATAGTGACTCGGGTTGTGGTTGCGGTCATAGGTAAGCAGTTCGGTCAACAGCTCGACGTTGAATTTGTACTCGGGAATCACACAGCGGTGGGCGGCTCCGGCCATGGTCGGAAGCATCGCTGTAAATCCGGCATAACGTCCAAAGACTTCCACTACCAAAAACCGCTCATGCGATCCGGCGGACGTACGAAGACTGTTGGTCATTTGAATAGTTCTGGTCACGCAGGTACTAAACCCAATACAGTAATCGGTGCCGGGGACATCGTTATCCATCGTCTTGGGGATGGCGATGACTTTGACCCCTTCCCGGTACAGGCGCACCGCATAGCTGAGCGTGTCATCGCCGCCGATCGGGATGAGTTGGTCAATGCCAAGAAAGTCGAGATTCTGCGTGACCTCATCGGTAAGGTCGTTCATGTCGTTATTGTATTTGCCCTGCAGGTGTTCGGGTACCTTTGCCTTGGCCACCTTTCCCGGATGCGTTCTTGAGCTGTGCAAAAAGGTACCGCCGGTCCGGGCGGCTTTGTTCACGATCTCTTCGGTAAGGTCCTGGTAATTTTCGCTGTTATCGGCATTCTTATCGCGGATGACACTCATCAGGCCGGCCCAACCGCGCCGAATACCAATCACGCGATAACCTTCGCGAAGTGCGCGCACGGTGACGGCGCGGATTGCCGGATTCAACCCGGGGACATCGCCACCTCCGGTCAGGATGCCGATTACGCCTTTGATACTGTTTATATTCGTCATGCTCAACCTCTGCTTTACGCTATTCATTTCTGAAGACGTTATAGTATATCGGCAATAACGTACGTTTTCCTATAACCAAAATGCCGACATCTTGTTTCCTCGGTAAAAGCAGGAGATAATAACCGACTCGAGGTGAATTCATACTGAGCTGACCGGACTAGTCTACTTTGTGGCTTAGTGAGCGTAGTCCCTCGCCTCAGAACTCGCGCCGCCAGCTCAGTCCGAGCGAAGGCAAAAGGCGAAACCAGTAATACGGCGTCTTTTTGAGGACACAAGTCGTGCCGTCGCAGGAATAATAGTTTTCAAATGCTCTCAGGTTGCGGCGATTGTACAGGTTTACTATTTCTAAGAAGAAAGAAAGCGTGCCAAAGTCCGCTTCAACCACACGGCTAATGCGCATGTCCAGTCTGTGGTAGTCGGGGAATCGGGAAGAATACGGTTCTTCCAGGACCGCGTACGGATAGATTACTCCGAGATTGGTTGTGTCGTAACGAATCAAGTAGTTGGTATATGGCACGCCGGTGTGAAATTGCCATGCAGCATTGACTCGCCATTGCCGACCAAGTTTGCAGCTTACATCGACATATATAGTATGACGCTGATCGAGCGAACCGGGAGCATCTTTGTTATAGTCTATAGTCAGTCCGTTGTAAGTGTATCTCTCGACATGGTCGGTAATCTTAGCGTAGGCATAACTCGCCCAAAAAGACAGTGGACGAGACGGGTCTGTTCTGAAGTAAATCTCGACACCTCTGGCAGTCTCTTCGGAAATAATAAGCTTTGTCCTGTCCGGTTGCGCTTCAACAAATGCGTTGAGCGGAAGGGCCAGGTTGCGGTAGCGGGGCCGGATGCGCCCGAGTCCCCGGTAGTATGCTTCAATTCTCGTGTGGATTCCGTTATTGAACCGATGTTCAAATCCTACGACTCGGTGTTCCGCAATATCGGCCGGATAAAATGTCGAGTCGCCGTCCGGCACATCGAGGCTGAACATGCCTTCACTTTGTGTATATCGTCCCCATGCGAATCGCAGGGAGGAGGTCGAATTCAACCGCAGTGCAACGCTGCTCCTTGGGCTGAAAAGCCGGTCCGATGTGTACGAGACGTTGTCATAGCGGATACCCAGCTGAATCGTGAGAAACTGGTATGGCGTGGCGCTTTCCGAAATGTAGGCACCGAATTGCCGTCCGCGCGGAGACATCTGCAGAGATCTGGTGTAGGAGTGATTTTCTCCCAGGTTGTTGGTATAATAACTCCGGTAGTCATAGTCAGCCCCCGATTCCTGCATCTCAAATCCGGTCTGGAACAGCAGTGATCGGCTGGCGTCAAATTCATAATCCTGTTTCAGTTCAACATACCGGAAGCGACGGTAATCCGCGACGTCATACCGAAGCAAGCCATTATACCTGTCATACGAGATCCCATTTCGATGATGTGTCAGATCGCCAATTCGGGCGGCTGAAGTAATGGCGAAACGATGGTTTATTTCGGATTGGAGTTTTATCCAGAGATTGGCGTTGGCATATCGCGTGTCAGCGCTGTCTTGTTGTTCCCCCAAATATCGGAGGCGATCACTGGCATAGAGAGTACTTATCGACAGCAGATGCCGCGACGATAGGCGATACCGCAGATTGGTATAAGTATCGTAGTACACGGGGGAGACTGCCGTATCCTGTTCCATGAACTTAAGGACCAGGTCGACGTATCCCCGTCGGGCCGAGATCAACCAGGTCCCACGTCCGTCGGCAAAGGGACCTTCGGCTGACACTCGTGCATCGGTGAAACTAAGTCCTGCTGTGGCCCTATACTGCGAAGCCAACGGCGGACGCGGCGTGATGCTGAAAACCCCACCCAAACGGTCGCCGTACATGGCAGAAAACCCGCCGGTCATCAACTCCACTCCCTGGATCAGATCAACATCGACAATTGAGAGCGCCCCGCCATCGACATCTCTCAGGTGGAACGGTTCATATAATTGGAGACCGTCGAATAAGGCCAGAATCTGTTCATGTTCGCTACCGCGAACACTGAACCGGGCGGAAAAATCGTTCGATGATACACCGGGCAGGCGGGAAACAGCTCGATAGATATCCTCTCCAAAGTGCGGGATGCTCTGGATGTCATTGCGCGTGAGTGTCTGACTCACCACCGGTTCATTTCCCATGATAGCGAATGTGCCGGGTGTGACGACAATATCACGAACCGAGACGGGCTTCGTGCCAAGCTGAGCCACGATGCCTGTATCGGTACCGGAGGCAAGTTCAAACGGTCCGATGGTCAGGCTTTCGAAGCCGATGTGACTGAACTGAATGAGATACTTTCCCGCCGGAAGATGGTCAAGCCGGAAGAATCCGGTTGAATCAGATCGAGTTGCGAATCGATGACCGATTATCGATATACTGGCGGAAGACAGTGGTGCACCTGAACTGTCGATGAACACATAGCCATGAACCGAGGCTTGCTGAGCCGTGAGCGCGGTTATCGGAAAACAGACCAACAACAACAGCCAAAGCCACTGTGCACGACGGGCTTGGCAATGTTTCTCATGGCTGCCGATCGATTCTCGCATCCTGTACGTCTCATAGCGGGACAACCCGGTTTCATGTTCTGATTCCTTCAAGAAAGTAACCCAAACTAGTAACGTAATTCAATCGAATTCGTTGAATGGCGGGGCAACGGTCATGTAACATTTAGGTAAGCACTTACGTATCTGTCTGTACGGACAGCATTACCCTGAATTAGAGAGAGCTACTATGGGTGTAATCGAACAGCTCGGCGCGCTCGCCCTGGCCAGCCGGCTGAAACGTCTGGCGGAACGGCTCAGCCGCGATGTCTCACGTATTTACGCGGAACACGAAATAGACTTTCACGCCCGCTGGTTCCCGCTCATGTACTTGCTATCACACCAATCCCGCCTGGCTATCACGCAAATTGCAGACGAGCTGGGAATGACCCACCCGTCGGTCAATCAGATTGCCGGCCAGATGAGCCGGCACGGATTGCTCAAGATTTCCGGTGACAGCTCCGACGGGCGCAAACGCCTCTTGAGCCTTAGTCCTCGGGGCCGCGCGGTTGCCCGCAGACTGCAGTCCGTGTGGGACGTCATAGAAGAAGTCAATAACGATCTGCTGACAGAAACCGGCGGGGGATTGCTGAAACAACTGATACTGGTTGAGCAAGCGCTTAACGGCAATGAGATGTACGACCGGGTCCGCGAACGATTACGTCGGACCGGCAAGGAAAATAAAACACACAATTCATCGAGATACAGGAGGACAAAATGATCCAGAGAGCCTCAAACAGATCAAGCCTACAGCAAATACACAGGTCACTCATCACCAGATTGACAGTCGGGGTGCTCTCGGCGACGATTGCTCTGGGCTTGCTCATGCTTTCTCCGGTCGCAAGGGCGCAAACGTTAACCGGTGCGGACAATTCTCCCGCGCCCGTTGATCACAAGACGCAGGGAGAGATCATTGATAGCATCGCGGCCTCGCTGAACCAGATCTATGTGTTTCCCGAGGTCGCAAAGAAGATGGTACAGCTAATGAAGAAACAGTACCAATCACACGCGTATGATTCACTCACCGACCTGCAACGGTTCACCCAGCAGCTTACGGTCGATATGCGCTCGATAAGCAAGGACAAACACCTGGCGGCCCGCTTTATTCCAGCGGGACAAATGGCCAGCATGTGGCAGGATTCGCTGTCGGCCGAAGACAAACAGAAAGTTGATCTGGAATTGGCGCGGCAGAATTACGGATTCTTCAAAGTAGAACTCATACCGGGAAATATCGGCTATCTTGACCTCCGGAATTTCTATGAAGCTTCTGACGCCGGGCCGACAGCCGTGGCGGCAATGAATTTTCTTGGCAATAGCGATGCGGTTATTATCGACCTGCGCCAGAACGGAGGCGGCTCACCGTCGATGATTCAGCTGCTCTCGAGCTATTTTCTGAGCGAACCGAAACACCTGAACAGTTTCTACATACGCCAAACCGACTCGACAGAACAATACTGGAGTCTTGCCTGGGTGCCGGGCAAGCGGATGCCTGATGTCGACCTGTATATCCTAACCAGTTCCTACACCTTCTCGGCCGCGGAGGAATTCACCTACAACCTCAAGAATCTCAAGCGTGCCACGGTGATAGGAGAAACGACCGGCGGTGGAGCTCATCCGGTCCAGTTCCAGGCATACCGGAATCTGAACGTAGCGCTCAAAGTACCCTTTGGCAGAGCGATCAATCCGATCACGGGCACAAATTGGGAAGGTACGGGCGTTGAGCCTGACATCAAAGTAACAGCCGATCAAGCGCTCTATGCTGCCCGGCTCGAAGCTCTAAAGAGGATCGAAAACAGATCAACCGAGCCGGACAGAGGACTGTCGCTCCAATGGAGTATCTCGATGCTTGAGTCAATTTTGCACCCGGTGCAGGTCGATACAACTGTTATTATGCGCTACGTGGGAAAGTACGGCGATCGGTCGATCAGTTTCGAGAGCGGAACGCTCTATTATCAACGGGAGGGAAGGTCAAGGATGGCTATGATCCCAATGGCGCAGGACATGTTTCGTTTTGATAATCTCGACTATTTCAAATTGAAAGTGGTGACTGATAGTCAGGGCAACGCGACGGAACTTGTCGGTGTTTATGACGACGGTCATACGGACAGCTCGCCTCGCGATAAATAAAAAGACAAGCCCATCCGTTATGGATGGGCTTGTCGACTGCAGTGGTTACTGTCAGTTTATAGGGTAAAGGCGAGGAAAAATCCCTGGTCGCCGCGTTGCAGGCGCATGAGAATAGTATCTCCCTTTTTGACACCTTTCAAGGCGGCGGCGAAGTCGTCGACATTTTGAGTCCGCTGTCTGTTGACCGCAACAATCAAGTCACCTTCCTGGAGTCCGGCGCGGGCGGCGGATCCTTTCTGGTCAACCGAAGTGACTATAACCCCAAGCAGATTGGGGTTCTGTCCGTATTTTCTTGCCAGGTCGCTGGAGGAATTGCTAACATTGAAACCAAGCAACTGGTTGAAATCGCCACCGATGGCAGCCAACGTGCCGTCCGACGGCATTTCCCCAAGCTTCACTGTGATATCCATCGCTTTTCCATCGCGAATAATACTCAGCCTGACGCTCGCACCCGGCAGCATGGACGCTATCGCGCTTCGGAAGGTCGATGAATTGTCGACCGGCTTACCATCGAGCTGCTCCACGACGTCCCCGGCCTGCAACCCTGCCTTGGCCGCCGGACTGTCCTTGAGCACGTCGCCGACAAGCGCGCCATTGAGGTCCTTCAGATCCATCGCCTTGGCGATTTTGTCGTTGATATCCTGAATGCTCACGCCCAGCCAGCCACGAACGACTTTACCGTTGGCAAGCAGCGAGTTCATTATAGCGACCGCCATATTAGACGGAACCGCAAAACTTATTCCCTGGAATCCGCCGCTGCGTGAAGCAATGGCGCTGTTTAGTCCAACGAGTTCACCGTTCATATTGACAAGCGCGCCGCCGGAGTTGCCCGGGTTGATCGCGGCGTCGGTCTGGATAAAATCCTCATACCCGGAGTCGGTGAGACCGATATTGGAACGCCCGGTAGCGCTCACGATACCCTGGGTCACGGTCTGAGCGAGGTCCTCGCTCAGCGGGCTGCCGATAGCCATCACCAGTTCCCCCACCCGAAGACTGTCCGAGTTACCGAGCTTGATGACCGGCAGATCCATGGCATCGATCTTGATTACCGCGACATCGGTCTTTTCATCCGAGCCGATTATCTTGGCCGTGTACTGCTTCTTATCCGATGTGCGAACGTAGATGCTGTCCGCCTCGGCGATGACGTGATAATTGGTGAGAATCCGGCCATCGGTGCTGACGATTACACCGGAGCCCATCCCTTCCTGCTTATACTGTTGCGGCGGTCCGCCCGATTGTCCCTGTTGACCGCCAAAGAAGTCAGAGAAAGGATTCATGAACGGACTCTGCTGTACTTCGTACGTCTTTTCAGTGAACACCGTTACAACGGTAGGTTTAACTTCAGCCGCTATTGCGACAAAGGCATTGTTGAGATCGGCAAGACTGCTCACCGGGCGTTGCGACGCTGTGACATTCATAGCTGTCGAGGCATGCGCGGCCGAGGTCTGCCTTTCGATCGATTGGATGTTCGGGAGTAATATGTATGCAATGGCAATCAATCCGAGCATCAGGATCACGAGTTTGAGATTTGCTTTATTCACTTGCGTCAACCTCCTTGGGTTTTGCTAAATAATAAATCCTTATACAATAGTTTTTCTGCAACTGTTCCCCGTCTCGTTTGTGAATTATCCCGACATCGTATCTGCCCGAGGGTCTGCCTGGGCTTTCGAATAGAGGTGAAATAGACCTATATATCGCAAACAGCGAGTACAACCGGCGTCTGCTCATGCTTTTCTGCTCAGCCTCAGTCCGTCTTCACACTGATAGAATCTGCGAACTCCATTCGCTGACTCCGGACTCGTTTTGTCCGGTTTGAGGTATTCGAAATTTGCCTTGCCCAAACCGGTGCCCGAGAACTTTGTCAAATCCTCCTGATCTTTGTTTTCCCTAAGGATCGGAACAGTTTTCCTGTTTCAGATTGAAACAGCACCTCCTGACACCTTAGTCTATTGGCGCAACATCAAGAATAACAATTAGATACATGGCGGCCACGACAGCCGGCACGGAGCTTGATATAGGTATATGCAAACAAAGGTAAGAAAGGAAACTAAGCATGTACCAGATAAAGCACCCCAAGAAACGCAGCAAGAAATCATCGCCCTTCTTTGCGTTTGTACCAAGCGGAAATATCCTCGTCGGTATTCTGACCAGTCCGAAGGCAATAGTGGATCGGTTCAAGAAGAATAAAGGCGATGCCAAGAAGATTTATCGGGTGAACAACAACTAAGCCCCACAAGCTCCTTTTCGAGACATAGAGCGCCCAACAAAAAAACGGAACGACATAGGAAGTGTCGTTCCGTTTTCGTATGCATCAATTTGGCCGATTTAATGTTTCTGCATTAGTATAAGTATTTCGAAGGGACTTTATACCGCCGTCACTTGTTCGCTCTTGCGTTTGACCACGAATTTGTGAACGCGGGGAAAAGCATCGATGAGGTCATTTCTGAATCTGTTGAATGCCGGATCGATGTGACGGTGCCGGCGACGCTCAATGCTGTCGGCTATGAGACAGCAAAGGCTCGTTAATACCGTAGCCAGCATCGTAACCAGCAGGAGAATCCGGGAACGGAAGGGACCTGATTTGCGAACGGGCAGCGATGGGTCATCAAGCGTCCGCACTATCGGCACATCCTTTTGAGCGTCGAGCTTGGCAATCTCGTACTGCTGGGTAAGATATCCGTAGGCCTGGGTGCGAATTTCAACTTCCCGCTGATATTGAGAGAGTTCTTTGACAATCCCGCCATTAGTAGAGCCGAACCAGTTCTGGTTCTGCGACTGAAATTCCTGCAACGCGTTTTCCGCTTTTGCAAGCTCTTGTGCCTTCTGTTCCAGTTGTTCGGCGAGATATCTCGCATTTTCCTTAGCCTGAGACCGCCGCTTGTACATATTGAAGTTCTCAAGTTCGTTCAAATATCTCGTCAGGATGGCCTGAGACAATGAAGGATATGGCGTCTCAACGGCTACTTTGATGATTCCGGTCTTCTTATCGATATCTACACTGAACAATTCATCGAGGGCCGCATACAGTCTGTCGCGATCGGGCTGCTCCAGATAGTCGGCGAGTGTCGTGTCGACAGTAGATTTGCCTGCGTGGTAAGTATAGTGAGCATCCAGGATCGCATCTGCCACGACTCGCGAGCGAAGAATGCTTGGATATAGTTCGGAGGAGTTTTCATCTACCGAGGTAATAGCGCCGAGTCCGGCCAACGATTTTAAGTCGGCCAGCTTATCCTGTGGGCCGGAGGGAAGGATCGAGGCCCGGGAAGTGTACAGGTTGGGCATAAGCAGCAAGATCGCCACCGTGACGACAACTACAATGCCGACGGCATAGCTGATCGGTCGCTTATATCGTAGCAGCGATGACCCGAGCTCAAAGAAATTAAGTTCATATCCCGAACGTTTCCCTCCCGCGGTCGAGGACTCTGAACTCATCGGGGTATCGTTATTTTCAGACGCGAATCGATTACGCATGCAATCTCCTTATAGGTATCCACACAATGACATACAAATCGCGTGCCTGACGGGGCGCAAAATCGAATGTGATAACGTAAAGGCAATCAGTCAATTACGGGCGGCGAATTCTGGCCGAATCAAGCCGCGTCCGAACAGACCGCATTCCTTTCCGAATGACTCGGAAAAAAATTCCTGAAGACTGGTTGTTTGAGAATCTGGTTAGTCAGTCGCAGAGGAGTCTGATAGAGTGGATGTGAACGGTTCAACTCGTGCGGTTGGTCGGCGCTTGCCAGTGTCGTCAAGATTAGTCATGTGTGTGTGAACAGCGCGGTCGACAAACCGTTTGAATTCACTCCGGAACCGTTCGCTCGAGAATTTGAGAGCATGTTGGCGTATTTGGGCAGGTTCGAAACAGTCAGGTCGGGTCTCGAAACGCAAGATGGCATCGGCTATGGTTTTTGCGTCTTGCTTGTCAAAGAATATTCCGCTTTCCAACTCAGTCACTGTTTCCAGGCACCCGCCCTTACCGAATGCGATCACGGGCGTTCCGCATGCCTGCGCTTCGATAGGCACAATACCGAAATCTTCCTCGGCCGCGAATACAAACGCGCGCGCTCGCTGCATGTGGTCCAGCAGGACATCGTAAGGTTGATACCCCAATAGGGCGACATTAGGCCCCGCCTTCGCCTTCACCCGTCTGTACTCCGGACCATCACCGATTATGACCAGTCGTTTGTCCGGAAGATGCGAGAACGCCTCAGCGATGACATCCATCTTCTTGTATGGGACCATCCGCGATGCAGTCAGGTAGAAATCTTCCTTTTGTTCACACAACTGATAGGCGTCAACATCGACCGGTGGGTAAATCACCGACGCGTGTCTCCGGTACACCTTTTGAATCCGTCGCGCAATGTATTCCGAGATAGCCACAAATTCATCGACACCGGCGGCCGTCCGGTAGTCCCAGAGGCGTATGCGGTGGAGCATGTATCTGACAATCCAACTCCTCAGGCCATGCTTGAGATGGGATTGGTCAAGATACTGATGCATCATATCCCAGGCGTATCGAATCGGCGAGTAGACGTAGGAGATGTGCAATTGATCCGGCCCGGTGATAACACCCTTGGCGCAGGCGTAGGAGCTTGAAATGACCACATCGTAGCCGGAGAGATCGAGTTGTTCCACGGCCATGGGCATGAAAGGCAGATAGCTCCGGTATTTGCTTTTCGCGAAGGGGAAGTGCTGAAGAAAGGAGGTCGTGACCGGTTTGTGCTGAATAAATCCGCGGTCCCGCTCCGGTACGAAATCATACAGCGCGAACAGGTCCGCTTCCGGATAGACCTTCAGCATCTGCTCAAGCGTGCGCTCGGCGCCGCCGAAAGTAATCAGCCAGTCATGGACGATCGCTATTTTCATTTACCCGTTACACTTTCGGCAAGTTCAAGCAGTATCTCGGCCGATTTCCGCCAGGAGAATTCAGCGGCTCGCGCTCTGCCTCGAATGCGAAGATCGTTCATTTTATTACTATCGGCAAGGAGTGATCGCATTTTAGCTTCAATATCGGTTGAATCCTCAGGGTCGCAGTATTCGGCGGCATCGGCGCAAATCTCAGGCAGCGATGCGACCCGCGCGACCAGGCAAGGACATCCGCATGCCATAGCTTCAAGCGGCGGCAGGCCGAATCCTTCGTAAAGCGACGGATAGACAAAGAGTTCCGCATTCGCGTACAGATTGCGAAGCCTTGCGTCATCGACCGCTCCCGCCAGAACCACATTGGTCCGGCCCTCAATAGCATCGCTGATGCCCCGATCGGCAAAGACCGTTGAGTTACTCGCCCCCACCACCACCAGCTTCAGATCGGGCGATTCGAGCGCAAAGAAGGCGTCAAGCAATCTGCGAAGGTTCTTTCTTGGATCAAGCGACGCGACACAGAGGATATATGGACTGCGAAAGACTTCCATACTTAAGGTATCAGCTGCGTTTAGGGTCTGTGGCACCGCGCAGTAGACGACTTTGACTGCCGCGGGACTTACCTGCATGATTGAACAAATCTCGGAGCGGGAAAACTCGCTGTCTGTCACGACGACTTCCGACTTGCGGGCAATCCTGGGAAGTAAGGTTCGGTAGGCGAAAGCGAAGCGCTTTGAATACCATTCCGGATGTCGAAGCGGCGCAGTGTCATGTATAGTGACCAATTTAGGGCGGTAGTACACAGGCGCCATGTTGGCAAGATTGATCAACAAGTCTCCCCGATGGTGTCTATTCAGATACCAGGGGAGTTCAATTTGCTCCCAGAAGTAGCCGGCACCGCGGCCGATGGTGATCGGGTTCAATATCCCGGCGGCATCGTGATTGATAATCCTCCTCGGTGATACAAACAACGTCTCCGGTCGAATCTCCTTAATCATCCGGCTGATTTCGATCGCATGCCGCTGCACGCCGGTGACCGGTTGGGAAAGGAAGCGAGCGTTAACTATCATCGCCCAATCCCAGTCGCTCCTCCATGGCCAGCATCATCCCCAGCAGTATCATCAGAGGTGCGGATTCCACCACGTTCATTGTCGCGCCGAAGGCGAGCAAGGTAAGAAGGAAGAACACCCTGGTACTCAGGCTTGCTCGGCTCACGGTGATTCGACCAATCTTGCCAACCACCCAGATCAAAAATAGAAGCAGAATAACCGAGCCGAATTGCACAAGGAGGTACAAGTAGACGTTATCGGCCGGATTATACTTGTCCGGTTCGAAATAGAGTTGCGAGGTCCCGATACTTCCCAGCCCGCGACCGGTCAAAAACATCATGTCGCCACGCAGCAGGTCGTATGCGGCGGGCCACATATTCTCCATCCGGTCGACATAGGATGCCGACAGTGCCGTAACCACCAGGTTGTCTGAGTGAAGATGATCCGTGATAAAAGATGGTGAGATGAGCGAGATTAGCGGCGGTACGACTCCGTACACCAACAGGATTACCAGCAGCAATTTAAGAGCGATGCGCACGAAACGCCCCGATTTGTTTCGCATCAGCCAGATGAGTCCGTAGACAAATAATATTAAGAGCATGGCGAATATGGATGATTTCGACGTGGTCAGGACGATACCGGCTATTGCACAAACCATGAGCATGGCATCGAACATCTTTTTCAGTCGACTCCGTTCGACTTTACTTCTGAAGGTCACGGCCATGTACAGCACCGCGAGTACATACAACTCGGTGGCTGTCGCGAACGAGCTTCGCCCGAACCCGGCGAGCCGCGACAATCCGTACATTCCCCACTGGCGCGATCCTTCGATTGAAGTTCCCGCCAGTTCGTATTCAAATCCTCCCCACGGGAGCGTAATGACTAGGTCAAGGAATAATCCGACGAGGACAAATGGTAATACAATGTGGTACAGGCGGGTAAAGACCGAATCCCGAATATCAAAGCATGAAAGTGCCATGAAGCCGACCAGAAAAGGCAGGTATATTTTGGCGCCAAACATGACCTGACCAAACGACAGGCCGTTCACTAAGCCAACAGTAAAGCCGAATAACAAGAGGGCGAAAAGTACTGTTAATGTGCGATTAGCGGCAAACCGACTGACGGTCAGTAAAACGAAGTATGCGAATATCGCCAGCAGAATGGCGTCTTTCGCATAAACCAGCGTAGGGACACCGGCGGATACAAACACGAACCGGAGCGCGCCATCGGCGGCCTGCAGCGCGAACCAGATTATCAATGATATCTCCGCCAGCCGTTTCATGGCAGCAGCCTCTCATACAAATCAAGATATTTGGCTACAATGTTCTGCTGAGAGTATAGCTCAACGCGATTCAAACACGCACCCCGCATTTGCTCAACCAATTCAGGATGCTGCGCAAACCGGCTAATGCGGTCCCGTAAATCTCCCGGTATGTCCGGGTCAAACACCGTGCCGGTAGCATTCTCGTCCACCGTTTCCGGAAGACCGCCCCGGTTCGACACGATAGCCGGGACACCATAGGAGTAGCCTTCCGGCACCACCCGCCCGAACGCCTCATGACAAAGCGAAGGCACCACGTTGACATCAATGGCAGAAAAGATCTCCTCCGGATCCTTATGGCCGCAGAATTCAATGCGATTGTCGCCGTACTTCTCCCGCAAGAAACTGTCATAGCCAGCCTGAAGGGGGCGGCCGAAAATCTTCACGCGTAGGTCTGCACCCTTCATATCGACAACTGTTCTCAAGAGCAGTTCAATCCCTTTATGTGGCGCGATGGCGCCGACAAATCCAAAAGTCACCTGGCGGTGCGGGTCGGCTCCGTTTAACCGAGTCCCGCCGGTCGCCACAGAATTGAAGATACACTGTTCGACTTTTGCACGCGAGAAGTATCCGTTATCGAGATGCCATTTCAGGATGTAGTTGCTGATGCCCACCACTCCGTCCACATATCGGGAGAGCCGTCGTTTGGGCAACGAATAAAATCGACAGGATAGACACTGCGATTCACATATCTTTCCCTTTCGAAACATGGCCGACCGGACACACCCAAGATACATATCCCGAATGGTGTGTACTATGGGAATCCCTGCCTGCCGGGCAACTCTCCACACTGACGGTGAAAATCCGGTAAGATTCCCCGTGTGAATCAGATCCGGTTTTTCCCGGGCAATTATGGGGCGGAGTCGGGCCGGTACGGTAGGGTTATCGGCGTCAAGCAAGTGCCATAGCGGCTTCTTGATTGCGGGCGCGCTCTTGGCGTTTCGTACCCAGTAGAGATTGAATATCTTTACATAGTGAACCTTGACGCCGTTGACTGTCCCTTCCGAGTCTTTCTGGGCCGTTGATATGACGATCGGGTGGGCACCGGCTTTTACCAATCCTTCGGCAAGAAGCTGAGTGGAACGTTCTGCGCCGCCGACATGATTGGGGTCGTAAAGCGAATTGATGAGAAGAACTTTCATACACTCTATAGTCGATAGCTTTCGCGGGCACAATTCTCCCAGGTGAAGGTGGCCGCGCGATCTCTGGCGTTTTGACCGAGGCGGCGGGTCTGGTCGGGATCCGACAGGAGACGGGCCAGCGCTTCGCTCATGGCATTAATGTTCATCGGTTCGACCAATAGGCCCGTCTGCTCGTGCACAACTACTTCCGGGATAGCGCCTATGGAAGAAGCGATAGAAGCTACCCCCTGGGCCGCCGCCTCCAGATACACCAACCCAAACCCTTCCACTTTGGCCGGATGTGGTTCCCCCGGCATGCAGAATAGGTATGCACTCGCATATAGGGCGCGCAATTCGTCTTCACTTACTGAGCCGGTGAAAATTACCGGCACATCTATCCGGGAGGCGAGGGTGCGAAGCTCCTTGAGGTAGGCATCATCCTGGGTTTCCCCGGTGATGACATATGCAATTTCTTTGCGCATTTCGGCGGGAAGATTAGCCAGTCCCTGAAGCACTACTCGATGCCCCTTGCGTTCATCTATTCGAGAGACGGTCAAAAGTATCTTTCGGTTGTCCGGGATAAGGTATTTTTCTCGTATTGCATGGTTCTTTCGTGGCTTTTCAAAGAAGGCCATGTCAACCCCGAGCGGCGTCACGCGGACTCTACTCGCATCCACTTCGGGATGTCTGTCAAGCAGGAGGCTTTTGGTGAACTGGCTGATGGCGAGTAGCTCAGTCGGGCAGGTAAAGAGTTTTCCTCCGGAGAGATATCGGACATGACGGGAGCTGACTACGCCGAGGATTTCGGTTCCATACACGGTAGCGATGAAGTTCACGGTAACGAACCGGTTGAGCAGGGTAAGCGCCAGGCTGTTGGGCCAGTCTATAGCATGGATGATGTCGTATCTTGCGGCGCCTATCAAATGTCTGATCCGCTGGACCATGCCGGGAAATTGTCCCGCCGAGTAGATGGTGCCCTTGAATCGACGAACCTGAAACGGAAATATCTCCGCATCCTCCTCAGTATTATCTTGTCTGAAGTCCGGCGCCACGACCACAATTTCGCATCCACATCGGTGAGCTCCCAGGGCCAGTTGTGCAGCGTACCTTCCGATTCCTCCCCGGAACGGCGGGAATTCGAAAGTCAGCAGGAGTATCTTTTTACTCATTGAGATATAAATACTCCTTGTTGCCGGGTAAGAACCGTCTGACAATTTGCGTTAACTTTTCCCGCTCGCTTTTTCGCATCATGATTCGGTAACTGACGATCCCCAGAAATACAATGGCCGCGATAGTAAGGGGGATTCTTACAGCAAGCGAGGGTATCATGGAAATGCCGAACCCACCGGCAGCGACCAGCGATGACCAGATCAGGACACTCCAGGTACTCATGTGATGCGATGATTCTGAATAGCCTACCAGGGGCTGGGCCATCAGAAACAGCACGGTCGACTCCGCGATTAGCCGGGCAGTCCAGACGGCGGCGGCCCCGACGATTCCATAGGCACGGGTAGCCAGAAGTAGCGCTGGAATGTACAGGGGAAGCTCAATCAAAAATAGTTTTGCGGTCAGATCGGGGCGTCCTACCGCTTGTATCGCGTTCTGAGGAACACGTCCGACCGACGAAAAAAGAATCCCGGCTCCAAGGATCTGCAGAATAACGGTGCAGTGCTGGGCAAGGTCCGGGCCGAGCCAGAGCTTGAGCAACGGATGAGCCAGTGCAATCATTACTACTACAACAGGCGACATAAACAGCAGTATATATCGAATCGCGGTGTCATGCAGTTTTGGCAATCGATCGCTGCCGCTCGCGCTGTAGGCGCTGAACGCGGGGAATAGCACTCCGACCAGGCCGATCGGAATAATGAACAACTTGGTCGCCGCATCAAACGGGGTAACATAATAAGTGACGGAGGTCAGAGTGAGAATTGATCCAATAAAGAACCTGTCCATGTTGCCCATCAGGGGTGCGACGAGGTTGCTGATCGTTATCCAGCCGCCGAAACTGAGAAGCCGACGGAAATACGGTCGCGAAAGCGTCGTGCCCCGCCAGGGTATCTCAAGCACCCTGAATCCAAATATCAGGTAAAGCGTAAGCGAGACGATTCGGCAGATTACCAGGGTGGCAATCATATGTACCAGCGTACCCGAAAAGAACATGACCACCAGCGGCGCCAAAAATGTTGTCGAGGTGGATGGAATACGAATGGCATTGATAAGCCCGAAACGCTGGTCAGCCTCCAGTATTCCCCGTGCTCCCGCCGCGAGAATAACAACCGGCACACTGAGCGCCATGAGGAAAAATGAGGGAAGCGCTTCTGCCTGGAGTCCCGGTGTGATATTGAGTACCCGGTGCACCAACCATGGGGACAGGGCCGCGGCAATTCCGCCGCCTATCACTCCAAAACCGAGCAGGATGAGCAACGATGTCAGCACCAGCGGCCCGAGCTCCTTTCGCTTACCCAACTCGATAAACTCGGCCACGAATTTCGTGGTAGCCCGGCCCACCCCCAAATCAAACAGGTTGAAGTACCCCATAACCATCCAGGCCATTGAGAGAACGCCGAACCTTTCGGTCCCTATACCTTTTATGAGTATGGGTACGGATATCAGCGCGACAAGAAACGGCGAGATCTGACCGATCAGATTGTAAGCGGTATTCCTGGCAAGCAGCCGGTTGGAGAATCGGCCACCGCTGGTGGGTAATCCGCCGGGTGAGGTTTTACTGTCGATGCTTTCCATGCTTTCAACCGTGCTCGGGATCGGGCCGACCCTTCGACCCGGTAAATGCGGACCATGATTGTACCCCCGGATGTCGACTGCAGATTGTGAACACCGCGATATCGGCGCACAGTCTCAAGATCTGTGACGGATGTTTCTCCTTGTGATCAATCTGAGCGCACATCGATGAACCATGTCCTTATGTTTCACGAATTGCGCCATTCCCATGCTTATGGATTGCCGGTTATCCATTGTCAGGCAGCGCTGACTCGCGTTGCCCGAAGTATATTACGACACGGGGCTATCTGGCGTTCTTTTATTCCTATGACAAGATATATATGGTATTATATTCCTACTGAAAACATTAAACTTAGGCAGGATCAAGTATGCCCCCGTTGGGGAAATTGACTCGACTCGTATTGCCCGGATTGACATTCTTTTTCATTTGCCAATGCTCCGGCGATACAGGCAGCCACCATGGGAAGCAAAGTATGGATGACTCGGCAGCGAACATTACTGATCGGGTGGAAATCGGAGGACGTAAGTTCGTTCTGGAAGCTTACGCCTGGCGGGACTTCATGCCTATCACACCTCCCGAGGGTAAACCGATGATGGTAACTGTCAGACTTGTCGCGGCCGATTCCCTTGCCTTTCCGATGGGTATCCGGCTTGACTCCCTGAGGCTCGTAAGTCAGAAATCAGTATGGGAAACGAAACTGAGCCCCCGCGATGACGTGATACGTGGAAACACGTTTGAGCAGACGGTGCGAAATGCTCCACAATGGGAGGTGGGGGATAGCCTTACAGCATCCGTGCGACTCATCGCCGGAGACACCGTATGCTGGCTCACCAAGTCCGATATCGAAATACAAGCCACCTACTGAGCCGGTTCGATCTGTGCGGATAAACCAATCAGGCAGACCGTTTGTGGAATCGCAACGCCGAGAAGGTGAAGACTACCGCTCCAAAGATAATCAACGCATAGATTTGCGGAAGTAACTCGACTACGCCGGACCCTTTCATCATAATGCCTCGTGCGATCACCAGAAAGTAGCGCATGGGATTAATGCTGGTGACATATTGCATCCAGACAGGCATATTTGCGATTGGTGTAAAGAACCCGGATGTCATAATAGCGAACACCGAGAAAAACCAGGCAAAGAACATTGCCTGCTGTTGGGTAGATGTCACCGTCGAAAAGAACAAGCCAAGCCCCAATGTCGTAAGCAGGTAGAGCCCGGACAGCGAGAATAAAAGCAAGGGTGAACCTACAAACGGAACTTTGAACCATAAAACACCGAACACCAGGGCCAGAATCATTTCCATAAGTCCCAGCACCGCAAAAGGAAAGAGCTTGCCAAACAGCAGTGTCCGGCCGGACATCGGTGTCACCAACAACTGCTCCAGAGTACCACCTTCGAGCTCCCGCACTATCGCCATTGAAGTCAGCATGACGGTGATCATGGTCAGCAAAGTCGCGACTATGCCCGGTACCATGTAGTAGACCGACTCCGCTTCGGGATTGTAGAGTACCTGAAACCTGAGATCGACCGGCGATTGGTAACCAGTCACGCGCGAAGAGTACTGCTGTATGATTCTTGCCAGGTAGCCCGAACCGATCGACGTCTGATTGGCGTCGGTACCATCCGCAATCAGGCCAATCGTAATGCGGTCCCGCGTGGACAGTTTGTCCGAGAATCCGTGCGGAATGACGATAGCCATATCACTGGACGAACTCTGGAAGCGTTGTTCCAGGTCCATGATCGGAAGTTTGGCCGGGTCGGGAAGGAAATATCCGCCGGCGCCGGCCGATGCTATGAAATCACGGGACAACTGCGTTCGGTCAAAGTCGTAAACATCCAAACGAATTTTCTTTACATCAAGGTTCACCACGTAGCCGAATAGCAGGAGCTGAATAATGGGCACGGCAAAGATGAGTCGAAGCATATTCTTGTCGCGAAAGACCTGGATGAATTCTTTTCGGACCAGTCCCCAGAATGCTCTGTTCATGGCTACTCGACCCTCGTCTTGAATGTTTTCGACGCTATCAGCATAATGATGCTCATGAGAATCAGCAGGTACACACCCTGCGTCACGAGTTCCTGAAGTCCCGCGCCCTTGAGCATGATGCCGCGGATGATGGTAACGAAATATCGGGCCGGTACGATGTGTGTAAGGGCTTGCAGGACGATGGGCATGTTGCGAATCGGGAAGACGAACCCGGTGAGCATTACCGACGGTAATAGGGTGGTCACCAGCGCGAACATCATGGCGACCTGTTGGGTCTTCACCAGCGATGAAATCAGGATGCCCAGCGAGAGCGAAGTCACCACGTAGATGAATCCAAAACCGAGCATCAGCAGGCGAGATCCGACAAACGGAACCTGAAACAAAAACCTGGCCAATATCAGTACCAGCAGACCGTCAAGAAATGCTATCGCCACATAGGGCAGGACTTTTCCGACAAGAATCTGAAAGGGCGTCACTGGTGTAGTGAGCAGCTGTTCCATCGTGCCGGTTTCCTTTTCGCGGGCTATGGTAATGGAAGTCAGAAGAGCTGAAATCATGAGCAGGATTATCGCCACCAACCCCGGTACAAAGAAGTTCGGCGATTTCAGATCCGGATTATACAGGACCTGCCTCGCTATCTCGACGCCGGGCAGTTTGGCGCCGGGTGGCAGCCGGTCGGCCATAAACCTGTTGACAATCACATTGGCATAATTTTGAACCGCAGCACTCAGCGTGTTATCCGAACCGTCGACGACCATCCCCAACGAGAAATGCTGTCCGGTGCGGAGAGCGTCGGAAAACCCCGGCTTGATTATCAACACGGCCGTGGCGTCGGATTCTTTCAGCAGTTCCTCGGGGTCAAGCAGATCGACCTCTCGCGTCGGGCGTTCAAAATAAGTGGACTGATAGAAGGCGTCCTGAAGCGAGTGTGATTCAACAGACTGGTCCTGGTCAATAACCGAGATGACCACCTTCTTGATGTCCAGATTGGTCGCGTAACCGTAGAGGAATGTCATCATTATCGGCATGACTATAACAATGGTCAACGACCTCGGATCGCGCAGGATGTGATACAGCTCCTTCAAGGCAATGAATTTAATCCTACGCATGTGCCGGTTCCTTCCCGCTTATCAGCCGGATAAAAAGCTCTTCCAGATTCTTGGCGCGATGTTTCTCTATGAGTTCACGGGGTTGTCCGAGTTCGACGATTTTCCCCTGGTGCATGATCGATATCCGGCCGCAAAATTCAGCTTCATCCATGTAATGAGTGGTCACGAAGATGGTCACGCCTTCCTCCGCCAGCGCATACAAAAGATCCCAGAATCTCCGTCTGTACACCGGATCGACTCCGCTGGTCGGTTCGTCCAAAAACAGGATGCGAGGCCGGTGAAGCAGCGCCGCTCCCAGCGCAAGACGCTGGCGCCATCCGACCGGTAGCGACGCTGTTCTTCGGTCAATAAATTCATCAAGACTCAGGCGTTCACTCAATTCTTTTATGCGGTCCCGGAGAGTCTTTCGGTTAAGACTATATGCCGCGCCATAGAAATTCAGGTTCTCCCGCCCGGTCAGATCAGGATACAGCGAAAACTTCTGCGACATGTATCCGATACTCCGCTTGATCTCTTCTGACTGCCGGAAGACATCGAACCCGGCAACAGTTCCTTTACCGGACGTTGGCAGCAGGAGCCCGCACAGCATGCGGATCGTGGTTGTCTTTCCCGCGCCATTGGCCCCGAGAAATCCAAAAATCTCGCCCGTGCTCACGCTCATCGAAATGTCATCGACAGCCTTGAATTCGCCGAAATGTCGCGACAGATGTTCGATCAAGACTGCCGGGTTATCCATTATTGCTTCCCATCATCTGGATGAACACATCCTCAAGGTTTGGTTCGATCGGATTCAGGTCGGAGGCGTAGAATCCAAGGTGATTGAACTGAAGAGCATGACTTTCCGGGCTGTCATTTTTATCCAGGTAAATGTGCACGCCGGACCCGAAACGATTAGCGGCGATCCCCGGTAACTTGTTAAGTTCCGCGAGTGTGCCGGGCGCGGCCTGAGTTCCGAGGAAGTAGACTTGTCTGTCAAACAGTTTCGGAAGCTCGGACGGCGATCCCTCAACCAGTTTTCGGCCTTTGAAGATGAACCCTGCTCGGTCAGCGCGAGCGACCTCGTCCATATAAGGGGTGGAAACCAGAATGGTCACCCCCTGACTCTTGAGCTCCAGCAGAATTTCCCAGAACTGCCGACGGGACAATGGATCCACTCCGGTGGTCGGCTCGTCTAACAGCAGCAACTCCGGTTCATGCATTAAGGCGCAGGAAAGCGCCAGCTTCTGCTTCATACCGCCCGATAATGCCTGGGCCCGCCGGTTGGCAAACGGTTTCAAATTCGAGAACCGATACAGGTACTCCGCCTTCTCACGATATGCCTGACCCGTTACATCGTATATCCCGGCGTAGAAGGTCAGATTCTCTTCGACCGACAAGTCCGGATAAAGTGAGAAGATCTGAGGCATATACCCAAGCAAAAGTTTTACTTTGTTGTAGTCTTTGACGCTTTCGAAGCCGTTGATGTGAATCCGGCCGGCATCGGAGCCGATCAGGTTGCAGATAGTCCTTATTATAGACGTCTTTCCGGCGCCGTCCGGACCGACCAGAGCATAAATCTCGCCCTTGTTCACTTCGAACGAAAAATCCTCCACGGCTTTAATCTTGCCGTAGAATTTGGTCAGGTTTTCTACTGTGAGATAGCTCATCACTCACCAATCGTTACAAACACCGGCATTCCGATTTTCAGCGTACCATCGCTGTTCGCCATCCGGACTTTTACCGCGTACACAAGATTTGCGCGCGACTTCTCGGTCTGGACATTCTTGGGCGTAAATTCGGCCTCGTCCGATGTCCAGACTACTCGTCCCCGATACTCTTTGCCGCCTGATTCCGTGTTGACAGTGGCAGAGTCGCCCAGTTTCACATTCGCGAAGAGGCCTGCCGGCAGATAGACCTTCACCCAGAGGGAGTCAAGCCGGGAGATCTTGGCAATTGCCTTACCGGGGGCCAGGAGTTCACCCTTATCGATATACTTATCCGTCACAACACCTGTTATGGGAGCGGTCGGAAAACAGTCGTCGAGATGCTGATGTATCAGATTGATATCAGCGTCGATCTTACTGAGCTGGGCTTCAAGCGCCGTAATATTCGCCTGAGCGGTTTGACGACTCAGCTTCGCCTGCGCCAGATCATGATCCAACTGGTCGAGCTTCTGCTGGGTCGATGTCCCAGATTTCAACAAGGTCGCCACACGGTTGCGTTCGGATTGGGCGTATTTCTCGGTCTCGCTCGCTTTCTTGTACTGGAGCTTTGAGCTTTCCAGTTGTGCCGACGCGGCGTCGCGGCTTGCCTGCGCGGCGGCAAGTTGAAGTCGCAGGTTGGTAGTATCTACGACCAGCAATGTATCTCCGGTCTTAAACTGGGTCCCTTCGTCGAACCGCATCAACAGCACTCTTCCTTGAACCTCGGCAGAGATAATCGACTCATCCGCTTCCAACATTCCTGAACCGCCGGCCTTCTGAGCCTCCTGCGAGCAGCCCGCCAGGCCGAAAACAGTCAACGCGCTCAAGAGTAAGTAAATTCGCTTCATATTACAGACCTTCCTCTAATTTGTCTGATCCGATAATGTAGTAGTATTGGCTGGCAACGATATAGAAGTCTACCTGTGTCGATGCCAGCGTAGCTTCGGCCTCGCTCAACGAGGCCTCGATCTCAAGCAGACGATTTGACGGCAACACCCCCTGCGCGTACTTCTCATGTGCCAGACGATAATTATCCGACGCAATTTTGAAGTTGACGAGCGAAGTCTGGTACCGCTGGTACGTGAGCCTGAGATTCTCCAGCGCCACACGTGCCTGTTCATCGAGTTGCTCATGCACGGCATCGTAGGCATCCTCAGCCGCTCGCGACTGAAGCCGAGCCATGGCTACCTTACGCACCGACTTCCCGCCGACATTGAACGACCAATTAAGACTGGCTCCGACAATGAAATAATCATTGAAGGTGTTATTGAACTGATCGATGTTCGGCTTGCCGTATGAGTAGCCGCCAAAAGCGCTGAGGGTGGGGAAGTAGTCGGACTTATTCATTGACGTCAGCTTCTTACTCATCTCGACAGACGATTTTGCGACCATTAATTCCGGTTTGGCAGAGGTGATACCGGAATATGTGTACGATGAAGTGTCGGGTGGTTGAGGTGTGTCGGTGACTGTCAACTGGTCCTGTGGATCGATCCCCAGTAATGTCGACAATTCAATTTCCCTCTGGCGGCGATTGCTCTGGGCGGTCGTCAGCTTCATCTGCGCGCTGGTCGCGGCGAAGGTCGCTTCGAGTATATCAACCGAATCGGCCGACCCGGCGTCATACAGGGACTGAACATCGGTGCGCATTACTCTGGCCCGGTCGAGTCCGGCCTGGGCAGTTGCAATCTCCTTGTCCGCCTTGTAGAGCGAGAGATAAGCTACGCGTGTAGTCAGCAGAAGTTGGTTGAGGTCCGCGTTCTTGAGGGCATCGTAGTAATCACGTGTAGCGCCGGCGAGTCCGATGCCATTGGAAATCTTTCCCCCCGTGAACAGCGGAAGATTCAACCTGAGATCGGCCTGATACACATCTTTGGTGCCAATCTCCCGGCTCAAGCTCTGACCGGTGGGGAACTGAATTTCCAGATGGGCCACTTTGTTCTTATAACTGGCGGCGCTCGCCAGCGACAGAGTCGGGAAGCGTTCAGCGACCGCTGCCTTCAGATTCTGTTCGTATGCGTAGCTCTGCGCGGTCGCTTTCTTGAGAGCAAACGAATGCTCCCGCGCAAGCTCCATCGCCTGCGCTAAACTGATTTCCCGCGCATACGACCTGGCGGGTCCCGCTACCATCAGCGCCGATAGGATCAAAAGGATTTTTTTCATCTTTTCTTCACTCCATATAAGAAGAGATCCACCACCGCGGCTTTTCTTTTTTCCGTGAACGCGTCGGCATCGGTAATGCTGTTTACCCGGTTCATTAGCTGCGAGGATAGGTAATACCCTATGTTCATTGTGAGAAAACTGATCAGGGTCTGGCGCAGGTCAAGGTTCCTGAGCTCCCCAGCGTCCATTCCAGTCTGCAGAGCCGCCGCAATTTTCGGAGGAACCTGAGAACCCTCGATAGAATTGGCGATCTCATTGAGCAACTGCGAACGAGGATTGGCAAGTTCGCGGAGAGCGATTCGAAGGAAATGTGTCTGGTTGTGAAACAAATTTCGGTAGGTGTCCGCCGCCTGCAGAAGGATCTGCTCCAGGTTGTCGGTAGTGTCGATTGCCTCCCCCAGACGGTTGATCTTGGGAAGGAAATGGTCACGAACCACCTCGTGATAGAGGTTATCCTTGGAAGTAAAGTGGTAGTAGATCATTGCTTTATTGACTCCGGCGGCTCTGGCGATTCGGTCGACCCGGGCTCCTTCAAACCCCTGATTGCCGAATTCCTCAAGTGCCGCTTCGAGAATCTTTCGCTTAGAACCACTGTCATCCAACTTATTCATTCTCAATAACTCCTCGTCTAACCATGTGGTTAAACCAACTGGTTAGTTAATATAACGGCAAAGATACTCAAAAAGTTCAGGGCCGCAACACATTCTTGAAGAAAAATTCTAATACGCTGTGCATCAATGTGTTACGGACAACCCGAACAAGGATGAGCGAGCCCGAACTGAATCCAGTGAACGGGAACGGTTACTTATTGTAGGTGTAAATGTGTTGTGATTGGGACCACATTAGGGAGCCAAACCGGCCCGGATGACATCAGGTTGATTGCTTATGATCCCGGCCACGCCGAGCCCAGCAAGTTTATCGGCTACCGCAACCCTGTCAACCGTCCACACAACGACGGGAATTCCAGCAGCTCTCATTCGTCTTATGTATCCAAGTTGCACCAGTTTCCAACTGGGGGCCACGAAGTCCGCCTGGGAGCGGCGAATCCGGGAGAGAGAAAGCAGTTGATGACTCCTTGTCAGGAAACTCGCCGGCACATGCAATCCAATGAGCAGACCGGTTAAGGCTTGGGGACGCAGATGCTTTATGTGCAAGATGGCACTATCGAGAAACGAAGTGAACACAACATGTTTGGGATCGAAATATCTATCAACCAGCACCATGATATCTTCTTCATAGCCCGCTTCCTTGAGTTCAATATCAAGGGCTATTTTCCCCGAGCACAGCAGCAATGCCTCCTCAAGCGTAGGAAGATGTATTCCTTTCGACCTGTATTCCGTCAAAAGCTGCTCGTAGGTGAGATTGCCAACGCGTCGCCTTGATCTTGGAGCAAGTAGATTGTGGTGGATAATCAGCACACCATCGACTGTTCTGCGCACGTCGAACTCAATCGCGTCGGCACCCATCCGTATTGCTTCTTTGAATGCCTCGAGCGTATTCTCATGCGCGGCCTTCGATGCGCCGCGGTGCGCAATTATGACCGGTCTGCGATGGTCATCCAATTTGCGGAAATCAAGCATCAGGAACTCACAATACAGTTATGGTCCGCCGGCAATCAAGCATAATAGTCGCGAACAAGCGAACAAAAAACCCTCCGGTCATCTGACCGGAGGGCAGGATTACACAACTTGTGGTGACAATGCTGGCGGTCGGGGCTATATAACCAGCTTTTTCATGAGATCTGCGCAGCTTATTTTCTCTGAGTTGAAGATTGTCTCCTGAATTTCTTTTTGCCGTCCCGGTGAAAGGAGGTCTCCGGCAAGCGCGCCGAATTTTACCTGAAGGTCTTCTATTGTCATTGGCTCACGAGGATCGCCTTTCGGGTATTCGAGATATTCGCTGAAGGTCTTTCCGTCTTTAGTCCGGACCGTTACGCGTGAAGGCTGTTTGGCCGGGAACATTTTCTCGAATTCCATCGAGGCTTCGCCCTTGATCTTATCAATGACACCCCAGATACGCTCGTCCTTCATTTTTTCATCGGAGAACGAAGCGGTTGTAATCTGGCGGTCAACAATCGCCGCGGCGATGCAGTACGGCAGAGAGTGATCGGCCGTTTCCCGCGACTCCGGGCGATACTTGTGCGGGTCGAACAGGATATCGCAGGCCCGCGCTATGGTCGTGACCTTGACTTCATCAATCTGGTCCGGCTTGATATCGTTATTTTTGATCACTTTAAGAGTCGCGGTAATATGGGTGTGCGTCAGCGCCTCGGTGGGGAACGCCTTCATGCTGCACTCCAGTATTTTGAATCTCTCACCGAGATTTCCGACCAGCTTATCCTTGGCCCAACCGGAGCCGAACACATCCATCAATCCTTCTTTGCCGTCGAACACAGCTTCAGTGCCGCTATATCCTTTTTGCGCCATAAGCGCGGCGAACACGCCGGCCTGAACGGCCATGGGGTCAACGGTGTTTTTCATCATCGTCAGCTTTCCGGCAGTAGGGCAGCCGATAGTATGATTGTGTGAGCCATTGATACCGATGGCGTTAACCATCTGGTCGACGGAGAGGCCGAGAAGTTTACCCGCCACAATTGGCGAAACGAACTGGGTCAGCGTGGCATGGTGCCATTTGCGTTCGCGAACTCCGGGAACGGCAAATTCGCACAGGCGTTGTTCGAACTCATACGCGAGCACGATCGCAACGATAACTTCCTTCATTGAAGCATTAACCAGCTCGCCGACCGCCAGGGCAGCCGGGATAAGGTCCGAAGGGTGCGACGGATCTTCCTTCCAGTAAATATCATTGAAATCGAGCGCACGTATCATCAACGAATTAATAAGCGAAACATTGACGGCCGGAAGTCGATCGCCAAACCCTATTACGGTAGCCTCGGCCGTCCCACCCATGTCCGAGTAGATCTGTCGCAGGATATTCACGTCTTTGGTGCGGTATCCCCCGTAGGCGCATCCGGCCGAATCGAATAAATACCTTTTGACTTCGTGCACGACCTCGAGAGGCAGGTCCGAGTAGTGAAGATTGACCGCAAATTCTGCTATCTGTCGTGAGAGGGACTTTTCCATGCGTAGAAACCTTTACCTAGTTAAGTGAGACTATCAAGCGTCTCGAGATAACGCTGACGGATCACAGGTTGTTCTTTACCCAGTTTTCGAGGCCGTCACTCAGAATCAGTTCCTGCGCGGCCGCGCCAACCGGTCCGATCGCATACGTCTTACCCTTGTACTTCAATTCTGAACGTGAGAAATCGACATGTGCTTTTTCGCCGGTCGCGACAGTCAGCTTCTGGGTCCCGAACTCCTGCTTCAGGTCGGTCACCAGATCCGGTGCCTCAATGGCCAGGAACCCGTTGTTCAGCGCGTTACGTTTGTAGGTCTCGCTGAACGAGCCGGCAATGACCATGCGAATCCCTCGATACTTCAGCGCGGTCGCGGCCTGTTCGCGTGATGACCCGGTGCCAAAGTTGAAGCCACCTGCAAGGATATCACCAGTCTTGACGATCTTGCCGAACTGGGCATCGTAGTTCTCCATCGCCACCGATGCCTGTTGTTGAGGCGTAAAATCATCGATATAAGTGTATTTGCCGGGATATATACCGTCGGTGTTGAGATTGTCTTGGTGGCAGTAGATGAGATCTCCTTCGACGGTAGCCGGAAATCCATCGACAATCCGCACCGGTTCCACCGTGCCTTCGGGACGGCTCCCCACCTGAATAGAAGCTTTGATCTGCTCAGTCGCCATTTCGAAAGGCATGGCGATTGTTCCGGCTATAGCCGAAGCAGCGACTACGGCCGGCGATGCCAGATATGCCTGCGCGCTCTTGGAGCCCATCCGGCCTTTGAAGTTTCTATTGGTCGCTGAGATTCCGACTTCATTGTCCTCAAGCAGGCCCTTGCCCAGACCAATGCAGGGTCCACAGCCGGGGGGAAGCTCAATCGCACCTGCGTCAATCAATGTCTGCCAATCGTCCCGACGTTCGCTTTCCTGCTGAACTTCGCTCGATGCCGCGGCAACGTAAAATTGCACCCCCGGGGCGACTTTCTTGCCCTTGACTACTCGAGCCGCGTCCGCAAGGTCCTGCACCCGGCTATTGACGCACGAAACCAGGTACGCCTTATTAATTTTAACATCCTTCATCATCGGAACCGGAGTCATTATCTTTACATGATTCGGCCCGGATACGTGGGGAGTAACACTGTTCAGGTCCAAAGAGAGTTCTTTAGCGTAGTAGGCGTTCTCATCAGCCTGCGGGGCCGTCTCTTGTAGATCATTCAGACGCCGGAGATTTAAACGGGGGTGCACTCCGTTGCCGTCGACATCCGACGCCACTCGTGCCAACCCGCGTAGTTCAATAAAATCTATGCGATGACGCAGCCAGTCAATGGTGACATCATCGATCGGGAAGACACCGGCCAACGCACCCCACTCGGTCGTCATGTTGGCAATGGTGAGTCGTTCATCGAGTGAAAGAGTCATGAGTCCATCACCCGAAAACTCGACCGCATGATTCAGCACCTCGTCCTTGTTGAAAAAACCACAGAGCGCGACAATCACATCTTTACCGGTGACGCCCGGTCGCAATTTTCCTTTCAACTCCACCTTCGCAACCGGCGGAACCTGCCACCAAGTACGACCGGTCGCCCAGATCGCTGCGGCATCGGTCCTGACTATCGGGGTCCCCAGACAGCCCAGGCCGCCATACATATTGGAGTGACTGTCCGATGCGACTACCATCGTACCGGGCCAGGCGTAGCCCTCTTCGCACATGATCTGGTGCCCTATCCCGCGGCCCGCCGGGTAAAAGTCGATTCCATGCTCTTTGGCGAACGATTCAATCTTGCCATACTTGGCGAGGTTGTCTGCGGAAGTATCCTGTACATTATGGTCGAGGGTGAAGACGACCTGACGTTTATTGGCAATTCTCGACGCACCAATGGATTTGAATTTGGGAATAACCGCCCCGGTGTTGTCGTGCGTCATTACGTAAGCGGGGCGTATCGATAGATAATCACCGGCTCTCACCACGTGACCATCGTCCAATCCCACGGCGTACATCTGGGCGATTTTCTCGACCAGGTTCTGTCCGGCCTGTTTCATATTCTTGCTCATAGTCTCATCCCTTCAGGAGCATTATGCGTCCTTGACAAGGTCGAAGTCGATAAAATCGGCGTGATGGAATATTATACTCTCAGGCAGGCGCTTCTCGCCCGTCCCTTCTTTGGAATGCGTAGCGATAATGTGCATTACTTCGGAAGGTAGATCATGTTTGAAGGCCAGTCCGACGCCACTGAAGGGATGACGAATATGCTTGCCGTAGTCGGACTTTCTTGGGCGGCCGTCGACAATTTCAAACTCAAGCAATTTGCCGACATCGGCCAGCATCGCTCCGGCAATGAGGTAATCCCGATTAATTCTTGTCTTCCGGGCGCCATGAACCTCGTCAAGTACCTTGTCGCAGGCAACGCACATCTTGCAGACAGCTCGCACGTGGTCGATAAAGGTGATCTTGACATTTTCGGCCAGTAGCGTGAAGGGAATATTTCTCAAGAGCTCTTCGGTCCAGCCCCGGAACTCAATTGCTTCACTCCAGCATGCGATTACCTTATCCCGAAGAACAGCATCTCTAATCTCCGCGATTTCAGGCAGAAGTTTCAGCACTAGCTGATCATTTGTGGTTTTCTTCGTCATTTTATGTACCTCATGGGATTTCAAACTTACGTACGGCCTATCATAATGCAAAGCGACAATACTGTCCAGCCGAATCGGTACGGGTGCCGCAGGGTCCTGTAAGTCGGATTATCCGGGAAATCTGTACTAAAATCAGCCTAATTATCGTGATGCTTTTGCCTGTTCCGGTTCCCGTGGAGGTATCGGTTAAGCGGCCGATTTAACCGGATATCATATTGACTGACAATGAGATTGGTCGGTGCAATGACAGGCGAGAAATGTCCGCGCCACCGATTGGATACGAAGCTTACGTGAAGAAAATCACAATAAGGTGGTCCGAATACTACACTTTGCTCTTGACATTTTCGGAGATTAGCTTAAGTTAGTTGACGTTAACTGACAAACGGTATTAAAAATGTCTGGTATTGAGAGAAAAGCACAGATTTTACGAGAAGCAACCCGGCTATTCAGCAAGTCGGGGTATGACAAAGTTACGATCAAAGAGCTGGCCGCCGCTTGCGGAATCACGGAACCAGCGTTGTATCGTCACTTTGAATCCAAGGAAGCCATCTATGATACTGTGTTGAGCGCGATCGAGGACAGGCTGACCAGTCACGAGTATCTGGCTCAGTTGTCCAACGTTGAGGACCTTGAAGTCTTGCTGGACAAGTTGGCCAATCATATAATTGAGTATTTTACCGCCAATGAAGACATATATCGTCTCCTGCTGTTTTCGGCATTATCCGGCCATGCTCGGGCAAAACACGTATTCGAGCTGATTCGAGGCAGCTATACGCAGTTTTTGACCGAACAGCTTGATCGGATGTCTCGGTCCGGGCACATCATGGAATTGAACAATGAGATTACAGCTCGATGCTTCACCGGCATGGTGTTTGACTGTGCGATGTATGCTTCGCTGTGGAAAGCATTTCACGGCGGACAGTTCAAGGCCGGCGAGGTTATCGCAAACAATGTCCCCATTTATGTGCGAGGACTGAGAAAGCAGATATGCTAATCTCCCTGGACCGGCGCTTGGCCGCATACCAAAGGCATCAGCAAGTCGTTGCCGTTTATAGACGTGACGGCGCAGAGAAAATCGTTGGCAAGGTCCGGGCATTAGAATATAATAGGCGCAAATCAACTTTCGAATATCAGTTTCATTGAGGTATTAATTCGCTATGGTAGAAGAGATCAAAAAACGGACTTTGTTCAGGCATCCTTTGGCTGCTATCGGCGGCGCGATTTTCCTCGCGGGCGGTGTGCTGTTCCTTGTCCTTGTCTTGTATGGTTTTACCAGTAGAACCGACAACCCGTACAGTGCTTTAGTCACTTTCGTAATCGTTCCTTTTTTCATTACGGTCGGTTTCCTTCTGTTTTTGTTTTCCATTTGGCTGCAGGTTCGCGCAGCTCGCCGTCGCGGTGAGCGTGTCCGCTTTAACCTGTCGATCGACCCGACTGACCCCAACTACATGCGCAACCTGTGGCTGTTCCTTGGGGTGCTGGCTTCACTGATCGTTTTGGTAATTTATAGTGGAACGGAAGCGTACGATGCAACCGACTCAGTAACCTTCTGCGGTAAAACCTGTCATACGGTGATGGAGCCGCAGTATGTTACCTATCAAAACTCACCCCATGCCCGCGTCCCCTGTGTGGAATGTCACATCGGTCCGGGTGCCTCGTTTTATGTGAAGTCGAAAGTCGACGGTATTCGCCAGCTCTGGGCAACCGCGCTTGATACCTATTCAAGACCAATTCTGACGCCGGTCAAGAACCTGCGACCGGCTCAGCAGACCTGTGAGACGTGTCACTGGCCGCGTCAATTCTATGGTGAAAAGTTCGTGACGCATACTTATTACCGGACAGACGAAGACAACAGCCCTTACTCGATCAATCTATTGGTTAAGATTGGTGGTGGAAACCCGAGAACCGGGCAACAGGAGGGTATTCACTGGCATATGGTGAATTCGGTTACTATCGACTATGTGGCCACCGACCCGAAACGGCAGGATATAGTCTGGTTGCGATTAGTCGATGAAAAGGGCGACACCCTGGTATATCAGAAAGAAGGCGAGAAAACCCCCGACTTCACCGATCCGACGACTGAAGTACGCCGTTTCGACTGCATGGATTGCCACAATCGCCCGAGTCACAAGTTTCTCTCGCCGGCCAGTTCACTGAATCTGGCGCTGTCCAAGCGAGACATTTCTCCGAAACTCAAGTACGTCCGGCAAGTCGGATTGGATCTCCTTAATGCTCCGTACGCGACGCGCGCCGAGGCCGATGACTCGCTTGGCTCCGGACTGCTCAAGTATTATGAAGAGAATTATCCGGACCTGGCGAAGAATAATCGCGCCGAAATTGATCAGGCCACCCAGACCTTACTCCGGATATACAACCAGAATTTCTTCCCCGAGATGAAAACTGACTATCGGGTGAGAGAAAACAACCTAACTCACTTTGTGAACGATGGGTGTTTTCGCTGCCATGACGGGACAATGAAAAATCAAAATGGTCAGGTTTTATCTCACGACTGCAATACCTGCCATCTGATCGTGGCGGAAGGCCCTTCCGAAAATATCGGTGACTTGGAAAGCAGTCTCACGGGCTTGGAATTCAAACATCCCGAGGATATCGACCAAGCCTGGAAAGAGGTCAAGTGTACGGAATGCCACACCCCCGAATCAGGGTATTAATTCGCTAAGTTGTATTGGCTTATATAGATTAGTGGAAAATGAAAGCTTGTGAAAAAAAGTACTTGCAGTTAGTGGGTATTTACATATATTGACCGATAAATAGGACTATCTGGACTATGATAGGAAAAAGGTATGTTTGGTAGATTTTGTTGACGGTTAGGCACAATTGACGCAGAACCTCACATTTTCTTAGGGTAGGTAATATGGTAGGTAACAGGATTCTCGTAAGAGCGCTGATGGCGCTCGTGGCGGTAGTGGCCCTGTCATTGCCGGTGAAAGCAGCTGAAGAGGAGTGTCTGAGTTGTCACGGAGACAAGACCGACTCACATACTCCCTACATAGATGCTGCCGTGCTGAACAAATCCGTTCATGCCGGTCTGGACTGCAAGGACTGTCATGATATCAACAGTCAGATTCGTCATGTTGACGTTCAGGATGTCCTCTGTGGTAAGTGCCATCTGGAGGCGGCCACGGGATACGCCAAGTCACCGCACGTCAAAGGGCGCGAAGTCAGTTTGGAGGATATTCCGACCTGCGTCACTTGTCACGGTTCACACGATATTCTTGCGGTAGACAATCCCAATTCTCCGACCAATCATCGTAATTCGGTCAAGATCTGCACCCGGTGTCACGAGGACCAGAATATCAAAGAGAAGTTTGCCATATTGCCGGAGCCACGGATGATCGTGGCGTATGAAATGTCGGTGCATGGCAAAGCGTTGATGGTCGACGGAAATGACAAAGCCCCGGCTTGCGTGGACTGTCACGGCAGCCATTCATTCATGCCGGCGGATGATCCGAACAGCCCTATTTACAAGACGCACATCGCTTCTACCTGCGGCAACTGTCATGACGAGATAGCCAGGACTTATGAGTCTTCGGTACATGGCACGGCGCTGGCAAATGGGGTGTTGGAATCTCCCACCTGCACCAACTGCCACGGCGAGCATGATATCAGAGCGCATCTCGATCCGGAATCCAGAGTCTATGCGACCAATGTTCCCAAAACCTGCTCCGAGTGCCACGCCTCCGAAAAGATTGTAGGCAAGTTCGGTCTGAAAGCGGATCGTATCGCCACGTTCAATGAATCTTTCCACGGGATAGCCAACGAATTCGGCGAGGCTCGGGCGGCCAACTGCGCGTCATGTCACGGCGTGCACAATATTTATCCGCAATCCGATCCGCGTTCCATGATTAATCAGGCGAATATCCAGGCCACCTGCGGGCAGTGTCATGACAATCTGCCGGCTGATTTCGCGCGCGGCACCGTGCACACATCAGCGAGGGACAAAGAGTCCGGTGGAAAATTTTATGTACGCAAATTCTACCTGTGGTTTATCCCGATAATTGTTGTCGCCTTCCTGATATATCGCGTGCTCGAGTATAAGCGGCGAATCAAACGAGTGGAGTGACGGACCCGATGAAATCGTTGAACAACCTACTGCATTTAGCGCTGGGCAGCCTCGTCGCCGTCTTTGTGCTGGCCGGTCCGGCCCACTCTCTGGAGAAGTGCTTGATCTGTCACGGTAAGACGGATCTGTTCAAGACTGAAGAAACGGGCCGGAAGATCTCGCTGCATGTGGACACAACCATGTTAAAGATGTCGGTACACGCATCGCGAAATTGTACCGACTGTCACGTCGATATAACCGTCATTCCGCACCAGAAGAATCCGCAGAAGGTCAACTGCCGCCGGTGCCACTACACGGGCAATCCGGTAGGAGCTCCCGAAGGCGAGCTGTACGACCAGTATGAGCATTCCATCCACGGCCTTGAAGTGGCGAAAGGAAATCCGAAAGCGCCGGTGTGCCAGGACTGTCACGGAACCCACAATATTATTGTGCACACCAACCCTGAATCGAATATGTACAAGGCCAACATCCCCGCTACCTGCGGACGGTGCCATATCGATATTTACGCGACTTATCGTGAGTCAGTGCACGGACAGGCGATAGCGGCGGGGAACCTCGATGCCCCGGTTTGCTCGTCGTGCCACGGGGAGCACAATATTGTCGCGCCGAATCGACCTGAATCGAGGGTCTCCGCGATTCACGTCACCGAGACCTGTTCGGAATGTCACGGACCCAAAGGGGTTGTCGCCAAATACGGAATCAAGACCGACCGAACGGCCACTTTTGAAGAGTCATTCCATGGTGTCGCGCAGTTGATGCAAAACACATTGGTCGCCAACTGTGCCTCCTGCCACGGATACCATGATGTCAGGGCCGAAGACGACCCGAAATCATCGGTATATCCGGCCAATATCCCGAAAACATGCGGTAAGCCGGAATGTCATCCTGAAGCCAATGCGAATTTTGCGGCCGGGAAGATCCACGTGGACCCGAAAAGCGAAGAGTCCGGAGCGATCTACTACATCTCAAAGGGATTCATGGTCCTGACTGTGTCGACCCTGTGCGGACTGTTTATTCTGATTATGCTTGACCTGTATCGCCGCGCTCGCAAAGCAGGTAAAGGGAAGTAGGCGCAAGAATGAGCGACAAGAACCTGCAAAGGACCAGCCGCCGGGCGGAGCTGATCGATGATCTGGCCAACGAGATTGTCGGTTCGGCCGGCTCAATTGTGGAATTTGACGATGCGGCGGCCACTGCAGAGATTACTAAGGACGTCAAAGAGCGCCTGACTTTCGAGGCCAATATCCTGCTGAACGAAACCGTCACCAGGATGACACCGGCCAGACCTGTTGAAAAGCAGCTGTCCGCCGAAGACCAGAGAACGTTTGAGCGGTTTGGCATGAACTTCAGGACCCAGCACATGCTGATGTTCCTGTCGGTCATCACCCTCATCATCACCGGCATGCCGCTCAAATTCCCTGAGCTGGCAATATCGAAATTTGTTATCGTGAATATATTTGGCGGTCTGCAGACATCGACAACCATTCACCGGGTCGGAGCGGTCGGCCTTATTATTGTGGGCGTATGGCACGTGCTGTATATCGCGCTTAACCGCATCGGTCGACGTGATTTTCTGCTCATGATTCCGCGGCCCCAGGATATCAAGGACTTCATCCACACGGTCATGTATTATATCGGCAGGAAGTCATCAGGTCCTCGTTTCGGGCGGTTCTCGTTTATCGAGAAGTTCGACTACTGGGCGGTGTTCTGGGGTATGGTCGTCATGATATGGTCGGGAATTATCATGTGGTTCAAACAGTTTTTTCCCAAGTACCTCTATGATATCGGACGCGAGGCGCATTCGGACGAAGGATTGCTCGCGACGCTGGCGATTGTCGTCTGGCACTTCTACAACGTGCACTTCAATCCGGAAGTATTTCCTATGAGCTGGGTCTGGTGGCACGGTCAGCTGACCGAAGAACAGATGAAGCACCATCATCCGCTCGAATATGAAGAGATTATGCGCAAGCGGGCCCGGAGCGAATTTGAGAAGAAGATGGCCTCGCCGGAAGCGGTCAGGCCGGAGGAAGCTGAGTAGATATGGGTTTCTACAGAGATATATTCGGCGTGGTCGGCAGGTACCGCAATCGTCTGCTTCTGGTGGCCGGCATTTGCGTCCTCGTGCTGGTGGTAAGCGGAGGAATCCTCAAATACAAAACGACCCAATCGTCGTTCTGCGATTCGTGCCATTACATGGACCCGTTTGTGCGCCATTGGAAGTCGTCGTCGCATGCCGATGTCTCGTGTGTTAAGTGCCATGACTACGGACTCGGCGCGCTCACCCTTTCCTCAATACTCTACTTTACGAACACTTATGACAGCCGCCCGAAAGCCGATGTACCGGATGAAAACTGCCTTTCGGCGGGATGCCACGACCATGCTTCGCTTGATTCCGGAAAAGTCTTTCATAAAAATATTGTTTTCGAACACAAGGTGCATCTCGATACGCTCATTCGAGGCGAACGGCTCCGGTGTACCTCATGCCATAACCAGATTGTCCAGTATGAGAGCGAAGTTACAGGTCACATGGTGGTCAATGAAAAGGCCTGCTTTATCTGCCATTTCAAGGACGCGGGAGTCGGTGAGGCGATTACCGGATGCAATTCCTGTCATGGTATGCCGAAACGGAAGGTCGAGCACGCTGGGTTCACTTTCGACCACGAACCGTATCTCAAACTCGGGGTCGAATGCAAGCAGTGCCATGTGCAGGTGGTGAAGGGCGATGGCGCCGTACCTGAGGTGAAGTGTTATACTTGCCATGTGGAGCGGTTCCGCGACCAGTATTCCCGTAAGGAGCTCCACGAAATTCATGTCACCAAACAGGGGATTGACTGCTACAAGTGCCACTCTGACATTGAGCACGGGAATTTCTCGATGGTCAGTTCGCTCGACATTCAGTGCGAGAACTGCCACCTGAGGCAGCATAACCAGCCCAAACAGATGTATATGGGGATTGGCGGCAAAGATACGCTTGATATGCCAAGTCAGATGTTCCTGGCCCAGGTGTCATGCACCGGCTGTCACACCAATGTAACGCCCGAAGGTGAATTGATGGCCAGGCAGGAGAAGAAGGAGGCCAGCCGAAACTCGTGTGTGACGTGTCACGGCAAGGCCTACGAAAAGATGTTTGATAACTGGATATCCGGTACCAACCGCGCGCTGGCCGATTACCAGGGCTTTCTCAATGGAGCAACGACCGATTTCAAGGCTGTCGGAGGAGACAAAAAATCAAGAGCGGCGGTCCAGTCGGCCCTTACCCGGGCGCAGGAGAACTTCGTCTTCGTCAAGGAAGGCCAGATGCCGCACAATATATGGTACTCGTTGTATTTGCTAAATGGCAGCGCGAATGACTTCCAGACGGCGATGCGGTCAATCAGCAATACCTATAAAGCCCCGGGCTTGGGTGCGGCGAGCCAGAAGAGCAGCTGTCTCACATTCTGTCACACGAATAATACGTTCGTATCCGAATATGTGACCTATGAAGGAAGTGAGTTGCCCCATCAGCTTCACATATCGGAATTCGACCTCGCATGTGAAAATTGTCATTCAGTGACCGAGCACGGCAAGACCAGTATCGATAAAACGGTCTGCGCAAGCTGTCACTGAGTTTGAAATAGAGTCCTTTGGTTTGTAGAAAGTTTGGAATGTAATATGAAGGTAGTAAAATTCATAACTCTGATAGCTGTTCTGGTCGTGTCATTCACGGCGGCGACTTACGGCCAGGATGACAATGCCACCTGCCTGTCGTGTCACAGCGACAAGGATCTGGTAGGTTTCAATCATCTGGGCAAGGAGATATCGGTGTTCGTAAACGCTGCCGATATCGATTCATCGGTGCACAACGGCATGAGTTGTGTTGACTGTCATGTCGACCTTGCCGGAGCCACCGAATACCCGCATGCCGAGACGCTTAAGCCGGTGGACTGTTCGACCTGCCATGACGACGTGGGTCAGGTGTTCAAGACGTCAGCCCACGGTCAGGCACTCGATAATCCGAATTCCCCGACTTGTGCTTCGTGTCATTCAAACCACAAGATTCTGCCGCACACTAATCCTGAAGCGACTACTTCGCCGAAAAAACTCCCCTACACCTGCTCCGCCTGTCACCACAAGCAGGTGCTGACTGAGGACCCCGATGTCAGGCTCACGGATTCCTTCGACCGGTACATGCGCGGTATTCACGCCGAAGGTATCGCCAAGGGTATCGGATCCGCCGCATCGTGCAACGACTGCCATGGTATTCACGATCTCAAGAGAGCTTCCGATCCTAAATCGATGGTCAACAAGATGAATATCCCCAAGACCTGTTCGAAATGTCACAACGACATTTATATACAGTACAGTCGGGGGATTCATGGCAAAGCGCTGGCGCTGGGTATACTGGATGCTCCCAACTGTTCCGACTGTCATGGTGAACATGAGATCCTGGGACCCTCGGATCCGCAATCTCCGGTGAATGCGGCGAACATCGCCGACTTTGTCTGCGGAAAGTGCCATAACAACCGGCAGATGGTGGAGAAATACGGCCTGGGGAAAGACCGCTTTACATCGTATCAGGATACCTATCACGGGCTGGCAATTCGCGGAGGGTCCATCAAAGCGGCTAACTGCGCTTCGTGTCATAAGGCGCACGATATTCTGCCGGCGTCCAACCCGGCGTCGTCAATCAGCCCGGATAATATTACCAGCACCTGCCAGAAATGCCATATCAAAGCGAATTACGCGTTTGCTTCGAGTTACACACACAAAACAGCCTACGCTGAATTCAACCGGCTCAACTCGATTGTCACGACGATCTACATAATTGCGATAGTGCTCATCGTTGGCGGTATGCTTGTCCACAACCTGATAATCCTGACCCGCTATCTGATAGATAAGAGCCGTTACAATAAACAGCTGCCCTCGGTGCAGCGGTTCACCGGCAGCATGGTCTACCAGCACCTGATTGTGACAATCGCGTTCATTGTGCTTGTGGTCACCGGTTTCGCATTGCGATATCCACAGGCCTGGTGGGTGACCATTCTGAACTTCTTCGGTATTTACGAATCGGCCCGCGGGGTTATCCATCGAGTGGCAGCCATCCTGCTGCTTTACATCTCATTCCACCATGTCATCTTCCTGTTCATGACCAGGCGCGGACGGTTCCAGTTCAAGCAGTTCCTTCCCGTGAAGCAGGACATTGTCCAGGTCTGGCAGAACATTAAATTTCATCTTGGATTGACGCAGAATAGACCAAAATTCGGGTTCTATGACTACACTGAAAAGGCTGAGTACTGGGCGCTGGTATGGGGCACCTTTATCATGGCCTTCACCGGATTCGTGCTCTGGTTCCCGACCTTCTTTACATCGTTCCTTCCGGCCTGGGTGGTCAAAATCTCCGAGACCATTCACTTCTATGAAGCCTGGCTGGCGACTCTGGCGATTGCCGTCTTCCACTTCTTCTTTGTGATTTTCCATCCGGAGCAGTATCCGATGTCATTCACCTGGCTGACGGGCAAGATGTCCGTCAACGAGGTAAAGCATCATCATCCGGCCTGGTACGAAGACCTGCAGAAGAATGCGGAGGGTGAGGATGCCAAAGCGATGGTAGAGGAAGAAAAGACTCCGAAGTAAGCAGGCCGGCAATAAATTCAAAAGTCGAAGGCTCTTCCCGCACAGGAAGAGCCTTTCAATTCAGTTCCCCGATGAATCTGTTCCGGTAGTATCGAAAGACTGATCGTCCGGGTAATCACCGCCGTCAAAATACGGAAGCGCCATCGGCTGAACAACCAGTGACCGTATCTGACCGTCGCGGGAAATCTCAAGCGTGGCGCCGCCTCGGTCAAGGTTCTTGAGAATCCCCTCGACCATTGCTTTCTGATTCTTGATCAGCATACCGTTGACCCGGCGGACGATGTCTCCTTTGCGGAGTCCATTGGCGTACGCCAGGCGGTAGACATCAATCTTGTCGATTTGCAGCTGGCCATCATCATTGAGTTTCGCTGATACGCCAAGCTCGCCTTTCAACGGCAGGTCTTCGATGTACTTGCCCGCAGCGCCGGTAATCGTTTGGGGTCGTGGCGGTGCGGTTGCCTGTACCAATGGAGAATTCAGCGGCTCCGCGGTAACCCATGTGGCAAGGGTCCGATCAGGTGTGAGCACCCAGTTGTTAAGGAAATACTTTTCAAAAATCTCTCGGCCCGGAGTCCGGTTCTTCCAGAATGCCGATCCGTACGCGTCACGGGTCAAGTCCATACCGATCACATTTTGGCAGGTGGTAATGGCCAGCAGCATGGCCAGATTATCCAAACGGAACGCACTCGGGCGCATGAGGGGGTGATTGGCCAACGGCAGGACCATTTGGTCCTCTGATTGATTGGTCTGGGTCAGCATACGTTTGGCAAGCTGGAATACCAAGTCAAGAATCAGTCGACTGCCTTGCGGTGCCGCCTCGATTGACTGGCCCTTGTTCAAGCCGCCTATCGGGATGATTAAGGGATCGGAAGATCCGATGGTCGGGAAGAACCGAACCAGATAAATGTCAAACTCCCGCTCATGCCATTGAATTCCGGAGAGTTCGTTCAAGATGTGGAGAATCGTGTCACCCTGCTGCGCCCAGAATGAGGCCAGGGCACTGTCGTTCAATGACACCCATCGCAGGTCACCGGTCACTGACCGGTCAAGGTAAAGCTGTGGAAACAGGTTTTTCTGCAGTGAGTAAGCCCGGTCGTTCAGCCGGACCTTTGGTATATCGTTATTGAACTTGAAGATGCTGTAATATGCATCCTGGGCGGGTGCGGCTGATGCTGTCAAAGTCAGCAGGGCAGTAAGGATAAGTAGTTTTCTCATAGGCACAAAAGTTACAGCACGATTATGGAAGTGGCAAGGCAAAACTAAGCGGTCGGGGAGGGCGCGGTCGGTGGAATCGCTGTTGTCTGCGAAGTCGGCTCCACCAACTCAAAGTAGAACTTGGTGATCAGGGCGCTGAAAAACGTTCCTGAAATCCCTCCCGCGACCAGTGAAATGGGGAGTCCCATAATAATAGCGGCAATCAGAGCCGGCACAAAACCATATCCCAGAGCGACAATTACAGTGCTGATTGGCAGGTTGGCCATCAGCCATACGATGGTCATGGCGATACTGAGACCGATACTCAGACCGATGATGATCAGCACGAGAATTACCGTCGCCGACAGATTTCTCTTCAGCAATCGCAAGGCCTCTTCGATTCCATCTCCGATCGAGACACGACGAACCACGATTGCCCGCTTGCTCAACTCCAGCAGGCTATATAATAAGAAAATCCCTATAATGACAATCGGAATGGCTATGAGTACGTAGAGTACTCCAATCGCCTTATGTAAGTAGAAAGCCAGCGCACCGAACAGGACGAGTAAACCGAAAAACGCGATCGCGGCGAACATAGCAAGTAAAGCCAGCCCCAGAAACTTGAAAAACATATCAAGCGCAGTCGAGAACGAGTAACTGAAGCGGTAGACACCCCCGCGCTCGAGCCGATTGACGGCGTCAATCAGCGCGGCATCAGCCAGCAAGTTCATTACAAAAAGGACAAGTCCGAGTGTTAATGCCGCTACAATAAGCGACACGAGTATCTCATGACGGATTTGCACAAATGGCCAGGTCGTCTCCGGTGTAATCCCTAAGTCGCCGCTATTCAAGTCGAAGTTGAGCGTAGTCACGCCTCCTGCGGCGAACAAGCCGAATAACCATAGTGACTTGTACTGCCAGGCGATTTCGAATGCCCGACGAACTAACTTGCCATGATCCATACTCTTTACCCTCGCATGTGATATACCCGGAATCAATGACTATATTCGTTTTTTTTGACCCCAGGCGCAATTATAATTGTCAGATTGATTCGGCTATGCGGTTTGCCTATATTCTAATTATGAGTCAGTTCCGTAACGGATCAAGGAGATTGCTATGACGAGCACTGACATACGGTTACGACCCGCCTTGCTATTCTTCGTATTTGGGCTGCTGATTTTTGCCTGTTCCGGACAGCAGAAATCCGAAAACGAGAAATCTTCGCCAACCACGGACTCGGTCACAGTCGCACCGGCGGCCGATAGCCTGAGGATAGAGCTGATCGGGTTGGACTCCTTGAGTGTGTTTGAACTCCTGGAGAAATCGCATCGAGTGAGCTATCATCCCACGGCGTTAGGTGTGTTTGTCAACGGGATTGATTCGGTTGAAAACGATGCCCGCCACTACTGGGTTTATTCCGTTAATGACAGCATGCCCCAGATCGCCTCGGATAAATATTTGACAGCCACCGGAGACAGGATTGTCTGGCATTATCGTAAAGTCGAGTGATACTACCAAGAGGCGCGCATTATAAATAACTGGCGTTCGGCTTCAAGCGGAGTATATTCACCGATATGATTGAAAAGGCGATTGAGCGAATTGGCCAGGGCGATTTCTTTCTTATAGCCGGACCCTGTGTAATCGAGTCGCGCGACGTCTGTTTGCAGGTTGCCGAGGCGGTCAAACGACTCTGCGACCGGTATGGTGTAGTTTACGTTTTTAAGGCTTCCTATAAAAAGGCCAATCGGCTCTCAGCTTCCTCCTATTCCGGACCAGGTTTTGATGCCGGGCTGAAGGTGCTCCAGCAGGTGCGTGACACATTCCAGGTGCCCGTGTTAACCGACGTCCATGAAACATCGGAAATAAGCTCTGTGGCTCAAGTGGCTGATGTCCTGCAAATTCCGGCCTTTCTCTGCCGCCAGACGGACCTTGTTGTTACCGCCGCGAAAACCGGCAAATGGATAAACATAAAGAAAGGCCAGTTCCTTGCGCCTGAAGATATGGGCCGAATCGTGGAAAAGGCCGACTCCAATCGGGTGATGCTCACTGAGCGGGGGACGACTTTCGGGTACCGCAATCTGGTTGTGGACTTTCGCTCGCTTCTCATCATGCGTAATACCGGTTGTCCGGTCGTTTTCGATGCGACCCACTCCCTGCAATTGCCGGGGGCAGGATCCGGAGTGTCCACCGGTCAGCCTCAGTATGTAATTCCGTTGTCGAAAGCAGCGGCGGCTATCGGAATTGATGGCCTCTTTGTAGAGACTCATCCGGAGCCATCGAAGGCGCTATCCGATGCCGGAGCAATGCTCCCGCTCGACAAGATGGATGATCTTTTGTCAGCGGTAATGAAAATTCGAAAGGACTGCCAGTGAGCGGTACTAAGCGTCTTTCCAGAATTGAACTCAAGGAACGTCTTAAGACTGTGAAACTATTGGCTCTCGATGTCGACGGTGTCCTGACCGATGACAGCATTTATTTCGGACCCGAGGGGTTCGAATTAAAACGATTTAACATCTCCGATGGCCTCTTCATGGTCCTCGCTATGCGCGCGGGATTAGAGTTGGCAATTGTCTCGGGCAGACACTCTGCCGCAACTGACACGCGAATGAGAGACCTCGGCGTCAAACACGTGTTGCAGGGGATGTCAAACAAGGTGGCCATGATAGAGCCGCTGCTGAAGAGTCTCAATCTGGGTTTTGAAGAAATCGTTTTTGTGGGTAATGAGATTCTGGATATCCAATTGGTGCAGAAAGCCGGTGTTGGAATCGCGGTTGCCGACTCGAGTGCGGACCTGCTGGAGGTAGCCGACTACGTAACTGCCAAAAAGGGAGGCAAGGGCGCCGTAAGAGAAATCATTGAATGTTATTTTGAAGCGGTACAGAAAGATCCGAATAGTTATCTAAAATGACCAACCCAAGAAAAATAGCCCGCGACGTTATCCAAACGGAGGCCGAGGCAGTTGCCGCGCTGGCGGACAAACTCGACGAAAATTTCGATCGTGCGGTCAAGGCCATATTGGAATGCAAAGGTCGGGTTATTGTAGCCGGGATGGGAAAGTCCGGCCTGATCGGAAAAAAAGTTGTGGCAACCTTTAACTCCACCGGCATTTCGTCGTTCTTCTTACACCCCGCCGAAGCGCTTCACGGTGATCTGGGTCTGATGCGCGAGGACGACATACTGATGCTTATCTCCAAGTCAGGCCAAATGGGGGATATGGAACTGCTGGTGTCATCGGCGCGGAGACTTGGGGTTACATTAATAGTGTTGTATGGTACGGCCCGCTCGGAACTTCACCAGCGTGCCGATATCGCACTGGACTGCTCCGTCGCGCGCGAAGCCTGTCCCAACAACCTTGTTCCGACTTCGTCGTCGACAGCCGCGCTGGTGATGGGCGACGCGCTTGCGGTGGCGTTGCTGGCGGCGCGGAAATTCTCACCTTCCGACTTTGCGGTGCTTCACCCGGGAGGTTTCATCGGTAAACGATTACTCAAGACGGTAGCCGAAGTGCATCATGCCGGAGATGAAATTCCACTTGTCCATGCCGATGCCACGATGAAAGAGATGATACTTCAAATGACCGGCAAACGCCTCGGGTGTGTCGTCATGACGGATCCCCAGGGAAAAGTGGCCGGCATTTTTACCGATGGTGACCTTCGCCGCCTCGCGGAGAAGCAGGACGACTTCTTCGGATTGCGAGCGGTCGATGTGATGATCAAAACTCCCAAGTCGGTTCGAGCTGATGCCGTCCTGGATTCAGCTCTTGCGATTATGGAAAAATTTTCCATAACGCAGCTTCCAACAGTCGATGACAAAGGGAAACTCGTCGGAATTCTGCACCTTCACGATATCCTGCGATCCAAGCTCGTCTGAACGCCGCCCTCAATTAACTTATTATATAGCAATAACATGCGAGGCAATAGATATTGGTGCCAGCGCTGGCGGCGTGGTCAGCGTGTAAGATTACCTCTTATTGAATAACAATCCCTTGACTTTTCCAGGAAATATTACACCTTAAGCGCCGATATCAACGAGTAGTGAACTTATTAGCATATAGTTAGGTTAGAATACAGACCATGAAAACATATCTCTCTATTTTGTTTGTGTTGGCAATGCTGGCCGTCTCGGGCTGTGGCGACGGCAAGTCAAATCCCAATCTCGCCAGCGATGGCGACAGCCTCAACAAGCCGGACTCCGAAGTTCGAGGAGCAAGAATTTTTCTTTATAGTAAAGGTGAGGTGACCACCAAGATCCTCGCCGAACGCATTGTTAAGTTTGAAGCGGCCGATTCAACCCTTGCATACAAATTGAATATTGATATGCTCGATTCGGCAGGTCAGGTTGCCACGCGGGTTGTCGGCGATTCCGGTATTATTCGGGATAATAAAGGACTGATCAAGATTTACGGCAACGTTGACGTCAATGTTCTGGACACCGCCGGAAATGTCACTACTAATATTGTGGGGGACTCCGGAATGTTTCGTGAGAACAATGAACTCGCCGACATCTACGGCAATGTCGTTGTTGTCACCGAAGACAGCGCCCGGCTCGAAACCGACTACCTTTGGTACGACTCTAATACGCGAAGAATTAAAACCGACGCTTTTGTGCGGATCACACGCGGCAACGATGTTGTTACGGGCTGGGGGCTCGACGCGGACAACAAGCTGACCCGGATCAAGATTCTCAACCGGGTTTCCGGCAAACTTAACAATGTAGAGGAAGTCGATTCACAGGCCAATTGATCGCATGACGCTACAAAGTTTCGAACATCCAACGCCGGCTTCGTGCCGGCGTTTTTGTTGATACTGGCCACACCGAAAAAAGAGTGATGAAGTAGCTTTTCTTGTTGATTTCCGTTCTTCAGTGTAGTTTACTGTAATTCCGGTACGATGAAACAGATCGAGACACCGCAAAACAGCTTACTCCCGTTGAACCGGGCGGTGTTTCTATTCCCAATTCAGCAAGAGACACAGAACATGGAAGGATGAAACCATGTATAACAGGTTCAAGGAAATGAACTGCTATATCCTTGCCGGAGGAGAGCGGAATGTCGAACGCGATTTTCTAGCCGCCGGGGAAGTGACCCGTCTGGAGAAGAGCTTCAGGCATTTCGCGTCGGTCTTTGAACGGGTAAAGTTGGTTATCAAGCCGGACCAGGCGCGCGAGGGCTACCTGAATTACCCGCATATCTGTGACATACTCGAACAGCGCGGCGCTGTGGCAGGAGTGGCGGCGGCTCTCGCCGATGCGAATTCCGAGGCTGTCTTTATCGGAACCAGCGACTTCTCGGACTTTCCTCTGAATCTGCTGGTGGATCTGATCAAGGCATATAACGGTGAAAAGTTTGTGGGCTATTACGACGGTTCACGGAGCGACCGCGAACCTCAGCCGCTCTTCGGAATCTACCGCAAGGAATTGTCGGACCAGTTCGGTCTTGAAAACCAGCCGCTCTTGTCGATTCGGGATTTGCTCGTCGGTAACGTGAAGCTGATTCCGTTGCCCGACGGCATCGACGCATCCTGCATCGGTATCAACTGATCGCGGCCCCGACGGCCTTGTACTTTCTCGGCCAATAGTGTATATTGGGCAGGGAAACTAATTGGAAGAAGTGTCGTCCGGGATGAATCAATACTTCGATTTTACATCTCGTCAACTCAAGTGCCTGAGTGTGCTGTGCGCCACCGCTATAGTGATGGGGACATATCTATTTGTCCGTTCCCATACAATACCATCAGAACAGACACCCCCGTTTTCGGTCTTCATAGGTGAAAATGATCAGAAGTTTACCGGCGTGTTCGTGCTGGATCCGAACACCGCGCCGGTCGACTCGCTTGAGCTTCTGCCCGGGGTTGGTCGAGTGCTGGCCGACCGGATTGTTGAATTCAGGCAGCACTATCGGTTCAATCGGGAGATTGATATTACGGAAGTCAAGGGAGTTGGTCCCAAGCTGTACGAACGCATCAAGCCATATCTGAAGGTCAATCCATATTGAACACGCCCGTCGTCAGAATCGGAATCGACCGGCGCGGCGACCGGTATTATGCGGCTCGGGTAGAATCCGGGACCGGTCGAGTACAAATAAAGGCGTTGTTCCGGTTTGATGATTCGCCGATGGAAGATCATCAGTTGTTCGAAGGAGGGCAGATCGCGGTTGCCGTTCCGGATTCACAGGTGATAGTCAAAAAACTCCGGCTCGACACGGAGCCGGCGGATTTCCGTCTTCGCGCCGGATTCGAGTTAAGCCAGCTGCTCATGGAGGACGAGCGGAACCTCCTGGTCGACTCAATCGACACCGGCCGGAGCGGGCAGTTTCTCGGGTTGGCGATCAGGCGCGAAGTATTTCAGCGAGCGACCCTTCAGACTCTCGGGCATCACTTCAACGGTACGAAAGAGGTAGAAGGCCGCATGCGGGCGGCCGCTCTGGCCGACGGGTATCTCAAGTTCTGCAAACCGGTCGGCGGCGAGTTGATCGGACTCGTAGATTTCTGCGGACCGGAAATCTCGCTGGTTTTCCTGTTCCGAAGCAAAGTTGTTGATTTGTCCCACGTTCTCTCGAACAAATTTGATTTGAGCACGCCGCAAGGGCTGGAGAAAGCGGCTATCGAACTCAAGACCATAATCAATTTCAAAATGGCTTCGTTTTTTCATGACGGAATATCGCTTCCGTTGTCGACGCTTATTGTTATTGGCGATGGTATCGACGATACCGCCCGGAAACTGCTTGAGCCATATTTCCCGACTGATGTAAGGTCCGCCGAATTCAATACCGGGTTCCTCCCGGAAAGTTACAACGCCGGTGCCGTTCCGATCGAGAAGTACCTGGTCTCCCTTGGCCTGGCCGCCAATTAACTTGCCTTTACCCGAAAATGATAATATGTTACTGGCCTGATACGAACATCAGGAGACTGGTATGGCAAAAACGAAAATAATCCACCGCGCCCTCTATCCGGGGACATTCGATCCGGTCACCAACGGCCATCTCTCGCTTATCGAACGAGCGAGCCACTTGTTCGGTGAACTCATCATCGCAGTATCCATGAGTGCGGGCAAGAATCCTTTTTTTGACTTCGAGGAGCGCATCAAGCTGATGCACGATTCGATTAAGAAGCAGAAGTATCCGGCCAGTGTTCGCATTGTGGGCTTCGAGGGACTGCTGGCGGAATTGGCCATGGAAGTCAAAGCGACAGCCATCGTTCGCGGTCTCCGAGCCATCTCGGATTTTGAATACGAATTCCAGATGGCGTTGATGAACCGCAAGTTGGCCCACGATGTCGAGACTGTTTTTCTTATGCCGGCGCTCTCCTGGGTCTATCTGTCGTCGACAATCGTTAAAGATGTCGCCAGGCATGGTGGCGATGTGACCAGTCTTGTCCCGGCACCGGTTAAACGAGCCCTGCTGAAAAAACTCGGCCAGCAAGACCAATAGCCCCTGTAAATTGGAGTATCGACCACGGGGCAGACGCTACAGACACCGAGCGCCTGTGACAATTGAATTTTTGTTAGAAGAAGACGGATATCAAGTATGAATGACCAGTCAAAGAACCAGCAAGATAACGCGCCGGAAGCGGTCCAGCTTCCTCTGGCGGAACTCATGCGCATACGCCGTGAGAAGATTGCGGAAATGAACAAGAAGAACTTGAGCGCCTATCCCTACCGGTTTGACCGGACGCATCTGATTTCGGAAGTGCTGAAGTCATTTGATTCATTTGCTGAGAAAGAAACAGTGGTGCGGATAGCCGGACGCGTAATGCTCAAGCGGAAAATGGGAAAGTCGTTTTTCGCCCACATGCGGGACAGTTCCGAACAGATCCAGATATATCTCAAGTTTGACATAGTCGGTGAGGAGCATTTCGCGCTGTTCGATTCCATCGACCTTGGCGATATCATCGGTTGCGAAGGAACACTCTTTGTCACCAAGACCGGGGAGCGCACCGTTCGAGTCACCAAATTTGAGCTGTTGACCAAGGCGCTTCATCCGCTTCCCGATAAGCACGCCGGTCTGACCGACAAAGAGACGCGGTATCGGCGAAGATATGCCGACCTGATCGTCAATCCGGAAGTACGAGAGGTCTTTCGCAAGCGGACAGCCATTATTCAGGCGGTCCGGGAATTTTTGAACCGCCATGACTTTCTCGAAGTAGAGACGCCGATTCTTCAACCCCTCTACGGTGGCGCCATGGCCCGGCCGTTTAAGACGCATCACAATACGCTGGACATCCCGATGTATCTTCGTATTGCCGATGAACTGTATCTCAAGCGGTTGATCGTCGGCGGGTTTGACCGTGTCTGGGAGCTGTGCAAAGATTTCCGCAATGAAGGGATGGACCGCAAGCATAATCCCGAATTCTCCATGGTCGAGTTGTACTGGGCGTACGCAGACTACAAGGATATGGCGGCGCTATTCGAAGACCTGCTTCGCGATGTTGTCTTCAAGATTCACGGAACGCACAAGATTACTTTTGGTGAACATGAAATTGATTTCGGTCCGAAGTTTCGTTGGGTCACCATGCTTGGGTCGATTCAGGAGCAGACCGGGATTGACCTGGGGCCGATGTCCTATGACGAGGCCAAGCAGGCGGCCAAGAAGCTTGGCGTAGACATCACCAACCTGATTAACAAGGGGAAGGTAATTGAGGCGATCTGGGAGTCAAAGGTAGAACCGACGCTTATCCAACCGACTTTCATTGCCGACTTCCCGGTTGAAATATCTCCACTGGCAAAGCGGCACCGCGAAAACCCAGACCTGACCGAACGATTTGAACTGTTCATTGCCAATCAGGAAATGGGTAATGCGTTCAGCGAGCTGAACGACCCGGTTGATCAACTGTCCCGTTTTCTTCAGCAGGGAAAGGCAATCGAGGCCGGCGATGAAGAAGCGCAGCCGCTCGATGATGATTTTATTACCGCATTGACTTATGGCATGCCGCCGACCGCGGGCCTTGGATTTGGTATTGATCGTCTTGTCATGCTGTTGCTCGACCAGCAGTCTATCCGCGACGTCATCTTCTTCCCGCAGATGAAGGAGATGGGGGACGGGTCGACGCCGGTGTCCAAGATTCTGTCGGAGTTTCTCGACAAAGACGGCAAATAACGGGGCGACAACTTGTTCGGCCGCTTGTGACGCGCGTGCCGGATCCCGGCACGCAAAACAATTGGACCGGTATGCGACTGTGATTTGGCACCGCGAGCTTTGTGAACATTTTCTCAATATCAGCTTTTCCAATCCCCGCAAATCTGGTATATTCTCACCTGTATAACAAAGGCCAGCAAGTCGAATTAACGAAATATGGAGGGTATCATGGAATACCGCATTGAAACGGATACGATGGGAGAAATCAAGGTTCCCACCGACATGTATTATGGAGCGCAGACCGCCCGTTCACTCATGCACTTCCGCATCGGCGGAGAGCGGATGCCGCGAGAGCTGATCAGGGCGTTTGGCATTCTTAAAAAGGCGGCCGCGCTGGTCAACGTGGAGCTTGGTCTCCTGCCAAAGGAAAAGGGAGACCTGATTGTCAAAGCGGCCGATGAAGTGATTGCCGGGAAACTCGATGCGCACTTTCCGCTGGTCATCTGGCAAACCGGCTCCGGAACCCAGACGAATATGAACGTGAACGAAGTCATCTCGAATAGATGTATTGAGATGGCCGGTGGCCAGATGGGTTCAAAGAAGCCGATCCATCCGAATGACGATGTCAACAAGGCGCAGTCATCGAACGATACCTTCCCGGCCGCCATGCATATCGCGGCGGTCGAGGAGATTCATCGTCGACTCATCCCGATGATAAAGCAGCTTCGCGATACGCTCGACAGCAAATCGAACGATTTCAAGGACGTTATCAAGATCGGCCGCACGCACCTTATGGACGCTGTTCCGCTTACCTTGGGGCAGGAGTTTTCGGGGTATGTTCAACAATTGACGTTGGGTCTGGATCGAATCGACGACGGCCTTAAGCGGCTCTATCCACTGGCGCTGGGTGGAACCGCCGTGGGTACCGGTCTGAACACACACCCGGAATTTGCAGTTCGAGTAGCTTCAAAAATCGCCGACCTGACCGGAAAGAAATTCGTTACCGCGCCGAACAAGTTTGAATCGCTGGCATGCCATGACGCGATTGTCGAATTCTCCGGGGTGACCAAGACGCTGGCCTGTTCACTGATGAAGATTGCCAATGACATCCGCTGGCTGGCCAGCGGCCCGCGCTGCGGCATCGGCGAGATCACGATTCCGGAAAACGAGCCCGGATCCTCGATCATGCCCGGCAAGGTCAATCCGACTCAGTCTGAGGCGATGACGATGGTCTGTGCGCAGGTGATCGGCAATGATGTCTCAGTGAATGTGGGCGGATCTTCCGGAAATTTCGAACTGAATGTGTTCAAGCCGGTCATGATTTATAATCTGCTGCAATCCATCCGACTGATCTCCGATTCCTGCGAGATGTTCAATGAGCACTGTGCCTCGGGAATCCAGCCGAATAACGACAAGATTTCTTACTTCTTGAATAATTCGCTGATGCTGGTTACGGCACTGAATCCGCACGTCGGATATGACAACGCGGCCAAGATTGCCAAGAAAGCGCATAAAGAGGGTACAACCCTTAAGGAAGCGGCCGTCGCACTGGGGCTTCTGACGGCAGAGGAGTTTGATCAGAAAGTTCGCCCGGAGAAAATGCTCGGCCCGAAATAAACGTATCACTCATTGGAACGAGTTTTTCTTCCTGGATGCAAATAGTAACGGCGGAGCTTCCATTCTCCGCCGTTTGACATACTACATATGGAGTTCGGACAAGTGGTGCCTACAGGGACCCTCTATCCCCTTCCTTGAGGGTCAATTTGTTAAACAAATCGCCCGGGCAAAAGTTCCCGCAGGCCGGCCAGTTGATGATTGAATCGAAATCTATCTCGTTGTATATTAACCGTATGCAAACAGCTTTTCACATTTTGTCGCTTGTGCGAGAGCTTCGCGATGTCGCCGTAGGTGGCACTATCACATCGACCGAGTTCTACAAGAAAGAGCGAACCGCCCTGCTGTTCATCAAGCAGACGCAGCGGGTTGCTCTCGCCTTCCAGTTTCATCCGACCAAAGCGGGCGTCTTTGTCGTACCCGCATCAAAAATTGATCTCGATACCAGAGAAAAACCGTGGCCCATTTTCAAACTCGAAGGCGCTAAAATAGTGTCGGTCGAGCAGGTCGGGTTTGATCGCATCTTTCGGATGATCTTGGAACTGGATGGTAAAACGTCAGGACTCATTTTCGAGGCGCTGGGACCCAACGGCAATCTCTGGCTGCTCGACCACGAGAACAAGATCCAGGCGACACTACGGAACCGGGATTACGACGCGGCATCGCCGTATCAACCATTCGCAATCACCGGCAAGCTCAATCCGATGGACCTGTCGGTGGCAGACCTGCAAACGCTGACGGCGAACAAACCGGATTCGACACTCCCATACCTGCTGGAAAAAAATCTGCTTGGATGCACGCGATTGCTCGCGGCGGAGATTGTCAAGCGGGCGGGGTTCGATGACGATACGGAGGCGAATGAACTCGATGAAGCGGCCTGCGGAAGATTGCTCAAGGCAGTTTCTCAGGTCACATCCTTCTTTCAGAATCCCGACTGCGGCTATGTTTATCAGATTCGCGGACTGTTCGAACCTCTGCCGTTCAAACTGTCAAGCTCAGAGAAACAGCCGGAGAAATTCAAGACGCTCTCACTTGCGGTGATGGCATCGACCGAGGTGGGGCAGGAGCAAGTTGAAAAGCAGGACGAGGAGAAGACGGTCCGGGATGCCGTGGAGCGAGCTGTCAAACGGTTGGAACGAAGACTCCTGCGACTCGATCAGGATGTCGCCGGCGCATCGAGCTTCGACACATACAAGCGACAGGCTGAACTCCTGCAAATCAGTTTTGACAAACTGAAAAGAGGCATGACCAGCATCGAGCTTGAAGACATTTACACCGAGGCCCGGGAGGCGGTAATTATACCACTGGATCCGGCGCTCTCCGCCCATGAGAATGTAGAACAGTATTTCAAAAGATACCGCAAAGGCCGTGAAGGGCTCGAACTACTCGAACGCCGCCGTGAAATAACCCGCTCCGAACTTGCGGAGCTTCGTCAACTCAAACAGGAACTCGAGACCAATTTCCCTGCTGCACGTCAGCGGTTTTCGTCGGAGCTGGCATCGATTCTTCCATCAGAGGGTGTCAAGCAGGAATCCATCGAGCGATTACCATACAAAGAATATAAGCTGTCCACCGGGTTGACTATTTTTGTCGGGCGCGATGGTTCCGACAATGACCGCACGACCTTCGACTTCGCTAAACCATATGAACTATGGTTTCATACCCAGCAGTGTCCCGGGTCTCATGTTGTCATGAAGTTTCCCAACAAATCGTTCGAGCCATCGAAACGGGAGATCGAAGAAGCAGCGGCGATCGCTGCCTTTCACTCCAAAGCAAGAAATGACACTCTGGTGCCTGTAGTTTACACGGAGAGACGGTACATCCGAAAGCCGCGTAAGGCGAAACCGGGACTGGTGACTGTCGAGCGGGAGAAATCGATTATGGTTGTGCCAACCAAACCATCCGAATGACAAGGGGTTGCTGATTCTTCCATGGGTACGTCCCGCAGCAGGACGAATTCATTCGATTTAACGGCGTTATCCGCTGTGAATTGCCGAAGTTCGTTCTTGCGCCTCCACTCCGATTCCGGTATCATGTAGCCACACTCACAAGAGTACGAAGCACTTAACAATATATGAACGAGTTGTTGGAACGCAGATTCTTTCCGTATGTCATAAAACCGGGGCGGTACGCCGGCGGTGAACCGGGACAGATTATCAAAAACCCGACCGGTCGGGTCAATTACCTTCACGCTTTTCCCGACAAATACGAGCTCGGACAATCTTATCTCGGTCTACAGACAATCTATCATGTGATTAATAGCGACGACCGCTTTCTGTGCGAACGGGTCTTTGCGGTGGACAGCGACGCCCGGCTACAGCTCAAAAAAGAAAAGCTTCCGCTTTTTTCTCTGGAGTCGCATCGGGCGATGAAGCAGTTCGATGTGGTCGGGTTCACGCTCACGTACGAGCTCGTCTACACAACTGTTCTCGAGATGCTCGACCTGGGAGGAATTCCGCTCCACGCACAGGATAGGGCTGAGGACGATCCTATAATCATGGCGGGTGGCCCGGCTGTATATAATCCGGAGCCGATGGCGCCATTTATCGATTTATTCTTTGTTGGCGATGCTGAAGAAGGTTTGCCGGAGATGCTTGGGATACTGCACGATATGCGTGGTGAATCCAAGGCCGCTCGCCTGCGGGCTCTGTGCGAGCGCGTGCAGTCGGTATATGTCCCGACATTCTACGATGAAAACAGAAAGCCGAGATCTGACTGGGCTCCCGCGAAGATAACCGGGCGGATCATGCCTGTGCTGAAGCCGTCGTTCTATCCCGATCAGCCGCTTGTTCCACTCATCGACACGGTACACCGACATTTGTCGGCCGAAATCATGCGTGGTTGTCCACAGGGATGCCGGTTTTGTCAGGCCGGTCCGATTTATAGACCGGTGCGGATCCGTCCACGGCACGAGATTGTCGATCAGATAGACAAGCAGTGGAACAATAGCGGGTACGAGGAGATCACGCTACTTTCGCTTTCATCTTCCGATTATCCGGAGATCGAGCAACTGGCTGCGACAGTAGCGCGAAAATACGAGCGCGACCGGGTGTCAGTGGGCCTGCCGTCGCTTCGTCCGGGGACCATCAGCCCGACACTTCTGGAGGCAATCAGCAGAGTCCGGAAGGCCGGCCTTACGATTTCGCCGGAGGCCGGTACCGAGCGGCTTCGCCTGTTTCTTCGAAAAGACTTTCCCGATGCCGCGATTCTGGATACCGCCCGGATCGCCTACGAAAAAGGTTGGAACACAATTAAGCTTTACTTCATGGTCGGCTTGCCGACCGAAACCGAAGAGGACCTCTGGGGAATAGTAAATATCGTGAAGGGTATATATAATCTGGGACAGAGCTACCCGGGGAAAACGACTGTCAATGTCACGCTATCACCTTTTGTGCCAAAGCCGCATACACCATTTCAGTGGGACGAGATAGTTGATTCGGCAGCCATTCTTCAGAAGATCAGGTTCATTCAGAAAAATGTTCGGGCCGGCCAGGTCAATTTGAAGCATCCGTTGACGGAAATGTCGCTGCTTCAGGGAGTGCTGGGTCGAGGCGGGCGTGATATCGCGCGTGCTATTCATCTGGCATTTCAGAAGGGCTGCCGGTTCGACGGATGGAATGAGGATTTCAATTATGAAGGCTGGCAGGAAGCGTTCTTGGAGACCAATATCGACATATCGAAGCTGATGAAACCGATACCTTTCTCGGCTGAGCTGCCGTGGTCGCATATTACCAAGGGGATTTCGACGGAACATCTTCAGGCGGAACGTCAAAAGACATCGATGCAGCTTCGGGATTACGTGCCGACACCGGCTGAGACCCTCAACGGCGATTCCGGTCCGGGGGTTGAGTACGGTCGGGGGAAAAAGAAAGTAGTCGGCCGGAGCACGGTTGCGCCGACCAAAAACCGACTGCGGTTACGATGGGCGAAGTCGTCCCGCTATCGGTACATGAGCCATCTGGACAACCTCCGGCTGATCGAACGGGCTATCCGGCGTGCCCATCTGCCGGTGCAGTTCAGCCAGGGATTTAATCCGAGTATGAAGTTGTCGTTTGGGCCGCCTTTGCCCCTGGGATTTACGTCCGAGGCCGAATTTGTCGATATTACTTTAGAGACCAATTTCCTGATATCTATGTTGGACAATTTCAAAAAGGCACTGCCCGAAGGTATCGAAATTATGGAAGCGCAGGTAATCTTGAGCAAAGGACAGTCGTTGTCTGCTCTGCTTAATCGGGCAGCCTATCGAATCGAATTGGGCGCGGACCTGTCTACTCCGGACCTCGATACCACGCTGGCAGGAATGATGGCTTCAGATTCACTCATCGTTGACCGTGTCGGCAAGAGTGCGACGACAAAAGTAGATATTCGTTCCGCGATATTCGAGTTGTCAACTTACGGTTCTCAACTGAACATGGTCCTGGGGATCGGCGACGGCGGCTATGCGCGACCGTCGGAAATTCTCGAAAAGATATTCGGCGCTGAGGAAAGCCCATACCTGCTTCACAAAGTGCATCGCGCCGATATGTACCGTATAACCGAAACTGGGGAGAAGGTCCGGGCGATGGACCTGTGATACCTATGTCTCAACCAACGGGCAGTCAGAAGCAACACAAATTCGACCCGGTTCGCGCCGCCGCGGTCGAGGGACTTATTCTTATTGAGCAAGGCGAGCAGATTGATGCCGCTATTGCGAGAGTGACCGAAGGGCGCGAGTTCAGACCGATTGATCGTCGATTTCTTCTGCAGCTGGTCAATGGCACGACCAAGATGCGTCGTCGCCTCGACCATGAGATGAAGTTCTATTTAGCCAAACCGTCGACCGATCTGCCGTTGAAGCTGTCGAACATTTTACGGCTCGGATTCTTCCAATTGCGATTTACCGATCGCATCCCGGCTGCAGCCGCAGTTTCTGAATCTGTTAACCTCGCATTGCAAATGACGGGTCGCGCCAGGGCAAATCTCGTGAATGCAGTGATGCGCGCGTGTCTCAGGGAGCCGCATAAGGTGAAGTTTGCCGATAAGGCCACGGATCCGGTCAAGTACCTTGGCGACTTCTATAGCTATCCGGACTATTTTGTGCAGTATTGTGTCCAGGAATTCGGCGATGAAAGCGCCGAAAAGCTTCTGGCGCGCTACAACCTGGCTCCGCACGTGACATACAGGGTCAACTTCCTTAAAGCAAAGCCGGACGAAGTAGCGAACATCCTGCAGACCAACGAGATTGAATTTTCCTACGGGAAATATCTTCCGGAATTCCTGCATATCCAGGAGACCGGCCTTCCGCTCGAAAACGAACTGATCAAGACCGGCAAAGTGTTTGTGCAGGATGAATCTTCCGGGCTGGCTGTTCGCCTGTTGAATCCGCGCATGAACAACAGCGTTGCGGATCTGACCGCCGCCCCGGGAGGAAAATCTACATATGCGGCAATTCGCATGCGGAACAAGGGAATGGTCGTGGCGGTTGACAAATCGCATCATCGCCTCGAACTGGTGGTCGAGAATGCCAAACGTCTCGGCGTAAAGATTATCTCTCCGGTCGCATCCGACATGTTCGATTTCAATGGCGGCCCGTTCGACCGGGTACTGCTTGATCCTCCCTGCTCTGGCTGGGGCACCGCAGGAAAACATTCGGATTTGCGGTGGTCAAAAAGCGCCGAGGATATCACCAAACTTGTTCGTATACAATCCGGCATGCTCGCCAAAGCGTCCAAACTGGTCAAGCCGGGTGGTGTGCTGGTCTACTCCACATGCACGATAATGCGGGCTGAAAACGATCAGGTGGTTGAAGAGTTCCTTCTCAAGCACAAAGAGTTTGAGCTGGAGAGTGGTAAAGAATACTTTCCTGACGAATTGGTGACGACGCGAGGATTTGTCAAAACCTATCCGGACATAGAATCGCTTGACGGCGCTTTCTGCGCCCGACTGGTCAAAAAAGTGCATCCGTGATATCGGCCCGGCCCAACTTTTAAACTTGATTTTAATCCGATATTTTAGGACTGTCAGCTGTACAAGAAAATTGACGGTTCCGGCGTATGTGCTGACCCGGGCATATCCGGCGACCGTGTCAGCGGAATGGGAAATTTTAGTTAGTGGCTTATAGATGACCGAGATACATGCATCGAGATTGGACCCGCACAAGCACCGTCGGTTCGGATTTCTGGCCGACAAGCTGCCGGTCGGGTCCTGGCAACGGCGCCTGACACTCTGGCTGGGCATCCCGCTGGCAGTGCTGTTTATTCTCTACCTTATCGGTAACGATATTGTCATGCCGGCCGTCACGCGCCATGGCTCAGAGTTTCCGCTTCCGGATCTGACCGACCTTCGACTGCCCGAAGCCCAAATGCGGCTGGAGCAGCTTGACCTCAAATACGAAATAACTTCGGAACAGTACTCACCGGGCAAAGATAAAGGTGTTATTCTGAATCAATTTCCCCTCGGTGGGACCAAGGTCAAAACCGGGCGCGTGATAAAATTGGTAACTTCGCTTGGCCAGAAGCTGGTGCCGATACCGAATCTGGCCGGAGAATCGGTCCGCCAGGCGATTCTCGATCTGGAGACAGCCGGCATGCATTTAGGAGAAATTGCCTGGGCGTTCTCCGACACGATGCCTGAGAAGGTTGTCGTTTTTTCGTATCCGTCGGCCGGCACCGAGATACCGATGGGCTCGCCGGTTAATCTGATGGTCAACCGGGGCCGGATTTCCAATTTCACTTATATGCCAAAAGTAATCGGGCTGAGTTTGCAGGAAGCAAAGCAACAGCTCGAAGATAAGTCTCTGAAAGTCGGCATTGTGACTTACCGCCACGATGAAAACTACCTTCCGGAGACTGTACTCGAGCAGTCGGAATCCGAAGGCACCGAGCTCGATATCAATACTGAAATAGATCTGGTCGTCAGCGGGACAGGGTGATCGTCCTGTTAAACCGTCACCGACCGGGAGCGTTCTGCGTCTTCGCACGCCCATTCTTGACATCCATAGCTCTCAGGGTATCTTCGTCCTATGACTCCGGTTGGTATCATAAGTCGTGAAGCCGTCATACTGGCACGGCCTCAGCAGGTAATGGTGGAGCGTTTGTACGGTCCACAACTTCTGAAGACGACCTCCCTTGAACAAATCACTTATCGCTCAGACGGTCTTCGAATCAAGGGCTATGTTGCCTATCCCAAAGAGGCAGGACGGTACCCGGTAATCCTATGGAATCGCGGTGGCTTGGACGATCGAGGCGCGCTGGATAATCTGACCGCGCATCTCATACTGTCATCGACTGCCCAGTGGGGATACGTGGTGATCGGTTCCGAATATCGTGGCAACATGGGTAGCGAAGGCGTTGAGGACTGGGGAGGTAAGGATGCCGATGACGCATTGAATCTGCTGAATTTCGCCAGTGAATTCGACCGCGCGGATACATCTCGGACAGCGATTGAAGGTGCCAGTCGCGGCGGGATGACTACGTATCGAATTCTTGCCCGGGATCATCGCTTTAGATGTGCCGTCATTCACGCAGGTATTGCCGACCTGTTTGGCATGATCGAGGCACGTGAGGAGTTTGCGCGATTCATCGACAAACTCTTTGGAGACCTGCCGCCCGAAGAACGTACCCGCGCGCTTGCGCAGAGATCGGCTCTTTATCTGGCAGACAGGTTTTCGAAAACCTGCCCGATATTACTACTCCACGGTACCGCTGATCGAACGGTGCCTCGGTCGCAAAGCGAACTATTAGCGAAAGAACTCGAACGTTTAGAGATCCCGCATGAATTGGTGTTACTTGAAGGGGGAGGACACGTTGCGCTCAAGGACGGTTCGTATCGTGAAATTGACCGGCATCGCAAGCAATGGTTCGCTCGTTATCTCTAATCCGGACCGGAGTCCTGTTCTGTCCCATGCTGGCGGAAAGACGTGGATATTCACGTATCCCATGTAACCGACCATAGAGTAAGCCAGAAATCCTATCAAATAAATCGACAATCTCATAACGCACTGATTCCTAGCACTTTACGACATTACTGCAGAGGTCGGTGACAGGTCATGCACCACACAATTCCCTTGCCTATTAATCGACGTTTACTATATTGATGGGCTAAAATAGCCCCAAGGGTTATTTGTTGGAAAGGTATGCCCGTCGCACGGGGCGGGAAACCTAAGTTATGTTGATACCATTTAATATGTTATCAGGACTATGTTTAATGCATTGACAGACCGGTTGGACCTTGCTTTCCGAAAGCTCCGAGGCGTTGGTATTCTCACGGAAAAGAATATCAAGGACTCCATGCGTGAGGTCCGTCAGGCGTTGCTCGAAGCGGATGTCAATTACAAGGTCGCACGTGACTTTGTCAAAGCGGTCGAAGAAAAATCCCTGGGCACACAGGTGCTTCGCTCAATCGATCCGGGCAAACAGGTTGTCAAAGCTGTGCACGATGAATTGGTGTCGTTACTCGGCACCAAAGCCGAGCCGCTGGCATCGATTGATAAATCACCCACAGTGTACATGATTTGCGGATTACAGGGTTCCGGTAAGACGACGCTGTGCGGCAAGCTGGCACTGCAGACAAAAAGAAAGAACAAGAAACCGCTTTTGGTTGCGGCGGACATCTATCGTCCGGCGGCGGTCAAACAGCTTGAAGTGTTGGCCGACCAGATTGGTGTCGAGCATTTCTCACTCGACGGCAAAAAACCGGTGGAGATTTGCCGCGAGGCGGTAAAATACGCGCAGAAAAATTTCATCGACCTGGTCATTCTCGACACGGCCGGACGGTTGCATATCGATGATGAGCTTATGATTGAGCTCGAGCAAATAAAGGAAAAGACCCATCCGGATGAACTCCTGCTGGTGGCCGATGCGATGACGGGCCAGGATGCGGTCAATATCGCGAAAGAATTTCACGACCGTCTGGGCATCACCGGCGTTGCGCTGACAAAACTCGATGGTGACGCGCGCGGCGGTGCGGCTCTCTCCATTCGGCAGGTCACCGGATGTCCGATCAAGCTGGCGTCGGTCGGCGAGAAACCGTCGGACCTCGAACCGTTCCATCCCGACCGGATGGCGTCGCGCATCCTCGGCATGGGAGATATTGTGTCGCTGGTGGAGAAGGCGCAAGAATCTATCGATATGGAGAAGGCCGCCAAGATGCAGGAGAAGCTGCTGAAGGCGAAGTTCGATTTCGAGGATTTCCTTGACCAGATGAATCAGCTCAAGAAAATGGGTCCGCTCGAATCGATTCTCGGGATGATTCCCGGAGTCGGCAAGGCGATTAAGGATATCAAGGTTGACGAGAAGGATATGGAGCGGATGGTCGCGATTATCAAATCGATGACGATCGAAGAACGGCGCAACCCGAATCTGATCGACGGTTCTCGCAAGCGGCGAATTGCTTCCGGGTCGGGCAATTCCATTCAAGCGGTCAACCAGCTGCTCAAGCAGTTTTCGGCTATGCAAAAGATGTTTGGAAATATGAGTAAAATGAAACTGCGGGGACTCCCCAAAGGGTTCTCGCCGTTCTAATCAACAGTAACGGAGGTTATTTTTGGCTGTACATTTGAGACTTCTCCGGATGGGAGCGAAAAGACAACCATACTTTCGGATTGTCGCCGCGGACTCTCGCCGCGCCCGTGACGGCCGGTTTCTGGAGATTATCGGGACTTACAATCCGATTACCAAGCCGGCCGAAGTGAAGATCTTCGAAGACAAAGTAACAAGGTGGTTTGACGAAGGTGCGGAAGCATCTGATACCGTCAAGTCCCTGTTGTCCCAGATAGGCTTCATTGAGAAATATAACCGGGCGAAAAAAGGCGAAGATGTTTCCGCCGTGGAACTGAAGTCGTCCATCACGGAACGCCGCAAAAAGACGCGCAAGATGAAGAAGGCGGCGGTGGCTGCCGAAAAGACCGCGGCAGCGGAAGCGCCTAAGGCTCCGGCGGAGTAACGGCTCAGGCCATCCGGTTTTTCTGTTCTGCCGGTTTGTCCAGATTGAGTATAGCGAACGCCACGCAATACGGATACGGAACATCGCGTTCTGGTCGGAAAGGATGAAGTTATGAAAGACTTTATCGAGTTCATCGTGAAGGCACTGGTTGACAACCCCGATGAGGTAAGCGTCCAGGAAATACTCGGTAGTCGGACTACAGTCTACGAACTTCGAGTTGGACAGGGAGATCTGGGTAAGGTAATCGGCAAGAACGGGCAGACGGCGAAATCGATTCGGACCTTGCTGGCGGCAGTATCCGCCCGGCAGGGAAAACGCGCGGTGCTCGAAATTCTCGAATAACGCGTGGTACAGGAATTCGTAACGGTTGGCAAACTTGGCCGCACCAGAGGTGTGAAGGGCGAGTTGTACATTGTCCCTCTCACCGATTTCCCCGAACGGTTTGAGAATATCACCGAGATATTCATCAGTTCGAAGGAAGGCTGGCGCGCGATAAAAGTGGCTTGGTCCGGCTTTATCGGCGGACGACCAGTGGTCAAGTTCGAGCAGGTTGATACGCGCGAGGATGCATCGAGGTACACGAACCGCGAATTGGGTGTGCCCAGGGACCAACTGGTCAAGCTGCCCGAAGACAGTTACTACATATTCGAGTTGGTAGGATGCCTGGTGTATATAGACGGTTCCAATGAACTTGTAGGCGAATTGGTGGCGGTCGATGCGTTTCCGGCTAATGACGTCTACCGGATAAAAACAAAAGAAGACAAGATTATTCTGTTCCCGGCTTTGAAAAGGTTTGTAAAGAGCATCGATATCGCGGCCAAGAAAATAGTTGTCGATGAAGCCGGTATAGTGACTTAGTAAGTCGAACGAATGTGAATGAAGTTTGAAATTATCACCCTCTTTCCGGATTTCTTCAGCCTGTCGCTGAGGCAGTCGCTAATAGGGAAAGCGGTTGAAAAGTCGCTCTTTGACATTGAAATAATTAACCTGCGTGATTTTGCCGTCGACAGGCACCGCACGGTAGACGACACTCCGTTCGGTGGTGGTGGCGGCATGGTCATGAAGGTTGAGCCGCTCGATCGATGTTTGCGCTCGCTGGGATATCAGCCTCGGTCCATGGCTTCCGGCGGACCCGAGAGCGCGCGTCTGGTGGTCACCTCCGCGGCCGGGGTCAGCTTTAACCAGGACCTGGCTGTCGAGTTTTCCCTTGCTGAGCGCATGACCATCATCTGCGGGCACTATCTTGGCATCGACGAACGCCTGCTGGATTTGTATGAGCCGGACGAGATCTCGATAGGTGACTATATCCTTACCGGCGGTGAACCGGCCGCGTTGGTATTGATCGATGCGGTAGCGAGGCTGATTCCAAAGGTATTAGGTAATTTCGAATCAGCCCTGAATGATTCATACATGGACCAGATTGTTGGCACACCGTCGTACACACGACCCGCGGGATACGAGGGACTCGAGGTACCCCCGGTGCTGATGAGCGGCGACCACAAGGAGATACGGCGGTATCGGCGGATGCAGGCGATCAGGAAGTGCTTGACCAACCGACCCGATTTGCTGAAAACCGCCGAGTTGACTGACGAAGAAAAGGCATTCATTAAACAGATAGATGAAAATTTTGAGTTTGAATAGAAGAGAGAAAGGAACATACCAATGAAACGAATTGCCCAGATTGAAAAAAGCTATATGAAGGAGAACCTTCCTGCCTTCAGCTCGGGCGACACCCTGCGTGTCCATGTAAAGATTAAAGAAGGTGATAAAGAACGTATCCAGGTTTTCCAGGGCACGGTGATCGGCCGTCGTGGCGGCGGTACCGGCGCTACTTTTACCGTTCGCAAGATATCCTCCGGTATTGGCGTGGAACGCGTTTTCCCGCTTCACTCGCCCAATATCGCCAAGATTGAAAAGATCAGAGTCGGACAAGTCCGCCGGAGCAAGCTCTACTATCTGAGAAGCTTGACGGGGAAATCCGCCCGTATCAAAGAACAGCTAGATGCCGACACCGGCAAGTCAGGGGACTCCGGTACGGAGAATTAGGGATTTACTGTTTTCTCCCACGAATGACAGTTCTCACGCCCGGATGGCCGGGCGTTTTTTTTGGTCGCGTGACAATTCCCCCTCTCATGAGCGGGGAAAGCGCCGATAATAGGATGGATTAGCACGCATCAGCAAAGAGAAGCACTGTGTCATTTGAAAAATTCAAGAAATGTCCAAAATGCGGGGTCTGGCTCTCGGTGACCGATATACTCGAGGGCGACGAAGTGACTATCATCGGTATGAGCCTTGACGATGAAGACAGTCAATTTAATAGCTACTTTTTCAACCACGATTCACCTAACTGCAACACGACCTTCACCATGAACGTGTTGGAGTTCTCACCCTATATCGACGAACCAATCGCCGAAGAAATTCTCGCCGGACAAGCAGGGTGTGAGCAACATTGCACTAATCGGTCCGACACGCAACCGTGCGGCCAAAACTGCAGGTGGGCGCCGTTTCGGCGGCTCATGAGTCAGTTGATGATCCGTAAAATGAAGCGGGCAACGGCGCGTTGATCCCGGCCGGAGAGTGCCGTTTAGCCCGAGATCGATCCGGAAAGCACCGTAAAGGTAGTATTACCGTACTTTCGCTGTTGAAGTATCTGGAATCCCTGAAAGTCTATCTTATTTCGCTCCGAACTATCATGTTGGCAGAGAATCAGACTGTCGGCGGTGAACACCGGACGTTTCTTCAACAGGCCCAGCGTATCATCGATTATTCGCTTATACTGGGGGGGCGCAATCATGATTATATCGAATGACTTTCCCGCCGATGCCAGAGCCGGGATGGTCTTGAATACATCATCCGAAATACAAATAAGTTTGTCAGCAATCCCGAATTGAACGGCCTGCCGGTTGATGGCATCGGCGAGTCTCGGCTCGAGTTCAACCCCCGTGGCCGCCGACACGCCACGTGATACCGCCTCGAACAGGTATGACCCGGTGCCGCTAAATAGGTCAAGATAGGAGGCATCGGCAAGATATGGGGTCAGGAAATCAAACACTGATTTCCTGACTCGCGTCAGTGGCGCACGGGTAATACCGAGATCGGGAGAGCGAAGCAGCTTCCCTTTGAGGCTGCCGGCGATGACGTGAAACTCGAAATTTCTCTTTCCCTCGTGCAAATTTCCACACCTTTCCCGAGTCGGGGCGAACAAATTCCTAAATGATGTAACTCAGCGAGTCGATACTAATTATATAACTATTTCATTGCCAACAGAAGCAAATAACAGTAATAATCCGGTAGGACAGAACGCATGAAGGAATCAACCAAGAAAGATTATCCCGATCTGCAATTGGAAGCAATGCTCTCCGACCAGGGGTATGCTGCCATTTGCGGAGTCGACGAAGCCGGACGGGGACCGTTGGCCGGCCCGGTCGTGGCCGCCGCCCTCATTCTGCCTGCCGGTGTTACGATCCCGGGGTGTACCGATTCAAAGAAATTGACCGCGGAAGCCCGCGAGGATGTTTTCGATGAGATCGTGGAACTCGGGTTGATCTGCGCTGTGGGCGTGGTCGACAGTCAATCGATCGACCAGATGAATATCCTGAAAGCCTCGCTTATGGCGATGCGCAAGGCGGTGATGGAGCTCTCGCGTACGCCGGATATTATCCTGGTAGACGGCAATTATCCCATCCCGAGAATCCCTCAGCCGCAGTACGCCATAATAAGTGGCGATTCCCGATGTCAATCGATCGCCGCGGCATCGATTATCGCTAAAGTGACCCGTGACCGCATCATGGATAAGTATGATCGGCTCTACCCGAAGTTTTCATTCGCCAAACACAAGGGATATCCCACGCCTGAGCACCTCGAAGAACTCCGCAAGCACGGCCCATGCGATATCCACCGAAAGTCGTTCAAGCCGGTGGCCGACCTGATCGAGAGTTATGCCCTCCTCTAACAAAGACTCGGATTCATCAGCCAATAAAATTCAGACTGGTCGTTCTTTTGAGGAACGAACAGCGCAATTCTATCAAGACAACGGCTTCGAGATTGTTGCCCGCAATTGGCGGGCCGGCCACAAGGAGATTGACCTGATTGTCCGCCGAGAAGGCCTGTTGGTGTTTGTCGAGGTAAAATCGTCTCGTTCAAAACTTTTCGGACATCCTTCCGAACGGGTAGACCGCAAGAAAAGGGGTCATCTGGTAGAGGCCGCCCAACGGTTTATTGTCGAAAGTAAACTGTCAGGAATAGATTTCAGATTCGACGTGGTCACGTTTGTGGGAGGCGAACTCGAGCACTACCCCGATGCATTCGACACTACTTTTTGAGGGTGTCTGAAGTCTTGATCGATTTATTCTTGAGGGAATCTGCCGCAATTTTCATCAGCGAGTCCCGAACATACACAAGCGAATCAATACCGGTCTGGAGTTTGTAGGCAAACTGGTCGATCGCCTCGGGCTGATCTCGGTGCTTTAATAAGAAATCATACAATTGCTGGACGGTAATCCCCTTTGATGCCAACAGCGAATCCCGGAACTGGCGCGATCGCTCGGGATTGGTGCGATAGGTCGCTGAAGCTACCCAGACCTGTGCCGCGACGTCGGCGTATAGTCTTTCCTGGCGGGCTCTTTCATCGGATTCACGCTTATTCCAGAGGTGAATCGAAAGGCCGATAATCACAAGCATCGCCAATGGCAGCAATCGTTTAAGCCAAATCAATTTAGCGCCAACTTTCCTTTGATTTCGAACGTACAAAGCTGTAAACTATGGTCCGCGCAAAGTCAGGTCAAGATATTAAAAATGGAACTACAATATCCTCTAAAACGGCGTAAGAGTCGTGTTGTGAAAATCGGTGACGTGCTGATCGGGGGCGGGTTCCCGGTTGCGATTCAATCCATGACGACTACGGACACCCGCGATGTCATGGCGACCGTAACGCAGATAAATCAGCTTTTCGACGCCGGCTGTGATATTGTACGCATTTCGGTGCTTAATCATGCCGCCGGCGATAAGCTCCGGGAGATTCGTGACCTGGTCAAAAAACCGTTGGTAGCCGATATCCACTTTCAGTATAAACTTGCATTGAAAGCTATCGAAGCCGGATTCGACAAAATCCGCATCAATCCGGGAAATATCGGGGCGGAGTGGAAAGTTCGCGAGGTAACCAGCGCGGCCAGAGATGCCGGAGTGCCTATCAGAATAGGGGTAAACTCAGGGTCGCTGCCGAAAGATCTTCTGGATAAGTATGGACACGATGACCCTCGGGCATTTACTGAGGCGGCGCTTCGTGAAGTAGCCATCCTCGAAGAGATGAACTTCAGCGATATCGTTATCTCCGTCAAATCGACCAACACCCAGACCGCATTCTGGTCATACTTGATGCTCGCTGAAAAGTGCGACTACCCCCTGCACGTCGGAATCACCGAATCAGGGACACTTGATACCGGCACGGTCAAATCAGCGGTAGGTATCGGGTCGATTCTTATGCTTGGCATTGGAGATACAATCCGCGTGTCGCTCAGTGCCGACCCGGTGCACGAGCCAAGAGTTGCCAAACAGATTCTCCGCTCGTGTAACCTCAAACAGGAAGGGGTTGAGGTCATCGCCTGCCCTACCTGTGGCCGGTGTCAGATCGATATGATTCCACTGGCCGAGGCGATAGAAAATAAGACGCGCCACATCAAGGCCCATCTGAAAGTAGCGGTTATGGGTTGTGCCGTGAACGGTCCGGGCGAGGCAGCGGCGGCCGATGTGGGTATTGCCGGAGGGGCTGGCCAGGGGATGATAATCAAAAAAGGCGAGATCGTTTCGAGATTCAAAGAAGAGGAGCTTGAAGAACAGCTCCTGGCGGAAATTGAATCAATGACCGGCGAGAAGATTGAGCGGTAAATAGTCAAATTCGACAGATCAGTTTCTTCTTTACTTTCGACCGCCCGACAAATACTATTTGAAAACCTCGCAAATCTGGAAATGGAGTCAATGTGACCGGGTATCGACTTCAACTAATGGCTTACTGTGGACTTTTGTTAGTGGCTGTCTGTCCCCTAATGGCGGGTGACCGCATGGAGATCCAACTGGGACCATCAATCGGTTTTCACTCCGGAACTACCTCCTACGAATTCCTGATCCGCCAGCAGGCACCCGATCCACAACAGATCCAGCAGGTATTCACGGTACGAAGCAAGCTGGAATTTCCCACCGACGCTACGATGATTGGCTTGAATTTTCGACTCCGTCCGAAATCAGATATTCACAAATGGTCGCTCAACAGCGCTATAGCCACTAATGTGACCGACCCGAATAAAGTTATGACCGATAGTGACTGGGAAGGGATCACTAATTATTTCGACGTAACCCAGTTCAGCTATACTGAATCGGATGTTCAGATGACGATGATAAAAGCGGATCTGGATTTTTCGATGCGCCTGCTAAGAGCAGGTACGTTCGGATTCAGCCTTATGGGCGGTGTGCAGTACCAACGCATAGATCAAGACATAATCGGTTATGATGGCTGGTACCTTCCGTTCGACTCATCTGCTTTCCGTTTTCTGGACACTAAAGTTCCGCAGTCCGGCACCGGCACGGTTTTGACTTATCGGCTTACCACCTACCAGCCGTACGCCGGAGTGAGAATCTATGTCGATCCGGAATCGCCGTTTGAGGCCGAGGCGGATTTTGGACTGGGACCGGTATTATTCAGCGATCGCGATGACCACTTACTTCGGTATAAGCTCTCAACCGCCGACGGCGACGGACTGGGGATTATCAGCTCCGTGCGGGGCGACTACCGGATTCGGGAAGGGAAAACCTACTCCTATGTTCTCGGTTTTTCCGCAGAGCTTCAGCACGCGTCAGTAAACGGGGCGCAAAAACAGACCTGGTATGCCGATGAAATCATAGTCGACCCCTCGACGGGCGATACCACGGTGGTCGTTCCGAAAGGGACGACAATAGGTGGTTTGCCCCATGAAATCAAGAATACCTTTTACACGCTCGGAATCTCTTTCGGCGTGAGGTTCTGAGTCCTCTACAGCCAAAGTTTCCTGTCCAGCGTGCGGTAGTGGATTGCTTCGGCAATGTGCCCCATTTCGATTTGCGCCACGCCGGCCAGATCGGCAATTGTTCGCGCCACTTTCAGTATTCTGTCGTATGCTCTGGCTGATAAACCCTGTTTACTAATCGCCAATGACAGCAGCGCCTGTGACTGGTCATCGATAGTGCAATACTTTCTGATGTCTCGGGGTTCCATGTGAGCATTGCAGAAGATATGGGGTTCTCCCCTGAAACGCTCTAATTGCAGTTTCCGGGCTTTATTGACGCGGCCGGCTATCAACTCGGATTTCTCGCCTCGCGCTTCAGCGGACAACTCCTTGAATTTCACCGATGGCACCGTGATGTGAATATCGATGCGATCCAAAAGCGGGCCGGATATTTTCGACATATATCGCTGAATCTCGGCCGTTGAGCAATTACACTCATGCATTGGATCACCGTAGTATCCACATGGACAGGGGTTCATGGCCGCGATGAGCATGAATCCGGCCGGATAGGTCAGGGTCATCGATGCTCTGGAGATCGTTACCTGGTTATCCTCCATGGGTTGGCGAAGCATTTCCAGAATATCCTTTTTGAATTCAGGCAATTCATCGAGAAAGAGGACACCATGATGAGACAGGGAGACCTCCCCCGGCTTTGGTACGGTACCGCCGCCAATCAGACCGGCATATGATATGGAATGATGGGGGGCCCGGAACGGTCGGGTTGCGATCAATGCGGTGTCGGCCGGCAGTCGCCCGGCGACCGAGTGAATCTTGGTTGTCTCCAGAGCTTCTTCGATAGACATATCCGGAAGAATGGTCGGCATTCGACGAGCCAACATCGTCTTGCCTGATCCGGGCGGGCCGATCATGATAATGTTGTGGCCGCCAGCCGCAGCCACTTCGAGCGCCCGCTTAGCCGACTCCTGGCCTTTGACATCGGAGAAATCCACGTGATATTTGTGAGCCTCATGAAACACCGAATCGATATCGACTTCGAATTTCTTCACCGTCGACTCATCTTCGAGGAAGTGCACGGCTTCCTGAAGTGACTCGACCGGAAAAACAGGAATCGTTCCGGCCATGGCGGCTTCCTTGGCATTATCTTTGGGCACGACAATTCCTTTAAGGCCGTTGCCGGATTTGAAATGCATCGCCATCGGCAACACCCCCGGTACGCCGCGCAGGGTACCATCGAGAGAGAGTTCCCCAAGCATGGCATAATCATCGCATCGATCCCGCAGTATCTGCCCGGTGGCCGCGAGGATCCCAACCGCAATCGGCAGGTCAAAAGCAGAACCTTCCTTTTTGATATCTGCGGGTGCGAGATTGATAGTCACTCGTTTTGCCGGAAAGATGAAATCTGAATTCTTGATCGCGGACGTCACGCGTTCTTTGGATTCACGAACCGCGCCTTCGGGAAGACCCACGGTGACGAACGCCGGCAGCTGCTGCTGGATGTCCGACTCAACCTCGACCGTGTACGCTTCCACCCCCATAGTTGCTGACGAAATTACTTTTGACAACATCTGAAACCACCTCTAGTAAGTTGTTCCCCGGTATATTTTGGATGCCCCAAACATAGGTCGAACTGCTGACAGGGTCTGTCAGTCAATAATGTGATATATGCAAAACAAAACCGGCCGTCGAGCTGACGGCCGGTTGGAGATTCAAGTGCTCTGTGCTGTAAGCTATTTAGTCGTCTTCACAAGCAAGAGTTGCTTTTGAGTGGCCGGGGTCCCTGAGACCTGTGCCAGAATTACACTATCGCCCGGCTGCCGGAGCTGAAAGACACCGGTAGGGTTGTATTCGGGATTTCCAACCACTCCGGCGCATCCGTCAATAAGCTGCTCGAGCTTCGCATCGCTTCCCGTGAGTTCGTAGTTGCCGCTCGGCACGCAGAATTCCTGCGCCGGGTCGTCATCATACATGTAATATTTCTGGTCGGTGAAACGCCACGTGATGCGGTATTCCTTGGTCGAGGCGTTGGTGCTGCCATAGTTGGTGGTAACCAGATAGCGGCCCTCATAATCCCCAATCAATGATGGCAACGGTTGGAGCACAATGTCACTGGAGCAGCCGATAGCAACTGCGAGAATTACTACTATCGAAACGCTACTGATAATCGTACCCTTGTTTATCTTCCTAATCATCTTGACTCCTACAAGTATGTCTGCAAAGTAAAACCAAATATATATTGGGGCGCCGAAAGGCACAACCGAAAAATCCCCGATCGCATAGGATAAGACGTATAAGACCGCGCAATATCCAATCGGAAAACAACCTGTTTTTTTGGCACCGGTGGATGATTTGCTGCCAAAAGTCCTGGCTGGAGACACATTTTTAATGGGAACGCAATATCCGACTCCCGCATGGCCTTGTAAGTCGTTATTCAAAAACCGATTAGATACGCCCGAGCCCGCGAAAACTGGACGGAGTCGGTTCACAATATTGCTGCGGAAGCAATTGACAAAACAGTGTCAGGATGATTAATTAAGGTAAGTTTATCGATGATTGTCGGTGCCTGGATCGCGCCCCTCTCGATCTTCGCCCAACAACATCGGTAAACTTTTTTGTTGGTCCTACTGAGGCAATATGCCGCTGACGGTCGGATACCCCAGCGCCTTCCAGGCCTTAATTCCCCCGTCGACATTGTGCACGTTGGTGTAGCCCGCCGAGCGAAGAAAATCAGTCGCGATACCGCTTCGGCGACCACTCCGGCAAAACACATAAATCAAAGTCGATTTATCCTGCGGCAATTCGTCCATGTGCAAGGCGAGACTATCGAAGGGTATTCGGGCGTCGGTAAACGCGAGCCGGTCCTCCTCGAATTCGGGCCGGGTACGGACATCGAGCAGATATAAATCTTTGTTCTCGTCGGCCGCCGCCTTGAGCTGTTCAACGGAGATCGAAGCTGTCATGTCTGTGAGCTTATCTGAGGGGCGAGACTCTCTTTTTTGGCAGCCGGTCAGCAACAGGGCGGATATCAGGGTGATCACCGCCAGAGCCATTAAGAGGCCGGCTGGTTTTCGGTCTTGAAGCTGTAGATTCTCCACTTGCCGTTTACCTTGTGAAGGCCGAATTTGGTGAGGTAGGCTTTCGAATTAACCTTGTCCACGAAGGTGACTTCGACTGTCGCGGTCTCATCCATTACATCCGATTTGTTGATAATGCGTTGGTAAGAGAACCAGCGCGTCTTGGTCAATCCGCTGTCGGTAAGGTCTTCGAGAATCTGCTGCGGCGAGGTAAAAGTGCGGGCAGAGTCAGTATTCAGGGCGTAATCTTCACGGATATTCTGCATGAGAGCGGAGAGGTCCAGCAAACGAGTGAGCGCGGCCTTGTCGTTTTTCTCCATCGCGCCAAACATTGAAATTACAGTTTGCTTGGGTGCCGACTGGTCGGCATCGCTGGAACAACCGGTGAATATCCAGCCACTGCTTACCATGAGTACCAGCATCACGGAAACAACAACGTGTGTTCTTTTCATTTTATAACTCCCCTGTCAGGGTGATTCGATGACTGCTGCCGAGGTCCGCGCCCGGAGAAAAGGCATACGAAATCTGCATTTTCTTATAGTCGAACCCGACTCCGAACGAGGTTCCGGCCCAACTGTCCTGCGACCCGGTTGCCTTGTAATTGGATCCGAAGCTGTTCCATCCGAGGCGGATGTAAAACGGTTTGAGTTTATAGTATTCACCGCCGATGGCAAAGTCGAGGTCGTTGTCGATCGGCTGGATGAGATCTGAGGTAATCACCAGGGGCAAGCCTTTGGGGCGATACGCGACCCCCCCGCGCACGGTCAGCGGCAACTTGGATTTTTCCGTCCCGAGTGCAGAGAGCTGGACGCCAAGGTTTTGGACCGCCACGCCGAATGAGTAACGATCCCGCACGCCGGTGTACTTGGCGCCAAGATCAAAAGCAATTCCTGTTGCGGAGTAGTCCTGGAGCCTTTCGTATATGAATTTAGATGTGGCGCCGAAACTCCAGTAATACCCCTGTTTCATAGCGACCGAAACCGCAAGATACATGTCGCCGCCGCTGAAGCTTCCGGTGGAATTGCCGGTCAGGTCGGTCTGGGTGAAATCGCCGTAATTGAGGTAGCTCGCATGGATGGCCAGGGTCCGGGTAAATCCCCATGGGCGGATGTATCCGACATAGCCGCTCTGAATGTCCGTGAAGTAGTTCAGGTAGTCCAGTATAATCCGCTTCGTTTCAAACGAAGTTATTCCCGCCGGATTGTAGTAGAGAGCCGATTCATCGGACGCGAGGCCGGTATATGCTCCACCCATCGCCACCGGACGGGCGCCGACATTTATCTTCAAGAACGGAAACGAGCTTGTTCCGGCGTTGGAATTGACAGCCGATACTTCACTCGTCATCGACCCGAGGCTCAGAAACAACAGGACTGAGAGAGAAATGGTGGCACGCAGACTGTTCTTCATAGATTATCCTTGTTCGTTTGAGTATATCGCCTCTTATCGCGGGTGTCAAATAAATATATAGTCGCAGCGACTACCAACTCTTTGTCATCTTATTGATGATGGCTTCGACCAGAAAATCGATCGCCCGTTGCTGACCGATTTCTTCGGTCTCCGTGTTCGGATCATAGACGCCTATCTGGCTGAAATTGTCGCTCCACAATAGAGAATCGTTGGCCGCGTTCTTGAGATTGAGACTGAAGGTCATATTTACCGCGTAAGACTGGACCTGGTCGTTTTCGTTGTATCGGTACGGCTTACGCTCGTAATCAGTCAAATCTCCGGAGAGAACGGTAGCGGCACTTCCTTCGGGAAGGACTTTCAGGCTTCCATCCTTGATCAGGCCGTCGATAACTTTGTCGGTCACCTGATCTGCGAGCCCGAACTCGGCCGTTTTGTTACCCAATCGGGTCACCGCAATAGACTTTATTTCCGATTTGCCTCTGGGGTTAAAGGTGTACACGCCGCAGCCAGCAACAAGGATAATCATGGCCGCCAGTACCACAAATCGGGTCATATACATTTTAACCGCATCATATAACAGACGTTCCAGCCGGTTCATCGGTCTATCACCACTTTGCCTTTCTTTATGACCTTTGAAGTCAGATTGACTCCGTAATGATATGGCAACTCCCGGTAATCTGCCATATTCCAAATAGTAAGGTCAGCCTGGGCGCCAGGGACAAGCCGGCCGATGCGATGATGCCGGTCGACGGCGTATGCGGCATTTACAGTAACGGCGGATATGGCTTCGGCCGCGGTCATTTTCAACTGAAGTGCCGCCAGCGACACAACAATTGGCATTGACTCCGTATAGCTCGACCCTGGGTTGCAGTCGGTGGAGAGCGCTACCGCCACTCCGGACTCTATCATTTTCCGAGCCGGGGCATACTGCTTACCACCCAATGAGAAGGTCGTGCCTGGTAGCAGGACAGCGGCCGTTCCAGACTGAGCGAGCGCCGAAATACCGGTATCAGATATGTACACCAGATGATCCGCTGATACCGCCTTCAACGATGCGGCCAGTTCGGCGCCACCGGTCGATTTCAATTCATCGGCATGGAATTTGAGCTTCATTCCGGCGTTCAAGGCCGCGAGCTGAATGGCTCTGGATTCCTCAATATTGAAAACACCCTCTTCACAGAAGATATCTGAGAACTCAGCAAGTTTGTCTTTCGCCACCGCCGGGATCATCTCGTGTATCAGCAGCTCAATGTACTTCTCGCGCTTGCTCCGGTACTCATCGGGGACTTCATGAGCTCCCAGAAAGGTAGGAATCAGCTCAAGTGGGTGCGTCTGGTCGAGATCGCGAATGATCTCAAGTTGCTTGATTTCAGATTCCGTGGATAGGCCATAGCCCGACTTTGCTTCGATCGTCGTGACACCATATTGGAGAAACCGGTCGAGGCGTCGGCGGGTTTTGTCCATCAAAGTTGATACGGTAGTGTTGCGAAGGTCCCGCACCGAGGCCCGGATGCCTCCGCCGGACTCGGCTATTTCCATATACGACTTCCCCTGCACCCGCATTTCGAATTCTTGCTCCCGCGTCATGGAGAAGACGGGGTGAGTGTGGGGGTCAATGAATCCGGGCGTCACCACCATCCCTTTAGCGTCGATAACCGTGCATCCTTCGGCGAGGGGCGAACTTCCTTCAACTTTGTCGTTTTCGCCTACCGCGAGAATTTCTTCGCCGGCGACCGCGATTCCACCCCTGGCGACGAGACCCAGGTCATTCATCGATGTACCGATGCGAGGCACCGGTCCGGCCATGGTTATTAACTGGCCTATATTCTTTACGAGGAGCGTAGCTTTCTTCTCAGGAGGCATAGGGTGTAACTTACGATTTCTTTTCTCTTTTTGGATTTTCCACGATACAAAACAGAACCGGGTTAAAACGGATTACTTTTTCATCATGGGTATTTTCACGTCGTTCTTTTTGGCAAATTTAATAGCGCCCGCATAACCAGCGTCCACATGTCGCATGACTCCGGTGCCCGGGTCATTGGTGAGCACTCGATTGAGTCGAACCGCCATCTCGGGCGTGCCATCGGCCACGATTACCATTCCGGCGTGAATAGAATTGCCTATTCCAACTCCGCCACCATGATGAATCGACACCCAGCTTGCGCCGGAAACAGCGTTGAGCAGGCCGTTTAACAGCGGCCAATCCGCGATCGCGTCGGAGCCGTCGCGCATCCCTTCGGTCTCCCGATTGGGTGACGCTACCGAGCCGCAGTCCAGATGGTCGCGGCCGATAACTATCGGTGCGGAGATCTTCTTTTTCTTTATGTAATCATTCAAAATTTCACCGAAACGGGCACGTTCGCCGTAGCCAAGCCAGCAAATTCGGGCGGGAAGACCCTGAAATGGGATTCGCTCACGCGCCAGCTTAATCCACTGCACCAGCATCTTATTCTCTTTAAATTCGTTGAGAATGATGTCGTCTGTAACCTGGATGTCTTTCGGGTCGCCCGAGAGCGCCGCCCAGCGGAAGGGACCTTTGCCTTCACAAAAGAGCGGACGGACATACAGGGGTACAAATCCCTGATAATCAAATGCATTGGCCAGCCCTCCGGTTTTGGCCTGCCCGCGCAGATTGTTGCCATAGTCGAATACTATCGCTCCGGCAGTCTGGAATTTTATCATCGCACCGCAATGCTTGACCATCGATTCGTACGAACGTTTGATATATCCTTTGGGGTCTTTGCGACGAAGCCGGTTTGCTTCCACGACCGTCAGTCCCTCCGGGATGTACCCGCCGAGCTCATCGTGGGCGGAAGTCTGGTCGGTTACCATATCCGGCACGATTCCCCGGCGGAAAATCTCAGGAAATATCTCGGCACAATTGCCGACCAGGCCGATTGAAATCGGTTCGCCCGATTTCGTGTGCTCTTTGACAAGTTTAAGGGCTTTGTCCAGTTCCTTGACTTTGACATCGCAGAATCCCTGGCTCACGCGACGATTGATTCGGGCTTCATCGACTTCGACAACCAGGATTGAGGCTCCGGCCATGGTGCCGGCCAGGGGCTGAGCGCCACCCATGCCTCCCATACCGCCGGTGAGAATCCACCGGCCTGTCAGATCGCCGCCGAAATGTTGAGCGGCGGCGGCGGCGAATGTCTCATAAGTCCCCTGGATAATTCCCTGGGTGCCGATATATATCCAGCTTCCGGCCGTCATCTGGCCATACATGATGAGGCCGAGACTTTCCAGTTGACGGAATTTTTCCCACGTTGCCCAGGCCGGCACGAGGTGTGAATTTGCTATAAGCACTCGAGGTGCATAGTCATGCGTGCGAAAGATACCGACCGGTTTGCCGGATTGCACCAGCAATGTTTCATCGTTGTCTAATGACTTAAGTGACTTGACTATAGCGGCATAAGCATCCCAGTCGCGCGCCGCCTTGCCGGAACCGCCATAAACGATCAATTCGTCCGGTTTTTCGGCTACCGCGGGATCCAGATTATTGTTAAGCATACGGAGGGCGGCCTCCTGGGGCCAGCCTTTGCAGGAGAGCTTTAAGCCGTGCGCGGCTTTAACTATTTTCGGTTTCATTTTCGTCTCCTTAGTAGTATCGCGAATATATAGCCCCGTTGGGGTGAAGTCAATGAGTGACTCAGCGGGGTGCTTTCGGGTTAGCGGTCGTCAGAGATGGGAGAAAGCTGTATGGTGATTCAAGTTCCGCGAACCGCTCTATTCTGGTTCACTCTTGCGCTGGTTCTGAATGGGTGCACATTTGAACCGCCAGTGGCCAGTTTCCTCACAATTGAAGGAAGCTGGATGTGGCAGGAGTCGTGCGGGGGAATCGCATTTCGTTGCGTCACTCCGGATTCTGTTGGATACGGCAGAGTAATATCGTTTGACAGTAGGGGTATTTACCGGGAATACCGAACTGACTCCACGGGCACCTATTTTTCCAGTCCGTATCACATAGTCAGAAAACAGTTGCCGTGGTCCCCGGAAGTGGGCAACGTGCTGATTGTGGACAGTCTTCCCGCAGAGATGGTCATTCGACTCCAGCGCGGTGGAGAATTGGTGTTGGAGGAGCTTTGTCTTGATTGTTATGTTCACTGGTATGTCAGGATGCATCCGATATAGACCGGGGAGCCAGAATAGGGTGTGGTCGTGCATCGAAAGAGTTTTTGTCGATGCTAAGGTGAACTGTTTTATCGGTGTGAATTTTGAGGATGAAAGTGAATCGGGCAAACGCAACAATCGACAAGTTACAGCTTGAGCGTTTCCTGCTTCGCCTCGATGATGTCAAAGCTGTTACGAACATTCTGGAAGAACCCGATCGCTTCTTCGTCGCAGAAATCGGGTTGAGTCCACGGAAGACGGCAGAAGGTTCCCCGGGCGTATACCAGAGCGAGCTCGCCATAGACACCGTCGCGAAGGTACACCCGATGCGAGAACTCCTTGTGAGAAGCCATGACGACATTGGCGGGGGAGAGAATTCCCGGATCAACGTTGACCGTCCGGAATAGATAATCATCGGCAACATCGGCAAACTGTGCTTCGATTTTGGCGCAGGCGGCCTTGAGCACAGGCAACGAATCCTGCTGAACTTCCTTCTCAAACGAGAAGAACCTTCGAAGCAGACCATCGCCCATTTCTTCGCGATATTCAGCCGCTTCAGCGCACTGGATTTCCAGCGTTTCAAACTGCACTCGCCCGAATCGTTTTTCCAGCGCCTTCAAGCCGTCGGCCAGCGCGTCCATCGATGAATATATGATCGAGACGATCAACCGCCCCGGGGGCGGGGTTTGAACTCTTGCCATAATATCAGGAATAATCAACAGTGCACATGTCGAATCAACAAAAATGTAATCCGGTTCTCATCATTCATGCATGATTTCGGCTCCGGGGGCTGGATTCCGGAAAGGGACCAAACGATTAGCGGTCTACCCCTGAATTAAAACCTTTATTTTTTACGATGCTTTAAGCAAATTAAAGGCCGGGAATGTCTAAATGAGAAGGACTTTCCTACCGCAACGATATGCAAATGGATGAGTAAAGGACGGATATGGATAAGTTCGTAATTCGTGGTGGCAAGAAGCTTACCGGTTCGGTGAAGGTTGACGGGTCAAAAAACGCGGCCCTGCCTATTATTGTGGGTGCGTTGCTTATCACAAAGGGGGAGACGGTCATTCGGAATGTGCCGCCGCTTCGTGATATTTTTACGGTCAAAAAGGTGCTCGAGTATTTAGGGGCAGTGGTGACATATGATGAAAAGGCCGAAGTGATGACGGTAAACGCGGCCAGGATGAATCAGGTGACGGCTCCGTACGATCTGATGCGCCAGATGAGAGCGTCGTTTCTTGTCCTGGGCCCCATACTTGCCCGGATGGGCGAGGCAAAAGTCTCCTTGCCCGGAGGCTGTGTGCTGGGAGCGCGACCGGTCGATTTCCATGTCAAGGCGTTTGCGGACATGGGCGCGACCATCACCGAAGAGGCAGGTTACGTGATTGCCAAGGCCAAGCCGCTTAAAGGCGGACTGCTCTATTTTGACCGGCCTTCGCACACCGGTACGGAAAATATCCTGTACGGAGCGGTGATGGCCAAAAACGAGACCCATATCGTCAACGCCGCATGCGATCCGGAGATTGTCGATGTCGCCAGTTTCCTGAACCAGGCGGGCGCGAAAATTCACGGCGCCGGTACCCCGAATATTGTCGTGGAACCGGTGAAAAGCCTCAAGTGTTTGGATTACACCGTCTCAGGTGACCGTCTGGTAGCCGGGACCTATCTGTTCGGCGCCGCTATTACCGCCGGGGAAGTGAAAGTTACCGGAGCCGACCCGGCTCATATGACGCTGGTGAATCGCAAGTTGATGGAGATGGGTTGCGAGGTAAAAACTACGAAAACAAGTATCTCAGTCAAGGCTCCCAAGAAACTGAAGCCGGTTAATGTCACTACTTTCCCATATCCGGGCTTTCCGACCGACTTGCAGGCCTGTATTATGGCCGCCACTTGTATTGCCGGCGGTACCTCGTATGTCAAAGAGACGGTATTCAAAGACCGATTTACCCATACGATGGAACTCAGGCGGTTGGGTGCCGATGTCACCGTTTCCAGCGATGAAGCTATCATTCACGGCGTGCCTGAGCTTCAGGGCGCCGAGGTGATGGCATCGGATATCCGGGCCGGCGCCGGCATCATCCTGGCCTGCCTGGCGGCCAAGGGAAAATCGGAGGTGCTTCGGGTCTACCATGTCGATAGGGGGTATAATAAACTGGAGGAAAAGTTGTCGTCTCTTGGAGCCGATATTGAAAGAATAAACGAGTGATTACCCAAAAACATGAGGATTCCTATCGTCGACAAGAGCTAACGACAATTTAACATGACCGGCCGAGGGACTCGCCCCAACTGTGTAGGAAGAATGATGAAGAATTGCCACGAGGATGAGTCCTAAGCTTTTGTAGGGATGATAGCCGTTATGAAAAAGATCCTAATACTTCTAGTACTGGCCGCGACTGTGCTTGCCTCCGTCGCCAGCGCCCAGGAGACTTATTTCGGTAAGAATAAGGTCCGTTACAAGGACTTTGAGTGGAGTTACATCCAGACCAAGCATTTCGATATCTACTTCTACGAGGATGCATACAGCACCGCTACCTTCGCCGCCGATGCTCTCGAACAGGCATACGATGTCATTACCGGGCAGCTCAATTATGTGTTGCAGCAGCCGATTCCGGTATTCGTGTACAATTCACCGAACGATTTCCAGCAGACAAACATAACTGGCGGCATCATACCTGAAGCGGTTGGTGGGTTCACCGAAGCGTTCAAGAAACGGATGGTCATTCCATTCGGCGGTTCGTACGAAGAATTCCGGCATGTCCTTCATCATGAGCTCACGCACGCAGTCGTGTACGACATGATTTACGGCAACATGTTTGCCTCGTTACTATCGAGGCAACGCCTGTTTAACCTGCCGCTATGGTATGCCGAAGGTTATGCGGAGTATTCATCGCGCTATGGCTGGGATTATTTTTCGGATATGTACGTGCGCGACGCTACAATCAACGGCTATCTCGCCCCTCCGGAGTATCTGAATGGTTTTCTGGCGTACAAAGAAGGTCAGTCCCTGATCAAGTATATTGCTGATACCTATGGTGAGCAGAAGCTCGGCGAGATTCTCAAGAAAGGGAAAGTCTATCTGACGATGGGCAAGGCGCTCAAAGAGGCGATCGGTAAGGATGAGAAAGAGCTCTGGGAAGATTATTCAAAGGAGATGAAGCGCCGGTACTGGCCGGAGATAGCTGAAAGAAAAGAACCGGATGAGATCGGCAAACAGCTGACGCATGCGCGCGAAGACGGCTCATATCTGAATGAAAAACCGACTTTCTCGCCCGAAGGGGATAAGTTGGCAATGTTTACCGATCGTTCGGATTACACCGAGATCGTCCTGATCTCCGCCAACAGCGGCAAAATTGTCAAGCGCCTGGTTAAGGGCGAACGCTCAGGAGACCTGGAATCGCTCCACTCGTATGTATCAGGAGTGTCATTTTCGCCTGACGGTCGGAAACTGGTGTTTGTGGCCAAATCCGACGGCAAGCCGACCCTCATGTTCTATGACATTTACAAAGACAAGATTTATCAAAAGAAGCGCTTCGGGGTCTATAGCATTGTCAATCCGGTCTGGTCGCCCGATGGCAAGAAAGTGGCGTTTTCAGCCGTCAAAGGAAACCAGCAGGACCTGTACGTCTACACGATTGAAAGCGATAGTGCCGTCCAGCTTACAAACGACGATTTCGATGACGCGGAGTCAAGCTGGATGCCAAATTCCAGCTCGCTGATATTCTCGTCGGATCGCCCCAACGAGTATTATCCGCCGAATAAACAGGACCCGCATCTGTACCTGTCGGTCGACGCCGATTCGACTCTGTACGGATTCGCTTATGGATTCTACAGTCTGTTCAAAATCGATGTTGATTCGCGCCAGGTAACGCCGCTTGATGTCGGACCGGGACAGAATCGGACCCCGGCAGTGTCTCCCGACGGCAAAAAGCTGGCGTTCATTTCAAACCGGAACGGTATCGATAATATTTACATCGCGTATCTCGATTCGTCCAAGTATTACGCCATCACGGACATTCTAACGGGCGTCAAGTCTCTGTCCTGGTCACCCGAAGGCGATAAGATCGCATTCGAGTCGTTTAATAACGGTGGATTCGATGTCTTCGTGATGAAGGATATCGGTCCGGTCGGCAAGGATGGTGTGCTCGCCAAGACTGCATTCGTTGAAGGGGCATATGATCCCAAGGTCAAGAAGGACACGACAGAACCGGTAGCATCGATAGTGACAAAATCGGACTCTCTGGCGGCGACAGAAAGTACCAACGCCGGGGATTATCAACAATATCAGGTTAAAGACACGGGCCAATTTGTCGCGGTCACCGATTCACTGCCGGGTGCGGAGACTTCGCCCAGACTCGATTCCACCGCCGTCGACACAAGCAAAGTGAAAGAACCCCAGCAGAAGAAAGACTCCGTCATCACGCAGACGGGAGTTTACGGCAAGGATTTCGTATTCGTCAGCGATCAAAACGACAACCCATTCGACTCAATGCTGATCGATGTCCCCGATGATTCCACTCCGTACCCCGGTGGCAAGTACATGAAGGAACCGGAAGTGTTCGATGAACGAAGTACCCCCGAGTCGGGACAGAAGTACGATGTTCACAAATATAAGGTCAAGTTTACACCGGATTACCTGGCCGGGACTTTTGGATACAATACCTATTTCGGTCTGTCCGGGCAGAGCTATTTTGTTTTTTCGGATTACCTTGGAAACGACCAGATCTATGTGGCCACCGACCTGGTCAACTCCATCGACCAGTCCAACGTGCAGGTTTTTTATTTTTACAACAAACATCGGACGAACTACGGTATCGGCGCCTTTCATACCAAGAATTATTATCTCGATAACAACGACTTCCTGTTCTCAGATCGCTTCTACGGGTTCCAGACTTACTTGAGTCGGCCGTTTTCAACGTTCCGTCGTATCGACCTGTTCGTATCGCAATATTTTATCGATCGGCAGTACTATGACTGGAATGATACCCGGCCGAACAAGAGCTCGAAAGTGACGACCGCGGAACTTTCGTACGTGGTTGATAACGTGATCTGGGGCATTACCGGCCCGGTTAACGGCCGTCGGGCAAAGCTTGCGTTTTCGGGCGGGAGCAATCTGTTCAACTCGAACGATATCCAGTTTACGGCTGTTGATATGGATTACCGGAAGTACTGGCATATCAAAGGAGATTTCTCATTTACATTCCGCACCGCCGGCGGAGCATCGTTTGGCCGGACACCCAAGCTGTATTTCCTGGGCGGGACCACGAACTGGATCGGAAACCGGACGCTCGATGCAAAGGTGTACGATGTAGAGAACCTGTACTTTTCTGATGTTGTCACACCACTCCGCGGCGTTCCGTACTACGAGCTTTCGGGCGACCGCTACGCACTGGTTAACTTGGAATTCCGGTATCCGCTCATTCATTACCTGGTAATGGGGTTCCCGCTTCCGCTCGTACTCTCAGGTGTGAACGGAGTCATCTTCACGGATATCGGCTCCGCCTGGTATGGGGATCATTTCAAGGGCGCAACTTCACAGGGCGGAGCGGATCGTTTACAGGATATCAAGATGGGATTCGGATTCGGCTGGCGGCTGAACCTGGGCATCTTCCTGCTTCGTTACGATCTGGCGTGGAGGACCGATCTGAATGCAGTCTCGGATCGTCCGAGCCATTACTTCTCTTTCGGAGCGGATTTCTAAACGCGCCCAGAGCGGAATCACGTGCAAATAAAAAACGCGATCATCAACTGATCGCGTTTCTTCTGTCGGAAATCTTTATTTCCGTTTCTTGTGAACAGAGCACAGTTTGCTCTTTCCGTCGGTGTAGCGCTTGCACTGCTTGCCCGCTTTGGTCTTGGCAGCGCATTTCGCCTTCTTAGATGCTTTGGCTTTGGCTGCTTTTCTTCTTGGGGCAGCCTTGCGAGTTGAAGCCTTTTTAGCTTTGCGCATTGAACATCCTCCATTAATGGTTGTTCACACAAAAAAATTGCCATTTTGGTGATTCATGTCAAGAAAAATCTCACGATTTTATCCCCAGCGTGAAAAAAAGAACGCGACACAAACGGCTCTGAAACGACACTTCACATGTCAGCGCGAGTGCAACTCGTGCGAATCAAGTCGCATCGACCAGATTGTCGCTTATCGGTGCACCGAATCGAAGTGAGTGCATCACTTCACCTCTTAGGCGCTTTCTTTCTGGGGCCCGATGATTTGACGTGATTGTTGTTGTCATCTTTGCGACCGAAGTTCTGCAGGTCTATGGCCATCTGGTACAACCGGGCATCGACTTTTGCCATCACCGATCCGGGCGTAAAGGTTCCATCAGCGCGGCGTTCTCCACCCGGTACACCAGTCAGGACGCTGATCCCTTGGCTGATGTTTGAAACAGGATAGATATGGAACTTACCGTCTTTGACCGCCTTCAAAACATCGTGCCGGAGCATGAGGTCGGATACATTCTGTTTGGGTATTACCACGCCCTGTTGGCCGGTCAGCTTCTTAGCCTTGCAGACGTCGAAGAATCCCTCAACTTTTTCATTCACGCCTCCGATAGGCTGGATTTCGCCCTTTTGGTTGACCGAGCCGGTGACGGCGATTCCCTGCTTGATGGGGATTTCCGCGAGCGAGGAGAGGACAGCATAAATTTCGGTGGAGGAAGCCGAGTCGCCGTCCACCCCGCCGTATGATTGTTCGAATGTGATGGAGGCCGACATTGAGAGCGGTTTGTTCTGGGCGAACATGCTGCGCAGATAGCCCGTAAGCACCAAAACGCCCTTGTTGTGCGTCGGCCCGGACAGATCGGCTTCGCGCTCGACATTGATGACCCCTTCTTTACCCAGAGCAGTATTGACCGTGATTCGGGTCGGACGACCGAACATGTACTCGCCAATATTGTATACCGAGAGTCCGTTAATCTGTCCAACGGTGGCTCCGCTGGTCGACACCATCAGGACGTCCTCGTCGAACATTTCCTGAATTTTTCTCTCTGTCAAATTCACGCGCGACCGTTTGTTCTCAATGGCGCAGTGAACATCCTCGCGGGTCACCCGCTTGCCCTTTCTCTGTGACGTGCAGTAGCAGGCTTCGCGAATTATATCGGTAATATGGGTGAATCGAGTGGTCAGTCTGTCACGACGGCCCGACAGCCGCATGCCGTACTCGGTGACCGCCTGGAGCCCGGAGACCTCAAAGGCCGTCAGCTTCTCATCGTTGATAACCCGGCAAATGAACTGGAAATACTGATCGGTATTCTTCTTGTCAAGCGGCATGACACTGTCGAACTCAGCTTTGACCTTAAAAATCTTCTTGAAGTCCTCGTCGAGCTGCCAGAGCAGGTGGTAGATGTCGGGTTCGCCGATCAATACGACTTTTACGTCGAGCGGAATCGGCTCCGGCTTGATTCCTGATCCCGCCATCATATAGAAAGGATCGTAGCCGGCGATCTGAATCTCCTGGTTGCGCAACGCCCGTTTCAGGTTGACCCACATGCCCGGTTCGGTCAGCAGGTCGGTGGCATTTACGATAAAGAACCCTCCCGTCGCCTTCAGCAATGAACCGGCAGAGATTCTGGTGAAATCAGTTCGCCAGTAGCCGAACCGGTCAACCACGCGTTCCAGCGAGCCGAAAGTGCTTCGGTATGACGGAGATTTTTCGATTATTATGGGGACTGACGTTGCTTCGCCGTTATTCAAAAGCAGATTTACCGAAAACTCTTCGAACGGTTCCCGCTTGCGATAAGGGGGTGCTTCCTCCTCGCCGCGCCGCGGCTGGGCCTCGCGGAACCGGTCAAGGTCGCCCACCAATGCCTGCTCAACTTCGTCGAGATACGTCTGCACCTTCTCGTCGGGATACCGCTTTTGCAGCAGATTGACCTTGTCGGCTACCATCGGTGCAACCATGGACACATCGAGCTTCTGCAGGGCATCCTCGAGCTTGGAATTCAGCTTCTTTGATTCCACGGTAACGGCGTCGAATTCACGCCGCAGGCTGTCCCAGGATCGACGAAGCTCATCGAGACGGGAGGGGGAGAACTTTCCTTCCTTGCTTAAGCGCTCGAGTTTCTCGAGCGAACTTGGTTCATTATCGATCAATGGCTGGATTTCATTGCGGACACCCAGACCGGACTGAATTTGAACGAGCACAAATCCGGCCTTGGTCAATTTTTCCTCAAAAGCGTTGATTTCTTCCTTCTGGCGGCCTTCGAATTCCCTGACAATACGGCTGTGACGGTCCTTGTAGTCCTCGGAGAGAAATATTTTGGGTACTGCCTTACGAACCGATGTGATCAAATAGCCCATGTCCTTGGTGAACCTGCTGCCTTCCCCGGCCTTGAATATCAGGACTCGCGGAGAATCCTCGTCCTTGAAATTATTGACATAACAAATGTCATTAAGTTTGGGTGTGTCGTGGTCGAGATGCTCCAGCAAGTGCTTGATGGTAGTCGTGCGGCCGGTACCGGACAGACCAGTGACGAAAATATTGTATCCGACACTCTTGACACTCAGGCCGAGCCGAATAGATTCAATAGCCCGCTCCTGGCCGATAATGCCGGTTGAAGGCGCGAGGTCGTCGGATGTGGTGACCCGTGACGGTTTGTATGTGATGGAGTAGTCGAGTTCTTTGAAGGTGAGTTCCCGGTTGCTGGTGGCGCGGGTACGTTTTTTGGCAGGCATATGGTCCTCCGGTTACGAACAGTTTCGCCAAATATATCAGATCAACGGTTCGAATAAAACAAAATCTTGGCCGACAGCGAGTATAATCGCGCGTGAGCTGGATTAACAGAGATATATATATCCATGTTAGTGCCGGATCGGCCTTTGCCGCAGGGTGAAAGGGTGAGCCTGCTTTGAGTGCGGTATCGGGAAATGTGTCAAACAGTCCTTGCCGGCGTGATCGCATCACATCGGGCCGGACAGTACACATTACCCGATCGCATTCGGAGAACTTCGTCTAAGTTCAAGTTGACAATCGTATTGCCGTATCGGCATACGATGCGCCATAATGGCACATTGGTGAAATTTTGACAAAGTTTAAAAAGTTGTAAAAAACTGCCGATTTGCGATGCTGAGTAACTTCTTTGAGGGCTTGGCATTACAGACTGATTCGCCGTAACGTGTTGATAATCATAGAGGTTGTTGACCTTGACAAGGAATTGTTTATTACTATATTCATGGCCTGTTGCTTTTTAGCATTGCGCATTGAATTGGCGGTATCGTCTAGTGGTTAGGACGGGTGGTTCTCAGCCATCAAACCGGGGTTCGATCCCCCGTACCGCTAAAACGTGCCGGATGTCTTCAATTCTTGGTGGAGACATCCGGTTTTTTTTACCCATCCCACGCATATGAATCCGGTACCCGGAGTGAAGAGCTATCCAGCAGAGTGCACCCTGAGATCCGTGCAAAATGACGCTGAGTTATCGATGTTGTCCTGACGGACATCGGTCAGTCTTCGTGACCCGGGGTCCAGCTTCGGCGAGCCATGTAGCGGGTCGAACTGTATCGACTGACGCGAGGATTCAACTGATCTGCGTAATGACACCCGGCATTGAACAGACGAACCCGGCTTATCGTCTTCAACCTAATATGAATTGACATTAGAGAGTGAATTGGTATATTCCACCGTGTCTCGATACATCAGACAGCCCATCACCACGATCTTTGCTTCATTCTGCTTGCTGGCGGCGGACTTTGCCACGGCCGGCGCAGCCGAACCGCAAGGAGTTTTCCGAACAGATAGAATCAACGCACTGATTCTGGTCACTGTGTTCTCAATCGCAATTCTTTCCTACACTCGAATGGCAAGGCAGGGGAAGACTCTTTTTCTCCGTAAAATTCCAGGCCTAAACGCCGTCGAAGAAGCCGTAGGACGCGCCACTGAGATGGGTCGACCCGTTCTATTTATTCCCGGCATCCAGGAATTGGACGAAATCCAGACGATCGCCGGAATCTCCATACTTGGAAGAGTGGCGAAGATAACGGCCCAGTATGAAACGCCGTTGATGGTCCCTGTCCGTTATCCTTTGGTGTTGGCGGCCGGTCAGGAAGTGGTAGAGCAGTCATATATTGAGATGGGCAAGGGAGATTTGTACGACAAAGATACGGTTCGTTACGTGGCCGGCGAGCAGTTCGCATTCACGGCCAATGTCAACGGCTATATGATGCGTGAAAGACCGGCAACGAATATTTACATGGGAGCTTTCTTCGCCGAATCGCTGCTTCTGGCCGAAACCGGCAATGCCGCCGGTTCGATTCAGATAGCCGGCACTGCTCAGCCGGAACAGCTCCCCTTTTTCATCGCCGCCTGTGATTACACCTTAATGGGCGAGGAGTTGTATGCTGCCTCCGCCTATCTTTCTCACGAACCCCTGATGCTGGGCGGATTGAAGGGTCAGGATCTGCTCAAAATGATCATAACCTTGTTGATTATCCTTGGCGTCATTCTCGTCTCGTTCGGGATGGGCGACACGTTTATCAACTGGTTTAACGCAGTCTAACCGGAATAGAAGAAGACCACACAGTGAAGACCACAGCACCAGTCGTCATAGCCTTCCTGGCCGGTATTATCATGGTCATTTCGTTTTTCTTCAACGAAACGACGACGTTGGTCGGCGGATTATCCGAAGAAATCCTGGTCTGGGTCACGATCGTAGGCGGTTTCACCCTGCTTTTGGGAGTGGTGTCAATAACCAGGGTGAATATTGCGGCCGTTCGTGCCCGCAAAGAAAATTGGGTCTTCAAGATATTCACTCTCATCTCAATTTTCGCCATGGCGATACCATCGGTTCTCCCCGGCTCCTGGTCGCCGCTGTTCGGCCGCCAGCCCGGCTCGATTTATGACTGGTTGTTTGTGACTATGGATATGCCGATGATGGCGACGATGTTCGCGACCTTATCGTTTTATATTGCCTCGGCGGCGTACCGGGCGTTCCGCGCGAGGAGCGCGGAAGCCACCCTATTGTTGATTACGGCCACGCTCGTGATGCTCTGGCGGGTGCCGATCGGCGAGGCGTTACTCAACCTATTTCCCGGACACTTACCTGAGCTCATTAATATTTACGTCATGAACGGAGTCAATCTTGCGGTCCAGCGGGGGATCATCATTGGTGCTGCGTTGGGTGCGGCCGCTATGTCCCTTCGCATTCTCCTGGGTATCGAGCGCACCTATATGGGGAAGGGGTAGACGATGAATATCTGGGAACGGATGGAAAAGATCGATCGCCGATGGATCTACCTGATGGTCGCGCTGGCGGTGATAATACCGTTTCTGCTGCCGGTACGTTTTCCTATCAGCGTAACCCCTGAGACCAAGGATGTCTATGATTACATCGAGGCGATGCCCGATTCCTCGGTAGTGATGCTCGTGTTCGATTATTACCCGTCGACTATGGCCGAGACGCAACCCATGACGATCGCCGCCATGTACCAGTTCTTCCGGAAAAATATGAAGGTCATTACGCTAAGCAATATTCCGCTGGGGGGGCCGTCGATGGCCGAGCTGATCACCCGGCAGGTGGCAGAAGAGTTCCACAAGGTTTACGGTGTGGATTATGTAAATCTTGGTTATAAAGCCAATTACGTAGCTGTCCTTAAGGGAATGGGAACCTCAATTGAGAGTATTTTCCCGACCGATAATTCCGGCACACCGCTTCGCGATCTCCCGCTGATGCGATCGGTTAAGAACTATGCCGATGTGAAGTTCATCTTTGAAGTTGCCGACAACGCGACTGCCGACTACTGGGTCTCCATCGTGAACGCAGGCTATGGGACGCCGATGGCGATCGGGGCGACGGCGGTGATGGCGCCGAAGCTCTACGCATATATAGGGGCTAAGCAGATCGTGGGCCTGCTGGGAGGGATGAAAGGGGCGGCCGAATATGAGATTCTTATTAACCGTCGCGATGCCGCATATCGGGGGATGGACGTTCAGTCATTGGTTCACTTTCTGATTGTCGCGCTGGTCATACTTGGCAACGTGGGGTATTTCGCCGGTCGCCGTTATCGCAGGAGGGCGCAGGGTTGACCGGGATGCATGTTTTCGAGATCTGGATAATCGCCTTTCTGACGCTGGCGTTGTTTTCCTTCCTGTACAAGGACAACCCGGTATACAAGCTGGCCGAACACATTTTCGCGGGTCTGTCGGCGGGCTACTATGTTGGTTTGATCTGGGATACCGTGATCGTTCAGCAGCTGTGGGACCCGATGGTCCAGGATGGCCGCTGGTGGCTGGCGATTCCGGGTATTATCGGATGCCTCATGTTCGCCCGTTTCTTTCCCAAGTATTCCTGGCTGTCGCGGCTCGCCCTGGCTTTTGTCATGGGCACCACCGCCGGGGTATTTCTTACTACCCAATTGCATGGCCTGGTGCTCCCGCAAATGAAAGCTACTATGGTGCCGCTGATCGACAGCGGCGGCTGGGCGGCATCGCTTTTGGCTGTCATTGTCGTTGTAGGTGTCATTTCCACCCTTATTTACTTCTACTTCTCAAAGGAGCATGTGGGAGTGCTGGGTGTTACGGCCAAGGTTGGTATCTGGTTTATCATGGTGGCCTTTGGAGCACATTTCGGCTACACGGTGATGGGACGGGTTTCACTGCTTATTGGCCGCGTCCAGTTTCTCATCGAAGACTGGATCGGGAGTTTCTCCCATATCTTTAGATAAATAGAGCAGGTTCGGCCATTTTGGGGCCGATCCCATCGTATTCCGCTGCCGGCGGCTGTGACCGATCGAGTTTCCGATTCCGACTTAAGACCTTCTAACAGATTAGTGCTTGTCAAACCGACCGACTTTGGCTACTATATACCGAATTCTAAAGAGGTATTTTGATGAAAGTCATTATTCCTGTTGCCGGTATCGGTAACAGGCTGAAACCACATACTATTACATTGCCGAAACCGCTGCTGAAAGTGGGAAATAAGGCTATTCTGGACCATCTGCTCGATCCGCTTATCGAACTGAAACCGGAAGAAGTCATTTTTGTGATTGGTTACAAAGGGGACCTGATTGCCGAGCATGTCCGTCGCCGGTTTACCTTCAAATCGACATTTGTCGAACAGGACAAGTTGCTCGGTCTCGGCTACGCATTGCACATAGCGATGGCGCATGTTCACAATGAGCCCCTGCTCGTGATCCTCGGCGACACCATAGTCGAATGCGATCTCCCCAGTTTTACGAGCGCAGGGGAATATGTTCTCGGCGTGAGAAAGGTCGAAAATCCCCGAAGGTTCGGTATCGCGGAGATAGAAGACGGCTTTGTCAGTGACCTGGTCGAAAAACCGCAGCATCCCAAAAGCGATCTGGCCCTGATCGGGCTGTACTACTTCTCGGACCCGACCCTGCTCAAGCAGGAGCTGGCCAGCCTGGTGGCTTCCGGCAAGACGACCAGCGGAGAGATTCAACTGACCGACGCGCTCGACGCGATGATCAGGAAAGGGGTGAAGTTCAAACCGTTCGAGGTACACGGGTGGTACGATTGCGGCAAGAAAGAGACGATCCTGACGTCGCATCAACATCTGTTGAATAAACACGCGAGAACACAGGTGGTCGATGGTTCCATCATCAACCCACCGGTGCATATTGCAGATGATGTGCGAATTGAGAATTCCATTATCGGACCCCATGTGTCCATAGACGAAGGATCGGTGATAATCAGCTCGATCGTGACAAATGCGATTATCGGCCGGAACGTTCGGCTGGAAAATATGATTCTGGAAGAGTCGATTATCGGCAGTGACGCCGTGATCATAGGCGAGAAGAAGGTGGTCAGCGTAGGTGATTCCACTGAAATCGGCGGGCGCTGAACGACAGTTCAGCAGGGAGCCCGCATTGCTTGACGTATTTGCTAAAGGAGTATGAAGAATGGCTGGTGGCAATTTCCTGTTTACTTCGGAATCGGTAACTGAAGGGCATCCCGATAAACTGTGTGATCGTATTTCCGATGGTGTGCTCGATGAAATTCTCAGGAAGGACTCAAAGGGCCGGGTGGCCTGCGAGACATTCGTGACCGCTGGTTTGGTTATCGTCGGCGGTGAGATTACAACCAACGCATATGTCGACATTCAGGCGCTGGTCCGGAGAATTGTCAAGGAGATCGGATACACTCACAGCAGGTACGGATTCGCCTATGACACCTGTGCGATCCTCAATGCCATCGGCACCCAGTCGCCTGACATTGCTCAGGGAGTGGATACCGGAGGAGCGGGCGACCAGGGCCTTATGTCCGGGTACGCCTGTCGCGAGACCAAAGAACTCATGCCCATGCCGATTATGCTCGCTCATAAACTTACACGCCAATTGGCCAAAGTACGCAAGGCAAAAGGGCTGGACTACCTGGGCCCCGATGGCAAATCCCAGGTGACAATTGAATATGAGGATGGCAAACCGCGTCGGGTCGACTGTGTCGTTATCTCAACCCAGCACACCACGGATATTCTGGATAAAAGCGGCAAGAAAATCACGAACAAGGCCAAAGAAGAGATAATCGACAAGATCATCCTGCCGATCGTACCTACAGCGATGATTGACAAAAAGACAAAATTCTATGTGAATCCAACCGGCAAATTCGTAATCGGCGGACCGCAGTCGGATACCGGCATGACCGGGCGCAAGATCATTGTCGATACCTACGGCGGCATGGCTTCGCACGGTGGCGGCGCTTTTTCCGGCAAGGACCCGACCAAGGTCGATCGCTCGGCCAGCTATATGGCGCGGTATATCGCCAAGAACGTCGTGGCCTCAGGTTTGGCCGAGAAGTGTAATATTCAACTGGCGTATGCCATCGGCATTAAAGAGCCGGTGTCGCTGATGGTTTTTACCGACGGCACCAGTCGGGTCCCCGATGAACGAATCGCCCAGCTCATTCGCAAGCATTTCGACATGACGCCGCGTGGAATTATTAAAACGCTCAATCTGCTTCGACCGATCTATGGCCTGACTTCCTCGTACGGGCATTTCGGGCGGCATGAAAAAGAGTTTACCTGGGAGAACACCGATCTGGCCAAGACCCTGGCGAAGGAAGCATAAACATGGCCCTGAAGTATGAAATAGCGGACATTAAGCTGGCTGCCGAAGGCAAACAGAAAATCGAATGGGCGGAACGTTCCATGCCGGTTCTTCGGCTTATCCGAGAGCGGTTCGCCAAAGAGAAGCCGCTCAAAGGTGTCGACATGGCCTGCTGCCTGCATGTGACCACCGAAACGGCCAACCTGATGCGTACGCTCAAGGCAGGCGGAGCAAATGTTGCCCTGTGTGCCTCGAACCCTCTCTCGACTCAGGATAGCACCGCCGCGGCTCTGGTCAAAGAGTACGGGATTTCGGTGTTCGCTATTAACGGCGAAGACAACAAGACTTATTACAAACATATTCATCAGGCGCTTGATTTCAAGCCGCATATCACAATGGACGATGGCGCGGACCTTGTTTCAACCTTGCACACCAGCCGAAAAGAACTGGCGAAAAGTGTGATGGCGGGAACCGAGGAAACCACCACCGGCGTGATCAGACTTCGCGCCATGGAAAAAGACAATGCCCTTCTGTTCGCGGTTGTGGCGGTCAATGATTCCAAAACCAAACACTTTTTTGACAATCGGTATGGCACCGGGCAATCGACACTCGATGGAATCATCCGTGTCACCAACACCCTTATCGCCGGCTCAACAATTGTAATCGCTGGTTATGGCTGGTGCGGACGCGGTCTGGCGATCCGTGCCAAAGGAATGGGGGCGCAGGTCATAGTGACGGAAGTGGACACTGTGAAAGCGCTCGAAGCGGCGATGGATGGGTACATGGTGATGCCGATGAGCAAGGCGGCATCAATGGGCGACATCTTCGTCACCGTGACCGGCGATGTTAATGTTGTCCGACTCGAGCATGTCAAGAAGATGAAAGATGGCGCTATCATTTGCAACTCCGGACACTTCAACGCCGAAATAGATTTGCCGAACATCTCCAAAGCGGCATCGAAACGGGGCCTTGTCCGCCCGCATGTCGAAGAATTTGTCATCGGCAAGAAACGCGTCTGCATTCTGGCCGAGGGCCGACTGATCAATTTGGCCGGGGCGGAGGGTCATCCGGCGATGGTCATGGATATGTCTTTTGCCAACCAGGCGCTGGCCTCTGAGTTCGTGGTGAAGAACCACAAGAAATTCGAGCGGAAAGTCTACACGCTGCCGGATAAAGTTGATGTGGAAATCGCCGGCCTCAAGCTCAAGTCGATGGGAATATCAATAGACAAGCTCACGGCCGAGCAGAAGAAATACCTGGCTTCATGGGAATCGGGCACCTAACGCTCAGCTCTTGACGGCCCGCAAAGAAAACAACATCGGATATCGCGTGGGACCATCGGGCGGATAGAAATATCCGTCCTTTTCGTACCAGTCTCGCTCACGGGGGTAACAGCACTTGTCAAATTCATGCAGGAACTCAATCGTCATACCGGCGCCAATAATGGCGTTGATAATATCCGCCAGAGAGTGCTGCCATTCCACCCGTTCGGACTTAACTGTGTAATCCTTGTTACAATAATCTACGTCGTTCGCATACGTGTACGGCCCCTTTTTGAAATAAGAGACATCGGTTTCCAGCCACGGGACCATGACCGGGTGAATGTCTATCAGGTAAAGAAACCCGCCCGGTTTGAGATGGTCAGAAACAATCTGAGCCCATTTGTTCAGATCACCGATCCAGTGATGGGTGCCATACGATTGAAAGACAATGTCAAACTTGCCGCTCAGCTTTCCTGCCAGTTCGAGGATATCGGACCTCAACCACTCTGCCTGCAGTCCAGCTTTTGACGTAAGCTCCTTAGCGAGGTCGATAGATGTGTCGGAAATATCCACCCCAGTTACATCGGCGCCTCTGCGCGCCCAGGAGAGCGTGTCCAGGCCGAACTGGCAGAACAGGTGAAGTAGACGCTTACCGGAGACATCACCGATCTCATTAAGCTCGATACTCTTGAGCGTGCATTGACCCTGAAGAAATTCCTTAACGCGATAATCCGGGTGATCGAAATGCACCCGGGCCATCTCGTTCCAGGCGACCCGGTTCTTCTCGTTATTCTGATCGGGCATATTATTTCTTTGCTGAGATGATGGTGACCATGCCGATGAGGAAGAAGACACCATTGATTCCCCAGATTGCCATCCAGTCGGGGATTTTTTCGTTGTAGCCGGCCGACTGCAAAACGCGAAACAGCACAAAATAAACCAGCGCGATACCGGTGCCGGTCGCGAATGAGACGGCAATTCCGCCTCTTCGACTGCGCGCCGCCAGCGGGACGCTGATCAGAACGACAATGAATGAAGCCAGCGGATAGGAGTACTTCAGGCGGTAATCGATTGACTCGCGTACATACGGGCCGCCGGTGCGTTTCATCAGATCTATATATGATTTCAGCTCCTCCAGACCCATGTCCGCGGGGTCGCCGAGTTTCCGGGAGAGATCTTCGGGGGTGTCCTTGATGTCGGGCAATTCCATCTGGGTGAATTGCTGAAACGATGATTCGGTGGAAGAATCGTTGAACGTCCGGATTACACCATTGAGTGCGCGCCATCGTTTTTCCCGGTATTCTACCGCCGATGCTGTCAGGATTTCACTGAGGCGATTTCTCTTGGTCCGGTACATTTTAAGATCTTTGCCTTCTTCCCGCTCGACATTTAACTGACCGATAGTGTAGAAATATCCGGGTCCTATCTGGCGATAGATATTGGCCACCTGGGTGTAGCGTCGTTTCGAGTGTTTTTTAATCGTAAACTCTTTTATTTCCAGACGTTTCTTGTTGGCCGGCGGGAAGATATACTCGTTGTAATAAAAGTGACCGACTGCAAGTATCAGTGAGACGATTATAAAAGGCGCCGCGATGCGATAGAGGGACAGCCCCGCCGAGTTCATCGCGAGAATCTCGTTCCGACGAGCAAGCACCGAGACGGCAAACAACGTCGCCAGCAGGACAAAGACCGGGAAGAACGATTTGAGCACCCAGCCCCCGAAATACGTGTAGTAGGTGAGTACATCGATCAGCGGTACCTGGTTATCGATAAAGTCGCTCAGCCCTTCGATCATATTGATAATGATAATAGTGAGCCCGATCGCCACCACGACTACACCGAGTGCGATAAAAAAATGCCGGAGGAGGTATCGATCGAGCTTCTTGATCATAGCCGCGTCACTTTATTTGCCGGAAATAACTGAATAATGGTTTTTCGGTCACTACGATGTACAGCAGGTAGAGGCCGACTCCGCCAATCAAAAAGTTCGCCGACCACATCGCCCAGAACGGCGAGAGCAATCCCCGGTCAGCCAGATCCTCGCCGCCGATGAGAAACACCCAGTAAATGACGAACAATATTATCGAAATGGCAATCGCTATTCCCATCCCTTTTCGCCGGGACATGACACCCAACGGCGCGCCGATCAGGATGAACGCGATGATAGCGCCCGGGATCGAGTACTTCTTATAAATTTCAGACATGTACTTGTCAACCGTCTGTTCCTGCGAGACTATCTGTTGTTTGTTTCGCTCCACCTGTCTTGCGAATGTCGCGGCATTCGTCTTTACCTGTGCATAAGCAACTGAGTCAGTAACGGTGTCTTTCGGAGGAGAAAGAGCGCTGTCGGTAAATAAGTAGTCGATTCTCTGGACATAGGATTCATAGATCCGTGTGCGGAACGGGTCTATCTGATTGTAGGCCTCCCCGACCCGTTTTTGCATATCTTTGATTGACATCTCCCGGTCGCCCCGGTAGTCCGAGTCGGTACGCTGAAGTTCCGACCCTGCTTCGGAAACGTTGATGATCTGTTTGTCAAAGTCAACCCTGCGGTAATTGCTGGCATCGGACACATCGAGCGAATGAATCTCGCCGTCGTACAGCGTGAACTGCATATTCTTATTGTTGTCGGTCATTTTGAGGTAGCCATATTTGGCGACAATTATTCGCGGCTTGTTGTTGTCGCGCGTGTCGGTGATGCGGACACCATCGACCCGCGAAGTCTTATGGTCGATATGGTCGATCAGCACCAGATAGCCGGGGATATCGGAAATAAACACCCCTGACTTGAACACGAGCGTCGGCCGCATGGCCGATATGTCTCCCCATAGCTCGCGCGCCCGCTTATTAAGGTCGGGCAGGATTTTGTCGTTGAATTCCACCATGCCAAAAGTGAGCACAGCGCCGGCGACGAGCAACGGAAAGATGATGCGTATCATGTTCACACCGGAGGCCTTGATAGCTGTTATCTCAAAGTCCGCCGTCATGCGACCGAATGCCATCAGGCAGGCCACCAGAACAGCCATCGGAATCGACAGCGCCAGCATCCAGGCAAGATTCAGTCCCAGAAGTTCCAGTGCGACCCAGACCGAAAGGTCCTTGTCAATCACGTGGTCGGTGATCTTGGGGACATAGTCGATTACCAGCAGGAACGTGATCGTAAAAAACGCGAAGAAAAACGGAGCAATATGCTCCCTGAGTATATATCTGGTGAGTATCTTCATAAAGTACCGCTAATATATAAGTTATACATTCCGCCGCCAAGTTGATTTCAAAGCATGCCGGGCAGCCAGGCTGAGGGCATATCGTCCTTGCCTGCCGGGACGCGCGACATTATAATTAGTCACTATGGCCGACAAAAAGATCATCGATTTCGTCCCCGAGGATATCGTCACCAATTTCTTTGCCGTACGCAAGAAAACGGTCCGGGAATATACCAAGGGCCAGTTTGTCTCGCTTGAGCTGGGTGACTCGACCGGTCGGGTCAACGCGGTCTGCTGGGAGCCGGATCAGTTCTGCCTGACCGAACTGGCCGAAGGCATGGTGGTGAAAGTCAAGGGCGTGGTGGGGGAGTATAACGGCAAGGCACAGCTGACCATCAATCGCATCCGGCTGGCGACCGATGACGAGTTCACGATCGAAGATATCATGCCGTTCTCGAAACAAACCAACGAGGAGCGCAAGGCCCGGATTCTGGGGCTCACTAATAAAATCGAGAACAGCTATATCAAATCGCTGGTCGAGTCATTCTGGAATGATGAAAAATTCCTCGCCGAATTTTTGAAAGCCCCGGCCGGCAAGCTCTGGCACCATTCGTATATCGGCGGACTGTCCGAGCACTCCGCCAATGTCGGTGAACTGGCGCTTCGCGTAGCCGCCGGCTATGATTTCCTGAACAAAGATTATCTGATTTTCGGCGGGTTGTTTCACGATGCCGGAAAGATCACGACTTACAGCACGAATACGATCATAGATTACACCGACGAAGGCCGATTGATCGGACATATCTGCCTGGTCGATGACTGGATCTGCCGACGGGCCGCGTCAATTGAAAATTTCCCCGAAAAGTTATTGATGAAATTGCGGCATATCATTCTCTCGCATCAGGGAGAACTCGAATATGCCACGCCGGTCGTGCCCCAGATGCCGGAAGCGTTCGTGGTGTACTATTGCGATGAGATAGACAGCAAGATGGGGGCGATCGACCGAATCCGGGAGCGTCACGACGGCAAAGGCTGGTCCGATTATGTCAGCCTGATCAGCCGGTATTTGTATTTCGGCGAAGGGGACGAGGGATAGCGCCGCTATGGCCACACCCATTCTCGATGTCAAGAATCTCCGCCGCACCGTCATGCTGGATAACCAGCCCAGGACAATTATCGATGATATCAGCTTCTCGTTCTGCCGCAGGAAGATTTACGCTGTTATCGGACCATCCGGGGCGGGGAAATCATCGTTTCTCAGACTGCTGAATCGCCTGGATGAACCGGACTCCGGCGAGGTGCTCTTTCATGGCAAGAGCCATCTCGAGTACACCCCCTGCCAGCTCCGCAAGAAAGTAGGCTACCTGTTTCAGACACCATACCTTTTCGATGGCACCGTCAGGGACAATCTACTCTACGCGAACGCGGATCTCACCGATGACGAGGTCGAAACACTTGCCCGTGAGGCCCACATTAAGGCGGAGCAAGTCAACCAGTCGACCACAAATTTCTCGGTCGGGGAGAAGCAGAGAGTGGCTATCGCGCGGTTACTGGCGACGAGACCCGAAGTCATCCTGTTGGATGAACCGACCTCGGCGCTTGACCCCGGCTATACTTCGGCCATCGAGGAACTGATCAAAGAAATTGTCCCAAAACAAGACCTGGCGGCGATCGTGGTCACGCACAACCCGGAGCAGGCGCTCAGGATCGGGCAGGAAGCCTTGTTGATGCACAGTGGTAAGCTTATTGAATCCGGTCCGGTCGAGCAGATTATTAACGACCCGCAGTCCGAAGCAGGAATGAATTACAAGACAAGGAAACTCCTGTGAAAACACCCGGGCTGTTGCAGGTCGGCGTGTCAGCTTTGCTGGTGCTGTTGTCGATCGCCATCAACCGGTACTGGAAGATTCCAGTCATAAAGGACATCAGTATCGGCTCAGTGCGGGCGTTCGTGCAACTGATTGCCGTGGGATATGCACTGCAGTTTATTTTCCAGCTTGATTCGGTCTGGCTGATCCTGATGGCAATACTGATCATGATTTCAGTCGGTGCCCAGGCGGCCTCGAGCCGCACCAAGAATCTGCACGGCGCATTTGTGATCTCGCTGATCGCTATGCTGGCCGGGTCCTTGATCACGATCGGACTGATGCTGGCGTTTCGGATTATTTCGTTCGAGGCACGGTATATCATTCCATTGGGCGGGATGATTATCGGCAATTCAATGAATGCATCGGCGCTGACAATCGACCGGCTGACCGCAGATATCCGCGGCAACCGGCTGGCGATTGAGTCCGCGCTTTCACTCGGCAAAGGCTGGCGGCTGGCGGCCGCGAAGTATATCCGGGCGGCTAACACCACCGGCATGATCACGGTGCTTAATTTCATGAAGACGGTCGGGATTGTGGCGTTGCCGGGTGCGATGACCGGCATGATTCTGGCCGGAGCCGATCCGCTGAGCGCCGTTTTCCTGCAGATTATTGTCGCCTATATGCTCCTGATGGCGGTCACGATTACCTCTATCGTCAGCGTCGAGCTGACCGTGCGCAAATTCTTCACCCGCTACCACCAATTACGGCACGGGGTGTAGGGTGGTTTCCCTCGCCCCCGGCCCCTCTCCCAGAGGGCGAGGGGAGGAAGAACGAGTTATTCCGTTGGGCCGAATGTCCGCTTTTGCACTGCCATATTATTTTCTTACCCTTTCCCTTGGAAGAGGGAGAGGGTGAAGGTCATTGAATCGACCGCCCGTCGACCCATATATCCCCAAAAGAGTTAGGCCGGGCCGGTCGGGGGAAAAACCTGTACATTCAGCTTGTATTTTTAACCGGAATGGTTAAATTACGGCCTGTCTCCGGGTCTTTCCGGGGGCGTCAGACATACATGTACGGAGAGGTGGCCGAGCGGCTGAAGGCGCACGCCTGGAAAGTGTGTATAGGTAACCCCTATCCAGGGTTCGAATCCCTGCCTCTCCGCTTTTTAATTGGGGAGATTGGGCTGGCAAATAGTTTCCGTAATAGTAGAACCGTTTCTTAGTAGGGAAGACTCGTCTTCGAGCCTGCCTTATCCTTGCCGCCGCCAGCGGCGGGCAAGTGGCATGCAAACACCGGACGGGCAGCCCAGAATCACGCATAGATCAGCATTAGGCTAATTGGGGAACATTTTGTCGACCATCACTTGCACTCATGGCTCCAAAACATGTGCGTCCAGCACATACGTCGTTATGCGGGTCCTCATATTCTCAATGAACAATCGAGTCATCTATGACACACCTCAGCGTGCCTCGATCGTCAATCTGCCACTGGTCAATCGCCGGGTCATCGTCGAGGCGCTCAGCCGTGGCTGTCGCGACAAAGTGAATCTCATCACCCGTTATCGAATAGGTATACCTTGCTGAAGTCATGATCTCGACACCGAGCGAATCGAATGCGTAAGGATTGTTCTTGTCTGCCACAATTCCACTGGCAGGTATCCAATAATGATCATTCTTCTGATAGAAAGACCGTTCCATCAGGTAGATTTGGTGCAGTAATTCCTGAGCTTCCATTTGCTTGGCCTTGACGGTGCTACTCATGTATCGAGGAATTGCCAGCCCGGCAATGATGGCTATTATAACAAGCACAATCAGCAGCTCCAGCAAAGAGAAGCCAGACATCGATCTTAGAAGGGACCGTCGCTTACGGACTGAATTTTGTTTTTTCATGCTCGTTCGTCACCGTAAAGGTCAGAGAATCTCGAACCCCTTTCTTATCTGCGACGATTACTCGCACCCTGTAGAGTCCGGCAGAGTATCGTCTTACATTACTATATATAGTGGAATCACCTGGTCTTGGCAATTCCAATTTTTCAACCGTTACTGAGGTTAATCTAAAGCTCGTACTCAGAAGCTCATGGCCGTTGCGGGCAAAAGAGCTATCGTGCCATGAGTATGTAACTTGATCATTTAGATCTGATGCGCAAACGAGACTATCCGAATACGTTTGGATACGGTTTGCTTTTGCGATGGCAGTACGAAGCTCTGAGCTAATAGCTGAGAGTTCTTCGAACAACCTGCTGGCTTGCTGTTCGTTAGAAACATATTTCTGGATGAAAAGACTGCCTGACACGACGAATACAATCAGAATGGCCGACACACCGAGGGTGACGAGCAATTCGACCAAAGTCACGCCCTTTTCGTTATGTTGCAGTAAGAAACGCATTGTGAAGCCTCACCAATTCTTTGTCAGAGGAGAACCTTTTGACAACGATTTCCAGCTTGACTATTCCTTTTTCTACAACGCAGGACTTCAGCACCCGATAACGGATACCAGATGCCACAAACATTGTGTCTTGAGGCAGGGTGTCCTTTTCTGCGACCGCGAGGTTCATGAAATCGTCTGCCAAAGCCGCTGCCGTTTCGATCTCCTTTGCATCAAATCTGCCCGTGACGCCATTCAACAACATAACCAGGATAGAGAATCCAATCATGAAAATTACGGAAGCTACCAGGACTTCAATGAGTGAGATTCCTCGTTGATTATTCAAAACCTTGCTTCCCATTACCTTGTCACCTGCTCAAGAATTCGAAACCTCGCCGAATCCTCAACTGTCGCTGAAAGCGGAGTCGTGGGTACGAAGGTTAGTTTACTATTATCTATCTTCAAGTCTCGTATCCAATTGATATATGTCGTTGGGGGCTGCTCGTATCGGAACTGCCTGACGACGGCGCTGCCATTCACAGTACCACGCAGGTCGGCGGCCGTCTGCGCAATCAACAGCCCGGTGAATACTGACGCTTTGTCCAAATAGAGGAGATAGTCATTCTGACCTACGGCCGTATCTGTCAAGGCAATCTGACAGACTCCTTCCATTGACCTGCTACTTCGAAGATAGATACCGCAACTGTCGCATTCCGTGCTGTCCGCCAGAACTATCAATGTCGCTGGATAAACGAGGGTGGCTTGGTCGTCAACAACAATCCGCTTTCGGCTAATGGCGATACCCGAAAACGTCACATAGCCGGTAATATTTATGGCATCTTCACAATATATGAGCACATTATCAACCACCGCGTCATCATCCATAAGCACCGGGCCGCCTGACACCAATTCAATGAAGCCGCCCACTTTTGAATTTGCCACAATCTCGCTCGAACCGTCAACAAACACCGACATCACGGTGCCGTACACCGAGACTTCTGCTCCATTAATCAACAGGTCGTTTTCTATGCATAGCGTGCCCTCAGCACTGAATTGAATACTATCACTCTTGCCCAAAACAAGCGAACTACTTAGCACCTTCTTTGTGTTAAGGCGCCGATTCTCCACCTCGCGGAAATACTGTTCAATCACGGCCGTGTCAAGCCTGGGAAATGAAACGTACGGCTTCTTCAGTACGTCACCTATATGAAAGTGCTGCTCAGGAGCCTCTCCGCCAATCTGCCCGGCTGCCATGCCAAGGGGGCCGGTGATAACGTTGCCATGGATTCTGGCAGTTCCAGCTACATATAGCGGGAAGTTTAAGTCTGTTAGAGTGATTGCCGACTCTATTTCAGGCCTTGAGTCAGAACCGATTATGGCCCGGGTCGTGGCTGTTTGGTTCGCACAAGTGCCGGTCGACGTCAGAAGGAAGAAGGGACCCCAAGGTACAATGCTCGTAAAATACAAACCCTCTTCGAATCTTACGAGGCTGTCCTGAGCTGTGGCATCACGCCTTGACATCAGTCGGTGCAGTCCAGCAGCAACTCCCATCTCCGAGAGATTTCGCGCCGCAAGCTGATTCACGTTTCTTTGATGAATACTGAAACGGGACAGCACATAGGTCATGGCGAACAGAAAAATCGTCAATAGCGCCAGCATGATGGCCAGTACGGACACCAGCACGGTACCCTGGCAAACTGGGCCATATGTCCTATTTACTCGGAGAAAGGAACAGTGTGTCACAAATATTGTCATACTGAAACAGAACAGAATTGTCATGAATTCTTACCAGTTGCCAACCATTAATTGAATCGCCTATGGTCAGTATTCTGCTGGATTTCCCCGGATCAATCACAATCACTTGCGGGACTTTGGTCTCGGTCACGAAGCCGGACAGCGCATGGTCCGAACTCGGTCGCTTCGGAATCTGTTGGACCGACTTCTGTGGTCTAGTCGACGCGTCACCGGACACTGCACGCACCGTACCCTTAAAAAACGGATTAGTCTTGGGCGGCAGATATTTTAAGGCAGCGGCCCGAGACGAGTGGATGGGTGTGGATCGTTCCATTGACACCGGAATCGGCTGAACTGAGTTGCTTGTATAGAACAGCTGCAAATTTCCCCACCAGAGCCAGACCGCTACTAACGTCAGTACGCCCAGGATTGCTCTTCTCCAATTCTGACGACTCATGACCGCTACTCGTTTAGTATCACATTCATTACCGAAACTACCTGCGTCCCATCTGCATTATCGGGGCGAATAGTGATGTTGTCAGATTCTATCACACATTCCTTTTCCAGCTGATCGAGAAACCTAACCATATTACCTATGGTTCCGATAATCGAGACGCTGTACCTAACACCGGATGTTTCACCGTTTTTGGAACCTGAACTGAGTCGTTCTACGGCCCCGATCCCTAACCGATTCTGTCTGGCGCATCCTTCTATCGAAGACAGCGACAATGGTCTGCGCTCCTGTTGATGTTCCTTTAGGCTGGATAGAGTCGCCAATCGCTTCTCCAATGAAACCACTTCGGCCTGGATTGTGGCACTGTGTTCCTGAGAATCTAGCGCCAAAGTGAAAATCTTAACGGACCCCGCGACCTGATCGATCAAAACTACGACACTATAAACCATCACGGCCGATAGGCCCACAAATGATACCAGCAAGAGGACAGCTCCATGGTTTTGAAGTGTTCTAATCATGCAATTGAGTAGCCAGTTTGAAGTTTGTGAGTGTATCTGGTCGTCCCATGTCGGTCACCAGAACAGGCCTGACAGAGTTCATAGTGAATGCCAGCGGTGCAAACAGGCTGTCTAACATCGTACGATAGGCAAACACGCTTCGCTCATTTCTCGCTTTGCCCGATACTTCTACTTGCAGGCTGTCGGCCGTTCCCATTTTTAACACCAGTTGATCGACATACAATCCGGAGACGGATCGTTGGCAGAATAGGCTGACAATGGCGGCAGCGCTAGTACGTGTAGAGTGGGCCCCGGCCGTGGTGAAATACGCATTCAAGGAATCGATAGACTGCTGGAGCATATATTTGCGGCTGTATGCGAACTGATATGTTCGGATGGCATCGCTCGGCTTCTCAATGAATACTGTGAAGGACAGGAGAACTGCTCCCAAGAAGACATTCATCGCCAGAAGGAGTATCACAAGCAACTTGGCGCTGTTCAGAGCGAGTTTAAGCAGTCGTGCCACTCCGAGTTTCCGGCCATTTTTGCCAGTCGTTTTTGCGCGTGGCAGTCGCCTCAGCCCGGTCAGGAGTATGTGTGATAAGGAGGGCACGTGGTTAGTCCCGGTGTTCCGAGGTACTTCCGTAAACAACTCGTGCACATAATTGGTATGCTCAAAGAGCGTGGCAACCGTGTTTTGGTCGGGGTACTCTGCCGTGGGCGAAACTGACACTGCCAGCGCGTTCCCCGATTGGTCAAACGCCAGTACGAGACGCTCGTGTTCGGTAAGACGGAACTCGGCGACATAATTGCCGGTGATTCTCTCCAAAGCGGCCTCGAACAACAGTGTAGACGCGCGCGCTACCTGACATATGGGTATCCCCAAACGGCCGGTAATCTCATACAGCTGAGACAGATATTGGCTGTCTGAGGCCTCGTATACCAGGTACGTCTTGCGTTTGTGTTTTTTGGCTCGATAGGCGACCGCAAAATCCGCATCACGTACAAGCTTCAGCCGCTCGAATAACTGAGAAGCGTCAATCTTACCAATGTGTTTGATATACGAATAGCCTTCAGTATTAAGAATAATATCGATCGGCTGTCCAAAATAGGCAGGGGATGCAATTAGCGACGAGAGACAAGTCTCAAGAGTTCTGTCTGTCGGTCTCACATTAGAGCAACGAAAAAGTATCTTGCATCCGCCACGATTGCGCACCCTAAGGAAAAGCAGTTCAGCTCTGCCTATCCATACGATATACTCCGAAGGCGTCAGCCTGACTCCTTCGGAGACCATTGCTTTCAGTCGTTGATTCATTATCTCTTCAGGAGGCTGTCCCGATTGACTGAACCTTCCGCTCCGTAATAGACGTACGGAGTTACATAAATCATCAGTTCGGACTTTACGTCAGTCGATGTTCGATTTTGGAATAGTCTTCCCAGGATTGGAAACGAACCAAGGATGGGAAGCTTCTCGATGTGCTCATTCTTACTCGATTGTACCAATCCGCCAAGTACAATCGTCTCGCCATTACGCAACCGTACTGTGGAATTCAACACTCGCTTGTTGATAGTAGGTGGCACGTCCGGGTTGAAGGTGCTGGCCGGTGTGCTGAACTCCGGCTTGATATCGACGATCAACTCGCCGCTGGAGTTCACAAACGGCGTGATCTCCAGTTTCATGTCCGCTTCCACCAACTCGAAATGTTGCGAGGTCTGGGTCGACAGCGACGATTGTTCCGTCGGGTAAACTGTCTTGCTTTCCAGCAGGAAATACTGGGTCGTCCCGATACTAATGGAGGCCGGATGACCGTTTAGGGCGGCGATGGTCGGATGAGATCGGATATTGGCCTTACCTTGCTGTTGCAGCATCTGCAGTCTGACAAAGAAATTATCATCAAGTGTGCCGAGATTACCGATGCCTAGATGCCGTTCCACCGAGCGCAGGTTATAGTTCAAATCACTTCCGATGCCGCTGACGTCGATATTAGGGTAATACGATTGACCGGGAAGTCCGGAATCACCGCCGAAGTTGTTGGCCGTGAGGCCGAATTCCGCCCGGTCTGTGCTCGAATAATCAACGACCAGTACTTCAAACAATACCTGTGCCATTGGAATATCGATCGCATCAATGAACGATTCTGCTTCACTGATCGCTGTTATTGGCCCGGTCAATACGAGACCGTTGTGTTCCTTCACCACCTTGATCGACAACTGTTTTGACACAGTCGCTGGAATTAACGACTCGACCGCCGAGGCGATCAGGTGTTTGAGTTTCACCAGCTTCGTTACATACAAGTCCTCGGATGTTCGCTGGCCGATCAGATACAAGTCGCCGACCTGCTTGTAGGTATATGGTGAGTTGATGAAAATATATGTCAACGCTTCCTCGATGGTCTTGTCCGTGAAACTGGCACTAATGTTCCCTTCAAGCGCTGATTGAATGAACAGGTTAATCCCGCATTCCGATTTGAGGTAAGGAATCAAATCGGCCAGCCCGACGTTCGTGAGGTCAACCGAAATCAATCCGTCCCGGCAATTAGCATTTAGATTTCGCCCCTTCGGCTTGCCCGCCTTGGCGTCAATTTCAACACCAACGTACGCAACACCATCTATGTCACGGTAAGTGTAGCCGTTAGCGGTAAAGATGACGCTCAGCGCCTTGTCCAGGGCCATATCAGTGACTCTTGAGCTGATGGTGCCCTTGGTATCCTTTTCCAATACAATGTTCTTGCCGGTAGTGTCGGAAAGAGCTGACACGAATCGCTCCAGGTCGCACTTGGACACATTGACTGATAACAACTGGTCCTTGAACGAGATGTTCAAAGGCTCAGGCGGGGGAGGGGGAATCTCCGGCCGAAAGATCTTAATAATGTCGCCGGTCTTGTCCCACGAGAGTTTGTATTGGCGGATAATGAAAAGCAGGGCGTCATTGAGGCTAACGTTGTCCAGGCGCATCGAAATATTTCCGGTCACCGATGAGTCCACATACATAGACAATCCGTACGCACGACCAAGGGCCGTCAGGGCATCTGAGAGTTTTACATTGGCGTAGTCCAGCTTGGGGATTGTCAGGACTGTGTCAACAATTCTTTGGGAGCGCGGCGCTGCGCTGGAGTCATTCGGTGCGAGACTATCCTGAGCATTCTTCGTAAGCGCCTGCTTCAGCAGGTCTGCGCTGATTTGCGCGTCAGCGCGATTGGTTGCAGCCATGCCGATACCCAGTGCTAAAGTCAAAAATGTGCTTATTATAAGTTTGTTTGCGCCAATCCTCATCAGCTAGCCTATCTCTCTTAGCACTTCCGTCGGAGTAGTTATGCTATTTCCAATAAGCTCAACGGCACGTTCGTGCATTGTTTCAAAGCCGTTCTGACGTGCCCTTTGAAGCAAATCTGCCTCTATCCCACCATTTAGGATTACCTCACGAACGCTATTGTCTACGGATAACACCTCATACACAGCAGTTCTTCCAAAGTAGCCCGACTGCAGACACCGTTCGCAGCCCAAACCTTGCCGGAAGCCGGTAGATGGTTCGATCTGGAGTTTGCGCGCAGCCAGGATGTTAAGATCATTCACACTGTCCGTTTGACAGCGAGCACAAATCCTTCGTACAAGACGTTGAGCGATGATTGCCCTGAGAGTCGACGCCAATAGCGAGCGCTCGGCCCCCATGTCAACCAGCCTATTGATGGTCGAGACTGCGTCGTTCGTATGCAGGGTTGACAAGACCAGGTGTCCGGTGAGTGATGCCCGGATAGCCATTTCAAGCGTTTCAGGATCGCGGATCTCACCTACCATGAGAATGTTTGGGTCCTGTCTGAGCAAGGCCCGCATCATTACGGCAAAGCTGACATTAATTTCAGGTCGGATTTGCGTTTGATTGATGCCCTCCAGATTATATTCGATGGGGTCTTCAACCGTCGAGATGTTGACTTCGGATGACTTGAGTGCTGAAAGGGCTGCGTACAGTGTTGTTGTTTTGCCAGACCCGGTTGGACCGGTTACCAGAATAATGCCATGCGGCAATTTGATGGTCTCCTGAAATGTACTGAGTTGTCGCGTGGAGAACCCGAGAGCGCTTAACTCCACCTTCAGGCTCTTCTTGTCGAGGATGCGCAGGACTGCCTTTTCACCGAAATCGGTGGGTATTACCGATACTCGGATATCCACAATCCTATTATCATGTGAAAAACGAATTCGGCCATCCTGCGGTCGACGCTTCTCCGCAATGTCCAGTCCCGACATGATCTTGATGCGAGAAATGACTTCCGGCACCTCAGCCTTTGTGTATGCAGACTTTTTGAAGAGCACCCCGTCTATTCTCATCCGGCAGATCATTGAATCAGCTTGTGGTTCAAAATGAATGTCCGAAGCTCGCTGAGCAATACTGCCGGCGATCAATTTGTTCAGTGAATCTACAGCGTTATTATAGGTATGAACGCGGGTCGGACTGGCCATCACCTGGGAATTCGGTTCGCGATCCTTGTCCTGAGTGAAAGCTCGTTCAATCGATTCCTCCAACTCGCTTGATGTCGTCCGCTGGAAAGTAATAGGTATCTGTGCCTTCATCGCAATGTACGGCACAATCGACAGATCGCTGTGTTCACAGAACAGCAGCTTAACGTGCTCTTGTTCAAGCAGAGGGAGCAGGTTGAACTGTTCACAGAATCGCTGCGAAAATGAATCGGAAATTTCCCGGCCCATCAAGAAAACCATTCCCCACAGTTGACAAACTTGTATATATTATATGACAAAGTAAGGGTGCAGGCAAGATGCCCAGATATAAATATTCAGGAAAAACATTGACAGGCGACCAAGCTAACGGAATAATGACGGCACGCGATGTCAGTGAGCTCCAGATGAAGTTGATCGACAAAGGGCTTTTTGTCGTTAGTTACAAGCTTACCTACAGTATAATCCAACAACAACTTATCCGGACTTTTCAGCGCGCCGAACTCACCCGACTCACACGCCAGATACAGATGCTTCTTTCAAACGGCGTGCCGCTTTTGGAATCGCTAGAACTAGCAGGTGAGCAGTCAAGGAACAGGGTTATTAAGGACATTATCAAGAACGTCGCGCAGAGCGTGGAGTCTGGGCAGTCATTGGCAACAGCGTTCGGCGAGTACCCGGTTATTTTCGATGAACTATACATCAGCCTCATAAGAGCCGGTGAACTCTCCGGATTACTAAGCACGACGTTTGACCAGATAGCTCTGCACTTGGAAAAATCAGAAGCGCTGACGCGGAAGGTGCGTTCCGCAATAGCATATCCCACTTTGGTAGTGTTAGTAGCCACTTTGGTCATGGCTGCAATTGTGATCTACATCGTACCGGTATTCTCGTCGATGTACGAGAACTTCGGGGTTGAGCTACCTTCATTGACGAAATCAATCATCGGCGTCAGTGTGATGATCAGGGGCAATCTAATGTGGTTGACGCTTGCTCTGATCTGCATTGTGGCGTCCGCGGCTTTTGCCTTCCGATCCAAATCGGTTACCCTTATGCGACACCGGCTATTACTTCGGCTACCTCTGTTGCGAAATTTAAGCACGAGACTGATTTCGGTACGGTTCTGTCGAACGCTGGGGATGTTGTCGAAGTCGGGGATCGACATTATCACCGCCGTACATATCGCCTCTAAGACGACCGGGAACATGTATCTGGGCAATCTCCTTGCAGAGGCGCAATTCAACCTCTCCCAAGGTCGGTCGTTTACCGACTCGATTTCATCTTTCGGGGTATTCCCGAGGACGATGCTCCGGTTGGCCGCGTCTGGCGAAAAGACCGGGCGATTGGCGGAAATGCTCTTACAGGCCGCCGATTATTTTGAAAAGGAGACTGAGTCGGAGATGAACATCCTCACATCGCTGCTGGAGCCGGTTATCATTATCGTGCTCGGCGTTTTTATCGCATTCATTCTCATATCAATGTACCTGCCCTTGTTCGATCTGGCGGTTAAATTGTAATACGTTCGATAGCCTGAATGTGTGCACCTCGAAACGCTTATATCCCACGCTAAGTGATTGTTATGTAATGGTGGACCCTGCCAATTTCTGCCGGTGGGCATAAGCGAAGCTCAATTGTAGTATTGTCAAGTAATTGAGACACTTTTTTTCGAGTCAAGCATCGTTCTGAGTGCTTCGTACGGCGTCATGCGGCCGTGCACCCCATTCGGTCCAGATCGACATCGTCAGTGTAACTCAAGAGCTGATGGAATTCCTCACCATTGGTCTGATGCGACCGCTCGACCTTACCGGTCAACTCATGCGCACGTGGCTTGATGTACACATGTCGAATCCCTTTGTCCTCCACATGCCAATGAAACAGCGCTTGGAACTCGTGGTCGCGGTCTGTCCTGATGGTGTGGACCCGGAACGGGAACCTTTCGAGCACACAGTCGATGAAGCTGATCGCGTTGGCCTGACAGTGGCGCGGGTAGATTCGGAATGCCCGTATTCGCGTGGCATCGTCTATGGTCGTTTACTGGAAGCGACGAATGGTCTTGCCCGCCGGCCCCTTGAGGGAGAGGACCTTCACGTCCACTTGAACATGATGGCCGGGTACCTGCTTCGAATAACGTCGGGTGTGCAAGGCGCGGCAGCCAGTTCGACTTGAAAAACGGCTAACCCCATGCCGCAATAGAATCCGGTAAACGCTGGAGAAAGCGATCCGAATTTCGTGGTACCGCTCCATGTACCAAACAATTCGCTGCGGCCCGAGGTGGTACTTGGTTCGTAGTTCCAAAACTTAATCTATGGTTGCCTGGGGAATCGCTCGCGGGCGCTTTCTGTCGATCGGCCGCTTCCGCACCAAGCCAGTTTCGCCCTCGACGTCGTAGGCCTTCTTCCACTTGTAGTAGGAAGCTCTGGGAACACCGAACGCCCGACACGCTTTGGCCACATTCCCCCATGCAGCTGCATACTTGAAGGTCGCTACTCTTCTCTGAAACTCCAGGCAATCTCTCGCTTCTTTGCTCATCAGCCAAACCTCCACGATTTACTTCCAATCTACGCTAAAAGTGTCTCAGAAGGTATGGTATACCTACACATCGTCTTCAGTCACTCTATTTGTGCCATGCGACCCGACCTCAGGATTAGCGCAGTCCGGTGGGGCAGAAAACGGTATCCGCCAAGCGATTGTGAAAGCAAAAATTTCGACTACCAGATTCCAGAGCCTCGCTGCGATTGCCATTCCTGCTGCGACTGGTCCAACATATATAGAGAGCAGTCCGATAATTACAAGCTCTCTTACACCCACTCCTCCAGGCGTAAAAAGTGCGAGGTACCCCAGTTGGTAGGCGATAATGAAGGTCGTGATCATCGGCACCATTGGCAGACTTACCCCTCCTACGATCGACTTCAGAAACATCCAAAATGAAATCCCATAAACCACCCAGCATACGAAGTACCCAGCTGTGACCTTAACAGCTACCCTCACAGATATGCTGAAGTTGACTTCAGACCTGCGAAACGCCCGAAGTACTAGATTGAGAGCAGAGAGCGTCGGACCCGGTAGCAGAACCAACGCAATGGAAGCAAGTAAGAGGAGCACAGCAGCAACGAGAACTCCAGCTCCAATTTGCTTCTGAAGTCCAGCTTTCATCAACTCAGGTGTCAATAAGAGACCTATTCCCGCGGCAATGAATGAAGCAGTAAGTGCAAATACGAGTGCAATCACCCAAGAGGTAACCGAATCCTGCTCTCGAATGCCTAAGCGTTTAGCGAAATATGCCATGCCGAATACTGGCCAAATCCGCCCGGGTAAGTATCGACCGAGATTGGTGATGTATCCTATTTTGAATCCGTACTTGACGGGCACGGTGTAACCGAATCCCGCAATCAGCTGACACCAAACTAAAGAGAATAACCAGAAGGTCGCCAGATGACCAGCTATCGACAGTGCCAGCCATACGGGGTCAAATCGCCAGTGGAAATCGGACACGGCGCTCCAATGAATGGCCAATTGATAGAGGGCAAGCCCGATGGCCAGGAGCACAAAAGCTATCTTAGCGAATTTGATCAGCAGCGACCTAATACTGTTTTTCGCCAATGTAACTCCCTGTTTCAACTTCAGTTTGTGCCCTGTATTTCATCATCTTGATGGTCTATCACTAACTGACTACGCCTGGAATCTCAGACGCCTTAATGAACTTCGTGGTCGCGCCATATGCTCTGACCATAGCAATCAAAAGTGACAGATTTTCGACCATGTAGCCAAGAGAATAAAGGGGATGTTTGTTTTCCAGGAGCTCGTCAGGGTGAAAGTATGTGACGAAGACAATGGGATCACGCCACTCGAGTTCCCTGATCAGTTGATCCACCAGCGGTGCGAACAAACTAGGCTTGCCCGTGGTCCCGATGAAATAGGTTGGTTTGAATATTGATCTAATGAAGGGTCGCAGACTTCCGGTTTTCTTCGCATACTGCAGTCCGGCCATAATACCCCAAAGTCTGGACTTTGATACGAAGTTCGGTGCTTCCAAAAGATGGAAAGCCGTTTCGCCTTCTCTTGCCTCTCGACGATAGTCTAATGTTGCGGGATAGTATGGTCGATTCGGCGAGAGACCCCAGTCAAAGAAGTTGACAGATCGGACACCGTGATTCGATGCAGTGAGCGCCAAGCCAGGTATCCCACTGAAGTCGACTATCACTCCAAGCGATTCAAGCGTAGCGAAGGTGTCGGTATTATGGTAATCCCACCCCATCCGAACGGACTTCGCTCGACCTGGCAGAATGTTCAGGTAATCAGCGTGTGCCTCCCGAAGCATGTTAACTTGCCACTCCAAGTCAAAGCACTCTTGATACCAATCGGAATTCTGAGTATCGAATCTCCAGAAGTGCGGATGCCATGCCAATTCATCACCCTGTCTTTCGAGATTCAAAAGAAAATCAGTGTGGGACCTGAGAACCCAATTGTATGCTCCATAGTATTCCTTTATCTGAGAATCTGCTCTTAGACACCAAGTGAAAATTGGACTTGACCCCTGTGAGTCACGAACTTCCTTGATGCGTTCCTTGGCTATTGGAATTCCTTCTAACATACCACGCCAAGAGAGCGTATCTGACAGCAAACCGTCTAGGAATGTTGTTCGGTCAGGGTCGGTATCGCACCCGACTACTATGTACACGGTTTTCATCACCTTCGCCGATATCATCATTACTCCTACCAGTAGTTGTCAAGGTCGGAATCTCCCAATGTGATGTACCAGAGAGATTCATACTTTTGTCGCAGCTCTTTGACGCTGAAGCCGTTTTCCTTGATAATCGCAGGCTGTACCCGCGAAAGGAAGAAGCCCTGACGACGAAAAGCAGTCGCAATCTTATCGTCTGCTGCTACACCAACATACCCATCAACGTTAAACTGGGCGAGATACCGTTTCATGACTCCTATCATGAAACTGATCAGCTTCGCCCCCTGTCGTGGGTCGGCGACCAAATCGACAATCCGTCCGAGACGAATACGTTTCACCTGGTTTACGGACATACGGCAGACTCCGTAGCCGATCGGAACTCCTTTTTTGCGAAAGAGGAAAATGGAGTGTGATATGTCAGTTCTTGACTTATACTTATAGTTCAGTTGCACGGCATTTCGATCAAATGAGAGGGCATAGCCATTGAGAAAACTCCTCCACAGTTTATCATGGGCGGGGTCAAACCGGTCAATTTCTGATACTTCTACGTCAGGAAGTGTTCTTTCAGTCCTTATTCGGGCCAACAGCCTGTGGGCCAGACCGAAAATTTTCAAAGCCGGGGAGGCAAGAGAAGCTTTCCATTTGGCCATTCCGACGTACCGCAGATTAGGCCCCGGATTGATGATTTGGGTGAAAAGTCGGGCGTCATCTACTGGTACCCACCCCCGTTTGACGAAAGCGCGGGTTGAAGCGTGCGTAATGCCGACAGCGTACGCAACTCCCCCTCGATTCTCGTTACATTCGATGAGCTTGTGTCCTATACCCTTGCCTACTAGGCCAGGCCTCACTATCAAGTTTGTAGAGCAGTAGCCTTGATGAGGCCTTTCGCCAATGTTGAGCGTGTACAGTATGAAGATATTATGTCCGATTATGCGACCATCTTCGGTAAGGAGCCATATTTCAGTCGCATCCGAGGATTGAAGCGGATTTCTAAGATTTTGCCAATCGAACCTGTCATCGTCGAGCTGCCAAGGTGCATCCGGATACACTTCCTCATAGAAAGCCATTAGTTTCTTTCGACCCTGCGGGCTGTCAGTGTAGCGTTCTAAAATCGTATTCAAGTTACTCTACCATGTTTTGTGAGGTTGCTTTGACCAGGATTCCAAATATAAGGCAACCAGTAGCATAGGGCAAGTGCTTTAACATAGCTTTCGCTCACTGAGAATCATGAGCTTCCGTCCTGATATTCGCATGTTCTTTATACGGCCAGAGTTGACTTCTGATTGCTAAAGAGAAGTGGAGCTAACATCCAACTAGAAGTCCATTTTGTCTTGACCAAATACCGGTTGGATACTATATTTATAACGCTGATGATTATTATTTCATTGCCTATTTTGCTATTCTCAGGTACTACGCAGAGTGGGCGGCAAATAAAACTTTTCCACATAGGGAGGGCTCCCGTGAGACTGATTTCCCGCCGATCGTACAGTTGGATTCTTGCCTGCGTTTCGTTACTGTGGGCATCAACCCTTTTAGGCGCCACCATAAAGGTGCCAGCTGATTACACCAGCATTCAGTTAGCAGTAAACCAGGCTGTGTATGGAGACACTGTTCTCGTATCTCCTGGCACTTATCTGGAATCTGTCACGCTGTCAGGCAAGAATATTGTCGTGACCTCTGAAGATGGCGCTGGGACGACGATAATAGAGGCTCCATCAGCCTTAAAGGCAGCCTTCCAGAGACCGATTGTCTATGATTCTATCTCGGCCCGCGACTTGTTGAATAAGCAAAGTCTCTCCTCAGATGCTATAAGTGGCGTTATTCAACTGGATGACATTGGGACAACTGCAGAGATTTCCGGCTTTACGATACGTGGAGGATGGCAGACGCGCGGGATATACGGGTTGAACAGTTCGCCGACAGTTCGTAATTGTGTTATCGAGGAGTGTCGTGGTTCATATGATGGGGGTGGGATATTTTTCCAGAATGGCGCTCCGGTCATAGTTGATAATGTTATTCGGGAGAACATAGCGCCGATTTCGGGTGGAGGTATTTTTGTTCGTTTGGGCTATGGCTACGGTGAGGTACAGATTCGGAGTAATGTTATATATGGCAACATGTCCGGAAACGGTCCCGCCATATCGCTCATTGAGGGTGATAAGGCTATGGTATCTGGTAATTCTATATATAATAACATTGCGACCATCGGTTCTCAGCGGAGAGGGGCGATTTACGTCCATGCTGACAGCATTATTGTGGTGAACAATACGATCAATTACAATACCGTAGGAATGACTATTTTGTCGGTGGTATCGGCAGATATCCGGAACAATCTGATTACCGGCAATACCTATGGGGGAATGGAATGGCTTGAAGACGCCGGTGTGAACGTTGATGTGACCTATGACTACAATGATGTTTGGAACAACACACCTAATTACATCTCCATGGTTGCCGGTCCTAATGATCTGGCGGTTGATCCACAGTATGAGCCGAGCCTATCAGGGTTATTCTATCTGATGGAAGGCTCGCCGGTGGTTGATGCTGGTGACCCAAATCCGATGTACAATGATCCTGACGGCAGCCGTAATGACTTAGGAGCTCGGCCTTATGAGATTTACTCGCCTCATGTACCCGGTGTACTCGTAGTGCCAGACGAATATGCGACCATTCAGGAAGCGATAGAGGCGGCTTATGATGATGATACTGTGCTGGTCAAGCCAGGCACGTATACTGGGGTAGTGAACTTCTTAGGTAAGTCAATACTGGTGATGTCTTCGGATGGGCCATTGGTAACGACAATTACTGCGGCCTCGAACGAGAATTTGATAACCTTCCGGACTCGGGAGACATCGGCGGCGGTACTGGAAGGATTTCGTCTGGAAGGCGGCTGGATCGGTGTCCTATGTTTATATGCGGGGCCGACAATACAGCGGAATCTTCTGGTGAATCAGCAGGTGACCAACTGGGGAGCTATATCTTTAGGTGGTGATGGGGCTACCCCGATAGGCCATTCTCCTGCGGTCATTATCAACAATACCATTGTTGGGTGTGCAAATGGAGGGGCCTCGACGTTTTCGGTTGATGCTCCGACCATCATGAATACGATTATAGCAGACAACCTGCATTACGGTATTCACCGGGAAGGCCTGATTGGTGGGGTTGCCCAACCGAACCTGTCCTACAATGACGTGTTTGGAAACCCTGTTCCGTATCAGGAGATAGCCAGCCCTGGCGTTGGTTCAATTCAATCTGATCCGCTTCTGGCCCCGACCTATGAGCTATATGAGAATTCGCCTTGTATTGACGCGGGTAATCCTGACCCGGCTTACAATGATCCAAACGGTACCCGTAACGACATGGGCGCTGTACCGTATGGGGGAGCCTCTCCGTCGAATGAGGCGCTAAGATTCAGCGCGGGCAGTTACTCTCCGTGTGCTAGTGACACTATGTTGCAGCCAGTTGCACTTGAGCTGACGCAAGCGATTAGGGGAGGCATGATACCATTCAAGGTGCCCTCCGGTGCGAGTTATTGTGGTGTCACGACAACTGGTCTCTACACTGAGAACTGGATAATTCAGGTTTATGCGCCAACTCCAGCAACAGGCGAGTATGCCGTAGGATTCTATACGCTAACATCTGATTCAATTCCAATCGGAAAGAATACTGTCTTCAACATATTGTTTACTGCTTCCAGGGCCTGTGTGGAGAGTCAATATCTACACTGGGATACGGCATTCAGCAGTGATCCGCAGCATATGTTATTACTTTCCGATTTGAACAATTATGACTTGAGGGCCACTTTTGATCGCACTCAGGACTCGACTGAGATAAGCGGCTATGTCCCTGGTGATGCGGATGGAAGTGGCTTCGTTGACGTAGCAGACCTAGTCTGTATTGTTGAAGACATCTTTACTGGATTCCACAGTATTTGCGTTGATGCCGCTGCTGATGCCAATGGAACGGGCAATTACAATATTGCCGACATAACCTATTTGGTTAGTTACATGTTCACTGGCGGCGCTGCCCCCACCTGCTCACCAGCTGCGGGGGGCGCCCCCCTTGCCACTAACGATCAGATCATCCTGAGCACCTCATACGCCGATGGCTATACTGTCGTAAGCCTAGCAACCCCAGTCGAACTTCGTGGGCTGCAACTCACTGTCTCAGGGCCGTCAAACGGACCAAAGGTCACCAGCATGCTTGGGGACAAAATCGATTTGATCGACGGAACCAACATCTTGGGGCTTGTAGACCTCAAAGGATTGTCTACACTTGCCTCTGGTTCGTATGACCTGATGCGTATTGAAGGCCGGTTTGAGATAGATGCGGCCATTGCCTCTGACATGAACCATGAGGCTGTTCTAGCCACAATTGTTAGTGGCAATTTGATGCCGGAACAGTTCGAACTGGAGCAAAACTATCCTAACCCATTTAATCCATCCACGCAGATAGTATTTTCAATTCCTCGAACGGATGAGATTCGCTTGTCAATATTCAATATTTTGGGTCAAGAGATAGCTGTGCTGGCCTCAGGGCACTACGAAGCTGGTACTCACTCGGTGACCTGGGACGGTACGGACGGCGCGGGCCATCATGTGTCCTCAGGTCTTTACATTTACAGATTAGTTTCGGGGAACCAAGCCGACACAAAGAAAATGTTGCTTCTAAAGTAAATGTCACCCCGGTGAATCATTGCCAAGAGACGAGTTTGCTTGCCGCATGCCCGTCTCTATGGTTTGGGCGACTTGAAACTTGCGATATCCTTCTTTGCACGGGAGGTCAATCGCTTGGGACCTGCCGAAAAAGCCTTAGTAGGGCGTGGTCCGTCCTATAACCTGCCGTTATTTAGCGCCAAATGAGAAAATATGCAGTGACTAATTGCAGATGAACATGGAAGTAGCTCTTTTTCAACTGACCTTCCCCCATTCTTTGGTCCAGTCATAACCTAACGGTTTCGTAGTTTGACCTCACGCCGTGGACTGGACCAATTTCTGGTTAGGGAATACGACTGCCTGCGGGTTGGTTGAACTCCATTGGACCGCGAATTCCAGAGGAGAAAGGTCTTCAGAGAACTGTGCGGCCGGATCTTGTTGTTATCTGATTTCCACTCAGCTGATTTCTTTCGGGCGTCCTCCAATTTCAAGAACAGTTCGGCATTCAGGCATTCGTCCCGAAGTCGACCGTTGAAGCTCTCGATGTGGGCGTTTTCGACGGGTCGGCCGGGATGAATGAAATCGAGTTGTACACCCCGGCGATAGGCCCAGGAATCCATCACTTTGGAAATATACTCCGATCCGTTGTCCACCGTAATGATCTGAGGCAGACAGCGGGTCGTGGAGAGATGATCGAGTACAGCAGTGACCCTTCGACCGGGCTGGGAGAAGTCGGCTTCAATGCCCAGGCGTTCTCTGGTGAATAGATCGACTACAGTCAATACCCGGAACCGCTGTCCGTCATCCAAGGTATCGGCTACAAAATCCATACCCCAGCATTGATTCGGCGCGGCTGGGAGAACCGGTGTCACCCGGCAGTGATTGGCCCGTTTCCGTCGGTGCTTTGTCCGCACACTCAATCCTTCCTCGCAGAACAATCGATAGGTCCGCTTCCGATTCACCAGCCAGCCCTGTCGGCGCAATCGTACATGCAAACGCAAATAACCGAAACGGGGTCTGCTGCCGCCAGCCTTCGCAATCGCATCCGCAACGCCCAGTCATCCCGGCCGGTGGGACACGTAATAAAACGTTGATCGATGCAGCTGTACCAGCCCGCACGCGCGACGACTGCTTACCCCATACTGTCCGGTCAGGGTCTGCACGGTCTCGCGTTTGCGCACGGGCTTTAGAGCTCTTTTGACAGAACGTCCTGCAGCATCTGCTTGTCGAGGCTCAGACCCGCAACCAGTTCTTGACCTTCCGGTTCTCTTCCTCCAGCTGTTTGACCCGGCGCTGCTCCGTGATCCCCATCCTGGCGTACTTCTTCTTCCAGGCGTAAAAGGCCGGCTCGGATACCCCAGCTTGCGGCAGACCTCCACAGCAGGCGCCCCCTTCTCAGCCAGCCGAAGGGCATAGGCAATCCGCTGTTCGGTGAATCGTGACCTCCTCATGCAATATCCTCCTTCTCGAAGATCCGCATTCAGTCAAATACTTTACTCTCAAATTGTCCGGTTTTTTGGGGGAAGGTCAGACCAGAATAACTTCAGATACATTAGTTGTGGTGTTTCAGTGGAGCCCAATTGTTAGGTGAAATCCGGTTTTGGAACAGACGAGTCCACTCAATGGCGAGCATCGGTGCTGACTGAGTCGATGTTTCAGCCCAGAAACCTGACTTCTCAGAAAATTCTGACTTGACAGACAATTTTGTCTAAATTATATAAATGAGGAGAGGGTGCGTTAGGGCACTTTGCCATTCAATCATCAATTCGGGGGAAGTCGTAATGTTATCACGTTTGGTTCAGTCTGGAAGGCTACAGGGTTGCCTTTTGTCAATCGCATTTCTGCTTGGTTCTGTGGGTTTTGTTGGAGATATCAGCATTGCAGCTGATGGCCCCCCTACGAATCACCCGTTCAGCTTGCCGCGCGAGTCTGGATTTGTCGGCACAAACGGAATTGAAGCCGTTCAGAAATACAACAACGTTGGGCCGGGAGGCGATCTAAGCGTAAACATTCCGTTGTTTACGGTTCCAGGCCCAATTCCCATACCACTAAATCTGTCATATCAGTCGGGAATAAAGGTAGACCAGAGCGCCTCCTGGGTCGGACTCGGTTGGAATTTCGGGGGATGGTCAGTGAAGCGGGTAACAATTCATGGCGCCGATATCCATGGTTTCGAATACTTGAGTAAGGAGACGCGTCTGTTTGTCAATGATATGTATGAGGTGACTATTCCGGGGCGTAGCATTCGATTCATGAATATTGGTACGATGGGCCATCCTCACTTTGTACCGATCTCAGGTACACGCGACTCTCTTTATGCTGAAGTTGCCATGGATACGACAATCACTAATCCGTTGCCGCCGGAGCTTCCAGATACCGTGATCGTCCCTGAAACGATCTTTCCGCAACGAGAATATTACGGAGGCACAGATATTATTAGCGACAACTGGTACTATTTCAAATACAACTACTTTGTGCTGATCGACGAGAATGCGACGAAGTACATATTCAGGTTGGGGCTAAAAAGCAGTTCTGTCGGAGAAGCTCGACTCGACTTCATTTCCTCTTTTCCAGAGCTGGGTGACAATACCCTGGTGTACTATAAGGACTATCTTGAGACGAGTGAATGGGTACTCACCGAAATCTTGAGTCGCGATTATGTTGATGGCGGTGGCACTCCACTAGACCCGACGGATGATTTTGAACCAGTCAGGGGATGGTATGTGGCATTCAAATACCACGATACAAGTACTAGTGTTCCGGATATAGATACGCTTTTCATGTCCGACTGGGACTGCATAAATCTGGACCATATCGCGAGTCGCTATGATACTACGGAAGTAACTTATCTCAAGTCTATCGTAACTCCTAACGTCAGAGTGAACTTCGAATTGACGACAGTGGACAAGTTTCGAACAATTAGATTCTGGCGTTCGGGCGACAACTTGTCGTCGCGGAAAAAGGATTACGTCTTAAGCCGGTTTACCGTGAAAGGTCGCTCACCACTATCATCAGAAACTTACTACCAGGCGACATTCAATTACGAGATGCCCGGTGTTAGTCCTCTCAAAACAAAATGGCACCAGTATTTCGAGATGGAGGAGACAGAGTGTGACAGGTCAGACCTTGAAAGACATGGCGAACCGACCCTCCGAAGCATAACCATCGGTACGGACAATCAATATTCTCAATCACCTGACCCGGAGTCTCCGGAATTTACTGTGGAAGCCAGGGAGCGTTTCAGCAATGGATACAAGAAGAGGTACTCTTTTTCCTATGACACGACACTAGACAAATCTTCAAGCTACATGCTAAACAAGAGCATCTATTTCAGGAGTTATACAAATTGGATATATGGGAAGGATGATGAGGTGCATCCAGCCCTTGTCGGAGGCTATGAGAATCCGACGATAGACCAGCTGAAAAGTCAACTTTGGCTCGATACGTTGAGTGACTTCGTTCACAAAGCGTGGGGGGATCGGGAATTCTTCGGATACAATTACATTTATCCGCAGGCATGGTCACTCACGTCAATGACCACGCCGGAAGGATTGACCTATGCCTACGAATACGAGTCGGACGAGTACATTCTTGATGGGCACCATCATTACGGCGGCGGATGCCGGGTAAAATCGATCACGACAAACTTCGACACAAATACCGCTGTTCCGTCCATCAATAGAGACATGGCAGGAACCGAAACAATCAATTTGAAGTACGGAGTGTACGACCCTGGCTCTCAAACAAATGATGGAATTGGTCATCCGACAAGTATGCCGGGCAACTATCATTCCTTTATGTATGCGCTTGGTAGTAGAACTTTTGATTTTAGCGCGCCATACCTGCCTACCGAGTACATTACTTTTCTCTCTGACAACGTTTCACATCAAATTCAATACCCCGTGATTACATGGCTTTTGCCGGGTAAAGGATCTGCGGAGTATTACTACCTCACTTCAGATTCGACCTCGCAGGATGTGCTCTTGACAATGCTTCTGGATCAGTTTTCTGGACAAAACTCGATTTTCAGCACATACTACGGATATTTTCTAGATAACTCGCCTATTCAGGGTCTACTTTACAGGACCATTTTCAAGAATCAAGCAGGCCACGAGATTAACTTCAGCCAGCAGTATTATCGCTGGCCCAGCGCGAAAGCCAATCTATATCAAGACGATTCGTTCTACCCGTTCGGAGAACGGTTCTTGCGCCCCGATGGATCCTATGCGGATACCCTTGGGTGCTCCTACTGGGTAGTGCTTGACTCTGTCGTCGAGCGCAACGACGGTGTTGGTACTGCGACTCACTATACATACGAGGACAATTTCCCATACCGCCTACTGACAAAGTCTGTCGATTTGAATGGTTATCAGTCTGTCACAACAACATCGTATGCCACATGTCCGCTCTCCATGCCGGACAAATTGGCTGGAGACTGTGAAGATTTTCCGAATGCTATGAGAAGGGCCTATTTCTTAATGGCTAAGGATTTTGAACTCGTTGAAAAGGATTCGGGTGGCGTAAGGACCAACCAGCAATTCACACAATTTCAGTATAGAAGCGATTTCCCATCGCAGAATAGACGCGGAGGTGACAGCTTATTCTATCAATCCGAAGTGAGGCAATGGATCGACAAAAACAGTGATCACCAGATCGACTACAATAATGAATTTATCTCAACGATCACCGAAGATGTGGACCGCTATGGTAATGCTACTCAAGTTCGGAGACCGGATGGAGTGTTAACAGCGCGGATTTACAATAGATTCGGACTAGAGGCCGAGTTCGAAGATGTAGACTCTAGGAATTTTGGCATATTCACTGGCGAGAGTGTGGACGATGGGGCTACCCAACCTGTTTCTTGGAATTGGTTTGAATTGCCGTTGAGTTGCGGCTTCTCGGGACGCGGTGGAGCCTATGATTTTGGAGGCGGACACTACGCCTTCTCCGGGGAACTCGTGAATGTCCCTGCTGGAGACTATGTTGCGGACGCGTGGCTATTCTCGTCCAATGCGAACTCCTTGAGTTTTACGTTTATAGTATATTCTGACTTCGGTGTTGTTGATTCGATTCAGAGGATCGCTGAGACTCCATTTGAGTGGCAGCATATCGCGTGCACTTTACACGTTGCCCTGGGTCAATGGATTGCGTGTTACGCTGGTGGTGCTCAGGATGAAATGTATATCGATGACGTACGCATTCGTCCGATTGATTGCATAGTCAAGTCGTGGAGTTATGACGATTTGGGCAGAGTCATTGCGACGTCCGACGAGGCAAACATCCCAGTTAGAAAATACTATGACCAATACGGCTACGCTTGTGCCACGGCCGATCTTGAGTGGAACCCGCTATCCGGTAAAGAGACATTTTATAAGTCGACAGAAGCTCTTTTTCCGACGCAATCACCGGGAAAATATCGCCGGGATCTGCCAAACGTGGAGCACATGTTTGCCTCAAGAGGAATTGGTTTCATTGAGAACTTCAGCCGGCAGGGTGCTGTGACCGCATTGTCATCGGATCCAACGCCGCACGGCTATGAAGTGTCTGGCTCGGGTGGAACAATCGATTATCAAGAGCGAATGAGTTTTGCCGGGGAAGATATTGATGATTATCGTGATGTCAAAATTCCCCTAGCACCTTTTGCAGATGGTTTTTTTGCATTCGATTTTTCAGATAGCTCCACGACAGGGGCGACCAATCAGCCCCCAGATAATCCATTATATCGTACAGACTTGTGGTTCGGATTTGAGAATCACTCAGGGCAGGGGTACGGTCTTGCTATCTGTCGCACTAATAACACGTATGAAGGCAAGTTTTACGTTTTCCAGTACAACGGTGATTATGACAATCCAACGAATATACTAACAAATAAGGATCTCTACGGCCCCTGGGTCGAGATTAACGCCGAAGGAAAAAGGCGGTTTATGGTCGGCAAGATTGAAGACAATCTCTTCTTTTTCTACAACGGAGAATGCGTATACCATGTCAAGCTGGCGGGCCAAATGATTGATGATTTAAGCTTTCTCAAGTTTCGACTGAAACACCCTGGCGACATTGAGGTGGGGCAACACAAACTCTGGGTCGATAACATTGCGTTTTACAGCGATCCTGAAGTGACGTCGTATTTTGTCAATGCCTTCGGTATAGTAAAGCAGACTCAACAATTCGATGGAACCGATATAATTGTAAGTGGTGGTACGAATACGCTTGACGGACGGAGCGAGGCAACGTTTCTGCCAATACCAGTGCTAATGTCGGACGGCTATGGCGATGTAGATTTTGGCGTGATAAGTGACAGTACTAATCCTTTTGATTATATAGACTCCTATCTCATAAGCGGCGTTATGTACGACTGGTCACCCGGCGAAGTACTTAGTGATCAGAGCAGGCTGTATGCATATTATAACTCGGCACAGACACCAGATTGTAGAACACCTTCAGGTTATTTCGCCCCGTATACCCAATCGAGTTATTCGGCCGATCCCTTGAGGAGACTTACAGCTACTCGCGCCGAAGGGGTGTTTAGGGATAAGCCAAGGACTTTCAGCTATGGCCATAGCGAGGGCATATTGGCAGGCCTTGATCCAGTATTCTCTGGACCAAACAACCTCTTCTCTGAAAAGGTCACCGATGAGGATGGCTACGCTACGTTCACCTACAAAGACAAGACAGGGAAGGTCGTGGCTACCGTTCAGGATTCCAGCACGACTGGATTGAATATAAGGACCTTATTCTATCGAGATTTCAATGGGTATGTCGACTCGATTGTAAAACCGGCAGGAGATCGAGTCGTACAGGTGCATCTGAACAACAGCTGGCTAATCGTTAATTCGAGTGCAGATAGAGGCAACGATTATTACATGTATGATGTTATGGGAAATCGCCGCATGACATTGTCCGCGACGGGGCTTCCCACCGCTACCTTCCGGTACTACAAATATGATACGCACCAACGGGTCGTCGAAGAGGGAGTAGTATGTGATATGTTAGCTTGGGCCTTAGCTGAGACCGATCCTGATTATCCAGAAGAAGAAGCAGCTGGTCGAAAGACCCTGTCCAAGTACGAGTATGATGAAGGCAAATACGGTGCCGGTCAACTCACAAAGTCGATACACTATCACAACGGATTTCCGGATTCTGCATCATGGTCGTCTTATCAATACGATGTATATGGAAACGAAGTGCGCGCGGACCAGTTTGTTAGCGTGATAGACGCTTCACTTCAAAAGACTGTGGAGGCTACATATAACAAACAGCAGCAGATTACCGGTACCACTTATCCCAACGGGAAGTCTATCGTGTACGAATACGACAGATCGGGACAAGTGGAAAACGTGACGGATGCAGACGGTTATCTCAAGCTCGCTTACACGTACTGGCCCACCGGGAGGGTGAAACAGAAGCGAGTCGGGACAGTGCTTCCAAGACAGACCGTGGATTATGATTATAACTGTCGTGGTTGGCTGACGTCTATCAATAGCGGAATGGTCTCCGATCAAACCTCTGGTCCAGAGGATCATTTCGCTCTGCAGCTTCAGTACACGCAGGGAGGATATCAAGGGGATTGCGCAGACGAATGCGAATTCCCGTCAGGCTATTTCACCGGCAATATCGCATCATACCGATTGACCGTCAGTCCGGGAAGCGGAACAACAGATGTCACTCAGCACTATGCGTACGACGGTGCAGGACGTCTTGTAGGTGAGTCCTATGAAGGTCTCAACCCACTATCACCTCTTAAGTACACATACGACGATAATGGCAATATAGATGCGCTCCTCTCAGAGACTGATTCAGTGGTCGCTGATTATACGTACTACCCGAACAGCAATCGACTGGAGCAGATATCAGGAGTGTATCCGGGTGCCTCCTGCCTACAATACACACCATCTGGTGCTCTGTCGCGATATGATAACAAGTCGATGAATTTCATATACAATGATCGAGAGGAACTCAGGCAAAGAACAGCTCCAGGGCTATATACGACCACGAGTATCGTCGACTACTGGTACAACTCCGAAGGTCAACGAATAGCGAAAAAGTACCGATATCGCTATCGGTACGAATGCGATGAGAATGACCCAATCGATCCGGTGCCGATTGGCGGCACAGATGATATCTCGGTTGATGGTCCATTCCTTGCGGACGTCGATTGCGCTGCGACTAACTTTCGCGTGGGAAATGATCTACTCACTGGGCCGCGAAGATACTTCAGGTTGTTCAGTCCAATGTTTGTTTTGGACGTGACACCGACCTACTGTTATGCGTGGGCAAACGTTTACACCGGCTACTACTACTTTGGGGACAACATACTGGCGGATTACTCCGGTTCCCAAACCAGCACTTTGATCAACAACTACGTCTACGTGAACGGACAAAGGGAAGCGTCTTTCAAGACGACAGCTGCTGATGTCCGGTACTTCATGTCGGATCAACTTGGTTCAGTGGTGGCCACAGTTGACGGAACCGGACAACTGAAGAACTGGTATCAGTACCGGCCCTATGGGATAACCCTCCGTCGCACGGTGACCGACGCGAATCGATTCGAGTATACTGGAAAAGAGCTTGACCCCGAGTTGAGCATGGAGCTAGATTACTTTGGCGCTCGGTATTATGATCCACTTATGCGTCGGTTTTTGTCGGTCGATCCTTTGGCCAACGAATATCCTGCCTGGAGTCCTTATGCGTATACACTAGACAATCCGATGAACTTTGTTGATCCTAATGGACAGTGTCCGGCTCTGTTGTTTTTAGGGGCGCTCGCTGCCGCGTTCTCCTACGTCCTAAACGATGCGAGTTATGTACAAGCCCCGACTCAAGAGGGTGACTACACTGAGATGAGTACGGGCGAAACAGTAGTTCAAAGGATGCTGGCTGCGGGGGGAGCAGTTAGCTTTATGTACGGTACAAACAAGGCACTTTCGGGGGCCGCAGTCAGTGGGGCATCAGAGGTCAGTCCAATGAAGCGCGGATTGATTAAGGAAAGTGAAGCCATTCAGAAAGAAGGATTGACAAAGAATACTACTAAGATCAGCGCCGACGGCAAAAGTTCTGTTCCCGATCATTTGGATGCTAAATCCGTTGTTGAAATCAAGAATAGCAGGAGAGTTGACAACACAAGGCAGATACAGACTCAGCGGCAATACGCTAAGGACACTGGAAGAAAACACATAATCTATACTGGTAGGAATAGCAAGGTATCTGGGGCAGTCCCAGAGCTCCCCACAAGAGTAATAAGAAGAACGTATCTGAATCCCCCTGAGGAATGAGGGCACCGATGTACTATATCAATATTCAAACAATAAAGAACATTGGATCGGAGGAATTTGCACGTTCCTTACTGACCGATTGGTGCGGCCACAGGAATTCCCTGCTTCGGCCGGAATATTACGGATCCGGCGAGCCAATTCGAAGGAAACTGAGCGAAGACGGTGTGGAGGGAGCGATTTCCCTGTGGCTGAAGTATAAGTCTCCCGTCATGTTAAGGCGAGCATCTCGACCGAGATTCACGGCCAATATGGACTGGAGCGAAAGAGTGGGCCTGAATCCCAATCGGTTTCCCTGGGGTTGCCGCGTTTATCTGGCCATGAACGCCGGAGATGAGTTGGCGGTTGAATTGTTTAGATTTGTTGTGGAGAATTTCGATCCGGCGTTTGGTTATCTTACAACTGTGAAAGACCTTGATCAGAAGCATTTCGTGTTTCTAAAGGAGGAATTGGGATCTACAGAGTTCTATGTGGGCCAGACGGCTGGCGGAAGATGTCGCCGCGACGATTTTTGTGCCATGTTTCCCGGTCTGTACTGGGTAACCTACTTCAGTAAGTGGGCAATGTCCGAAATAGGGCAGGAACGGCTGGATCGCTTGAAATTTTTTCAGAGTGAGCCGATTGGGGATGGACGTTTGGTCAGATTGTACCGGGACTCTGGGCTCATAGGCACACCATCAGGCAGAATGAAGGAGAACGAGATCATCGATGCTTTGGGCAAATCGCTGTTTTTCGATAAACGAAATTATTCCGAGGCAGATTTCTGGAAGATCGTTCATCTAGGTGGCTGATCGGCGAATTGGGTTGCCTATGTGGTGTAGATTTGGCTGACCCGCCGGATGACGACTGGGTCACCTAGCCGTAATAGTAGATGCGTTTCTTCGTAGGGTGGACTCGTCTTCGAGCCCGCCGTATCATTGCCGCCGTCAGCGGCGGGCAAGTGGCATGCAAACACCGGATGGGAAGTCCAGTTGGACAACGCGGTGCTCTGATTGAATTGGACGGGGGTAAACCGTAATATGGTTGCATCATGTGACCTTCCCATAGCAGAGCTATGGGGCACCACAGCTCTGCAGCACCCGGCAGAGCTGTGAGGAACCCGGATGTGGACGTCCGTGGAGACAATTCGACCCGATAAGAAAACTGTTTGTGAGGCCTTGTGTCAAAGGCTGTTTGTTCTTACATTGTCGATAACGTGGGAAAAGCCAAACAGATTCTGAAACGCCGGTTTTGTACTCGGTAGCGGGAGGTATGCCATGTTCGGTATTGAAATCTTGTCGGCCATAGCGGTGATAACCGGACTGTCAGTGAAAGAGCTCTCCAAGAAGCTCGCCGATTACCGACAACGGGGCAAGGATATCCAGGATATCAGATATCAGCAGGAACGCAGGAGACAATTCGCCGATATCTTCAGAAACAATCTCGACACGACCCTTCTCAGGCAATACTACGAACGGCGCAATCCGGCCGATGATTCCTATTTCTACTCATATTCGGTCGATGGAAAGAGTATTCACACCAACGCCCTGACGAGGCCATCGTGGAATGAACGCATCATCAGCCTGGACATTGACGACGGCTCGTGCCGGTTGGTCGATGAGCCGCTGAAAGTTGTGCTCCCCGATATTAATAAAGTTTCGCGACTGCTTGCGGTAGTGGAGGGACAGAACCTTCAGCTCGAAGATCGCCCTATCTATCGCATGACGGATTTCAAGTTGGATGCAAGCGAGTATCAATCGACATTTGCGGTCACGGATTTCTTCACGTATAAGTTTACGATGGGTCTGGTGATCGACGAGCTCTACGAAGCGTTGATCGAAGAGGGACATGACTGCGAACACATTCTCGAAGATCGAATGAATTGCCTGTCGATTCGGGAAATGCTGTTGCCGAGCCGCTCGGCCATATTGTCGCCAAGACACCGTATATGCGCAGGCGGAGTGTTTGTCGTCTTTGCCGCCGCTCGACCGTCGCCGCACAACGATTACTATCTGGTTACTCAGATTCGATCGTCAAAAGTAGCAGACAACCAGAACTCCATCAGCGTGATCCCCCGGGCGTTCCATCAACATATGTGTAACCGGCGGGTTGAAGCAAACGTCCTCCACACCGTGTATCGTGAGATCTATGAAGAACTCTTTGGCGGCGAAGAAGTGGAAGGCGGTTCGACCCATATTCAGCCGGGTTACTATTTCGAGAATTGCGAGGCATTGAAGTGGCTCTTGGACAATAGACACAATATAGCGATCGAATTAGTGTCGTACGGTTTCAATGCCCTCTCGGGCAATTATGAATACGGAATCCTGTTTGCAATTCATGATCCGACTTTCTGGAAGAAGTACGGCGGACAAATGAAAATAAACTGGGAGTCAATCGAGCCGGACCTTCATCCCAGCGGTGACAGAGCCCACCTGAGCACTTTGCTGATCGACGGCAACTGGGCTACCGAGACCTTACCACCGATGATAGAAGGTCTGATGCGGTTGAAGGAGCTCTGTCCGTCCAAAGTGCAATTGCCGGAAATCACAAGACTCACCGGTAACCGGTCGTAGGGCGGTCTCGTCTTCGCAACCGGAAACATGGTACGAACGTATGTGCAAAGGTAACATACACAAACCCGGAGGGAAAAATGGTAAAGCGCGAAATCAAGGTTCCGCGGGGCTACGATCCGAAAACGCAGACCAAAGTCGGACTCTTCGCCGCTCAACTCGATGATCAGCTCAAGAAGCTTAAAGAAAGCGTCGCGGGTCTTACGGTCGAACAACTGGAATGGCAGCAACGCCCGGGAATGAATACTATCGGCATGCTGCTGGCTCACCAGGCGCTCGTTGAAGTCTGGTGGATCAATGTCGCGCCGGCAGGCATACCGTGGGAACCGGAAGGCAAGCAGGTGATCCGCAAGATTTGCGGTTTTGAAGACGACGGCATGCCGTTGCCGCCCGACGGAACGCATCCAGAGTATCTTCGCGGCTACACAATCGATAAATATCTGGAGGCGATAACCCGGGCCCGGCGCTCCGCTCATCGCGAGATGAAAACCTGGCGTGATCGCGATCTGGACAAGCTGTACAAACTGAACAAGCGGCAGTATTCCCGGATGTGGACACTGTATCATGTGCTGGAGCATTTCGCCGGACACTTCGGTCAGATACTGATCCTTAAGCACATGATGAAGGATGCCGGGAAACTGCAGTAGCTCTTTCTGAGATCATGTGCGGATTGATTCAGTCGGGCAGGGTCCTTCTTAGAGCTTGCCCGGAAAGATACGTCGGTCGTAACTTGCGCACAGCAGAGCTATGGGGCACCGGACACGGGTGTATTGGCAGCGCCGATGCTATGACCATAATTGTCGATCGGCCGAGACTGTCAGAGAGAAGATTACCTATTGTCACACTAATCCGGTGAAACGGGGATTGGTTTCCGAGCCGGGTGAGTGGCGATGGTCCAGTTACACGTGGTATTGCGGACATCGAGAAGTTCCGCTTGAAATGGATGATTATGAATTGTAAATTTGTCTGGGTGCGTGACTTTCCCACAGCAGAGCTGTGGGGCACCCGGGTGTTGAGAACGTACCAATACACATGGACGATATAGATGATATACAGATGGACTAATGAGGAAACCCACCCCAAGGGGTGGGCCACCCGGCCCAAGTATCAGGATAATTGGGTATTGAAAGGGCGAATCATGAAGTTGTGGCTAATAGCTTCCATTTTCTTCGTTGTCTTGTCGCTTCCCATGGCAGGTATTTGTAGGGCGGACGTTGCGACAATACCACCAATGATCGATACTCTTTTCGGACACTCTGTCAACAGTTGGTTTGGTGATTGGATAGTTCCAGTTGGTGACCAGAATGGAGACGGGTTTGATGATTACCTTGTAGGCGAAGCAGGCCCAGTGGTCTATCTCTATCTAGGTGGAAATCCTCCTAACTCAAACTACTATATGGAATTTGACAGTATGCTATCGGGTTACATGAGTAATCTGGGGGACATAAACGGCGATGGATACAAAGACTTCACTCTAATAAGGCTACTTTCAGATGGCAGGATGCGGCTTGCCCTGTTTTATGGCGGGCCGGGGCTCACTACGACGCCGGTTTTCCTGTTCGGCGACGATACAAACTGGCCATTTGCCAGCAATGCGATCTATGGGAATGATATTAACCACAATGGGACGCCGGAGCTTATCACCCGGGACACTCGCCAACGATACTTGCTAATATTTGAGCTCGGGGCGGTCTGGGACAGCACACCAAGCCAGATTCTATATCCACCCAACGATCGTTCCTCATCGACCAATTTTGGATACTCGATTCTAACAGAAGACTATAATGATGACGGCTGGCCCGACTTGGTTACCGACGTTACGTATCAAGAGCTGCGGAAGATTAACGGACAGGTTCTGTTGTACTGGGGGGGACCACTGTTCGACACGATACCTGATCTGATCTTTACTCCAGCGGACACTTTTGCGTCTCAATACGTACAATTCGGATCGCTGCTGGAGGACGTTGGCGATCTGAACGGCGACAATTATCCTGATATCTATGTAGACTATTATGGGAGTTCGTCTAGTGACCCGCGTTCCTTTCTGTACTGGGGGGGACCAAGTCTGGACGCCATTCCGGATATCATATTGAGCGATTGGGGTCAAAAGGGTCGGTTGGCCGGAGACGTGAATCATGATGGCTATGCCGATCTGATCACTGGGTATTCTACATCGCTCTCTGGTCTGGGGTGGTCGAATATCTACTACGGTGGCCCAAGCATGGATAGCATTCCAGATGTTCATATTGATATAAGCGATTTTCCAAATTACCACGACTACTTCGCGCATGAGGTCTCGGGATTGGGAGACATTAATGGAGATGGATTGGATGACTTCGCAATCTCAACACTAAGGGGAGCCGGGACTATTCCCCTGATCTTCCTATTCTCGGGATGGGACAGCGGAACTGACGTGCCCTATGATTATGATGCTACGTTGCCAAATGAATTTGACCTAAAGCAGAATTATCCAAACCCTTTCAATTTGAGTACGACTATCGAATTTGACCTGCCCAGGGCAGGAAAGGCCGATCTAAGCATTTTTAACATCTTGGGAGAATCAGTCAGAACTCTGTTTAACTCACAGGCTACGGCTGGCAAATACCGGCTTATCTGGAACGGAAGAGACAATGCGGGCGACGTAGTCTCATCTGGGGTCTATATTTACCGACTCAGCTTGAACGAAAGGGCATCATTCACTCGGAAGGTGCTATTGATCAAATAGAGGCATGATTGCTTCATGCGGTAGTTGAGACATTTGAAGTAAAGGAGGCTTTGTGCGGAGAGCGTGTTATTCTACCAGTCTTCTGCTGTCGCTGTCGCTGTTGCTTCTCAGCAGTTTAACAGCTATATATGGGGTAACACGAAAACGGCGGCGGAGAATCCCTGCCTCTCCGCTTTTTGGCAGCGCCGGTCTGCAATTAGTTTTTCAGTCAATTACTGTTGATGCTCGGTGACGGGTTCGCCGCAGATGCCAACACAGACGAACTCAAAAAGCGTATGACATTGTAATTGAACTCGAACGGAATGTTCACTCTTAGGCAGAAGGAAATCTACCATGCGGAAATTGATCGCATTCAATCTGATAACACTTGATGGCTACTTCACCGGTGAAAACGGTGACATCAGCTGGCACAACAAGGTCAACCGAGACCCGGAGTGGAACGCTTTCTCCCAGGAAAATGCACAGGGCGGAGGGATACTGCTGTTCGGGCGGATCACATACGAACTGATGGCGAGCTTCTGGCCCACCCCGATGGCGGCGGAGTTTGATCCCATAATAGCTGAGAACATGAATAAGCGGAAGAAGATCGTCTTCTCAAGAACGCTGGACACGGCGTCATGGAGCAACACGCGACTGGTTAAGGGCGATCCGATTGACGAAGTTCGGAAAATGAAAAGCGAACCGGGCGAGGGCATGGCGATTCTCGGAAGCGGAAGTATCATCGCCCAGCTGACGCCACTCGGACTGATTGATGAGTATCAGTTGTTGGTCGTACCGGTGGTGCTTGGTAAGGGGCGGACGATTTTCGATGGCGTGACTGAGAAACTGTCGCTCAGGCTGACAAAGAACCGGGCGTTCAAGAACGGGAATGTGTTTTTGTGCTACGAGCCGATGCTGTAAATAACCGCAGTTCTGGGTTTCAGAATTGATGGGCGAAATAATCTTGAGTCCATCGAAGTATCCCCGGCAGAAACCGCGGGCCCCGAGGTCTGGAAGGCTATTGGGCACAATAGCTTAAAACACGTATCGGCCGGATATAATGGGGCAAATTGGGGGGAGGGTGGCATATGACGGCCGTACTCTTGATTTCTCTTAAAATACGATCGTAGACTCGGGGGAAATCTGATTACTTGCATTCTGGCCATAAAGGGCGCAATACTATATAGGAACTCCATAAAGTAGGGTTTGGAGTTCTTTAACGTCCAAGACAGACTCAGATACCGGCGGAAGTCTCGTGCTGTGTAGCGGATAAGTGCCAATTCCGTTAGACGAAAGAGTTTCGCGCGCGAGGGAAATGATGTCCATTATGCTGGGGATGAAGATCGATCGATACGAGATTCTCTCGCTTATTGGTGCCGGTGGTATGGGAGAAGTGTATCGCGCCCGCGATACTCGTCTGGATCGAGATGTGGCAATCAAAGTTCTGCCAGGCTCGGTGTCATCCGACGCCGGTCGGCTCGACCGCTTCGTACGCGAGGCAAAAGTTCTGGCGTCGCTCAATCATCCAAATATCGGAGCCATCTATGGTTTCGAGGAGACCCCCTCGGCCGAAAGATATCTGGTACTCGAACTCATCGAAGGGGAACCGCTCTCGGAGCGACTTAAGCGAGGTCCGCTGCCATTGCGTGACGCGCTCTGCGTCGGGCGTGGAATCGCCGAAGCACTGGAGGCCGCCCATAGCCGAAACGTGGTTCATCGCGACCTCAAGCCCGCCAATGTGATGCTTACAGCGGTTGGTGGAGTTAAAGTGCTGGACTTTGGACTTGCTCAAGTCAACGCAAGATTGGAGAATCAAGACCTGCGGAATTTCAAAACGGATCCCGCGGATTCATCGCTGAACGATTCCACCGTAAGTTTCATACGAGGCGGTATGTCCGGTGCGATTGAAGGAACGCCCGGGTATATGAGCCCGGAGCAGGTTCGAGGGGATCGCCAGGATCATAGAACGGACCTGTTTGCATTCGGTTGCCTGCTATTTGAATGTATCACCGGTACGGCCGCGTTCAGTGGCACAAGCGCGATGGAAAGAGTGACGGCGATTCTCTCGGTAGAGCCACGATGGTTCCTCCTGGAAAAGTCAATTCCGCAGACAGTCCGTGATCTCCTGGAACAATGCCTGGAAAAAGACGTGGACCGGCGTACGCCGGACATTAGGATTGTCCGGAGACAATTAGATCAAAGTCTGGGGGAAACCGAGCACGTTCAATCGGCAATTCCGAATAATCTGCCTTCAGAAACGAGCAGTTTCATCGGCAGAGGCGCTGATGTCACTGAGTGCATGCGTTTGCTCGACCATTCCCGCATTCTGACTTTAACGGGTGTTGGGGGAATTGGGAAGACACGTCTGGCACTACAATTAGCCAAGAATCTTTTGGGACGCTTTCACGATGGTGTCTGGTTTGTGGATCTTGCTCCGCTGTCCGATCCGACTCTCGTGGTCCAAATAGTGGCGACAGTCCTTGGCGTGAAGGAGCAGGCGGGGACGCCGTTGATTGAGACACTTAAACGTCGCGTTGCCAGCGGACACATGTTGATTGTACTCGATAACTGCGAACATCTGCTTTCCGCTTGCGCCGAAGTGGTGGAGACGCTGCTTGCTGCCGGGGCAAATCTTAAAATAATCGTGACCAGTCGAGAGGGGTTGAGTATTACAGGGGAGCAGTCGATGGTTGTTCGTCCCCTGACATATCCGGCGGCGACGTCCTCACCAGATCTGAGAGAGATCGAGTCATTCGAGGCTGTGCGTTTGTTTGTTAATCGCGCGAAATTGATCCGGCACGAGCTCGCGCTCGACCTCTCAAATGCACAAGTGATCGCCGAAATCTGCCGTCGGCTCGACGGCATTCCTCTCGCGATTGAACTGGCGGCGGCCCTTGTGCGGGTCCTGTCGCCTGCTCAGATCCAGTCCAGACTGGATCATCGCTTTATGCTCTTGACTGGAGGAAGCAAGACGGCGTTGCCGAGGCACCAGACGCTTCGAGCAGCAATTCAGTGGAGCTATGACCATCTGAGGCCGGAGGAGCAGAGCTCCCTCAAATTCCTATCGGTTTTCGCCGGTGGATGGACCCTGAGTTCCGCAATGCACATCATGTGGGAAAACGGAACTGAGTTCGAGGCGCTGGATATGATCACGCGTTTGCTCGATAAGTCCCTTGTTGTCAGAGACCGCGATGGACTGGCGGGATGCAGGTATAGAATGCTTGAAACGGTACGTCAATATGCGCAAGAGAAATTGATTGAGTCAGAGGAAAACCAGACCGCATCCTCCCGTCATCTTGGGTTCTTCGTTGCGTTTACAGAACACGCAGCGCTGCATCTTACCGGAGCGGAGCAGGCAGAATGGCTGATTCGGCTGGAGGACGAACACGAGAATTTGAGGGCAGCGCTCAGTTGGGCTCGAACACAAGAATCTGCGGCCGAGACCGGCCTGAGGCTTGCAGTTGGCGCGGCGCTTTTCTGGCAGATGCGGGGACATTGGTCAGAAGGACGAAGGTGGTTGAACCAGATGATGGAACGAGATGGGTTGGAAGAAAAAACAAAAGGCAGAGCTCTGCACTTCATCGGGATTCTGGCGGATAGACAGGGGGATGAGGATGATGCGCTTGCCGCCAGCAACAAAGCACTGTCAATCCGACAAGAGATAGAAGATAAGCAAGGGATTGCAGACAGCCTTCTGCACCTGGGAATGTTGGCTACCCGAGCAGAGGATTTTAAACTCGCAAGATCGCGGATTGAGCAGGGACTTGCAATTATGCGTGATTTGGGTAATACAAGGGGCATCGGTATTTCACTGGGCCACCTGGGTATTGTCGCTTATTACCTCGGTGACTATTCGTCGGCGCAGGACAGGTATAACGAGGCTTTGGAGATTATGCGTAAAGTCGGTGATAAGAGTGCGACTGCAATGGCTCTCTCAAACTTGGGAGCCGTAGCAGTTATTACACGGAACTATAGACTGGCAAAGACGCATTTTGAAGAAGCACTTGTAATATCTCAGGAAATCGGCGAAAAACGAGTATCAGCAGCTGCCAACAACAATCTCGGGGCGGTGGCAATTGAGATGGGGAATTACAGCGAGGCAGTGGAGTATCTCAAGAAGGCATTACAAGTGTACTGTGATATAGGAATGAAGCACGGTATTGCCGGTTCGCTGGAGCTGTTCGCCAGAGCCTCCCAATTGCGCGGCGGTGCCGAGATGGCAGCAAAACTGTTCGGTGCAGCAGAATCCCTCCGCGACGCTATTCACTACCCGATGCCTCCTTCAGAGCGGGCGGATTATGATCGCTCGGTCGCGTCAGTCCGAAGTGCCCTCGGCGGTGACCGCTTTGAGAAAGAGTGGATTGAGGGGCGGAATACGTCGGTGGAGAAGGCGATTGAATTGGCGATGGGCGCAAGAAAGTCTCCAGACTGAAATCGTGCAGAGAACGTCGGGGGCCACAACTTCCGGGCAGTCGGCGATACAGATAGCCGGAAAAGAATCCGGTTCGTCCCGAGCTTTACTTTTCCACAAGAAATAACAACTCCTGATTCGGCGTGAGTGTCCGGTCGGTCCAGGCGTCTGTCCAGGTCATGCCGGACATGACATGGCGTCGATAATCTACAGAAGTAACCGATACGGTTCGTTCGTTCGCTCCGAGAAGTTCCAGCAGTTGGGAGGGCGATATCCGTCCCCGGTTGTTATATGACAGCATGATATAACGTGTATTGGTCTGATTGATCAGCCGTTCGATAGAATCCAGCACCAGATATTTACCGGACGCATCCTTACGGAACTCCTCGAACTCCGAGGCCGCCAGCCGGTCAGTGGCATCGCGACGTCGGTTCGCCGCCCCGGTCAACTCCGGCTGGTCATTCAGACAGACAGTCGTCCAGAGATGATAGTAGGAGGCATAACGCACCCGTGAGGGCGGCATCTTTTCATTATTAGAGCCGTAAGGTGGGTCGAGGTAGGCGACATCGGCTTTCACGTCGGGTAGCGCCGTGAATATGTCGCCACAATGGACGCGGTGGGCAGGATCATATCGGGCGAATGCCGGAACCGTCATACGCATAGTCTTGTACGAGCGTGGTGCCCACTCCCGCAAATAGGCGGCGTGGTGGCCCACTGAATTGTCAACCTGGTCCATGGCGAGAATCAAGCTGGTGAGCAGAACAGACCGTTCGATTGGGTCGGGCGTGACGCGGTCAATCTCCGGGCGGATAGCATCGAGCTTCATCGTATTGTGCGTCTGCCATATCCGTTTTTTGCCGTCGTTCTGAACCGAGCATCCTCCGTTGGGTGTACCGCCATAATGCATCGTGAACCAACCTCTCACTTCGGGGAGGTTATTAAGGTGGGTGAGTATCGGTTCGTAGTATTCCGGCGGCTGGGTGTTAAGCAGATAGCATTCTGCAAAAACACGGGAGAAAACGGCGATATCGTTGCAACAGACGGTGTAGCCACTCTTGGCCAGCGCCTGCGCGACGCGAGTCGTTCCGGCAAAGCCATCAAATACGGTCTGAACAGGCAGGCTCGAAAGCATCTTCAATATGTAAGGAATCAAGGTTCTCTTGGAACCGATGTACTTTATACCTTCGGTAGGCAAAGTCTGAATGATTCGGGTCGGCGTCTGAATAGCAGAGATGTTCATGGCTACGGCAGTTTGCTTCAATTGTATACTGTCTGGCAACCTTTTTTCTTTGAATCGCTTAGCGGGCGTTCTCACGGCCTCGATACGTCTAGGTGACATCCGTTTTCATGCGGATTACTGAAAATCGGCTTTCAGAGCGGTTTTTCCCCACTTTATGGTTGCTCAGGTCAGTCAACAACTCTACCTTGGGCGGGGAATGGGCACCTTTGTCTATTATAGACGGGGTGTAAGGTCTCGCAAATACGTGAGTTACAGAACGGCCGCAAGTATATCGACGAAACTGTCGATAATCGGGAAAACGGGATAATCATTTGGAGGGATAAAATGCGTCACGCTTTTTTACTGTTATTACTGCTTACTCTGATGCTCGCCGGATCATCATTCGCCGGAGGAATCCTGGTCGACCACACCCGCATAGCGCAATTCGACCAGATACCGTCTAACGTGATCGCAAACATAACGAGCGGCTACAAGATCTATTACGTTCATACATCGCATGGCAGTCAAATAATCAGCGGTATTGACTACATCCATGCCGATAACAGCCTCTATGCATCGCCGGTCTTTTACGAGGTCGCCGATGACCTTGGTTCGGGCGGGGACACCACCTGGGTAGCGGGTATCCGCAGCTGGCTGGCGGCACACCCGGACTATAATATGGTCATGTTGTCCTGGTGCGGAGGAGTGTCGATAAGCACCGAAGCCGATATGAATGTGTATCTGAACAAGATTGATCAGCTGGAAAGCCAGTACCCGAATGTCACCTTTGTGTACATGACCGGGCATCTTGATGGCACCGGCCCGACAGGGACGTTGTATCAGAATAACAATGTCATCCGGGCATACTGTTCGGCGCACAACAAAGTGCTGTTTGATTTTGCGGATATAGAAAGCTACAATCCGGATGGCACCTATTTCCCCGATGAATCGGATGCATGCAACTGGTGCTATACCTGGTGCTCGACCCATACTTGCTGTTCAGGAACCTGCGCGCACTCTCACTGCTTTAACTGCTACCAGAAGGGAAAGGCCTGGTGGTGGATGATGGCGTCCCTTGAAGGGTGGAGCTTCTCGCTTGATGCTGACGATGACAATCCGGATAACCTGCCCACTGAGTTCCAGCTGGACCAGAACTATCCCAACCCATTCAACCCGACCACCGCTTTCAGTTTTACTCTGCCGACGGCCGCCCATGTGGCGCTGAGTGTTTTCAACGTGAGCGGCCAGAAGGTAGCGACTATAACTGATCAGGACTACAAAGCGGGAGTGCACAATGTGACCTGGGATGCCGCGCAATTTGCCAGCGGAGTTTACTTCTATAAAATCGATGCCGGGCTGTTCTCGGATGTAAAGAAGATGGTGTTGTTGAAGTAATAGCGCGTTCCACTGGAAGGGAAAGTATGAAGCCTCCGGACTTGTTCAGCTCGGAGGCTTTTGTTTGGATGCTTGTGCGATGGTGGCCGGCGCTACTCCAGCGGGTCGACCGGCAGGGAATCATCGATAGACAGATCATCGGCCTCCTGCCCGCGACGTTTGCGTTCCTGCAAGAGATTCAGCCTGACCTGGATCATCGTCTCTTTGACCGTAAGATTTGGGCGGAGCGGTAATTCATATTGTTGCTGAAGTTCCATAACGTAGTTGCGCTCTTCCTCTTTGAGACGAAGCGCTTTGATCGCGGCCGAGAACGTCTCGAGTCCATCGGGACTTTGAGGAAGAAAGATGTCCCAGAGGTCTTGGGGGATGCGCTTGCTGTACTGCTTGACCAGAGGGAATTCTTCAATCAACGCCAGAGTTTCTGCTGACATAAAGACGAATTCACCTACTTTCGTAACCTTACGATAATGTCCATATAACACAATCGAACCCGGAGATGGTTCCGCACCGACGATAATAATCCGAAAAAAATGGACGCAAATGCGTACTATTACACTCTATTTTATCATTTTAAAGTAGGCTGAGATAGTCCAACTTGCCCCGCATGACCCACCGATTAACGGGAAGCAAGGTGTGTCAGTTACTTTACAACTCAGGTTCATTGAGATGGGACGAAAGCAGGTACAAAAAATAAGAAAGCCCTACTCCGTCACACTGAGAACTTTTATGGCGGAGTAAGGCGACAGAAACAGTCCTGTTACCGCGCCTCGCTCAGGCGGTTTGAGCAGATTTCGACAGTTCGGTCAGTTTGCAGGTGTCGCCAGATCAAAATTGACCCAGGGACAGAACTGCTTCCAGGTGCCATGTAACGGCAGATGATTGTTGGCCGGGTCATCGGCCCATCCAAATTCACCACCAATCCGCCCTGAGGAGCTTCCGTCGAGATAGTAATACTTTCCTGCGAATTTACCATGTCCGGCTCCACACATCGGGCAGTCCCGCGGGTCATCGTAGAACCAGGTCCCGCCGAATCGGGCGATCACTTGCGGAGTATGGTAACCGGAAAGTTGACCGCTGAAGAGCCGTACGTTATTGGAGTCGATCCAAAAGACGCCGGTAAAGTAACCCACCGGGCTGCCGTCGGTACCGACCCACATGCCCGCCAGCGTCCCGGCACTGCCTCCAACGTCATTGCGAATCCATTCGCCGGTCAGCAGACCCTGAGAACAGATATGGGGATGGAGCTGGCGTGAAAAAATGGCGACGCCATTCGAGCTGTCCGCCGGGTAATAACCGTAGAGGCTAGCCAGCTGTCCAAAATCCCATTCCAAATTCATCGGTCCGGTTTCGAACCGTAAAACGGGCGCGGTGAAATAGACAATTCCCCGTTTCAGATAAATCAGGAATGTGATGCCGTCGAAGTCATGATCGGTGATTGACACCCAGGCGATAGACGACTCCATGGAGGCCGGGACAATGGAATCCTGGGCGTGCTCGAAACTTATAGTCGTGAGCAATTGCAGAACGGACACCCCATTGACCGATACATTTCCCGACCAGTTTACCGGCTGAGGCGGTTGGGAGAATCCAATCGGTAATCTTCCCCAGACCAGCGTAACCGCGAACACATCGTAGCTCGTATCCGACAATGGCGGCGGGGTGGAATCGATGCGATAGGATTGGCCCTCAGGCATTGAACCGTCATCCGGCAAGGCATATTGATTCAGCAGTTGCCGAACCTCGGCGGGCAGCGAAGATGACTGTTGGCCGGTGTTGTTGTCGGCAGTCGGCGGCGTGGTGTTGTTACTGCAACTGACAAGGACAACGGACAAGGTGAGCGCGATCGATAAGATATGCTTCTTCATGATCTCCTCCTTAAGAGAAGGAACTTGAATTCACGCGAATAGAGCAGTCTATAAATACGATACAATTGCAGGGACGTTCATGCAATCAGAAAGTGACTAAGGGATTTTGCAGGACGCTGATGATCAGCTCGAAGTCTATTTCATCTTGCGAAATCGTAAGTCACGACGAGGCGCGGGCCTGTTTCGCGTGGCGGTATGACCATACCAGCATTCCGATCCCGAGCAGGAACGGGAGGATCGAAAGATACTGGCCCATAGTCAGATAGGAGTGCGTCTCCTCTTGATATTCTTTGACGAACTCGACCATGAACCGGCCGAAGAAATAGACGGTCATGAAGAGTCCGGCCAGCAGGCCGATCGGGCGTTTCTCGCTGCCGGATTTCTTGTCCACATACCACAGCATCCACAACAGGAACACACCGAACAGGAATTCATAGATTTGCGATGGATGACGTGCCACTCGGCCACCATCGTAACGAATAAAGCGGACCCCCCAGGGCAGGTCAGTCGGGCGGCCGACAATTTCGGAATTGAGGAAATTTCCCAGTCTGACCAAGGCTGCTCCGACAGCGGCGGAAAAGCTGAAACGGTCCAACATTTCCATGAGCGGTAGTTTGTTTCGCCGCGCGAAGAAGTAAAGGGCGATTAACAGCCCGACCGTGGCGCCATGACTGGCCAGCCCGCCATGCCAGACTTCGAATATCGTCAGCGGGTGCGAGAAATATTCCTTCGGCTCGTAAAACAGTACATGGCCGAGACGGGCGCCTACGATGACCGCTATCACGCCCCACAAGATGAAGCGGTCGGCCAGATCTAAAGAGTAACCGCCCCGGAGCATCTGCCAGCGCCACAGCAGGTATCCCAGGACCAGCATTGAGGCGAAAATAATGCCGTAGTAACGAAGCTCAAACGGTCCGAACTGAAGAATAGTCGGGTTCAAATTCCAGACAAAACTGTGATGCAAGCGCTCCTCGTTTTCCTTTCGATCGGGGTCGAAGCATGGTCTTTGCTGGTCAACTATACTATTATACAAACATCCGGGCAAGAACTAAAGAGCAGCCTGTGCCACAGGATACCCCGAGTTCACCGATAGCACGGTGGGCCTCACTTCTAAACTTGCGCCGGCGTTAAACAGCATATATACTAACCGGCAACGGGCGGGCCGCAAGTCAACGCTTTTGGTATATGACCCGCGCGCCATAACAAGGTGTCTGAGTCTACAAGAGGTCCAACATGTCATTCCGAACCATAAAATTCACTCCCGGAGCATTCCTTTTTGTACTCGGTATATTGAGCTCGACGATGGTCAATGCCGCTGAGTTCGAATCCCAGCATGTCATGTTTACGCTCGATGTTGCGTCGCACTCGGCGACCTTCACCGATACGGGTACCGTCAATACCGATCCGGGCTGGAACTTGTTCCGTCTCGGGGGAAATTTGACGATCAGTTCGTTTCAGATCGATGACAAGCCGGCGGAGTTTGTGGCAGTTTTGATCAAGGATACACTCAAACTGCCTGCTGAGTTGATTAACAATCTGCCTCCATTCGACACCACGGGCCAACCGCAGTTGGTGTTTTTCAAAACGCGCAAGGCGGGACCGCTTGATTACTCCCTGTCCTACTCCGGAGAGTTTTACCAGGAGACGGAGAATATTCGGTTTTCCAACGAGAAAGTCGGGGCCGAGATCTCGGGAACGATTTTCGATAAGGGAGCATACCTGGGCTCTTCGGCTATTTTCTATCCTCAAGGCACGGAGCGCCTGGCTCGCTACACGGTCACCGGAAACATCCCGGCTGAGTGGGAGGGGATCAGCGACGGCAACGTGGTTTCGTCTGATGTCGTTGGTGATCGCAGGATACAGACCTTTGAAAATCCGTTTATTTCGGACGGCATAACCTTTTTTGCCGCTCCTGTTGTTGTGAAATCGGTCAGTCTAAGCGGGACCACGGTGGCCTGCTACTTTTTTGCGGCTGATACCTCGCTGATGGACAATTATCTGCGCGCCTCGGCCAATTACATCCAAATGTATAACGAGCTGATCGGCCCCTATCCGTATCGCCAGTTTACCGTGGTTGAGAACTTTTTCCCGACCGGTTATGGAATGCCCGCATGGACCCTGCTCGGACAGGATGTCATTCGGCTGCCATTCATAATAAGTACCTCGCTGGGTCATGAAGTCCTGCATAACTGGTGGGGCAACAGTGTGTTTGTAGATTATGAACGCGGCAACTGGTGCGAAGGGGCGACCGTATATGGCGCGGATTACCGGTACAAGTTGCTGTCATCGGCGGCCGAGGCACGCGACTACCGCAAGGATATACTCAACCAGTACGTGTCATACGTGGATCCCTCCAATGATTTCCCGCTTCGTGATTTCAAAGCGCGTACCAGCCCGGATACCCGGACGGTTGGCTATAACAAGGCGATGATGGTTTATCACATGATTGAGAAAATCATCGGCACGCCGGCCTTCTTTACTACCTGGCGGCTCGTGTATGACCGCTATCAGGGCCAACAAATATCCTGGGAAGAATGGACCGACGCGTTCGAGACTGTCAGCGGAAAAAATCTTGGGTATATCATTCCCGAGTGGATCGATCGCGCAGGAGCTCCCTCACTCGATATACGGGTGAACAGCGTGACGCCCGATGATTCGGGTACCGGTCGAATTGTAAGTCTCGAGCTCGAAGAACGTGGTGACCAGGTCTATACTCTGCAAGTGCCGCTCAGGTTCACCGGCAGTTTGTTTACGTATGACACGTCGGTGACCCTCGAGGTATCGGCGGCGTCGTTCAGCGTCGATGTTCCGGGGGTCCCGAGCACGGTCGAGGTCGACCCTGATTATGATTTATTCCGCCGGCTTTACCCCGAAGAAGTGGAGCCGGTTATCGCCGCGGTTATCGGAAAGGAGGCATGGACATTTGTTTCCTACAGTCCCGACCAATCGACTTCAAATGCCTTTACCGCTTTCGCGGAGAATTTCTCCGGTGACAGCATCGCTCTCACCGCGCCGGCCGTATTAGCGGGTGTGGAGAAGACTACGGCCCCGGTGCTGTTTAACCCGACAACTCTGCCTGACTATTTCAATGACCAGCTCTCGGTAGCGGCCGATTCAGTCACTATCGCCGGGGTCACCTATCCAAAGGCCGGAAACAGTTTTGTACTGGCCGGACAGAATTGGGATGGATTCGACAAGCTATTGGTGGTTATTTCGAGCGATACGGCTTCTCTTGCTCGCATTGGCCAGCTCGTACCACATTATGGGAAGTACTCCTATCTGGTTTTCCAGGGTGCCAAGAATGTAGCTAAGGGACAGTGGGCCCTGACGCAGTCACCACTGAAGAAGAAGCTGCCGATGTAGTTGGATTGTCGCGGCGGCATCCCTGATAGCGAATCCGGTCTGACGGCGCACCTTACACTTTCATGCGAGTGCCGAACGCCGTGGATCATGTTGATTCCCTCCCTGAAATGCTTTATCATGCCTCTTGATACATGTTCTCCAGCAAGGAATCAAATTGGGTAGACAGATTTCGGTGAAAATAGCCGTAGTGGGTGGAGGTGCGGCCGGTTATTTCGGTGCGATCTCGGCGGCCGAAAAAAGCCGTCATGCATCGGTAGCGCTGTTCGAATCAACATCGGCACCGCTTGATAAAGTTCGTATCTCCGGTGGAGGAAGGTGCAATGTCACTCACGCATGTTTTGACCCCCAGGATCTCTCGCGGTCATACCCCCGAGGCGGACGGGAATTGATCGGACCATTCACCAGGTTCCAGCCTGCCGACACAATCAAGTGGTTCGCGCAGAGGGGAGTTCGGCTGAAACGCGAAGACGATGGTCGCATGTTCCCGGTTACGGATAACTCAGCGACAATTGTCGACTGTCTGCAGCAGGCGGCAATCCAGGCCGGTGTAAGGATCCGGCATCGATCGCGAGTCATGCATGTCAGGCTGGATTCGGACAATGACTCACAGGTTCGGTTCGGTGTCGACGTAGCAGACAGCGGGGTGGAGCGGTTCGATAGAGTTCTTCTGGCGACAGGGAGCAGCCCGCAGGGTTATCGCATAGCACAGTTACTTGGCCACGCAATCACGCCCCGGGCGCCATCGTTATTCACGTTCAAGATTAAGGATCCGCGCATTGAAGGTCTTTCCGGACTGAGTAGTGAACATGCCGTCCTTGCAATGGATGTTGAAGGGAAGGAGTTTACGCAGGAGGGACCAGTCTTGATCACCCACTGGGGGTTAAGCGGTCCAGCTGTGCTCAAGTTGTCTGCCTGGGGAGCGCGTTGCCTTAAGGACAGTGGATACAAAGGAAAGCTCAGCATCAACTGGCTCGCGGGAAAGACGGTCGAAAATGCTGTCGAAGTCCTGTCCGAGTTTCGGGAAACTCATCCGCGACGGGATATTCGCACCGGCGGTCCCGACATTATACCGAAGCGACTCTGGGAGCGGCTAGTTCGGCATATCGGTATCAGCGATGATACCACCTGGGCCAACCTGACAAAGAAACAAATTCGGATTCTCGGGCAGACGCTGACCTGCGACCACTACCAGATCGAGGGGAAGGGTGCATTTAAGGAGGAATTTGTCACCTGCGGAGGGGTAGACCTGAAAGAGATCGACTTCAAGACGATGCAAAGCAGAGTTCAGGACGGGTTGTTCTTCGCAGGCGAGATTCTCGATATAGACGGCATCACCGGCGGGTTCAATTTTCAAGCTGCCTGGACGACCGGATGGATCGCCGGACAACATATCGGAACTTAGAAGATCTCATCACGCGCTATCCTGGCGAGCTTCACCAATTCCCAATAAGGTGGTCGGTAGCCTCTTTCAGCCCGAAAGGTATCAGCCAGTTCTGTCAGTCTTTGCTTGATTGCTTCATGATCTTTGGATAGTTGCTTGTTTCTCAGCGCCGCCTCAGCCGGCATCCCTTCGGGAACCGGCCCGACTCGACCGAACAGATTGAGTCCCCGGCTATACACTTTAAGTACCCGGGCAAACGGGAGCATGAGCGGGTTGTAAGTCAGGGCACGTCCGGAATCCGCGGACTCGAGCATGACATCTATCACCGCATTATCCAGATGGTCCTTATACAATGTTTCGGGATCGCGCCACTCGGCCACGACCACAAGTTGCGGGTCATACTCCAAATCGGACGGCTCCTGGGTCTCAAAGTGTCTCACTCCGAATTCCGACAGCCAGTTGCGTACGCCCGGAGCGGAGATATGCGAAATGCCCATCCAGAGGGTAATGCCAAGTTGGTGATAGGGCGACGAAGCTACTTCGGAACAGAATAACTTTGTGGAATCGTTGTAGTCCATCGCAAAATCGTATGGGATGTGGCGAGTCCGGGCCTCGGTACGACCCAGCGAGGCCGCTTCATGCGGGAGCATCGGATTTGCGACCAGAGCAGGCAAATCGGAACGCAGGCGAAGAACCATCACTCGAAGCTTGGTGTCGCGAAGGTAGTCCACGAGCGAAGCGATAGCGACCCCTTTTTCGATGTGGGCTTCTACAATGGATGCCTGTCCGGAGCTGTCATCGACATACACTAACGCCACATGAGAGAAATTCCCCGGGAAGTCGCTGCCACGAGCGATCAGCGCCGAGGTTGGAGCGCCTCCGCGCGAGACGAGGATGTCGCCGCTGTGTATCGTCACCCCGAGAATCTGACTGGATGGCGTTCTCGACGGCTCGTCCCGGCACAGGAGCAGTGCGGGGACGGAATCCGGGACAAGTTGCAGCAGGATTTCCTCTGCCGCAGCTCGTCCGCCATACAGCATGCGATAAAGTCTGGCTCTGACATCGGGTGATGTCAGGTCCCACCCGATGGATTGCCGTTTGATTTCATTTCGCATCCTGACATAAGTGGCCAGGAACTGTGCGGCCCGGTGATGCGAGGCTGCCACCACCGGTGCGGCATCGAACATCGAGGCCTCGATATCGCTGAGCAAAGGAGAGTCCGGACCGGACACAGCCTGGGCGAGCGTATCGATCAAGGCGCTGAACCTGCTCAGAGATGAGTCAAGCTGATGGTTCAGCAGTACTGAGTCCGCCTGACGTGCTGCCTGGTACTTGGTCTCCAAAGAATCCCAGAGGGCATCCCGGTTCCACGCAAACGGCTTGCGAGGTACTTTGTTATCAGGTGAAGTAGAGCCGGCAGGAATAAGCAGGGGCAGATAGACTGCGGCCAGGCTGAGCAAGGCGATACCAATCGCTTTAGTCAGTTTTCGCATCAGAGGTAAGGCTCACTAACAGCGGTCATCGAGGTTTCTACTGATTTGACTCTTCATCGTCTCCTATGTCTTCCTCCGGTTCATCGGCCAGTTCCGAAAGAAGTTCTCTTGCAGCCTCCTCATCTTCCGGGCGCACTTGGAACTGGACATGTCCGATCACCGGGTTAAGGCCGAGTCGGCCGCCGCCGAACAGGTCGAGCAAACTGTCCTTGCCCGGATAATAATCGATCCCGGATTCATCGAGAATAGACTTGGCAATCAGGATCTTCGAATGGTTCGATGTTTCAAGAACGGTGACAAGTTCGATATACTCGGGTTCGATCTCCTCTTCAGGCGGTAGCTCACTTACCAGCGGGACGTCGCAGTCGGGACACGTGGAGACACCTTCTTTGTACTCATACCGGCAGTTTGGACAGAACATACTAACTCCCTCCTTTGTTGATTATGAATATACCCGGAGAGCCATATAGAACGCAAGATATGATTGCAGTGGCTGGTATCGACGAAGTGCTGCCTGATTTTCATTGACACCAGGGAGATACAGAGGTTGATTAGAATTCGATTTTGCGCTATGATCAACCAGAACACCAACATTATCATCCGCCCTTGGTCAGACCAGGATTCCGTCGAAGAGTTGACGACTTTACTCCATCGTGCCTACAAAGTCCTTGCCGACCTTGGCCTTCGATTCCTGGCAACGCATCAGGATATGGAAACCACCCGCGAACGCATATCGACCGGCAAGTGCTTCATAGCCGAGCTTGACGGCGTAATAATTGGCACCATTACGTACTATGATTCGGCTCACACGGACGGCTCGCCATTTCTGGATCTGCCCGGCACTTCCCACATGGGCCAGCTGGGGGTAGAGCCCCGGTTGCGTGGGCAGAGAATCGGCACAAAGCTCATTTGCCATGTCGAGAAAGTGGCTTTGGAGGATGGGGCCGATGAACTGGCGCTGGACACGGCGGAACCGGCTACTCACCTGATAAACTGGTACCAGCGGATGGGATACCGGTTTGTTGAACATGTTCAGTGGAATGTCACCAACTACCGGAGCGTGGTCATGAGCAAAACGTTACGGCCCGGCACCGACCAATAATCATTTACTTCAGCAGCAGCATCTTTCGCGTATCCACAAACTCTCCGGCAGTGATCCGGTAGAGATAAACACCGCTGGAAACCGGACGACCGGCATTGTCAGTTCCGTCCCAGCTGATGGTGTAATCACCGGCCGGCATGAGTTGATCTACCTGTGTGGTAACTTTCTGTCCCAGGACATTAAAGATTTCCAGCCGAACGAATGTCTGCCTGGGAAGAGTGAATCGAATGGTTGTCGACGGGTTAAACGGATTAGGATAGTTCTGGCTGAGCGAAAAAACCTTCGGCAGAATTTCGGAGGGGTCGGTGATGTCGGTGGCAATGCCCGTGGTGAAGGTCGAGCGTTCGGACCAAGCGCCCGCCGTGCCGTCGATTACCGCCCGCACCCGCCAGGAATAGAAGGTGTTCTGCTCCAGACCGCTTATAGTTATGAACGTGTCGATAATGTTGCTCAAATCAGCTGCGATTACCTCGAAGTCGGTCCCGTTTCCGACCTGAACCTGAAAGGTTACCGCCCGCGGACGAAGCGAGGATTTGCCGGCCGTAGGGGCTTGCCAATCAACAGTGACCTCGGTGCCGTTGACGAAAGCAGTGTCTTCGCCTGCCAGCGGAGGTGACACCGTGCAGAAATTCCAGTGAGTAATATTTGAAATTGGCAATGAACCGGCGTGCGTGAACCTGCCGCCCATCCACATGCCGGAGTCATCGGGAGTAAGACAGTACAGCACTCCGGTCGATCCCGTTTCAAGGCCCCTGGTGCCGTCGCCGACTGCGTTCCACTGGTCACCGTCCCATCTCGCCAGATGGTTTGCGGGTACGGCATCCACCAGTGTAAATGCTCCGGCCGCGTATAATTCTCCACCCCTCGCGTAAATGGCGTTGATTGCTCCATTGAAATTACCTGATGCGTGCCAGTGCTGACCGTCCCATCTGGCCAAATTGTGTACCTGAACTACGGAGCTATCAAAATTGATTGCATTGCTGAAATTTCCACCGGCAAAGAGATCGGGACCGCTGACGGCAATCGAGTTAACCTGTACGACTGTTCCGGCTGGAACCGAACCGCCTACCCCCGAACCGAGACCGTGCCAGGCTATACCATCCCATACGGCTATATTAGCTGAAGGAACTGCGTCGGACCGGCTGAACCGCCCTCCTGTGTAAAGCACATTTCCATCCGGGGCCAACGCGAAGACACTTCCACCGACGCCGTTGAATCCCTGATCAGCGATTATCGACTGCCACGACGTGCCGTTCCATCGCACCAGGCCGGAGACATCGAGCGGGCCGCCGGGTGTTTCTGCGGAGGTGAAATCGCCGCCGATATACAAATCGTTGTTGAATTCCGCCATCGCCCGCACAGTTGCTCCGTTGAAGCCAGTGTTGTCACCGCCGAGACCGGACCAGTCAGATCCATCCCAGGCGGCAATTGAATACACCGTGTGACCGCCTGTCTGAGTAAAATTCCCCCCCGCGTACAGTTTCCCGCCGTATTTGTCCATTGCATATACCGGATACTGGAATGTATTCGGGCCGATGCCCGAGAAACTCCCTGCGCGGACCCTATGCCACCCGTTGTCGTACCATTGACTGAGGCTGAAATCCCGCTGCTCGCCGCCTGCCTGCTCGAATTTACCGCAGGCGTAGACTGTATCATGGTCGATTAAGATAGCGAACAGGTCGGCGGTCGAAGAAGACACGCCGTTGCCCAATCCGACCCACCGCTCACCGTTTGAATGCGCGAGGCCGCCGGTCAATCCGGTGCAAGTGCCACCACCACCGATTATATATATATCGTTGCCTCCGGTTTCCACCCGAGTCACCGGCTGGTCGGAATTGCAGACGCTGTTTATCGGAGACCAGGTCGTGCCGTTCCACTGACCAACATACCTCATCGCTGAATTCACACCCAACCCGAAATCGCCGCAAAAGTAGAGCAGTCCGCTGTCGGAGACAGCGATATCATCAACCTTGAACGCACCATTAAGCCCTACATCATGCCAGCCGTGGCCGTCCCAGCGAGCTACGTTTCGTACTGAGTCGCCACTTCCGACCAGAGTGAACGCGCCGCTGATATACATGTCCGAATCATGAATGACCAAATGGTAAGTGTAGGAACTCGTACCGCCGCCGATTTCAGCCCAAGTCTGTGTTGTCCGACTCCATCGCGCGACATAACGCGCACGCAAGCCATCGCCAACCGTGGTAAATAGTCCGCAGCAAAAAACGGTATCACCCCGGACGGCAAGATCGTTAACTCGATTATTGGTCCCCGGGACAGATCCGCCTGATTGAAGCAATGGTAGCCACGAGCTCCCGTCCCACTGCGCCAACCGATTGAGAGTGGTCGTGTCGCTCTTGGTGAATTCGCCGCCGACGAAAATAGTCGTGCCCGTATCAGCGGCGGCAATAGTCCAGACCGAACTGTTCAGACCGCTGCCGAGGGTGTGCCAAGACTGGCCGTCCCATCGAGCAATATTTCGAATACCTGGCGAGTTTCCGCCTATCGTACCATTAAATGTGCCGCCCACGTATATGTCACTTCCTACAACCTCGATAGACTTGATGAGATCAGTTCCCGCCCGTGGTTCAAGTCCCTGGTCGTACGTTGGGAAGCTCCAGTGGCTGCCGTCCCACACGAACACCCCCCATATGGTTGTCGCGGCTCCATTCACGCCGGGCATAATCGTACTTCCGCCCACGTACACCTTGCCATCGACAATGCGAATTACTGATGGGATGATCTGGCCGGGACGGCAGAATCCGCTGTTGTAATTAAGTGCGCCACATGTGGCATCGTCTGCACTCAACGACCGATCCACGCTCTCAGTTTGTAGCGATGGTTGCAGTGGTTCAGCGCCAAGCGAAACGAAAAGCCAACTCACAATGGTCAGCGCCGTGCCTATAATCTTGCCTATGTGTAATCCAGCCATGACATTCTCCGATCGGATGAAACTTCTTACGCTTGAATATCGGGATGAGCAGAACTCAAATTGGGGCCGTTGCCATTCCCGATGCCGGACCGTTCATTCGCATCCGGCTATAGCGGACAATAGACGGCCGGCGATGCTGAATCAAGTTTGAAATAGAGCAGGGAAACGGCCTATTCAGACCTGTCCGAAGGAAGCTTGATCAAAAGCGCGATGATCGCGGCTATGAGTTCCGCGAGCATATTCCATAGTCTGGCTATCACAGCCAGGCCAGCCGCGATCGGGCCGATGTAAGGTGTGAGCATACCGGTAATGACCAGTTCTCTTATCCCCAGGCCACCGGGAGCGAACAGGGCGACAAAACCAATCTGGTAAGCCAGAACGAATGCCCCCCCACCGGCAATGAGCGGGATATTGGGATCCGGGATGATGGCGTGCAAAAAGAGCCAAAACGAGATACCGAACGCGACCCAGCAGACAAAGTAACCGGCAAAGATACTTAAGGCCATTTTCTTGGAGAGTTCAAACTGAACGGCCGGTCGCTTCAACAGCTTCAGCAAAAGGTTGAACAGGAAGAACATGCGATTAGGCGCGATCACCATGGTTGCGGACAGTAGCAGAGTAAAGGCGGCAAGCAAATATACGGAGTGACCCAGATAGCGTCCGACTTCACCGGAAATGAGTTCTGGGTACAGCAGAAGCGCTCCAAAACTCACCAGAAAAGCTGGTGGCAGGGTAAATATCGTCGCGATTACCCAGGAAGCGACAGCGGCTTCCTCTTTTATCTTCACCTGGCGTGCCATATAGACCATGCCGAAGACCTGCCAGATCTTTCCAGGGATGTACCTTCCCAGATTAGTCAGGTAGGCTATTTTGAATCCGTACTTCAGCGGGACACGGTAGCCGAACCCATCGATGAGAAGGCACCAGACACCGGAGAAAAGGGCAAGGGTGACCACGTGTCCGACCAAAGAAATACCCAGATACCAGAAATTCAGCGTCCAGTCAAAGTTTACCACCTTATCCCAGTTTGCGGCTACCTGTTTGGCGGCGAAGTAAATCACGATCGCGGCGAGCCCAAACTTGATAAGCGTGACTATGATTTTTCGCGCAGTCGTGTTGGTTAAGCGTGTCTGCATATTGGCGGTTCTGTAGTCTATCTCAGGGCCTTACTATCTCAAGTTGTGCGGACAATCGGCCCAAGATATCTGTCCATAGAGGCTGAGGCAACATTAACTTGAGTTCGGAGTATGTCCGTTTTGAGGAAGGAATGCCCGAAGGTTCGCTGCCCGGTGTTCAGTATTTGAGCAAGGACCGTCGCGGGCATGCCCGGAATCCGGCAAACAATGAGCCGGTAGTACACGTTCGGGCTGGAAATTGATTGCGGAACGTACTTTAAGAAGTATTCAAGTTCAGAAATGGTCGGAGCCGCCGAAAATAGACAGTACAGGGGATGGGGAAAGGGAACATTTTTTGGTTGATTTTGTGTTAATTATGGAGTATAATACACTATAATATGTTTCCACTACTGCCGCCCACTCAATTGGACCATTCGGAACTACTGATACAGTTCGCCGGGAAACGCGAAAGTCGATCGAAATAGGCATTTCAGGAGAATAAGTAGATGAAAAGACTCGCTGTGCTGTTACTGTGCCTGACCATGAGCGTGGCTGTGTTGGCCCAGGACCAATCCGATAAAGCTCTATCCGCCAAGGCACAGTTCATTATAGACTTGGTCGACAACCTCGAATGGACCAAAGGAAAGAAGATTCCTGACTCCGAGACGGTTTCCATCTGTGTGGTTGAAGACGCGCCTATTGTGGCCAAGCTTAAGGAGCTTGCCGCTCAGCGGTCCGCTAACCGAAAGTTCGATATTAAAGTGGTAGGTCTGGCGGACGAAGTGGATAACTGTCACATTGTATATCTGCCAACCGATGATCTGGGCAAGCTGGCCAAGGTTCTCAAGAAGGTAGAGAACAAGAAAGTGGTGACTATAAGCGATGCTCAGGACTTTGCCCGCTTTGGTGTGATGATCAACATCATTGACGACAATAGCGGTTCAAAAGTAAAATTCGAAGTGAACAAAATGGTTCTGGATATGGCAGGCGTTTCACTGGCGCCGGACCTGCTTAAACAGGCAGTGATTATCTGATTTATACACGAAGTCTTCCCAAGGCAGGATAGACTCGAACCGGCTCAACATCGAGCCGGTTTTTGTTTGCACTTGTCGCATTGAGTTTTAAAGAAATCTCTGGCAGAAAGACCGCTATTGCGGACCACTGCTGGTGCAATTTCAGAGTAATCGGACGGCTCAACGCTCAGACAAAAGGGGTGGCTATCCTGATAACTGCTTGACAGAATTCAAATATCTCATATACTTCAGGTAAAGATTTCTCTAAAGATTCAAACAAGTCTTATCACGTTGGGAACAAAAAGCACTATCTATTGCAGGCAGGAGCAACTATGAGGTTTTCTCTAATCATTGCACTTTCCTTCCTCTTCAGTTTTAATTCTTCATTCGGAAAGAATGCAAACGACGCGCAGCCCGGACAGAATTCGCTTCGGGCCGATCCTACTGTTACGCTTTATCATGAAAGTGAGAAGGGATTTCCCGATTTTGTTGAGGGGCGGTTCGCCGAACAAGTAGCGGCCGGGTCCGAGATGGCGGCGGCTACGGATTTTTTTGTAAAACACAGCGATGCATACAAAATGACGGACCCCGCCGGCGAACTGGAGGCGGGAAGACTCGATATCGATGAGCTGGGGATGCGTCACCTCCGTATCAACCAGCGATATAAAGGCCTTAAGGTGATCGGGGCGGAACTGATCGCCCATTTTACCAAAGATGGTGTCCTCAAGACAGTTAATGGGACCTATGAACCCAAGATCGATGTCACCACGACTCCTCAACTCGCTCTTTCCAGCGCCGAGCAGATCGCAGTCGGAGACCTCGCAACGTTCTTCGGCAAAGGTGCACCGAGAGACGGTGAACTGGTAGTTTTCCCCTGGGAAGGCACCAACTACCTGACCTGGCGGATGTTCCTGTACTCCGATGTGCCAATGGGTCGATGGGAGTATTTTGTCGATGCCATTACCGGTGACGTGATTTTCAAGGCGAACCGAATTATGAACGCCGAGGCGATCGGAACCGGTACGGGTGTTATGGGCCATACCTACAACCATATAGATACCTATCAGAACGCCTCCAACTATGAAATGACTGATTATACCCGACAGCTCGACAATAACATTCATGGCCACGACGGTCAGATGCCGGCCGGCCATTTCATCAAGACATATATAGCGAGCACGTCGCTTCCGGGCTCCCTGGCCACCGATGCTGACAACCTCTGGAATTCATCCACTCAGGCTCCGGCGGTCGATGGTCAGATTTATACGGCTGCTGTCTATGATTGGTGGATCGACCAGTTTGCGCGCAACGGATATGACAACAGCGGTGCCAGCATGACCACGAGCGTGAACTATTCGGCCGAAGGCGATAACAACGCATACTGGAATGGCTCTCAGATCGTTATCTGGAGTTGGTCGACCGGATGGCGCTCGCTGGCCGCCTGTCCCGACGTGATAGCCCACGAATGGGGTCACGCCGTCACTGAACGTACGTCGAATCTGGTTTATCAGAAAGAACCAGGCGCGCTCAATGAGTCGTTTTCCGACATGATGGGCGCAGCATTTGAATTCGCACACGATACGCTGGACACTCCTGACTGGCTGATGGGTGAAAACGGCCGGACTACCGGCGTCGCCTTCCGCGACATGGCCGATCCGCACGCTTTTGGCGATCCGGATTACTACGGCACTTCTGATCCGTACTGGGTCGACGTAGTTGGCTGCTCACCATCGTCTTACAATGACTACTGCGGAGTGCATACCAATAGTGGCGTGGGCAACAAGTGGTTCTTTCTGCTGTCTGACGGCGGAACGCATCATAGTATCACCGTCACCGGTATCGGCGTGGCTAATGCGATAAAGGTGGCTTACCGGGCAAACGCATACTACTGGAGCAGTAATACTGATTATCACGAAGCGGCGGTGGGCACTATCTCGGCCGCCCACGATCTTGATCCGTCCGGCGCCTGGGAAATTCAGGTCGCTCAAGCCTGGAACGCGGTTGGTGTGTCGACTCCGACTCCGTCGCTGGCTTTCAGCTATCCCTCGGGACTTCCCGAAACCACGACCCCCGGACAGCCGACTGTGTTCCTGGTCGATGTGAGCGGCGTGCTTGGCGGTGTCCCGCTATCGGGATCCGGGCTGATCTTTTACTCTATCAATGGTCGTGCATTTCGATCCAATCCGATGACCGAGCTTTCGCCGAATCATTACGAGGCTACCTTGCCGTCGCTTGTTTGCGGCGATGTAATCGAATTCTACGTAAGTGCCACCATGGACTCCACCGGCCAGATCTTCTATGATCCGAATCCCTCGACTCCATACAGCGCCGTCCCCGCTACAGCGGTCGTAACAGCTTTCGAAGACGATTTTGAAACGAACATGGGGTGGGTGATCTCCGGCGGACAGTGGGCTCGCGGCGTGCCGACCGGCGGAGGCGGTGCCTACGGCAACCCGGATCCGTCATCAGGTTATGTGGGCCCGAACGTTATGGGCTACAATCTCAGCGGTGATTATGCCAACAATTTGTCCGAACAGCATGTCACTTCTCCGGCAATCGACTGCAGCGGCCTGTCCAAAGTGCACTTGAAATTCTGGCGCTGGCTCGGTGTCGAACAGCCACTTTATGATCACGCCTATGTCCGCGTGTCCACCAATGGCAGCACTTGGACAACTGTCTGGCAAAATGGTTCAGAAATCGCCGATGCATCGTGGACAGAAATGGATCTGGATATTTCAGCGATAGCGGATAATCAGCCTATCGTGTATGTTCGGTACACGATGGGGTCGACCGATGGTGGCTGGACGTATTGCGGATGGAATGTCGATGACGTGCGCGTGACTGGCAATGAATGCAGTAATCTTCTGCTCACCATTACCACCACCTCGCTTCCCGCCTGGACCCAGGGTGTCGCTTATTCTCAGCAGTTGTCTGCCGACAACGGCACGGGAATACTTACGTGGAGTGACAAGAACGGCGACCTCACCGCGACAGGATTGAGTTTATCCAATGCTGGTCTGGTGTCGGGTACACCCTCCTCCAATGGCACCATCAGCTTCACGGCTCAAGTCACCGACGAAGCCTCCAACACGGATGAACAGGCCCTTGCGATCACTATCAATCCTGCTTTGCAGATTACGACAGCATCGCTTCCGGACTGGACAGCCGGCTTTGCCTATTCGCGGCAGCTCGCGGGTACCGGTGGAACCGGTGCTCGTGTATGGTCCGATAAGAACGGCGAGCTGGCAGGGACAGGTCTGACTATGTCATCGACCGGACTGGTCTCCGGTACACCCGGCAGCGCTGGAGTTGTCAGTTTTACCGCTCTGGTAACCGACAATGTGGGCGGTTCCGCTGAACATCTATTCAGTTTCACTATAAATCCGGCCCTGAGCATCACTGCCTCAACCCTTCCTGATTGGACAGCCGGGTTGGCCTATTCTCAGCAACTGGACGGTTCGGGCGGAACAGGACCGCAAACGTGGTCGGACAAGAACAACTCGCTGATTGGTACCGGTCTGACATTGTCATCAGCTGGACTCCTTGCGGGGACGCCTTCGTCCGCGGCTTCAGTGAGTTTTGTGGCCAGACTGGTTGACAGCATCGGTGCTTCCGCTGAACACACGTTCGCTTTTACTGTCAATGCCGCGCCCTCGATCACAACTGTAAGCCTACCGGACTGGACGCAGGGCACAGCCTATTCACAGCAATTGGCGGCTACCGGTGGTACAGGAACTCTCGACTGGACAGACCTGAACGGCGACCTTGCCGCTTCCGGTTTGAGTCTGAGCATGACCGGGTTGGTCTCAGGGACACCGACATCCGCCGGTCCGCTGTCGTTTACCGCTCAGGCAAGCGATGACCTGAATGTGTCGACCAGCCACGTCTACAATTTCACCATCAGTCCGGCCGTGACGATTTCGACTACCTCGATGCCCGATATGCTGACATCGGTCCCGTACACGGCCCAGCTTGATGCATCGGGCGGAACCGGATCGCTCAACTGGACCGATAAGAACAACGAACTTGCGGCGGCCGGTCTGGTGTTGAGTTCGACCGGAGAGGTCAGCGGCACTCCCAGCGCCACCAGTGCGGTTACATTCACCGCGGTGGCGACCGACCTGATTGGCGCTTCCGATGAACAGCTCCTCACTATCGGTCTAAGCTCCGCGGTTCAGGTTATCACAACTGGTCTGCCCGATTGGACGGCCGGCGTATCATATTCAGAGCAACTCGTTGCTGTCGGCGGAATAGGGACCAAAACCTGGACTGATAAGAACGGTGACCTGGCTGGTTCGGGCCTGAGTCTCTCAACCTCAGGTCTTCTAAGCGGTACACCCAACACTGCCGGGACAATTGATTTTGTCGCGCGGGTTGTGGACAGTGTGGGCACCTCTGATGAGAAGCCGCTGAGTTTGCTCGTCAATGCCTCGCTGGTTGTCACAACTGCTGGCTTGGGTCCCTGGACAACCGGGGTTCCGTTCTCGCACCAGCTGACACATACCGGTGGAACTGGCGCTGTAACTTGGAGTGACTTGAATATCGACCTTGCCGGAAGCGGGCTGGCAGTCTCGACCGATGGGCTGGTTTCCGGCACACCGATCGTCACGGGATCAGTAAGCTTCACCGCTCGGGTGGCGGACGCGGTCGGTGCGGAAGGGACGAAACCGTTTACCATAGTGATAAATCCTGCAGTCACACTGCAGACTGCCGCGCTGAGTGACGGTCTTGTGGGGACCGCCTACTCGGCGCAGATAGCCGCCACCGGTGGAACCGGCACACTGAGCTATACTGATGCAAACGGTGATCTCAACGGAACCGGCATGACGCTTGCCTCCGATGGACTGCTTTCCGGCACCCCCACTATCGACGGCCTCATTTCGTTTACGGTGCACAGCGAGGACGCGGTGGGGAGTTACGATGAACAGCAGTACGACTTGTTTATCGCGGCTTATGTATGTGGAGACGTCAACGGTGACACCATGGTCGATATCGGGGACATTGTGTATATGGTTGACTTCATGTTCAATGACCCGCCGGGACCCGCTCCTGTCGTAATGGAGGCAGCTGATGCTGATGGTTCAGGTACGTTTGATATCGCCGACTTGGTGGCGATGGTTGAGTTCAGCTTCAACGATCCACCCGGTCCCGATCCAATTTGTGGCGGAGGTCCGGTGATGTTATCGAAGTAGTTGACGGGCAACTCGGTCAGACAACAAAGGCCGGCGGAAGTGGAGCACACTCGCCGGCCTTAGTATTTGCAGGGGGTTTCCGACAGCAGGATTCGTCACTTGTATTTGATAAAGGTGGCCCGGATTTCCTTCTTTTCTTCAGAAGAGGTCGAAGAACTGCCGGTCGTGGTTGTCTGAGTCTTGTTCTTTTTGTCCTCGGTGACGCTCTTTTCGGAGTAGTTGGTCGACTGTCCGGCCGTATACCGATCCAGACCGAGGATAATCACACCGTCGGCCCCTTTTTCCCGGGCTTTCTGCATGACCTTCTTTTGCATCTTTTCTGCGCTGACAATATCCCCGGCGGTAGCAACCAGATGCCCCATCACTTTGTAGTCGCGCCCGACGTCGGCATCGGCGAAATACAGGTCAACGGTGGATGTCGGCGCGTATTCCTCGCCGACATAATCGATTTTCGTGCACCCTGCGATCAGCAAGAGCAGAGTCACGACAACAAGTCTCATGCGCATGCCTTTACTCCCGATTTATGTTCTTTGTTTTCAATCGGAAATGTAGAGACTTCAAACCGTTGCGAAAAGTCTAAATTTCGGGAAACGGCATCCCCATCGACGACCATTCTTCTTTGGCCGGCCCGAATACGCCGGGTACTTTCAATCCGGCCTGGCGCATAAGCACGGTCATTTGGCCGCGGTGATGAACTTCGTGCATGATTAGCGCGCCTAAGGCAAAGGCTCCGGTCCATTTCTGGCCGTAGAAATCGAACTCTTTTGTCAGGGTGGCATCGGTCCAGCCTTTGGCAATGCTCTCCAGAAGCAGTTTAGATGCCCTGGCATATGTTTCGCTTATCTCTTTTGCCGTCTTGGGAACAGGTGCGTGCTGGTCAATGCCCGGAAACGCCAGGCCGGTCATGCTCATCATCTCGGGAATAGTAGTTGTGATATGCCAGGCAATTCGACCGAGTGTCCGATGGCCCTCGGTCACACTCTGGCTCAGCGATTTGTCAGTGAGTGCGTTGAGAACTTTCTGCATGCCGTCGGATTCATGACGCCATGCGCCGGTGAAATGCTCGATCTTAGTGAACATAGTATCTGCTCCAGTGGGGGTTACATGGCCGGTTTACGCGGCTTGTTGTCGAGTATGACCTCGATCTCTTTGAGCACAGAATCGGACAAAACGACATCCGAAGCTATCACATTTTGCTCGACATGCTCGACCTTTGTGGCACCGGTAATCACACAACTTATTTCCGGCCGGCGAAGTATCCAGGCGAGGGCGAGTTGCGAAAGCGTCAGGTCGAGTGATTGGGCCAGTTCAGCGAGCTTGCGGACTTTGGCGAGATTCTCTTCCGTCAGGTCGCTTCGAAGCCAGTTCGATGTTCCGCCCCGGCTGTCCGCAGGGACACCATCGTTGTACTTGCCGGTCAACAGTCCCTGCGCCAGCGGTGACCAGACAGTCAAACCCATCCCGTTGCGAACACAAGCGGGGAGTACATCGATTTCAATATGACGATCCAGCATGTTGTATCTCGGTTGCTCGACCGCAGGCTGGTAGGCACGAAGCTCGCGGGCGGTGCCAACCGCAATCTCAATCTGGTCGGATTGCCAGACCGATGTTCCCCAGTAGATGACCTTTCCCTGGTGCACGAGATCGTCCATAACCCGGACTATTTCCTCGATGGGTGTCTCTGGATCAAATCGATGACAGAAATAGAGGTCGAGATAGTCGGTCTGCAAGCGCTTGAGAGTTTTGTGGACAGATTCCAGAATATGTTTTCGGCTCAATCCGCGGTCGTTGATATTTTCGGACATTGGCCAGAAGACTTTCGATGATATGACCAAATCGGACCGCCGCATATCTTTGATAATCTCGCCGATAATCCGTTCCGCTTCCCCTTTCGCGTAAATATCCGCTATGTCAATGAAGTTAATGCCCCGTTCAAGGGCAGTCTTCACGATCGGCTCCGCCTGCTTGCCGGCCACCGTGCCGCCATAAGTTAACCAGGCGCCGAGAGCTACCTCCGACACCTTCAGACCGGTTTTCCCGATATTCCGATATTTCATGCGCGCCTTCCTTAGTTCAAGATTTTGAGCCACAGAGAAACAGCCTAATGGTAAGCAAACAGTCCGGGTTTGGCAACAGTTCCGGAAGGCAATCGTGTATAGGCTTTAAGTCGTTGTATTTCAATGCAATTAGATGTGTCCCGTCCGTCGGCATGGCAAGCAAACACTTGAATTGGCGGCTCGAATCATTATATTGCCCTGATGCAAAAGTGTGTGTGCTTCCGAACAGCCGGATAATTCCGTAAGTTACAGGTACTGTGGATCATATTGCCGTGAAAGAAGAATCGCCCGAGACTCCGTTGGAGTCGCCAAGTCGAAACGAAGTCTGGCGGATGTTCGATCGAATCGCCGGACGCTACGACCTGCTCAACCGAATGTTGTCGTTCGGCCGGGACGTGGCATGGAGGAAGCGCCTCATTCGCTATCTTCCTGTCGGAAACGATCTTCGCGTGCTGGATCTCGCAACGGGAACCGGCGACGTCTTATTGACACTGTGCGAGCGTTCACACAGCTTGAGTTCGGGAGTAGGCATAGACATGGCCGAGCAGATGCTCGAACGGGCCAGAAAGAAGATCGCCGGTCGGGGGCTCCAGGAACGTCTCAAGGTCCTCCGGGGCGATGCGATGGAGATACCGTTAGGAGACTCCGAGTTTAACGTCACGACGATTGCTTTTGGGATCAGGAATCTTACCGATGTCTCTGTCGGTTTGAAGGAGATGTTTCGCGTGCTGAAGCCTGGTGGTAAGGTTCTGGTCCTCGAATTCTCCCTGCCGTCGAATAGGCTCATAAGAACCGGCTATCTACTCTATTTTCGTCACCTGCTTCCTGTGGTCGGCGGTCTGATCTCGGGCGATCAATATGCGTACAAGTACCTGAATCGCACGGTCGAGACTTTTCCATACGGCCGTGAATTCTGCATTTTAATGGAACGGGCCAGATTTGTTACCGTCCGCGAACATCGAATGACTTTCGGCATAGCGACCATTTACGAGGGGACCCGGCCGGCGCATTCAGCAGCAAAGGACTCAAGATAATTATGTCGACTATTTCCCGCACCGGATCCGAACAGGAAGTTAATACCGTCGTCAGTACCATGCGATCCCGAATCTGTTCTGCTCTCGGAAAGCAGATTGATTTGCCGGGGTCATCGGTAGCCAGACTCAGTATTGACATCCCGGGCACGGACCCGCGGTCGTGGTTTGCCGCGCAGAATGCCCAAGAGAAGCTCTACTGGTCGGATCGGGGGCGTGAATTTGCGGTCGGAGGAATCGGCATTGCCGATCAGATAAAGCCAAATAACGCTTCGGAAATTCCAGACACTTTGACGGAAGTACAGAAGCGGCTGGACGCGGCGCCTACCGGCACGCGTTACTATGGCGGCTTCAGGTTCGATGCCTCCTCGCGCGTCTCCCCGGAATGGAGTATTTTCGGTATCGGAAGATTTATCCTCCCTCGTTTTGAGTTGATAACCGAAGGGGGCCAGACTTCGTTTGTGTGTAATCTGATTCCGAAAAACGATCGGAATCAGCAGGAACTTATCCTCGAGATGCTTGATGACATTCGGTTTGAGGTCGACGATGATCTGGTACCGTTTCCTCGTCGGATCGCAAGAGTCGATCTGCCAGACTTCTCCGACTGGAGTCGAATACTTACGAAAGCCTCGGATGCCTTCGCGAGCGGCGAATATGACAAAATAGTGCTGGGTCGTCGAACCGTCCTTGAATTTGCTGAACCGGTTTCTTCCGCGGCGACGCTGAATTCACTGGCCGGAGAAACTGCCGGGTGTTTCCATTTTTGTTTTCAGCCGGAACGTGCAACCGCATTTATCGGCGCATCTCCGGAGCGGCTATATTTCAGAAGACAGCAATCATTCGAGTGCGAGGCCTTAGCCGGCACGCGCCCACGAGGAAGCACTGCGGTCGAAGACGCCCGATTGGGCAACCAATTACTCGACAGTGAAAAAGATGTGCGCGAGCACCGGTATGTGATCGATGGACTGCGGGAATCACTCGATAAGATGATCTTGTCAGGCTTTCCGAAAGAATTGTCAAAAGTCACGCTCCGCAAGCTCGCAAGAGTCCAGCACCTTGTGGTTCAATTTAATCTTCAGCTGCATCCGAATGTCAGCGACAGAGATCTGCTGGAGGCTTTGCATCCGACGGCGGCAGTCGGCGGATACCCTCGAGAGGGCATCACACACCATATCAGCGATCTTGAACCGTTTGACCGGGGTTGGTACGCCGGGCCGGTCGGCTGGATAGCCAAAGATGGCGCCGAATTCGCCGTGGCAATCAGGAGCGGACTGGTGCACGGAAACGGTCTCTCCCTTTATGCCGGAGCCGGAATTCTTCGAGGTTCCGATGTTGCCAACGAATGGAATGAACTGGAAAATAAGCTCGGGACATTTCTTAACGCGGTAACCCGATGAATCTTACTCATGCCGAGAGTACCAACGCCCTTTGGGCAAACCTGCTTATCGAAGAGCTCCTTCGTCACGGCATCAACCGATTCATACTGTCGCCCGGATCGCGCTGTGCCCCGATCACGGCGGCCATAGCCAGACATCCCGAAGCGGTCAAGACTGTTCATTTCGATGAACGCGGCGCCGGTTTTTTTGCCGTGGGCTATGGCAAAGCGACCGGACGTCCCGCGGTAGTCGTGTGCACCTCCGGGACCGCTACCGCAAACTACTATCCGGCCGTAGTTGAAGCATCGACAGATGCCGTTCCGATGATTGTGATGACGGCGGATCGTCCGCCGGAGCTTCACGGTATCGGGGCCAATCAAACAATCGACCAGCAACGATTGTATGGCGGATTCGTTCGCAATGAAATTCAAATGCCTTGCCCAAGCACAGATATCCCTGCTGAGTTTGTTCTCATTTCGATAGACACCGCGGTCGCGCGGGCGACAGGTTCGATGGCCGGGCCTGTCCACATCAACGTGCCGTTTCGCGAACCGCTTGCTCCGTTAGGGCCGAAGCAGGGGTTTGGTGTCTATCTCAGCACGCTGAATCAATGGCTCACCGGCACCTCGCCTCTTCGAGCAATCAGACCCGCACCGCAGACGTCAAGCAAAATCGAGATCGATGACATAGCAAGGGACCTGTCGGTCGAATCACCGGGAATTCTGGTGGTCGGCCCGCTTCGGGGTGAGAGTGAAAGCGAGGCGGCGCGTCGGCTGGCCATTAAACTCGGCTGGCCCGTGTTCGCGGATATCCGCTCCGGCCTTCGCCTGGGTGCGCCCGTTGAAACCTTGATCCCGCACTTCGACCAGCTTCTTCTTAATGATCGCTCACTTGGGCAACAAGCAATCAAGATCCTGCATATCGGCGGAGTGCTAACTTCGAAGCGTTACTACCAATTCATGGAACGCGCCCGAATTGCAGCTTATGTTCTGGTCGGACCCGACCCTCAGCACAGCGACCCATCGCGACGGGTCACGCGGTTCGTCAGGGCCGATATCTCTTTCGTGTGTTCAGAGTTGGTCGAGCGGATGCAGCAGGTTCATTCAAGTGCATCTACCCGTGAATTGCTCAACCTGAACGCAGGGGTGGAGCAGGTCATTGCGCAGGAGGCAGACAGTCAGGATTCCATCAGCGAGATCGGCGTGGTGAGGACGCTCACCCGGGAGATCAGTTCCGGAGAAATCCTCTGGCTGGGCAGCAGCATGCCTATCCGTAACATCGACATGTTTGCAGCTAAAGGCGGCGGTGAGCCCGCCATCGGAGCCAATCGGGGAGCAAGCGGTATCGACGGATCCATTGCGAGTTTCCTGGGATTTGTCGATGGCTCAGGTCGGCCGGGAACGGCCATACTCGGTGATCTGGCGACACTTCACGATCTCAACTCGCTGGCTCTCGTTCGAGACAGCAAGCACCCGGTGACGATTGTCGTGATCAACAATAATGGCGGCGGAATATTTTCTCACCTGCCCATCGTCGAATGCGAAGATGTTTTCGAAACATATTTCGGCACCCCGCATGGATTGACGTTTGTGGAGGCATCGGCGATGTTCAAGCTTGCCTATGGCAGAGTTACAGCCACGGGCGAATTTCAAGGGGCCTATCGTGCGGCCAGACACAGCGGACAATCAACTCTGATCGAGGTAATAACCGACCGAGCCGAGAATAGTGAGTTGCACCGGAAGATTCAGGAACGAATCAGAAATGTGCTGGGAAACTCATGAGCAAAATTGCCCATAACCTTGAGTTTCATATAGAGTCCTACGGAATGCAGACGCAGCCCGTATTGCTGCTCTTCCATGGGTTCATGGGGAGCGTCGCCGATTGGAAGGGCATAGCGCCTCTGTTGGCTGATAGATACACCGTCTTCGCCTTTGACCTGCCAGGCCACGGAGAGACAAGAGTGCTGAAAGAGGATTGTTATCGCATGGATCGATGTGGCGAGGAAGTAATGAGTTGGCTGGACCGCCGGGCTACTGAAGAGTGCAGTATGATCGGTTACTCGATGGGTGGTCGATTAGCGTTTCATCTTGCCGTCAACTACCCGGAGCGGTTTGACAGAGTGATCATCGAATCGGCTTCCCCGGGTATTCGCGATGACGCTGAACGGGATGTGCGACGGACAAGCGACGGCCTGCTGATTGAGAAGCTCAGAAACAGACCGATGGGCGACTTTGTTGACGAGTGGTACCAGCAGCCGATGTTTTCATCGATGAAAAGTGACTCATCGAAGTATGCGCGGATGATCGAAAAACGGAAACTCAATGATCCCGCGAAGCTCGCGCTGTCACTGGAGCATATGGGGGCGGCCGCGCAGGTGCCATTGTGGGATAAGCTCCATTGTATCAGTGCCCGGGTGCAACTTATCGCGGGGATGTTTGATCAGAAATATCGTGGCATGTTAAGCGACGTGCTTCGGGAGTTACGACATGGGGAGTCTGTGATTATCGAAAATGCCGGTCACAATACTCATGCCGAGAATCCGGATGAGTTCGTCAGGCACGTAAACAAGTTCCTTTCCAGATAAAAGCGAGGACCCAATGGGTACAGTCAAATGGATTAAATCGGGGAAATATACAGATATCAAATACCACAAGGCCGAAGGGATGGCCAGGATAACGATCAACCGACCAGATGTGCGTAACGCGTTTCGACCGCTCACTGTCAATGAGATGATGCATGCGTTAACCGATGCACGGATGGATCCAACTATCGGCGCTATCATCCTGACCGGGGAAGGGGACAAGGCGTTCTGTTCCGGTGGCGACCAGAAGATTCGTGGCGACGCCGGTTATAGAGATCAGGAAGGCGGGGAACACCTTAATGTTCTTGACTATCAACGGCAGATTCGCACCTGTCCGAAGCCGGTGATCGCGATGGTCGCGGGATTTGCTATCGGCGGCGGTCATGTCCTTCATCTTATGTGTGATCTGACTATTGCGGCGGATAATGCTATATTCGGACAGACCGGCCCGAAGGTCGGATCGTTCGATGGCGGCTATGGATCAAGTTATATGGCGAGAATCGTCGGACAGAAGAAAGCCAGAGAGATCTGGTTCCTGTGCCGTCAGTACGATGCTCAGCAGGCGCTCGATATGGGTCTGGTGAACGCGGTTGTGCCCTTGGCCCGACTCGAAGAAGAGACGGTTCAATGGTGTCGGGAGATTCTGGCTAATTCACCTATCGCGATACGATGTCTGAAGGCGGCGATGAATGCTGATTGCGATGGCCAGGCCGGTCTGCAGGAACTTGCAGGCAACGCCACCATGCTGTTTTATATGACGGAAGAAGGACAGGAGGGCCGCAACGCGTTTGTACAAAAGCGCAAACCGGATTTTTCAAAATTCCCGCGACGGCCCTGACGTCAGGTTAACTCAAGGATGATTTTCTGAGACAGCCTAAATTCAAAGTCTGGGTCCTCTCAGCCCGCCCGAAGACGCTTCCGGCCGCCGCGGCCCCGGTGATTATCGGCACGGCGATGGCATCGGCCGACGGTGGATTCCATCTCTGGGCGGCACTCGCGGCGTTGTTCGGGGCCCTGATGATTCAGATCGGCACAAACTACGCTAATGATTATTTCGACCACCAGAAGGGCGTAGACACTGAGCACCGCCTCGGGCCAACCCGTGCTACCCAGGCCGGATGGGTGACGCCATCAGCCATGAAAGCGGCGACTGTGATCGCATTCGCTTTGGCCTTTGTGGCCGGAATCTATCTTGTGTGGCGGGGAGGATGGCCAGTTGTATTGATCGGGCTCTTCTCAATCCTGTTCGGTGTTCTTTACACCGGCGGGCCGATGCCGATTGGTTATGTCGGACTCGGAGACCTATTTGTATTGATATTCTTCGGTCCGGTCGCGGTGGGCGGGACCTACTATGTGCAGACACTACAAATCACTAACGAAGTGCTCGTGGCCGGCCTGGCGCCGGGCCTGTTCTCCACTGCCATACTTACCGTGAACAATCTTCGCGATATCGCCGGCGATCGCGCCGCCGGTCGAAAGACTCTGGCCGTTCGTTTCGGCGCTGAGTTCTCCAAGTGGGAGTATCTGCTGGCCATTACGGTTGCGTCGTTCATACCTCTGATTCTGTTCGCCATGAACGGAAAGCACTTGATAGGTGTCATTTCAGTCCTGACGCTGGTAGTGGCCGTTCCGACAATCAAAGTGGTCTTCACACGGGAAGGCGCTGTTCTCAACAACGTCCTGGCCGCGACCGGAAAACTCCTTCTACTGTACAGCTTCTTGTTTTCGGTGGGTTGGCTTGTATGACTATTAGAACGGTCAGATTCTATAAGTACTCCTTATCGTTGAGACAGCCTCTGAAATTGAAAGAGAATCTGTTGAGCGTTCGTGAGGGACTATTGATTTCCCTTTCCGATCCTTACGGTAATATCGGCTGGGGAGAGATCGCGCCGTTACCCGAATTCTCCCGTGAAACCCTGGGATCCGTCACCAGACAATTGCCGCGCGCAGCTGAGTTCATGCGCCAGGCCGAGATCCCCGATGATGTGGAATTACTTACCGGCGCATTCGATACATGGCTGGATCCCCTCACGCAAACCGCATCGCTTCGCTTTGGCATAGAATCCGCAGTTTTGAGTCTTCTGTCAAATGCGAAGCATGTATCATTTGCAGAACTGAAAGCCGGTAATCAGGCATCGAGAATTGAAATTAACGCCCTTCTCGTTGGATCTCAACCGGACGTACTTGCTCGTATCGATGACCTGCTTACCCATGGGTACTCGACTTTCAAACTTAAAGTCGGAACACGCCCGGTGGAAGATGAGATCGCTCTCATCACCGCTGTCCGCAGGCGAATCGGGCCGCAGAACAAGCTTCGTCTCGATGCCAACAGGCAGTATGACGTTGAGACCACACATCAACTATTCAAAGGCATTGAATCGCTCGACATTGAATATATCGAAGAGCCGGTGCGGAATCTCAACCAGTTACGGGTGGTGCTCAAGGACAAAAGGCGAAAGGTTCCGGTAGCGCTCGATGAATCCTTGCTGGAACTCCGTCCGCACGATCTCGCTTTGCCGTTTGGGATCAGCGCAGTCGTACTCAAACCGACTCTGCTTGGATTGGAGAAGAGCATGGCTTTCGCAAGGGTGGCCGTTGAAAACAATATCCTGCCGGTCGTGAGTTCTTCGTTTGAGAGTTCGCTCGGACTCTCCATACTTGCCGTATTGGCCTGCAGTATAGGTGGTGCCCAAAGAGCCGTAGCGGGTCTCGATACACTCTCCTGGTTGGCCGAAGACACGGTCGACACACCGCTCATGCTCACGGGAAATCATATCGATCTTCAGACACTGGTTGACATTCAAAAGCACGTGAGGATTTCGATTCTCGAAGAGGTTTCAGTTGACGATAATTGACTCTCCGCTGGCCGATGCCTGCAGACACGCGGGTCAACTTCCGGCTGTCGCAAACGGCAGTTGTGCCTATACGTACGCAGAATTTGGCCGGTTGGTAGGAAAGGCCTGTGTTAACTTGACAAACCACGGTGTCAAGACTGGCGAGAAGATTGCCATTGTGGCCGAGACTTCGGTTGATTACATCGTCGCCCTTGTAGCGCTGATGCATCTCGGCGCCATAGCATGTCCCGTAAGTCCGCGTCTTCCGAACTCGGCAATTGAGGAATATGTCCGCAGGCTGGGCTGCAAGCGAATGCTTGTCGATTCCGCGCCGACAGTTGCTAACCTGTCAATTGGGTTTATCCCGATCACCAATCTGACGTCCGGTTCAGAATCAGCGCATCTCCCTGGTCTCCAGCTGGACCAGGATAGCATAATCATCGCGACTTCGGGAAGTACCGGGCCACCGAAAGCAGCAGTGCTCACTCTGGGAAATCTTTACTACAATGCCCTCGGCTCCAACGTTAATATTCCCATACAGGAAAACGACACGTGGCTGCTCTCTTTACCGTTATATCACGTCGGAGGGCTGGGCATTCTGTATAGGACAATGCTCGCTCGCGCAACCATCCTGCTTCCGGAAAAAGGACAATCGCTCGGTGACGCAGTAGAATATTACCGGCCTACCCACCTTTCTCTGGTACACACCCAATTGCATCGCTTGATAGTGAAAAATGCTCTCTCGGATCTGTTATGCACATGTAAGGCAATTTTGCTTGGCGGTTCGGCTTTTCCGTCGGCATTGATTACATCTGCCCATCAGATCGGATTGCGGATACATTCCAGTTATGGATTAACCGAAATGGCATCGCAGGTTTGCACGACCGGACCGGACTCGTCCGTAAGCGAACTTCTGACCGCAGGAAAACTTCTGGAACATCGAGAACTCGCCATATCTCCGGATTACGACATTCTGGTGCGGGGCAGGACATGCTTTAGAGGATATGTAGGCCCGCAAGGACTGGTTCAACCGTTTGACCAAGCGGGCTGGTTTGCGACCGGTGATCTCGGCCGACTGGATTCCGAAGGTAATCTGGCAGTCGAAGGTCGCAGGGACAATCAATTCATATCCGGTGGCGAGAATATCCATCCTGAGGAAGTCGAATCCGCTTTTTACACATTTCCCGAGGTCGAAGAAGTGATTGTGGTACCGATCGATGACCCGGAGTTCGGTTGCAGGCCGGTCGCATTTGTCAAACGGGTGGACGGAAGTAGTTCGACTGGAATAGACTACAAATCAGCCCTCAAAGACGTATTGCCCGGCTTCAAAATCCCTGTCGCCTGCCATTCCTGGCCCACGGGGAATATTGCCGAAGGCCTCAAACTGAATCGTCGGTATTTTGCCGCACTCGCCAAAGACCTGAGAAACTCAGGCTGACAAATGGGCTTCAAGTCCGGCCCGGAGTGCCTCCGGGAGCCTTATAGTCTCATGATCCGATTTATTTATCGCCACATGCACCGTCCGAATTGTCGCGGCGACAGAGCCGGAATTCTCACGGAAAACATAGCGCAGGATGTACGAAGTTCGTCCAATCTTTTCAACATCAAGCTCAATCGCATACCGGTCACTCAGTCGCAGGGGCGCCTTGTAATCGGCATCAGCATGCGCTATGAGAATCAGAATCTCCGAGTCATCCAGTATCCCTCTCAGGCCGAACCCGATATGTTCCATGAACGCTTCGTATGCTTCATGGGCCATCCGGAAATAACTTCCAAAAAACGCAATCCCTGCGGCATCGGTATCGGGCAGCTTGAGCACCTGCTGGAGTGTAAACATATAATTTCCCGTCTCTGAATAGATTTCTGTTTCTCAGCGCGAATCTTTGTCGTATCTTTTTCGTCTTAAATAAGAACTACTACACGCTAACGAATAAAGTAATTCAGGAGTCATCATGAAGCAAAGACTAATTTCAGGCACGGGATTGTTTGTCGTTCTGCTGTCAGTATTGGCCGGCGCCGCTGCAGGACCAGTGTCGGCCGCGACCAACGCGATTCCCCAGCGATCGGATATCGCCGAACAGTACAAATGGAAACTTGAAGATATGTATGCGACTCAGGATGCCTGGGAGTCGGACTTCAATGCCCTTAAGAGCAACCTGACCCGCTTCGATCAATACAAGGGACACCTTGGTGACTCCCCCTCGACTCTGCTGACCTGCCTTCAGTTATCCGACAGCCTTAACAAAATCGGCGACAATCTGTATGTCTTTGCCTATTTGAGGCTCGACGAAGACAATCGGTCGAGCGCCGCACAGGAATTGGCCGGACGTATCTCGGGATTGGGCGCCGAAGTCGGACAGGCGACCTCGTTCATTCAGCCTGAGCTGGTCGCAATCGGGCAGGATAAGATTATGTCGATGATGAAAACTTCTCCTGAACTGGCCGTCTATGGCCAGTATTTTGATGACCTTTTCAGGACCCAGAAGCATATTCTGTCGGCCAGGGAAGAGGAGATCCTCGCACAGGCCGGACCGCTGGCAGGTTCCCCTTCGAAGATATTCAGCATGGTCAATGATGCCGACATCAACTACGGTAACATCGTGGATGAGAATGGCGACACAGTCGCCCTTACCAAGGAAAGATACTACAAGATTCTCGAATCCAAAGACCGTCGTTTGCGCCGCGACGCCAATGTGGCATACAACGAATCGTATCTCAAGTATCTGAATACATTGGCGGCTACTCTGGATGCCTCGGTCAAGAAGGACTATTTCTTCATGAAAGCCCGTGGTTACAACAGCTGCCTTGAGATGTCTCTGGATAACGGCAATGTCCCTACCACGGTGTTCCATAATCTGATAAACGCGGTAGACGCCAATCTTGCTCCGCTTCACAAGTGGACGGCGCTTCGCAAACGTATTCTTGGGCTGGACACGCTCTACACTTATGACCTGTCTGTCCCGCTCACATTTGGCGAACAGAAGGAATATCCCTACGAAGACGCCAAGAAGATCGTGCTCGAGGGTCTCAAGCCGATGGGCAAAGATTATCTGGCCAACTTCCAAAACGGTCTGAATTCGCGATGGATCGATGTGTACGAGACTCAGGGAAAAGGCTCAGGCGCTTATCAGTGGGGTACATATACGTCGCACCCTTACCTCCTGCTGAACTACGGCAATACCCTTGAGGGAGTCTTCACGCTGGCGCACGAAATGGGACACGCCATGCACAGCTTCTATTCAAACCGCAACGAACCGTACGTCTATAGCAATCACTCGTTGTTCGTGGCCGAGGTAGCATCAACCTGTAACGAAGCGGTACTGATGAAGTACATGCTGCAGCATGCCAAGACCAAGGAAGACAAAATGGAACTGCTCAATTATTATATCGAGCAGATCATCGGCACCTTCTACACGCAGGTGATGTTTTCCGAATTCGAGTTGGCCATACACGATCGTATGGAAAACGGCGGCGCGCTCTCGGCCGACTTCTTCCGCCAAACGTATCGCGACATCTACCAGAAATTCTGGGGACCGGAACTGGTGATTGATTCTATCAACGATATGGGCTGTATGCGCATCAGCCATTTCTATCGTGAATACTATGTATATCAGTATGCTACTTGTTATGCCGCCGCACAGACCTTGTCCCAGAAAATTCTGGACAATGAGAAGGGCGCGCTCGACAAATATATTCAATTCCTTTCCACCGGCAGTTCCAAGTATCCGGTCGAAATCCTTAAAGACGCGGGTGTAGATATGACTACCCCGGATCCGGTCAACCGGACGATTAACCTCTTTTCGCAGCTGGTCGATGAAATGGAGAAACTGCTGAACGAGAAAAGCTGACGGAAATTTCATTTGATTACAGGAACGGCCAGTCACTTTGACTGGCTGTTTTTTTTTGATGCTCTCTCTGATGAGAGTAAGGACGGGTGATAATAAACGACAAATAAAATCCAAATTGCGTTCTTATGAACAGAGAAATTGAAAGGCGTTTTCAGTTGGGGAAGATTTAGGCCCAATTAGCTTGATTTTTGGGTCATACGAGGACAGATTGTGGAACAGAGACCGAATATAGAGAGTATTGGGTATAATGATTCTTTTATAATGCTAACCAAAAGGAGATGTCAAGATGATGATTTCACAGAAAATGGCCGACGCTATCAACGAACAGATCAAAAACGAATTCTACTCTGGCTGGTTGTACATGGCCATTGCTTACAAGTTCGAGTCAATGAATCTCAAGGTTTTCGCCAAGTGGTTTTATAAGCAGGCCGGCGAAGAACGTACGCACGCTGAGAAGTTCGCCAAATATTTGATTGATCAGGGGGCCGAGGTCAAACTCAGCACCATTGACAAGCCGAAAGCCGATTGGAAGTCGGCCGAAGAAATGACCAGCGAAGCTGTTGCTCATGAGAAAGAAGTCACCAAGATGATTCATAAGCTGGTTGACCTTGCGAAAAGTGAAAACGACCATGCCACTTTCAATATGCTCCAATGGTTTGTGGATGAGCAGGTTGAGGAAGTCGCCAGCGCCACCGAATTGACGGATATGGTGAAATTGGCCAGCACGCCCGGTCAGCTGCTCATGTTGGAGGGCCGCTTATATCACATGATTGAGGCCAAGTAGAATCCGACCAAGCTCATATCAATGTTTCATTGGAAAGGCCGCTCACTGAGCGGCCTTTTCTATTACACTATTTCTGTTATCGTACCTTCGCATGCCGAATCATCGCGGTTCATAGTGGAGTAAATCACTTGACATTACGCTTTTATTTCTTAGTTTGAGTTAAGTTACATGCCGATTGGTGACGCACTAACCACCAATACGACCGCGCCCGATTATAGCCTGTACAGAACCTGATTATCGGTAGATCGCTCCTGTGAATCGGCAATACTAAGGGCGGGCAGGCGGGGAGACTGTGACCGCACTTCAATCTCAAATTATTGTGAATGGCCATTTGGCTGTTTGGCAACATGTAGGTAACGCGCCACATGACGTAGTCCGTATTTCATGTGCGACTGATTGCCGTAACGGTGGCAGGCTCAGTCTTCCTCTTTCCACGGCGCAGTCCTTGTCAAGATGATACAAACTGTTTAAGTGTAGAATCCTTAATTCGTGGGGTAATCCAATGAAGTTGCGCAGCTTGATCGTGCCGATCATCCTTGGATGCGGCATGCTCGCGGCATCGGTGTCCGCGCAGGTGAGCACCGGCGGTATACCGCCGAGCTTTGAAATGACGACCAAGGCCAGTGTCCCGAGCATTGCGACTGGCGATGTCGATGTTCAGAAATTGCTGGCCGAAGATGAAGAGGATGCCAAGCTCGGTATTCCTTTTCGTTTCGGCTTTCCGTTCGACGTTCACTATGACCTGACAAATTCAGGAATCTGGGAGAAATTGGATGACGGCACCAGCCTCTGGCGGCTCCGCATCGAATGCCCCGGTGCCTATTCGACAAATCTCATCTATGACGACTTTTTCCTGCCTCCGGGCGCCAAACTATACCTGTACAACGACGACCACAGCATGGTCAACGGCGCCTTCACTTCGCAGAACAACAAGGAAACGGGTGAATTCGCAACCGCCCCGGTAAAGGGAAGTGCTTGCACGCTTGAGCTATCGATTCCGGCAGGTGTCAGCTATCCGGGCCGGTTGAGAATTTCAAGAATTGTCCACGGATATAAAGATGTCTTCTTTAATCCCGATAAGGATTTCGGTGGATCCGGCTCCTGCAACAACAACGTGCATTGCCCGGTGGGTGACCCCTGGGCAAACGAGATCCGTGCCGTGGCGATGATCACGACCTCCGGCGGCTTTCGCCTTTGCACCGGCTCGATGGTCAATAACGCCCGTCAGGACCTGACGCCGTACTTTCTCACTGCCAACCACTGTCTGGGCGGGGAAGCTACCTGGGTATTCATCTTCAATTATGAGAGCCCGAATTGCAGCAATATCGATGGCCCAACATGGATGTCCGTGTCAGGTTCAACCCTCCGCGCTACCAGCACCTATTCGGATTTCGCCCTGTTGGAGCTCTCCGAGCAGCCGCCGGATTCGTACAATGTCTATTACGGTGGTTGGTCAGCTGTCGACACCGCCGCTTCATCGGTGGTGGGCATTCATCATCCCGAAGGTGATATCAAAAAGATATCATTTGACTACGATCCGGTGACATCCACCGAATATTTGGGCACCACCCCCGGCGTCACCCATTGGCGCATTGGTTCCTGGGACGATGGCACGACTGAGCCGGGCTCTTCGGGTTCACCGATCTATGATCCGAACCACCACGTGGTCGGTCAGCTTCACGGCGGCTATGCCTCCTGTACGAGTATCACTTCTGATTACTATGGAAAATTCTCCCAATCCTGGGCCCACGGCACCACCTCGTCAACTCAGTTGAAATACTGGCTGGACCCTGATAATACCGGGGTAATGATGCTGGATGGCCGCGATGGCGCGGGAATCAAGATTGACCACACACCGTTGGCCGATACGAGGGATACGATCAACGACTACGTTGTGACGGCAACCATTACCTCCAATGCCGCTCTCGTTACCGATTCGCTTTTGCTTTACTATCACCTCAATTCTGTATGGTACAACGACGTGCTTCAGCCGACAGGCAACGCGAATGAATTTTCATCCAGCATTCCCTCGCAGTCGCCGGGGACGGTGATCGAGTATTACCTGTACGCGGTGGAT
>CAYJOL010000001.1:0-593441 GCA_964371785.1 uncultured Ignavibacteriales bacterium | reverse complement strand
AAAAGTGTTACCTATGTTTCCGGTCTAAAGTGTATCCTATGTAGCCGGATGTACATTCTAAGAACCCACCTGAAAGGTGGGGCACCCCGCGTCGACACAAAGGGAGCGTGCAATGCTCAACTCAACCTCGGGGGAGTCCGGACTGCGCTGATTTGTGCGGATTGGCCGGGCCTGCGCGACCGGCACGTCAGACAAGAATCAGACTTCGATGTATTTCGAGAGAATCTGATTCATTTTCGAAGTCATCTTGGAATTCGGATAGACTTCAGTAGCTCCGGCGCTCATAGCCGCTTCCATCTGCTCCTTAAGCACGTGGGGCGAGTAGCAGACGATAGGAATGCTGGCGGTCGCGCCATAAGAACGGAGTTTGTTGATTAGCGAGGGGGCCTCAATTCCGTTCAGATTTAAATCGATGATAATCAGGTCGGGCTGAAGCTCCTGAGCCTTGGTGAAAATTTCATCCGAACGGATAGCCTTAATCGCCTCGGCTTCCATGTTATCAAGGATGGACATTATTTTGGAAGTGAAGATCATGTTGTTGGCAGCAATAATAACCTTTTTGTTCATAATCCCTTACCCATCCATTTTTAGTATGACGGTTGTGAATCTTCCTGAAGGTTCCATTCGACTGACCAATATACTACATTTACCGTCAAATGGAAAGACTTCCCTTGAAAAAACCTTCACAATCTACCACTCAGGCAGTCTAATGCGTTGTTATTCAATATGATGCTAATGGGCCGGTTTTGTCCTTGACACGATTTAGGACTCTCCATATCATAGCCTATGCCACGACCAAAAGTGCAAATTGACCGTCTCGCAGAGTTCGCCCGAATACGAATTACCCCAACAGAATCAGCAGCACTCATCAAAGAAATCGAAGTCATGGTGGGCTATTTTGAGCAGTTGAAAGCGGTCGACACCAGCCAGGTTGCCATCACCGACAGAAAAGAGAGGCCCGGCGAAGGACATCCCGATGTCCCGACGGAGTCGCTGACGGTTAAGCAGGCCCTGGCTAACGGACCCCAAACCGACGGTAGGTTCTTTATTGTCCCGAAAGTGATAGGGTGATGGCTCAGCAAGTACTAGCAGTTATACCAGCCAGGCTGGGTTCGACGCGGTTTTCCGGCAAGGTGCTTTATCAGCACGAAGGGAAGCCGCTTCTTTTTTATGTGCACCGAAATATTACCAGGTCAAAGCTCATTGACCGGCTGGTCGTAGCGACAGACTCGGCCGAAATAAGGCTGGCGGCCGAGCAATTTGGGGCCGAGGTCGTCAAAACATCGGCAAAACACAAAACCGGCTCCGATCGGGCGGCTGAAGCGGCAGGCAAGTTGGGCGGCGATATCGTAATAAATGTGCAGGCAGACACGTTTGGGCTGAGTGGAACAGTGTTTGATGGCGTGATAGCGCAGATGAAGGATGACCGGTCAATCAAGTTCGCAACGCTGGTTCGAAAGATCAATTCGGATGACGAGCTGTTCGATCCGAATAAGGTGAAAGTCGTTCTGGACTATCGGAACAATGCCCGCTGGTTCTCACGATATCCTATCCCGTATCTTCAGAAGGTGTTGGAAGGCGAGCGGGCCAGGCAATACCCGTTTTGGCTGCATATCGGAGTCTATTTTTTTCGCGCGTCAGCTCTTCAGGAATATGCGTCGTGGCGGCGAGGCTCAGCGGAACGGGCCGAATCACTCGAACAGCTTCGCATTCTCGAAAACGGCGGCGAAATCAGAGCCTATAGGACAAAAATAAAGTCATTTTCGGTAGACAGTCCGGAAGATTTACATATAATGAGAGAGATGTAATTAGCGGCTGGGAACCCGAGAGAAAAGAAACAAGGTGTAGTATGTCGGCCAAAACAAAGTACATTTTCGTGACCGGAGGCGTGGTATCATCGCTCGGTAAAGGAATTACCGCGGCTTCGATCGGCCTCCTGCTCAAACAGCGGGGTCTGAAGGTCGTTAACATCAAGTGCGACCCATATATCAATGTCGATCCCGGAACGATGAATCCGTTTCAGCACGGCGAAGTGTATGTCACGGACGATGGCTCCGAGACTGACCTTGACCTTGGCCACTATGAGCGGTTTCTCGATCAGTCCTTAAGCAAAGACAACAATGTTACGACCGGTCAGATCTACAATACGGTTATCACTCGTGAACGCCGTGGCGATTACCTTGGCGCCACAGTTCAGGTGATCCCGCACATTACGGAAGAGATCAAGAACCGAATCAAGAAGTTCGAAAAGAGTGAGAATAGCCCCGATGTCACGGTAGTGGAAATCGGGGGTACGGTGGGCGATATCGAGTCGCTTCCGTTTCTGGAAGCCATCCGCCAGATAGGTCAGGAAGAGGGCCCGGAAAACACGATGTTCGTGCATGTAACGCTGGTTCCGTACATTCGCACGGCCGGAGAGTTCAAGACTAAACCGACCCAACACTCAGTCAGAGAGCTTAGAGAAATCGGGATTCAGCCCAATATGCTGATGTGTCGCTCAGCCAAACCGCTCTCCGATTCACTTCGGCAAAAAATCTCCCTGTTCTGCTCGGTCCCCGTCAAATCAGTTATTTCGGCCGAAGATGTGTCCAGCATCTATGCCATTCCGCTAATATTCCAGGCCCAGGAAATGGATGATATCATTTGCCGGCATTTCGGCTGGGACCTGCCGAAACCTGACATGTCGGCCTGGGAAACAATGACCGAGAAAATTGCCAATCCAAAACACCATATCAAGATTGGCATCTGCGGCAAGTATGTGAATCTGAAGGATGCCTATAAGTCGATTATCGAGTCGTTCATTCATGCCGGGGTCACCAGTGACGCCGAGGTGAATCTGGTGTGGGTGAGTTCCGAAGATATCAAGCAACACGGAGCCGATCAGTTCCTTCATGATATCGATGGTTTGCTGATTCCGGGAGGGTTCGGCGAGCGCGGCGTGGAGGGGAAGATCGAGGCAATCCGGTATGTCCGTGAGCACAATATCCCATTTTTCGGTATCTGTCTCGGCATGCAGTGCGCAGTAATCGAATTCGCCCGGAATATTTGTGATCTCAAAGATGCGCATTCGTATGAGTTCTATCGGGACCTGAAACACCCGGTCATCCACCTTATGGCCGACCAGGAAGGGGTGACTGAGCTTGGCGGCACCATGCGTCTGGGCGCATACCCCTGCGTGCTCAAGACTGATTCAAAGTCATACCAGGCGTACGGGCAGGAAGAGATTCACGAGCGTCACCGGCACAGGTATGAGCTGAACAACGTCTATCGCGGCATGCTCGAAGAACATGGTCTTCAGATGGCGGGTGTATCGCCGGACAATCGCCTGGTTGAGATAGTCGAATTGCCGAATCACCCCTGGTTTGTCGGCGTACAGTTTCATCCGGAGCTCAAGTCACGGCCGACCCGGCCCCATCCACTGTTCAGGGATTTCGTCAAAGCGGCTGTAGTTCATCACAGCAAAACGAAACCCGGAACGCATCCCGTGACCAAGGAAGAGTTCGATTTCACGGAAACTTCCAACTGATTCGGCCGGTTTCACTAAACGCGGGTGGATGAGTTTTCGTCCTTCTGTCGGATAACCTGGAGGCTAATTTGCGGATTGTCTTGATTGGGTGTCTGATCGTGCTGCTTTTGGCAGGTTCGTGTCACAACAATGGAACCGGCTCCCAGCCGGTGACAGAGAATTTCAGGGGGACTTACTCGGTCAAACAGACATCGGTCGTCGGAGAGAAAAAAGACTCACTATTGCTAGCTGTGACTGATAATGCCAAATTCTCTTTTCACTTCTATCCCACGAGCAGCAACGATGTCACCGAGTATTGTGATTGTGAGGGAAGTGTCTACGATTGGGGCAGTAACCGCATTACATTCAACCCGACACAGATTTTTGGCGGCAATTGTGATTCCAAACGGGTGCCGTCAGGACTGTTCAATGCGGATTTCGTAAGTCACGGCGACACGATTATTTTTAGCCGGTCCAGCAATGACACTACTTTCGTGATAAGGCTGTTCACGATGTAGCTTTGTCTACATGAGATTCCCCAGTTTGAACATCGGTACAAACACCTTCCACAGCAGGATCAAAGCCCCGATAATATAGGCGGGGAAAAGCAGTTTTCGCCAGGACGATTTCGCCGAGTATCCTACCATCATGAACATCGGAAAGGCCACGATTGCATGACGGTAGTAGCAGTCGGCGGTGCCGAATGTCGGCGTGAACAGCAGGACTGCAAACATGAAAATCTGCCATCCGACCGTTACTTTTTTAGTGTAGAACAGCACTAAAGTGGCGATAACGAAAACCAGAATTAGAAATATCGGACTGTTTGTATTTTGGAACTTGATCGTGTCATATATGACCGCCAGCGGGAATGAGATTTCATGGGCATAATATCCCTGCGCCTGGAAATGCTGGTAGAGAAAGAAATCCCCGAACTTCACCCAGTAATACAACCCGTAGAGAAGCAGGCCGAACGTAGGAGCGACCGTCCCAAGACAGAGCAGAGCCTTGTTCCGGGCCGTCTCCGTCTTCCATCCAACAGCCAGTGTATACGCAATCGGCAGGGCAATTACGATTCCCGACGGGTAGGTAACGGATAGCGCGAGGCTTAATGCCCATAGAAAGCCAAACTTCCGTTTTTCCAGCATCAGATAAACACCTATTGCCATCAGCAGATAAAGCGAGTAAGGGAAGGTGGTCAGAAAATAGAACGATGCCGGATATAGAAGCATGGCGATTACGGAAAATGAGGCTGTTGGAGTGCCATGACTATTCTCTATCGTTCGAAACAGAAGCAGGACCGCCATCCAGCAGGCGAGCCATGAAATGACAAGCAACACCCAGTTGACATTGACTAACCCGCCGAAAGAAAGCAGCCATCCAACCAGCGGGTAGAACGGGAACCAACCGACATTGCCGCAGATATAAGAAGCGTTGTAAGAACACGGAAATCTCTGGTACCCGTCGCGAGCGATAGACAGGTAATGTTGACCATCCCACTGAGAAAGAGTCCTGCTCAACGCGTAGTACTTGACATGGCCGGTTTGCATAAGCAAAACAAACCCGCCCAGGAACAAGAGGAACAGAGCCGTTGGAATCCAGAAAGTTTTGCTTTTCAAACAGGAATTAATCATTAAGTTACCGCAGATAAACAGCACTCTTATGTTTTTCGTTATGGCATGAATGGTAAGAAATCACATCTGACATATCCACTGATTTTTTTTGGGCTGGCGCTGCTTTACACACTGCCGTTCCTTCTCAAACTCAATTATTGGGGTGTGCGTGACTGGGACCTATTCACGACCATAGCGGCCGTGCCGGCCGGGACGATTCTTCAGTATCACCAGTTTCCATTCTGGAATCCATATCTGGCGGGGGGGAATATACTGTTTCATCATCCTGAGGTTGCCGTTTTTTCGCCGTTTTTGCTCTTATACTTGATTTTCGGTGCCGTAGTCGGACTGAAACTTCAGGTGTTGATCTGTTATTTTCTAGGCTTTTGGGGGAGCCACAGGCTGTTCACCCGGCTGGGAATCTCTTCATTCGCGGCCCTGCTTGCATCGGTTGCCTATTTCGGATCGGTTCACTTTGCTTTGCACTTTGCCGAGGGCCACATGCCATTCACTCACTTTTGCTTTTTGCCCTGGTTCGTGTATTTCATATTGAAGTCGGTTGAACGGTTGAGGCACTCGCTCGTTGCCGGAGTCGTGTTAGCGGTGATGATCCTTGGCAACGGCGGGGCCGTTCCGCTTCTGTACACCCTCACTTTTTCGGCGCTGCTGTTTATTCTTTTGACAATTGAGCAGCATCGGGTGATGTATTTCATCGGGTTCGTTGTGGCCACGGTGTCCGGCATTCTGCTGTCCGCGGTGAAATTCCTCCCTATGACAGTCTATCTGATTCGCAACAAATGGGAGGGAAATCCGGACGAATCAATACCGCTCACAGCGCTGGGAAAGATCTTCTTCGGGCTCACTCACTCGTTGTTTGCAAGAAATTTTGCCGGCCAATATTGGAACTGGCAAGAGTACGGAGCCTACATCTCGCCCCTGCTGGTGCTTTTAGCTTTGGCGGCGCTCGTGTTCGCCTTCAAGAAGACGAGAATATGGCTGGTTCTTGCGGCATTCTTTCTCGTTCTCGGGCTGGGGAATTTCGGATCGTTCTCACCGTGGGCACTTCTATCACGCCTGCCGGGATTCGACGCTGCGAGGTGTACCGGAAGATCGTTCCAGTTTGTCATTCTCTCATTCGCGGTGCTGGGAGGTTTTGGCTATGATCTGCTCGACCGAAGAATCTCAGAGAGTGGTCGCCGGTGGTCTAAAACCATCCTGCCGGTCGTCGCGGTGATTATTATGGGGACGAATTTCGTACTGGCTTGGCCGATCATGTCAAGCGCCTTTACGCATCACCCTCAAGATGTCTATCGGTCGGCTAATTTCACACAAGTGATCGATAAAAAAATGCACGCCTACGAAAACTATCTGGCGAATCGCGGCTCGCTAATTTCACCCTGGTTGTCAGCGTATCATCCAAGTCGCGGGCTCGTAGATGCGACTAACAATGTCCTGCCTGAGTATGCGTTGTCGGGAACGGTGAAAGTGGAGAGCCGTCAGTATACGCCGAATCGGATCGTGTATGGGCTGGATGCCGCCACCGATGGCGAGCTGGTGATCGGTATGGGATATGATCCCGGATGGCGGGCCAAAGATGGACGGAATGTGTTCGAAAAGAACGGTGTGATCGGATTTCCATATGAGGCTGGCCGCTCAAAGGTGGAGCTCTATTACCGGACACCCCATTTCATGGTCGGCCTGCTTATCACGGTGCTTACGGGGCTGGCTATGGTGGTGGCGTGGCGCCGATTGTAGGGTAAGCCGTTGTCTGAGAGCTGGTATTACCGGTTGACTTTCCCCTTTCGTTTCGCTATCGTGGAAACCTGATAGAAGAGCTAAAAACGGAGTTTCAGACCATTTTCAAGACGCGCCAGATCACTTTGTGGGTCGCCATAGCGCTCCTTTGGGCCGCCGACGTCCTTGCCCAGAGCAATGATGTACCGCAATACGACCAGCCGATCGACCCGACCATGTACATGATTCGTCCGGGCGACAAGCTCCAGATTACCTTTGTCAGATCCAAACTTGCTCCGGATACACTCTATGTAAATGGCGAGGGGAAAGTAGTTGACCAGACTCTGGGTGTGTTCGATTTGTCCCATACCAATCTTGACCGGGCCAGAGAGATTCTCGGCGATGCACTGATTAAACTGTACAATGTCCCCGATATCGTCATATCCGTGACTGATCCCCGATCAGTCGCTATAACCGTTTCCGGGGCTGTCCGCAACCCCGGTCTCTATTACGGGTATACATCGCAGAGAGTCTCGGAACTGGTGGCCAGGGCTGGAGGAGTCCTGCCTGATGGATCCAGACGGTTGATTCAATTTCGCGGCGGGGTGAAACCGTTAACCGTTGACCTCGATAAAGCAGCGTTCGCCGGCGACCTGGAGTCAGATCCTTTGTTGTATTCGGGTTTCGCTGTATTTGTGCCAAACAAGTCCGACCGGGTCGTTCAGATTGTGGGCGAAGTAAACACCCCACGCGAAGTTGAGTTGCTTCCCACCGACGACTTGTCGCTTCTGCTTGTCCTCGCAGGAGGGGCACGCACCGGCGCGGATACATCCGCAATCTCGATCATAAACAGAGTGACCACCGGACACGCGGGGGAACTCGAGGGTGGTGATATAGTTGTTGTTCCGCCCCGGCCGACAACCTCGGAAGAAGACAAGCTTGCTATTTTCGGTGCAGTGGCCAAGCCGGGCTTCTACACGTTTTCATCCGGAATAACGTTGAAGAGTCTTATAGCGAGTGCCGGCGGCATCCTTCAAGATGCAAATTCGGGTTTGACTACGATTTTCCGCAAGCCCCGAGTTGACGCCACTGGACGCGTGACCAATATGCGTTTCCCTATATCTCACTTGATGGACACACCGGACGGATGGGCTCAGGTGGAACTTCACGTGCAGGATTCGGTCTATGTGCCGGTGCTGGTCGGTTACGTCCAGATCAGCGGCGCGGTCTATAATCCCGGGTTTTATCCATTCGTCGCCGGTAAAGATGTCAAGTCATACGTGCTCGGCGCCGGCGGGTTTCTCCCCACCGCCGACAAAGATCAGATCCTTCTGTTTAATCCCGTGTCAAAAGTTAGTTCGGTTGTATCACCCGGGGTGGTGGTACGCGACGGAAGCCAGATGACAATACAGGTCCGGGAGGAGCTTCGGTGACCGATCAGCCTCAATCTCATAACCTCTGGTTGTTTCTTGATCTTCTGACCCGGCGCCGCAATCTGGTTGTCAGTTTCGTGATTGTTGTCACGTTGCTGTCCGCTGCTGTTTCCTTCTTGCTTCCCAAGTGGTACAAAGCTGAGGCTTTGTTGCTACCACCAAAGAATGTCACGATCCCGGAACCGGGATTGAGCAGCATGGCCGAAGCGCTTTCGGTCACCGGCGGCCTTGATCTGCCGGTGATGGCGACACCGTCGGATCTATACGCCAGGATATTGAGCAGCCGCCGAATAACTTCGCGCATCATAGATCAGTATCATCTGAGGGAGCGCTATCACACCCGTAATTACGAAGAGACGTATCTGGCGCTGATGACGCATGCCAAGTTCCGGGTTACCGAGGAAGGTTTGCTTTCCATCACGGTGGAAGACAAGAACGCCGACACCGCCGCGGCAATGGCGAATTCTTTTGTCGATCAACTTGATAGTCTCAACCGCGAGATTGTTGGCCAGCGCATCGATGAGACGCGAACATTTATCGAAAGTCGGCTGAGCCAGGTAAAGAACGAGCTTGATTCAGCGCGCCGCGCGTTAGAGAAATTCCAGGTGGAATATCGTGCGGTGGATTTCGATGAACAGACTCGCCTGGCTATCGAACAGGCCATCAAACTGAAAGTGGAACTGGCGCAGGTGGACCTTGAGCTGAAGATGGCCGCACTGTCTCTGGGCAAGGACAACGCGCAACTTATCGAAATGAGAAACAAACAGGCGATCCTCCAGAATCAGCTGTCGTCGCTGGAAAGTCATAACGCGGATAGCTCATTTTTCTCCCTGCCGGTGGCATCCATTCCGGCTCTGAAGGGCCGGTACGAGATGCTTTATAGCCGGGTGAAAGTGGCTGAGGCCATTTATCAAGTCTTGCTCGAACAGAGGGAGCAGGCAAAAATCAAAGAATACGAGAAGATGCCCACGGTTTCGGTACTCGACCGGGCGAAATCGCCCGATGTGAAGAGCCGTCCGCAAAGGAGCATTATCGTGCTCGGTTCTTTCGGCATGTCGATTCTGCTTGCGATTCTGCTCGCCGCCCTGCTGGAATACTTCAAGCGACTCAAGGGAACCGACCCGGAGGATTACGATCGCGTGATGGGGTTTCTCCGGGCATTCTTTGGCTGGATGCCTGGTGTGAAGCGAAGATAGTAAGGCCGTACCTCCCTGACAGATCGGCAAAACAGAACAATAAGGCAGTTTAACGCCTGCAGGATAGAAGGAACTCTATGGCAACTTCAATAATAGCCTCAACGGCAAAGGTCGGCGCCGGCACAACACTCGGTGAGTATTGCATCCTCGGCGCCAATGCGAAAATCGGGGCGGGTTGCGTGATCGGGCATCACGTGGTGATTCACGCCGACACGGTTGTCGGTGACAATGTGCGCGTTGACGATGGAACGGTCATTGGCAAGCTGCCGATGAAAGCGGCTAACTCCGCGGTCACCAAAGACCAGGAGCTTCCGGCATGCACGATCGGCAGTGACTGTATTATCGGAACCAACGTCGTCATCTATCGCGGTTGCGAGATTGGCTCGAAAGTTCTGGTGGCCGACCTCTCGACCGTACGTGAGAATGTCTCAATAGGTATGAAGACGATTGTCGGCCGCGGTGTGGCGATAGAGAATTTCTGCAAGATCGGCAAGTATGTAAAACTTGAAACCAACGTTTACATCACCGCGTATTCCGAAATTGAAGATCGCGTATTCGTCGCCCCCTGCGTGGCGACATCGAACGATAATTTCATCGGTCGCACCGAGGAGCGGTTCAAGCACTTCAAAGGTGTGGTGATGAAGAAGGGTGCACGGGTCGGAGTAAACGCGATCATTCTCCCGGGTAAGACAATTCACGAGGATGCGTTGGTGGCGGCAGGTGCGTTGGTTACCAAGGACGCTCCGGCGAGAAAAATATTTTACGGCCTTCCGGCCAGGGTGCTTCGGGACGTTCCCGCGGCGCAATTACTTGAAAACCAGGGCTGGAAGGACTAAGGAGTCAGATCATGGCAGTTCCCTTACTCGATTTAAGTCGTCAGTACAAGTCTATGAAGAAAGATATGGATGCCGCCGTGCTCCATGTATTGGATCATGGCAAATTCATCCTCGGTCCCGAAGTAAAAGAGCTCGAGGATAAAATTGCGGCGCTGTGTCACGTGAAGTACGGCTGCGGCGTTGCCTCGGGGACCGATGCCCTCCTGCTGGCGTTACGCGCCTGCGGCATCAAGCCGGGTGACGAAGTGATCACGACGGATTTCTCGTTTTTCGCCACTGCCGGCGTAGTGTCCCGCCTCGGCGCGGTGCCGGTATTTGTGGATATCGAGGCTGACAGCTACAATATCGACCCGAACCTCATAGAAAAAGCGATTACTCCGAAGACAAAAGCTATCATGCCGGTTCACCTGTTCGGTCAGGTTGCGGATATGGATCCGATCATGGCGATCGCGAAGAAACATAACCTCAGAGTTATCGAAGACGCGGCACAGGCAATCGGCGCTGAATACAAAGGGAAACCGGCCGGTTCGATCGGCGACTACGGATGCTTCTCGTTTTATCCGTCCAAAAACCTCGGCGCGGGCGGTGATGGTGGCATTATCGTGACCAACACGCAGGATAATTACGACATGATCGACATTCTCCGTGTGCATGGCGCCAAGCCGAAATATTATCACCGAATTATCGGTTACAACTCCCGGTTGGCGACGATTCAGGCGGCGATGCTGCTGGTCAAGCTTCCGTATCTGAGGGGCTGGTCGGAAAAACGGATCGAGAATGCCAGGATCTATGATCGGGCGTTTGCCGGCGTCAGCGGCATTGTAACTCCGAAGGTCAAGGATTACACCACGTTCCACATCTATAACCAGTATACGATAGCGGTGAAAAATCGTGACGAGGTCATGCGCAGACTCAAAGAAGCTTCGATCGGATTCGACATCTATTATCCGGTGCCGTTCCATATTCAGGAATGTTTCTCACCGCTCGGATACAAACCGGGGGATTTCCCGGTGTCGAACAAAGCAGCCGGCGAAGTGCTGTCAATTCCGATATTCCCGGAGCTCACTGAATCTGAAATCAAGATAGTCATCGAAGCGGTCAAGAAGGCTGTGGCTTAGACGCATCCAGACGGGTCGTATGGCAATAAGCACAGGGTCACCGGGGTTTCCGACAGGAAACCCCGGTTATCTATCACCGCCAAATCTCTGAGGGCCCTTTTTTGAATTCTCAACTTGCCAAACAGTCTCTGGTCACCGCATCGGTCATTACTATCGGTACGAGCATACTCAGCCGGGTGTTCGGATATGCGCGCGAGGCGATGATCGCCGGGTATTTTGGAACAAGCTCAACCCTTGACATATTCATTATCGCGTTTACCGTTCCCGAACTTATCACGTTCATAGTGTTCGCCGCGCTTCCAATGGCGCTTATGCCGTCGCTGCGGCGACACAATTTGAAACAGCATGACGAAGAGTCCGGCGTCTTCTGGAGCGGCCTGGTTGTCTTCTTTGTCCTGTTCGCCGCATTGTCGACCCTGCTATATGTTTTCCGTCACGGGATCATTGCCTGGATGGCGCCTACGATAGCAGCCGAGGAGCATAGTCTTGCTGTCAGCCTCCTCTCCATAGTAGCTCCCTTCGTGTTCTTCCGAGGAATGGAAGCGTACTTCCGAAGCTGGCTATTTGAGAAGAAGCAGTTCGTGGTCCCGGCGGCCTCGACGATCATCGTTAACATTATAATTCTGGCGTTGATTCTCTGGCTATACGATTCGTACAAGATAGCCTCCCTGGCCTACGGCTGGCTGGCCGCCTCCGCGGTTCTTACCGTGTACAACGGATATTTCGCCTTCAAGCTTATCCGTCCGACCTCGTTCACCCATCTGTATCCGGCGACTATGCAGTATGTGCTCAAGGTGACCATTTCAATCGCGGCGATCGAAAGCATCGCCCTGATTTACCCGGTTGTGGATAGATACCTGGCCGTGCTGTATCTCGGTCAAGGGCAGATCGCGGCGCTTCGCTATGCAACCTTCCTGATTCATATACCGACCGGGATGTTTGTCGTGGCCTTCACTCAGGCATCATTTCCGTGGATTTCTGATTTTTCCGCGCCCGATCAACGTGAACGATTGTTGCGGCTTTACCGCGATTCGATTCGCATGATCATATTCGTTATGGGCCTTATTGCGGTCGCCTGCATAATATTTTCGACTGAACTCGTGAAAGTTGCGTTCGAAAGGGGAGCGTTCGATACTACATCGCTCAATTTAACATCGAGTCCGTTCATGTATTTCGCGCTCGGTGTGGTCTTTTACTCAATCTATGTTTTTCAGATAAAGTTCTACTATGGCGGACTTACGCTGTTTCGACTCGGCGCAATCCTCTCCGGCATGCTGGTGGTGAAGATCGTGTTGAGTTATATACTGGTAGGACCGATGGAGCAGAACGGCCTGGCTTTGGCCACCGCGATAACCTGGCTGGCCGGGTGTATTATCATGACGGTCGACCTGGGGCGGATACTGAGGTTCAGTGCTGATAAGCTACTGGGTGATTCGCTGTTCAAAGTGCTCATCGCCCTGGCTCTTACTGCCGGATTCTGGGTCGTATTGAGGATAATCTGGCCGATAGATACCTCAACCTCGCTTCTCCGTGTCTTTATTCGACTCACTGTTTACGGCCTGCTGGGCGCCGGCTTCTATATGCTTACTGCATATTTGCTGAGAATTAGAGAACTGCATCGGATGTTTGACATCCTCAAACGCAGGTTATCTCCCTCAAAGGCTGATTAGCTGATTACTGTGGGGGAATCGTCGGAGCATAGAACATCCGCCAGCGCAGTTTGGCCGGCAGGGTCCGCAAGGCACCCAGCGGGCTGTCCAGATATCCCTGCCATCGATCGTGATATTCGGCAATCAACGGATTCCCCGTTAATGTCATCATGACATCGAGCTGGTCCACATGGAGTCGATGGTAATGAATAGTCGCCGGATTACGTAGACCGCCAGAAAGATGATACAACGACCAATAGCCCAGGTCGTACCTGGGAAGCCACGCTTCCAGCGTCCCGACACCGTCATTATATAATCGATGGGCATCTTCGTCTCCCGTTCTGGCCAGATCGTGCAGGCCCCAGAGTGCATAGATAAAACCGTTCAATACGTGGTGCGATGGATGTGCTGGATATTCTTCGAAGAATTTCAATCCTTCATGATAGCTGGTAACACCACCGTCGAGAACTTCTTTGTGAAATGGCTTTAACGCCTCGACTGCCGAATGCAGAAGAGGTTGATCGTTGGCGATATGATACCCGCGCACAAGACAGGAGACCGCAAGTCCCTGAACCATGGCGGATGGGAAAGGCTTCAGGAGGCCGAATTTTTTCATCGGAGTCGGTGTCAGCCAGTCGCCCTCGGCACGCTGGTTTTGGGTCAGCCAGCCGACGACCTTCAAGAAGTTATCAAGGTGTTCCTGGCGACTTGTCTTTCGAAAGAGGTCAAGGTGCCCGAGTCCCCAGAAGCAGAGAAAAACCGGCAGGTAAATCGGTTTGCCTCCATAGACATATAAGGGAAGGCCATTGTCGTCGTGCGGACCACGGTAATCCGCCCGCCTCGATTCATCGACGAAGTACGGCAGCGGATCGTTGGCATCATATGCCTTCGGCGTGTGGGCATGGTAGTAGCTGGCCGAACGCACACCGGCATATTCCAACAGATTGGCTATTTTCTCTGAGAGTGAGGACATTGTGCCTTTCGAAGCATCGTTTTCAGTCGGCAATATACGCCGGATGGCGGGAGGGGGAAAGCATTTTTGAAAGCCCAGAGGGGACTTGTGTTAAGGCGGCTGTTCTGTTAGCTTGTACGGATCAGAAAAGGAAGCAGGTAGATTTCATCAAAGTGGAAGTAAAACGAGTCGTTATATTCGGGTGGTCCGGGTCGGTCCACGTACAGCGATGGGCGCGCGGGCTGACCAGCCGCGGGGTGCAGGTGAAAGTGATTTCGCTAGGCGATGACCCCATTCAGGGGATCGAGACCGTTAACCTGCCGCGTACAGGAAAGTTTGCCTATTTCAAGTATGCCGGACTGGCCGCCGCGGAGGCAAAGAAATTTCGGCCGGATATCATAAATGTCCATTACGCCGCCGGCTTCGGCATTTGGCTCGTTCGGACCGGTTTCAGGCCCTCGGTCGTCTCTGTCTGGGGAACCGATGTTGTAGATTTGCCGGATAATCCGCTGTTCAAAGCGGTAATCAAACGGACCCTCCGAAAGGCCGACGCGATTGCCGCCACGAGCCGGAATCTCCGTGACGCAGTCATCAAGGTCGCGCCCGCGACCGAGAGGAAAATTTGCGTCATACCGTTCGGTGTGAATGTGCCCGATGCTATCACGGCGCTGCCACCGTTGCCTCCGCTCAGGCTCTGCTTCATCAAGAACCATAAGATGATTTATGGTCCGGACGTACTATTGCGGGCAATTGCACGGGTGAAAAAGAAGATTCCCGATGTACAGGTGAGCATCGCGAGTGAAGGAGAAGCGACCGAACTGATAATCAAAATGATGGTCGATCTCGACCTGCAGAAAAACGTCACGCTCACCGGCCAGATCGACAACAAAGATATTAACGCGTTCATCGCAAAGCATCATATGATGATAATGCCGTCACTCCGCGAAGCGTTCGGGGTGGCGGCACTCGATGCCTCGGCGTCCGGAAGACCGGTGATCGCCTCAAGAATCGGGGGGATCCCCGAAGTAGTGGTCGATGGCGAGACCGGCATCCTTGTGCCGCCGGGCGATGTGATCCCGCTGGCAGATGCCATAATCAAGCTTGCCGGAGAGCCGGACACCATGACGCGGATGGGCCGGGCCGGATATGAATTTGTCAAGGCGAACTATACCTGGGAGAAATCGCTGGATATGATGATAGATCTCTACGAAAGGTTGATTCGTGAGCGGAAAAAGAGTTCATAAGAGAATAGCTTTGTATGACCTGAGACTCTCGAAAGCCGCGATAGCATCGGTGAATGAGAGTCTCAAATCCGGCTGGTTATCGGCCGGGCCAAAAGTCGCCGTGTTCGAGCAGGCTGTCTGTCGGCTAACAGGCGTGCGCTATGGTGTTGCGGTCGGTTCGGCCACCACGGGTCTTCAGCTAGCATTGGCCGCGGCAGGCGCCGAAAAGGGGAAAGAGGTAATTACGACTCCGTTCACTTTTGTGGCAACAATCGAAGCGATTCTCGCCACGGGCGCGCGACCGGTGTTTGCGGATATTGATCCGTTTTCACTGAATATCGACCCGAGTGCAGTCCAGACAAGAATCTCCAGGCGGACCGCCGCCGTCATGCCGGTGGATATCGGCGGATATCCGGCAGACTATTCCGCATTACGCAAGATTTGTCGCAATGGTCGCATTCCCCTTGTCGCTGATAATGCGCATTCGATTGGCGCCGCCTACAAGGGGAACTCCGTATCATCGTACTCAGACCTTTCCGTAATCTCTTTTCACGCGACCAAGAACCTCGTGTGTGGCGAAGGCGGTATGGTCCTGTCATCGCGGAAACAGACCATCGACCGTATTCGCCTCTTCTCCCGTCATGGATTGACCAGCACGGGGTACCAGAGGAAAAAAACGGGGAAGTGGGAATACGATGTAGTTTCGCCAGGTTTCAAAGGAAACATGTCGGAACTCAATGCGGCGGTAGGGTTGGGTCAGCTGTCGGTATTCGAACAGGAGCAGGCGGTACGCTCCAGTCTGGCCGCTCGGTACCAGAAGAATCTGTTTGACCTTTACGACTCTGTCGGATTGCCAGTCGAAGAGAAGGAGTACCGGCACGGGTGGCATCTGTTTATAATCAGACTGAATTTGTCTTCACTCAAAATCAGCCGTAACAAGTTTATCGAGCTGATGGCCGAGCAGGGAGTGGAGTGTGGGGTTCATTATAAGCCGATATTCGAGTTGTCGTTCTACCGCAAGGCGTTGGCACTCAGATCATCGGACTATCCGGTGGCCGCGCAGATGGGCAAAAGCGTCGTAACCCTGCCGCTTCACCCGTATCTTCGATTGACCGACGTCGATTACGTGTGCGAAGAAATAGCGGGAATCGTTCGCAAATATCGCCGGTAGCCGCCGGCTGTCATTTCCGGAGACTCATCGAAGCGCACTCTGGGGCTTGTCATTTCTATTCAAGGATATTAATTTAAGATATGCCTGCAAACTTACCGCCACAATACTATGAACTGGAGCGCCAGTTCCGCAATGAGCGGGATACCCGCGAGAAGCTTCGCCTGGCCGAAGAGCTGTTGACGATGATGCCCAAGCATAAGGGCACTGACAAGCTGCAGGCGGACATGAAGACCAAGATTTCGAAACTAAGACAGCAGCTTGAGCAGGGGAGCAAATCACATGGCGCACGACAGACGGTCACCCATGATCATATCGAAAAGGAAGGCGCCGGGCAGGTCATTCTTATCGGACCGCCCAATAGCGGAAAATCATCGCTGGTCGACGTATTGACATCGGCCAAGCCCGAGGTCGCGGACTATCCATTCACTACTCGCGAGCCATTGACCGGCATGATGCCCTTCGAGACGATCCAGATTCAACTCATAGACACCCCGCCGATCGCGCCGGACCTCTACGAGACCTACCTCTCCGGTCTGATCAGGAACGCGGATACGGTGGTGCTGGTGGCGGACCTTGCCGCAGCGACCATGATCGATGACCTCAAGTTTATCATCGGCCTGCTCGACGAGAAGCACATCGTCCTGAAGCCACATGCGGATGAAAAGCCGGAGGATCCGCGCTACGCCTACAAGCGGACTATCATATGCGGCCATAAAATGTACGAAGTTGTCGGGCAGAATCTGCAAAAGCTCGGTGAGTTGTTTCCCGGATTTGTTATTGTCCCCACCTCGATTATCGATGATGACATGATGAACGCATTCAAACGAGCGCTCTTTGATTCACTCGGTATCATACGCGTGTACACCAAGCCGGTCGGCCACGACCCGGACTACAAGGATCCGATCATCCTGCCTATCGGTGCCACAGTCGAGTTGGCCGCCACTACGTTACACAAGGATTTTGCCAAGAACCTCAAATTTGCCCGTATTTGGGGGGCAGGGAAGTTCGATGGTCAGCGGGTGCAAAACGATTTCCAGCTCTCCGACACCGATGTACTCGAGTTTCACATGTAGGGAGCAACGGGGTATTCGGGCCTGCGGCGTTTGGATACCAACCTGGCGGTCGGAATGACCACCGCCGCACTTCACTGACGTGGGCTGCCCGATTTCAGTAAATTCATTCCATCTCTGTCGTTGCGAGGAGCGTTAAGACATGCGATAGCGTGACATCGCGACGTCGCAATCTGGGTTTCGTCTTTTGAATGTAAAGCTGAGATTGCGACGGCTTCACATCAATCGGTGTGATGGCCGCCTCGCAATGACTCGCCCTCGGGGGGGTGAATCAAAACACAGGGCCCCGGTACTTGTGATCGTTCCATCCCTGTCATTGCGGGGAGGGGTGTTGCGACCTCGGCATCAAAACCAAATCCGGCTCCGATTTTATTCACTTGACTTCACTAACCGCTGACGGCTACTTTTTACCCGATGGACAATCAACCGCATTTCAATTTCAAGGATGTGCTCTGGGCGCCGGCCAAGGCGCTGTCAGCCAAACGTATTCTGGTGATGACGCTTTTTCTGTGCCTCGGCCTGCTGTTCTACGATATCTTCACGTATATCGCGCTAGCGATCGAGGGTGAACGGGTTGGACTGGTATTCTCGGTCTATGGTCTTTTGCCGTTGTACAAGTTCGTGTACGCGAGCACATGGGCTCAGATCAGCGCGGGGATTGGTGTGATTGGGGCAGTTCTGTGCGCGATGCTGGGGATGTTTTCAGTGGCGGCCATTGAGATGGAAGCCACCAGAGGGAATCGATTTTTCTCGCCGTTCGCGGCCATGCGTTTCAGCTTCAAACGCTTCAGCCAGATTTTTCTCTCGGAGCTTGCGATTGTTCTGTTCATTCTCTTCATTGTGGCGCTCTTTGCCATATTTGGGCTTATCTGCCGCATACCGTTTATTGGTGACTGGATTTTTGCTGTCTTTTTCGTCATGCCCGGATTCATAATTGCGATTTTCACGGTCTTCATATTTGCCGTGTTTCAAATATCGATTATTCTATTGCCTGCGGTGGCCGCCGCTGAGCGCAAAGGGGAAGCGTTTAATGCGATCCTGGAGACATTCTCAACCGTGATTCGCCAGCCGGTGAGATGGATCCTTTATACGGTGTACTCACTGGCGGCGGCAAAACTGTGCAGTTTCGTCTATGCTTATTTTGCCTATCGGGCGGTCCAGTTCATCGTCTGGGCGTCCTCGCTGGGCGGGGGAGAGAAATTGGAACTTCTGGTACGGTCCGGGTTATCACATCTGCCACTGAACACGGATTTGGTGAGACAGACGTTTAACATCTTCCCCGGTGTCGACTGGTCGGTGTCCTTATCCCCGTTAGCGCGCGGAGGCGCCGGATCAGTCCCCGGGGGAGTTATGGCCTTCATGTTGTTCGTCGTCTTCGCTTCTATTATCGGCTATTTCCTGGCAATCATTAGCACCGCGCAGGCGCGCACGTATGTCGCTATCCGGTATATCAAGGACGAATACAAAATCTCCGATGAAGAGCCGCTGTTTTTTGAAGAAGAACAAGTCGCGCCGTTCATGAACGGCGAGATAGGACCTTCGGAGAAAGTGGAGTAATGCCACAGGTAACTCGCTTGATTCTACCATGACGATAATCCGCTCGATCTCCAAAATGCAGAAGTTCGCACGGCAAGCTGTCGGCGAGGGCAAAACTATCGGCCTGATCCCCACAATGGGGTTTCTGCATCAGGGACACCTGTCACTCATCGAAAAGGCCAAGAAGCATTCGGACATCGTCGTTACTTCAATTTTCGTCAACCCAGCTCAGTTCGCGCCCACTGAAGACCTCTCCAGGTATCCGCGTGATGAGAAGGGTGATGTCCGCAAGATTCAATCGGCCGGCGGCGATGTAGTCTTTATCCCCAGGGCTGAAGAAATCTATCCGCCAGATTTTCAAACGTATGTCACGGTCGAGGAGTTGACAAGGACGCTGGAAGGTTCAGTTCGCCCGACCCATTTTCGTGGGGTAACCACGATAGTCGCCAAGCTGTTCAATATTATTCGTCCTGACGTTGCCGTATTCGGCATGAAGGATTACCAGCAGGCGATTGTTCTTCGGCAGATGACGCGAGACCTGGGTTATCCGATCAAGTTCATTATTGCGCCGACAGTGCGCGAGAAAGACGGCCTCGCCATGTCATCGCGAAACAAATACTTCTCTCCCGAGCAACGTCCTGATGCGCTCTGCCTCTACCGCGGTCTTATGCGCGCCAAAGCACTCGTTAAAGCCGGGGAAAAGCGTTCCAGTCAGATCGAGGCTGAGATGCGGAAGGCAATTCTGGCAACTTTCGCCGGAGCCTCGATCGACTATATCGCCTTCACGAATCTCGATACCCTGCAGCCCGTTGACCGGGTCGCCTCAGGCACCGTGTGCTCGCTGGCGGTGAAGGTTCACGGGGTGCGTCTCATTGACAATATGAGACTGTCGTAATCGATTCAGGTGTGCTTCGTCCTGAATTCTCCAAATTGTTGAATTAGGGTTGACGCGGAGAAATTTGACTGTTAATTGACAGTATGACTAATCAAAAGCAAAAAGAGATTGATGTGCCCATGTTGGAGCGTACGAACATAAAGATTGAATCTCCCGGTGTGAATGTCGCCGTGGTAAAAAAGGACTACGACGGTTGGAAATTCCTGGTGCTTAAGCGAGCCGAGACGGAATCATATGGCGGCTACTGGGGATTTATGACTGGTGGCAAGCACGGCCACGAGACCGTGGCGCAGGTCGTGGTCCGGGAGTTGAAGGAAGAAACCGACCTAAAACCTCAGAGCATGTGGGCATCGGAGTATCTGGTTCATTTCTATGAACCGGAATTTGATGCGATCTGGATTCTGCCGCTCATCGTGGCGGTAGTGCCGGAAAATGCCGAGGTTGTTCTTTCCGAGGAAAACGCCGAATTTCGCTGGTTACCGGCCGGTAAGGCCAGAAATCTGGTGAGCTGGAAGAATCTGGTTGAGGCGATCGATAATATCAGCGACGAGTTGGAGATTTTCCCGGCGCGCAACTGGGTACAGATACGGGCATAGTCAGCAAGGTAAGCGGCCGATTGTTGGAACAATCTATCCGACTTGCCGTTATGGTGAGGTGAAAGCCGGCGGTCATTCAAGGACACCGAATCCTCTTGCCATTTGGCGAGATTTCGTTACATTGGGCCGGAAAATTGTAAGTGAATTAGAGTTTGTATGCTTATAACTGTCTGTAAATCGAAAATTCACCGGGCGACCATTACCGACGCCAATCTTGACTATGTCGGGTCGATTTGTATCGACGAAAACCTCATGAAAGCGGCTGACCTGATCGAGTTCGAGAAGGTCCAGGTGGCGAACATCAACAATGGCGAGCGGTTCGAGACTTATGTCATTAAAGGCAAGCCTGGAAGCGGTGTAATAACGCTCAATGGCGCGGCTGCTCGCAAGGGGCAAATCGGCGATCTGGTCATTATTATTGCCTACGGTCATATTGAAAAATCCGAGGCCGCCGACTTCAAGCCCGCGGTTGTACACGTTGACAAGAATAACAAGCCCACGCATTCATAAGATAACGCTTCTGCTCTTTCACCACCACCCAGAGGAGCACGCATGACCACCAATAGAGCTGCGGTAGTTCTCGCCGCCGGCAAAGGCAAGCGGATGGAATCAGAATTGCCCAAAGTGTTGCATCGTATTCACGGCCGCTCCATGATCTCTATACTGCTCGACACTTTGACCACAATGAAGTTTGATCGGCTGGTGGTCGTGGTTGGATTCAAGGGGGAGATGGTGCAAGAAGAACTCGCCGGCTATCCCGTTACTTTTGCCTGGCAACACGAACAGCTCGGAACCGGGCATGCCGTGATGATGGCTCGGGATCAGATGGAGGATTTCACTGGCACTACGTTGGTCGCGTTAGGCGATGTCCCCTTCCTGTCCGAGGACACTATCACCCGGTTGTTTGATATGCATGTCAGTACCGGAGCCAAGGCGACCTGTTTGTCGGCGATAGTCGAGGACCCGAAAGGGTATGGCCGGATTATTCGTGACGGCGACTCGGACCGACTGAAGGCAATTGTAGAACATAAAGATGCCTCCGCGGAAGTACTGAAAATCAGGGAGATCAACACCGGGACGTTTTGTTTTGACAACAAGCTGTTGTTTGAGGCATTAACCCAGATCGACAACAACAATGCCCAGCAGGAATACTACTTGCCGGACTGCGTTAAAGTTCTGTATAATAAGGGATTACGAGTTTCGGTGGTGACTGCGGACGACGCGGATGAGGGTCTTGGTGTCAACGATGTCGACCAGCTGGATGATTTAGCCAAGAAGTTCTCCCGCAAATAATGCCCTCATGAGATTTCCATTAATCAAATGTTCCGCGTAATTGTTATAAGATAAACAGATAGCTCGGACTTGTCGATATTAAGGATAGATTTTTATATTGACCCTACCGGATGGATACGGTAGATTATTTATGATAAGTGAGGGGATAGGTGAATTATGAAAAAGCTATTAGTCATAACATTCGTACTTCTTTTCGCGGCATCCGCTTTTGCGCAGTTTGCAGACCAGGCGAAAATTGATCAAACCAGTAAGGCCTATTCATTTGGTGTAAAACCGGCCGTGACTCCGTTTTCCCTGCTTGATCTCTCGCGTATCAGATGGTCCACCAGCTACTCGTTCGGCTATGTATCCGGCGGGAGTTATTCCGGCTCTATGGGTGTACTTAACACTTCGGCACTGTACGAGCTGTCATCGAAACTTTCCATGCGCCTGAATCTCGGGATTGCTCATAATACCGGAGCTATCTGGGGCGATGGCCAGAATGATGCCACCATTCTACCCGGCTTCTCGCTCGATTATCACCCGTCGGAGAAATTCCATCTGAATGTTGGCTTCCAGCGTTATTCCGGATTCTTTAACCCGTACTATGACAGGAGCAACTATCTGTTTGACCCGTATGGTGGTTACTAGTATCTGGTATTTTCTAATTGACTTATTTTTTGCCCGCCCTCTTCATTTGAACGCAGAATAATTAATCCAATAAATAGACGTTAGCACAATCTCTGATGTCTCTGGCCAGTCTGAAAGCAAAGCTGAATATCCGGCGCTACCTCGACATTTTGCTTGGGGTTGCGTTTCTGGTGACCCTAGTCCTGGTGGTGATGGTTACGGTGAGAATAAGCCGTGGGGTGACCCGCACTGTCCAGACGCCGGCGCATTTTATTCGCCTACAAGTACTTAATGCCACCAACATAGCTAATCTGGATGCCAAAATGGCCAAATATCTTGACGGGTACCGCAATGCCGAGGTCGAAATCAGAGTTGTAGACAAGTCCAACTTCGACTTGAGAAATGTCCCGCGTTCATTTATAATAGGTCGGGAGAATGATAGAGCAGCCGCTGAATTACTAGCCCGAACAGTTGGACTGGACCCATCAGAAGTAGTATATCGACCGCTGGAAGACAATACCCGACAGGTATCAGCTACGCTCGTGCTTGGCGATGACTACCAGATGGTAAAATTGCCTTCGAAATCAACAAAGGAGTAAAAGAAAACCGCATTGAAGAAACTGTCATCCCTCGCCCTTGCCCGCAAGGCCGGTCACCTGGCCATCTCCAAAAAAGGTTTCGATGTCAAGATTCTGAAATTGAAAACGATTTCGTCTGTTTGCGATTACTTTGTTATCGCATCGGGCGATGCCAACGTCCATGTAAAGGCAATCGGGGATGCAGTTGTAGATGGTCTTTTGGACGCAGGCTACAGGCCGTACCATACGGAAGGTATGCAGGATGGCAACTGGGTCCTGCTGGATTATGTCGATGTGGTAGTTCATGTATTTTACGAAAAGACTCGTCGGTTCTACGCCCTCGAACGGCTCTGGGGAGATGCTCCGGTCGAAGAACTGGCCGACGAATAACCATATTCCTGGGAAATATTAAATACAAGAGAAGATAGAGGACAGAGCTATGGCAACTGAGTTAAGCGATCTTAAATCGAAAACCATTGCGGATCTGCTGAAAATCGCCGAGGATCTTGACATCCCCGGCGTATCCGGACTCCGCAAATCGGAACTGATCTACAAGATCATGGAGCACACGTCGTCGACCAACGGCGCGATTCTGGCCGAAGGTGTGCTGGAAATACTGGACGAAGGCTATGGCTTTCTCCGTTCCCCTGACTACAATTATTTACCCGGCCAGGATGACATTTATGTCTCGCCGTCGCAAATCAAGCGATTCGATCTCAAGACCGGCGATGTCATCTCCGGACAGGTTCGTCCGCCCAAGGATAATGAGCGGTATTTTGCGCTTCTCAAGATAGAGGCGGTGACTTTCGAGGACCCGGAAGTTGCCAAGCACAAGACGCTGTTTGACAACCTGACGCCGCTGTACCCTAACAAGCCGTTTCTGTTGGAGCTTAATCCTGAGGAGCTTACCACGCGAATCATCGACCTGATGTGTCCGATCGGTAAAGGCCAGCGTGCTTTGATTACGTCGCCGCCGAAAGCCGGTAAGACGATAATTCTGCAGAAGATCGCCCAGGCCATCACGGCGAACCATCCTGATGTCATCCTGATAGTCCTGCTGATTGACGAGCGTCCTGAAGAGGTAACAGATATGCGTCGTTCGGTCAAAGGCGAAGTGATATCGTCGACATTCGATGAACCGGCCGAACGACATGTCCAGGTCGCCAACATGGTTCTTGAAAAGTCCAAGCGTTTGACCGAGCACGGCTACGATGTAGTGATTCTGCTCGACTCGATCACACGCCTTGCCCGCGCCCACAACTCGGTTGTGCCGCATTCGGGGAAAATCCTATCCGGCGGTGTGGATTCGAACGCGCTTCATAAGCCGAAACGGTTCTTCGGCGCGGCACGTAATATCGAAGAAGGTGGTTCGCTTACAATTATCGCGACTGCTCTTATCGAAACCGGCTCACGTATGGACGAAGTTATTTTCGAGGAGTTCAAGGGCACTGGCAATATGGAACTGGTCCTTGATCGCAGGTTGTCCGATCGAAGAATCTTCCCGGCGATGGACATCAACAGGTCATCGACACGTAAAGAAGAGCTGCTGATTGATGACGAGACGCTTAACAAAATCTGGATTCTCAGGAAATTCCTGGCTGAGATGAATCCGATTGAAGCAATGGAATTCCTGATCGACCGCCTGAGAAAGAGCAAGAATAACAAGAAGTTCCTGGCCTCAATGAAAGACTGACGAAGTCCAGGGGCCTGACAGGACTTAACAAAAACGGCCGGACTTATCGTTCGGCCGTAATTCGGAAGCTTTCCACAAACTTTATTTTACCTGCTTATACATCAGGATACCGTCGGTTCCCGCGGCGTACAGGCGATTGCCAACCAGTGCAAAATCGAAGATGTCGAATTTAACGGGCAGCGTCTCAGGATTCCAAGTTTGACCGCCATCCGTGGTCTTTAACAGGGTACCCCTTGTCCCTCCAATGTATCCGGTATTCTCGTCGACCAGCTGAGCCGCAACAAACATGGTCTGTTCATTCTGCTGGGAGGGATACCAGGTCTTCCCACCATCACGCGAGTATGCACACATTCCCTGCAATCCGCATATAATTCCGGTATTGCCCATAATTGACAGGGCGCGCCCCGGCTTACCTTCGGTGGTCAGGTTCGAATTCCAAGTTTTTCCCTTATCGGCGGAGTAGTTCAGCTTGCCGTAGGATAGTAGGTAGAGCAGTCCGCCCGGCTGGTACTGGAGTTCGGCGTAGCCGAGGCCGAGTGGGTTCATGGCCTGCCACGAATTCCCGCCATCGGTAGTACGATATCCTAACGGGCCGAATTGGTTGTCCGGCTGTCGGGAAAGTCCGACGGCAACCGCCGTCTTGCTGTCCAGAATGGCGACATCGAAAAACCAGGGCAAAGTATCCGGTACTCCCTTGTACTGCCAGGCATAGCCGCCGTTGAACGTAACGTAAATTCGTCCTTTACTTCCGCAAATCATGCCTGTGTCGGAGTTTTTGAAATCTACATCCTCGAGGGAAACGGTGGGCTCCACGGTGAAAATGTCCCACGTTTTACAGCCATCAAAAGTGCGGGCCAATTTGCTGGAGCTGCTGATCAGAAACGCGGTGTCGGGATTCACAAACGACATTCCGGTAATGCTCTCAGTCAGCGGGGTCTTGACGACGTGCCAGGATTGTGTCTGGGCGCGAACAGGGGTGCCCATGAGGGCCGCCAGCAGAAGCAACAGAGAGATTCTCATGATTTTACGATTGTCATTCTTCATTAAACATTTTACTATTTGAAGCGGAAACTGGTTTAATCTATTTCCCGCTGAGGCAAAATAATTGCCTCAAGCGGCAAAGTCAATGATTGCCCGCCGGATATATGGAAACTACCGAAGAAGATACCGACCTACGATACGTTGTTGAGCTGGATAACGTCTTTTATCGTTCCGACCGGGGCCAGGAAGTGTTTCGTGACCTGAATTTTCACCTGAAAGCAGGGCACTCGGCGATTATTTCCGGCTCAGCCGGATCAGGGAAAACCAGTATGGTCGAACTGCTTATCGGCAAAAGGTTCGCCGAGAGCGGTTCCGTAGAAGTGCTGGGACATCAGATGTTACCGCGAAGAAATCGCCAGACGCGCGAAATTCGCAGGAAAATTGGCGGAATCGGAGGATTGTTCGGTTTGATACCGTCATACACTGTGGCCCAGAATATCGAATTCCCGATGATCCTGGCGGGGGCCAGAAAGAAAGTGCGCAAGGAACGACTCCTCAGGATGTTGACGGAGTTTTCCCTGCTTACACAGGCATCGGACTATCCAAGTCGGCTCACCCGGGTGGAAAACACGCTGGTGCAGTTTGCCCGGGCGTCGGTAGCCAATCAGCCGCTTATTATTATCGACGAACCGCTGGCCGGGCTCGATACAAAGACCTATCAACGTATACTTGGTTACATGGTTAATCTATCCGTGTCAGGCAGGTCAATGATCATCCTCAGTTCGCAGGACCTCTCCCGCGAAATACCGAACGTCCATCACTACACTATCGTGAATGGGGCCCTCGCATGACCCGCACCCTGTATGTGCTCAAAGAGCTGTTCCGAAACATCTTCAAGAATCCCGGAACATCATTCAGCGCGATTCTCTCGATCTCGCTGTTGCTATTGCTGTTCGATCTCTTCTGGATCGCCGCGGGGACATCCGATCGGTTCTATGGGGATCTGTTATCCGGAATCAACATGGAAGTATATCTGTCCGAAGATGTCAGCGACACTACGACGGCGGAGCTCGAAACTGATATTCAGGCGGTCCCCGGCGTGGCCACGCTGACTTACATCTCCAAAGCGCAGGCTCGTGAAGACCTGAATAATCTGGTCGGCGTCGATTTGCTTGTGGGCTATGACTCCCTCAACCCGCTTCCCCGGTCGTTTGTGCTGACGTTCGCTCCTGAATACCTGAACACGAAGGCACTTGCTTCCATCAGTCAACAGATGACAGCGTTCCCCGGAGTCTCACAGGTATCTTACAGCCGCGTATGGCTGGAAAAAGCCGAGAGCACAAAGGGGATTATTCGCAATGTCGGTCTCATGCTCGGAGCGCTGATTCTTATCACCGTTCTGGTGAGTTCGGCAAATAACATGCGCCTGACCGCCCGGACCCGGACGGCCGGATTTCATCAGATGCGGCTGCTGGGGGCAGGGACCTGGTTTCTGGTCGCGCCGTTCCTGCTCGAGGGACTGATTATCGGCGGGATATCCGCCGGTATTGGATGGCTGATCATTTTCTATTGGAAAGACAAGGTCGACTTCACTCAGGTATCGATAATCTTCCCTGACCTCCGGCAAATCCTTCTTTACTGCGGGTTGGCGGCGCTACTTGGACTTGTAAGCGGATTTCTCGGTATAAGAAAATTACTGAGGACCTGATATGATCAGGAAAACACTCTGCATATTTGCGTCAATTCTCGCGCTTACACTGACTTCTTATAGCGCGGACAAGACTAATATTCTCAGCCAGCAGAAAGAGTTGGAAAAGATAAAGGCCGAGGTGGAGGCCAGCAAAGCCAAACTGGATTCGCTGAAACAGAACGAAATGGGCATTCAAAAGCAGATATCAGAGACCGACCAGCGGATCTCCAGCAACAAGAAGGTAATCTCGCGCCTGGGCAAAGAACTCAGGGATCTCCAGGACAAAGTCAAGTTGACGGAGCAGGAGCTGGATACCCAACAAAAACAGCTTGACCTCTCGCGCCGCCGTTATCTTGGTAATATCCGGCAGTTTTATCTGTCGGCTCGACAGCCAAGTTACGGTTTTTCGCAGCGGCCGAACGAGGAGCTGGAAATGAGTCGGAAAGTGACGTACCTGACGGCACTCGCACAGTTCGAATCCGGTTTGATTGTCAATGCCTCCGATTTTCTTGCGCAGACGCTCGACAAAAAGAACCAGCTGTCTGGTGAACGTAAGAAGGTCACTAATCTGAAACAGAAGAAGGAAACCGCTACGGTCCTAGCCACCACCCAGAAGGAGCAGCAGGAGAAGAATCTCGAAAAAATACGCAGACGCAAGACGCAGGAAGCCGACCGCATGTTAACACTGGAGCAGGCGGCTCGGGACATGGAACAGATTATCGCTCGGCTCCAAAGAGAAGCTGAGAAGCGAAGACTGGCCAGCCGGGAAACGCAGCAGAAACCTTCGTCCTTTGCCGCCTTGCGCGGGCAGCTGGCTGCTCCGTATCACGGGGAAGTGGTGCAAACATTCGGCGATCAGGTAGACAAGATTACAAACCTTCGGTCGTTCTCGTCCGGAATCATCATCAAGGGGAAGCCGGGAACTCCGGTTCAAGCAGTTGCATCAGGGACTGTCGCCTACGTAGGTAATTTGCGCGGGTACGGTAATTTTATTATAATCAACCACGATGACCAATATTACACTACCTATGCCGGTATGGCGCAGCCTTCCGTGAAGACTAATGAATATGTGCTGAGCGGCTCCACCCTGGGCGCTTCGGCGGAGGACGGAATGGTAAGGTTTGAAATTCGCCAGGGCAAAACGGCGCTCGACCCGGTGGAATGGATCAGACTTGACTCCTTCTGATATCATATATCAAACCCGCGCCTGGACCTTGCTCGCCCGATCCTTTGAGGCGAAAAAGACGGCCAGCACTTATCTGTTGCACGGTCCCGAAGGGGTAGGACGCTGGCAATTGGCGCTCTGTTTTGGCGCATTGCTCAACTGCGAGAAGCCGGGATATCTTGATCCCGCCAGGAAACTTCTGATACCTTGCGGCGAGTGTCGAAACTGTCGCAACATCTTCGCTCTCAATTACGAAGGACTGTATATCGCTGTACCCGTGCCGCCTCATGGAAACAAACCGGAGGAGGCGATCGATCTGACGGGCGAGATCATCAAATTCAAGAAAGAGGAGCCCTTCGCGATTCTGAGTTCGGAGGCATCGACCAATATCCCCGTGTCGATGGCCCGAGAGATTAAGAAGCGACTTTCGCTGCGTTCGTCCGAGGGGGTCACGCGGGTGGTGATTTTCTACCAGATGGAGCGCATGAAAACCTCGTCTGGCGACGCTTTGTTGAAGTTAATCGAGGAGCCGCCGACCGATACGGTAATTATTTTAATCAGCCGCAAGCCGGATTCGCTTTTACCTACTATTCAGTCCCGCTCGCTGAAAGTACGGGTCGACATGATCCCGCCCAAGTCAATCGAACAGTATCTGGTCGAGCGTTACGAAGTCTCCGAGAAGAAGGCCCATCTGCTGGCGAGGATTGCCGAGGGCTCAATTGGTCGGGCGATTGATATGATAGAGGAGTCCAAAGACGAGTCCTCGCTTCGCAGTGTCATCTTCCTGCTGTTCAAGTCGTTGTATCTGGACAGTTCTCCGGAAACACTCGCCCGGATGCAGGATGTACTTAAGCTCAATGACCGTTCTGAAGCGGAAGAACTGCTTCGGGTGTGGCAGCTGCTTATCCGCGACTGCGCCTACTTTGCCATAAGCGGGGACGAGGATGGGATCGCCAACATCGACTTTGCGACCGATATCAAGAAGCTGGCTTCGCACTTTGCTGATCCTCGGACAGCTCCGGGTATGACAACGGAGATAAAAAATACCCTTGAAGATTTGCGGCGCAACGTGCATATTCCGGGGGCGTTAATGGCTTTAGCACTAAGACTTAAGCGGCACACTGCCGAATCGGTCCCGGTGTGACCACCGTCTCGCCATCCTGACAGGAGTTATAATCTGTGGCAGAACTATATCTCGTAGAATTCAAAGGCTCCCGCAAGGAGTACTTTTTTAATACGTATTATCATGCCCTCAAGCCGGAAGACCATGTCATCATTCAGGCCGAAAGAGGGGAAGATATTGGGTTGTTATCCAAGAAGATTACCGTCGAAATTCATGTCGACGAAGCTTCGCGGCCGCGCTCGATTCTCCGCCGGGCGTCCGACGAAGACATGACTCGATTCCATGAATTGCAGGCCAGGGAGAAGCAGCACAAGTACGAAGTTATCGACATGATCCGAAAGCATGGTCTCATTATGAAAGTTGTCGATGTCGAGTGGCAGTTCGATGGCAACAAGATGACCGTGTTCTTCACTGCCGATCACCGCGTGGATTTTCGTGAACTGGTGAAGGATCTGGCGGCCCGGTATAAGACACGGATCGAACTGCGCCAGATAGGTGTGCGTGATGAAGCGCGGCGCATAGGCGGGGTGGGGATATGCGGGTTGCAGCAATGTTGCAACACTTTCATAGGCGAGTTCAATCCGATCTCCACGCAACACGCCCGAGAACAGGACCTTCCGCTGAATCCGTCGAAAATCTCCGGCAATTGCGGGCGCCTGCTCTGCTGTCTTCGCTACGAGGCGGAGATGTATGAAGCCACCAAAAGGAAGTTCCCATCGCCCGGATCGCAGGTTCGTTCCAAGGTCGGCGGAGGTGTAATCGAGCGGGTTGACATATTCACTGAAGAGGCGGTGGTACGCGATGCCGAAGGGAATCTTATCCGTATCAAGGCCGAAGACATTCTCGAGTTTGATCCGAAACAGGCCGCTGAGTACCGACGCCAGCGAAGCGCCATGGAAGACCTCCAGACCGAGTTTGGTTCCGAAGAAGAGCTGAAGCGGCTGGACGATTCGGACAGTGTAAATTGAGCCAGATTGGAGCGAAATTTGTCTAAACCGTTTTATGTTACGACGCCGATCTATTACGTCAACGACAAACCGCATATCGGCCACGCCTATACTACGATTGCCGCAGACCTTCTGGCCCGGTTTCACCGACTGGCCGGGCGAGAGTCTTATTTTCTGACCGGCACCGATGAGCACGGAACCAAAGTCGCCGAGGCGGCCTTGAAAGCCGGGCTGAGCGAGCAGGCCTTTTGCGATAAGACGGTCGAGACATTCAAGAACGCCTGGAAAAATCTCTCGATAGAGTATGATTACTTTATCCGCACAACCTCGGAACGTCACAAAAGGGCCGTTTGGAAAATCCTCGATGCGATGCGGAACGCGAAGACGGATGATGGTCAGGAGGTTGTGTATTCGAGTTACTATGAGGGCCTCTATTGTACCGGATGTGAGAAGTTCATCACGGAAAAAGATCTGGTCAACGGCCTTTGTCCCGATCACAAGATCGTGCCGGAGAAACTGAAAGAGAAGAATTACTTCTTCCGGCTGACGGCATACACCCAGAAGATTCGTCAGAAGATCGAGTCGAATGAGCTGGTGATATTGCCCGAGGAACGCCGTCGGGAGGTGCTCGGCCTGATCAATCAGGACCTTCCGGATTTTTCACTGTCCCGTGAGCGGGTAACCTGGGGAATCGAGCTTCCCTTCGACCCTACCCAGCGCGCCTATGTCTGGGTTGACGCGCTCTCAAATTACATATCCGCCATCGGCTATGCGGACGACGAGAAGTCCTTCGACAAATGGTGGAACCATGGCGAAGTGGTGCATCTCATGGCCAAAGACATACTCAAGTTCCACTGTCTGTATTGGCCGGCGATGCTTATGGCGGCGGGACTCAAGCTCCCCGATGTCATTTTCCTGCACGGATTCTTCACTGTTGATGGGGAAAAGATGTCAAAGTCATTGGGAAACATGATCGATCCCAACGATATGGTAAAAGAATTCGGCCCTGATGGCACTAGGTATCTGTTGCTGACGCAGTACCCGTTCGGTATCGACGGCGATGTTCAGGCCAAACGGTTTGTCACCCAGTACAATGCAGACCTGGCCAACGACCTTGGTAATCTGGTCTCCCGGGTAGCCAAGATGATAGTGAGCAATTTTGGCGGCAAGCTCCCGGCGCCGGTAAGACAGATCGATGGATTACAGCAGCTGCTGGAACAGGCGGAAGCCCTGCCGGGCCGTGCCTATGGTCATGTCAAGCACTATCAAATCGGTAATGCGATCGGTGAAGCAATTGCTCTCGTACGGGCGGCCAACAAGTTCTTCAATGATCGGGCCCCATGGATGTTGGCCAGGGAGGGCAAGGTAGAGGAGATGGGGGGCATCCTGTACGCCTGCGCAGAGATCATCCGAATAGTCTCGATTGTTCTGTTCCCGGTAATGCCGAACAAGATGCGCGAGGTGCGGAGAGTATTTGCGCTCGATGATTCCACACTGAATCTTGACAGCGCGCGCAAGTTTTTCGAACTCGTACCCGGGACGGCAGTGACAATCGACGAAGGAATCTTCCCCCGCCTCAAACCGCAAGCGGATGAGGCGGCAGGAGCCAGGATGAAGTCTGATTCATCCGAAGGGCTGCTGGATATTTCCGAATTCTCCAGAGTTGAACTTCGGGTTGCTCAGGTTCTCGCGGCGGAGAGGGTGCCGGGCGCTGACAAATTGCTCAAGCTCCAGATTGATCTTGGCGACGAGAAACGGCAGATTGTGGCTGGAGTAGCTCAATATTATTCGCCGGAGCGGATAACCGGTATGAAGATTATCGTCGTGGCTAACTTGAAACCGGCCGTTATTCGCGGAATTGAGTCGAACGGCATGCTGTTGGCGGCAAAAAAAGGTAAGCAACTCACCCTGGTAACACCGCACGAGGACCTCGACGCGGGAGCCAGAATTAGTTGATGATAGACTCCCACTGCCATCTCAATTTCATTCGGAATAGCGGGAGTGTCGATGAGCTCGTGCGCAAGGCGTCGGCCGGCGGGGTCCACACGCTCATAAACATAGGCACCGATCTCAATACCTCCAGAGAATCGATCAGCCTGGCCAGAGCTTTTCCCAACATATTCGCTACCGTTGGTGTGCACCCGCACGATGCTCACACAATGACGAAGGATGCTTTGGTGGAATTGAAAGCCCTGACCAGTGAGAAGAAAGTCGTGGCGGTTGGTGAGATTGGGCTGGACTACTATCGCGACCTGTCGCCGCGTGATATTCAGAAACAGGCATTTATTAGTCAGCTTGAACTTGCCGCGTCAAAGCGGCTGCCGGTCGTGATACATACCCGCGAGGCGTTTCAGGATACAGTAGCAATTGTACGTGAATTTGCGGGCAGACTTCCCGGTGGTGTTTTTCATTGCTTCCCCGGTGATTTACGGGACGCCGAGGAGGTTTTTACCCTTGGGTTTCATATTTCGGTTAATGGGGTTATTACTTACAAGAATTCAGGTATGAGTCGACTTGCGGCCGAAGCGCCGCTGGAGATGATGCTGGCGGAGACCGATGCGCCGTATCTTACGCCAATGCCGTTCAGGGGGAAGACCAATCGGCCGGAGTTGGTGAGGCTTGTGTACGATAAGCTGGCGGAATTACGCGGAGTGACTCGCGAGAAGATCGAAAACACGATCGATCACACCTGTCAGAAGCTTTTCGGTCTTGTGGAGACATTCGGAGACTGACTATGTCCCGTTATCACGCCAAGAAACGTCTCGGTCAGAATTTCCTCAAATCATCAACCATCATTCACCGGTTAATTGAGTTAATCGATCCTCAGCCACGCCAGAGAATTATTGAAATCGGTCCGGGCCGCGGCGCTATTACCAACGCGTTAGCGGAATCGGGAGCACAAGTCACCGCCGTTGAATACGACCGCGATTTGATTCCATATTTGACTGTACTCCTTGAGAACTTCAGGAACGTAAATCTGGTGCAGGGAGATTTCCTGACCTATGAGCCGGATTTCTCGGGGTTCAAGCTGGTGGGAAATCTGCCATATAACCTCAGCTCGCCTGTTATTGACTGGACAGTCCGCCACCACGGAAGTCTTGTCGCGGCCTATTTTATGCTGCAGAAGGAAGTCGCCAATCGTCTTGCTTCATCGGCGGGGAGCAAGGACTGGTCGCCACTGGCCATATTCACGCAACTTCATTTTACTGTCAGAGTCTGTTTCGACGTATCTCCTCAGCATTTTTCTCCGCCACCGAAAGTAACTTCGTCGGTGGTGAGCTTGATTCCGAAGCAATCTCCCCTCATCAAGTCGTATGACAGGTTTGAACGAGTGGTTCGACAAGCGTTCTCACAACGGCGGAAGACCTTGCTGAATAACCTTGTGCCGTCACTTGTCTCCGAGACATCGGTACTGACAGAAGTACTGGAGGCGCTCCAGCTTGACAGTCGGATACGGGCCGAACAGATCACGACAGAGATGTTTTTGGAATTGACTAATCAGTTGATGGCGCGTAAGATACTTACATAGTGCCATTGTTAAATCGATCGTAAGGAGTCCGAAGTGTCCTCGCTAATAGTAAACCTCGATCTGTTCGCCGTGCTGAGAACGATGCGCCGCCTCAACGAACCGGATCCGGTGCAGGCGGCAATACTCGCGGAACTGTACGGTGCCAGCGGTGTGGCGGTGCAGATGCGCCGCGACCGCAAATATATTCGTGAACGTGACCTGTATCTTCTCAAGGGAGTCGTAAAGACGAAGCTGGTGGTAGAAATGCCGCCGATCGACGATCTTGTCGAACAGGTAGCAGAAGTACAACCTCACCTCGTCGTGTTCGTAGCAGACCATGCTGACAGTGACACCTTGCCGGCGACCATAAGCTTCAACTCTTCACCCGTCGACTTCGGGGATGTCACCTCGCGTTTGACCGGCCTCGGTGTGCAAACCGGTTTCTTTGTCGATCCGGACTCGGATGAAATCAAAGGAGCGGCCAGGGCAGGTGCATCGACAGTCCTCATCAATTGTATCGGTTTCACCGAAGCGAGAACGTACGAAGATGCTCAGCGTGAGCTGGACCGCATAGACTATGCCGCCAACGTCGCCTCAAAAGCGAATCTGCATGTTCTCGCCGGACGAGGGATAACGTACAAGAATATAGCTCCGCTGGTCGAACTGGGGAATATCAGCGAATTCGTTATTGGCCATGCTATCGGCGCCCGCTCCATCTTACTCGGATACGAACGTGCCTTGGAAGAGATGCTAAAGCTTGTGCACACCGCTCCGGTAACTGAATAACGAAACTATGTGCGCTGCCAATTCCAGCCCCAACCGCTTTGAAATAGTCGTTGAAGACGGAGCCCCACGCCTTCGACTTGATCTGTATCTGACGCAACACGCCGAAGTGAAGCTCACTCGGAACCGGATTCAAAAGCTTATCGATGATCAGTTAATCACCGTCAATGGCAAGCCGGCTGACAAGAAGACGCCGGTCAAGCCCGGAGACAAGATAGCGATAGTCATTGTCGAGCCGCCGCCTACAGACATCAAGGCCGAAAATATTCCGCTGGAAATCGTATACGAGGATGCGTATCTGATCGTGATAAATAAACCACCCGGCCTGGTCACACATCCGGGCGCGGGAAATTACTCCGGCACGCTGGTGAATGCGCTGGTGCACCACTTCAGCCGGCTGGCAAGAGGTTCGGGCTCGGATCGCCCGGGAATCGTGCACCGCCTTGACAAAGACACGAGCGGCCTGTTGTTGATTGCTCGCACCGATGAATCGTATCAGAAACTACAACAGGCATTACAGGCAAGAGAGATAAAGCGCACGTATCTGGCTCTCGTATGCGGTCACATGAAAGAGGAAAAAGGAACGATTGACCTTCCAATCGGACGTTCTCTGCGAAATCGCAAAAGAATGGTCGTTACGACAGCGGCGAGTCGGGGTGCTATCACGCACTACAGTCTGGTCCGACGGTTTCGGTCGTATGACTTGCTCGATGTCTCGCTGGAAACCGGACGAACACATCAGATCCGCGTACACTTTTCGCATCTGGGACATCCGGTATTCGGTGACCCCGAATACGGCGGCCGGGAGAAATGGCACCGCGGACAGTTCGCGCCGGAACGCCCCCTGGCCAGAAAACTGCTTGAACTTATTTCACGGCAGGCTCTTCATGCCCGCCGACTTGAACTTGACCATCCCGTGACCGGGAAACCACTCGTATTTGAGGTTCCGCCTCCCGAAGATTTTCGCACCGTGCTTAAGGTTCTCGAGTCCGAATTGGTTTGATCACGGTTATACGGGTATCACATGGAGGTAAGTATGTGCTTCAGTAAGATACGTCTCGTCATGCTGCTCGGACTCGTACTGCCGGCATATGTAACAGCCGCGGACTCTCTCAGTATCGGGCAACTCTTTCATCGTCAGACAAGCTTCAGCGCATCGGGCTCAAAGGCCGATAAAGCGGTATTTGGTGTCGATGAGCCTCTTTACAAACAGATGAAATGGAGCACGAAAGTGGCACTGCCGGTACCGAAAGGGCTGTCGGATATGCCGGTATCGGCGGCTATCGACAGTCGGCGGTCGGTCCGTCAGTTTGCAGATCAGCCACTCTCGCTGAGTGAGCTGTCACGACTGCTTGTTTCAGCCGACGGTATTACCCACAGTTCCGGTACCACCACGATGCGAGCGGCTCCATCGGCCGGCGCCCTGTATCCGGGTGAAATCTACTTGGTGGTCAAAGCCGTGGATTCCCTTCCCCCGGGGATCTACCATTTCGATGTTTCCGATACCAGCCTTCAGTTCCTTCAGCCGGGTGACCTGGGAGAGCAGTTAAATGCCGCCGCCAATGGACAGCGGTCGGTCGGACGCACTCCAGTCACGCTCGTGTTGACTTCACGTTTCGCCCGGGTAACCCACAAATATGCAGACCGAGGATACCGGTATGCCTACATGGAGGCCGGCGCTATTGCTGAGAATATCTACCTGCAGACGACTGCGCTCGGGCTTGGCACAGTGATGGCCGGGGCATTCAATGACGACGCGGTAAACGGTCTGCTGGGTATCGACGGTACCGATGAAGCGGCTTTGATTATTATGCCGGTAGGGCATCTGATGGGCGAAGGCTCAGATTGACCGACGGTTTCTGCTCCCAAGCACGACAGTTGACTTTTGCATGCATCGCTTGTATATAGACCTATGGAATCAAGCAAAAGAAAGCCAAAATTGACCTACGCCGACAGCGGCGTAGACATAAAAGCGGGGGAAACAGCGGTCGACCGCATCAAACACCTGGCCGGCTCGACCTTCAATTCGCAAGTCCTGACCGGACTTGGCTCATTCGGTGGTTTCTTTCGTCCCGACATGATCGGTTTGAAACAGCCCGTGTTTATTTCCTCGTGCGATGGTGTCGGCACCAAGCTTAAACTCGCGTTTATGACAGGCCGGCACAATACGGTGGGCGAGGATTTGGTCAATCATTGTATTAACGATATCCTGGTGCACGGCGCCAAAGGACTCTTTTTCCTCGATTACATCGCGGTAGGGAAACTTGATCCGGATACAATTGTTGAAGTCATAAGCGGCATGAGTCGCGGATGCAAAAATGCCGGGGTAGCCCTGATTGGCGGAGAGATGGCCGAGATGCACGACTTCTATCAACCGGGGGAATACGATATCGCCGGGTTTATAGTTGGTATGGTCGACGAGGATAGAATTATTAATGGCTCGACAATAGAAGTCGGCGATGTTTGTATCGGACTTTCGTCAAACGGCCTTCACACCAATGGCTACACGCTTGCGCGAACGGCGGTTTTCGAGGCGGCCGGCCTGAAACCGAACACCAAGATAGATAAGCTGGGGATGACGGTGGCCGATGCTCTGCTGGCGGTTCATCGGTGTTATGCCCCGCTGATACATCCGCTTCTGGGCAAGTTCGAAATCCACGGAATGGCTCACATAACCGGAGGGGGCATTCCGGGCAACCTGAAGAGAATCTTGCCGGATCACACGCAGGCTGAAATCAGCAGGGACAGTTGGCCGGTTCTTCCGCTGTTTGATTTTCTACGCGAAGCTGGTGATATCGACTCGGAGGACATGTACTCGGCGTTTAACATGGGCATAGGCTACATTCTGGTTGTCCCGCCTTTGGAAGTTGACCCAATATTGGCCGAGCTGGGCAGAATGGATGAAATGGCTTATCGAATCGGCCGAATTGTTGCCGGTGAAAAGTCAGTAAGACTCGTGAAATAGCATATGATTCTTCTTTGTATCATGGACGGATTCGGACTTCGGGACCCGCTGCCCGATAATGCCATAGCCGCCGCTTACAAACCGACTTACGACCGACTTATAAAGACTTGTCCACACACGAAAATCGATGGATCCGGCAAGGCAGTCGGATTGCCGGTCGGGCAGATGGGCAACAGTGAAGTCGGTCACTTGAATCTTGGGGCGGGACGCGTTGTGTATCAGGACATCACCAGAATCGATAATGATATTGAGACGGGCGACTTTTTCAAAAACGAGGCCTTTGTTACAGCGATGGACAGGGCCGTGGAAAACGGAAACGCGGTACACCTTTTCGGACTCGTTTCCGACGGACAGGTGCATTCATCGATGAACCACCTGTTTGCGTTAGCTGAATTGGCTAAACAACGTAAAGTGAAGCAACTCTACCTGCACGCGTTGATGGATGGCCGGGATACTTCGCCGACGGCTGGCAAGGGTTACATGAATCAGGTAGTCGCCAGATTCAAGGAAATCGGGGTCGGACAAGTGTCAACCGTGGGCGGCCGATATTATGGCATGGATCGCGACAAACGTTGGGAACGAACCGATAAGGCATATGAGGCGGCGGTGCACGGTGTCGGGGAGAAATATCGCGACCCGATAGAAGGAATCGAGGCATCGTATAAACACAATGTGACTGACGAATTTATAGTTCCGTTCATTGTGGACCTGGGCGACTCGGGCAAAGGACGAATCAAAGACGGCGATACTATCATCTATTTCAACTTCAGGGCCGATCGCGCCCGGCAACTGTGTTATATGTTTATGGGGAACAATCTTCCGGGAATCAATCATCCGGACAACCCCCGTGTCCATCTGGTAACGATGACGAATTATGACGAGGAAATGACGGGAGCATCGGTTGCCTATCAGCCGATCAAGCTCAACCGGATCCTCGCCGAGATCCTCTCGGAAAGAGGACTGAAACAACTGCACACCGCCGAGACGGAAAAGTATGCCCATGTGACCTTCTTTTTCAATGGCGGCCGGGAAGAACCGTTCGCGGGTGAAGAGCGGCAGATGATCCAATCGCCCAGGATAGCTACCTATGACCTCAAGCCGGAAATGTCATCCGTGGAATTGACCGATCATGCGGTGGAGCAAATTACATCAGGCAAATTCGATTTTGTCCTGCTGAACTATGCTAACTGTGATATGGTCGGCCATACCGGTGTGTTCGAGGCCGCCAAGCAGGCGGCCGAAGCTGTGGACCGGGGACTCGGAAGGTTGATCGCCGCGGTTGAGAAGGTCGGTGGTGTTGCGCTCGTTACCGCCGATCACGGAAACGCCGAAATGATGGTAGATCCTGAGTCCGGTGGACCGTTTACCGCCCACACGACCAATCTGGTGCCGTTTATTGTGTGTGATACATCGGGGAAGCTCCCGATTAGATCGCTTCGCGAAGGTGGCGTGCTGGCCGATGTCGCCCCCACTATTCTTGACCTCATGGGTATCGAACAGCCCCGTGAGATGACCGGAAAGTCGCTGATTATTCGAGGATAGCCCCCTGACACAAACGCTGAAAAAGCTTGGCCGTTTTATTGTTCCGGCAAATGTTGAACTGCGCAAAAGACGACTGGAACTGATGGTCTGGTCGTTTCTGCTGTCCCTGTCGTTCTATCCCGGATATCTGGGTTTCCTGGCGTGGCTCTCGCTTGTCAGGCCGCTTATGATCATCAGTTCGCTGAAGGGCCGAACCGCTTTTAACGCCGCATACTTCTTCGGATTCTTCTTCAATCTGTTCACGCTGTACTGGGTTGCCCAGGTAACCATTCTGGGAATCCTGGCGGCGATTATTATCGTGGCCTTCTATTACGCCGCGATCCTCATGATTTTCAACAAGGTGTACCGATTCAGACCCCTCTTCGGATGTATCGCGATTCCCTTTCTGTGGGTCGGGATGGAGTATTTCCGTACTCTTTCTCAGTTTGCGTTTCCATGGTCGGACCTCGGCTACAGTCAGGCTTATTATTTGTATCTACTTCAGATCGTGTCGGTAATCGGCGAGCATGGACTTTCGTTTGTAATTGTGGCGGTCAATGTTCTGGTCTGGCAGATCTTTCGGTCTGAGCTCAGTGCGGAGCGGAGAGTTACAGCCGTATTCGTATCGGCCGCCATAATCGTTTCGCTTCTGGCGTATGGTTGGGTGGTGATGCCCAAATACCCCGTCCCCGGCAAATTTCGGGTAGCGCTACTCCAGGGGAACGTCCCGCTTGATATAAAGTGGGACAGAGGGAACGAATTTCAGGCATTCCAAGTCTATGATGATCTCACGCGACAAATCAACGATACCGGTATCGGACTCTATGTCTGGCCGGAGACCGCTGTACCATGCTACTTAACCAACAACCCCCAATGCCGCCAGCGCGTCGGTGACATTGCGGCCGAATCGAAGGCGTTTAATCTGGTCGGCGGACTGGGAGTTTCGGCGATCAACGGAAAGTCGCGGTACTTCAATTCCTGCTTTCAATTCGGTCCGGACGGCCGAATGCTTCAGCGCTATGATAAGGTCAAGCTGGTCCCGTTTTCCGAACATGTGCCGTATCAGGATCAATTAGGCTTTCTCGAACAGGATTTTCTAAGGAAGTATCTCTCTTTTATAGGTACTTCAGTGCAGTGGTGGTCGGATTTCTACCCCGGAGATTCGGCCCATCTGTTCAAATTGCCCGATCACCTGTATTCCGTCCTGATCTGTTTTGAGTCTACATTCCCGGAGTTTGTTCGGGGAGCCGTTCTGAGCGGTGCGGATTTTCTCGTCGGTATTACCAATGACACCTGGTTTGGTCGATCCATGGGAATCTACATGCACTCACGGATATTCGTCACCCGCGTAGTCGAAAACCGAATCTGGGGCGCACGGGTCGGAAACAGCGGATTGACTTACATTGTGGACAACTATGGCCGCATCCGCGAGAAACTGCCCATTTACGAAGCAGCATCGCTGGTGGGTAAATTGAACTCCCTGGACGAATACTCAGTCTTTACGAGATATGGTGATGTGATTGGCAGGTGGTCGTTCTTGTTAACGATTTCAATAACCTTTATATTGCTTGCGACATGGTTTTTGCAAAGAATATCACAGCGATTTTCGTCGCCCTCATAGCCCTGGTGACGGCTCTCCCGGCCGGTTCGGTCACTGCTTTCTCCGGCGAGCTTGAGTGCGCAAACTTCACCTCGTTCAAGGACGTGCGTCGAATGCGCATGATTGATGATACGTTATTTGTCGCCAGCTCCGGCGGTGTGCTGGCCATAACCGATCCCGCCCTCAAGGGGAAGGAATATCGGAATCTCGATGGCCTCGGTACCAATGACATCACCGACGTTATTGTCGACGCCTCCGGGCAAAAGTGGGTCACGGGATTCGGCCGGCTGATTCGTTTCGACGATGTGAACTCCGAGCAGTTCCTGTTTTTTGACAACGACAATAGTCTGTTTACGCTGAAGTGTGTCGCCGATGATGGTGACTACCTTTGGATTGGCGCGGCAAACAGTCTCGTTTTGTTCTCCAAAGTTAACGACGGCGGGCAGATTCAGGACAGTTACCAATTGTTCGGCGATTTGAATCCGTCGCCAATGATCAACGACATCATGCTTGAGCACGATTCTATCTGGATTGCCACCTCCAACGGTCTTGCGGTGGCTGATCGCAGTAACCCGTTGCTTCTCAAATCGCCTGCCAGTTGGATTACTTTCGGATTGGGCAATCACCCTGAGCTTGGCAGTGATACCGTTATGCGAGTGACGCGATTCGAATCGAATCTGTATATTGCCAGTTCCCGCGGACTGTTCCGACTGGATGTCGACTCAGGTACCGGCGATACCGTTTTCACGCCGGTACTTCCTCGACGGCCGTCGGTGGTGACCGATTTGAAGGTGGAAAACGATACTCTCTTCTTTTACAGCGACAGCGGTTGCGGTTACTTTGTTACGGCCGGAGCCTCGTATTATTCGATTACCGGCGTGAGCGGGACCGGCATTACAGGGTTCAATACGGGTGTGTATCGGTGGGTGGCATCGGGAAGCGGCGGAATCTTTGAGAACAGCACTGGAACTTTTCGCCGGTATGCCTTCACTGGGCTGCCGGGGAACGTGGTTACTGATTTGGCTGTCGATAATACTGGGCGTCTGTTCGGGGGGTTCCAGATCGACCAGGGTGCAGTGTTGGTCGACAGCTCCTGGGTGAAGATCACGCAGGGGAATCGCGTCTCTACCAAAATAGTAGTCGATTCCCTTGATAACATCTGGTTCGGTACTGAAGGCGGAGGTCTCTGGTACTACGCGGGTGACTCGGTGGTCAGGTACAATCAGACCAACACACCGATGATTGGCAACTCGGATAATCCTCCCTTCAGCTACACTTACATTATCAATACCGATCTGGCTACCGATGGCCGCTATCTATACGCCACTTGTTACAGAGCGGTCAATAATTATCCGGTCGTGATCGCCGATCTAAACAATCTGAATGACCGTTCCGGCTGGGACTCCCTCGGTGTGCCGAATGGATTGAGCGATCACTACGTTACCTCGATTGATATCTACAACGGAGAACTTGCGGTAGGCAATGAGACCGATGGAGTCTATGTCGCTCAGGTGGGTGCTAATCCGTTTCAAACCGACATAAGTTTCCGTCATCTTCTGCGTGAAAACTCTGCGCTGATCTCGAACAATGTCCGGGTGGTGAGGTATGCCGCCGATGGTGCGCTCTGGGTAGGAACGAATTTCGGCCTCTCACGATATGATATAGGCATTGACCGGTTTGTCGACGTCATACTCCCGGCGGGAATCAGTTCGGATATCACGGCCCTGGAATTCGATGGTCGCGGCAATCTGTGGATTGGAACCAAAGACGGGTTGGCGTTCCGTGAAGCTGTCACCGGTGATGTCACGGTGTTCAATACGCTGAACAGCAACATTGCAGGTGATTATATCAATAGTGTAAGAATTGACCGGAAGACTGGCGCCGTCTACATCGCAACCACCTCGGGATTCACCCGGACTCCGGGTGTCTACGGGCCGCCGGTAAGTTCGGTGAACGATGTCGTAGCGTTCCCCAATCCGTTCATTGTCACGGGCGCCGGCGACCGGGTGAATTTCAATCTGGATAAGGCGGGAACAATCAGGATCTTTACCGCCGCCGGTGAAAAAATCCGTGAAATGCCGCTGGCTTCCTGGGATGGTCGCAATGATAGGGGGAAAGAGGTGGCGTCGGGTGTGTATTTGTTTGTCATCACCGATGTCGATGGCAATGTCGGAAAAGGCAAACTGCTGCTCATACGCAGGTAATGAAGATCTCTCGATACCATTGGAATGACCTTGAGCCGTCGGCGCTTCAAGCGCTGATCGGCGATTCCCTGTTTGCATCTGCCGGTTTCATGCGGCTGTGGGAAACTGTTGGCGGGCGTCCCGTCGCCTGGGTGGGTGAATCCGAAGGAGAAATCACCGCGGTTCTTCCGGGAATTGAATTCGGTCGGGAGCCGCTGCTAAGATTCCAGGCAATGCCCGACGGATGCTACGGGCAGATATTCTTCAAATCCTCGGTGCCGCCGGACGATCGCGCCAGAACGGCAGGGCTTTTCTCTGAGGTCCTGTGTCAAATCGGGTACGTCAAATTATTCCTGTACGACTACCATAACACGTTCACTCCGGCTCTCGACATGGAGGTTGTGGCGTGTTCGACCCAGTTGGTTGACATCTCAGCCGCCGACTGGCTCCCTCCGGACAAGAAACTCCAGTCGGAAATCCGCAAGTCCGAGCGTGAAGGAGTCGCGGTTGAAGCATTCGATAGCACACGTCACATGACCCGGTTCCTTGAACTCATGCGCTTGACCGAAAATCGTCACAAGCGCAAACCAAAATACCCGCCCGAATTCTTTCATGCGTTGGCTGAGTTGTCACAAATCGAAAGAAGAATCATCTGGACATGGTGCGAGCACGAAGGTCATGCGGTAAGTTCGCATATAAATCTCATCGAGGATGAAATGGTACTCAATTGGCAGGTCTATTATGACAAGACCTATTCATTCCTGAAGTCCAATCAGTTCATGCTCCATGCCCTGGCCCGACAAACAGCTTCTCGAGGCGTAAAGACGCTCAATCTGGGTGCTTCACCATCAGACGCCGACTCGTTGAGCAGTTACAAGGAAAAGTGGGGAAGCCGGACTTATACATATAAATGCTATACGCGGAAGAGCCTGTTGGGGAGACTCGTTTGAGACAGAAGCGGTTGAAAGTGCTCATGCTGGCGGACGCCGGGTCGTTTCACACCGCGAGATACCTCGCGGAGCTTCGCCGCCAGAAATGCTGCGTTCTCCTGCTGTCTCTCGAAGATGGGCCGGTTCGGCACCTCAGATTGAAAAGTCACGGACCGCTTCGCACGCTTCACTATGTTCTGGCGGTGCCTCAAATTCGTAAGATAATATCGCGATTCACACCCGATATCATCAACCCGCACTTTGCTTCGGGGTACGGCTTCATTGCCGCATTGGCGATCATAGGCAGGAAGCTGCCGCTCGTATGCCACGTCTGGGGATCGGATATTCTCTTAGTGCCTCGCAAATCCCGCCTTCACAAATACAAGACCGCCTTCGCATTGAAACATGCTGACGCAATCGTCGGAGATTCTCGATACATCATATCGCAAGCGCAAAAGCTGGCGTCACTTAAGCATCAGGAAATCTATCCGTGGGGGATAGAGCAAGAATATCTGGCTTTACACAAGCGTGATTATCAGTTTGGAAACCCGGTGCGGGTGATCATCCCACGTATGCAGGAGCCGGTGTATAACAACCTGTTTATTGTGAAAGCGCTCGCACCACTGGTCAATACCGGGAAGATCCGTCTTACCTTTCCTGCGTTCGGGTCACAGGCAGCCTCGTTTATGCGGTTCGCCAGTGCTTTGGTGGGGGATGGGATTGAGTTCTATGAAAAAATGCCGCGTTTGGAGTTCCTTAGATTCATGAACAAACATGACATCTATCTGTCTGCTTCGCGCTCTGACTCATCGCCAGTATCTCTGATTGAGGCTATGGCGCTCGGTCTGGTGCCCATAGGGGCAGATATCGAGGGTGTACGAGAGTGGCTTACTCCGGAATCCGGATTTCTGTTTATTCAGGACGATGAACCCTCGCTCAGTCAGGCAGTGTCAAATGTGGTAGACAGTGGAAGCTTGCGGGAATCTATGCGTCGCCGAAATCTGGAACGGGTTAAGCGTGAAGCGGTCTTCGAAGAAAATATTGCCGCTCAGATTGATTTGATGAAGCGGTTAGTGACCGGGAGACGTGCGTCATCATGAAACGGGTACTGCTCATCTGTTATTACTTTCCACCCCTGGGTGGAGCCGGTGTAGCCCGACCGCTGGCACTGTACAAACTGCTGCCGAGATTTGGATACGAGTGCGATGTGCTGACAGTCAAGCCGGTGGCGTATCGTGTCTATGAACCGGAACTTCTTGACGGTGTGGATCAAGCTCGCATCTATCGAAGCGGCTCTCATGACCCGCAGCGGCTGATGTACCTGCTGGGGATGCGAACTGTAAAAGACACCTTCATTGACAAAGCGCGGAGGGCGGGGGAGCGCATGTTTCCGGACCCAAAAAAAGGATGGGTCAAACCGGCCGTGCGGCTGGGTCGGGTGCTGGCTGAAAACAGGCAGTATCACGCGGTTATTACCACCTCACCACCTATTTCCTCGCATCTTGTGGGTCTTAAGCTTGCCGAGGAGTTTCACCTGCCGTGGGTAGCCGACTTCAGGGATTTCTGGACACTTTACAAAGCGGAGGATTGGTTCGAAAGCAGGCGTCTCGTTGCCAAAGCCAGAGAACTACTGAAGAGCGTCTCTGAACGTGCCTCTGAAATTACCGTGGTGAACCCTGCTATATCAGATTATTTAGGCAGAGGCCGGGTTGTTTTCAATAGCTATGATAGCGAGCGGGCAGCATTATGGTCGCTGCCCAAAGATTCGAACCAGTTCCGAATAGGGATACTCGGAACCCTGGATGACCTTCGTCCGGTCGCACCGTTGTTTGCGACACTGGCAAAGATTAGAGAGACACGGCCTGAATTGCTCGAAAATGTAAAGTTGGTTCAAGTCGGGCCGGTGCAAATAGACAACTGGGATGCGATGGTTGATCAATTCGGCATGCGCGGTATGATCGACCAGTATCCGCGGACCGCGCGGGCTGAGACAATACGGATCTTATCGGAGACATCGGCCCTGTATTTGGGATTGGCCGATAGCGCCGCCGGAGTCCTGCCAATCCGTGTCTTTGACATGCTGGCATCAGGGCGCGCATTGCTTGTTTGCGCTCCCACGGGCAGTGTGGTCAGGGAGATAGTCAGTCAGATACCCAATAGCTTCGTATTTACCGTTGATCAAACTGAACCGGCTGCGGAATATCTATCCCGGCTCATAGAATCATCGTTGAATGGGAAGTTGGACATCGGGCCGAATCCGGAATATGCCCGCAAATATTCTTCCGGACACATGGTCCACGAGTTCGCCAATTTGCTTGATTCGATTGCAGCGCCAACAATTACTTAACGAGCAGCATTTTCTTGGTGGCGACATTGCCCTCAGCTGCCAGTCGATAGAAATAGATACCGCTGGCTACAGGTGTCCGGTCGTCGGCCGTACCATCCCAGACGACCTCGTGATGCCCACCCGTGAACGATCTGTCGGCCAAAGTTCGGACCTTCTGCCCCAGAGAGTTTGAGATTTCAAGAGATATCCTGCTTCGCTTCGGCAAGTCGAACCCTATGGTAGTCGACGGATTAAACGGGTTAGGATAATTCTGAGACAGGGCGAAATGGGATGGAAGCTGGTTGTCTCCGTCATGTACGTCAGTTACAATAGATGGAGTGAGTGAAATCAATCCGATGGTCGCCCCGTCCTTGAGCGCCGCCAGGGTATAAGTGCTGTCCTGGTACAAATCAATCGCGAACTGAGCCTGTCCTGAAGGGCCAGTCAGATTCTCAGATATAACCTCGCCGTTCATGCTGAGTATCACCGCAGTTCCCGGAACGACATCAATACCATCGGTCACTGTAGCTGTCAAAACAGCGTTCGAATATGTGGTCGCCAGAATCAGGCGACGGGGAACAGATGTGTAGACGCTGACCGTTGGGTCACCATAGTAGTTGATGCCGTAAATCTGATCCCGATAGTAATAGTATTCAGCTTTGGCATCATACAACGAAAGAACCGCCGGGCGACCCGGATGAGAGAAAAGAGAATCGAAGAATGTCTTCTGCACGAGGTGACTGGAACTGATCCAGCCCCACCGTGAGTGAGCTACAAACCCGACCGCGCCTGCATTGGAGACTCCAAGTAAAGCTTCGACCAGATTCGGGTTGGGCTCGCTTATCGGGGGCTGATCGAGGTCGAACCCGCCATTGTCGCAAGCCAACGAATAGTAGAACGATATCTTTCCGTTCGGATCCAGGCCGTTTACATTCCCGTTCGTACCACCTTCGTCAATGGTCGTCAAGTAGGACTTGGGCCAATCGTTATATCCTGCAGTCCTTACGCCGAAAGCATCTGATCTCCCATGCGCTATGACGTTAACAATCCCATATCCGCTGGAGAGGATCGGTAGAAGCTCAGTGGCTGATTTGTTGGATGGATTTGGGTCATCGCCGTGAGCCTGTTCGATACCGTTGGAGGTGTCGACTTGGAAATTCGTGGGAAATGCCACCGCAATGGTACCATGCTCGCCGATATCACCGTAGTCGCGCATTTGGTCGGATGAAAAGAAGAACGCTCTGGTCAGGTAAGATTCATCGCCGTTTCCCGGATTCGTTTCATAGCCGATCAGTTTATTCACGTAGTTGTCGGCCTCGGCGGGGCTTGAGAAGGGAAGGCGCCCTACGAGCAGTTCGGGAGTCAAGTCGGGTTGATCAGCGTATTTTTCGCCCCAGACACCGTCGCTATCGGAATCCCAGTCGCCGGTCATATCGGCGAAGTAGAGGTCACACACCTGAAGGTCAGCCATGGCGGGCATAGTTTGGGTCATTGTGGGATAGGCATATCTTATTGGCAATTGTGTTTCGTCGCCTGCCAGCAACACGTACAAGCCTCCCTCGAAATAAAAATCCTTCAGTCGTTCTCTCAGGCGTTCGGCGTCATCGCGGCCTGAGTAACCGGCGAGGATGTCGTCGATTATCTCCACTCGGGCATCATATCCGGTCTCACGTTTGTACCGGGCAAGGCGCTCAAACGAAGCTTGGAGAGGCAAACTTGTGACAATAAGATATCGTGGGTCAGTCGATGCCTGTGAGAGGGGAGACCGTTCAGTCTTCCCGTTATACGCCGGCCTCAAGATGTCCGCTGAGAGCAGATTCTGAGGGGCGAGAGGGCGGTCGTCGAGCGATAGATCGACACGCTGATTGAACGTCAAGGTTCCAGTGCTGTCAACGGTAACCGGAAAATAGATCAGTCGCGCATAATGTCGGCCGTCTGACTCCACGAAGTCAATAAGGTGTATCGTCTGAGTGCCAAGTCTCGCTTCTGCAATCGACGATTGTATGCCCGGGTACTTATCTGATCGGTCCGACGTGGGGATGTCTCTGTACAGTAGAGCCGGATCTGTCCGACCAATCGACATGCTCAGGCCGACCGACACGGCAAATACGTGCGACGTGTCAACACCTGAAAGCTCAACGAGGAATGTCTTCATCGGAAGCGAAACGTCTATACCAAGTTCTATCGTATCGAATCCATGGATAGAGACCGATGTCTTCTCACCTAATATCACTACCGACGGGCTGTCAGAGGACTCATCGATTGTCGTTGAATTCACCCGCATGGTGGCGAGAACACTCAGGCCAACGATGAGGGTGATATATCGGCGAAAATTCACGGTTTCCTCCTGTTTCATTCATAACCACCACTATCTAAGTGCAACTGTGCCGCCGCCTCATCCGACAGCTTTAGTTCTTCCGTAACTTACTGTAGGGTAGTAGATTGCGGTGCATCACCGAGTGATGTTTCGGTAGGCGAACCGGCGAGGAAATCCAAAACTGTGGGGAGGTTTCCATCGAGTCCGGGGCAACGACAATCACCACAAAGTGGGAAGAAAAGGCATAAATCCGGGAGTCTTGGGCGGACCATAAGGTTACCGATTCTACGAATTTTGGCAGGTCGTTACTCGTTGCTTAAACAAAGCTTAGGCCGCCTCTTTTTCTTAAATTTCTTCAAAAAAAGCCTTGACAATAGTGGGGGGAAAGTGATTATTTATGGTGTTTTTGGTGGACAGTGGAACAAAGTGGAGGATTGCTTGGGCGGATTCTACGGCCAGTACCAGACGACATTGGACGACAAAGGGCGCTTTGCCCTGCCGGCCAAGCTCAGGAGCGTCACGGACAGCTCGCAGAAGCCGTTGCTCGAAGGGGAGTTGATTCTCACCAAAGGCCTCGAAGGATGTCTCGCTCTGTATCCCGAAGCTGAGTGGGCGGAGATACAAAAACGCCTCTCGTCGCTTAATTTCACCAAAAAGGACTTTCGCTTTTTCAGCCGTCGATTCTATTCGGCGGCGACCATCGTATCCCCGGATAAAAACGGTCGCATTCTGATTCCGGCGCACTTGATAACCGAAGCCTCGCTCAAGAAGGAGCTTCTGGTGCTCGGCGTGAACCGGTCTATTGAAATTTGGAATCCTGACCGTTACGGCTACTACCAGGAGCAGTACCCGGGGAGTTATGAAGAAGTCGCGGAACGACTCTTTATGACCGGTGATGGTCAAGACGATGAGTAATGGCGGCCACCGTCCGGTCATGACCGAGGAAGTGGTCAGCCATCTGGTGATAAATCAGGAAGGTGCGTACTTAGACTTAACTGCCGGGCTGGGCGGACACCTTGGAGCGATTGCTGGAGCATTAACCCAAAAGGCACGCGTATACGGAATTGATAGAGACTCTGAAGCCCTTGCACAAGCTCAGCGATATCTGAGTCAGTACTCGCAGCTAAAAGCCCTGATTTGCGCCTCCTACGTAAGCATTGACGATATTGTAAAAAAGGATTTTGAAGACGAACAGTTTGATGGGATTCTGCTGGATTTGGGAGTCTCGTCACTGCAACTGGACGATCCACAGCGCGGGTTTTCGTTTCGCCATGAGGGACCCCTGGATATGCGCTTTGATCCGCAATCGGGCGACAGCACGGCAGCGGATCTGATAAACGAGCTTGATGAGAGGCGGCTGACCGCCATAATCAGGGACTACGGCGAAGAGAAGAACGCGGGGAGAATTGCCAGGGCCATTGTCACGGAAAGACGAGTACGGATGATTCGCACCACCTCACAACTAACCGCCATCGTCAATAGTATCGCCCGCCCGCCGCATCAGACCAAGTCGCTTGCCCGGGTCTTCCAGGCGTTTCGTATAGCGGTGAACCGCGAACTGGAACAACTCGTGGAGATGCTCCCTAAGACCGTCCAGCTGCTTAAGACCGGCGGACGAATTGCGGTGCTTACCTATCACTCACTCGAAGATCGCATCGTCAAGCGGTTCTTTCAGCGGCAGGTCAAAGGATGTACCTGCCCTCCGGAATTTGAAATCTGTGTATGCGGCAATGTCCCAACGCTTAAGCTGGTCACCCGCAAGGCCGTTAGGCCTCAGCCCGGCGAAATTGCAAACAATAGCCGCGCCCGGTCGGCCAAACTCAGGGTTGCCGAGAGGATCTGATATGAAAAGACCGATACGGCAGTTCAAAGAGACTATCGAAATCAAGTCCTCCATCTTCAATCGAATTCGCACGCATCGATACTTTCCCGCTGTCCTTCTATTCACGACCGTACTGTGCGCCGCGTGTGTGCATATATGGCAACGGGTGAAAGTGATGGAACTTGTACGCGAAGTCGCTATTCTGAAGAAAGAAAATGCGGACATCCTTGATACCAAAAAGAAGCTCTATTCGGAAATGGCGACGCTGGCGATGGCGAGTCGAATCGAGGCCTACGCTGAAGATACCCTCGGGTTGAAGCCGGTGGCGGCCGACCGGATGCTTACTTTGGTCAAGGAGAGGGAAGTTACGCCCCCGCCGGATGAACTGGAGCAGATGTTCTCGGCGATAAAGAGAGTGACGAAGTATATGCCCGTTGTAACATCCGCAACGGCTAATGCGGAGAGTGTCGAGCGGATTCGAGTCGATTCGACGCTGAACCGGTGGGGGGGTAAATGAGCCGCACCCGTCAGGAAAGCCTCAGACTGGGTTTTTTGTTTGTCATCGTCTGCACATCGTTCGTTCTGGCGTTAGGCAGACTTGTGCACCTTCAAATCTATAAATCGGCCGAGTACAGCGCCATAGTGGAACGCCAGTCATCCGGGAAGATTTCGATCCCTGCCTGGCGCGGCATCCTCTACGACCGCAACGGGCAGGTGGTGGCCAACAATGTTGTTGCGTCATCGCTATATGCCTGGGCGGACAGTAAACGGGAGCTTCGTCGAGTCGCCGCGTACCTGGAGAAGATTTACCATCTCCCGAACGGTACAGCTATTCGGAAGTATGGTCTGGAAGTGAGGAAGTTCCGGTGGATAGACCGGCGTTTGGATGACGCGCTGGCGGCTCGAGTCGAAAACGATGCTCCCGAGGGGCTGTATATCCGCCAGGACTCCCAAAGAGATTATCCCTTCGATCTGGTTGGCAAGCAGATTATCGGATTCACCGATATCGACGGCAAAGGACAATCCGGTCTCGAATTGTACTATGATTCCATCCTGGCCGGACAGAAGGGGTACGCCGACATCAAGCGCGACGGATTGCGGAACACTTTCCGCGTCAAAGAATCGGCCTTGGTGAAGCCGGTGCCGGGGCAATCGATGGTGTTGACAATAGACTGGCGACTTCAGGAGATCCTGGAAGAGGAACTCCGCCACGGCGTGGATACGAACGGCGCCAAGTCCGGAATGGCGATTCTCCTGAACTGCAACAACGGCGAGATTCTCGCCGCCGCTCACTACGACCCCAGAGAATCATATCCTGACCGTCCGATGAAACTCCGGCCGATCACCGACCAGTTTGAGCCAGGTTCCATCTTCAAGGCCGTAACTGCCGCCGGCATGATCGATGATGGAATAATTGATTATAACACTACTGTTGATTGCGAAAACGGTGAGTGGACGATTGGGCGCCGGACGCTTCACGACGACAAAAAGCACGGACTCCTCACGTTCAGGGAAATAGTTGAGCTGTCCAGTAACATCGGCGTGGGCAAATGGGCGATCAAGCAGGGTGGAGAGGGGATGTACGATGCGATCAAACGATTCGGGATCGGTCGCCGCACCGGGCTGGACTGGCCGGGCGAAGCCTCGGGCATGCTCCCCCGTCCGAATCGCTGGTCGGATTACACTATTGCGGCGCTGGCTATGGGACACTCAGTGGCCGTCAGCGCGCTGCAGATGGCGGATGCCATGGCGGCGATCGCCAATGGCGGAAAACTCTATCGCCCAAGAATCGTGCTTGGGTTCGTTGATGAAAAGGGCAACGTGATCGACCGCAACGAAAGTGTTGTCGTCAATGAGGTGATGAATGAAACCTCGGCTGACACGCTTCGATCGATTCTTCGAGGAGTGGTAGAGAGGGGGACAGCCGAGGTTGTTAATTCAGATATCGTATCCATCGCCGGCAAGACTGGCACGGGCCAGATTCCCGACCTTGCGAATCACCGCTACTTCATAGGAAAGTACACGGCCAGCTTCGCGGGATTCTTTCCGGCGGAACGTCCGCTGGTGGCGGGAATAGTTGTACTGGAGGACCCGCAGCCGATCCATTACGGCGGTCTAACGGCGGGGCCGATCTTCCGTAAAATAGCCGAGCGCTATACCATTTTGAATCCAGATGTCTTTACCGTGCCGGAACGCATGGTGGCCGAACAATCGAAAAATATCCAGAACACCGTTGTCGTCCCGAATCTCCTCGGGCACCAGCTGGACCAGGCTAAAGCGATTGCCAAAGAGTCCGGACTTGACCTTCGCTGTGGCAACGACGCTGGAGTGATTACCTGGCAGTTTCCGCCGCCGGACAGATTGGCGTTCGACGGAGAACAAGTGATTGTCGTGACCAAGGCTGACCAGACCGATCTGCCGCGGATGGCCGACCTGAAAGGGCTGTCGATTCGCGAAGTCTCCGCTTTCTTCGATTTAATAGGCGTAAGCCCCGTGGTGCAGGGTAACGGTCGGGTGGTTGAGCAATCGATCAAGCCCGGTGAGGTGATAACTGAAAACAGTGTCTGCCGGCTGGAGTGCCAGCCAATATAAGCGGGAGGATCACCATCAAACTTGGCGAACTGGTAGACGGCGTGGAACAGGCAAGGATTGCCGGTGATCCGAATATCGAAATTGAGAATATTGAATATGATTCGCGGATGCTCAAACCACATTCGTTGTTTATCGCCATCAGAGGATTCAAGCAGGATGGCTACAGTTTTATCGAACAGGCCAAGACGAACGGAGCGGTCGCTGTTATGGGCGAACGGGAGAGTTGTGATATGATTGCGAATCATGTTGCCGTTCCCGACGCTCGTGCGGCTATGGCGGAGGTCGCCGCGAAGTTTTATGGATATCCCGGTTTCCACTTGAAAGCGTGCGGCGTTACCGGGACCAACGGTAAAACGACCACCTGCTTCCTGCTCCGGCAGATTCTTCAGAAGCGGAATAAGACCACGGGAATGCTGACATCGCTCTTATATGACACCGGCGGGGAGACTTTCGCCGCCGAGCGGACTACGCCCGAAGCGCTCGATATGCAGCGCTTGCTATTTCTAATGCGAAAGAACTATTGCGTGAACGCAGTAATCGAGGTCTCGTCCCACGCCCTGATACTTCATCGGGTGGACAAGATAAACTTCCGCGTGGCCGTTTATACGAATATTACCCGCGACCATCTGGACTTTCACGGCACGATGGAAAACTACCTTGCGGCGAAAAGCCTTCTGCTCAAGAAGCTCACCGGTCCGCTTAGCTATGCTGTGATCAATCTCGATGTCCCGGAGTTCAGGGTGCTCTTCGGTGAATTTGGCTCCGCCTATATGACCTATTCACTGAGTGATCGAGGCGCAGATGTTTACTGCAGCAATTATGAAATTCAACCGCATCTCACTATTTTCGACCTCATGACTCCGATGGGTTCGGCGACGGTGGACTTTCATCTTCCCGGGAAGTTCAATCTAAGCAATGCCCTGGCGGCGGCGGCGGGCGGCCTGGCTTGTGGCGTCGATCTCGACACCGTGGTTGCGGGACTGGAATCCACCAGCTCAATACCGGGACGCTTCAATTTTGTCGCCAAGGGACAGCCGTTCGCGATCTATGTTGACTATGCTCACACGCCCGACGCGATCGAGCGACTGTGTCAGTCGGCGCGAGAGATTACATCCGGCAGGCTCCTCATCCTTTTCGGATGCGGGGGCGATCGCGATAAAGGGAAACGTCCGCTTATGGGACGTGCCGCCACGACCTACGCCGATTTCGCGATTGTCACCTCGGATAATCCTCGTTCCGAGGAACCAATGACAATTATTGAGGAAATCAAACCGGGTCTGGTTGGTAAAAATTATGAGGTGTGTCCCGATCGCACTGAGGCGATCAGGCTGATTTTCGATATGGCGAAATCCGGCGACGCCGTCCTGCTGGCAGGTAAAGGCGCCGAAAACTACCAGGAAATAAAGGGTGTCAAGCACCCCTATAACGATATTGATGTTGCTTCGAAAATTCTTGCTGACATGGGTTTCACTCAGACAGAAACTGAACGGGAGAATTGATACACTTGAGCCTCACAGAACTGGCCGCCGTTACCGGCGGAACACTACTCGATACCGTCAGGGCCCAGACCGCCTTCGCCGGTGTTTCGATTGACAGCCGTCTGCTAAAACCGGGCGAGCTGTTCATTGCGATTCGTGGAGAAAAACGTGACGGCCATGATTTCCTGGAACAGGCAATCGCGAAACGAGCCGTGGCTGTGATGGTGGAAGAAGGAAATCCGGCGGTTGAGGGGATCATCGGAAGAGTACCCGTCATCAGAGTCAAGGACACGCACAAAGCGATGATTCAGCTTGCGAAAAATTATCGCGACTCGCTAACGGCCAAATTCATCGGTATCACGGGCTCGAACGGAAAGACAACGACCAAAGAACTGACCTATCGTCTCATTCACTCGGTCGAACTGCACAGTTACTACTCGCCCGGCAATTTCAACAATCTGTTCGGCCTGCCGCTTGCGCTGTTCGCGGTGAACGACGATGCCCGAGTAGTGGTCCTTGAAATGGGCATCTCCAGCCGGGATGAAATGCCGACGTTAGCCGATATCGTTCGCCCTGATGTGATCATACTCACCAATATCGGAGCTTCGCATCTGGAATTTCTTGGAACAGTCGAAGCCGTAGCTCAGGCCAAACTCGAACTGGTCAAGCGTGCCACCCGTGACGTAGTGGTGATCGTCAACGCCGATGACCCCATATTGATGCGCGAAACACGAAAAGTCCGTGAAAAGTTCGTCACTTTCGGTTTGAACGAAAAGGCGGATTTTATGGTCGATGACATCCGACAGGATGCGATTGGCGTGACTCAAGTGACGATACAGGGGTATCGGTTCCGCCTTCCTCTCGTCGGACGGCATCAGGCATACAATTTACTCGCCGCATATGCGGCGTTTTGTGCCCTGGGCTTTGATTTCGGGAACATTGATACTGAGACAATAGAACTGGACTCAGCGCCTATGCGCGGTCAGATTGTCAGCCATGAAGGAATTACATTCGTCGCCGACTGCTACAACGCCAATCCAGCCTCAGTTAAGGCGGGCCTCAAGGCATTCTTTGAATTGCCGTCGTCGAATCGCAGGATTGTAGTACTCGGTGACATGCTTGAGCTGGGCGAGACATCGCCGGACTATCACCGCGAAATAGGCCGTCTGCTTCCCCGTGAGCAGTTCGCTTTCGCCATTTTGGTCGGTCCGATGTCAAAATATGTCGTCGAAGGTGCGCTCGCGGCTGGCATGGCCGAAAACCGGCTCGTCTACTTTGAGTCATCGGCTCTCGCAGCCCAGAGTATCCGCACGCTGTTACAGCCGGAAGACCTCGTCTACCTTAAGGCATCCCGCGGCATTGGTCTCGAATCGATTCTCAAAGTGTATGATAAGACGGGAGGGAAGCACTAATGCTTTACCACCTGCTGTATCCTCTCACCCAATATGTCAGCGGATTCAACCTGTTCCGATATATCACGTTCAGGACCGCCGGCGCGACTTTGACCGCGATCATCATCTGTCTTATTCTCGGCCCGATGTTCATTCGGCTGTTGCAGAAATACCAGGTGCGAGAGAAGATCCGCGAAGAAGGTCCGTCGAGCCACCAGAAGAAGGCCGGCACGCCGACCATGGGTGGCCTGATTATCCTGTGCGGCATTGTCATCCCGACCCTTCTCTGGGCCGACTTGAGCAATTACTACATCCTCATGGTCCTGCTCGTCACCCTCTGGATGGGTCTGATCGGATACATGGATGATTATCTGAAGGTGATCAAACATCAGCCCAAGGGAATGATCGGCCGGAAGAAACTGGCCGGACAAATTGTCATCGGTATCTTGTTCGGTCTGAGCTTAATGTATCTGTCGCCGACCAATCACTTCAATGGAACAACCGACATTCCATTCTTCAAGAATTACGTGTTGAATCTGGGCATTCTTTATATCCCGTTCATCATTCTTGTCATCGCCGGATCATCGAACGCTGTCAATCTGACGGACGGTCTCGATGGTCTCGCTATCGGACTCAGCGGCATCTGCTTCATGGCATTCGCGGGGATGGCCTACCTGATCGGTCGTCTGGACTTCTCGAACTACCTTCAGGTCGAATACATTCCGGGAAGCGGCGAACTGACTGTGTACTGCGGCGCGGCGGTAGGCTCGGCTCTCGGATTCCTCTGGTTCAATACACACCCGGCCGAAGTATTCATGGGTGACACCGGATCGCTCTCGCTGGGCGGTGCGCTCGGCGCGATTGCGATTCTGCTCAAGAAGGAACTGCTGCTGGTGATCGTCGGCGGCGTGTTTGTTATCGAAGCGTTGTCGGTCATCCTTCAGGTAGGGTCTTATAAATTCAGGCATCAAAAGCGAATATTTAAGATGGCTCCGATACATCATCACTTCGAATTACTCGGCTGGCATGAGTCAAAGGTCGTGGTTCGGTTCTGGATTATCGGTGCCTTTTGTGCCTTGCTAACCTTAGCGACATTGAAAATACGATGACAGTAGAAGAGAGAATCAGAGACCGCAAGATCGGTATAGTCGGACTGGCCCGCTCAGGGCTGGCCGTGGCCATGCTGGCCGAGAGTTTCGGCGGCCGACCGTTCGTTTCAGACAGCAAAGCGGCAGCCTTGCTCGGACCGCAGGTCGAACGACTGAAAGCATCGGACATTCCATTCGAAACCGGCGGTCATTCAGACAAATTGCTCGAGTGTGATTATCTCATAGTATCGCCGGGCGTGCCGCCGACAATCGATATCCTCAAAAGAGCCCGGGCAAAAGGCGTTCCGGTCTTCTCTGAAATCGAGTTCGCCTACTGGGCGTGTAAGGGAAAAATCATCGCTATTACCGGATCGAACGGGAAGACGACGACCACGACATTGATCGGAGAAATATTCTCTTCCGCCGGTTTCGATACCTTTGTCGGAGGTAATATCGGCTTGCCGTTCTCGGAGATCGTCATGAAGATTCCGTCAAACGGGATCGCGGTGATTGAGGTATCTAATTTCCAGCTCGAGACGATCGAAGATTTCGCGCCGGATACGGCGTTGATTCTCAATCTTACCCCTGATCACCTCGACCGACATGGAACCTTTGAGAACTACAAAAAGGCCAAGTATCGGATAACCGAGAACCAGACCGCGGATCAGGCATTGATTTTGAATCTTGAGGACGCCGAGATTCGCAAGGACAAGGTTCAGACCGATGCGGCTGTCCATTATTTTACGACGCAGGATTCCGGGTCGGCCACGGCGTTCGTCCGCGATGGATATTTGTACGGACGACGCGATGGTCAGGAAGTGAAGATAATGAAAGTATCGGAAGTCCTCATTCCGGGACCGCACAACCTGCAGAATGCGGCCGCGGCGGTCTGCGCGGCGATGCAGTACGATGTAGACGCCGATGTAATCGCTCGGGTGCTCAGAGCGTTCCCCGGCGTGGAACATCGGATGGAAAACGCCGGTAAAGTGGCAGGCATTAATTTCATTAACGATTCCAAGGCGACCAACGTGGACTCTGTTTGTTATGCCCTGCGCTCGGTGAAAGGTTCGTTGTATTTGATTGCGGGCGGGCGCGATAAAGGAGCGGATTTTGCCCCGCTGATAGGATTGGGAAAAGGAAAGATCAAAGGGATCATAGCTATCGGCGAAGCTAAAGATAAAGTCTTCAATCAACTGGGACAGGCCTTTCCGGTGCAATTTGCGGATACGCTCAATGATGCAGTCAAGGCGGCGTTTGAGATGGCGTTCCCCGGCGAGACGGTTCTGCTGTCTCCCGGCTGTGCGAGTTACGACCAGTTTGAAAATTACGAGCACCGGGGCAGAGTATTCAAAGCTGCGGTTGCTGATCTGAAGAATGGAAAGAATGAAAACGAGACGCTCACAAAAAAGTAATCGTATCGACGAACGGCTATTGCTGGCCTATATACTGCTTGTGGTGATCGGCTTGATTATGGTCTATTCGTCGTCATCGATCCTGGCTGAAAGTCGATTCGGTTCCCATTTCATGTTTCTTAAAAACCAGTTGATGTGGGCAGTACTTTCAGGCCTGGCAATATTCCTGATTCTCAAGCTTGACCTGAAGCGGCTCGCCGTCTATTCTGCCCCGGCCCTTCTGCTGGTGATCCTCCTGCTTGGATTAGTCTTTCTTATGCCTGCACGCAACGGCTCGCACCGCTGGCTCATACTGGGGTTTTTCAACGTCCAGCCTTCGGAGTTATTTAAGTTTGTGATGGTTATTTACCTTGCGTTCTCGTTGTCGAATCCAAAGCGGAACCTGAATGACTTGAAACAGCTGCTCTTTCCGTACTTGCCGATAATCGGCCTCGGATTGGCGCTGATTCTGGTGGAACCGCACCTTGGCGCCACTATTGTGATTTTCACGACCGCCCTGATAATGCTGTTCCTCGCAGGTTCGCGCATAAAACACTTGCTGATAGGTTTTCTTCCCCTGGTTACCGTGGCGACATTCGTGGTCCTCGTCCTCGGTTACAAGCGTAACCGTCTGGAGAGCTTCATCGGCTCGGTACTAGACCCCTTGCAAGGAGAGTATCAGGTCAAACAGGCCGCGCTCACAATCGGGTCGGGTGGAATTCTCGGAACCGGACTCGGCGAAGGACGCCAGAAGCTGTTCTTTTTGCCTTACCCTCACACAGATTTCATTTTTGCGTCTATCGGCGAGGAACTGGGTATGCTCGGTTTGCTCGTGATTCTCGGACTGTTTTTCTTCCTGCTTTGGCGTGGACTGAAGATTGCGTCAGCGCAACCGGATAAATTCGGTTACCTGCTGGCCGCCGGAATGACTATGACACTGTTTTTAAGCGTGGCAATAAATATCGGAATGGTGACTTCGATGCTCCCGGTAGTGGGACTCCCGTTGCCGTTTCTGTCGTACGGAGGGTCGTCGTTGCTTATCTCGAGCGCCGCGGTGGGAGTTCTCCTGAGTTTATCCAGAAGGGTGGTCCATGACGACATCGGTTGACACAGCCCGCATCATTTTTGCCGGTGGTGGAACCGGTGGTCATCTGTTCCCGGCTATAGCTATAGCCAACCGGGTGAGTGAACTCATGCGTGATAAGCGGCCGGTTGATATTATTTTTGTAGGTACCAAGCGGGGCCTGGAGTATCGGATGCGGGAAGCCCTCGGGTATCCACTCCACATCATCAATATGCGTGGAATCGCTCGCACCCTGACGCTGAAGAACCTGCTTGTACCTTTCGTGGTCGTGGTGGCGCTGGTCAAAGCCTCGATGCTGGTAAGTCGCTTCCGACCCGACCTGGTGATCGGTACGGGCGGTTATGTCTGTTGGCCGGTATTGAAAGTAGCCGCGGCAAAGAATATCCCGACCCTGCTTCAAGAACAGAATTCGTTCCCGGGCGTAACTATTCGGCAACTCGCGGGTCGTGCTCGAAAGATTTATCTCGGTTTTGAGAAAGCTCGTGAGTATCTCAAGACCAATGCCGAATTGATAGCTACCGGAAACCCGGTGAGAAAGAACATCACTTCAGGTGATCGAATGACAGCCCTTAAGAAATTCAACCTCGACCCGGCCAGAAAAACGATCCTCGTACTGGGTGGCAGCCAGGGTGCAACTGCAATCAATCAGGCAGTGCTCAAGAGCATCGACAATGACAGAATCGATCCGGATATGCAAATTCTCTGGCAAACGGGGAAAAGAGACTACACGGAAGTAGCTGATAAGGCAGGACACAAGGCGTCGATTTGCTCTCTTTTCCCGTTTGCTCAGGATATGGAACAGGTTTATGCCGCGGCCGATATCGTGGTCGCGCGCGCCGGGGCGCTCACGCTGGCCGAGATTACGGCGTGCGGCCTGCCGGCCATCCTCATTCCGTATCCGTACGCGGCGGGGGACCATCAGCGAAAGAACGCCATGGATTACGTGACACGGGGGATGGCTGAGCTGGTGGACGAATCGGAATTGGCCGGACGAGACATTATTACTGGCGCAACGGCTCTGCTTCGCTCGGACAAATACCAGCAGATGAAAACTGCAATCCGGCGCGAGACCGATGGCAGGAAGCCGGCAGTCGATGTGATTGCTGAAGATATAGTCCGACAGATTGAAACAATCAAGGAAACTGGAGTGAGAGGTTGAAGCTTGACGTCGTCGAAAGACATCCCATCAAAACTTTCGGAAGAGATAAGATAATGTTTGGGAAAATAAAGAAACTGTACTTCATCGGAATCGGCGGCTCGGGGATGTCGGGTATCGCCGAGATCCTGCATAATCTCGGGTATCAGATCAAGGGCTCCGACAGTACGGCCAGTGAGATCACCGATTATCTCGCGCGGCTTGGTATGTCCATTTATCATGAACATAAGGCCGCCAATCTGGAGGATGTCGATGTCGTCGTCATTTCCTCCGCGATTGGCGAGACCAACCCCGAAGTAGTAGAAGCCAGAAGACGGGGCATACCGGTAATAAAGCGGGCTGAGATGCTCGGCGAGCTCATGCGGCTGAAGTTTTCCATCGGTGTAGCCGGCACTCATGGCAAGACCACGACAACATCGATGATCGGGCGGATCCTCCGTCAGGGCAACTACCAGCCGACAATTATCGTCGGTGGCATTGTCGCCGAACTCGGGACCGGTGCCACCCTTGGCGCCGGAGAGTACCTGGTCGCCGAAGCGGATGAATTTGACAAGTCGTTTCTCGCGATGTTCCCGGGTATGGCGGTAGTGACCAATATTGAGGCCGATCACCTTGACTGCTATGTCGACATCGACGATCTTATAGAATCGTTCGTTGCCTACATGAACCGGGTGCCGTTTTATGGCTCAGTTATTATCTCTGCCGACGATGAGAATCTCAAGAAGATCCGTCAGCGCATAACACGGCCGTATCAAACATTCGGATTTTCCATCGACGCTGACTACCGGGCGCTGGATCTCAAGATGACCGCCGCCGGAAGCAGTTTCTCGGTGTATCGCAAGGGCGATTTGCTTGGCGAACTATTGTTAAAAGTCCCGGGCAAATTCAACGTGGCGAACGCTCTGGCGGCGCTGGCGGCATGCTGCGAGCTCGAGGTTCCGTTCGCGACGATTGCCGATGGACTGCTGTCTTTCCGCGGTGTCGGACGACGTTTCGAATTGGTCGGAGAGGCAAACGGCATTACCGTGGTCGATGACTACGCCCACCACCCGTCGGAAATAAGGGCCACCCTTGAAGCAGCCAAGGCGCTCTATGGACGCAGGGTGATAGTCGTGTTTCAGCCGCACCTTTTCAGTCGCACACGTGATTTTGTGGTGGATTTCGCAAAGGCGCTTTCCATTGCCGATGTTACCCTGCTGGCGGATATCTATCCAGCCCGGGAAAAACCGATCGAGGGTGTCACCTCAGAGCGAATTATCGAGGAAGCTAAAAGGCTCGGCGTGGGAAATTTCGAATACATCGGCCCCAAAGAGAACGCGGTCGAACGCGTCAGAAGTATCGCGCGTCCGGGAGATCTGGTCATTACGATGGGTGCCGGATCGATTACGTTGATGAAAAGGAAAATTCTGGAAGCAATTAGATAAAGCTGTCATGGCACTATCCAAACGCACAAAACTCACATTATTGGCGCTCACTATTGTGGGAGCAGGTCTGCTGGTCACGGTTAACTACACGAACGCCTGGCGCCTGAACACGGTAAGGTACAACCAGTCCGAAGTGTCCGGATGGCAGACCAAGTTCGGTCTGAGCGATGCCAAACCATTGGTCAGACAGCCGGTCGACAGCCTCGCCCTGGCGCTGATTGCCAAAAGATCCATATTCAAGGTGGACATTTCCTTCACTTTCCCGCGCGGATTGGATATCAAGACGAACAATTTCAGCCCGGTCAGTTTTCTTGTGGATCGGTACTCGGGACAGATCTACGGTGTGCTCGAATCGGGCTTGCTTGTCAACTTGGACAATTGTGAATCGGACTGGGAGCATCCGGTGCTGACCTCGGTTCCGGCCGGGCGCCTGTTCGGGCACAGCGGTGACATCAGGGTCGATGTCGTGGTGAAACAGCTTCAGCAAATTCGCGAACAAAACCTCGATTTATACCGACTAATCGACGAAGTCGATTTCGGAAATGTGAATTTTCTCAAGGTGTCGGTCGCCGGATTACCCTACCGCTTGAAAGTCCGAGCTGAAACATTGGCAAGCGATATCGGCAGGTTCGTCGAATTCGTGAGCAAGTTCAATCCCGACTTGAAGTATGTGACACTGATGGACCTCAGGTTTGATGATATGATAATTTGTACCGGAGGCGACAGCACGGCATGTCAGTAGAGAATATTATCGCGGCCCTCGATATCGGGACGACCAAGATTGTCTGCCTGGTCGGCGAGATGGATAGCAGCGGGCAGGTCTATGTCATCGGCCACGGTACGTCGCCCGCCGAGGGTCTTCGCCGCGGTATCGTTGTCGATATGGAGAAGACGGTGACCTCGATCCGGAAGGCCGTGGATGACGCCCAACTGGTCAGCGGCACGGAGATTGATCGAGTTACCGTCGGCATCGCGGGAGAACATATCCGGTCAATCAATAGTCATGGCGTGGTGGCGGTCAGCCGCACAGATAACGAGATAACCTCTCAGGATGTGAATAAAGCGATTGATGCCGCCAAAGCCATCGCCATCCCGGTGGACCGCGAAATCATTCACGTCATTCCTCAGGATTATTCGGTCGACGACCAGGATGGAATCAAAGACCCGGTCGGCATGTCGGGCGTCAGGCTGGAAGTTGAGGCGCATATCGTGACCGCGTCGGTAACCTCGGCCAAAAATATTTATCGGGCGCTGGAGCGATGCAACCTTGGAGTCGACCACATGGTGCTTGAATCACTTGCGTTATCCCGGGTTCAGCTGACCGAGGCGGAGATGCAGTCAGGCGTCATCGTCGTTGATATCGGCGGCGATATCACGAACATATCGGTCTTTTTCGACGATGCGATCCGTTATACCGGCACAGTATCACTGGGAAGCAAGAACGTCACCAACGATATAGCCATCGGCCTTCGCACCTCAGTCGACCAGGCCGAGGAACTCAAGCTCTCGCATGGATGCGCGCTGGCCTCCATGGTCGACCCCGAGGAAATGATTGTGGTCGGCGGAGCGCTCATGCGCCAGGACAAAGAAGTTTCCCGCAATGTGCTGGCCTCGATAATAGAGCCGCGTATGGAAGAGATCTTCTCGCTGGTCGACCGCGAGATCAAACGAGCAGGAATTACCGATATGCCAGCGGCGGGAATAGTCCTGTCAGGCGGCGGTGCGTTGTTGCGCGGGACGGTGGAACTCGCGGAACAGATATTCGACATGCCGGTCCGCCTGGGCAGGATCGGCCGGATCGAGCATATTCCGGATGAGATCAATAATGCAAGCTACGCTACAGCGCATGGGTTGCTCGCCTACGGATTCGAGCACGAACCGGTCAAGAGCGCGCGCGGCAGTGGCATCAAAGGCCTGCTTAAAAAATTTGAAAATTGGATAACTAAACAATTTTAGTGAGACCTGTTCAGGAGGAACGAACCATGACACCAGATAGGCACACCTTCAGCTTCGCCGAAGACTTCATCGGCTATGCAAACATCAAAGTGGTCGGTGTGGGTGGAGGCGGCGGAAACGCCATCAATCGGATGATCGAAGCGAATCTCAAGGGCGTCGAGTTTATCGCAATCAATACCGATGCTCAGGTGCTCGATCAGAATCGCGCGGAATCAAAAGTCCAGATCGGGATCGACGTGACCGGCGGACTCGGTGCCGGAGCGAATCCGGAAGTAGGTAAGCGGGCGGTCGAAGAAAGCCGGCAGGAGGTCGCCGACGCTATTGGCAAACCGAATCTGGTCTTTATTACCGCCGGTATGGGCGGCGGCACCGGTACCGGAGCAGCTCCCTTGGTAGCCGAAATCGCCAAGGCGGCTGGTGCGCTGACGGTGGCCATTGTCACAAAACCGTTCTGTTTCGAAGGCCGCAAGCGTATTGAGCGTGCCAACGATGGTCTCGCTGAACTGAAGTCAAAAGTTGACACCCTTATCACTATACCGAACGAACGACTCCTGGAAATCGTGGACAAAAAGACCGCGTTGACCAAAGCGTTCGCCACCGCCGACGAAGTCCTTTATCAAGCTACCAAAGGTATTTCCGATTTGATCACGATCCCGGGTCTGATCAACTGTGATTTCGCCGACGTACGTACGGTAATGCGTGAAGGCGGGGATGCCTTGATGGGAACCGGAATCGGCCAGGGTGAAGAAAAAGCTATCGAGGCGGCACAAATGGCAATTTCATCGCCGTTACTGGAAAATATCTCTATTTCCGGCGCCAAAGGTGTGCTCATCAACGTGACCGGGGGCGAAGATATGTCGCTCTATGACGTCAACACAGCCACCTCGCTTATTTATGAGGCGGCGGGCGAAGACGCAAACATCATCTTCGGTGCCGTTATAGACCCGAGTCTCAATGATCAAATGCGCGTCACGGTCATCGCCACCGGATTCGGGGATCCTGCTCAGAAGGTCGAGAAAGTGGCGGCCCGAGCCATTGAGTCGAAACCGGCAAAACCGATTCCTCTCTTTGCTGACGCCGAGGTCGTGCGCAGACCGGATCCCAGGCCCGTTCCGATCGCCGAGATGATGCCGCCGCTCCGTTCTACGGAACCGATCCCGGCCTATGAGCCGGAACGCAATTACCACGCTGAATTGGACACATTGGCCCATGAAGCCGAGCCTATCCCGGCCTTCGAGCCGGAACGTCATTACCATGCTGAAATCGGGTTCCATGCCGAACGAACCTATACCACGCATAGGGAGAATGAAAATGGTAATGGCAATGGCAGTGGAAACGGACACTCGATGATGGGACGCAACCGAGTCCCGCTCTTTTCCGAACATGACCGGACTATCCCGGCATATATAAGAAGACTCGATGAGAATCAGTAGATTGTAAGGAAAGACAACCAAAAACAGCAGGCTCTGTTTTTTTGGTTCAACAGAGCCTGTGAGTCCACGTAGTATTTGGTTCCTCCACAGTACCGCCGGCTAAACTACCCTGCCGGCGGTATGCTTTTGCAGGTATATTACAGTACTATTTTCGGTTCGTCACGCATAAAAACCTGAGAAGGGCCGGAAAAGATATCCCGGGTGGGAAAAATGGGATTGGGAAGATGTCAAGGTCTGTTGGGTTCTCCCCATACTTTCCGCCTCGATGCGGATGGACGGGTCTTTGGGTTGAACGCCTAAGGCTTTGTATTCCATGGTCTTGCTGTTTGGTCTCTGCAGGGTATGAGATATGCTCCGGTAGTAAGTGGGTGACTCTAGCCGGCGAAGGGAGACCAGCATGGCCGTAACGTTTTTCAACGATCCGTTGTACCGAACGAATGACTACTATCTCAATCAATCGTATCTTGGATTGTATCGTTCCTTAGCCAAACTCTCCAGCGGGTTCAGAATCAACTCGGCGGCCGACAATCCAGCCAGTCTGGTCATATCAGAGCAGCTTCGCTCTCAGATCGGATCCCTCGGTCAGGAAATTCAAAATTACTCAGACCTGGTGGGCAAGTACCAGGTAGCATCATCGACTGTCTCGGGTCTCCGCGCCCACCTGACGGATCTCCGAGTACTCGCGGTCGGCGCATCAAATGAAGCGCTTAACAGTCCCGAGGCGCAGCAGGCATATGCCACCGCCGCGACTTCGCTGGTGAGCACTTACAACACGACAATCACCGATGCCGAGTTCAACGGCAGGAAGTTGTTGGATGGATCGGATGGATCTTTGGCGAGTGTCGACCAACTAATCAATATCGATCTTTCAAACGCCCAAGCCGCGGGTGAGTCGATCAAGGCCATCGACGCTGCCGCCTCGCAACTCGACAGTGTGCAGACGGACCTGGGATCCACGCAGAAGAATGAGTTGGAGGCGCGGATAGCCTCGCTGTCGGTGACCCGCGAAAATTTGATCGCTTCCGAGTCGCAGATCCGGGACACCAATTACGTTACGGAATACACAAATTTTGTGATCGACCAATTTCGATTCAAGGCCGGGCTGGCGCTGTTGAGTCATTATGGCATAAGCTCTCGTAATGTTCTGGAACTATTGAAATCCAATTGAATTACTGGACACCTCCCTCAAGTGCTATCGGAAGGCAATGTGCGGACCGCCGGGTATGCTCCCCCCGGCGGTTTCTTATTTTCAGGAAGCTGCCGCCGAGTAACCGGAACTGATGCCATACAAAAAACCGCCCAGGGCGGCTCGTTGTAATCTTCTATCAATAATCTAAAATGCGCGGGATCAGGCCGACGGCGTGCCGGTCTTCTTGGTCTTGATATTCTTGATGACCTTGCCCGCTTTCAGGCAGGACGTGCACACGGTCAACCGTTTGGGTACACCATTCTGGAGGGCACGTACAGTCTGCAGGTTCGGGACAAACCGGCGATTGGTAATGTTATGGGCATGGGAGACATTATGCCCGGCCACCGGTTTCTTGCCGCATATGTCACATACTTTGGCCATTTGTCGAATCAACTCCTTTTACGTAAAGTCTTACAATTTACACACCTGACTCAAAAAGGCAAGCGGATTCTGAGCTTTTTGGCATTTTTCTGCGGTATAAGAAGTTAGCGGTTGTCGCCGGCTCGGACCGCTCGGACGGCGTAAATCGTTGTATTTGACATACTTTCTTGATTACCTTATACTTTTTGGAACAAATATCAGCCTGACGCTTATGAAACTGAAATCGACAGGAACAGTATGCTTGATTTGAGATTTATCCGGGAAAATCCCGAATTGGTGAAAGCCGGCATTGCCAAAAAAAACGATAAAAGCGATATCGACAAAATTCTCGCGCTCGATGAACGCCGCCGAGAGATCATTCGCACAGTCGAAAGCAAGAAAGCGGACAAAAACAGAGCTTCCGGAGAAATTGCCAAAAAGAAGAAGGCCGGCGAGTCGGCCGATGATGCGATCGCGGCGATGCGCCAACTCGGTGATGATATCACTGTGCTGGACGCTGAACTCCGCGAACTCGAGTCTGACCTTCAGGACCGGTTAAATTGGATTCCTAATATTCCCCATGAATCGGTGCCGGTCGGCAAAGATGAATCCGCCAATGTGATAGTCAGATCGTGGGGCGAGATCCCGAAGAATAGTTTCAATGTGCTCCCGCATTGGGAAGTAGGCGAGAAGCTGGGGATTCTCGATCTTGCCACGGCGGCCAAGATATCCGGTTCCGGGTTCTACCTGCTCAAAGGCGCCGGAGCCAGACTCCAGCGGGCGTTGATAAACTATATGCTCGATATGCACACTTCGGCAGGCTTCACCGAGATTAATCCGCCGTTTATTGTAAATGAAAACACGATGTATGGCACTGGTCAACTGCCAAAGCTCGCCGAAGACATGTACAAAACCGAAAACGATAACATGTACCTGATACCAACCGCCGAGGTTCCGATTACTAACATCTACAAACAGACGGTACTGGACTTCAAGGACCTTCCCGTGTACATGGTTGGCTACTCACCCTGTTTTCGGCGTGAGGCGGGAGCAGCCGGCAAGGACACGCGCGGTATGATTCGGGTCCATCAGTTCGACAAAGTAGAGCTGGTGAAAATCGTCCGGCCGGAGACATCATATGATGAGCTTGAGTCCCTACTCGCGCAGGCGGAGAAAGTCCTGCAGGGGCTGAAGATTCCTTATCGTATAAGCTCGCTGGCGACCGGTGACCTGTCATTTGCGGCGGCCAAATGCTACGATATCGAACTCTGGGCGGCCGGAGTCCAGAAGTACCTTGAAATTTCCTCAGTGTCCAATTTCGAAGATTTTCAGGCCCGACGGATGAACTGCCGGTTCCGCGATGAGGAAAGGCAGATGAAGTACCCGCACACGCTCAACGGTTCCGGCACGGCCCTCGCCCGCTTGATACCGGCCATTCTCGAGAACTACCAGAACCCTGACGGGTCAGTGACGATTCCCGAAGCTCTCAGGCCCTACATGGGTGGCATGGAAAAGATAGGGTAATGTCCCAAACACCTTCGAAAGCCAGGCGGTCGGTCGACTCACTATATGTAGGTAAGTCGACCATCTTCAAGATGTTCCTGCTGGGCGGCGTGGCGCTCATTTCGGGGGTGTTCATCTGGTACACCTTTAATGTAATCGACAAGTTGAAAGAGGACACCCGCTCGAATGTCGTCAAATATGTCAAGATGTGGCAGCTTGCCGCCAACTCGAACATGGCCGGCTCGGAACTTCAGTTTATCTTCGATGAGATTATTGTTAAGGCCAATTTTCCCATTATTGTCCTCGATGGGAACCGCGAACCGATCCATTCGCGAAATGTAGACGATATCAAGCCCGATGACACGACAGCCGCCACCAGGGAATTTCTCAAACGGGTGGCACAGCGAATGACGGAGGAAAACGGGGAGTTTCCCCTGATCTATGAGAATGGCCCGGATACGTTCGTGAATTATCTGCTTTATGGCGATGCGGATGTCATTAATCAGCTCAAGATGATGCCGTTTGTGGAAATCGGTATTATCCTGGCCTTCATGCTGGTAGCGATTATCGGTTTTCAAAATATCCGTCGGAGCGAAGAACGACATATTTGGATCGGTATGGCCAAGGAGACGGCGCATCAGCTCGGCACGCCGATATCATCGCTGATGGGCTGGCTTGAAGTCATGGAATCGGAACGGAGCTGTTTCAACGAGGAGCAGATGCGGTTGGTCGATGAGACGCTCGGTAATATGAAGGTCGATGTCGTGAGGCTCCAGAAGGTGGCGAATCGATTCGGTAAGATCGGATCGATTCCTGAATTAGTCCCCAGTGACCTGAACGCCATCGCCCGCGAGACGGTTGATTATTACTCCCGACGTCTGCCATTTGAAGGGAAAGGAATCAAAATCAATTTCGAGCCATCGGACATCCCGCAGGTGAATCTGAACACCGAGCTGTTTGGATGGGCGCTGGAGAATATGGTGAAAAACTCCCTGCAGGCAGTAGATTCGCATAGCGGAGTGATCTCCGTGCAGACGTTAATCGCACCGGGTGGCCGCTGGATTGCCTGCGAAATCAAGGACAACGGTCATGGAATCTCCGCGGCCGCGGCCCGCAAAATTTTCCGAGCTGGATTCACGACCAAGAAACGCGGGTGGGGTCTGGGCTTGACGCTGGTCAAGCGCATAATCGAAGAGTATCACAACGGACGGGTGATTCTCAAAAAATCACGACCCGGTGAGACGGTTTTTGAGATCTTCCTCCCGGTAACTAACGAAAAGTAAGGAATCTTGATGAATAAACAAGCGCCTCCAAAAAAGATACTCTGGGTCGACGACGAAATCGAATCCCTGAAACCGCATATCCTCTTTCTGGAGAAGCGGGGATTCGATGTGACCACGGCGATGTCCGGCGACGACGCTGTCGTGCTGGTAAACCGCGAAAACTTCGATATGGTGCTGCTCGACGAAGTAATGCCGGGGAAAGACGGCCTGACGACTCTCGAAGAAATCAAGGAAATAGATCCTCATCTTGCGGTCGTGATGGTGACCAAATCCGAAGAAGAGTCGCTGATGGATGAGGCTATCGGCCAGAAGATCGATGATTATCTCGTCAAGCCGGTCAACCCATCGCAGATCCTGCTGGTTATCAAGCGACTGCTGGATTCCCGCAAGATCATAAGCACTTCCTCGATGAAGCGCTATGTCACGGAAATGAACCGATTCAATCAGAAGCTCTACGGCGCCTTAGAACCGGAGGACTGGCAGGAAGCGGCGCGTATTCTGGCCTGGTGGAGCCTTGAATTGGATGAAAATGCCGACGTCGGGCTGGAACAAACCCTGGAAGGCACGCGCAAGGAATGGAACAACGAGTTCACCAAATATCTTGAGAGCAATTATCGCAAGTGGCTCTTTAGCGACCGCCGGCCGGTGTTATCGCCTGATGTGTCGGCGAAGTATCTGGTTCCCGAGGTCAAGAAAGAACACAAGGTGCTTTTTGTGGTTATCGACTGTATGCGCCTCGACCAATGGATGCTCGTGGAACCATTGCTCGCTGAGTTCTTCAATATCCAGCGCGATTATTATTTCTCCTTACTGCCGAGCGCTACTCCGTTCGCCCGGAATGCGCTGTTTTCGGGCCTGTTTCCTGACGAGATCCATCGCATGTATCCGGACACCTATCAGGAGCAGGACGAGGGCTCGCTGAATCGGTACGAAGAAAAGTTCCTGCTCGACAATCTGGCCCGTCATGGGATTCGATACGAACGTAAAATCAAGTATGTCAAAGTAAACAATAACACCGAGGCGGACGCGCTGGCCAAAAGACTGGCGGACTTCTATGAGTTTCCGCTCGTGAGCATCGTGTTCAACTTTCTTGACATTCTTGTGCACGGCCGCTCCAATAATGTCATCCTCAAGGAAATAGCCGGCACCGAGGCGGCATTCCGCTCCCTGATGAAGACCTGGTTCACGCACTCATCACTGTTTACTATTCTGAAGTCGTTTGCGACTCAGGGATACACCGTGATCATCACGTCGGACCACGGCTCGGTCCTGTGCCGTCGCGGCACCATGGCGCACGGTAAACGGACGACATCGACGAACCTCAGGTACAAATACGGAGACAACTTGAACTCCGATCCAAAGGATTCCGTGCTCATTAAGAAGCCCGAGGAGTGGCGGCTGCCATCGCTCAGTCTGGCCACCACTTTCATCATCGCCAAGGATGATTTCTATTTCGTGTATCCGAACAATTACAACGAGATGGTCAGATTTTTCCAAAACTCGTTTCAACACGGCGGGATTTCGATTGAAGAGATGGTCGTGCCGGTATCAGTATTAACGCCGAAATAAGTCGTGAGCAAGATTCTAAACATAGTATCACATTCCGAGGAAGAAACCGCGGCTCTGGCGGCCAGGCTGGTGTCGTTCTTCAAGGATGGCGACGTCATCGTGCTCGAAGGAAGACTGGGGGCCGGTAAGACCGTCTTCGTGCGAGGATTGGCCGTTGCCCTGGGGATTGACGAGTCCCTGGTGAACTCGCCTTCGTTCACTCTGGTAAACGAATATCCCGGTGTCAGACCACTGTATCATTTCGACCTGTACCGCCTGAGTGATCCGACCGAATTATATGAGATCGGCTGGGACGAGTATGCGAATCGCGACGGTATCATGGTTGTCGAATGGGGAGAGAAGGCCAGGGATTATCTCCCGGAACAGTATTACCTCATAACATTTACCGTCATCAGCGAGAATGAGAGACGGATCGAAATAGCGTACACAGAAACATGATTGACTACAGCGAGAAGAATATTCTGGGTATCGATACCTCGACCAACCGGCTGAACCTTGGACTCCGCTTCGGCGGCGATCGTATGGTGAAATCGACTGAAGTACTTGAGCAATCCCACGGTCAGGTCATCATCAAGAAGATTGGCGAGCTCTTTGAGTCAGCAGGCATGGACAAGGGTGCCCTGGAGGCCATCGTGGTGGCGACCGGCCCCGGATCGTTTACCGGTTTAAGAATCGGTATAGCGGCCGGAAAAGGAATGGCGATAGCGATGGGGATTCCGATAGTCGGCGTGAATCTCTTTGAGATAGCAGCCTTTCGACTGCGCAATCGAACAAGTGAAATCACTGTCGCAATTCCTCTGAAAAAGGACGAATTCTTTATGACAACTTTGAATAGAGGAACATATGACCATGAGGGAATTGCGGTAGTCAAAGCGCGGGACCTGGCGCATCGGGTGGAGCAGGGCCCAGTGGTTGTATACGGTGTCGATGTCGCGGCGCAGATGCAGGTGACGGGGACCAATCTTTCATCAGATATCGGATACGATGCCGGTGACCTGATCTATCTGGGAACCCAGAAGCTCACACAAGGACAGATTGAGGATATCGTCACTCTTGAACCGCTCTATCTGCAAAAATCTCAGGCGGAAATCAATTTTGAGCTCAGAAACAAGAAGTGAATTAGAAGTCAAGATTCGGTCGATGACCCAGCGGGACATCCCGGCGGTCGTCAAAATCGAACGACACGTGTTTACCGATCCGTGGTCGGCCAGCTCATTTGAACAAGAGCTTAACGAGACGGGTTGGGGTGCAATTGTGGCTGAAACTGACGGTAAAGTAATCGGTTACGCCTGTTATTACGTTCTTGACACGGAATCGCATTTGACCAACATAGCGGTGGCGGCCGACTATCAAAGAAAATCAGTTGCCAAACGACTTCTGGACAATATCTTGAGAGTCGTCACCGACCATCGGTGCGAATTCATCCTGTTGGAAGTAAGGCCGAGTAATACTCCGGCTATTGCTTTTTATGAGCGGTACGGATTTAAGGTGCTGTACCGTCGACCGCACTACTATCGCAAGCCGTTGGAGGATGCGGTGGTGATGGTGCGTTACCTTGACGAGGACAGGAAAGACTGAAAAATATGGCATGGTTTAGAAAAGACAAGTCCGGGCCCGCTCCACAGGAGCGGAAAAATATCCCTGAAGGTCTGTGGACGAAATGCGAATCATGCGGCGAAATTGTCTACAGCAAGAAGATGGAAGAATTGCTGTGGGTTTGTCCGAATTGTGATTTTCATTTCAGGATATCTTCACAGAAGTATATTAATCTGCTGTTGGACGAAGGCGATCTCGAAGAGTATGATTCTCAACTCACCTCTTTGGACCCGCTGAAGTTCAAGGATTCCAAGAAATACCCGGATCGCATCCGGGCAGCTCAACAGAAAACCGGCCGGCAGGAAGGTGTCACCGCCGGGACCGGCAAGATAGGCGGCATCAGTGTTTCGTTTGCCATTATGAATTTCGATTTTATCGGTGGGTCTATGGGTTCGGTTGTGGGAGAGAAGATCGCCCGGGCCATTGAGAGAGCAATTGAGAAAGAAATCCCGCTTGTCATCATATCCTGCTCGGGCGGAGCGCGCATGCAGGAAGGGATTCTGTCATTGATGCAGATGGCCAAAACGTCGGCCCTGCTGGCCGTGCTGGCCGAAAAGAAAATACCGTATATTTCAATACTCACCAATCCAACAACGGCCGGCGTGATGGCGTCCTACGCTTCCCTCGGCGATGTCATTCTCGCCGAGCCGAAAGCGCTTCTCGGGTTTGCCGGCCCGCGCGTTATCCAGCAGACGATCGGCCAAGACCTGCCGGAAGGATTCCAGTCAACCGAATTCTTCCTTGAAAAAGGATTCGTCGACAAAATTGTTAATCGCCGGGAGCTCCGTTCGACCGTTCTTCGACTGCTCCAGTACATGTGGAGAAAGTAATGCCGAAACACACGTACGCTTCAGCGGAGAAATTCATTCTCTCGCGGGAGTTCTTCGGCATGAAGCTGGGTCTGGCCAACATCACCAGTTTCCTCGAATCCATCGGTTCTCCCCAGAACGCCTACAAAACGATACACATAGCGGGGACCAACGGTAAGGGTTCGACCGCGGCCATGCTGGACGCCGTTCTGCGAGCGCAGGGATACAAAACCGGTTTGTTTACTTCGCCGCATCTGGTAACACTACGGGAACGGGTGAAGGTCAACGGCAGGAAAATCCCGCGCCCTGTGGTCGCGGCATTCATAGACCGCCACCGCAAGGAGCTGGCCAAGCGCAAGTTGTCCTACTTTGAAGTGATCACCGCCATGGGGTTCGAATACTTCAAGCGTGCCGGTGTCGACATCGCCGTCATTGAGACCGGATTGGGTGGACGCCTTGATGCGTCGAATGTCCTCACCCCGATGCTGACCATTACCACTGATATCAGTCTTGACCATATGGAAATACTGGGGGATACGCTCGCCAGAATTGCCCGGGAGAAAGCTGGAATTATAAAGCCTGGTGTGCCGCACCTCATCGGATTGCTCCCGCCGGAAGCGGCCCAGGTAATTGTCAATCGAAGCCGCAAGGTGGGAGCGCAGCTTTACAGCCTGCGGAGGAGAGATTTCGTGGCTGACGCCGAGGCGATGACGATTGACTTCAAATACAATAGCTACGCCATCGGTAAGATCACGCCGTCTTTGGTGGGCACGCATCAATTGAAGAATACTGCCCTGGTGCTCAGGGCGATATCGGTGCTGAATGCGCATGGATTGTTCGTGTCAAAACGGGCCGCTCGGGAGGGGATTCGTCATACGGACTGGCCGGGAAGATTCCAGATTTGCACTCTTCGTGGACGCCCGCTCCATATTTTCGATGTCAGTCACAACGCCGCCGGAGCGGCCTCGTTTGCCGAATCATTCAAGGCGAAATTCCCCGGTCGTAAAGCATATTTTCTCACCGGATTCGTCAAGCGGAAGGAACACCAGAAGATCTTCGACGCTCTCTCACCGATAGCAAACAGTTTCGCGCTGGTGAAGCTCCATACCAAGCGCTCTACTGACATTAACGAACTGGCCAGAACCATCGACTTCAAGGGTGTGCCTTTTCTCCGATTCAATTCACTCGATACGGCGTACACAAAACTGTTGAAAACGTGCGGACCGAACGATATTATGGTTATAATTGGTTCCCATTATCTGGTCGGGGACTTTTTCGAAAAGTACAAAATACGATGACGCCCACCAACAGAAAAGTCGCAAAGGTTCAGAGCAAGCGTGGCACCCGACGCTCCCCCAGTGCAGCCACTCGACCGAGTCGTCGCACCGATAACTCATCAGTGCAAGTACTCAAAAAGGAACTCGAAGAGCGGATTGGGAGCCTGACGGAAGCCAACAGGCAACTTAAACGGAAGATTTTCGATCTTTATACTATATTCGAAATCAGCCGCAACTTCAATGCGGTGCTCGACTATATGCAACTGCTCGATACCTTCATCTTTACTTCGCTTGCGCAGGTTGGCGCGCTGAAGGCGGCCGTCTTTCTGGAACGTAACCGGAACGACGGCGAGTACGTAGTTGCGAAGCAGAAGGGATCGGGCGGATTTCCGGATCCGGCGTCGAAATTCTATTCCGGGACTGTCCTGACAGAGTATCTCTCCAAACTGAATCGTCCGACTATCACCGAGACCCTTCTTCAGGAGATGGCCGATGCGAACGAACGCAATATCCTCGATAAATTCCATCCAGGTCTTGCCGTACCGCTGATCTACCAAACCAGGCTCAGCGGGATTCTTTTGATCAGCGACAAGATGTCCGGAGGCAAATTCCGCAACGAGGATATCGAATTTCTCTCCATCCTTGGAAATCAGATTTCGGTGGCGATCGAAAATACCCGTTTGTACGAGGCCGAGCGACTGGCCAGCCAGCAACTGCGGGCCGCGCAGCAGCAGCTTGTTCACTCGGAGAGGCTGGCCGCGCTGGGGGAAATGTCGGCCAAAGTCGCGCACGAGATCAATAACCCTTTGGGTATCATCCTCAACTATGTACATCTGCTGAGGCAGGCGGAAACTGCCCAGGAAACGGCAAAGTTTACCGGAATCGTCTCTGATGAAATCAACCGGATTGCACGCATTGTCAAAGAACTGCTTGATTTTCATCGCCCCAGCGGACTTAAATTCGCCCGCATTGATATAGCTGTATTAATGAACGACGTATTGGTGTTGATGGAACGACAGCTGCAAAGTCGACACATTGAATTGATTAAGAGATTCGACCCGGATTGCCCGCCTATTGAAGTCTCTTCCGATAATATCAAACAAGTATTCCTGAATATCATCATTAATGCTCTTGACGTCATGGACAAGGGGGGAACCCTGGGTGTCGAAATCGGGCGGGAGGAGAGTGACATAGTGATCAGGATGTGTGATTCCGGCCCCGGAATCCCTCCCGAAATCATTCCCCGGATTTTTGAACCATTTTTCACGACAAAGAATCCCGGTCAGGGTACCGGGTTGGGATTATCTGTCTGTTACGGGATAATAAAGAAGCATGGTGGAACGATTTCATTCAGGAATCTGGAGACGGGCGGATGTTTTGAGGTCCGGCTGCCGATAGAGTCAAGTACAAGACGTAATGAATATGGCATCTGAAAAAATCATATTGATCGACGACGAGCAGCGAATGTGTGAGTCGTTATCGGAGCTGTTGACCAAAGATGGCTACAATGTGGCTGCTTTCCAACAGGCACATGACGCGGTCGACGTTATCCGGGGATCGAAAGTCGATCTGGTGGTTACGGATATCAAGATGCAGGATATCAGCGGACTTGACATCCTGAAGATTGTCAAGGAAGTGGACGAGGATATACCGGTAATCCTGATGACCGGATACGCGTCACTCGATTCGGCGGTGGAAGCCATCTCCAATGGGGCTTATGATTATTTGTTGAAGCCGGTTGAGTACACCCATCTGGGACTGGCGGTCAAGCGTGCCATTGAGAAACGCCGTTCCGATCTGTACCGGCTTCGCCTGCTCGAAGAACTCAAGATATCGAACCTGATTTTGCATCGGCGCATTAGTGAATTGAACGCGCTTTACGAGGCCGGAAAATCGATTGGCTCGACCGCCAATCTGAAGGAGTTGTTACGGCAAATTGTCGCTCTGGCTTCCAACGTAACCGAGGCGCAGGTCGGCTCAATTATGCTTCTCGACGAGCGAGGCGAGTATATGACGATTGAGGCGGCTATCGGACTGGAAGGGAAAGTTGTTGCTTCGACCCGGTTGCCGGTGGGCGAGTCAATTGCCGGCTTCGTGGCCGCTCACGGCGAACCGCTGATTATCGAGGACGTAGAGCACGACACCCGATTCAAGCGGATGAACAAAGAGCGATACGGCGCCGCGTCGCTACTGTGTGCGCCCCTGATTATCAAGAACAAGGTTATCGGTGTCATCAATATGGCCAACAAGCAGGATGGGGGAATATTCGCAAAAAACGATTTGAGACTGCTTACTACATTCGCATCCCAGGCGGCTATTGCGGTCGACGACGCCAACCAGTTCCAGAAGAACCGCCGTCGACTGATAGAATTCGAGATCCTTCATGAGATTACCACCGAGCTGACCCAGATACAGACTTTGCATGATTTCAGAATCAGTCTGGTAAGTAAGCTTGGTCGGCTGTTTCCGATAGATTTCTCCATCTGGTTCAACTGGGACGGAGAGAACAAGATATTTGTGGCCGAAGGTATAACCGGGATGCCGCATATTCCCATGACGCGCAGCGGCAAAATTGATCTCCGTCAGACCAGCTGGCAGGCCCTGGCTTTCAGACTGGACTCCCACTGTCAGCAGGACGTCAATGATATACCGGCCCTCACCAACCTGGTCATAAAATGGCTTCAGGGCAACAACGTCTTCCCGCAGCCCAAAAATGCCAACATGGCCATTCCAATCCTGAAATATGGCGAACTGGCCCACATCTTCTTTCTCGGAGCCGATACGGAGAATGACTATGGTCAGGAGGATATCTCGCTGGCCAAACTCGTGATTTCACAATCAGCCGTCCTGTTTGAAAGAGAAAAGTCACTGTTGAACGCCACCCGCCTGCTTACGATGGGAAATATGATCTCAGAAATCTCCCATGACCTTCGAAGACCCCTCACCACAATCAAAGGCGGTCTGCAGATTATCAAAAGTAGAAGCGGCAGTGAACTGGCCGATTCAGATCTTTTTGTCAATGTCGAAGATGAAGTACACAGGATGAACGAACTGGTCAAGGAGCTGGTAGATTTCTCCAATCCCAAAAAATACCAGACCGAGCGCGTTGATCTTCGCCAGATTATAAATAAGGCCTCGGAGTTAGTTGGTCCGGACCTTCGAAAGAAGAATATCTCCTATTGGTCGAGCTTTGACGAAGCTGATTGGAACGTGATCATCAACAAGAATCAGGTCCTTGAGGTCTTTCTCAACCTGTTCATAAACGCTGTCGACGCGATGTCCAACAACGGGCAGTTGACTGTACATGGCACAGTGGAGCGGCCGGAGCACAAGAAAATCGACTATCTCGCGGTCAAGGTGACCGACACGGGAGAAGGAATCAGACGCGAGAACTTGTCAAAGATATTTGACCGTTACTTTACAACCAAATCGACCGGCACCGGGCTGGGGCTGGCCGTAGTCGAACGGATTATTTCGGCCCACGACGGCACTCTGGGGGTTCAGTCAGAAGAAGGAAAGGGGACTACCTTTACCGTCTATCTCCCTTACGGGGCGTTATAGGCCGCAGGGTGCAGATTCTTGCCAATTTTTAGCAATTTAAGGGTGAAAATACACTTGATTCCCTGGGTCAAATGCCGATACTATATGCAAAACGAATACACTCAATGGTAAAGAACAAAGTGAAAATACTGGTTATTGACGACGACCCCAAAGTCTCGTGGATTTTGACTGAGGGCCTGTCCAATAAGTTCGAGTTTGTCTCGGCCCGGGACGGGATCGAAGGTCTTCAGATGGTCTCAACCGAAAAGCCGGATCTGATCCTGTTGGATATAAAAATGCCCGGAATGAACGGCATTGAAGTACTCGAGAAGTTAAATAAGATGGAAGCCCGTCCTGATGTCATTATGGTCTCGGGTCACGGGGAAACGCAATACGTTGTCGACTCGATAAAACTGGGGGCGGCCGAATTTATCAATAAGCCGTTTGATGTGCAGGAAATAGAAATTCATATCAACGGGGTGCTGGAGAAGTCGCAGCTCCGTCACGAAAACAGAGAGCTCAAAACGCAGCTCGAGACCAAATTCACCTATGAGAATTTCATTGGCGATTCCCAGGCAATGCAACAGGTCCGCGGGATTGTTGAGCAGGTAGCTGACTCCGAACTGACAGTGCTGATTCGAGGAGAATCAGGAACGGGCAAGGAGATTGTCGCACGGCTGCTGCACCAGATGTCGGGACGTCGGAGCAAGCCGTTTATCAAGGTCAATTGTGCAGCCATACCGAGGGACTTGCTCGAAGCTGAGCTTTTTGGATATGAGAAGGGCGCGTTCACCGGCGCTCACAAGAACAAACAGGGACGATTCGAACTGGCCAACAAGGGGACAATCTTTCTCGATGAAATCGGAGATATGCCTCTTGAACTACAGTCCAAGCTGCTTCAGGTGCTCGAACAACAGGAATTTGTCCGGGTCGGCGGTATCCAGAATATTCACGTTGATGTGAGAATTATTTGCGCGACCAACAAGAATCTGGAAGTGGCTATCAGCGAGCAGGGATTCCGCGATGATCTCTTTTATCGCCTTAACGAAATATCGCTGTTTTTGCCCGCACTCAGGGAACGACGCGAAGATATTCCGGTGCTTGTAACCCACTTCGTCGATAAATACAATAAATTGTATGAAAAGAAGCTCACTGGAATAAGTTCGGAGACGGAGACGAAGCTGATGAATTTCAGCTGGCCGGGCAATGTCCGCCAGCTTGAGAACATGATTAAGCAAGTAGTTGTCCGCGAGGATGAGTCACTCATATCAGACCTCATTGCTTCCACGAGCGGCCAGCCCCATATCGGGTCATCGTCGATTCAAATGAACAATCGTGTCCAGGTCCAATCTGCCGCGGTTAGCGATAATCCAAGTGACACGTATTCACTCAAGGATCGCATTGGCAAGAAAATAGCCGAGGAAGAAAAGAAGCTGATTGCCGAGGTTTTGCACAAGACCAACTGGAATCGGCGTAAGGCAGCCGACCTGCTGGAAATCAGTTACCGATCGTTGCTTTATAAGATCAAAGACTACAATCTCAATACCGTCAAGTAGGTACTTTCGGTTTTCTTGCCAAAAATGTTTTCAATCGTCACAATGTGTGCAAGTTAATTCACTCTTTGGTGTGGATAACTTCTGTTAGGTATTTTCCACCTGTTGCGACGCAATAATTCAACCAATTATTAGGTAACGTCTTACCAAGCGCTTATCAGCGTCTCATAATTTCTTATCAGAAAAGTTTCCCCCTTTTTCGTTAAAGCGGATGCGCCGGAACAATTATTGCTGTTTCAAAGTTGAACAGACACGTATGTGTTTAAACAGTTTAAGTAAAGCGGCGCGGACACAGTGAATGAGACCATGGCGACTCACGAGCCCTTTTTCGAAAAGGTAGACATCGAGCTCAGGCGTGCCGAGCGGTATCGGATCTTTATCTCGTTAATTGTCATTGACTTGAGTTTTGTCGGCGCGCTTCCGGTGTCGTCTAACGGAGCTATCATCAGTGACTTGATGGGACTTATAGACCGTAATATCCGCGCCATTGACAATGTGTCACGTCTTGATGAGTCTCGAGTAGCGTTATTGTTCCCTGAGACAACCCGTCAAGGCGCCGAAATCGCCTCGAAACGAGTTACCGACCTTATTCGCGCTCACTTAACCGAGATGGGTCATCGGATTGACCAGGTGATTCCCCTTGAGATGGCGTCGTATCCGGATGCAGCCGGTGCCAAAAGTGTCGCCGATTTCTTGAGGGAATTCTCCGATAAGAACGTAAATTAATTGTAGATTTCTTTTACCTCCCATTCCCATGGAAGATCGTCCACCCCTCCGGACGGTCTTCTTTTTTTTGTGAGGGATTTCCGGCGCTTCAAGGTCAAAGTTCTACCGCGGACTAAGCAGGCTCGGTTTCGGAGGGGATGCTATTAATCAACGCCAGAAAATCTACGAAATTCTCGATGCGCAATACTCGTTCAACCAAACGAGGGCTTCGAGTCAGCCTGACAACCGCTGACGTCAATTCCAGTTGCGAGTCGTGATCATCACGCGGCGTAAGCACTAGAAAGATCAGATTTGCCAGTTTGTCGTCGGGTGCGTCGAAGTCGACTCCGGACACAGATATTCCCACTACCACCAGGGGTTTTCGCAGTCCGTCAAGCCTGGCGTGGGGCAGGGCTACGCTGTGACCGAGCCCCGTACTGAGAGTCTCTTCCCGCGCCCAGACGGCGTTTTCGATCTCGGCGGCATCGATGCCCGTTGCGTCAGCCGCCACCAAAGTCATCTCTTTGATGACTTGTCTGCGGGAATCGGATTGGATCTCCGGCAGGAAGTACTTAGCCGAAAGAAATTCGCTGAGTCGCCGCTTCTTGGCAGGCCGAAGAATCATGCGCATCGCCGGGGCGCTGATCATTGATGTTACAATTGCCATAATCACCAGAGCCACAAACAGTCTTTCCTTTATGATCCCGGCCTCTAGCGCGAGTAGTCCCAGGATAATTTCCATCGCCCCTCTGGAGTTCATGGCAAAACCCACTGCCCAGGCATCGCGGGTTGACATACCGCCCCACTTTGCCCCCAGCATACCCCCGAGGAGCTTACAGACACAGGCGATGCCCAACACCGTCAGCACCAAGGCCGTATCAAAATGTGTAAGGAAATTCACTTTTAGACCGATGCTGGCGAAGAATAAGGGCGCGAAAATGAAGGTGACGAAGTGCTCGACAGTGAGCCGGGTGCGTTCGCGAAGGCGAGGTGAATCACCGATAGCGACGCCGACGAGGAAAGCGCCAAAAACCGCATGAATCCCAATGAACTCGGTAAAGGCTGCGCCGAGCAAAGCAAGCGTAAGTGCGAATCCCAGGACGCCGGCTGGCCATTGAGTGTACGCCTGCAAAAACGGCAACGTTTTATGAATAAGCCGGCGCCCAAGTGTCAGCATGGTTCCGGCAAACACCAACGTCAACGCGATTGTCCATCCAAGATGCGTAGCCTGTCCGCTCGCTGCGCTCATCATACTCAAAATGATGGTAAAAATCAGCCATCCGACAAGGTCGTCCACTACCGCCGCACTTACTATCACCATACCCAAATCACTTCGATAAAGATCCATGTCCATTAGAGTCTTCGCTATGACTGGGAGAGCCGATATCGACATTGCTGTCGCAAAAAACAAAACAAATGTAGCGGGATCAGCTCCCACATGCTGCCCCATCGCTTTTGGGAGCAGCCAAGCCACTAATGCACCCAGGGAAAATGGAATGATAATGCCGGTGATGCTGACCTTTGGCGAGATGCTACCTTGCCTGCGAACAGTTGACAAGTCCACTTCCATGCCCGCGACCAAAAGAAACAACACGACGGACAGGTTTGTGATGGCGGAAAGTGCGATGGCATTGGGCCCTTCCGTGGGGAAGAGCCATGCGGATAGCTCCGGGGAAATGTTGCCAAGAATAGTTGGGCCCAGCAGGACCCCGGCCAAGAGTTCACCGAAGATGGCTGGTTGGCGGAAGCGCTGTACAAGTTCGCCCGCCGCCCTGGCCACACCAAGCAACAACCCTACCGAGAGGAGCATAACTGTGATGTTGTGCGGCGTCATAGTTCAAGCGCTTTAAGGTAGTTTTAGTAGCTGCTAAGCTTCTGTTCACACTGCCGGACGTATTTCGCTGTGCGCGTTCTCAGGTGTTGTGACTGAATTGGAATTCTGGTGGTGACATTGCCTACTGCCTACTCTATCCGCTTCTTCCCTTTTCCTCGATTCTTTGTAATGTGACACCTCAGAATCCCTGGATCAGTGTGCAACTCAGTCAATCTGTATCGCAGATCGGTCCGGAACTCGCCGCACCATCAAAGATCTTCCTGCTTCAGAGAGGATCATGAGAGGGCGGGCGGATCTTGACAGTGGATTTGCACAGCTCATTCTGTTTCTAACACGGTGTTCTTGACTATTGTTTCCGCTGATTTTACCGCCTGCAATTTCTCAGCGATCCTGGAAGTGGCAATGGGGGCAAAATCGGCTTTTACTTGATCGAAAGCGACATCCGCTGCCCGGGATTATAGAACATGTGACTGGAGTGTTCCTGCCATAACGGGCAGGAAGCATATAGTGTTACCAGCCGAGTATCTGTTCGAGATTTTTGTTGAGCTTCTGAATCCGCTCCTGAAAATCATCCTTTTTGGCTCGCTCGCGGCTTATGACATCCTCGGGCGCGTTGGCCAGAAAGTCCGGATTCGCAAGTTTCTTGGAGACCTTCTCCATCAGGTCCTTGAGATTCGTCAGCTCTTTTTCCAACCGGTTCTTTTCAACGTCGATATCAATCAATCCGGCCAGCGGGATAAAAATCTCGGCGCCCGAGATGACAGTCGATGCCGACATCGGTGGCTTCTTCACGGCCGGCCCGGCGAAGAGCTGCTCGACCTTCGCCAGAGATCTGAAATACTCAATGTGGTTTTGCAGCAGGTCGGCGTAGTGCGTGTCTTTTACCCGAATGTACAGGTCGGACTTTTTGCCCGGCGGTACATTGAGCTCCGCGCGGACCGAGCGAACCGCCGTGACCACGGTCTGGATCATCTCAAGACTTTGTTCGAGCGAGTCGTTGATATGGCGGCCGTCCGATTCGGGCCATGACGCGAACATGATAGTTTCGGCCTGCCCCCCCAGCTTCTTATTGAGTTCGAGATATATGTTCTCGGTTACGAACGGAATGAACGGGTGCGCGAGCTTCAAAATCTGGTTTAGCACGTACGCGGCAACCCTGAGAGAGCCTTCTCGAATCTGCACCCCCGGCTGATCCGGCTTTATCAATTCGATATACCAGGAGCAGTAATCATTCCACACGAAATTATAGAGGGTTTTGGCGGCACTCGACAGACGATAGTCCTCGATTGCCTTGTCAACGGCGACGACGGTCCTCTCAAGGCGGGAGAGAATCCACCGGTCGAAAATGACCAGATCGGAGTCATCGATCTGATCGATATTTGGTTTCAAATCTCCCATGCGCATCATTACGAACCGGGAGACCTGGTGAAGTTTATTGACGAAATTGCGGCCTATCTCAAAGGTATTCTTGCTGATCCACGGGTCTTGACCGTCGGGCGTGGCCAACACGAGGGAAATTCGGAGTGAATCCGCGCCGTACTTTTCGATAATTTCCAGCGGGTCGATACCGTTACCCAGTGACTTTGACATTCTGATGCCGTTGGCGTCACGGACGGTGCCGTGAATGTACACGTCGCTGAAGGGCGCCTCACCCCGGAATTCGTAACCGGCCATAACCATTCGGGCGACCCAGAGGTAGATAATCTCCGAAGCCGTACTGAGCACTTTGGTGGGATAAAACGCTTTCAGATCCCCGGATTCCTGCGGCCACCCGAGCGTGGAAAATGGCCAGAGCCACGAAGAGAACCAGGTATCGAGGACGTTGTCATCTTGAACCAGCGTCTGCGGGTCGTAGCCCTGACAGTCGTCGGGTTTCGGGCGGTCGACTGACACGAACATAGTGCCGTCCTCAGCATACCAAACGGGAATGCGGTGTCCCCACCAGAGCTGGCGGGAAATACACCAATCGCGAATGTTTTCCATCCAATGGAGATATGTCTTCGACCAGTAATCTGGATGAAAGCGGACTTTTCCGGAATTGACCGCATCGAGCGCCGGCCTGGCCAGTTCGTCCATTTTAACGAACCACTGTTCGGACAGGTAAGGCTCGATTATATTGTGGCACCTGTAACATGTCCCGGCCGACAGTTCATATTTCTCAACTTTTACGAGGTGGCCCTTCTTCTTCAATTCCTCGAGCAGTTTATTGCGACCTTCGAAGCGATCCAACCCTTTGAATTTGCCGGCGTTTTCGTTCAGTGAGCCATCCGTGTTGAGGATATTGATTTCCTCAAGGTCATGGCGACGTCCTATTTCGAAGTCGTTAGGGTCGTGCGCCGGCGTCACCTTCACTACTCCCGTACCAAATTCAGGGTCAACGTATGCATCGGCGACAATGGGAATTTCCCGTTCCAGAATCGGCAGAATGACGGTCTTACCAACATACTTTTTGTACCGACTGTCCTTCGGTGAGACAGCCAGCGCCGTGTCGCCAAGCATCGTTTCCGGCCTGGTCGTGGCCACCGTGAGGTACTCATCAGAGCCCTTAATTTTGTACTGAATAAACCAGAGGTTGCCGTCGATATCCTTGTGCTCGACCTCGTCATCGGACAGCGACGTCTGACAGGAAGGGCACCAGTTGACGATCCGATGACCTTTATAAATCCAGCCTTTCTTATAGAGATGGATGAAAACTTCCGCGACCGCGCGGGAAAGGCCTTCATCGAGAGTGAACCGGGTGCGGTCCCAGTCGCACGAGCATCCCATCTTCTTAAGCTGGCCGAGAATGATCCCTTTGTGGTGATTTGCCCAGAGGGAAGTACGTTCCACGAATTTGTCACGCCCGATTCCCCGGCGAGTCAGGCCTTCTTTAACCAGTTGTTTCTCGACAATCACCTGAGTGGCAATACCGGCATGGTCGGCGCCCGGTATCCAGCAGGTTTCGAAACCCTGCAGGCGATGTTTGCGAATCAGGATGTCCTGAATTGTATTGTTGAGCGCATGCCCGAGGTGCAGGACGTTGGTCACGTTCGGTGGCGGGATAACGATGGAATAGGGCGGCTTGCTGGAATGTTCGTCAGCGTGGAAATAGCCGCGTTCCAACCATCTTGCATATATGGTATCTTCGATCTCGGCCGGCGAATAGGCGGTCGATTTCTTTTCCGACGATTCGTTGTTATTGCTCATTGTCCAACAGTTCTTTATATTAGCCGGGAGGTTGCCCGCCCGGGCCGGTTTCCGGTAAATCCGGTAATTTAGGATTGCCGGACCTGTTTGTCAAGGCATCAAAGAAGCCCCGGCATAGTACGTACATGGTTAACAGTTAGTGTTATCGTCAGTTATGTCAGATCTAAAAGCGCGTGTATTCGACCCCGGATTGACTCCGTTTGAACGGCTGGTCACGATTTTGGCGGTTCTACGGTCAGATGAAGGCTGTGCCTGGGACCGCAAACAGACGCATGAAAGTCTCCTGCCGTATCTTATCGAGGAATCCTACGAAGTAGCCGAGACTATCGAATCCAAGGACGACGACGGTCTCAAAGAGGAGCTGGGAGATCTGATCTGCCAGATAGTCTTTCACGCCCAGCTGGCCAGCGAGCGTGAAGTGTTTGAGGTCAACGATTCAATCATCTCAATTAATGACAAACTGATTCGTCGTCACCCGCACGTTTTCGGCGAACCCAAGGACCTCAACCCGAAACAGGTCCGCGACCAGTGGGAGAAGATAAAAATAGAGTCAGGGGAGAAGGAATCTGTTTTGTCGGGAATACCTCGCTCGATGCCGGCACTCACGATGGCGTTTCGCATCGGAGAGAAAGCCGGTGGTGTTGGATTTGATTGGCGGGAACCCAGGGATGTTTTGGACAAGATTGACGAAGAGCTCGCCGAACTAAAAGCGGAAATAATTTCCAATGAGAAAGAACGGCTCACCGACGAAATCGGTGACTTGCTCTTCGCGATTTCATCGTTTGCGCGCAAACTCGAGATTAATCCCGAGCTGGCTCTTAAGCGGTCGCTGAAGAAGTTCTCGGAGCGGTTTGCGAAGGTCGAGGCCGAGGTCAACCGGGCCGGCAGGAAGTTCGGTGACTACACCCTCGAGGAACTGGAGACCATCTGGCAGCGGATAAAATGAGGAGATTGGGGAATATCGGTCGATTTTTTCCGCTCTACTTCATGCCGCAATTTCACTTAGCATATTGCAATTTTCCACCATTTTTTTGTTGTTTTTAGTTCCCCTTTACATTAACATTTGCCGGTTTAGTTGAACCTTCAGTATGAGGTTATCAGACCAACAGCGCAAAGAAATCGAAATCAGTTCATGGAAGATATAACAAGGTTCACAATATTTGTGTAGCTTTGGGAGGATTGCCTATGGAATGACAATCTTTTCTTAGTTTTTCGATTGTGGAAATTGAGAAAAAGATTCAATTGAAACTGGAAAACAAAACATTTCAGGAGATCATCATGAAGAAACTGTTAATTCTCACCTCTATCCTGTTGCTCATGCTGGCCGCCAGCCTCATGGCAACCGACACCCGCGTGACGACGATGGGCGACAACAATAATATCCTGTTGGATGACGCCAATATTTGGCTGTATCCATCGCGCACCTTTGAATATCCGAACATCGCAGTCGCCGAATTCGGTCACGATTATTATTACGACAAGTCGCTTACTCCCTATGACTTCTATCGCTTCGGCACTCATTGGAAGTTCGGCTCGGACAATCCGATGGTACTGGGAACCTATTTCTCGAATATCCCGGCCCAATATCCAACCGATTTGAACGGTGGCAGCTTGGTCAATTTCGAATACCTGCAGGAAAACAACCGGATCGACCTGTTCTATGGACGGCAGTTCACAGAGTACAATTTTGGTGCTCACCTGAACGCTATCCACAGCAGCTATGACGAGACGGATCTCGGTGCTACCTACAGGAAGGAAGGCTACGGCTACTACAACCTGGATCTCGGATTGACTCCGAAGACCGGTAAGTGGGATGTCGCCCTCGACTTCGGTATGGGCACCTGGACCCAGGAAGACAGCGGCGCGGTAAAGCTCACCGAACCGGATGGCTTCATGGATCTGAGTGTTATGGGTCGTTATTTCGCCCAGCAGGGTCCGAACTACACGCTGGTGCCTCACATCGGTTTCGGTTACTCTAAGCGCGGCGCCAAGTTCTATGGTATCGACGAAGGCGGTAACAACGTGGTTGAAAGAACCGAGAAGTACACGGCTACCGGCTTTGACCTCGGCTGTGGCTGGAACTACACACCGGCTACCAACGTGCTCGCCGTTTTTGACTTTGGCTTACAGTACATGAAGTGGAAAGGCGAAAATACTCCGACCGGCGCCGCTACAGATGAAGTGAACGATACCTACACGACGATTCCTTACTTCAAGATGGGTCTGGATGCCGACGTCTTCAAGTGGATGGATGTCCGCTTTGGCGCTACCTCGTACTGGAATCGCGAAAAGTGGGAGCCGAATACGACTCAACAGCAGAAGTACAACTGGCCGTCCAACGCCACTTATCTCGGCTTTGGCTTCCATTGGAACCGTCTGCATGTTGATACCTACACGGATGCGGAAGTATTTCTCCAGGGATTCAACTTTATCTCTGGCAATTCAACGTACGACCCGATGAATATCAAGATTTCGGCTCTGTACGAAATGATGTAATCTACATCGTTGATTTGACAATACAAAAGCCCGGCAAGGATGCCGGGCTTTTTTTATTCAATTTGCGGGAGATGACTATCGACTATCAGCGGTCAGGGCAAAGAAATTATCCAGTAATCTGAGTCCAAGCTTACTGACTTGATCAGCCACCAAATTGTAGTCCGCTATTATGTTCTTTTTCTCGGCTCCAAATCCCGCCAGCTCGTCGGCGTAGACATCGCACCAGCTTGGAACCTCCTCCGCCAGCGCTTCCAGGTGAAACTGAAGGGCGACCAACCGCCCTTTGCGAAACGCTTGATTTTTGCAGTCCTCTCCGGACACCAGATGGGCGGCATCGAACGGAATACGAAAGGTATCGCCGTGCCAGTGGAAGACCGGAAAAGTGTCCGGAAAGCCGGCAAACAGGGGATCGCTCTTGCCCGCTTCCGTCAAATTCACCGTGTACGTTCCGATTTCTTTAACCGGGTTTGCCTCGACCCGCGCTCCCAGGATTTTGGCCAGCATCTGACCGCCAAAACAGATTCCAAGATACGGGACATTGGCACGTACTGCGCCGGACGCATATGCATACAGCTTGGTCAAAAAGTCGTGTTGATAGTACGTAGTAACCGAGTGCGGGCAGCCCAGGTTGATGATCGCACTGACCGAGTCCGGCTCAGGGAAAACATCATTTACATAGCTTCTCACTATCTGTGTTGAAATGTTTCGTTCACGCAGGTAGGCCGGAACGTTTCCGGGTGATTCAAATGGTGTATTTTGGATAATGAGAACTGGCTTCATGATTATCTGTAAAACAGCCCCGACAGAAAATGGTTTCTTTAGTTAGCCAGGAGTTTTTTGACAAACTGGGGAAGGGCGAACGCGCCGCGGTGAACATCGTCGTTGTAGTATCGGGTCACCGGTTTCTGACGGTCGTATCTCGGCTGGTCGAAATCGCTAATCGGGTCATATTTCTTACTGCAAAAGGCGAACGACCAGAGCGATGACGGATAGATGGGCATATAGCACGTGTAGAGCCGGGCAATCTTGAAAATCGAGCGAAGATTCCGGTGCAGGGCGGAGACAGTCTTTTGGTTATAGAATGGCGACTCGGTCTGGGCTACCAGGATACCGTCGTCAGTAAGACTGTCATGAACGGTTTCATGGAAGCTCTTCTGAAAAAGGTCGGCGGCCGGGCCGATAGGGTCTGAGAGGTCGAGAATAATGACGTCGTACTTCAGTGACCCGTTTTCGATGAACGCCTTGCCGTCGCCTATTACGACATTTGCCCGTGGGTCGCTCAGTCCCGCAGTAAGGTGTGGGAAGTGCCGCTTGGACACTTCCACCACCATCTTATCGATCTCACACATGGTGCACTGCTCGACCTCGGGATGTTTCAGCACCTCGGTCAGAGCGCCACAATCACCGCCGCCGACAATCAGCACCTGTTTGGGCGACGGATGCACAAACAGCGGCACATGCGTGATCATTTCATTGTAGGAATTGTTGTCGCGGTCACAGGCCATCAGCGAGCCGTAGAGCACCAGGAGCTTGCCGAAATCCTTGCTTTCGAGGACATCGATCCGCTGAAATTCCGACTCAAATGACTCCAGGACCCGATTGACCTTGATGGTCAAGCCTGACAAACCATCATGCAGCTCGCTGTACCAGACATTCCAGAGATCCGACATCCCCGTTTCGGAAATGTAGGACTTTTCGACTTCAGGTTTTTTTCCCATTACTCCTGACTCTAGTCTATGATGACGTATTCCGGCCGTCTGAGGGCGTTGAAGCTCGAACCGGAAACCGAGCAATATGCTCCGGTCGCGGTAAAGAGCAGCTTGTCACCTACTTCGTGCTCCGGAATCATCAAGCCGTCATACATGACATCAAAGGAGTCACAGGTTGGTCCCGCCAGCACCGACAGGCGCTTTTCTCCGCTCCGGGTAGTCACGACCGGGTACTGGCAATGATCGAAGACAATACCGGAGAAGGTGGAGTAGAGACCGTCGTCAAGATAGTACCACATTTTGCCGTCGCGCAGTGATTTGCCCACCACCGAGACAAACAGATTGACCGGTGAGGCGGCAATAAACCGCCCGGGTTCGCTGATAATCCGAATGCCGGGGCGGATATGTTTATCCAACGCTTTAGCAATTGGCTGGCAGAACTCGTCGATCGGAGGAACCGGTTCAACGTACTCCACCGGAAATCCGCCGCCGATATCGAGCAGACGGACATCGAAGCCGGCCAGATCGAGCGCGTTGATCAGCTTGTGCGCCGCCTTAATGGCTTTGATGTAGTTTTCGGCGTAGACGCACTGAGAACCGATGTGGAAGCACAGGCCGTAGAAATCATGGCCGGTTTCCCGGATCTTCTCGGCGATCGGGAGCACATCCTCTACCGTACAGCCGAATTTATACTGCAGGTTGACTACCGCATTGGAATTGGTGTTGATGCGGAATCTTATCATCACCTTCAGCTTCTTGTCGTACCGGCTGAATTTCTTTACCTCCTCGACATTGTCCACCACGAACGTATCCACACCTTTGCCGACCGCGTAATCAAACTCGCGGACCGACTTAATCGGATGGGAATGCATCAGGGTAGACGGATCGATGCCGGTCTTCATGACCAGGTCGATCTCTCCGGCCGAGCAGACGTCGAAGTTTCCACCCCGGTTATAGATTTCCTGGATGTACGCTTCGTGATTATTCGGCTTAACCGCGTAATGAACATTTACACGAGGCAAAGCCTGCTTTATCGCGTCATAATTGCGTCGAATTTCGCTTCTCGACAACAGCAGTATGGGAGTATCGAGGTGTTTCTGGTTGAATACCTCTTTCAGGCTGTCAATACTGACGCCCCGTTTCAGGGCGTTATTCTCTATGATCGAGAAGTCAACGGAATGGGTCATTGGCCTACCTTTTCAGCTTGCGGCTTTAGCCGAAGCATAAGACGATTGAAATGGTTTGTGGCTGATTATCTCGTCATGCAACGAAGGAATACCACGTTTAATCTCGGAAATATGACCGTCGGTCGCTTCCAGTTTTTCTTTCATGTACTCGTACGCTTTGTACGGGTTCACGGATTCGCCGCAGGTGAAGAAATCGACCGCGGCATATCCGTATTCCGGCCAGGTGTGGATGGATATATGCGATTCGGCTATAACCACAACGCCGGAGACACCCTGAGGATTGTAGCGATGAAAGACGGATTCGACGATCGTGGCGCCGGAGCGACGCACGGATTCGTTCATATACTCTTCCAGCCGCGCCATGTCATCGAGAATCGACTTGTTGCAGCCAGTGAGTTCGACTACGAGGTGTCGTCCGAGTATCTTCATTTTCTTCTAACTTCCTCCTTCTAAGAGGTTAGAATTAACGTTATTGCTCTTAGGCCTGAAGCCTATAACTGCGGCGGTGTCGTCACCCACAAAAGTGAAGCCACTGAGTCGCCGGTGTTCGAAATCTGATGCGGTTGATCAGATTTGAAATAGAAACAGCTGCTACGTCCGACCGGGTACTTCTGCTTGTTCAAGGTCAGGGTTATTGTTCCCTTCAGGACATAACCGAACTGCTCGCCCGGATGAGGGTCGCTTTTTTCGAGCCTTTCCCCGGGGCGCAACTCAATAAAAATGGGGTCCATCAGATTGTTCGTAGACCCCGGTACCAGTAGCTCAAATCGAGCGGCTCCCGTTCCTTCCAGCGGGACCCGGTCAGAGGGTTTGAAGACGGCACGGGTCTCATTGGCGTCCGCAAAGAACTTGGAAAGACTGACACCCAGGGCGTCGAGTATGTCCGCCAGGGATTCCAGAGAAATGGAGGTCTGGAACTTCTCGTTCTCAAGCTGGGAGATGAAGCCCTTCGTGAGCATCGCCCGATTTGCCAGCTCCTCCTGTGTCAGGTCCGAGGCCAGTCGCAAGCTCTTGATTTTTCTGCCAATATTTATGTTCATCCTAGTCCATTAAACGGCAAAGACCGAAAAAAGTTTAGTATAAACTACCTTTTTGTTTAATAAAAACAGCCTATAATAACCGAAAAATGAAAGTTGTCAAGACTTTTTTGCCCGAAATCTTGGCTGAAGGCAAAAAAAATTGCCGTCGGGTCGCGGACGGCTCCGTCGACACCGAGTCGAACGCTGGATCTTATCGGAGCGTCGGGCGTTCAATCAGAGAGGGCTCCACCGGGCGGCCGGGAGTAGTTTCCGGAGGAGCCGGCCGTTAAATCTTGACACGGTAGATGAACTTAGGTAAGTTTACTCCATGATCGGGTGTGCACACACGCAATCCGCGATAAACCTTTACTTCAGAGAGGAAGAGAAAAGATGAAACAGTTGACTGTGTTAGCAGCGATACTGCTGGTCTTCTCGACCGCTGCAGTGGGACAGGGGCTGGCTCTGGGCGTGGGAGCTTTCGCCGGGATCGACATTCCGGTGGCTCAGGATGACCAGGCACAGGGTGGCACATTCGGATTCCGGGCGCGCATCAAGGCAATTCCAATCGTGACGGTCGAGCCTAATCTGAGATTCACCTCGTACGGCAAGCCGTCGCTCGCCGGAGTCACGTCGGATCTCGACGGGTCCAAGCTGACCTATTATGGAATCGACGGTACCCTCGGTGCTCCGTTCTCCGCGCCGGGCATCAATGTATTTCTGGTCGGCGGCCTGGGCATTTACAAGTTGAAACGAGACCAGACATCTCAGGATGAGAGTAAAGCGGGCTTCAACGGGGGACTCGGTGTCTCCATCGGCCTGGGTCCTCAAGTGGCACTCGACGGCCGCGGGATGGTAGCCGTGATTCCGACCGATGGCGGCGGGTCCAAGAAATCGGTCGTCCTGATCGGCGGCCTGAACTATAACTTCGGGAAGTAGGGGAGGTTCACTATGTCCAGGAAACATCTCTGCTGGTCCGGCGGTCTGCTGGTGGCTGCCCTTGTATTCACCGGCTGTCTGCTCTCGGGTACATTTGTTGTAGACCAGTCGTTTAATTTCTCAGGTGGCACCGGCTTTTACTATTACGCCGTCGATATCACCGGCGAGCCGGTCTGGCAGGACCACAAAGACGACATTGACAATATTGATCTGGTCGGATTTGAACTCTGGCTGCACAACTCCGGCTCATCCGACCTTGTCTTCAACGCGTATGTCGATGACTACGACCATGCGCTGTGTACCGATAATCCCTGCCTGACGGCAAATACGACCAAGACGATGGTGATTGACAACCTCACAGTGGCCCCCGGCGACCGTCATATTACCTATGGTGAGTCGTTCAAGTATCTGGTGGGGATCGACAGGCTCAAGGCGCTGGCCAAAGAAGGGAAGTTGAATCTGTATGCGACATCCGATGGTGGCGGCACTTTACGTGTAGATTCCGCAAAGGTAGTCATCACCCTCTCGGCCAGCACCGGCGGCATCTGAGACCATATCCAAAACGACAATCAGCCCCGCCTCGGCGGGGTTTTTTTTGGCCCAAAACGGCTTGCCAATCCCCGTATATCGAATTACCTTAATCGTCCAAACAGAGACTGATGGAGTCAAAAAGGAGTCGAATCATAGAAAACTACAATATAGTAATAATAGGTGGCGGTCCCGGCGGCTATACGGCTGGAATTCGGACGGCCATGAAGGGGGCGAAGGTCGCGGTGGTTGAGTACGACAAGCTCGGAGGCGTCTGCCTCAATCGTGGCTGCATTCCATCGAAAGCCCTCATCGCCTCGGCCGAACAGTACAAGCGGATGAAGGAATCAACCAGCTTCGGCATTAACCTCGCCGCCCCGCCGGTCTATGACTGGGTGGCTATGCGCGCCCGCAAGGACAAGATTGTCGATGGTCTGGTGGGCGGAATCGGCCAGCTGTTCAAGTCTCATGGCGTAGATTATCTGAACGGATTCGGAACGATTGCCGGGAAGAACGAAGTCATAGTAGTCGATGAGAACCATCAGGAAACACGGATCAAAACGGACAATATCATCATAGCGACCGGCTCGCGTTCGGCAAACATCCCGACTGTCCCGGTCGACGGCAAACGGATTCTCAATTCCGACCACCTGCTGGAACTCGAACATCTGCCCAAGTCGATACTGATAATCGGCGCCGGTGTAATCGGCTCGGAGTGGGCGTGTATGCTGTCTTTGCTCGATGTCGAGGTGACGATGGTGGAAATGCTGGACCATGCGCTCCCGATGGAAGACGCGGACAGCTCCAAACTGTTCGAGCGGGAGTTGAAGAAGCTCAAAGTAAACCTGTTCACCAAGACCAAAGTAGAGTCGGTCGGTCCCGGGCCTGAGGGGATTCAGGCAAAACTCTCCAACGGCAAGTTGATCGACGTCAACCAGGTGCTGGTGGCGGTGGGGAGGCGGTTTAACACCGAAGAGATCGGCCTTGAAGCCGCCGGCGTTACATTGAACAAGAATGGCTCGATTCCCACCGGCGATGACATGCGCACCAACGTCAAGAATATTTTCGCTATCGGCGATGTCCGTGGCGAGATCCTGCTGGCTTATACGGCTGTGCACGATGGAGCCGTGGCGGTCGACAACGCTCTTGGGGGCAAGGTGAAGAAGAACTACCTCGGAGTGCCGTCGGTGATATTCACGCACCCGGAAGTTGCCTCGGTGGGCATGAGAGAGGCCCAGGCGGCCGAGAATCATGATATCCTGATCGGGCGATTCCCGTTGCGGGCGCTGGGCAAGGCTCATGCGGAGAACGAAATCGCCGGCGAGGTCAAGATTATCGGCGATGCCAAGACCGACAAGATTCTCGGCGTCCATGTGGTCGGCGTGCACGCTACGGAGATTATTCACACCGTCGCTCTGGCGATCCATCAGGGCCTGACCGTCAGGCAATTGGGTTCGCTTATCTTCGGTCATCCGGTAATCTCCGAGTCCATAATGGAAGCCGCGCACGATCTTCATAAAGAGTCGGTTCATCTGGCCAAAAAGCGGTGACCGCCGCAGATATTAGCGGTTTATCCGGCTTTACCTTCAAACGGACATCAGCCGCTCGCACATCGTGCGGGCGGCTATTTTATTGTTGTTCAATATGATGAAGATGTCAACCGAAAGTCGATTGTCAAAAGACCGGCGCAGAATGTGCGCGCGTCAACTTGGACAACCTCGGCTGTTGAGAAAGACTGCTCTGATAATCTATTGTATGATAGGTGCTTACGAGGCGGAATCAACTGGTTTCGTATTCCGGCACAATTGTTGTTTAATAATGGACTGAAGTTAGTTGCTCTTAAATATAGTATGGCGGTGAAGGGTATTTAAGAGGTGGGGATGAAGGAGTTCCCAAGTGAGGGGGAACTCCTTTTCTCTCCCCGATGTTAAGCTCGATAAGAGATGCCAGTACCAGGAACATAGAAAAGCTCTGTTGTATTACTTTTTTGGAGTGTCTTTATAATATATATGGTTAGCCGGAGAGCGGAAGCGATCTCCGGCTTTTTCGTATCTGAACGTCGGCACGCCAAACTTCTCTGAGGCTGGCGCCACTTTCACGTGAGCCGTTAACCGAGTTGCACGGCTCGGGCATATCGGCCGGACGTTCAGCTATGGCAGGAAAACAACCGGCGGGTCTTTTATCTCTTGACGGGGGGAGCAGAATTGATAAATTAGTGGGCTACGGATTTCGTCGGGCCTGAGGCACGGCGGGATTCGAGGACATATCAGTGTATAATGGCGGTGTAGCTCAGTTGGTTAGAGCAGCGGAATCATAATCCGCGTGTCCGGGGTTCAAGTCCCTGCACCGCTATTTCTTGTTGCGGGGGATACGAGGGCGATAGTCTTCATCAAATATAATAGACCCGGCTATGATGGCCGGGTCTATCGTGCAACAATTCTCGTTCGTGTCATACGCCATCACCGTGGACCGGTCATGATTCTATCTGAGCCGGCGAGGCGGCTGCCTGCTTCTTCTCCCGATTAATCTGCCACAGTCTCCAGTAGGTGTAGACGACCGGAATGATCTCAAGCGTCAGGAAGGTCGAACTTATGAGACCACCCACCATCGGGGCGGCAATGCGTTTCATGACATCGGCGCCCGCTCCCGTGGACCACAAGAGGGGGATGAGGCCGATAGCAGTCGTGCCGACCGTCATGAGCTTGGGGCGAACCCTCATCACGGTGCCTTCCATGTGTGCCCAGATGATGTCGTTCAAGTTGCGGATTTTCCCCGCTTTGTGGCGCCGCTCGTAGGCATGATCGAGATACAAAATCATCACTATACCGGTTTGGGTGGCCAGTCCAACCAACGCGATAATCCCTACTAATGTAGCCGTGGAGTAATTGTACCCCAGGAAGTACATGAGCCAGATGCTTCCCACCAGCGCGAAAGGAACCGACGCCAGCACGATGCAAGTTTCCGTCAGGTTCCTGAAATTCAGATACAGCATGATGATGATCAGAATGAAAGTAATCGGTATGACAATATTCATGCGCTTGGCCATGACTTCCATGAGCTCATATTGTCCTGTCCACTTCAGATAATAACCCGGGGGGATTTGGACATGCTTGGAAACGACCTCCTTGGCCTCTTTGACGTATCCGCCGATATCGCGTTTACTCTGGTCCATGTCGATATAGACATATCCCACCAGCATACCGTTCTCATCACGGATCATCGGAGGTCCGGTGGCGATGTGGATGTCGGCAATTTCGCCGAGCGGAATGCCGGCGCCGCCGTTGGGTATTCTGAGTCCCGTGGAGTTACCGGATGTCGGCATACTGCTCTGAGACTGCATGTTCTGCTGACCGGTCATTGATGATGCGGCACCGGAGGGGAATGAATTGCCCGTCGGGTTGCCACCCATCTCGTTGTCCGTCATTTGAGCAAGTACCATCGTCTTGGCGAACGCCTGGTAGTCAACTACCGGGTCATTGCTGACTAACAGTGGGGAGGAGGCCGTGATATCGGGCTGGTTGTAGCCCACACCGGACATCGAGCCGCCCCCGGCTCCGGCGCTCCCGTTCGGCAAAGGTACAAGAATCTGCTTGAGGCGCTGGATGTTCTCACGCAAGTCGCGCGGATAGCGAACATTTATCGAGAACCGATTGCGACCTTCGATCGTGGTGGCAACCGGCATGCCACCGATAGCCGACTCGATTACATCCTGAACATCCTGCATCGTCAGTCCGTATCGAGCGATTTTTGCTCTGTCCGGGATGATGTCCACGAAATAACCGCCCGTATTGCGGTCTGAGTATACCGAACGTGTGCTGGGGATCGACGACAAGGACTTCTCCAGCTCCAAACCAATGCGCTCGATTTCGTCAAGGTCATTTCCGAAAATCTTAACTCCTATTGGTGTTCGAATGCCGGTAGAGAGCATGTCGATTCTGGTTTTGATCGGCATCGTCCATGCGTTGGTCCATCCAGGCATCTGCATCGCTTTGTCAAACTCAGCGATGAGTTCCCTCCAGGTGATAGTTCGTTCTTCGGGCCAGATATGCCGGAGGCCCTTCTTGAGGAATTCCGGAGTCCAACTGGAGTACCAGCGCTTCTCTGGCAATTTCCGCCACTCATCCATCGGTTTAAGCTGGATGACAGTTTCAAGCATGTTAAGCGGCGCGGGATCAGTGGGCGTCTCGGATCGACCTGCTTTGCCATAGACGGAAATGACTTCGGGGAAGGACTTAATCACCCTGTCCTGAAATTGCATGTACTGTTTAGCGGCCTCGATGGAGATGTTCGGCAGGGTAGTCGGCATATAGAGAATATCGCCCTCGTTCAAAGGCGGCATGAATTCGGAGCCGATTTTCGGAATCATCGGCAACGCCGAGAGAATGGCGGCGAGGCCGATCGCGATTGTTGTTTTTGGATTCCGGAGCGCTACATATACGAAAGGTTTGTACACGGCAATGAGGAGCCGCGAGACAGGATGCTTGGTTTCCGAGTGCACCTTTCCTCGTAGGAAGGTAACCATGAGCGCCGGCACCAGCGTGATCGCCACAATCGCCGCGAAGAACATGGCGAAGGTCTTGGTATAGGCAAGAGGAGTGAAGAGACGTCCCCCCTGGCCGGTGAGGGCGAAAATAGGCAGAAAGCCAATGGTAATGATGAGCAGGGCATAGAATATCGATGGGCCGACTTCTTTGGCGCCGGCAATAATCACTTCCTTGCGCGATACCCCCGGTGGCGCCTTCTCCAGCCGTTTATGCGCATTCTCCACAAGCACAATGCTGGCGTCGACCATGGCTCCAATGGCGATAGCAATACCGCCGAGGCTCATAATGTTCGCGTTAATGCCCAGAAAGTACATGGGAATGAAGGCCAGTCCGACAGATACCGGGAGGGCGATGATGGGTACGATGGAACTTCCGAAATGCAGCAGAAAGATGATAATTACGGCGGCAACAACAACACCTTCTTCGAACAGGGTGCTCTTGAGCGTTCCGATAGCGTGCGTTATCAACTTGCTCCGATCATAGACGACTTCAAGGTGCACACCCGGCGGAAACGATGGTTTGAGTTCTTCGAACTTGGCTTTTACACGCTGTATCACCTGCAGGGCGTTTTCGTTATAGCGCATCACGATCGTTCCTCCGACCGCCTCGCCTTCGCCATTAAGCTCACCGACACCCCGTCGGATGTCCGGTCCGAAACTGACTTTGGCGACAGTGCCGAGAAGTATTGGTGTGCCGGTTGCGCTTTTGCCCAGACCGATCTGTCGGAGTGCATCGAGACTCTGAATATATCCTTCACCGCGGATGTAGTATTCACGCTCGGTCAGCTCAAGCACGCGCCCGCCGACGTCGTTATTGCTGGCCCGGATTGCCCGGCTGACATCGCCTATCGTGAGATTATAAGCGCGAAGTTTGTCGGGATCGACTTCGACTTGATACTGCTTCTGGTAGCCGCCGATACTGGCGACTTCGGCCACCCCCGGCACGGAAGCCAGGGCGTACTTGAGAGTGAAATCCTGAAAGGTCCGGAGCTCGGACAGGTCGTGTTTTCCGGTGGTGTCTACCAGCGCATACTGGAACACCCAGCCGACCGAGGAAGCATCGGGACCGATCACCGGCGACACCCCCTTGGGGAGTTTCCCTTCAAACTGCTTCATATATTCAAGAACCCGGCTTCGCGCCCAGTAAATATCTGTACCTTCGTCAAATATGACGTATACAAATGACATCCCGAACATGGAATACCCGCGCACGGCGGTGACGTGGGGCGCTGATAGTAATGAAGCGACGATCGGATAGGTCACCTGATCCTCGACCAGATCGGGGCTCCGACCCATCCATTCGGTATAGAGAATGACCTGGGCATCGGAAAGGTCGGGAATCGCATCCAACGGAATATTGTTGATGGAATACCAGGCTCCGACGCAGGCAAAGAGCGTCCCGATAATCACCACGGTGCGATTCCGGGCACAGAAATCTATGATGGCTTTAATCATTCCTGCTGCCTCATTTCACAATTACATCCCATGACCGGAGTGGTCATTGGATTGCGTATCTCCCATGCCTGCCATAGCGGCCTTCAAGCGGCTCTCCGAGTCAATCAGGAAATTGGCGCTGGTAACTACCTGCTCGCCCTCGGTCAGGCCGGATAAGACTTCGAAGTAGTCATCGGAACTCCGTCCAAGCTTGAGCAGGCGCGGTTCGAAGTGGATCCGGTCATGAATGACAAAAGCATACTGACGATCTCCGTCGTCCAGCACGGCATCCGCCGGCACCGCCAGAACAGCATTCCCGTGGCCGGCAAGATCGACTTCGGCGTACATGCCGGGTTTAAGTTGATCCGAAGTATTGGAGAATTCGATTCTGACTTTCAAGGTGCGGGTCTGTTCGGATACGGACGGATAGATGAAGCTTACTTTTCCGGCAAAGGTCTCTCCGGGATAGGCCGAGGTGGTCATTTGAACGGCCTGGCCGAGCTTGACATTCTGCAAATCACGTTCGTAGACGTCGGCCAGCACCCATACGTCACTAAGATTCCCGATCGTGAACAGGTTCTGATCCGGACCGATAAACTGCCCGACCACTACGCCCTTGTCGATTACGTATCCGGAAAATGGGCTTCGTATCCACAGCTCGGAACTGGGTGAGCTTGCCGTATCAAGTCTCGAGATCTCTTCAGCCGGTACGCCAAGCAACTCAAGGCGCTGGCGCGATGCCTCCAGGAGTTGATTGCGAGTGTCTTTCAATATATCGTCAGCTACCCGTGTAGTCGCCCTTCGGGCGATAATATATTCGTTTTCAGCCTGGTACAAATCCTGACTGTACACGGACAACAATCTCTGGCCTTTATTCACAGTCTGCCCGGTCTGGTCAACAGCAAGTTCTTTCACCCAGCCGCTGAAGCGAACGTGTATGTTCGCCAGTTTGGTTTCGTCGGGTGTAATATACCCGGGCAGGCGAAGACTGCCGTCGAGCGGCCGCCTGGCCACCGTACCGGTGCGCACACCGATCAACTGAAGCCGCTGTGGTTCGATCGTGACCGGGACCAGCCCGGGAACCGGTGAGCTTCCCATATCGGACGCATGATAGTCGGTAGATCCGGCCGAGTTGTCCATCCCGCTCATGCCATCCATTCCGGGCATGTTATTCATGCCGCCCATGTTGCTCATGTCCTGGCTCTGCGTCATTGAATCCGTCGCTGGCGGTACCAGCACAAGTTTCATCCCGCATATAGGGCACTTGCCGGGTTTGTCGGAAATCACCTCAGGATCCATGGGGCAGGTGTACTGACCCGGTTTGGCTTTTGCCTGCACCTCGGTCTTTTGATGTGTCGCGCCGGCATTCGCGCTGTCAGCGGTCTTGATTTCCTTGCCGGAAGCATCGATGGGAACAAGAGTCATGCCGCAGATTGGACACTCGCCCGGCTGATTGGAGATGTAGGTGGGATGCATCGGGCAGTGGTACTGGGTCGGACTGGCCGAGGTGCCGCTGCCCGGCGTCAGTCCGAAGTAGTTCAGGATCATGACAAGTGCGAAAATCGTCATGCCGCCCAATATGAACCACCTGACGATAGCCATCGTGTGCGCGAAGCGCGGGGCTTCTTCCTCTCCTTCGGGCATCGGCTCGTTCTCATACGGATCGTATTTGTGAATTTCATCTGACATATTCATTGCCTTAGTTACGGATTATTTCTCACATCATCTATCGAAAGCCTCTTTGGATCTGCGGTGTAGCTGTCGATTTCAGCCAGCGTGCGGGCCAGTTGATCGCCGGTCTGATTCAGCATAAGACGGTCCCGAAATATTCCCGAAGCCAGCATGAGGAGATTGGTGTAGGGGACCTTGTCGGCGGAATAGCCCGCCAGGGCGCTCTCGAACGCATCTTGGTCAGCGGGAATTATTCTGTTCTGATAGAGGTCTATTGTCTCGGCCAAATGCAAAGCGGTGATATGCAGAAGTCTGATTCTTGCCTCGACCTCACGCCATTTCTGGACCGCTTCGGCGTCGACACCCTTCTGCATCGCATCCATCGAAACAGCCATCTTCTTCTGCTGTCGGCCGGAGAAGAAGGGGAGGGAGATATTGGCCTGGAAGCCGATCATGTTGTCCCGTTTTTCCATGTCGGTGCTGGAGCGGATGGCGTAATTGGCAGACAGCCCGAGCATCGGCCAGCTCATGCGGCGGGCGGCCGCGCCTGAATAGCCATAGGCTTCGGACTGGCGAGAGAGCTTTTGTAACGGAGGATAGTTCTGCTTGGCCGACACCAACCAACCGTCAGGGGTTTTCGGAAGCTCCGTGAAAACTGGCGTCGCAATCGGCGGTATGGGGGTGGTCACATCAAGACCGCGAAGGATATTGAGATTGTATCCGGCCTCATCGACCATATGATCTGCTTCGAGCATCTGCGCCTGTAACCGCCACAACTCGGCCTCCGCGCCAAGGACTTCGTCCTGATTGGCCTGGTTGGCGGCAAGCTTGGCCTTGGCCGATGATATCACATCCTTGAGCAATTCATACTGCGAAGCCAGGTCCGTGAGTGACTTACTCCGGTAGTACAGATCCGCATAGGCATACCGCGCGGTCATGGCCAGATCGACCTCCATCGCATACCGATCCTGCTTAGCCGCTCCCGCTTCAGCTTCGGCAGCCTTCTTCTGGAGTCCCTTTTGACCGGCATACGGTATGTTCTGGCTAAGGCCGATCATCTTCATGGTCATTGGGTCCATGTTGAAATCGAGCGATGTCGGAAGATTCGCGACACCGAGCATGAGCATCGGATCATCCCACGCACCCGCGGGTCCGACCTTCGCCTTGGCAGCTTCTTCCATGTATTTCGCCGCCGCTACTCTATTGTTATTTTTGATTACGTCGCGGACCACCTGTTCGACCCGAAGACTGTCCACAGTCTGACTCCAGGCAGGTGTAGTGCCGAATAGAATCGTCAGGGCGATGATCAGCACCGGCAGCAACCGATTTAGAGCAGACTGACAGCGCGCATACTCTTTAATGTGGGAGTTCGGCCGTGCACTCCGCTGTGAGCGGAGGCGTTCGAGGCGTGGTTCCGAATATCCTGGCATAGGTCTCATGCCCTTACAATAGTAAGTGTCATGCCAACGAGGCAAGTACCATTGTGATAATTAGCCATCTTGACGCAAGGCACAGCTGTTCAACGAATTATGGCGGTCAATGGAGATTCTTGGCGGGGACGGCAAATGGACTTTTTCCGGCCACGATCGACGAAATTGGAGATTATTGTCGAGCGCTCGATAATAGTCTCGATTGAATCTAGAGGCTGGGAGGGAGTAATATCGAGCCGACCGTCCATTTGTTGGGCTTGCGTTTGCCCGGTTTGCGCGGTATGTTATGAGCCAGGTAGTAGACGGGGCAAGTCAACCGACGGATAATGCGTGTGGTGACGGACGGGCGGTATTCGTGTTTTCAAATCCTTCACAATTCGAGATCATGATCATCTTTGTAAACGAACCCGCCTGTGATTTCTTCCGGCTACGGTATCGTCTGAAAGGTCAGGTGCGTCGGGCGGGATTCAATATCGGGAGTGATGACGTCCCCGAGCTATCAATAGAATATTGATCAAGGACTTTTGCGATCGTGAGGTATCAATGAGATTTAAGGGTCCGATTATTACCTTTTTGCTCGTCGTGGCCGCTGTGTCAAGTCCCATTGCGAGAGGGAGAAGAGGTCCGGTCGCACAAATAGGCATAATGGTGTCACCGATAGCGCGATGGCATGACCCGGTGACTCTGGAGAGTGACAATGGTGTGGGAGGGGGAGCTCACTTCATGGTCGGGTATGGAATCTCTAATACCGATCTTCTCGGGGTGGGGTTCGACCTCAATCTCAGAAATTCGGCTGTCTGGCCCGACTCTGTCGGTGCTCAGGGACTTAGCTCCCTCAGGTGGGATCATTACTTTTCGAAGCAATCAGGAAGTCTGCATTCCTCACTTAGCGTCGGAAGATTCTGGCTGAACGCTCCGGGTGGCAGTCCGAGATCGTACGGACTGGGCATCCAGCTGGGAGGCGGCTGGGAGTTTAGGAGGAATTTCGACCTCATGTGTATGTATACCCGAGCTACGACCGAGTACAGAGGTGCCAAGTTGAAAAACGATATATTGAGCGTGGTAGTGGCCTTGAAGGTGTATTGGCTGGACGATTAAGCGGCAAGCGCTGTGAAGGAATGAAGGTATCTATGTACCACATCAATATTCAAACAATAAAGAACATTGGATCGGAGGAAATTGCCCGTCCACTTTTATCTCATTGGTGTAGCCATGAAAACCCGTTGATGCGGCCGGAATATTACGGATCCGGCGAGCCAATTCGAAGGAAATTGAGGGAAGACGGTGTGGATGCTGCGATTTCTTTGTGGCTCAAACGGAAAATGCCGGTAATGCTGAGACGGGCAACAAAGCCTCGATTTGTCGTCGACATGAATTGGCGTCAAAGATTAGGCCGCGATCCTAATCGATTCCCGTGGGACTGTGACATTCACCTGGCACTGAACGCCGGCGACGACTTGGCGGTTGAGATGTTCAGTTTTGTCGTGAAGTATTTCGAGCCTGGTTTCGGCTGGCTCACGACGGAGCAGGATCTGAAGGACAAGCATTTTGTCTTCCTTAAGGAGCCGCTTGGCTCAACGGAATTCTACGTTGGCACGGTTGCTGGCGGAAGATGTCGCCGCGACGATTTTTGTGCCATGTTTCCCGGCCTGTACTGGGTAACCTACTTCAGTAAGTGGGCCATGTCCGAAATAGGGCCGGAACGGCTGGATCGCTTGAAAGTTTTTCAGAGTGAGCCGATTGGGGATGGACGTTTGGTTAGACTTTACCGGGACTCCGGGCTCATAGGCACGCCGCCAGGCAGAATGAAGGAGAACGAAATCATCGATGCTTTGGGCAAATCGCTGTTTTTCGATAAACGGAATTATTCCGAGGCAGATTTCTGGAAGATCGTTCATCTAGGTGGCTGACCAGCGAATTGGGTTGCCTATGTGGTGTAGGTATGGATGACCCGCCGGTTGACGACTGAGGCACCAGGCCGTAAGAGCCGCTGCGTTTCTTCGTACGGAAGACTCGTCTTCGAGCCTGCCGTATCATTGCCGCCGCCAGCGGCGGGCAAGCGGAATGAATGCAAACGCCGGATGGGAAGTCCAGTTGGATAACGCGACGCACTGCTTGAAGTGGACGGTGCTGAATTGTAAATTGGTTACATCGTGTGACCTTCCCACAGCAGAGCTATGGGGCACCCAGGCTCATGCATTTATGAGGAACAATTATGAATGACGGTCTTGCCGACAATGCCAAATACGCATTTGGAGACATGTTCATCAAATCCAAGGCGGGGCCGATCCGCTACAAGAATCTCACCTTGATCATGGCCGACAAACTTGTAATCCCGGTCAAGCGAGTAGTGAATGTCCAGTACCGAATTGTATCCACCAACTCCGAATGGCCGCAGGGAATTGCATTTAGCACAGACGGATGGTTATCATACAGAGACGGTGAACATATTAAGAGAGGGTGGTTTGACATCTTTGAGCAGTATATGCCGAAAGAAGATGTAATAAGCTGCTACAGCACGAAGAGCGGCATTCTTTGGGTCAAGAACGTTTGGGATCAGGGTGAAGGCGGTGTGGAATCCGGCTGGAACGGCGCAGCGATGTGGATCGAACAGATCCCTGGTGGGAAGAGGTATCATTGCAATGATGGACATTTCGATGATGATTTCAACGAACTGGTTTTTGAATTGCGAATTGAGAATGCCGAGTGAAAATGAAGGGAGTAGTGATTTGAGTCGGCGGTGTTTTCGAGGTGAAACCCTGCCAGAAGCGAAAGAAGTACCTCCAATATGTCGCCAGGGATACGCCGGGTGGCCAACGCGGACAAATTAGGACTAGTTGTATGATCCTGCCTGGTACAAAAGAAATCAATGAGTTTTGGAGTTGGTTCTTATCAGCGGCGGAGAAGACGAATAATGTATTTATTGATCAGAGCTTCATCACAACTTTAGACATGAAGTTAAGCGACTTTGGTGGCATATCCTGGGAGTTGGGACCCGGATTCACGGATCCTCGCAAAAGCGCATTAGTGTTATCGCCGAGCGGAGATAAGGAACTTCTGCGCTTGACCAAAGCAATGGTCAGTTTGGCTCCGAACCGTAACGATTGGGAGTTTTACCCGGCCAAACCACCAAAGAGATGGGAAAAGCGATTCACGCTTGAGACAAACACGGGAACGGGCCTCTCAATCGACGCTTCAAGCTGGCATTACGCGCTGTACAGATTTCCTGATGACACTTTCAAGATAGTTATTTCCGCGCCGGAGCTATGTAAGCTGACCGAATTGCTCAAGTTCACGGCAGCCGAAATAGTGCTCGACGGAGAGTTGGGCGAAGAAGCACGCATTAAATGGATGAGTGAAATTGAAATCCTCGAGGATTCCGACAACTGCGACGTGGACTGCGAACATTCGATTGGCTCATTAAGAAATCACATTGCCGCGTTGACATCTCAAGAGTAATGATATTGACCGAGGTGGCCCACCCGGCCGTAGGAAGTAGGCTGACAATGAAAATACTAACCAAAGAAAATGCGAGCGAATTGCTGGGGCAGAAACCGCTGGACAATTTCCTCAGCGAGCTTTCAAGTCGGCTGTCCTTGGTGAACGATACTTACTCGATTCCGCCTGAATCCCTTGCAAAAACGGATCTGTCAAGGCTGTTCGCGCATGTGCTTCTTCGCAGGAGCCCGGAAGTTTACATTTACATTTCAGCTTGGGGAATGTGGGGGAATTCGGAAGAACTTGACTTAATCTACGGATATCGGCGATCTCTCGGTGAGACTCGGACTCTGATGGAAGCTCCGGTCCACCTGTTTAGGCCGAGCGATGAGGCCGCGTTCGTAAGCATCCTGAGCATTGTATTTTACTTCATTTGGGATGCCTGGATTTTTGATACCGCCGGAAAGACGCTTGTTCGGATACATCACCATGAATGGCTTGAGATTCGAACCGACGATGAGGACGCTCGGAAAGAGTTTGTAACGGAGTTGGAAGGATTTAAGATACGTCTTCTTCACGGTAAGTAATGCGTGTCCGAATCGGGCCGGGGTGGCCCAACGCAAGCGATGTTGCACTTGAAATGGATGACTATGAATTGTAAATTGGTTGCATCGTGTGACTTTCCCACAGCAGAGCTATGGGGCACCGGGCTTGAAATGGATGATTATGAAGTGTACATTGGTCTGGGTGCGTGACTTTCCCACAGCGGAGCTGTGGGGCACCCGGCTGTTCACCTTTCAGACACTTTGACAGAATACGACTTCAGTTGTCTCACAACACTCTTACTCAGATGTCTAGTGTCTCGGAAGATCGTTGTGTCTCCGTTTGATGAGTACAGGTTCGGAAAGGCACCTTGAGACCTTTGATGTGCTTCAAGTTCGAATCCCTCTCCATCAAGAAAGCTGAATCTCACTGTAAGTGACTTATGCTCTGGGTTATATATCTTAACCCACATGCTTACTCTATTTTCCTCTACGAACTTTACTTTGAAATCGGCAACGGAAGCTGCACCTGTAACCGTCGCGCCGACGGCCAAGACTACCAAAAGCACGAAGACCACGATCCTGATTCTGTTCATAGGATCCCCCACTTTCACTATGCGTTTCTTGTCTGAATGAGGCATGAAAACGCCCTATGTGCCTTAATAACTTACTCAAAGTTAGCAGATCAAGAATCTCTGTCAAGCTAAAATGTCATCAGGCGGCCCATCGCCTTTGGGTTAGTATGAATCGTCATATAAGACAAACCTGAGTGTTAATGGCTCCGTATCAATATAATGATGCACGGATGCGATGGCTTGCCCGCCGGTGGCCCACAGCTTGGGGTGTGTTGAGAAAGGATATTTCTGAACATTTTTGTAAGACACACGACTCCCCAACCATCAGTTTTGGTCTGCCAATGACAGGTTCTAAGAAGGACCATACCCTACGGCGACTTTTTCAACGCACTCTGGCGCGAGGATGACAGGTTTGAACTGCTGGTGAAAGATATTAGAAATCAGCGCGAACCAGTCGGCACGGATTCGTTGATGATGCGGCCGGAGTCCAGCGCGATAATTCGATCAACGTGCTCGATTGTAGTAGGACGATGGGCAATAATGACGGCGGTCTTGTCCGCGAGGATCACTTTCAGGGCCTCTCTTATCAATCGTTCGGATTCAGCATCAAGGGCCGAAGTAGCCTCGTCGAGAATGAGCACCGCCGGGTTTTTGACAATCGCGCGGGCCAGACAAAGCCGCTGACGCTCCCCACCCGACACGGTCACGCCCCGTTCGCCGACCTGCGTACGATAACCGTCAGGGAGATTGCTTACAAAATCATGAATGTTAGCCGCTTTGGCCGCCGCGATAATCTCAACCTCGGTAGCCTCAGGATGTCCGTACGAGATATTATCATAGATACTCATCCGAAACAACATCGGGTCCTGCTCCACCAGAGCGACATGGTGCCTCAGCGAACGAAGTGACAAGTTCCGCAGATCGACACCATCAAGAGACACCGTTCCATTCTGCGGGTCAAAGAAGCGCATCATCAGGCTGATGACGGTCGTCTTGCCGGAGCCCGATGCTCCCACCAGCGCGACTTTCTCCTTCGGTTTCACGTGCAGGCTGAGGTCCCTGAGCGCAAACGCGGAGGTGCCATACGAGAAAGTAACTTGGTCGAGGTGTATTTCGCCCTTAACGGCGGGAAGAGTGACAGGTTTCGGAGATTCGATTATCTCGGGCTGTATATCCAAGTACTCAAAGATGCGGTCAACGGATGCCATTGCGGACTGCACCTGAATATGTGTCTCGGCCAGTCCGCGTACCGGGGCGTAAAGATAAGTCAGCAGGATGTAGAACGCGATCAGCTCGCCCAGCTTCATATGTCCGGTAGCGACCAGATAGACGCCCCAGGCAAGCACCACGATCGGCCCCATCATATTGATAAACTGGACGAGATTGATGCCGAGCGATGAAGTCACACTCGCTTTTACCATCATAGGATTCAGCCTGTCGATGATGGACGTCACCTGCTGAACCTCCCGTTGCTCCTGACCATAGGCTTTGATTGTCTTGATCCCGAGGAGAGCTTCCTGAAGCCGCGCGGAGAGTTCTGCCATTGTCTGTTGTACGACATTCATCAACTGATTGAGGCGGTTACCGAATTTATTAGTTGCGAAGACTGTCAGCGGCACCGGAATGACCGCCACCAGCGTGAGCATCCAGTTGGTGTGGAGCAGATAGGCCAGAATACCCAGGAGCATGAAGACGTTGGCAATGAACAGAAGCAGGGTAATACTCAGCATATCCTGAAGCCGCCCGACATCGGACAAAAGCCGAGACATTATCTCGCCCGTCTGGTGTTCTCCGTGGAACCTCAGTGATAGTCTCTGGAGATGCGAAAACAACTGTATCCGCAGGTCTTTGATTATCCCGGTGCCGATATACGCGGCCAGATAATCCCTCAGCCATGAGAAGATGACATCGAGCAGGTATATCCCAAGCAGGAACGCGCCGAACAGGAGTATCGGTCGGAAGTTGACCGATCCAGTTCCGGAGTTCAGCAGGTTGGGAATCAGCGTGTCGATCATGTACTGGATTGCGCCCGGGAGAGCCAACATGAGAGCAGTTAAAATAACCATGACCAGAAGTGTCAGAAGCTGGAGCTTCCAGTACGGCTTCAAGTACTGCCAGAGGCGGTTAAACTTGCTGGTAGCGCGGGTCATTCAGCCATTCCGGGAAATATTTTTCAGCGGCATATCGAAACGCTTCGTCGGCCAGTCCGCATCGGAAGCGCTCTTCGCGCTGACTTAACAGATCACCCCATAAACCCTGCCGGCCGTTGGTCAGGTCGGTGGAGGGGAAGGAATCCAGCGAGGCCTCGTACTGATCGCGGTCCTCGCGCCACCATTCGGGACTTCTGAACTGACTACCGAAGGATTGTTCATAGAATGTCCGGTTGCGGTCAAGTTCACAGCCGGGGTAGTGCATGTACTGGCGGCAGACCCACATGAGATATGACTCGGGAACTTCCAGCAGGCTGTCGATTACGCTGAGCGTTTCGTTGAGAGTTTGTTCGGTTTCACCGGGATGGTTAAAAATGATATTGGCACGATGCAAAATCCTGTGTTCCGAAAGGGCCCGGCTCAGGCGGCGGAATCGGTCGAGGTACTTGTCAGGCTGTTTGGTCTTGTGCATGAGTTGAAGGATCTTGGGAGACCCGCTTTCAATGCCGAACTGCACTTCCACCTGCATCCCGCTCAATAAAGCGATATCTTCTTCGTCCATGTACTCTGGTCGTGTTTCGAAGATAACCTGATAGCTCGGCTGGCGTTCTTTTAGCAGTCGAAGGAATTCTTTGCGCCAGGCCGGTCTGAGGCCGAAACAGGCATCGGCGATCCCAACAATCTGCGGGTTATACTTCTGGGCGGCCACGTCTATCTGATCAATCGCCTGGGTCGGGGTCAGCGAGCGCCAGCGGCGGTCTTTCAACGACTCCATACAGAAGGAGCAATCGAACGGACAGCCGCGTGAGAGATAGACATAGAGCTTGGACAGTCCATTCGGGAAGTGTTGCCGCACGAACGTGTCGACCAGATCCCAGTTGTAGGGGACGAATTCATCCGCCTTAGTTGTTACACCGTGAACGACTGTCGTCTTGCCGGGGCGTTTGCGTGATGAGGCATATTCATTGATAATATCATGAAATGCCCGCTCGCCTTCGCCGAAGACGACATAATCAAACAGCTGGTCATCTGAGACGAATTCCTCGGGTCTTGCGGTTGGATGATACCCGCCGACAACGATGAGCTTGTCGGGATGTAGTTCGCGGAACAGCCGTGCAACCATCAGGGTTGCCAGGTAAGACATGCTCGTCCAGCAGGAGAGTCCGAGAATATCGAAAGAGTGCTGTTCAAAATACTCCCGCACGCGGCGTTCGAATCTTTTTATCTGGGTGGGCGAGTTCGGGCGGCCGACGGCGATCTCAAAATCCATGTATTCGATTGGATAGAACGCCGAGATGTACGAGCCCAGCACGAGCAGCGATGTTTTCACATCGACATCGTCAATGCCGATCGAGCAATTGAAACTCGAAGGATAGGCGAGCAAAATCGACGGCTTCATCATGCAGGCAAGCTCCGGTATGGTCCGTGAAACAGGCGGCTTTCCTGGCGGTCAGCTCGCCTTTTCCTCATTGACGGCTTCGGGGTTGAAGCGTCGCAGAAGGGTGATCGTGTCCTCGCCGTCTTTCGGTTGAATCCCTTTTTTCAGTTCGATCTGGTATATGCAGTACGGATTATCGGCGCGACAACCGCTCTGTGACACCGAGGTTGTGGCGCAGCCGCCTCGGCACAGGGGGAGGTATCGGCAATCATGACAGGCGCCCGACGCTGTTTCTTTGGTAAACTGGCGATTATACGCGAACCCATCCGGACGATTCCATATTTCGGTAAACGAGCTTTCGCGTATGTTTCCTTCGACAAACTGCTGAGGCATCGACAGACATCCTTTGACATTACCGTTGGATTCGACACCGGCGACCCGCAAGCCTGCGTAGCAGCCGAAATACGGCGCGCTATCGACCAGTTCGCTGCCTTTGCAGCCATAGTAGCCGATATTTTCGCCGACATCGATAAACAGCTCGCCTCTATTCTTCAGCTCGATCAGTTTATCTATCAATGTTTCGTAGTTGTCCAGTGAGAGGACCATATTGGCGTGTTCCTGCATCCGTCCGGTGGTGGTGCACATCTGAATGCGCCAGCCTTTACATCCGCGCTCTACCAGCATATCGTACATCGGATCCAATTCGGTGATATTCATGTTGGAGACCTGACTGACGACACAATAATCGACACCGTGCTTGCCCATGATGTCGATGGCATTCATGCACCGGTCGAAACTGTCGGTGCGCTGGCGAATATAGTTATGGACGGACTTCATCCCATCGACACTCACACCGATTCGCTTGAAACCGAGTGTCCGGAAGTCTTCGGCGATCGCGTCGGTCACTGCGAAACCGTTGGTAATCAGGTAGCTGGTCAGACCATTGTCTTTAATTCGTGCGGCCAACTGGCGCCAATCATCGCGAAGGAGAGGTTCGCCGCCGGAGATCGTGATGCTCTTGCAGCCGAGAGCAGTCAACTCATCGATAAGCTTGAATGCTTCGTCGGTGGACAGTTCATCGGGACGTCGTTTCCCCGCGGACGTGCCGCAGTGAATACAGCGCATATTGCATGCGAAAGTGATTTCCCATACTACCGTTTCCGGGAAGAATTTGAAGCCGTTGGTACTCATTTTGTAGTCTCCTGTTGTGCCTGAGCAGCGCGTTGTTGCGCCTGCTGCTGCCGCGAGAGGGCTATCAGTTCAAGCATAGGTTCAAGATTATATTTCCAACTGTCGCAGACCTCGTCGATGGGGACGTCCCGGTCGGCCCGTCGAGAGGGGCAGCTTCCCATGCACAGGGGAAGGATACCGCATGACTTGCACGTGGCGTGCTCAAATGGATCGAATGCGAACAGGTGATTGAATTCAGGGTGCTGATATGTGGGCGTGCCCGTAACATTGCCCATCGATCGGGATTTGTCACCGGCATAGTTGAAGCAACGGTACAAGTCGCCGTCGGGATCGATCAAAAATGAATTGGAGAGCTGGGCAAAGCAAAATGTCATTATCGGCTGAGGCAGCTTCTGAACAAAGAAGCCGTGCTCGAGCAACAGACGATAGTAAGACATTTCGGTCTGTGAGTACGCTCTGGTTTCATAACAGCTCTCCGAGATATTAGAGCAGGTCGATGTCGCCGGCTCAAGCTGGCCGAAATAGACGCCGACATTATTGCGAAGTCCGGCGGATTCAAGTTCATCGAGGAGCTCTTCGACTATTTGGGTCGTGAAGCTTTTATCCAGATTGATACGAACAACGACAGGGACTTTTGTGGTCGCGTACTGAATATTGCTGATGATAGTGTCAAAACTATCTTTACCGTTTTTAAGCGGGCGCTTCTGGTTATGAATCCTCGCCGGACCATCGATTGTCACCTGGACCTGGCCGAATTTCATTTCGGTCAGCCGGTCTACCGTTTTCTGGTCGAGCAGGTAACCGTTGGTGATGACGCCGGCACAATTGTATTCGAATTTGTATTCATTCGCGAGGTCCTGGAACGATTCGGTAAGGTCGGAGATGATGTCCATGGCCAGTAATGGCTCCCCGCCGTACCAGGTCGTCTGGAAATCTTTCAGGGTACCGGCCTGCTTTTCTACAAATGCGATGACCGACTCAATCACTCGTGGCGACATCCGGCCCTTCTTGTTGCTTTCGAAACAATAGTTACAGGCCATATTACAGGCCATGGTAGGAGCGATAATAAGGCCGAGCGAAGTTGGATCGAAACGTACTTTGCGATAGCGGAATTTCAGCCAGTCCATTTCGGGTAAGTCGGAGTCGATAACGAAGTGGCCGTACTGAAGTTGTGTTATCAGTTCCTGTTCAGAGGCATCCAGACTTTCAGCGGACCCGTTGGTGAGTTTGCCCGCCAGGCGCTGATAGGTGGCATAATTTTCCGATGTCATCAAGGCAACCGCGCCGCTCACGGCATTGAATGCCAGATAGTACCCATCGCGCCAGGGATGAAAATGATTGTACTGCGATAATTTTGGCATGGCTCACCTTTCATCGTTGGTGTCCTCGGATGGGAGCGGGATGAACCGCTCCCGGTCCGGGGTATTTTGCGGTGCGCCCAAGACGCAACCAATGTCAATACTTACTGACATTTCAGTGCGTGCCGGTGGTTGTCGCAATCTACTGGCCGTCCGGCACGCGAATCGAAATTCCATCAAACCTTGCCGCCGGGCCTCGCTCCCATCAGTGAGAGTCCAACCCGGCAGATCATCAGATAATGATTCCGTACAGAGGCTTAATGTGGCAAAGACTCGCACACTTCGTTGTGCAGATGCCCAGTTTTGTGTCCAGTGGGTCGATCAAATAAATCACGCGGTTCACCTCCTCTAACAATTAGTGATTACGTGTAGTGGGATAATCGATGCACCACAACATGGCACATCGCCCAGTGATTTGATATCAATATTCTCGCTATAAACTCGTCCCGGACCGGCGGACGGAGTGAAATGATTAATTAGAAAACAGGAACGTAACCCACAACCGCCGTTATAACCTGCATTCCTCTGTGTCGATGTCTTCCGGCTGTCGAGTCACACTGAATGAACTCGAACAAACATTACGAGGATTTTGAATAATCTTGATACAAGCTAATCTTCGTAGAGTATTCTGTCAAGGATAATGTGGTCGGCGTTAGACTGCAGGTCCGAGGTATACGCACGGAAAAAGCGAATACTATACTCACAAGTATTCTTTCGGACACTCTGGATAAGTGCATGCACGTGCCCGTTTGAGGAAGGTCTACGATGCGAAAATCTGACTTGCCGTCGATCCCGTCGACCGATGAGCGGACATCCTCGCCAACTAAGCCGGCGATCTCCCGCATTCGGGATTGATTTGAATGTCGGACTACTGCCGATTAATCCAAAACTATATCGGCACTGTCTAATTTCAAGAATGTTATAGAGTAGAGACAGGTACGAGAGGAAGAAAGAAATGAAGAAAAAGACAGTTTGGATTCTGATCGTTTTGGTAGTGATAGTTGTCGGTGGCATCCTTGTAAAGAAGGCGGTCTCGAAATCCGATGCGGTTACGTATGAATATGCCACCGTAGCGCGGGGTAATATAGTCAACACCATTTCAGCCAGCGGTACGCTTAGTCCGGTCACCACGGTCGACGTCGGTACGCAGGTGTCAGGCACGATTGATTCCGTCTACGTGGATTTTAATGACAACGTGAGGCAGGGTCAGGTTCTGGCGGTGCTGGACACTGTCCTGCTCAAGACGAATGTCATTGACGCTGAGGCCAATCTGGAGCGCGCCGACGCAGCATTGAGCCAGGCCAAAGCCGATTTTGATCGGGCGGACCAGCTCTATGCTAAGAAGTTAATTTCGGATGCAGACTATATCACCGCCCAGGTAAACATCAAGACTCAGGAAGCGGCGGTGAAGTCGGCCCAGGCCGACGTTACCCGGGCTCACCGGAATCTCCAGTATGCGGTGATCAAATCGCCCATAAATGGTACGGTAATAAGCAAGAATGTCGAGTCAGGACAGACGGTGGCGTCGAGCTTTTCGACCCCGACACTGTTTAAAATAGCCGAGGACCTCTCCCACATGCAGATATTGGCTGATGTCGATGAAGGCGATATTGGTCAAATCAAAAACGGTCAAGCGGTTACGTTCCAAGTTCAAGCGTATCCCGATAAGCAGTTCACAGGCACAGTCAACCAACTTAGACTGGAGCCGACCACAGTTCAAAATGTGGTTACGTACACAGTGGTTGTCGATGCCGTAAATCCGGATAACCTGCTTTTGCCGGGAATGACCGCGACTATCGATTTTATAGTCGATCAGAAAACGGACGTGCTGCTAATTCCCAACAAGGCGTTGCGGTTTCAACCGACAGAGGAGCAACTGGTTGCCTATCGGGAGCGTCGGCAGAAGGAACTCGCCAATATGCCCGATTCGGTCAAAGCTGCGTTCCGCGGGGGATCCGCGAGAAACGGAGCCGGCAGTGGAGGGAATGGCGGCGGCCAGCAAGCAGGTATGATGGTTGGAGGTGGCGGCGCTGGCAGTGGACAGAATCACGCGTCCGATTTTGGCCGGGTCTGGTATCTCGATGATAATAATCAACTTGCAATGGCTCCATTCAAGATTGGCGCGACCGATGGGACAAATACGGAGGTTGTCTCGAGCAGGGTGCTCAACGACGGAATGAAAATCATAGTTGGCACACAGTCTTCCGCCACCCAGACCGCTGAACGTCCGATGGGCTTCCGGATGTTCCGATAAACTCGAAGCAGAGATTGGTAAAGTAATGACGACAGTAATAGAAACTCGCGGTTTGACTAAAACCTTTCAGATGGGATCGGTTCCGGTCCACGCACTCCGCGGAATCAACTTGAAAATAGAAGCGGGCGAATTTGTGGCGATCATGGGGGCATCAGGTTCGGGTAAATCGACGCTTATGAATCTGCTTGGCTGTCTCGACCGGCCTTCCTCGGGCGAATACTGGCTCGACGGCATGAAAGTGGACAGTCTCAGCAAGAACGAATTCGCGGCCGTGAGAAACGAACGCATTGGATTTGTCTTTCAGGGATTCAACCTGCTGAATCGGACGTCGGCTCTGGAAAATGTAGAGCTTCCGCTGTTCTATGACCGCGGCCGACGAATTGAGAATCCCAGGCAGGAGGCAATCGACGTTCTCAATCAAGTCGGTTTAGCCGATCGGATGGATCACGAACCGAATCAGTTGTCTGGTGGACAGCAGCAGCGGGTAGCGATCGCACGGGCCCTGGTGAACCGCCCGGCGATTGTACTTGCCGATGAACCGACCGGGAATCTGGACACTCGAACCTCCGTCGAGGTCATGGCGCTATTCCAGGAACTCAACGACAAAGGCATCACAATTGTTCTGGTGACCCACGATGCAGACATCGCTGCTTATGCAAAACGAATTGTGGAGGTCAGAGATGGCCTAGTGATTCGCGATCTTCCCGTTGTAAACCGGCGTAACGCCCACAGCGACGCGGCGGCGTTACCGTCGCTTGACGAAGAGACCCAGGGGGCCCAGGCATGATGATAGAATTTCGAAACCTGTTGAAAGCCGCGTTCAGGAGTTTGTTGAAGAACCGGATGCGCAGCCTGTTGACTTCTCTGGGGATTATTATCGGAGTAAGCGCCGTTATCGTGATGGTGGCGGTAGGCGAGGGATCTCAGGCACAGATAGAACAAAGCATCAATGCACTGGGAACCAATCTGCTCATCGCCTTTCCCAGCAGTGGGCAGTCAGGCGGAGTTCATTTCGGCGCCGGGACCCTTAACCGATTCACCTTTGACGACATTGACAAGCTTCGCAAAGAAGGTACGACACTCGAGGCGGTCTCTCCGATCGTACGAACCGGCGCTCAGGTAATCGGCGGCGGCAGTAACTGGTCAACATCGATCTATGGTGTGACACCGGAATACTTCGGGATCAGGAGCTGGGAGCTTCAGTCCGGTGATTTCTTTACGGCTCGCGATGTCGCGACCAATAAGAAAGTGGCGCTCCTTGGAGCTACTGTCGCCAGTCAGCTGTTTCCCGATCAGGATCCGGTTGGTCAGAGTATCCGGATCCGCAATATTCCGTTTACCGTCATTGGTGTACTTAAGGCCAAAGGCCAGAGCGGTATGGGGCAAGACCAGGACGATGTTATTCTCGCACCGGCAACGACAGTGCAGTCTCGCCTCAAAGGAGGCCGTTGGATAGACATGATAAACGCAAGCGCGGTCTCGACGGATCTCATGGATTCGGCTAAAAATCAGATGACCCAGATTCTTCGAGCCTCCCACCGCATACCCGAAGGCGAAGATAACGACTTCACGATTCGAAGCCAGGCGGAAATCACGCAGGCCGTAACCGAGACCACGCGGACAATGACGTTATTGCTCGGATCGATTGCGGCCGTCAGTCTGATAGTAGGCGGTATAGGGATTATGAATATTATGCTGGTGTCGGTAACTGAGCGGACCCGGGAGATTGGGATCAGGCTTTCGGTCGGCGCCAGAGAAAGTGATATCCTGCTGCAGTTCCTGACCGAAGCGGTTGTGCTCAGTCTGGCCGGGGGACTCCTGGGAATCCTGCTTTCAGCCCTCGTGGTAGCCGGGCTGGATAAGTTTACGCAGCTCCAGCCGGTCATCTCGCCGGAGATTATCACAATTTCCTTTTTGTTTTCGGGAGCAGTGGGTATCTTTTTCGGATTCTACCCGGCCCGTAAGGCGGCGGCATTGAATCCGATCGACGCCCTGCGTCACGAATAGAGTCTTTAAAACGGAGTTTGCCCGGTCGGACAAGCCCGGGCATTGTCCGTGTCCTGCCTTGAGTTGCCCCGAAATTGACTGTCTGCAGATTCTGCGCTCTTTCGCGCGGTGAAACATCTTGAAATCTGATTCGTATAGTTACTCCAGAAACAGCAACAGGCTCCTTTGTGGAACTATCGGGGATATGCAGCCCCGATGGATTGTCTTCATGCACCGGTGTTCATGACGAGCAGTATTCAAGTTCGCTTGCTTGGAGCCCAAAAAAGCGAAATAGCAGGAGTACGCCCATGAATGCTTTGAAATCTCCCAGCGGAAGACTTCTCTCTCTCATCTTGATTACTGCCGCCGTGCTATTGGGAGGACAATCTGCGCTGGCTACAAGAACGTCGCTTCCGATTTTCAATCCGAAGCTGACGATTGAAAAGACGACAGAAGCGATCAAAGTCGACGGAAACATTAATCCGGCGGAGTGGACGAACGCCGCTGAGATTTCCAATTTCGTCGAGCGCTACCCGGGCGACAATACCGCCCCTGATGTAGATACCCGGACTTTGGTGACCTATGATAAGGACCACTTATATGTGGCGTTCGTCTGTCTCGATGACCCCGAAAGTATCCGCGCAACTATGTGTCAGCGTGACCAGTTCGGCGGCGACGATGCGGTCTGTGTCTTAATCGATACCTATGGAAATGCCGCATGGGCCTATGAGCTCTTTGTCAATCCGTATGGAGTGCAGAAAGATAGATTGTGGTCACCGGTTGGAGGAGAGGACCCTGGCTTTGACATGGTCTGGGAGTCAGCGGCAAGAGTAACCGATTCCGGCTATCAAGTAGAGATAGCCGTACCGTTTTCCAGCATGAGATTTCCGAATCAATCGCCTCAAACTTGGCGCATGGATTTCTGGCGGAACCGTCCGCGGCAAAGCCTCCAGCAGTACAGTTGGGCCGCCTACAATCGCAACGAGCAGTGCTGGCCCTGTCAGTGGGGATCGGTCAGCGGAATAGGCGATGTGAATCCGGGCAGCGGGCTTGAGATTCTGCCCACCTATGTCGCCCATCAAGCCGGTTATCTTAACGACGCCGGCGATCCGAGGTCGGGCTTTCATGAAGGTGACGTCAATGGCGAACTTTCGTTGGGCGCCAAGTATTCAATCTCGTCGAATGCCACGCTTGAAGGGACATATAATCCGGATTTCAGTCAGATTGAATCCGACGCCGCGCAGGTTGATGTGAATTCGACCATTGCGCTGATGTATCCGGAGCGAAGGCCGTTCTTCCAGGAAGGAGCCGATGTTTTTCGCACCCTCTTTAATTCATTCTACACTCGCACAGTCAATGATCCACAGTACGCTACCAAACTGGTGACCCGCAAGGCGAACTACAGTATCGGGTTCATGTCGGCCGAAGACCAAAACACCCCGTACCTGCTGCCGCTGGAAGAACGGTCCGCGCTGTTCAATAGCGGCAAGAGCTACGTCAATGTGCTCCGCGGCACCAAGACTGTCGGGGAGGACACCCGGGTCGGGTTTATTCTCACCGACCGGAGGCTGGACGGCGGAGGTTACGGGACGATCGCGTCGGTGGACGGTCGACTTCGCCTGACGCAAATCTACAGCGTCGTCGGGCAGTTTATCACAAGTTTCACCGGAGAGCCTGACCACGCCGGCGCCAGCGCCGGACTTGAAGGTGTCACGATGGACCAGGGAAAGAAAACCGCGGTGTTCGACGGTGAAACCTTTCACGGTAACGCGTTGATCTCGCAATTCAGACGACAGGCGCGAGCATGGAGTTTCACAATTAATTATGATCAGGTGGAGCCGACCTACCGTACTCTAACCGGATATGATCCCTGGGTAGATTATCGCAACTCATTTGTCGTTACTCAGTACACATTCTATCCCAAGAGTGGGCTATTCCAGCGGATACAACCATCGGTGTATGCCGACGGCAGGTGGCTGTTCGATGGTACCCGCCGATGGGAGCACCAGAACTTCAGCGTATACACACAACTTCGATGGGCACAGACTGAAGGCAGTATCTATGTTTCCCGCGGGTCGGAATCGTGGACCAGCAACTACTCCGGCAACCTGGTTGATTACACCGGCCTGACCACAGTCGGTTTCAACGCCGGAGGGCAGTTTAACAACATGGTCGGATATTTTGTGACCGCTGAAAGATCTACGGGAGTTGCTCGATTCGCCGAAGCCAAAGGTCTGCAGAACTCGGCCTCGATATCGCTCAGCGTCAAGCCGATTGACCGCCTGCTGATAGAACCCGATTTCAACTACGTACGAAGCACCCATGCTTCGAATGACAATGAATTATACCGTCAGCTTATTCTACGTACCCGGGTAGGCGTACAGGTGAACCGGGAACTGTCGTTGCGGCTCGTGGTGCAGTATAATGACTCTCGGGCCGCCATCTATACTGGCGACGATGAGACCGGTCCGACCTATTACCATTGGAAGAGCAAGGCTTGGGATGTTGACCCGCTTCTGACTTACCGGCTCAGTTCATTCAGTGTGCTTTATGCCGGGGCTACGCACGAGTACAACTTTTTCCCAGCCGACGACCAGCTCGATTCACAATGGAAACTTGGCGCCCGCCAGTTCTTCCTGAAACTTCAGTACTTGTTTCAAACCTGAGACGTATTCAGGCCTACCTAACAAACAAAGAGCGGGAGCAATCTACTCCCGCTCTTTTATTCTTGTCGCGGTTATATACCAGTCAATATCTCCTTAACCGCCGAATACCGGCGTCGCTACTTCTTGGCAGCCGACGGCACATGAAACAGCATTTCAGGAGACAACTGACGTTTCTTAATATCCGGTCCGGCGATATAGACCGCCAATGCCTTGTCACCCTTTTGCTGGAACATGTACACGGATATCGGGTGGTAACCGGCCTTGAGCGCCAGAGAGCCGGGAATCTCACCAGTGCCATGGATGCCATCATTATCGGCTATCAGCGAATCGGCCACCCAGAGCGCGGAACCGTCGTCCGACTCCATGCCGAAATCGTAGAGTCCATCGGCTGCTACCTTGATATACCCGGTAAACACCAGGGCGTAATCTTCCGGGCGGGCGAAATCGGGGATCGCTACCGAATCCATCACCACCTGCTTCACGGGCGTCAGGGAATCAAAATTCGGTAAATTGCTCCAGGACCCTTCATAATATGAACAGAGCAGGCCTTTTGATGGAGTTGTCGGCTGTACGGCGTCTATCGGCACCGCTTTGGTGAACGAGGCGGTGATCAGGTAAGGGTTATCATCCGCGCCACGGAAGGCTCTTGCTTTAACCGTAGCAGTACTGGTCAGTTTGATCGGATTCCTGTACTCGGGCGAAGATGTAGAGGGATCACTGCCATCCACCGTGTAATGAATTCGTGTCCCAGGTATGGGGGAGCTGAGACGAACTTCGAGGCTTTCCAGGAAGTCTCGCCGGTCAGACTGAATATTCACCAATGTATTGGTGATGTCGTCATAAAGCGGCCGTGCCGCCGTCACTTCATCGTACATAGAATTTACCGCCGTAGCGGCCATTACTCGGATGTTTCGGTTATTGGGCAGAGTGAGCTTCCTGGCTGCTTTCGGCAGGTCAAGGGAAACGAGAAACAGATAGGTGTACTCATACGCCTCGTTCTCGCCAGTGGCAGTGTGGCGGTGAGTGCCGACCCAGGCAACCTGTTGGCGGTTGATGTAGGCGGGTGCTATCAACGCTTTGTCGTCGACAAACTGTCCACCTACCATTCGATTGTTCCATTGTCCTAACCGCTCGTGATAATCCTGTATCCAGACTTTCGACTCTTTACCATCGATCAGGAAGGTGCCTTCAGCCGGACCGTCGACCGCCGCCGCCAGAATGTAGAGGCGGTTGAATTGGCCTTCAGGAATGTCCACCCCCTGTCCGTCGCATACTACCACGTTGCTGGCCCCTGCTTTCGTGGGACCGAATTCAAACGCAACATCTCCGTAGATTAGCACCTCAGGGAGAAGGTCACCGGACAGAGTGTTCCCGTGGCCGTCGAAATCTCCGTCGGTCCTTCCCTCATCGAGACTTACGCCATCGTGATTGTAGGGAATCGCAAGTATGCTGCTGACCGGTGTGGTCACCAGTTTGTCTTTTCCGGGAGCGAGCGTGACGGCGACTGTCCGGGGCTGGTAAGACTTGAAGGCAAGATCAAGGGTTCCATTCGTTACAGTGAGCGGTCCGATGTTTTCCTCAACGCCGTTAACCTCGCGCGCGGAGACTATCGGCCGGGTAAAGCTTAGCTTGACGCCGTCGACAGTGGAACCGGTAAGTTCACGCATTCTCACCACGATCTGATTGGTGTCCTCGGCCTGCTTGACAGCCGTGATCATTACGGATACGGGCTGGTCAGGAGCGTTGGTTCCGCTTAAGGTAAGAAGTGAAAATGATTTGCCCTGCGATCCGGCGTGTGATGGAACCTGGAAAGCGTATAGCGGCTGATTAAGCCGCGCGGCTTGCCAGACCACTCCGCCCTGGCGCCAGTCGCCGGCATGCCCTACGATCGCGTAGACAAATCGATGATGTCCGTTATCCTGGGACTTTTCGTCGCCAACCCAAGACCAGTTGTCATATACACCGGGCGTATGAATCAGGGTCAGTCTGAGCATGTTGGTATCCGGATGGTCCCATCCGTATTTGCAGTCATTCAGGATCGCGACACCGAAAGATCCATCGGCCGCGGTCACATCAGCCCACTGATGAGCCGGAACTTCATTGAGCTTGGGGTGATTTAGACCGCGCTCGATTGTGCCGAGTCCGAGGTCGTAGGTAACTTTGTCGTTGGCCGAAGCGAGTGGAAAGGCGGCCTTAAGCAGCGTCTCACGTTCGTACCAATCGACCACATTGTTCACCTCGACACGACTTCCGGCCGTGCCGGCGCTCAGGCTGACTATCTGGCGGAAATCGCTGGCCGCGGTGTGACGAGTAATCTCAAGGCTGACGCGGACAGGACCGTTTTCAAGGACTTTAATCTCGGCGGGTTGTTCGGAAACTGGTTTCGGTGTCCCGATAATGTCTTCGTATTGTATTTCCCATGCGGGCCACTGTTTCGGTTTATCGTGAAGCATCTGCAACGATGCCGGTGCGGTGAGCAGTTCCTTCTTCAGAGTTTTGTCAAAAATGGAGGTGATATCGCCGGTCCGGTTGACTTTGACGGTGTACTGATTGTTATCCAGCTGGTCTGGCGCAACTGCCAGTCCGGTCTGGAGAGGGCACGGCGTGTCTGATGGCCGGATATCGTAAACCGAGTAGCCAACCGATGGAACACGGGCCAGGAAAAGCAGATGCGCAGTAGCATCTTCAATACTGAGTACCTGGGATGCGACTTCAGTACCGTCGGGACCAAATACTCGAAAAGAGGCGGGCGCTTTGCCTGCGAATTGAATCTGTGCTTCAGCGACATCTTCGCGGTCAATGGCCAGCGGATTATATATCGCGACTGGTGTACCTTTCGACCTTGTATCTAACGCCGGTGTGGTAGCGGCTACCGCGGTCTGTAGTGCACTGGCGAATCTGTTCAGGCACAGGATCTCGTCATTCCATGAAAACTCGTAGGCTTCAGGGATGCTGGTGCCGGTCAGATCGTCGTGAAACTGATGCCACAGGAACCGGGTCCAGGTATCGCGGATGAATTCGCGCGGATATCGGTAGTCGCCCATCATGCCGGCAATGACCGAGGCCCGCTCGGCGGCATCACCAAGCTGTTCGTTCTTACGATTCCAGCGTTTCATGGCTGCCTCGGAGCTGTAGCATCCGATGCCGTGTCGCGTCATCAGAAGCTCGCCTTTGTACCGCGGCAGATTCAAACCCGTCTGAGACGACACAAGGTCATAGAGGTCATCAGAACTGACGTTCTCCACATCAATCGGGCCGTCACTCTTCTCAGACTTGTCCAGCCAGGCTACCGATTCAGAATCCGGCGCGCCGCCCGTGTCCCCGGTGCCGAAATACATGTATGCGGCGTAGAGTCCGGACGAATCACCTTGTTTGTTTATGGTCTTGAGCCAGGTGGTATCATTGCTGAGGTCGCCGGTGATTTTGGCCACATACGCCCCCGGATTCAGCGCCGCAATCAGTGTGGATCCGTCGACTCCCTCCCATACACCGATATCGAAAGGGACGCCGACCGAGGAACCCCAGGTCAGTTTCTGTGTGGAGAAACTCTTTATGCCGCAGTGGGCGGCAATAGAAGGCAGAGCATAGCCGAAACCAAAGCAGTCGGGCAGGAAGATATCTGTACTTGTCTTGCCGAATTCCCTTTTGAAATACCCGTTGCCGTAGAGCGCGTGACGCACCAGCGATTCGAACGAGGGGATATTGACATCCACCGCGTCGACCCAGCTCCCTGTCACACGCCAGCGTCCCTGTGCGATGTAATTTTTCAAGGTGTCGAATTCTTCGGGGTAATACTCCCTCAGTAATTGGTAGCGGAAGGCTCCTTCCCATCCGAAGACGTACTTTGGATACTTCCGCATGAGTTTCAAGTTGTCCCGGAAGGTCGCCGGAATAAATTCGTTGATGGTGTTCTGGATTGTCCATCGCCACTGGGTATCCAGATGCGATGCTCCCACTGCCCAGAGTTTCTTGGCGGGGGTGCTCGATGTGTCAGGGGCCGTTTGTGTTTGTCCTGTCATGAAGAGTCCTGCTGAAATGATGCAAGCTGCGATCATGCTGTTGCGCATATTTACCTCGTTTGAAAACGACAATTGCTACAAAATAATCCTCAGCAAAGGAAGATACTATGTTCTGGTGGAACGGAATCCTCTCTGCTTTAATCTATCAAGAAGGACCGCGGCGAGAATGACCCCGCCGAGGACGACTTTTTGAGTGTAACTCTCAACATTAGTCAGATTCATGCCGTTCTGGATGACGGCGATTATGAAGGCACCGATCAGAGTTCCTGAAATCCGCCCTTCGCCCCCCATCAGGCTGGTGCCTCCGACAACCACGGCCGCGATAACGTATAACTCATAGGTGAGTCCATAAGTCGGAGCGCCGCTTTTCAATTGTGAGGCCATGATGACACCGCCGAGTCCGGCCAGCAAGCCGGAGACTACATAGGCGGAGAAAATTACAAGCTTGACGCGGATTCCGGATAATCGCGCCGCCTCGGCATTGCCCCCGACCGCGTAGATGTACCGGCCGATTGTAGTGCGCGTCATGATAATGTGCGCGACAACATACAGCACTACCATGAGAATCACGGCGTACGGGATATTGAAAAGAGGCTCGGCACCGCGTCCTAGAAGGATGAACCCCTCGGGAAGTTGATAGATCGGTTTCCCTTGCGATATGATATATGCAAAACCGGCCGCCACCTGCATCATGGCCAGGGTGGCGATAAACGGAGGAATTCCAAAGCCGGTAATCATAACGCCGCTGAATGCTCCGGTAGCCGCGCAGACCAGAATTCCGCCGAGGCCCGCGGCCAGCACTGCTCCTGCTGAGGCGCCGCCTCCACCCATCTGGCCAACTATCCATGCGGTAACAACCGCGGAAAGTGCGATCAGGCTCCCGACCGACAGGTCGATCCCGGCGGTTATGATTACGATGGTCATCCCTATTGCGATGATCGCGATCACGCTAATCTGGTTGGCGACATTCCGGAGGTTATCGGCCAGCAGAAAGGTCGGCCACCGATATCGGGGAGGAGTGATGACTTTGGTTGCCCGGTAACTATCGATTTGACTGAGTATGGTCGAGACAACGGGAGCAAGAGACTGCGTCGTGGCGATAATCGAAGGAACGGTGCCGCTTTCGGCAAAGCGATTGAGTGAATCGCGAAGGACCGTCGGTTCGCTGGAGATGAGTAACCGCGAAGATATCTTTGCCTCCACCAATTGTCGCTGAAGGGCGGTCGCGAACAAGGAGTCTTCTTCATTGTGACGGGAAACCACAAGTATCGTGGCCTTGCCAAGAGTACTCTTGTCGAGTGACTTCAGAGTCTTGTCAGCGGCGTGCTGGCCCGAAGGGGACTGTTCCCGAAGGGTCAGCGATGAGAATAAGAGGCAGAGTAGAAGCAGTACACCCAGCATGCCATAATCGCTGAAGATCCTGGACCACTTTATTCCGCTTCCGTTTGTCATACTTCTCTGTCTTTCTTCCTGATCGAGTCCCTATGAAACTGCAAGCGCCATGACATCTTCGTGCCGGGCTTTCACCGGGTCGCTTATTTCACCCGAGATCGCGCCTTCCCGCATGACTAAAATCCGGTCGCTGATTCCAAGAACCTCCGGTAATTCGGAAGAGATGACTATGATCACTTTCCCCTGAGCGGCCAATTTGTTAATCATCAGATATGTTTCATACTTGGTGCCGACATCGATTCCCCGGGTCGGTTCATCAAATATGATAACCTCGGAATTCGTTTCCAGCCATCTGGCCAGCAGAAGTTTCTGCTGATTTCCGCCGGAGAGCGTCCCGGCCGTCTGGTCAGGCCCGGTTACACGGATATTGAGTCCGGAGACACGCTCTGAAAAACGGGACCGTTCTTTGTGCTTATCTATCCATCCGTGGCGGGACCAGCGGCCAAGGTTAGGTAGGGCAAAATTTTCGAGCACCGAGGCCCCGAGTACCAGTCCCTGATTCTTGCGATCTTCGGTCAGCAGGCAGATACCTTCGCGAATTGCGTCGCGCGGGGAGGAGATCTGCAGTCGGCTACCGTTGAGGAGAATTTCTCCGCCCAACAAAGGATCGGCCCCGAAAATCAGGCGGGCCAGTTCGGTGCGTCCGGCTCCCATGAGCCCCGCCAGGCCGAGCACCTCACCTCGACGGACGGCAAATGAGATAGACTTTAGTCTTGGCCCCGAAAGATTACGAACAACAAAGCAGATTTCTTTTGGCGCCGGTCGGTGTCTGGGAAACTCGTCTTCGAGGGGGCGTCCAACCATCTGTTCAATAAGCTGACGTCGGGTGTATTTCGCTGTGTCCCGGGTGTCGATCGTGACACCGTCGCGCATCACGGTTATGCGGTCGGCTATGGAGAAGACTTCGTCGAGTCGGTGACTGATGAAAATGACTCCGATATCGCGGGCCGTAATTTCGCGAAGGATTATAAAGAGCGCCTCAACTTCGCGCGGGGCGAGCGCAGCGGTCGGTTCATCCATCACCAGCACCCGGCAATCAGCCAGGAGCGCGCGGGCGATTTCGACCAACTGCTGTTGAGCCACAGTCAGCTCCGACACGTGAGCGTCGGGATCGATTTCCGCGCCGAGGCGTTTGAGAACCGATAAGCATTCCCTCCGCTCAAGGGCATCGTTTATGATTCCCCGGCGAGTATGCTCTCGGCCCAGAAACAGATTCGCCCGCACCATCATTGCCGGCACCAATGTGAACTCCTGGTGGATCGCGGCAATTCCGGCATGCCGGGCTTCAATGGGGGAGTGGAAACTAACTATCGCATTGTCTATTTCAAGCTGACCGCTGTCGGGTCGATGTACGCCGGTGAGAATCTTTATCAGGGTGCTTTTGCCTGCGCCGTTTTCACCCACCAACGCATGAATTTCACCCTTCCTAAGATCAAAACTACCTTTGCCCACCGCCAGAACTCCGGGGAAGGATTTTCGAATGTCGGTCATCCTGGCAATCAGGCGACCGTTCTGGTCTGGCTGGCCGGTCGTCAGAGGAAGGTCGGCCATTCCGTCGGGACTAATTGGCATCTTGTTGGGTGAACAATGCACACGGAATCAGAATAGTTGGTGGCACAGCGTTTCCCGAAATATAGTCGTTCACCGCTTCAATTGTCCTTAGTCCGATCTCGCGCGGCTGCTGGACGACATCAGCATATATTTTACCTTCCTTGATAGCGGCGCGCGCCTCGGGCACGGCGTCAAAGCCAACAATAATTATCTTTCCACTTTTGCCCGCTTTCTCGACGGCAGCGAGCGCGCCGAGAGCGGAATCGTCGTTGATACCGAAAATTGCAGTCAAGTCGGGGTGAGCCTGAATTATATCCTCGGCGGTACGAAACGCCTGGTCTTTCACGCCATGACCGGAGAGCTTGGCGACAATTTGGATCCCGGGGGTTATGGCCAGCTCGTCTTCGAAACCTTTAACGCGCTGAATCACTGACTCAACTTCGGGATGATCGATAATCGCCACTTTCCCCGTGCCGTTCAGGGCGGTGGCTATTGCCTGGGCGGCCAGTGCGCCACCGGCGATATTATCGGAGGCAACGTGCGTGACAATCTTTACACCTTCGGCCAGACAAGCAATATCCGCAGTGAAGACCGGTATACCGGCATCGTTGGCCGCTTTGATCGCGGTCCCGATGGACTTGGAGTCACACGGCGATACAATGATGGCGTCGACCTTGCGAACGATGAAATCCTGAACCTGGTCCTTTTGTTTGGCAACATCGAACTCGCCCGCCGTGACGAGCAGTTCGTAACCGGCGGAATCGGCGGCTTCTTTCAGTCCGGCCTCAAGGTCCTGGTAGAACGGGTGAGTTCGTGTCAATAAGGAAACGCCGATAACAAGTTTCGGCTTTTGAGTTGACTTCTGCGATGCGGCCTTGCCGCTGTCGCCCTTGTTGCACCCAGGTGTTAGCAGGACCAGGGCGAGCAGAAAGGGCGAAATGAACTGGATTTTGGATTTCTTGAGCATGGCACACCTCGTGAGCAGTCGTGTGAATGGCCGATCAGCCAGATCGGCCGGTTTTTTGTCCGATAAACATAACCGACCGACTTGGCAGCGGCAAGTGTTTTGTGATCGGTCAAATATGAGTCACAGGCGAATTCTGCTTTAACAGATAGCAAAAACTCCATATTATATCAGTAATCGACCTGGCGATAAAACAACGGGTGCACGGAGGTTCGTGTGGAAGAATCCAAGAAAATAGTGATTATATCGGACGGCACTGGAAAGACCGCCAAACGTCTCATGGATGCCGTGTTGGCTCAATACTCAATCGATGAAGTAGAGTTTTCACTGATCAACATATATCAGGAAGTCCGCGACAAGAAGCGAGTCGACAAAGTGCTGTCAGAGATCAAGAGCGAATATCTGGTGGTTTTTTCGATTATTTCCGAAGAACTGGCCAGGTATATGCACGAACAACTCCATGAGCGAAGCATCCTGCACTTGAATGTCCTTGAGCCGATGCTGAACACAATGTCCAAATTCCTCGGCGTGCATCCGGATTATCAGCCGGGGATTCTGCAAATTATCGATGATCGGTACTATAAGAAAGTCGACGCTATCGGTTTCACGGTTGAGCACGACGATGGTCAGGGACACATGATAGAGGACGCGGACATTATTCTGCTCGGACTGTCACGGACTTGCAAGACACCAATCAGCATGTATCTGGCATGCAATTTTGGCCTGAAGGTGGCCAACATACCGATCTTCCCAGGCACCACAGTGGAGCATGTGCTGACATCCCGACTCGTAAAAGCGCGGCAAGATCAGATCTTTGGACTGCTTATGCAGCCCGAAGTCCTCATGCACCTTCGGGAAGAGAGATTGGCTTATCTGGCAAGGACGGCAAGTTCCCAGGTAGAGCTTCGTACCTATTTCGACCTTCGAGATATCCGAGCGGAACTCCGCTTTTGCAGAGAACTGTTCGGGAGGAAGAAATGGCGGACTATCGACGTCACCAGACGCGCGATCGAAGAAATCTCAATGGAGATCCTGGAGAAGACAGGTCACCGTCCGTACTGAGACTGGGAGGCCGCCCTACCAGTCCTCGCGGCCATGACAGCCGATTCCGGTACACGTACCACCGTTGTAATTACCGCCATTCGAGAAGCTGACAGTATTAGCGCCATCGACGTGCACGCCCTTTCCGATAATCTCCATCGACGAATTCACCGTAGCGGCATGACAACGATAGCAGGCGATGTTCTCCTGGGCGACATGCTTGTCATGTCTTCCGCCGAGACTTGAGGGATTTCCTCCGACATCGTGACAACTGCCGCAGGCCGCCTGGTTGTTGCCGGTCCAGACAGGTAAATTGGATGCTGTTCCCCCGGTAAAATTCCCATGACAATATGTACCGCTACATGTCGCGTTGGTGCGATTCCATTGCGAAGAGCCACCGGCCAGTGGCCCCCAGGTAAGTTCAGCCACCGAGTCGATATCATAGTGTCCGGGATCGCCAAAGGTGATTGGCACGATATGGCACTCGGAGCAGGCGAAAGCATCGGTGAGCGGCCCGGTTGACAGGTGTGCGGTATGGGCGCCCACCGCCAGTGTCGTAGTTGCGGTTTCACCACGAATCCCGTATGGAGGCGCACCGGTGCTGTGGTCAAGGCCGCCATGGCAGCCAGTACAACTCTGGTGGCCCGTTCCGTGGCAGATGAGACAGATAGAGGTATCCCTGGTCAGGGTGTCCACCACGCCGTTGACGTGAAGCGATGTTGAAATAATATTGAGCGAACCATCTACAACGTTTGAATGGCAGTCGACACATTCAACATTGAAGACACGCACATGGGTGTCATGCTTCCACAACAGGTCAGCCGGATTCGAACCGACATCGTGACAAGAGCCGCAAGCCGCCTGATTTGCACCGGTCCAGACGGGCGCATTCGAAGAATAGCCGCCGGCAAAATTACCATGACAGTAGGTGGCCGAACAAGTTGCATTGACCCGACTCCACGAGGACTGGCTGCCTGCCAGCGGTCCCCATGAGATTTCGGCGACTGAATCAGCATCAAGGTGCCCGGGAGCAAAGACCGAGTCCGGAACGATATGGCATTCGATACAATCAAACGCTTCGGCCTGAACTCCGCCTTCGACATGCATGGTGTGAGCTCCCACCGAGAGCTGAGTGACTTCTGTTTCTCCTCGAAGACCCTTAGGCGGTGCGCCCGTCAGATTGTCAATGCCACCGTGGCATATCGTACAGGAATTGCCGCCTGAGCCGTGACAGGTCCGGCAGAGGCTTGTATCTCGGGTCAGGGTATCTATCTCGCCGTTCACGTGGAGACTTATATTCGTGATATTTAAGGCACTGTCAATCACATTGGCATGGCAATCCTCGCAGGCAAGTCCGGCCACGCCGACATGATACGCGTGCTTCCACTTGAGCGAGGCCGGGTCGGAGCCTGTATCGTGACACGACCCGCAATCAGCTTGATTGCCGGCATTCCAGATTGGTTGATTGGTGGTAGTACCGCCATCGAAATTACCGTGGCAGTAAGTCGATGCACAAGTTGCGCTGGTTCGATTCCAGATTGACTGACCTCCGGCAATACCACCCCATGTGATTTCCGCAATTGAGTCAGCATCGAAATGTCCGGGTGTTGAAATCGCTGTCGGTACAACGTGACAGGACACGCACGGCACGGCTTCGGCAATTGCGTTGTTCGTAAGATGTGTCGTGTGGGCACCGACCGCAAGGGCGCTTGAAGAAGTCTCGCCGTGAAGTCCTTCCGGCGGAGCGCCAGTCTGGTTGTCAACACCACCATGACAGCCGGTGCAGCTCGAGGCTCCGGAACCATGGCAGACGTTGCAAATTGTAGTATCTGCCGTAAGAGTGTCGATCACGCCGTTTATGTGTAAGCCCGGGCTGGTTATTGCCATCGATGTATCAACTACCGCCGCATGACAATACGAGCATTTCAGTCCTGCGGCGGCGACATGGAATTCATGCTTCCACTTGAGCGAAGCCGGGTCCGTGCCGGTATCGTGGCATGATCCGCAGTCAGCTTGATGTTCGGCAGTCCACACGGGAGAATTCGCCGTGTTGCCGCCGTCGAAGTTACCATGACAATAAACGCCGGAACAGGTTCGATCGGTTCTCGTCCAGACCGAGACTGTGCTGTCAGCCAATCCATGCCACCGAATCTCGGCTATGGAATCAGGCTTGCCGGATAGTGAATTGAGATCTAAATGCAGCGAATCAGTAATGCCTGCCGGGACCAAATGGCATGATTCACATGGTACAGCGGCGGCAAGGGAAGAGCCGGTCAGATGCGAGGTGTGAGCGCCTACGGCGAGCGAGGTATCCGATGTCTGCCCATGGAGACCGTACGGCGGCGCGCCCGTCACATTTTCGAGGCCGCCGTGGCACGAAGTACAGGCGCCGCTGTTCAAGTGACATTCCACGCAGGAGATTTTTACATCGCCACCATTGAAATCCGCACCATGGCACTCAGCGCAACTTTCAGTCCCACCGGCCAGGGCAATTTTCCCGTGGAAGTCGGGAGAATCAACTTCCATCCAGCGGGAAGGGTGAGTATCGGGAAGGGTGCTGGTTACGCGCTGGTCGTCACAGCCTATAATATATGAGAGTATAAGTAACAGCCCAACGGCCGCAATAATGTGGGGATGCTTGTGTAGTCGTATAACTTTCATGGAATTCGTACAACTCTCTACTTGTGATCAACTGTGGCAATAGCCACAGAACCCTTCTCCCTGGGTGTGAGTGCTGGTGTGGCATTGGAAGCAGAAGTAGCCGTCATCGTCGTGCCATGGACCGTGCGAATCGAATCTGGAGATGCCACTATCATGAATGCGCGGATTTGTCCCTTTAATCCCGTCGAAATCGGTATGGCAGCCGGAGCGGGCGCAGGTCGGATCCCCATTATCATGACATGACGCGCAATTCTCGACATCATTGCGCGCAAATCGGCCATGATCTGTCACCCACGATAGGGCCGAATGATTCAGAGGCATCCGGTTTCCGCGGTCATGACAATCGGCACAGAAGCCCTTTGTATCATGGCATCGGGCACAGTCGGCGTTTTTGCTTCTGGCATCAAGTCCATGCGTGTACTGATAGTTCAGATCGTGAATAGTGCCGGTCAGATTGTCTCCGCGATGACAAGCCAGACAAGCTGACTCTTCCCGATGACACTGCAGGCACCATTGACGATCGGTCGAGGCCCTTTCGGCGTGTTTGTGTCGCCACCCTTCGGGGTGGATATCGGCAAGGGTGACTTTCTTCTGGTGGCATAGCTCACAGTCTTTGTTTGCCTTCACACCATCGTGGCAATCCATGCAGATTGCCATCGTCGGCATCGATTGCGACTCCGGTTTTTCAGTCCCTGCAACATCGTTATGGCAAACTAAACACTTGATACCGCCGGACAGATGTGTCTTATGATTAAAAGCGATTGGTCTTGTGGAGGTCGGGATCGGCCCGGGCTCTTCGGCATTGCGGTGGCATATTCCGCATTTGGTGTCATCTTCAACATCGTGGCAGGCGGCACACTGGTCCATTGTGGGGAAATTTCGGTCTGATGATTTCGTGCTCGACTCAATTTCGGGGTGACAGGCCGTGCACTCGACTTCGGCTTCCTCCACGTGGAACTTGTGCAAGAAAATGATCTCGCTGTCCGGAACGGCCAGCATTCGCTCGGTGTCACCTTGCGCAGTGAGGTACAAGGCGGAGAGAATTGTCAGCGCCACGGAACCAAGAGCAAGCATCATATATCTTTTCATCATTTCGAATCCGCCTTGAGCGAGAGGTCCTTGGTGAGGCGGAAATACAGCCGGTTGTCATTGCTCCGCACAGCGTTGCGAAGATACTGCCACTCTGCGGATACGAGCCAGGCGTGGGGAAAACGACGGGATAGTCCCAAACCGGTCGAGTACGCTTCGCTTCGGTCTATCTGTTCATCCTGAACCCGATATTTACTCAAATAAGCACGAGCGAAAACTGTCCATCGGTCAGTGGGGCGGTAATTGAGATAACCGCTGAAACCATCGTTGTCCCCGCCATAACCATCTTGATGAATCCAACTTACGGAATAGGCCGCCGTACGAAGTCCAAGTCTGGTTCCAAAGGAGTAGTCATCATCGGTGAAGGTCACGTTCGCCTCCCCCGTCAAAAACAGTCCCTGGATTATCATCCGCTGAGCATCGATACGAACCTGGCGGTAGCGATTGAAGTCGATGATGCTGAATACTGAATTCGAAGGGACCGACGGTTCCCGAAGGTCAAATTCCCCTGAAAGATACCAGTCGCCCTTTGTATAGGCAAGGCGCGTCATTATGTCGGCGACCTGTAATCCGACCATATCGTACGCTATGCGGGTGTAAAGCTGCCAGGACCGGACTGATTGTCTTAAGTCAAGACCCAACCGGTGATAGCTGACCGAACCGTCGTACTTGCGGTACTGCCAGTTAAAACCAACGAGCGTATGCCGGCGAGGAGTCAGCGCGACTCGTCCGCCAATTGCCCCGAAATCCGTAAGCGACCGGATCCTCTCCGGGTCAAGGCGGTTGACGGTGGATCCGCCGTATAGGTCAATTTGAATTTTCCGATGAGGATCGACCTGCAAGCGAATTCCGTCGAGCTGTGCGCTCCCGACACTGGAATATACGAACTGCCTGCCAACGTACAGCCGCGTATTAGGCACGAAGTCTGCAGCCTTGAAATAAGAATCGTAGAAGTAAAACTGCGGGTCGGAGACCTGTTTGTCGCGAAGGTCAGTGGTCCATCGAGTATATGTGACGAAACTCAACTGTCTCGTGCCCACTCCGTGGTAGAGTGACAGGCTGCCCCGGATACTTTCGTACGGGCGAAGATGGCTCTGCGCACCCTGAGAGAAGATAAATAGCTCGGACGAAAAGCTCCCTTTGAACTCGACCGCCTGACTGATATGTGCCGAAGAAATCACCAGCCAGGTTACTGCAAGTAAACAATAGCCGCAAAGGTGATGAAACGACTTATCCAGAGAAGCCATGAGGAGATTCAATTGCCGAGAACAGCTCATGAGGGTACTATCGTGTCCGAACTTATCCTATTTTGGTATTATTTCAAAATAATCACGTATGACACGTAAGGCAACCGAATTGTATAATTCTCGTGTCCTAAAAACTCTACTTTTTTGTATTGATTTGCGTGCGATAATTTATTTTCGTCCCAATGCGTCTATTTGTCGTATAGCTTGATAATATACACGCGAACACGTTTGGAGGAGACGATACTCAGAGTGGGTAACAGCGATTGGCTGCGAACATCGGATGTTTGTAAGTACTATCGTCGCGGACCGCAGGAAGTCCGGGCTGTCGATGGCGTTTCGCTGGCTGTCGCGCGCGGCGACATCGTCGGAATAGTGGGGGCATCCGGTTCCGGCAAGTCAACTTTGTTGAATCTGATGGCCGGGCTCGATACGCCGACCTCGGGCAGTATAGAGTTCGCGGGCATTTCACTTACTACACTCGGAAGGCGTGAGTTGTCTTCTTATCGGGCGCACCGAATCGGTATGGTCTTCCAGTCGTTCAATTTGATCCCCCACTACACGGCACTGAGAAACGTCGAACTGGCTCTTTACTTTAACAATACGTCGGCCGACGTGCGGCGTGATCAGGCTGTAGCGATGCTTACACGACTTGGCATGGCTGATCGCTTAGATCATCGGCCGGCCGACCTCTCCGGCGGGGAGCAGCAACGGGTAGCCATCGCCCGTGCGTTGGTGAAGAAGCCGGAGATTCTTTTTGCCGACGAACCGACCGGCAATCTGGATCAGGCCAACAGTCAGCAGATTGGCGAACTGCTCAAGGAACTCAATGTCGAAGGTCTGACTGTTGTGCTGGTCACCCATGATCAAGAGATGGCGCGAAGATGTGCGCGACGGATTGTGAGAATGCACTACGGAAAAGTCACCGCCGATTCAGACAGCGAGGGGATTGCTCAATGACGCTCCGTGATCTGCTGGACATTTCTATCGGAAATCTCTGGCGAATGAAACTTCGGGCGTTTCTTACGATAGCCGGAGTCGTCATTGCTATTGCGGCATTCGTCTCGATGCTTTCATTCGGAGCGGGCAACCAGCAGTATATCACCGACCAGTACAACAAACTCGGCCTTTTCGCGACCATGCAGGTCAGTCCACTCAAAGAGAAATCAGTCACTGACACCGTCAAAATAAAGTCATTGAACGACCAGGCAATCGAGCAATTGGCGGCGATTCCCGGAGTTCGACTGGCCTATCCGTTCGATGCTTTTAACGTGACCGTTCGACTGGGGGACTCCGTTCTCAGTACCAGCGCTCAGGCGTTGCCGGAGTCGGCGGCCCGCACCAAGTTATACTCGCAACTTGCCGCGGGTCATTCGTTTTCGAATGATTCGGCGAGCGAGGCAATGGCAACCGAGGAACTTGTGGAGATGGCCGGCTTCAAAAGCGCCGACTCTCTGGTCGGTAAACAGATAATTGTATCGGTCAAGGTAGCCAGCATTGACAGCGCGTTGTTTCGGGTAGTGCGCGATCCCGATGGATCGGTGAGAGCACGACTTCGCCAGGTCCAGTTCGACTCACTCTTCAGACCGGACTATCTGCGGAATTTGGCCAGGCGGGAAGTAAGCGGCGCTATTTCACGATTTGTCGAGGGTTATTTCAACGATCAAGCTACTGTGAGTGATACGCTAATCATAACCGGTGTACTCAAGGGCAAGCATGGAGAGTTTTCCAGAACGAAGGCGTTGCTTATTCCTCTGAAAACGGCGAGGCACTTCAACTACAGTGGAACCTCTACTGACCCCGCGGAATTACTGAGCTCTTTGAAAAGCGGGAGTCTGTTCGCGACTGAAAGCGACAGCGGCGGTCGAGCATACCCGCGGGTTACGTTAGATCTTGATCCAGCCGTACCGTACCAGTCGATAAGTGACAGCGTCAAAGCGCTTGGATTCAGTTCGTTCAGCTACCTGGAGCAATTCAAAGAAATTCAACAGTTCTTTCTCTATTTCAATCTCGCGCTTGGGCTTATCGGTCTGATTGCCTTAACTACAGCATCGTTAGGAATCGTCAACACGATGGTCATGTCGATTATCGAGCGGACGCGGGAGATTGGCGTACTCAAATCGCTCGGGGCCGATGAGTTGGATATTCGGCTGCTTTTCCTGGTGGAATCGGGTGTGATCGGCGCATTAGGATCGGTGCTCGGAATCGGTTTCGGATGGGTAATTGCCAGAATCGCGTCAATGATAGCTAAGATGATAATGGCAAAGCAGGGAATAGCCCCGATCGAGTTATTCCGACTTCCTCTTTGGCTCATCGTGATAGCCTTCTCTTTCGGCTTTATTGTCAGCATTCTGGCCGGCTATTACCCAGCATCGCGTGCCGCCGGTGTTGATCCGGTTAAAGCGCTTCGTAACGAATAAACAGTCGATTTGACCGGCCAGACGCGCGATGATCGAATTACTAATTCGATGCTCACCGTTATTTAATCATTCCCTAACATTCAAAAGGTTTTTATACTGCGAAATTCATGTGAGGAGAAAACGGACAGCTGTGGTAATGGACCAACCTGCAGCAGGAAGGTCTTTCGCCCGGCATCGCCGGACTCGAATGGAAGTAAGAGGTCTAATGAAGGTCGAAGAAGGAAAGTAAAGACAGAGGAATCAGATGTTTACGAGAATTAACTTTTGCCAAACAAATTCTTATCAAACAAGAAGGAGCTACAAACACATGAAGCGAATGCTCATAATTGCGCTTGTTGCCGCCGGCATGTTGGCAGCCGTTTCCGTTCGCGCGGCCGACACGAAAGTGGGCGGCGAGACATACCTTTATTGGGTATTGGATAAGTCCGATTCAGCGGATAATGCCAATACTTTCGGTCTCGAACGTGCCTATATCGATATCAAGTCAAAACTGACTGATTACACGTCGGCCCGTGCCACTCTGGATGTAAAGCAGATTTCGGGATATTCCGGATATACGATGATCCTCAAATACGGATATTTGGATTTTAAGCCGAAGTTCGGCAAGGGCTGGCTTGATCTCAGATTTGGTCTTCAGCCGACCCTTTATATTGATAACATGCAGGGCCTCTGGGGTCGTCGCTACGCGCTCAAAGTCATCAGCGACAACAAAGGCTTGCTCACATCGGCGGACCTGGGAGCGAGCGCTCTTGTCGATTTAAGCAAAGATCAAAAATACGGTTTTGTTCAGCTCGCCGTGTGGAATGGCGGTTCGTACTCTGATGTGACCGACAAGAACAAGAATAAGAATGCGAGCGTTTTTCTGCACCTGAACGTGGCCCCCAATAACGAAGATTTCAAGCGTTCACAGATCCTCGCCCAGTACATGTATGGTACACAAAACAAGGCGATTCCCGACACCGCCTCCGGTTCAGATTTCAAATCGAACCTTCTGGAAGCTGGCGGTATGCTTGGTTACAGAAACACGTTTGACCTGGGTCTGGACCTGAACTGGTTAACTAAGTCAGATACCAGCTATCAGGATGTCAAATCCACAGGTTACTCGTTCTTCGGCGCACTTTACTTCGTGGATTTTGTCAACGAGGTGTCGCCTCTGCGCACGTTGAACCTGTTCGGCCGAGTGGACGCCTACGATCCGAATACTGACGTCTCAGATGATGGCGAGACTTTGGTAGTAGTGGGCTTGGAATGCGCGCCGTCTTCCGGCGTGAAGGCGTCCGTGAGCTATCGGAACACGAGTTACCAGGCTGCGGATGAGCCATCGATGAAGACCATAAACTTCAATACCCTGGTGAAATTCTAAAAAATCTCAGGCTGAATTCAAAATCGAGTGGGCGGGGTTGAACCATGCTACAGTTCAGCCCCGCTTGATTTTGTGCCGGAATTTTCCTCAACCGGTTACGAAAAACACCAACATTACCGACTGCTCTGGTCGAGTCAGCTGGGTGACACCGGAGTCCGGGTGGTGAAATGTGAAGACCGCTCATTCAATTCCTTTTCGATCAGCGTGATGACACGATCGACAGCGTGTCGCACCGGCGCCGACATTTCAGCTCCGGTTTCAAAGGACGCCGCCTCGATACCGTACAGTACCAACTTCCCGGGCAGGGTTTTGAGCGTTCGACTCAGGCGGACAGCCTCTACCAGGCTGAATAAGTGCGACGACTGGGTGCGCCAGTAGATGGGAAGGTCGTCTTTGGAGAGGTCAATCTTGTGAATGTGCCCCGGCGGCATGTTCGAGCGAACAGCATCGACCACAATCACCAGGTCGAACTGCTTCCAAAGCTCCATGATTTCTGTACCGTCGCGGGTAGACTCGTGAAGAGACAGCTCGGTCAGATTTCTTTCCCTCAGCCGCCTGATAGTCGCCAGGCCCGCAAAGTCATCGCCGCGAAACTCATTTCCGATTCCTATTACAAGTGATGATGAAGTATTCTTCACGATGTCATTCTCTTTCTATGGTCAGTTTCAGAAAGTGGGTTGCACATGAGATGCAAGGGTCATAATTTCTCACCGCCTGCTCGCATTTCAGAGTGAGTTCGTCAACGGGAAGGTCGATAAAATGCGCCGCCACCGCCCGAAGGTCGTTTTCTATCATCTTCTGATTCTGGGCGGTGGGAGGGACTATTTTGGCGGACTGAATGATGCCACGCTCGTCGAGCGTGTAGCGGTGATACAGTATGCCGCGTGGTGCTTCGGAACATCCACATCCCCGACCGGCGCGCGGTGTGATTTCGACTGCCGGTTGCGGTGGTTCCTTGTACTTTTCGATAATCTGGATAGCGTCCTCGACAACCTGGGCCGTTTCCACCGCTCGCACAATGATACCCTTGAAGGGGTTGGTGCATGTCTCTTTCAATCCGGCCGCAATTGCCGCTCGTTGCACGTCCGGGTACAATTTGTCGAAATTCAGGTTGTAGCGAGCCAGGGGCCCGGTGAAGTACGCGCCTTTTCCTTTCATCCGGGAGTGCAGGGCGTTGGCATATTTGACATGTTCTTCTTCGAAATAGTTTTCGTATTCATCAATGGCGATATCCAGTCCGTGTGTTGATACCAGTCTGCCTTCGTTGAACGGGTATTCGTTCGCGTGACGAAGCGCCACGAATTCATACTCGCGCTCGATATCCGGGAAGGAGAGGCTGGAGGTGAACTTTATCATCTCGTAGGCAGCCTCCTGGGCCCACTTAAGCTTCTTGACGAAAGCGTGAAGTTCTTTGGCCGTGGGCGTCTTGTAGAATCCGCCGACTTTCACATTGATCGGGTGAATTTCCCGGCCGCCCAGCAGGGTCATAAGATCGTTACCGATTTTCTTCAGTTCCAGCGCCTTTTTCACAATCTCGGGATGGACCTCGGCGATCTGGATCGCGTCTTCAAATCCAAGAAAATCAGGAGCGTGCAGAAGGTAGACATGCAGGACATGACTTTCGATCCACTCGCCGCAATAGATGAGGCGGCGGAGCGCCCGAAGCTGTCCTTCGACCTTAGCGCCGAAAGCGTGTTCCATTGCGTGTACCGAGCTCATCTGGTAGGCAATCGGACAGATGCCACAGATGCGGGCGGTGATATCGGGGGCCTCGTAGTAATGTCGGTCGCGAAGAAACGCTTCAAAGAAACGCGGAGGTTCGAAAATCTTGAACTTAACCTCTTTGACTTCGTTCTCCTTCACACGAATGTGGAGAGCGCCTTCCCCTTCGACCCGGGCGAGATAGTCGACTTTTATTGTCTTACTATTTTCTTTCATGGATCGTACTTTCCTTCATGAAGGCATCGGCGTCGGCGTTGAATCCGCGGAACACGCGCACGAGATCTTCGGAACTCATGCCGCATGTTTTGAAATGTTCCGCCATCGCTTCGGTATTGGGGGTCTCTTTCGGTCCGAAACAGCTGTAACAGCCCCTGTTGAATGCGGGGCAGATGGCGCCGCAACCGGCTTGTGTGACCGGTCCCATGCACATTGTGCCATGAGCAACCATGACGCAGGGATTGCCGCGAAGTTTGCAGTCGATACAGACACTATGCCGCGGAGTTACCGGTTTTCGACGATTGAGATAGGCATTGAGCACTTCCAGGAGTTGGTATTTGTTTATCGGGCAGCCCCTGAGTTCAAAATCGACGGCGACGTGGTTGGCTATCGGAGTGGAATTGTTCAGCGTCTCAATATATTGAGGATGCGCGTAGACGGCCGACGTGAATTCCTTGACGTCTTTGAAATTCCTCAGGGCCTGAATGCCTCCGGCGGTTGCGCAGGCGCCTATGGTGATGAGAAACTTGGAATTGCGGCGAATCTTGTGTATCCGCTCCGCATCGTGCGGCGTGGTGATTGAACCCTCAACCAGAGAGACCTCGTACGGTCCCCGGGCCACGGCCCGCGACGCTTCGGGGAAATTAGCGATTTCAATGTGCCCGGCGACCGCAAGTAATTCATCCTCGCAGTCAAGCAGGCTCAGCTGACAACCATCGCAGGAGGCGAACTTCCACACCGCGAGTCTTGGTTTCTTTTCGCGCACGATCACGTTAAATCTCCCTCTTGTTGAAGAGATCCCGGACGACATCATAGCTGAAAACCGGTCCGTCCTTGCAGATGAACTTGGGACCGAACTGGCAATGACCACACAGGCCAATAGCGCATTTCATATTCCGCTCCATGGAGACATAGATGCTTTCCGCGGGAACACCCTTCTTCTGCAGGGCAAGGACCGCAAAACGCATCATGACTTCCGGGCCACATATCATGGCGATACAATTGATCGGATCGAAGGTTGCTTTTGGGACCAGGGTGGTCACCACCCCAACATTCCCGCGCCAGCTTTCATCGGCCCGATCGACTGTCACTTCTACATCGAGATCAAACCTTGCCCGCCACTGTTCAAGCTCCTGGCGGAAGAGGATATCGCCCGGTGTTCTCGTTCCGTACATAAGCGCTACCTGGCCGTACTTCTGCCGATCTGTCAGAACATGGTAGAGGGCCGGGCGGAGCGGAGCCAGACCTATGCCGCCGGCAATCAGGACAACGTCGTTACCGACCGCTTTGTCTACCGGCCAGTGGTTTCCGAACGGGCCCCGTACACCGATCGTATCACCGACTGAAAGTCGGCGAAGCGCCTTGGTGACATTGCCGACCGTTCTAATAGTATGTATCAGCGTATCCGGCTGAGCCGGGTCGCCGCTGATGGAAATCGGGACTTCACCCACACCGTACACATAGAGCATGTTAAATTGTCCCGGGGCGAAAATGAGCTGCGGGGAATCACCCACGCCGGTCAGGTCGAACGTAAAGGTATCTTCGGTTTCCTTACGGATACGTTCGATTCGATACAGATGCGGACTCATCGCATCTATCGCACTGACCCCCGTCGTTTTTGTTGTCTTAAGGCTGTACTCCATAGATGTCCAATAACTGAATTCTAAGGGCCAGAAGTTCATCCTCCATAAGGTGGACGAACCGTTTCATAATTTCGTAACCGAGTTCATGATCTTCTTCGCACTTGCGCCGCAAGCAGGCGCCGTCGAGGGCAATCGCCCGGGTTAGTTCCATTGAACGGCAATCGAAATGGCGAAGGTGTGGCGCCACCAGCCAGGACCAGCCGAGGACGTCGCCTTCACCAAGTGTCTGCACCACAATGCCGCCTTTGTGCGGGCGGAAGACTTCCAGGGCAAGGCGGCCGTGGCGGATGAAGTAGAACTCGTTGGCTTCGTCGCCTTCCCGGAACACGTAGTCACCCGGTTCAAATCGAACATTCGAGGCACAGCCTACGAGTAATTCTATATGTCGCCTGTCCATGCCTTTGAGGAACGTATGCTCTGCCAGATACGGCTCAAGCGTTTGCATTCTGCACCTCCGTTGATTCCGATATTTTAGTGCGACCCGCGTCCGATTCGCGGATCGCCCGCAATTCTTCAGTTATATCTATTCCCACCGGGCACCAGGTGATGCACCGCCCGCATCCGACGCAGCCCGGGGTCCCGAACTGGTCTATCCATGAGGCCAGCTTGTGGGTCATCCACTGCCGGTAGCGTGCCCTCGCTGACGGTCTGACGGACCCGCCATGAATGTATGAATAGTCCATCGTAAAACAAGAGTCCCAACGGCGCACTCGTTCGGCCGTCGCCCCGGAAAGATCGGTCAGGTCATCCACAGTCGCACAAAAACAGGTCGGGCAGACCATGGTGCAGTTCCCGCAAGTGAGGCACCTTCGACCAACCTGATCCCATCGGCGATTGTCCACATTGCGGTACAGGAGTTCCTTCATGCCGGTGGTTTCAAGCGTTCTTCCCATGTGTTGCGATGTCTCCGCCAGCTTTTCTGCTTCAAGCTTTATCTGGTCGGCTGAGGCCTCTGAAAGATTTAGAGCGGCCAGCAGATCCGTACCGACGGCAGAACCCGCTTCGGCAACAAATGAATGCGACGTTTCTTCACAGAGCTCGGTAAGACAAATGTCATACCCGTGCGAAGCAGCAGGGCCGGTACCCATTGAACTGCAAAAGCAGGTACCACCCGCCCGAGTGCAGTTGACCGCGACCAGCAAGAGGTTGTTCCGATGAAGCGCGTAGAGCGGGTCCACATATTGTCCCTGCATGAGGATTTGGTCTTGTATGCGTATTGCCGCCAACTCGCAAGCGCGCACACCCAGAAACGCCAGCTTGACCGGATGGGCGGTAATCCGTTCGAGATCGAATCCCGTCTTCGTTCGTTTTAACCGACTGAAGGTTTGTCGAGGGGGGAAAAGAAACCGCTTCCAGGCTTGGGCGCCGACGGTGAAGTCAAAGATCGTCTTGTTCTTGGATTTTGTTAACCGGTAACTGCCCGGCTTCTGATGGTCGGACCATCCGATGGGCAGTGATTCGATGTGTTTGATCTCATCCAGCACGACCATCTGATCCCGGACGGTCGGGCCAATTACTTTGTAACCAGCCGCTGTCAGAGTCTCCAGAAGGCGAGGAAGTCCGTCCCTCTGGAGAGAGAATTTAACGGACGGAGTGGCACTTTTCTCATTCATTTTTCATTCCGCAGGTGAAGACGTTGAACACACTCTCATTTAGGTGTAAAATATACAGTAAATTATCCATATTATCGGCAAAGTCAAGCTAAATTATGAGAAATTTTTCACAAAATAGTTAGTGGAAGCAAAAGTGATTATGTTGTTGTTTAATAGGTTAAATAGAATTTGTCTCATTGAGCTCAGCTAAGTTATAGTAGAATCAAGCAGATTGCCAGAAAATTCGTGATTCGGTTTTGCCTCCTGCGACGGCTAAGTATTCCGACTTTACGAGGAATCCTGCTACAAGCTCACGCTTTGCCGTCAATTAAGCGCAAGCAATTATGACATAATAGCTTAGCATATTCTTAAAGTGCCTCCGCCGGGTGGCAAATTCTCGTTGCGAAATCGGGTGGAATTGTTATATTCCCGTATATACAGTACCAACCGGTTTGTACTCACACTAGTCACAAGCTGCAAACCATCATAGGCCTATTGGATACGGGATCGATGCTAGTTTTTGCGTTTCGATTGACCTCCGCCCTAATCTTATGCTTTGTTCTGACCGGGACCATCTTGGCCGCAAGTGGTTATGTATACCCGGATACGGCGCACGTTTCTTTTTCCTGGTTGGTGGTCGGAGATACCGTTACCGCCCAGTTACTCAACCAGGACGAGACTGCCGTGCAACAGACCAGCTTCACTGACATTACCGGGTCAAAGGCAACTCTGCTGAGTTGCCATGTTGATGGGGTGCCGACGAGCTCCATTCCGCAATGGAGTTTGTGGGGATCGATCTCGCCGAGCAAGTACACGACCAGTTGGGAGATCGGTGATTTTCACCAGTCGGTTACGTTGCGATTTGTCGCTCCTCAATATCAACCGGGAAATCTCAGCTGGATGGCGTTCTCCGGTTATGCAATGTTCGGCCTGACCGACAGTGCCTTCACTCCGGGGAATTGCTGTGTTGGTACGCGGGGAAATATCAATAGCGACGCACAGGATGCGGTGGATATTTCCGATCTTGTCTATTACGTGGAATACATGTTCAGAACGCCCCCGGGGCCGGCGCCGCTTTGCCGTGAGGAGGCGGATGTCAGTATCGACGGAGGGGTGGACATCGCCGACCTGGTTATCCTGGTCGAGTTCATGTTTGAGTCTTCAGGCGGCCAGTTGCCGGCGTGTCCTTAGAATGTAGCTTTAGCTGTGAGTACCGAGGAGGCGGATCTACTGAGTCGCCTCTATTTTTTTTGCCATTCCGGACCGGGCAATCAGTCCTTCAAGGAGTTAAGATGATTGACCAGATTGACCTGCTGGTTGTTCACGCCCAGCTTGCTTCGAATCTGTTGCCGGAATTTATGCACGGTAAGCAGAGAAATGTTGAGCGTACCGGCAATATCCTTGGAAGAGAATCCATTCTTGATCATCCTGCAAATTTCGATCTCGCGCGGGGAAAGCTTGGTATACAGTTTCTCAAGACGATTGACGAACGGGGAGGTTATGTCGTTAAGGCATGACTCCAGAAAGTGGAGATATGATTTTTCCGTTACGTCGGCCCTCTCGTACAGAGACTGGAGCACCGGGACAATAAGCCGATCGACATTCGATTGGATCTGCAGTTTGATCTGCTCCTTTTCGTCTCCGATCTGTCTCAGGATCTCACGAAGGGCGGAGTTCTTTTCCTCCAGCACCTGTTCTTCACGTGCGAGTTTGTCATTGGTCGCCTGGAGCTCCTGTTCGATCAATTTACGCTGAGTGATATCTCGTGTCTGGATGAAATTATATTCCTGTCCATGCAAACTGATTTGGACCATCGACGATTCCAGGTAAATAAGGGCGCCATCGACATTCTCACACCGGTACTGGACGCCGGCAACAGGGTCTGTCTTATCGGGTCTGGATTCTAAGGACGCTCTGGCGGCATCGCGATCATCGGAGTGGATTCGCTTCAGGAAATCCTGAAGACCGGATGGATAGAAGCCCAGAAAAGCCACGCACGAAGGATTGGCCATGAGAACTTTTCCTTCGGGCTCGGCGATGATCATCATATCTTGGGAGCTGCTGAAGATCAGCCGGAATCTCTCCTCGGCGGTGCGGAGGTAGGACAGCTGTTCCTCGAATCCGGTAACGTCGCGATGTCCGGCCACGACTCCGGCAAACTTACCGCCGGAATCCCTCAGAGGATAGAGCACGAGTTCGAGCATTTCGGCTCCACTCCGTCCCAGCAATCCGGTGTCCCGGTCAAATTTACTTACATCCAGACAGACTTTCAGCGATTCCCCGTCGTGGAATACTCTTTCAATTTTCTCATATTGCCCGAGCTCGTGTACGACAGGGTCGAGCAGGATGTTGAATTTCGCGAGATCAATATCCGGAGACAGACCGAAGAGCTTGCGGCAGGCCTCGTTTACCCAAACCGGAGAACCGTCGGGATTGGCAATCAGATAGGAATCAGGTGACAGCTGCAGGACTTCGGTGCACGGATAGGCTGAAAGCGTTATCGACGTGGGCGGATTACCGAATAGTTCGGGCCGAGATGAAAGAGAGGCTGCGACAATCTTGACAATTTCTTGATCTCTTACTTTCCAGGCCGAGGTATCAGCCGTTTTTACGCACCCGATAATGGCCCGGATCGAGTTATTGATGGTGATTGGTGCGCAAAGGATCGCCCTGGCCCCCCGGCTTTCGAGAATCGCTTTGATCGCGAACGCGTCATCGGGAAGCTTTGATACGGAATCAATCACCAGAACTCCGTGATCTTCCAATGCGTCCAGGACCCAGCGAACGGTGGCCGATGGAACCTGCTCGACACTTCCGGTTTGTCTTTCCGAGTCCGTTCGGTACCAGAAGTGCGTTCTGTTAAGGAAGTTCCCATCATCGGACGATTGAAAAATGAGGGCTTTGTCGGCCGTGGTGAGCTCACCGATAACGCTCAGTACGCTCAAGAGGCTTGAATTAAGCGGTTGATTGCAGACATCCACAAGGGACTTTATCAGTCGGCTTGTCCAGGCTTCCGAACTCGAAGGCTCTTGATGCGTATCCGTCACGGTTGTTTCCGGTTGACGGTTCAACTGAATTCTGCGATTGACCTTTCGTAAATCGCTTGAGACTGTGTCCTTTTCAGATGCTCGCTTCAAGGTTCGCATGTTTCCGTGTAAAGTGATTGTGTTTATGTCAAAGTATCGGCCAGGCTGTGCAAATTCTAAACAGGAGGAAAGAAGATTGGGTCGCTTCCAAACGTCGGGTGGCCAAGTAAATCGGCTGCAAAAAACCGAAACGATTACAAAACTTCCCGACCCGTCGGCTGTACAACAGTTGAGAAATGAAACTCGAAAACAAATCGGGAGTAGACGTCATCAACCGTCCTGACTCACAAGAATTATCATGGCATGCGGACAGCCGACTGCTAAACGCTTCGTCCTTTCAGACGACTGCCACTCTGCCCAGTTTTCTGATTCTTGCTTCGAATTGCGATGCGAATTGTCTCGATTCTGGTAAGGTCTTGAGAATTAGTAAGTTACTCGCGGAGAGCGGTAGTCAATCAGAAATAATCTGGGTAAATGAGTATCCGCGCGTTGAGATGTTGAATTCGGTCCAGCGGTGGGGCGCGATCAGGCAGTCATTAGAACACCTCTCAATGTTGCGCCAGGTGCTCAGGCAAATTAGCTCATTTGACGCCGTGTACCTGACCTACACATCGGACATTTCCTTTGCTAAAACGGTTGTACCAATAATTCTGATGGCCAAGTTTTTTGGCAAGAAAGTAGTGCTGGATTACCGCTATTATGCTGATTTCCCGAGAATTTACGATGGCGGGCCTTTGCAGAGCTGCCTGTTTAGTGCATGCGACCGAGTGCTGGTGCTTTCCGAATTTCAGCATCACCGTCTGGAGCGCTTCAATTTTACGGGCGGATATCTTCCTGAATTCCTGCGGCGCGAAGATGTCGCGCCAAGGTCGATCAAGTCTATTCAGCCGAAAATTGTGGTCACGGGTCCGTTGGAGAAGATCAACAATACGCTGTGCGTTCTGAAGGCGTATCGGCTGGTTAAACAGAAATACCCCCGGACTGAATTGGTGATTGCCGGTGACGGTTCACGCAGGCAGGGGCTTATTGATCTGGTTTGTCGAGAGAGAATCGCCGGTGTCGACTTTACGCCGATAAGGAGTCTTGACGATCTGCATTTGCTTTATGAAAGTGCCGATGTGTACGTCAATTGCTCTCATCTTGACTATCTGCCGGCAACTATGATAGAGGCCGCGGCGCACGGTCTGCCTATCATTTCCACGCCGTCGGTCAGCGTGCTCGAGATATTCGCCGAAGGGGAGAGCGTGCTTTTGAGTCGTCACAATGATCATGTCTCATTGTCTGACTTGATCATTGGTCTGATCGAAAATCCCGCCCAGGTGGAAAAACTGTCATCTCAGGCGGTTAAGCGAGCCGGGGAGTTCCGCTGGGAGAAAGTCCGTCAACACTGGCTGTCATTTTTCTCCGGGTTGAACGGATAACTCAGCCGCTGTCTTTTTCAGATACTTCTTCAAGCTTTTTTTGATTTGCGGCCTTGCGCTCAATTCATATATTCCACACACACAGAAGAATGAGTCAGTTCGGGAATTGCGTCCGACGCAGCGCGACAATTCGAACACGAGGATATTAGATAGATGGCAGAATCCGAGACCAAGTACGATCTGGCGGTAGTCATGCCCGTCCGCAATGAGGAAAAGTTCCTCGGCCAGACGCTCGACCAGTTGTACCTTCAGGACTTTCCCGTGGATCGTCTTGAAGTTATCATTGCTGAAGGAGGGTCCTCCGACCGGACGCGCGAAATAGCCGAGTCATACAAAAGCAGGTTCGGTTCTCTCAAAGTGCTTGATAACCCTCGGAGACTACCTTCATCGGGGCGAAATGTCGGAGTGAAAAATTCGACCGCGCCGTATATTGCCATTCTCGACGGCCATACCTTTATTCCCAGCAAGAGCTTCTTGAGCGATATCCTCGAAACCTTCAAGCGCACCGGCTCGCACTGTCTGTGCCGTCCTCAACCGCTGGACCCGCCGGATATCAATGAATTTCAGACCGCCGTGGCGCTTTGCCGGAGCTCCTCGCTGGGGCATAAGCCGGGTTCGGAGATCTACTCCGATTTTGAAGGTGAAGTAGATCCTACCTCGTCGGGAGCCATGTACACCCGTTCGGTGTTTGAACAGATTGGATATTTCGACGAATCATTCGACGCCTGCGAAGATGTCGATTTTAATTATCGCGTGAAACTGGCCGGTCTCAGCTCGTTTCTATCGCCGAAACTGAAAGTGTTCTATTATCCGCGGGCCACAATCAGAGGACTCTGGCGTCAGATGGCGAGATACGGTCGGGGAAGATACAAGTTTTCGCGCAAGTATCGTTTCTTTTCACCGATTCAGTGGTTGGCGGGAATGGGTGTCATCGGTTTCGGCCTTTTGCTGGCACTTTCTTTTGTTTATGCGCCGGTGTTCGAAATCTTCAAGACGGCGACGGCACTGTATCTGCTCGTTGTGCTATCGTACTCTCTGGCGCTGGCCGTGCGCGAGAAACAACTTGCATGTCTTCTGTACGGACCACTCATTTTCCCGACCGTCCATTTCGGGCTTGGATTTGGTTTTCTTCAGGAGTTGTTTGATCAAGCCAAGCGGAGATAGTCTGTCACATTAAGTAGCGGGGGTCGACTCATGGCTTCAATGTATAGTCACAGCATGCTGGAGACGTATCGCGTCTGCCCGAAGAAATTCCATTTTGCTTATATCGAGAAACCCCCAATCGAGGAAAAAGTTGCGGCAGATACGTATCTCGGCAATGCTGTACACCGGGTCCTTCGCAAGCTTTACACAGCGGGCTCCGATGGTGTATTAATTCCGCTCGAGGATATGGTTACCTTCTATCGTGCCGAGTGGAACAAGCTGGATCGCCAGGCCATTGCCGTGACCTCGGACTACTACACGGTCGATGACTACATCCGAATCGGTGAAGAGATGCTGATCCGGCACTATGAAAAATACAAGCCTTTCAAGCAGGGGACATTGCTGGGTGCTGAGCTGTATTTGACGTGTACTCTTCAAAACACGCCGTTCAAATTTCGGTGTTATATCGACCGCCTGTGGCGAAAAGAAACCGGCGAGATAGAGATTTGCGATTACAAGACCGGGCAGACGCTGGCTCGTCCGCAGGATCCGAAATTTCTCGGGCAAATGGGATTGTACCAGCTGGCGGTGAAACAGAATTATCCGCAGTTTTCCCAGATCACGCTGGCGCAATACTATCTTCGCAAAGACGAAGTCGTGTCGTATCAGATGAATGACGAGGAGTTGGCGAACCTCACTGAAGAACTGCGTCAATCGGTACACGCGACCATGCGGGCGACCCGGTTAAACGATTTTCCTGCTCAGGAGGGTACTCATTGCAGTTACTGCGACTATTTTGGCGTCTGTCCCGCGAAAAAACACCGAAAGCTCCTTGATGAGGAGGAGAAGACGGGAGCTCCGGCGACAGCGGCACAACTCAAGGATCTGGCCAATCGATATGTCCAGAAGACCCTTGAAAACAGGGCGATAAAGAGTGAACTCGACTCGATGAAAGCCGAGCTTGTCGAGATCGCAAAGGAAGGCAATCTTTCGGTTCTTGAAGCCGATATGGGTAAAGTGTCGGTCAAAGTAAGCCCTAAAGAGAAATTCATCACTCGGACCGAGGATGATCGGGCGTTTGCGGATTTGAATGCGCTCGCCAGGCAACTGCAACTCGACGAGTATTTCGTCGTGGATGCGACCAGCCTTATGAAGGACGTTTACGCAAAGAAGCTGCTTCCTGATGATCAACTGAAGCGGTTGGCCGAGTTTATCGTGCTGAAGGAAGAATCGCGAGTGACGGTGCAATTGAAGTACAAGCCGGATGACCAGGAAGACATTGTTTGAGAAGCGGCGGCAGGTCCGGGATCGGCACAAAAAAACCCGATCATCGATCGGGTCTTTCTGCGCTTATCTTGATTTGCGATTCTACTCTACGTGCTTTACCACAAAAGCCGGACGAATCTCAAGAATTTTTCTCTCGGTCAGCGGAAGCGTATCCGGTACGTTGCCGCCCTGCACGCGATCGGCAATAATCATAAGCGAATTGTTCGGAGTGGTAGTCGTAGTATCGACATCGAGCTTCTCAATCGCCTTTTTATCCAGCGATGACACGAAAATTGTGACAAGCCGGCCGTTGCCCACATCAAGTACTTTGTGGGTCGGTCCGAGATTGGCCACCATGCCAAGAGTCACGCACTGGATCGCAGTATCCGCACGCATTCCCTTGTAATCAAATGTCTCGGCTCTCCCGCCCGTGTAAATAGCGGAATCGGCCACTATCCGGTTCATGCCGGCGGTCATGCGAAGAGGTACCGACAGACCGGCCACTCGTTCGTCATTGCTATAGTTAATGGTGATCGTCCAGTTGTTATCGTTTATCTTGGCGACTTCCGCGTATACGGTGTCGATCTTGCCGAAATTGTCTACCTGGGCAAGTGCCACTGCGGGCAGGATTACCACCGATAACAGGACCATCAGCATAAGAGTCGTCCGAACTCGTTTCATTCTTCCTCCATCCTCGTTAAATATATGCGCTTTATATTGTACCCTCTATTGTTTGAAAAGATCCTCTTTTGTCGAATCCTGTCCGATTTTGGCGAGGGAGGACTGAAGGACTGACATCAGGGAATCGGCTTTTGCGGGGTTGTTAAGTTGGGTTCTATAAATGTCGCTGGCGCCGGCCAGGGCCGTGAGGCCCTGATCAGTTTGCGGGAATTTTACGAACACCGATTGGAGCATATCGGCTGTCTTCTGCCAGTTCTGGTTCAGGCGGTACAGATCCGCCTTGTACAAGAGCGCCCGCGCTTCATCGACGCGGCCAACCGAGCCGGCGGCAAATTCATCGAAATACTTCTCGGCATCGGCAAACCACTTGTCCGCCTCCGCGTTCCGTCCAAGGTCGCGATAATACTTCACCAGGTACAAATACGTCTGCATCGCTTCATCGGAATAACGGTATTTCTCAATGAGCAGGTTGTATTCAGTCTGAGCGAGGTTCCATTTCCCTTCCAGTTCGTAGGCCCGAGCGAAAGTATATTGAACCGCCGGGGTAGCGGCATAGTAGGCGGGATAGCTCTTCTTGATTTGCTCGATAAGCGACCGGGCCGTGCCATACTGTTTCTGATCCATACGCAACATGGCGATTTTGAACTGCACCTCCGGTTTCATTGCTGAATCCTTCGGCTGAATGCGGTCAAGGGTTTCATTATAGAGCGCCAGAGCTGAATCGAATATGCCCAGCTGTCCGCCATACAAATCGGCCTTCTTGATAAGGATCGTGAGATAGCTCGGCAGCGTTGGGTCGCCGATCGCGTTGAGTTCGGCGATCTCCCTTTGCCACAGTCCCGCGTCATCGTACATCCGGGCAAGGTTTGAATGACTGGCCACAGCAACCTTGGAGCCGGGGAAATCAGTCAGGAGATTGCGATAGTAATTCTCAGCCCGATTGAACTGATAGCGTGCGTCGGCGCTGTCGCGTACGTAGTTCAATACCCGGTATATGTGAGTCGGGAGATTGAAAACCGGGAAAATGATTTCACCCGCCTTATCAACCGGTGGATAGAACCTCTCCAACGCAATATCATAGACGGACAATGCCGAGTCCCACTGACCGGAGGCCTGAAGTGTCTGTCCCAGGTTGATATAAGTATTTGCCAACTGCGTGCTGGAGAGATTCAGCGTCTTAAGCACTCGATCAAACAGTGCGATACAGCTATCAGTCTGACCGCCGGCATAGTACAATTGTCCCAGCCGGTTTGAGGTCTGATAAGCCAGAAAGGTAATCTCATTGTATTCGACCGGATAGCGCATGCTGTCGGTCGCTTTTAGGGAACCGATGCAATATTGCAGCAGGGACTTGTACTTGTCCTCGGCCTGCGAAAGCGCGGCCGGCGTAACATTCTGCTTAAGCGCCATGACAGTCTTAAGAGCGCGCTCGGCTTGATCAAACTGTTTTTCAGCTTCATACCGAGAGCGGAGGGCGGGGTTGTCCGAGCACGACCCCAACAGGGCCATGATGGTCAACGCCGATAGAATCATCGAGCCAGAGGTATTTCTCATGATAATTGTATCGGATTTTGATGATGTCTTGTATACACTTAGGCGAATATAGACGATTCCAAATCGGCGGACAAGGCAAATTTTTCTATTTCCTATCGGTTTCGGGTGCTCCGGAGAATAAAAAAACCCGCCTCTGAGGCGGGTTCGTACGGAGAAATCTCGATATGAGGACTATTTTCTGCGCTTAGAGATCAATCCACTACCCAGAAGCCCAAGTCCGAATAAAATCATCGTGCCGGGTTCCGGCACAGGAGTCGTGAAATTCTCTTCCATCAGGTCATTACCACAACCGACATTCACGTGGAAGGAGAGGCTGGAGAAGTCTCCCAGAAGAGCACGATCGAATTTCAACTCCCAGACATAGGTGTCGCCGTTGCCGGGTGACATGAAATTCGTCTCCAGCGAAGGGGCGAAAGTCATCATCGAATTAACCGAACCCAGTAGACTCCCCTGGTTCATTTCGTGGGCACCGGCCGCGTTTCGTATAGTGGAATTGCTGTAGTAGCTGTGCGGATCCTGTTGAATGTAATTCCAACTGGACACACTATACAGACCGTTGTTGCCGCCACCGGCAGTCAGATCAACCGCGTATTGATATTTGTTGCCGCCATTTACTCCAATGAACAGGTCTCCCAACCGGAAACCCTCTTTGGAGTACCCAAACGAGTTGGTGAGAGATACGTACACAAAATCCTGGTCAACCGCCACATTCAAACCTTCAAGGTCAAAAGCTTCACCTCCGGGATTGTATGTGCCCGGTGAAGGTTGATGACCGATGCCGTATGGATAGTCGATTGGGGCCCAGTTGTTATTGTGGTCAAAGACATTGGCCTGACCAAAGTCATAGTAAGTGTAGCTGAACCCGAACGCCGGAACCGCCAAAAGCATTACTGCTACGGACAGAATTAGAGTTTTTCTCATGATTTCTCCTGTACTACAAATGATGTTAAGCGCCAGCCACTTAGGAAGCAATTGTTATGCCTGTATTCGAGAGGGATACAATCAATTTAAGCCTATTGAATTTCATAGGGATACGAGGTTTCCTCAACGGCAATTTACACTCCGACCGCAATGTATTGCATATATCTGGTTGACAGCATGCGGAATTCGGTAAAGGGGGCAATTTGTGTTTAGTTGCCGATCGCCGACCGAAAGGGTCAATCAAGGATTATATGGCCAGACGGGCAATACGCAACCAGTACAGAAACTGTGGTGTTCGGATAAGGCCGATTCCTTCAAAAAAGGAAGCGCCATGAAACTGTTCGCCGGAAGGAAAGAAGAGTCGATTTCTGTCAGCGAGACACTCACTAAACCAACGTCGGTACTGATGGGCAACCGGGAGTCTGGAAATTCAAGACGGAAGGTATTTCGCCAAACGAGTCAACTGCAGGCCGGAATCGTCTCCGCACGTGGTAAAATCAATCTGTACCGATTTTTATCTTCCGAAATTCCAGTTGTTCAAGCCTGCATCGCGACCTGGGTGCGTATGAGTGCCGCTCCCGGTAGTTTTCATCTGGAGAGTCCATCCTCGGCGATTGAACAAACGGCGCTTCAAAGACTGGAGGATCTTTCATCGAGACTTGGCTCGGGCGGTCAAAAACGCTCGAGAAGTTTGATAACATTTCTAACGGAACTCTTTCATTCCATGTACCGTGACGGGGTTTTCGCAGGCTTCCTGACAGTCAGAAAGGATGGCTCCGCGATTGAAGGTTTTCAGCCAATTGACTCGGCGTCGATAGTTGTCGATGTCTCGGAGGGCAAAAACCGACTCTATTTGGAAGACGGAGACAGGCTTTTGTCCCTTGATAGTCCGGACTTTTATCATCTTACGCTCAACGCAGATTCGGCAAGGCCAATGGGCGCCTCCGTCTTGCAGACAATCCCCTTTGTTGCCCACATCCAGCAGCAATTGGTCGACGACATGCGCCGGACCAGCCACAACGCCGGTTATCATCGGCTCCACGTGAAAGTCACGCCGCCGGAAAGAGTCTCCGGCGAATCGGATAAGGCTTACATCGAGCGGATTAACAGCTACTTTGATTCCACCGTCTCCATGATCAAGTCCTGTCGTATCGATGAGAACCCGGTGACCTGGGATAACGTGGCCATTGACCATATCGGCCCCGAAAACGTGCGCGCGGTCACCAATAGCTGGTTTATGAATCACCGAGCAATGATAGAGGAGATCTGCGCGGGGACCAATCTGGCGCCTTTCATGCTCGGATATTCCTATGGCGCGACTTCGACCTGGTCATCATTCAAGTTCGACCTGGTCATGCGACAGGTTCGGTCGGTCCAGGCCGAGGTGTCTTCATTTCTGGAGTGGATCGGGAATATTGAATTGGCTCTTGCGGGAATCCCGGCTGTCTGTCGGTTCGTGTTCGACAATACCTACACGTACCAGGCGGGGGACGCATCGGGGATCAAAACCCGGGAAGTCGACAATCTGTTGCGCATGTTCGAAGCCGGTCTGATCGATGAATCCACGGCCCGTGAGAAAGCACGACAGCTGATTTCGTGAAGGAGAAAGTAAAGGTTGATTGGCGCCGATGTCTCAGAGATCCGGTTTGCTTCGGGCAACAGGTTCTTGGAGTCGAATTGCACGCAGGCCAGCAACAATGGCTCAGGAACTCTATTGGCCATGAAAATCTCCTCGTCACCGGCAATCGCTGGGGAAAATCTTATGTGAGCGCCGTCAAAGCTCTTTATCGTGCGGTATTCCGTGTGCGTGACACCCGGTACGACCGCACAAGGAAGTATCGCATCGTGAGCGCTTCGATAACGCAAGACCAGGCCAACATCATATTCGATGTGGCGGTGCGGTTGACGCGTGAATCGGCTATTTTGGAGCCCTTAATTCTGACTCTTACCCGCTCGCCCTATCCGAGACTGGTCTTATCCAACGGCGCTGTTATCGAAGCCCGTTCGACACAAAATAAGGGGGAGTACCTCTTAGGCAATGACTATGACTATTTCATTTTCGACGAAGTTGCGTTTGAGAGCGACCCGGACTACGTGGTCGAAGAAGTAATCAAGATGCGCCTGGCAGACCGGGAAGGGATGCTTGATCTGGTGTCGACACCCAACGGGCGGAATTGGTTCTACCTGCGATCACGTGAAATCAGCGAAGGCTTCCGGCCGGGCTATATTCAATCCGGGGACAGTCGGGATAATGGGTTTATCTCGCAAGCGGCGATTCAAGCACGTTTCGACACCTTTTCGGAGCGACGCATCCAGCAGAATATCATGGGACAGTTCGTTGACAGCGGTGGAGAGATTCTCAAGGGAGAGTACGTTGACCGGGCGCTCCAGAATACAGTCTCATACCCGGACGCTGATGCACCCGGCGAGGTATCGTTCATATCCGGGTGGGATCTTGCGCGCAAGAAGACGGCCACGGTTGGGATAACTGTCGCTGTAGAGAACGGCCGGGTGCGCATTATCGCGCTGGAGCGATTCCGCCTGTTCGACTGGAATATCATTATCGAACGCGTCAGCTTTCGCCAGGAGCGGTATCCGGGCGAACTGGTGATCGACGCGACCGGACTCGGCGATGTCGTGGTAGACCAACTGAGACAGTACCGGCCAACCTCGGTTCTCTTCACACCATCGACAAAGGCAGAACTTTTGACCAATCTCGAATTGTATCATGCGCGGGATTTAATCTCATACGGCAGATGGGAGCTTCCTGACGGTCCGGGCAGAGTATGGTCGCTCGAAGACGAATTGCGCAGGGCCCGGTGGGATGAAAATTCTACTTGCGATGCACTCATGGCGCTGGCTCTGGCTCTCTGGCCGCTTCGGAAGAGGAAGTCAGTTAGTCCCCTGCCACGGGTCGGCCGGGTATGAGCCGGCCCGCGATTCATGGTCAATGGCATTGAAAATCAATATGTTACCGTCTTTAACCGCCCTTTCGACTTCGCTGACCTTTGGCCCAACAGACCCGGTTTAAAAGCGACCAATTCTATCCAAAAAAACAGGTTGACTTGTCCGGCCGTACGCGTATTATGCCTCAATCTCGTCAAGGTCTGCATTACCTGCTTGGCCGGAGATTCTCGGTCCCGTGAGAGACATATCAGTACACGGTGCAAAAGACAGGAAGGTCTGTGCGTGTTCGCAGGAGATAGGACACAAACTCAACAGTACGTCGCATGCCCGGGCCACAGGTGGTGTGAGTGATGGCTGCGCTGGGCACGGCACGGCTCATTCTCGAGGACGGCACAATATTTGAGGGGGAAGGATTCGGTTTTCGCAGAGCTACCGCGGGCGAAGTGGTCTTCAACACCGGAATGGTGGGATACCCTGAATCACTGACCGACCCTTCATATAAAGGCCAAATCCTTACTCTCACATACCCGCTTATTGGAAACTATGGCGTCCCGAAGTTCGCCCGGGACGAATTCGGTTTGCCGCTCGGTTTTGAATCCGATCAAATACAAGCGTCGGGGCTGATAGTTTCGGAGTATGCCGCCCGCCACAGCCATTACTCGGCTGACAAGACCCTCGATCAGTGGCTTGAGCAGGAGCGAATTCCCGGCTTGGCCGGAATTGACACCCGAGCGCTTACCAAGATACTTCGGGAGCGCGGTTCGATGCTCGGCAAGATCGAATCGGCAGGAGAGGTAACCGAGTTCTTTGATCCGAACGCCATCGACCTCGCGGCCTCGGTCTCTCCAGGGGAAATAACGAAGCTCAAAGGTGCTGAAAGTTCGCGTGGAAAACAACTGACGGTTGTGATGCTGGATTGTGGCGCAAAAGCAAGCATCCCCCGAAGTCTGCTTCAACGCGGCATCGATGTAATCCGGGTGCCTTATAACCACTATTTCCTTAATCTCGACTTCGACGGCTTATTGATATCCAACGGACCGGGGGATCCGAGAATGTACGGCTCCACGGTGAAAAATATCGAAAGAGCGCTGGCTGTCGGAAAACCGATACTGGGGATTTGCCTTGGCCACCAGTTGCTGGCCTTGTCAGCCGGCGCGGACACCTACAAGCTGAAGTTTGGGCACCGGAGCCATAATCAGCCCTGCCTGGAACACAACGGCACCTCCGGTCACGCCAAGGCAAAACCGGGTCGCTGCGTGATAACATCTCAGAATCATGGATATGTCGTTAGAAAAGACAGTCTGCCGCACGATTGGTCGGTCTGGTTCACGAATGTAAACGACGGGACGGTCGAAGGGATCCATCATATCAGTAAGCCGTTTTTCAGCGTGCAGTTCCATCCCGAAGCCAACCCGGGGCCCGAGGATACCGGCTATATTTTTGATGGATTTGTAGAGAGGATGCTCAGTGAGTAAACACGACTTTGTCGATCGAACCCTGCCGGGAACGGTACTGGTACTTGGGAGCTCCGCGCTCAAGATCGGTGAAGCGGGCGAATTCGATTATTCCGGCAGTCAGGCGATCAAGGCGCTTCAAGAAGAAGGCATTCGAACCGTCCTCATCAATCCAAATGTCGCGACAATCCAGACTTCGGAACATCTCGCCGACGAGATCTATTTCGTGCCGGTCACGCCGCGTTTCGTGGAACAGGTAATCGCCGAGGAGCGGCCGGATGCCATCCTGTTGGGATTTGGCGGACAAACCGCCCTCAACTGCGGAGTCGAGCTGTACCAGACCGGCGTACTCGACAAATATGGCGTTAAGATACTCGGCGCGCCGATTGAGTCGGTTATCGATACCGAAGATCGGGAGAGATTCATCACCAGGTTGAATCAGATTGGAGTGAAATCTCCCCGCAGTATTTCGACGGTATCGGTCGAAGAAGCGGTGAAGGCGGGAAAAAAGATCGGCTATCCGTGCATGGCCCGCGTGGCGTTTGCGCTGGGCGGCCTCGGATCAGGCATCTGCCGTGATGAAGATCACCTGCGTATGCGGGCACAGCGGGCGTTCGCCCATACTCGCCAGCTCCTGGTCGAAGAGTATCTGGAGGGATGGAAAGAGATAGAATACGAAGTTGTCAGGGACCGGTTTGACACCTGCGTCACGGTTTGCAATATGGAAAACCTCGACCCGATGGGAATACATACGGGAGAGAGTATCGTTGTTGCTCCCAGCCAGACACTGAATAACGATGAATATCAGATGCTTCGAAATGTGGCGATCCGGGTGATTCGGCATCTGGGCATAGTCGGAGAGTGTAATATCCAGTACGCGCTGTCGCCGACCAGTCGGGATTATCGCGTGATCGAAGTCAACGCCAGGTTGTCGCGGAGTTCCGCACTGGCTTCAAAGGCGACTGGTTACCCGCTGGCGTTCGTTGCCGCCAAATTGGCGTTGGGAAAATCTCTGGCCGAGATACGAAACTCAGTTACCCAGGTCACGATGGCCTGTTTCGAACCGGCACTGGATTATGTAGTAGTGAAGGCACCGCGGTGGGACCTAAATAAATTCCACGGCGTGTCGACTCGGATCGGTTCGGCCATGAAATCAGTCGGCGAGGTGATGGCGATTGGACGGAAATTCGAGGAAGCGTTGCAGAAGGCGCTTCGCATGTTACAAACCGGGGCATCGGGGCTCGTCGAGAATCCCAATATTACATTTGAGGATTTGTCCAAATCGCTCGAAGAGCCGACTGAAAGAAGGATCTTTGCGGTCGCCGAGGCGATCAAAGCAGGTCTTTCCACTCGGGAAATTCATAATATCACGCACATTGACGGTTGGTTTATCGACAAAATCGCCCACATAGTTGAAGTCGACAGTGAGCTGCGTCGATCCGGGATACACGGTCTAGACAAACAGTTGATGCTGAAGGCCAAACGGTTCGGCTTCTCCGACCAGCAGATAGCGCGGGCTGTCGGGACGCATGAGGACAAAATCACCGTATTGAGGCAATCAATCGGCCTCAGGCCCTTCATCAAGCAAATCGATACTCTGGCCGCGGAATATCCGGCTGTCACCAACTACCTGTACCTAACCTACAACGGTTCCGAAGATGACGTGACTTTCGGCCAGGAGGGTGGAGTCATGATCCTCGGGCCGGGGGCGTACCGTATCGGAAGCTCCGTCGAATTCGATTGGTGCTGCGTGAACGCAGTTCGTACCCTGCGGCAACTGGGGTACCGCACGCTTATGGTGAATTATAATCCGGAGACGGTCAGCACCGATTATGACGAGTGTGATCGGCTTTATTTTGACGAGCTGTCGTTTGAAACCGTGTCCGACATATATCACCTGGAGCAGCCAATAGGCATGATATTGTCTATGGGTGGCCAGATACCAAACAGTCTGGCGCTCAGGTGCACCGAAGCGGGCATGCGTGTGCTCGGTACTTCGTCACGAAATATCGATCGGGCCGAGGATCGTCACAAATTCTCCAGCCTCATGGAAAAGCTCGATCTGCCGCAGCCGGAGTGGCGGGAAGTCAGTTCGCTGGAAGAGACACATCAATTCGCCGACAAGGTCGGATACCCGGTGATTATTCGACCTTCCTATGTGCTTTCGGGAGCGGCGATGGCGGTAGCCGGCAACGCCGAAGAGCTGACCGCATACCTAAGCAAGGCCGTCCAAGTTTCGCCGGAACATCCGGTGGTCATCAGCAAATTCATCGAAAACGCAAAGGAAATCGATGTCGATGCGGTTGCGCGGGACGGCGAACTGGTGATGTGGGCGGTCTCGGAGCACGTCGAGAACGCCGGGGTGCATTCCGGTGACGCCACTCTGGTACTCCCGCCGCAACGAACGTATCTGGAGACCATGCGGCGTATCCGAAAAATATGCACGCAGGTGGCGAACTCACTGTCAATTAATGGTCCGTTCAATATCCAGTTTCTTGCCCGCCAGAATCAGGTAATGGTGATAGAGTGCAACCTGCGGGCTTCACGCAGTTTTCCCTTTGTGTCCAAAGTTCTCAAAACGAATTTTATCGACGCGGCCACCCGGGTGATTATGGGGCGCCCCGTGCAGGACACCGGCCGATCGTTTCTGGAGCTCGATTACGTCGGCGTGAAAGCGCCGGAATTTTCATTTTCCCGCCTGGAAGGGGCCGATCCGACCCTGGGCGTGGAGATGGCCTCAACCGGCGAGGTCGCCTGTCTGGGCTGGGATTTTGATGAGGCGTTCCTCAAGGCGCTTATCGCTGTCGGATTCCGCTTTCCGATTCGTTCGGTCCTGTTGTCTTCGGGGCCGATCGAAAGTAAAGCCGCGTTTCTGGAAAACGCCCATGGCCTAAAGACACTCGGAGTCCAGTTCTACGCAACCCTGGGAACGGCCCATTTCATGCGGCAACATGGTTTCGACGTGACCGTGGTCAAATGGCCGCTCGAAGACGGTGAGCCTCGCGCAACCGATTTGATTAAGCAGGGGAAGATCGATCTCGTCATTAATATTCCCAAAGACAACCGCAAAGAGGAGTTGACCAACGACTATCTCATACGAAGGACGGCGGTTGACTTCAAAGTTCCGCTTATTACGAATTTGCAGCTCGCCCAGAGACTGGCCGAGTCTTTGTGCCGCATCCCGATCGAGACGCTGACCGTTCAAAGCTGGAACAGATACGGCGAATAGCGGCCCCCGACAACATCAGCGAATGATTGTCACTTTTTCAATTTGGTCCAGGGGGATTTCAATCCGACCATCGTTGTTTGTTCCAATCAAGCGCCAGCGATTTTTAAAATTGAGCGAGAGCTGATCGAGAATTGTCACTTTTGTCCTCCCTCTTGTACCCTTGCATGTAAGTTTCACCCGCCGGCCGTCCATGATAGCCAGGTTGATGAACATCGATGATACAATTTCCGAGAAATCATTGACCCTGGTCACACTCTTTATCTGTACGACGCAGGTGTCAAGGATCTCCTCCAGCGGGTGTTCCTGGCAAGAAAGGAGTTTTGCCACGAGGACACTGACATCGTCCCGGTATCCGCTGTGAAGGCCGTTCGACAAAAGCTCCAGACCGGCGATCAGCATTACCACCTCGTCCGGGCCGAAATGCGCTCCAGAGTTCTTATTACGCTGGTACAGACGATATGCTCTCAACCGCTTGTCATAGACAACCGGAAAGTTGGCGTCGGATATATCGTTTATGTACCGATACGCAGTTCGCTCAGGAATATCACAGACCCGTTCGATCGTTTTCATGGACACCATCGGTCGGTTGGCGAACAGGTTGATAAGTGTCAGAATCTTGCTTAGTTTGTTCATCCCTTTTTTCCGGGGCGTTCAGCAACGCCCCGCCTCCTTGGTTTAATTGGGTTCTACCGCATCGCCTGGGTCACCAAGATGACCAGATCCAGCAGTGAGAACTCGTCCACTGTTATGAAAGCAGGGCCACTGCTTCCGGTTGTATCGATTATCACCGATTTCAGTATGCCAGTTGTGTCAGGTTGAGGCGGATCGACCCCGCCTCCGTCGGCAATCGCCGCCGTGGGCAAAAAACCTGTTAGGGCAGACTGAAGTGCGAGCAGAATCAACCCCAACAGGATGATTCTCCTGGGTAACCGTTCCCTTAGCATGAATACCTCCACTCATGTTTGTGCGGCCAGCACAGGGAGGCATATCAAGCGGAGGGCCGGGCTGTCGGCGGACGCGCCGGTCCAGCGAAGCATATATTGGATGGTGAGTTAGGCGAGGATTCGCATCGGCAAGGAGGACGCCGTTAACCACTTAAGAATGGTTACAGGTGTGATTCGATAGACACTGTGTTGTGAGGCAGAGCGTTAGCCGGGGTCAAGTTTGGTTACTTATGTGGTGACCCGGATATTCTTGAGGGGTCGGACGGTCGCTTCAGATTGAATTTCTTGATTTTATTTTGAAGGGTCGAATACGGCAGATTTAGGCTTTCGGCAGTCCGTTTTACATTCCAATCACATTTGGCCAGCGACTCGCTAATCATGACTTTTTCAGACTGCTCTTGAACCTTTTTGTGTTGATTCGGGTTGGATGCCGATGTCCGAATGGGATCAGGCAGATGATGCGATTCAATAGTCTCACCGCCCTGAAGCATGCAGAAACGTTCGATTACATTGCGAAGCTCCCGGACATTTCCGGGCCATTCATAGGAAAGTAATGCGCGTCGCGCTTCGTGGCTGAAAACCGGCGGGCGATGCCCTTTGGAAAAGAGACCAACAAAATGCTCAACCAGCGGCAGGATATCACCGGGTCGCTCGCGCAGGGGTGCAATCTCGAATGTATATCCGCTAATGCGATGATACAGATCTGATCGGAATGTCCCCTGTGCAACCATCTTTGCGAGATCCTTGTTGGTGGCGTAGATGAAGCGGATGTCGGTCTTAAGCAGTTTATTGCTTCCGACCCGTTCAAATTCCTGATATTCCACAGCCCGCAGAATTTTTGCCTGCGCCGTCAACGGCATATCACCGATTTCATCAAGGAACAGCGTTCCGCCGTCAGCAGCCGAGAACTTACCTTCGCGAGCGGCGACTCCGGTGGCGGAATTGGGAGCAATACCGAACAGCTCGCTTTCAATCATGCTCTCGGGGAGCGCGGCGCAGTTCATCTTGATTAACGGCTTTTGCTTTCGTGGACTCAGTTTGTGAAGCAGCTCGCACACGATTTCTTTACCTGTGCCGCTTTCGCCATATATCAGTACCGGCATACTCAGTGGAGCAATCTCGGGCAGTTTGGCAAACAGCCGCTGAAGCCCCGGGTCCTCGGTGACGAATCTCCGGGCGCCGATGCGGCCGTTGATTTCCTCAACCAACTGCTTATTCATGACCCCGATATCACGATAACTGCCGATAGCCGAAAGCATCACCGCTATGAAATTCGCGATTGATTTGATATACACAATATCGTCTTCGTCGAAAAGGGCAGGAATCGTGTGATGGTCGAGGTACAGAACCCCGAGGATATTGCCGTCCTGTTCGATCGGAATGCAGATCACCGACAGAATGTTGTGCAGGATTATGCTGCGGTAATCCTTTGTTCGCTTGTCAGTCACGGCGTTATCAAGAATGAGCGGCGCAGCCTGGTGGGCAACCTGCTGCGGAACCCGCATGCTGATATCGGTGATATCGCGCAGGCTGTCGTCATCGCAGTTGACGTACGCTTTCACGCGAAGTTCCTCGGACTGGCGGCGCTTTTCCAGCAAAACTCCCCGTTCGGCGCCGGTCTGTTCAACGGCAAATCGGACGATCTGCTCCAGCGACCGGGAATAGTCATCGATATGCCTCAGGATTTGCGATATGCTGTGCAGTGAGGAGACCATACGGGACCGATCTGAGTTTCTTCCCTGTATCTCCATAATGGCGGCCTGATATCGGGAGCTCATCGACTCGTTTTTCAATTGATGGGCATGTCGTCTGGCCTGCTGAAGGAATTTCAGCGACAGTTTCTCACGCCCGGTCTTTTGGTATTCGTCTGCAATCCTTCGACACACAACTGAGGCTGAAAAAAGCTGCCCGGCATCGGACATTATCCGGTAGGCGGACTTAAGCGCGCCGAGGACCGATTCGACAGGTGTCTCAGATTCCAGCAGGGGCAAGAGCACCTTGACTGCGGAAAACACCGGCATTTCGCCTCGATCCAGCAACTCACGAATTTCCTGCTGTTCGTCAATCACCCTTTTTGCATGCTGACCCTGGTTGTCGAGAATCAGGTAGAACAGTCCGTAGCCGGCGTCCCAAAGCGAGCCGTATTTTACCAGGTTCTTTACGATAGGGAAAAGATCAGGAGAAGTTGCATGAGTATTATAACGCACGTTCAAAGCGCGTATCAACTCCAGTTCTTCGATACTGCCAAGGTTGTTCATTTGCCGGAAGATCTGCCGTGACTTTTCGAGGTACTCCTGCAGGTGCATCGCATCGCCCTGGAAAAACGCAATTTCAGCCAGAGAAGTGTACGTTTTGCCTTCGTCCAGCGCCGAAAGGCCGTTGCCAACGAATTCCAGAGTCAGAGCGGCCGCTTCCTTTGCCTGATCGAGGTTTCCCCGGGTTGTCTCCATGAACATCAGCGTGTGGTAAAGTTTACTGAAGGTGGCTCTGTTAAGTCCTGGTGCATCGTTTGACCACCATTTGTTCAACCAGTACTCTGCCTTTCTGTAATCGGCAAGTCTGATAAAACTGGTGGCCAAATTGCCGGAAAGTTCACGCACTCTCCAGCGATCCTCTTTATTGATGGAGTCCATTCCGAGCGCTACTTTGCCCATCTTGATTGCATCAGTCAACCTGTATCTTGCCCGGAGGGTCCAGGAGATGCCCATAACGGCCCGTAGTGCCTCACTGGCGAGATTGCCGGCTTCGGCAGTCTCGAAGCTGGTACGATAAAATCGCTCGGCGTCGGCATATCTACCTCGAAGGTAAGCGGCATAGCCGTGCACGTGCGAGACGAGAGCATTGAGCTTGGGCGAACCGATTGACTCGGCTTCTTGTGATACGGATTTCATCAGCGCATCAGCGTCGTCCAGTCTGCCGTTCAAGCACAGGGCAGATGCCTGTATGCACTTTAACATGAGCGCCCAATCACTTTGTCCCGTCCGCGTAGCCGCTTCAATCCCGACAGCGATGATCTGTTTAATCCTCTCCATAGGTGCCTCGCCGTGAGAACGGCGCGCCAGCCAGAAGACGACCTCGGGATTGAGCTCTCCTCTACGTTGCTGTGACGCGACCACTTCTTCGAGCAGGCGTATGGATTCATGGTTCTGAGTCATCTGTACCGCGGCCGCGGCGGATTCTTGAAGCAGAGTTTCAAATTCGCTGTACGAAAGCAAATCGGTCCGCTGTCTGCACGCGGCTGCAACCGCCTGATTTATCAGGAAGAACACCTGTAATTCATCGCGCTCGTAAAAGCCCCGGGCGTTCCGTATAATCTCCCTGGCCATTGCCGGGGTGGAAATACTCTCTGCAGAAGGAATAACTGGTCGGCCGTCGGAAATTTCAGCACAAGCATTATAGAGCTCTATCAGCAATTCATTGGAGGGTGAAATATGCCAGTATTCACCAAGCCGCTCGATCTGGCTTTCGCGAATGACACGGGTGAGAAGCTTTAGGAATCCTTTCTTGGAGACATTATAGACTCCCTGCAGACGATCGGTAAGCTCCGGCATCAGCCCGAGAAGCTTACAGCTGTCCCACAACGTTTTTCTTATGCCCGGCTCGCGCATCTGACGGGCGCCGGCCTCGCGATACCGATTGATCAGCACCAAGGCTACCAATTCGCGTTGAAACTCAGCCAGCTTCGATTGGTCGATAAGCTGGTGCTTAAGCAGGGCATCTATCAGTACCCGTGGGCGGTGCATCGCGTCAGAAGCGGTAAGTGATTCGACGAGACCATTTAGTCTGATTCGGGATTCTTCCGAAATTGAGCGGCCGGCTCCGTTCAACGCCTTTTTGAGCATCACGCCAAGCGAGTAGTTGTCGGAACGAGCCAATATAAGCTCATTGTTGAAGATCTCGGGAGCGATGTGATCAGGGCTGCCGATAATCCGGGCTTTCGGGGAGGAACCGATGCTGCACAGAAAGTCCATGTCAATCAGTCGCAGGCGCGGCCGTGTGTCATTATTATCAACGATGAAGTTGTCGAGCTTAAGATCACAGTGGGCATAACCGAGAAAGTGAAGAAAGTCGATGAGAAGAAATATTTCGGGAAGCAACGTGTCAGATTGCGAGATCAGATAGTCTGGTGTAAGCAGTGTCCATCTGCTGCTGTCAAATAAGGGATATTCGATGAATAGCCGGTTGGCTTCGATCGATTTTCCGCGGGCAGTCACGAATCGATCGCTCCTGAGACCCTGTTGACAGGCAAATGACTTGAGCAAAATGTTCCGTTGCTCTTCGGGAGGCACGTCGCTGTCTGTATGAGTGGTCTTGATGAAGCAGGGTATATTGTCGTTCGTTCGTTCACCCAGCCACGATTGGCTCAGCGGGTTGGTAGAAACAGTCCGAAGAAGTCGGTATCTGTTGTTCTCAAGCTTGTTCACGCATGCCACCTTAAATCATTACCGTTGTATCTGTGCTGTCGTTACCCGAGCTGCAGGTCAGCGTCGTTGAATAACACAGCAAGGACAGTATAGCGAATCTGCGAGTCATTATCAATCTGATATGCGTGGGGATGAACTATCATTGTATCGACCGCCGGTGCACTTTGCCATGGCCTGCTGCTCAACGTCATCTTCGTCAGCAACAACATTCGAATGAAGATGGATACGCATATATATGCTCCGTGCGGTCGACGCTGTCTTTCTATGTCGCTGAATTTCAAGATATTACGGGCAAGCTAAGGGAAGATGATTCTCGGCTGAGATCACGCCGCGAGCAATAGGATTCGGTCGCCTTCGGCCGTGAATCGGAACTCCGTGCCGGTCCTTCTGTTCCAAGTGATATTGACAATAGAGGAATGAGTGATGCTGTGGTCGGTTGGCTGGTTTGAGCAGTTCGATGACACAGATGCTTCTTTACATCAGGCACTGATTCAGTTATTCTGATCGCACCGGACCACGTTCGAGAACCGGGCGGACCAATTCAGTCGGTTAATTACGCGGCAATCCTGCCGAGACTATAAATGTAATGCCATCGGACCAGGGATTTCTTCAAGGAGTAGAAGGTGATTGAAAAGAACCGAAATGTGATAAATTCAAAGATTACTTCACACGCGCCTGCGACCAACACTGCCGGCTCGGTCATTCATGGACCGTCATTGCTTTCGGATTACGATGTCCACTTGTTCCGAGAGGGCAATCATCTTCGCATCTACGACAAGCTCGGTGCGCATCTGATGACCGTGAATGGTGAGGATGGAGTGCTGTTTTCGGTCTGGGCGCCCAATGCATATCTGGTTACGGTGATGGGGGACTTCAACGAATGGAATCAGGTATCGCATAGATTAGCGCCGCGATGGGATGGCTCGGGAATCTGGGAGGGATTTGTACCGGGGTTAAAGCCTGGCACCAGATATAAGTATCATATCGACTCTCACAACCAGAGCTATCGGGCCGATAAGGGCGACCCGTTCGCATTTCTCTGGGAAAAGTCGCCGCGGACAGCATCGATTGTTCATGAACTTGATTATGAATGGGAAGATACGGCGTGGATGACCGATCGGCGAAAGCGCAATTCCCTTCGCGAACCCATGTCCGTGTACGAAGTTCACCTTGGTTCGTGGCGCCGGGCACCGCAAGAGGAGAATCGGTTCCTCACCTACCGCGAACTGGCTCGCGATCTGGCGGCATACGTCAAAGAGACGGGGTTCACTCATGTTCAATTCCTGCCGGTCATGGAACACCCTTTTTACGGCTCCTGGGGCTACCAAACCTCAGGGTATTTCGCCCCAACGAGCCGCTATGGTTCGCCTCAGGATTTCATGTATCTCGTCGACCATCTGCACCAGAACGGAATTGGAGTGATTCTCGACTGGGTGCCGTCACATTTCCCTTCGGATTTACACGGGCTGGCGTATTTCGATGGGACCCATCTCTATGAGCACGAAGATCCACGGAAAGGATTCCACCCGGATTGGAAAAGCTACATCTTCAATTACGGTCGAAACGAAGTCCGGTCTTTTCTGTTAAGCAGTGCGATTTTCTGGCTGGATCGATATCACGTCGATGGCCTGCGGGTGGATGCGGTCGCTTCGATGCTTTATCTTGACTATTCCCGGCACGACGGCAACTGGATTCCCAACAAATTCGGTGGGAGGGAGAATATCGAAGCGATCGATTTTCTTCGCCGTTTCAATGAGGCTGTGTACGGTGAGTTTCCGGGCGTACATACGGTTGCCGAAGAGTCGACCGCCTGGCCGATGGTCTCGCGGCCAACCTATGTTGGCGGGTTGGGTTTTGGTTTCAAATGGAATATGGGCTGGATGCATGACTCGCTTGACTATTTTTCAAGAGAACCGATTCACAGAAAATTCCACCACAATCAACTTACTTTCAGCATCTGGTACGCGTTTTACGAAAACTTCGTGCTGCCGCTTTCCCACGATGAAGTTGTCCACGGTAAAGGATCGCTTTTAAATCGGATGCCCGGGGACGGATGGCAGAAGTTCGCCAACCTCAGGTTATTGCTGGGTTATATGTGGACACACCCGGGCAAGAAGCTCCTGTTCATGGGCGCTGAGTTCGGACAGGGTGACGAATGGTATCACGAAAGAAGCCTTGACTGGCACCTTCTCGAATTTCCGTTGCAGAGCGGTCTCAAAAGATGGGTTCAGGATCTGAACTCGTTTTATCGGACAGAAAAGACTTTGTTCGAACGGGATTTCGAACTGGAAGGTTTCCAGTGGGTCGACTGCAATGACTCCGACAGCAGTGTGATCAGTTACCTCAGAAGAGGAGCCACAACCAACGACGTCCTTTTGGCCGTATGTAACATGACCCCGGTTCCCAGAGAGAAATACCGGGTCGGTGTGCCGCACGATGGCTTTTGGAAAGAAGTGCTGAACAGCGATGCCCAGGTGTACGAAGGAAGCGGTCTGGGGAATAAAGGCGGTGTCTCAACTGAGCCGACCCCTCTGCACGGACACAGTCAATCCCTGACTCTGATGTTGCCGCCACTGAGTGTCGTTGTTTTCAAGCGGGAAGTCTGATTCTGAGCTTTGATCGGCCCACCATCTCAACTTGAACGACCGGTTGACGATATATGATATAAGGAATACTGTCGGGATCGGAGTCACCCTGACAGACTGAACAGGGAAGTAGTATGAACCGGCGCGGAAGCGGAATTCTTCTTCATATCACATCGTTACCTTCGGCCTACGGGATCGGCGATTTTGGACCGGCGGCTTATCGATTTGTCGATTTTCTCGCGCAAACGAATCAGAGTTTCTGGCAGGTGCTTCCGCTGAATCCAACCGACGCGGCGCTGGGGAATTCCCCGTACAGCAGTCCGTCCGCCTTTGCCTTGAATCCACTTTTTATCAGTCCTGAACTGCTGGTTCAGCAGGGTTATTTACAGAAGACGGACATCTATCCAATCCCGAACCTCCCCAAAGATCATGTCGATTATGACCGGGTGAAAGCGTACAAAGGGAAGATTTTCAGAGTCGCTTTTGACAGCTTCAAGCGCGCCGATGATAAGGCGGAATATCGAATATTCTGCGATAAGAACGCTTATTGGTTGCAGGATTACTCCCTGTTCGGTTCGCTCAAGCGGAAGCTGCATGGCGCGGTATGGAGTGACTGGCCGGTTGAGTATCGCGACCGACAACCGCACGTTCTCGAGGACTTTGTTCGTGAACAGGCGGAGGAGATTGACTATGAAAAATTCCTGCAATTCGTCTGCGCACAACAATGGATGATGCTGCAACAATATTGTTCCGATCACGGCATCCAACTGATCGGCGACATCCCGATATACGTGAATTACGACAGTGCCGACGTGTGGAGCCATAGTCACATTTACAAACTGGATAGCGACAAGAAGCCTTCGGTCGTGGCCGGCGTTCCCCCCGATTACTTCAGCGAGACCGGTCAACTTTGGGGAAATCCGGTTTACAATTGGGATGCCCTGAAGGACCGTCGTTACGCCTGGTGGGTCAAGCGGATGGAACGAACTCTGGCGCTGTATGATTTGGCCCGGATTGATCACTTCCGGGGCCTGGTGGCCTACTGGGAAATCCCGGCCCATGAAAAGACGGCGATCAACGGACGCTGGGTAAAGGTCCCCACCGAAGATTTCTTTGCCACACTCCGTTCCCATTTCTTTAATCTACCCATAATCGCCGAAGATCTTGGGTATATCACGGCTGAAGTGCGGGAGGTAGTCCATTCTCTCGGTTTGCCGGGCATGAAGGTTCTGCAATTTGCGTTCGGCGCCGACGTACCGGACCACCCATACCTGCCTCACAATTATGACCGGAATTGTGTCGTATATACCGGGACTCATGACAACAATACCGTACGCGGATGGTTTGAAACTGAAGCCGACGCGAAGACCCGTGAACGGTTGTTCCGATATCTGGGATTCGAGCCGTCGGTCGCGACGGTCAATTGGGCGATGATACGCGTTGCATTGGTCTCGATCGCGGATCTTGCGATCCTGCCGCTCCAGGATGTCCTCGGGCTGGGAACGGAGGCGCGGATGAACAGACCATCGGTGGCCAATGGCAACTGGTCCTGGAGATATAGCAACGATCAGCTGTCCGGGGATATCATTGAACAGCTGAAGCTGATTACCCACATCTACGGACGGGCATCTTCGTTCTGACAATCTATTACGGCAATTTCCATCGGGGTAGCAATAACGAAGCGGAACACTGGATTGCCGGAACTGTTACTATCTATTGTCTCGACACAACTGTGGTAATTGCGGGTCTATTTTATAGTCGCGACTCGTTTTTTTTGTTGAACTCCGGCCGGGTCACGGCTTTAGTTGTCCGACCGGGAGGACCCGCCGGAGAAAAGCCTTGATAATTCACTGGGAAAGGTGAACATATGGTGCCATCAGACAGGTCTGAGATCCTCAGGGAAATCGAATACGAGAACAGGGAGTGGCTGGATTCGCTCGATTATGTTTATCAAAACGAGGGTCCCAAGCGTGTGCGCGAACTGCTCCGCAATCTTCAACTCAGGGCACAACAGCATGGCGTGCACATCCACTTCACCGCGAACACACCGTACATCAATACTATTCCCGCCGACCGGCAGCCAGTTTATCCGGGCAGCCGGGAAATAGAACGGCGCATTAAGAGCATACTCAGGTGGAACGCGATGGCGATGGTGGTTCGGGCCAATCGGACGGCCAGCGGCATAGGCGGACATATTTCCACCTATGCATCGACCGCCACACTATTCGAAGTAGGCTTCAATCACTTCTTCCGTGCCAGACGCGATGATGCAACCGAAGGCGATATTGTTTATTTTCAGGGACACGCTGCTCCCGGCGTCTACGCGCGTGCGTATCTGGAGGGACGGATCTCAGAGAAACATCTGGAGAATTTCCGTCGGGAACTCAAGCCGGAGGGCGGTCTGTCATCATATCCACATCCATATCTCATGCCCGAATTCTGGGAATTCCCGACCGTGTCAATGGGGCTGTCGCCGATAATGGCAATTTACCAGGCACGCTTCAGCCGGTACTTGAAAGACCGCTCGCTCAGAAAGACGACCGGACAGAAAGTTTGGGCGTTTCTTGGCGATGGCGAACTCGATGAACCGGAATCACTGGGCGCAATCACGCTGGCATCGCGCGAGCAACTGGACAATCTCATATTCGTGATAAACTGTAATCTGCAGCGGCTCGATGGTCCGGTGCGCGGCAATGGAAAGATTATCCAGGAACTCGAGGCGGCATTCCGGGGAGCCGGCTGGAACGTCATCAAAGTCATTTGGGGCGCGGACTGGGATCCGCTGCAGGCGAATGACCGGTATGGACTGCTGGTCAAACGAATGGAAGAGGTTCCGGATGGCCAATACCAGAAATACTCGGTAATGGGTGGTGACTACATTCGAAAAGATTTCTTCGGCGTTGACCCGCGCCTGCTGGAGCTGGTGCAGCACTATTCCGATGAACAGCTCCAGAAACTTCGTCGGGGCGGGCACGATCCGGAAAAAGTCTACGCGGCTTACAAGGCGGCGGTCGAGCATCGAGGATCACCGACAGTAATTCTGGCCAAGACGATCAAGGGGTACGGTCTTGGTGAGGCCGGCGAAGGAAGAAATGTCACCCACCAGCAGAAGAAACTCAATGAACAGGAACTTCGCGAGTTCCGTAGTCGCTTCGGCATCCCGATCTCCGACGACGAACTTGCCGAAACGCCGTTCTATCGGCCCCCGGAAGACAGCGAAGAAATGCGTTACATGCGTGAGCGAAGACTCGAACTGGGCGGGTATGTTCCCCGACGGATGGTGACGGTGAAGCCGATCGAGCCACCACCGGCCGATATTTTCGAGGATTTCTACCTGGGGTCCGGGGATCGCGAAGTGGCTACAACAATGGCCTTTGTCCACCTGCTGTCAAAACTGCTGGCCGATGAGAAACTTGGCAAGTATATCGTGCCGATTGTGCCCGACGAGGCCCGCACCTTCGGCATGGAGTCCCTCTTCCGCAAGGTTGGCATTTATTCTCATGCGGGTCAGCTTTATGAACCGGTCGACAAGGAAAGTCTCTTGTATTACAAGGAAGCGACCGATGGCCAGATTCTCGAGGAAGGGATCACCGAGGCGGGCGCGATGTCATCGTTTATCGCCGCCGCCACGGCCTACGCGACCCACGGACTGAACATGATCCCGTTCTTTATTTTCTACTCCATGTTCGGGTTCCAGCGAGTGGGTGATTTGATCTGGGCAGCCGGCGACATTCGGTGCAAAGGATTCCTGCTGGGAGGAACTTCGGGAAGGACCACTTTGGCCGGCGAAGGACTTCAACACCAGGATGGCCACAGCCATTTGCTCGCCTTCGCTCATCCATCGATTAAGGCTTATGACCCGGCGTTTGCATATGAGCTTGCAGTCATCATCAGGGATGGGATTCATCGGATGCTGGAAAAACAGGAAAATGTCTTCTACTATCTCACGGTGATGAACGAATTCTACAAAATGCCGCCCATGCCGAAAGGTGTCAAGGATGGCATCATAAGAGGCATGTACCGCTTCAAGGAATCTGACAACAAGAAGACGAAATTCCGTGCCCATCTTCTCGGCAGTGGCACGATACTGAACGAGGCAATCAAAGCGCAGGAGATTCTGGAGGAAAAATACGGCGTGGCCTCCGATGTCTGGAGCGTGACGAGCTATAAGGAGTTGTATTTCGATGCGACCGATGCGGAGCGATACAGCTGGCGGAATTTCGACAAGGCTCCGCGAGTGCCGTATGTGAGTGAACTCCTCGCTGATGAGAAGGGTGTCTTTATCGCCGCATCGGATTACGTCAAGGCATTGCCCGCTTCCATCGCCAAATGGATCCCCGGACCATTGACGGTGCTGGGAACCGATGGCTACGGGCGCAGCGATACCCGCGATGCCCTCCGGAACTTTTTCGAAGTCGACGCCCACAATATCGCTTTCGCGGCGCTGGTTGCGTTGCACCGGGAAGGAAAGCTCGAAGCGTCGGTGGTCAAGAAGGCGATCAAGGAACTCGGCCTAGATCAAAAGAAAACAAATCCGCTATTTTCTTGAGCGAGGACTGAAGCATGACAAAAGACATAAAGATTCCGGATATCGGCGAAAAAGTTGAAAAGGGCAGTGTCGTTTCGGTGCTCGTTGCCAAGGGGGATATGGTCGAGTTGGACCAGGCGATAATCGAATTCGAGACTGAAAAGGCGGTCGTCGAGATACCGTCGCCGGAGAAGGGTAAGATAGTCGAGATATTGGTCAAAGAGGGGGACAGCCTTAAGATAGGCGACGTCATTGCTCGTATAGATACAGAATCGAAAGCATCCGATCAGACAGTGGAAAGCGCGCCGAAGGCTCCGACCCCGACCCGGACGCAGGCACCTGTTCCATTGCCGACCGAAGTTTCGACAAAACGGGCGGACATGGACCAGCCCGAGGACGTGCAGCCCATACGTGTTGGCCAATCGAGCGACAACGAGGCTCGCATGCGGATGCCCGTCGACCTGATGGGAGCTCCGGCGGCGGCCTCGCCGACCGTCCGTAGACTCGCGCGCGAGCTTGGTGCGGACATAAACGCTATCCGCGGAACCGGTCCGGGTGACCGAATTACCGTCGATGACGTCAAGAACTACGTTAAGGAAGTCGTCACCGGGGGCAAGGGCGTTTCGGTTGGAGGAAGTACCACCCGGCAACTTCCTGATTTCAGTCATTGGGGTGCGGTGAGGCACGAGGCAATCTCAAATGTGCGCGGAATAATTGCGGAGAACACCTCTTTTGCCTGGAACGCCATTCCCCATGTCACCCAGTTCGACCAGGCAGATATCACCGAATTGGAGAAATTCCGCACCCGGCATTCAAAACGGGTCGAGGAGCTTGGTGGCAAACTGACCATCACGCCGATCATAATGAAGGTGATTGTCGAAGCGCTGAAGCTGTTCCCGAAGTTTAACGCGTCGATCGATACCATCCAAAAGGAAATCGTGTACAAGGACTATTACCATATCAGTATGGCCGTCAACACGGAACGCGGCCTGTTGATGCCGGTAATCCGTGACGTTGACAAAAAGTCCATCGTCCAGCTTTCAGTCGAGGTCAAAGAGCTTGCGGAAAAAGCAAGAAATCGGCGGGTGTCTCCCGAAGACATGGAGGGCGGCAGCTTCTCAATATCGAACCAGGGAGGAATCGGCGGTACCAATTTCACGCCGATAATCTTCTGGCCGCAGGCCGCGATTCTTGGCATCAGTCGAAACAGTCTGCAGCCGGTATATGTGGATAACGCCTGGCAACCAAGGCAGGTTCTTCCGCTTTCACTGTCATACGACCATCGGATTATAGATGGAGCCGAGGCGGCAGAGTTTCTTCGCTGGGTGGCTGAGGCGCTGGAGAATCCGCTCTTATTGTTTTTAGACTGACGGTGTGTCCGTTAGAGGAAAGCTGACGCATTGAATGTTGAAAGGAAGGGATACGGAAAATGCCTGATAAAAAGAAAAGTACACAACTCGCGGTCATCGGTGGAGGTCCGGGCGGTTATGCGGCGGCCTTTCTGGGCGCGGACCTTGGCTTGAATGTAACCCTTATTGACCCCGACAAAAATCCGGGCGGTGTCTGTCTGTATCGGGGATGTATCCCTTCGAAGGCGCTGCTTCATGTCGCGAAGCTGATTCATGAAACAAAGGACGCCGAGGCGTGGGGAGTGCATTTTGACAAGCCGACTCTCAATATCGACAGAATACGGGCGTGGAAAGACGAAGTGGTGGAGAAACTGACCGGGGGGGTCGGCCAGTTAACTAAACAACGTAGAATTACACATATTCGCGGCACGGCAAAGTTTATCGATGCGAACACGCTCGCCATCGAAAAGGTCGATGGCGGAAACGATTCGTTGTCGTTCGAATATGCTATCCTGGCCACCGGCTCGGAACCGGTCAAAATTCCAACCTTTCCCGAATCTTCCGATATCCTTGACTCGACTACCGCACTTGACCTTTTGAATATCCCCAAGACACTGCTTGTGGTCGGCGGTGGATATATCGGACTTGAACTCGGTACGGTCTATGCTACCCTCGGCTCGAAAGTCACTCTCGTGGAAATGACCACTGGTCTGCTTCCGGGTGTGGATCGCGACCTTGTTTCGGTAGTACAGAGGCGCGTGACGGATCTGTTCGACAGCATTCTCCTCGGCACTAAGGTCAGTGAGTTGAAGGTGCAGAAGAACGGCCTGAAGGCATCGTTTGACGGCAAAGATGCTGATAAGCAGTCAGGCATATTCGAAAAAGTTCTCGTGTCGGTGGGACGCCGGCCCTTATCCCGTAATCTCGGCCTGGAGACCACAAAAGTGCAGGTGACGGAGCGTGGATTCGTGAGAGTCGACGAGCAACTCCGCACCGATGAACCGAGCATTTTTGCGATTGGCGACGTAGTCGGTGAACCGATGCTCGCGCACAAGGCGTCGCACGAAGGTCGCACGGCCGTGGAAGTGATTGCAGGTCACAAAGTCGCATTTGAACCTCGGGCAATTCCGGCTGTAGTGTTTACCGATCCGGAGATCGCCTGGTGCGGGGTTACGGAAACCGAAGCCAAGGCAAAGGGTCGCGAAGTCAGCGTGGCCAAGTTCCCGTGGGGAGCTTCCGGGCGGGCCGCGACTTTAGGGAGGTCCGACGGTCTAACCAAGCTGATTGTCGATCCGAAGACGGAGCGGCTGCTGGGAATGGGTCTGGCCGGTCCCGGCGCGGGTGAACTTATCGCCGAGGGTGTGGTAGCGATCGAAATGGGTGCGGTGGCCAGTGATATCGGCCTGTCCATTCATCCGCATCCGACTCTGTCGGAGACTATTATGGAAGCTGCCGACTTGTTTTACGGCACGAGCACGCATTATTACCGACCAAGACGCAAGTAGTTCGCACACTACTGAGTCGAACGATCGTGCCAATGAGACGTGACCATCCCGCATGATCGCATCACGATGAACAAAGAGCGGTATGTCGATTACCGCGAATTTCGCGCTTGACTTTTCCATAAATTTCCCCCAAATTGGCAACAAGTGAACATTACGGGTTACAGGGTCACGGAGGGTAGTTTAGGGTTATGGAGTCTGGGGCCGATATAAAGCTTTCGCCTATAACATGGTTTTCCGTCGATTCGTCGGCGAATTCGACACTGACGCTCCAAATTCTTCCCCTTCCGAAAAGGCTACCGACAACAGGTCCCCGGTGCGGATCCGACCGAATTTCCATCATGAGGCGGTGCATTCGTGATTCTTGCAGGAACACAAACATTCGGGATTTATAGAGGAGGATTCGCCGTGAATCAGCGGGGATTGTTTGCAGTAATAGCAGTGATTTTTCTCAGCTTGGGAGCGCTGCCGGCCTCGGCGCAGAAGTGGGGTGAGGTAACGACCGAAGAGTGGGGCCTCCAGGCGCCGGCTGACTTTCCAGAGTCGAATGCGGCTGTTCTGTTCGACATCGGAAAACTTATCGTGACGACCGACGGAATCTCGTTCGCGAGACACGTACGCATGAAAGTCTTTACCAACGCTGGTGCCGATGAGGTCGGCGATGTTTCCGTGGAATATCGAGACGACGATAAACTAAAAGGCCTGAAGGCGCAGACAATTACGCCGGACGGCCAGAAGCACGAGGTGGACCGAAGTGCCTTTTATTCAAAGTTGTACGGAAGCACTCAGGAAAAGACGTTCGCATTTCCGGCGGTTGAGCCCGGTTCGATTCTTGAGTACCGTTACGAGTTGGTTAACGAACGATTCGTCTCTCTCGACCCCTGGTACTTTCAGTCCGATCTGTTCACGATGAAATCCAGTTTCACTCTGGTTCTCGCGCCCGGATTCACCTATTCATCGCTGGCCAAGAATATTCCCCGCAGCGAACAGGAGGCGGTGATTGAAGACAATATGGCCACGAAGGATCGATCGTTTACCTGGACGCGCAATAACCTGCCGCCGGTCACCGACGAGCCATATATGAGCGCGACATCGGATTACCTCTCATCGTTGTACTGCCAATTAGCGCAATATGTAGGGACATATCAGACCCAGAACTTCATCAGAGGATGGCCGGACCTTGGCGAAGGATATTCAGACATGGTTCTGGGTTACACGCGTAAGGACGGCGGGTTAAAGGAAGTCCTGGCGACAGTCATAGATCCTAACGCACCCAAACAGGAAAACAACGCCAGAGCTATTTACAATTTTGTGACCAGAAATTACAAGGGCAAGAGCGACGGCGGCTGGTTCACGCACGAAAATCTCAAGACTCTGCTGGTCGAGAAATACGGCACGACCCGTGAGAAAAACCTCCTGCTCACGGAAATGCTTCGACGGGCCGGTATTGACGCCTGGCCCGTAATGATAAGCACGCGCGATCACGGCGTGTTCAAGCCTGAATTGTACCAGGCGACCCAATTCAATCACTTGATTGTCTATGCGGTGATCGACTCCATCGGAACTTTCATGGATGCATCGAGCCGATTCTGTCCCTATGGGTCGCTGCCATCTAATTCCATGACCAACGGCGGACTGCTTCTCGATGGAAAGAACTCGGAGCTCGTGCGCGTGTTTACAAATATTCCCACCTGCCTTCGTGTTGACGTAACTAACATCAGTATTGATACGGTAGGTCAGGCACATTGCTCAACTGCGGTCGGCTTCACCGGGTATTTCACCTCGGTATACGGGAATCTGTATGAGCAGGAAGAACCCGAGGACTTTGTAAAAGACCGATTCGTCGAGAAAGTGTCCGACGATTATGACCTGGGTGAATACTCATTTGACTACGACACCACCACAAACCAGTGCAAGCTCTCGGTGGCCTATGTGGCACGTGATCTGACGGAAGAACTCGACCAGAATATTCTGATAAGTCCGGTCGATTATTATCTAAAGTCGAATCCGTTCACTCTGAAGCGGAGGGATTTTCCGATCGATTTCGGTTTTCCGTTCACTTATCAGCGTATCGTCAATATTCATTGTGGCGGAAATGCCGCTCTGGGACAAATGCCGGCGGATACCTCGTTTCAGATTCTCGGAGCCAGTTATCGTCGGCACGTAAGTAGGGCGGGCAATGATGTAAAAGTCGAATGCAAACTGATTGTGGAGACCCCTACCTTTAGTCCGGTCGACTATCAGCAGGTAAGACAGTTCTTTACTTCTATCGAAGACGTCAGCCAGCAGCAAGTTGTATTCATGAGGACCGCGGAGTGAAACGGGCGAAACCGGTTAACCTGTTGGTGGTTGCATCACTTTGGATCGTCGTCTCAGTATACGGCGCCGAGAAGAAGTCTGTGGACGACTACGCGGCGATCTACAACGTGCGGGACTGGAGCACGGAAATCAGGGATAACAGGGCGGTCGAAAAGGTCCACCGTCGAATTACAATAAAGAACAGACGGGGGGATCAATACGCAAATTTAGCCTTCTTTGATACACGATTTGCCAGACTCGGCGACGTAAGCATCATCGTATCCGATGCATCGGGTAAAGTACTGAATAGCTATCAGAAGAAGGACCTGAAGAAGGAATGCGGTTACGGTCCGAGCTACGTGCTCTATGCTGATAACTGCACTTATTACATGAACGTGGCAGTAGCGAATTTCCCTTACGTGATCGACTACACCTATTCGCGGGAGTACTCCTCGCTTTACGTGCTGGATGGGGTCAGTCTGATTGGGGACCTTCCGGTCGAGCAGGCTACGGCAACCCTGACATTTCCAAGTACCGAGACCGTTCACGTTCGGCAGTATGCGATTGATGTGCAAAAGACTGAGGAAGTGAATGATGGTAGAACCACCTGGATCTGGAAGGCGAGTAACCTGATGCCGCCTAAGAAGGACAGTCTGTCAAAGCTCGATGTTGACAGGGCTGGCTCAGTTGCGATAACTGCAGACAAAATAGCACTTGGCAAGTACAGGCTGAGCGGAATGAACTGGCAGAATGTCGGGCGATGGTACAACGAACTGGCTTTGGATCAGTACGATCGCACTGATTGGCCGAAGGATGGCGTGTATCGGAGCGATAGCCTGATCGAAATAATGCGGGAGACCTATGATAACTTGCGTCACGCAACCAGATATGTCGCCGTCACGATCGGCGTGGGGGGCTGGCAGCCGGAATCGGCGAAACGGACGCGGGAGACGTCATTCGGTGACTGCAAAGGTCTTTCCACCCTACTCATTTCAGAACTCCGGAGCAAACGAGTGCACGCCCAGCCGGTGCTGGTGCTGACCAAAGGCGAGGGGATAGTTGATACGTCGTTTCCCAACTTCGAATTCAATCATCTCATTACAGCTGTTCCGGCCGGGGCAGATACATTCTGGCTCGATCCCACCTGCAGCAATTGCCCCTTTGGCGATCTTCCGTCGCCGGATGAGGATATCGACGTCCTGTTAATCGACGAAAACGGCGGCCATATCGTTCACACGCCGAGAAGCACCTGCTATGATAATCTGGTGACACGCGTGGCGAGAGTCAGGGTACTCCCGGACCTGAACCTGGTTATCGAAGGTGCTATGACGTATACGGGGAATTATGCCCAGGGTAACTGGACCGGATGGTCATCGATGAAGCTCGATGAACTCAAACTTTTTGTCAACAAAAGCCTGGGAGACATGCGCACGCCAATCACGGTGAAAGAGGCTGATCTGTATGATGGGGTAAACAACGACTCATGTACAACAATTCGATTCAGAGCGACCAGCAGACAGCCTCTCAAGCTGTTGAATTCGACGCTTTATCTTGCCGCGTCACCGTTTTATCAGGCGGAGAAGAATACTGCGAAAGATGTCGAGGATTTGAATCGCCCGCTTTATCTGGGCTATCCAGCCGGGGTGATTGACAGCGTGACGATAGTATGGGACAACGCGCTGAATGTCGACAGTCTGGCGCCGCCCGACATGACTGAGCTTGTCGATTCCAACGGAGCAGCTTCCTGCCGCAGTTACTCACTCGGGGACTCACTTGTTGTCGTGTTTGCGGAAGCACAAACCACCTATGAGGTTCCTCAGGCGCAGTTTGAATCGTACCTCAAGTACGAAGCGGATCTGGCTCGCATGCAAAAGCAGCGCGTCAAGCTGTACATTGGTACGCGCTAACGCGGTGACTGGATAGCATCGAGCTCAGAGCCGTGGTGTTTGGCGTGGCGGTCGCGGTATAATTGACCTATTTCCGCTCCGACGATAAACACCAACGATGTGTAATAGATCCAGAACGCGACTACTATTACCAATACGTAGGTGCCGTAAATGCGCTGCAGGGTGATGAAATTGGAAATGTAAAACCCGAACAACTGCTTGGCCAGCTCCCACAGTATTGTTGCTGAAATCGCACTCACCAGCACTACTCGCCGGGGGAGACGGCGGTACGGTATGGAAAAGTACATAACGAAAAAGGCGATGAACATTATGGCAAAAGATGCTGCGCCCAACAGCAATCTTTGAACCAGCGCGACGTCTAAGAATGATAGAATGGCCATCTTTTGGGCCAACTCCTTGGAGACTTCCCAAACTGAGAGGAATACGGTGGAAACAAGAAAATAGACAATAATGATAACCACGAGAGCGAAATCACGAAGTTTCCCCAGCAGGACGGATACGCTTCTGTGCACTCGAAAAACTTTGTTGAGCATCGTCCGCATGGAACTGAAAAGACTGCTCGCCGCGAACAACAGTCCTACTATACCCACGACGCCGGCCAGGTTCTTGAACTGCTTGAAGGAATCCACTCGGTTAAAGATCAGGTCATTGACATAGTCCGAGTATTCCCGATAAGGAATCACTTGTTCGATCATCCGGCGCATTTCGTCGGCCACAAACGGGCGTTGCAGAATGTTGCCCAGAACGGAGAAAATGATGAGAATGAGCGGTATTATACTGACAAACAGGGAGAAGGCCAGGCCTCCGGCGAACAAGAAAGCATGATCTTCCTCAAGACCCTTGATCAATCCGGCTGAATAATACCAGACGAAGTCCCTGGCGCTGTGCCAGAGGTTCCCGACAGGCTTTTTCAAAGGCTCGAATTCCATCAATCCTCCTTACGCGCCACAATCTCGCAGTAACCAAAGCGCTGGTCAAGTCGGGATTCTATAGAGCGGATCATCGTACTGCGGCGAGTGATGGACTTTGTCTGCGCCCAGAATGAAACTCGGTATAAGTGAACATCGTCTAAATCCAGCGTTTCTTCTTGAACGACCAGAGCAGACCCAGACCGACGACGGCCACCACGATCCAGAACAGGATGTAGCCGAAACGCATGCGAAGTTCGGGCATGTTCATCGGGCTGATCGAGGTGTCAAAGTTCATGCCGTACACAGAGGCCAGAAAACTCAGCGGTATGAAGATAGTCGCGATGATTGTCAATACCTTCATGACCTCGTTCATCCGATTATTGACGCTGGAGAGATAAATGTCCAGCAGTCCTGAGACAGTGTCCCTCAGGGTCTCAATGGTGTCGATCACCTGTACCGTATGTTCATAGAGATCCCGCAAATATGGGCGGGTAGTCGTGTGAATCAGGGGCGATTCTGTGCGGTCAAGTCCACCGATCACCTCACGCAGTGGATAGACCGCTTTACGCATGAAAATCAATTCTCGCTTAAGCTCATGGATAGTCTGAAGGTTCTCGGTTGCCGGTCTCCTGACTAACTGTTCTTCGACCAGTTCAATCTGGTCTCCCAGATGCTCAATGATAACGAAGTAATGGTCGACGACCGCGTCAAGCAGGGCGTAGGCAAGATAATCCGATTCGATTAGTCGGACCCGCGGCACCGTTTTGCGAATCCGCTCTCTAATTGCTTCGAAAACATCGTGCTGGGCTTCCTCCTGAAACGAAATGACGTAATTCTTACCTGCCAGTAGCGATACCTGCTCTGAGGTTATCACCGCTTCGCCTTTCTTAATGTACAGCATCTTCAGGACGATGAACAGATATTGCTCAGACTCCTGCAGCTTGGGGCGCTGCCCGGTATTCAGCAGGTCTTCGAGGTTGAGCGGGTGAATGCCAAAGTGATTGCCCAGTTTTCCGATGAGTTCCGTGTCGTGGATGCCGGTGACATTTATCCAGGTCGTGCTGGATGAATCCCGGTACGAGTAGCAGTCCTCGGCTTTCTCCACGGCCTTCTCAGTGAGAGCAGTATCGGTAAAATCGAAAATCTGTATCTTGACCGGTTCGGTACGTTTTTCGCCGACATAGACGAGACTTCCCGGCGTCATTCCGACTTTTTTCGACACATGCTTAAGCAACCGAGCCATGTTTTTGTTCTCCCGTCAAGTGGAACAGCAAGTGATAGCTATCCGACTGAAACTCAATAGATATTTGCAGATGCGTGGACAAGTCCAAAGCAGTCTGTAGATTATGTCCGGATCGCACTTGCTTCTTCTGAATACGTCAATAAAGCGAAGTCCTCGTAGGCCGACAAGTATTTTATGGTCTCGCTGTTCGTGAACCGATCGAGCGAGGTTTGAATGGTCCGGTTTCGCAAAAAGTTTCTGACAGGATTTGCCGATAGGTGAGATATGACGATTGCCAAATCAGCGAAGCTTATCCTTCTGGCCATGACCTATCTGGCTGTCGGTCTGGTATTGCTGGAGTTCAAAGGGGGGAGCGGGGGAGAGCGATTCAGTTCGGGACACGAGGATGTTGAGTGCGCCACCTGCCATACACTCGTGGCGGACCTATCCGGCAAGTATGTCGGGGATTTTATCACGAACCAGGATTGTATGAAGTGCCATCAATCGCTGGTCGATCCGAACTCGGCGATTCCGTTGAGCTTTCACCGAAATAACAACCGCAATTGTCTTGATTGCCATTCATTCCATAACAGCCGGTACCTATTGGCGAAACAGAAGGCATTTGAGTTTAATTATGAAAATCAGTCCGTTCGGATGCTCTGTGCTTCATGCCATGGTCCTGGCACGGACATTCAGTCGATTTCGGCGGGGCATATTGCGGCGGCCGATGTGTATCATAGCGATTCCAAACTTCTGACCGGATTATCACCGTCCGAAAGCTGCCTCCTGTGCCACTCCAGTGGCTCTAACTTGATGAACAATAAATCATTAAGCCAGATAGAGATTCCTCGCTTCAGTCGCCATGCCACTCATCCGCTGGGTATACGTATCCCTCTTGGCAAAGGCAACGGGAGAAACGGTATCCGTCGCGAACTTGACCCCAGAATTCGGCTGATCGGAGACCGGATTGAGTGTCAGAGCTGTCACTCGCTGACCAGGCAGGACAGCAACCTTCCGGCAGGCTTTTCCTCTGAGAAAGAACTCTGTTCCGGTTGCCATGAGCACTATAAACGGTAATTTTTTCCACCTCACATCTGACCGCTGTTACTTCACTGAACATTTTCTTACCCAGCCCAAAAGAGAAACAGGGTTAACCAGCTATATTACATTATCTTAGTCCAGTTTTACCCAATGCATGTTTATAGGGGTCAAAAGAGGGTAAAATGGTGAAATTCCTCTTGACATTTTGGTGACATTTTAGTAACTTTTTTCACAAAGAAGTTAAACGAAAGCTTTGACAACGGGTTATATCGGCGCACCGGAAAAAGATTCCTAATACTTCATGTGAACAAAGTCACAAGACTGCGCTATTACTGAACTGAGACATCTAGATTATGAATATACACCGCACGAATGACCTCATTTGTTTTGCTCTAAATCGCTCCAAATATGTCTTGTTTTTGGCATCTCTTGTGATTCTTTTCACAACATTCACTCCGTCGGTGATGACCCAGGAGCTCTCCGTCCCGGCGCAGTTCGTTCAGTATCTTACGCTTCCGGGAGAAACGAACATTATACTGCGTCCCTCCAAGATTTTTGTCGATCGGCATTTCGATGAAGTCTATGTGGCCGATCCCGGTAACAACAGGATTCTCATCTTTGACAGTTTGAATTTCTTCCGGTATGAGTTCAGTGGAAGCGGGTATTTCAGTATGCCGCTTGATCTGGCGGTGGATTCCAAAGGATACATATATATTCTCGCCGCTACGGCTGACGGCCGCGAGCTGATGAAATTTGATTTTGACGGCAAGTACCTCAAAACGCTCAGTATGCCGGCGCAAGAGAACGGCAGCAGGCGGGACATTCGCAGTATTGCGATCGACGATCAGGACCAGATTTATGCGCTCGACGAAAAAGCGTGCGAAGTGCTGGTCGTAAACGGCGACGGGAATCTGCTTAACCGCTTTACCATCCTCCAAGATTTCAGTGACAAAGACAAGGGAGAGGTCGTTACCGGGGAGACCTGTATCTACGGTGGAAGATTCTACGTTCCGGTTGCGACGGTCGGAAGTGTTTATATCTATGACCTGGGTGGCAACCTGGTGAAAATGATCGGGCACAAGGGAAGTAACCCGGGCGAAATGTCGTTCCCGATATCTGTGACGATCAACAAGGCGGGATTGGTAATGGTGCTCGACAAACACCGCTTCAACGTCATCTGCTATACTCCGGACGGAAAATTTCTCGGTGAATTCGGCGGCAAGGGAATCAGTCCGGGCTGGTTCTATCATCCGACCCTCCTGGCGGCGGCCGGTTCGAGCGAAGTGTATGTCGGCCAGGTTTTCCGTAACCGGATTCAGCTGTGTACTATTCCGGAATTCATTCAGGCCAAGGTCAAACAACTGTCATCGCAAAATCGGCCCAGTTCACATAATTCAGATTCTGCAAGCAAGACACAGGTTTCTTGCAGTGAGGAGGTGGTATCCGGGAAGAAGATAAGGGTTTACGTTAATTTGAATTCTCAACACTTCTTGATTCGTTTTTATAACTACTACAATTCAATGGAGGTTCTACAGAATGCGTAAGGTATTACTCATCGCATTGGGAATCGTGTTTGCCTTCGCTGGATCGTCGATGGCGTTCCACGATCACGGTGTGGCCGACTGCCAAGGCTGCCACACTATGCACAACAGCCAGGACGGGGCACTCGTCGATCCGAACAGCCCTGATGGCAACCAGTATTTGCTGAAGGACGCTACGCCGTCCGACGTTTGCTTGTCCTGCCACGCGACCCGTTTGGGCGCCGTGTTTTCAAGCACTCCGCTGACCCCGGCCAACCAGAAGGGCGCCGGCAACTTCATCTTCCTGCTTGAAGACAACCTCAATGACGGTCACAACGGTGGCGCGGTTGATTCTCTGGGCAATTTGATCGACCCGGTTCCCGGTTACACCGCTGGTCACAGCATCGTAGCCCCCGGTTACGGCCTCGACCAGGACCCGGTTCTTGCTTCGGCTCCGGGTGGTAACTACTCATCATCGATTCTTGGCTGCTCAAGCTGCCATGACCCGCATGGTAACACCAATTTCCGTATGCTCTACGGCATCGGTGCTATTCAGGACGGCGCTTTCACGTTTACGAACGCTGCCCCGACCGCTCTCGGAATTTCCCCGACTTCGGGCTCCGCGACCGAATCCAACGCCAACCATACCGCCTATCAGGGTGGCTGGAGCGCCTGGTGCGGCAACTGCCATGGTGATTTCCACAATAATGGCACGAAGCTGATTCACCCGTCCAATGAAGCTATCGGCGGCACGATCGCCCAGAACTACAACCTGTATGCCGGTACCGATGCCATCACTGGTGGCAACGCTGCCACGGCCTATCTGGCTGCGGTTCCGTTCGAAGATGCTTCCGTGACCACCACTTCGACCGCCGGCCCGACCGCCAGCAGCCGTGTGATGTGTCTGAGCTGCCATCGTGCGCACGCTACCAGCGCTCCAGATGCCGGTCGCTGGGACTTCCAGTTGACCTATCTGGCCGAAGATGGTGTGGAGTCCGGTTCGTATGCTATCCCGAATCCGTATGGCCACAACCAGCGCTCGCTGTGTAACAAGTGCCACGTGAAGGATATCAACGACGGCCCGAATCCGAACTAAGAACTGTTGACTGAATAGTCGGATTCTTATAAATTCAAAACGCCCGGGCAACTGTGTTCGGGCGTTTTGGTTAGATGGAATCAGGGAAAAGTAGTATGTATCGAGGTATTACAGGAATAATCTGTCTGTGGCTCGGTGTCGCGGCCGGTCAACCGATTCAAGCGGCGCCTGCTCCGAGCGAGTCTCAATTGATCGTTTACCTCGAATGCCCGCCTAATCTCCAGGACCGCGTTAGTCTCCGGCTGGACTCACTCGTGCTGAGCGGCCCCGACGATAGTGCCGCCTTTGATATGGGTGGCAAAACGGTGTCTTCGGATCAACTATCCGGACACCAGACAGTCCTGCTCGAATCTCCATTCGCGCCCGGACGGTATACCACAGCCCGGTTTGTCTTCGGCGATGTCAGCAGCTATTCAGGTGTAGCCCTGCTCCATCCTCGTCTGCCCGAAGGTGGCGTCACCGTGCCGATACTTCTTCAAGCCGGTGCGGATGAAGCATCGGTGATATTCTTGTTATGGACGCCGGGGCAGGGCGCCTATGAAGGCGATTTGTACGTTCCCCAGATTAGTCTACTCAAGGCCCCCAGCCTGCCGCCCGGTTCGCTGGCCTTTGTTTCCAATGAGGATTCGAATAATATAACGGTAATAGATCGCTCGACTTATCGTGTGGTCGATGTTATCGCCGTTGCCGACGGACCGGCTGACATCATTTATTCCAACCTGTCCCAGCAATTGTATGTGGCATGCATGAAAGCAGACATCATCACCGTGATCGATGTCCCGTCACAGCAAATAATCAAGAAACTCCAACTGAGTTTTGGTGATGCCCCGGGCCGACTCGCTGTTTCTGCAGACAATCGATACCTGTACATATTAAATACCGGCTCAAACACTGTATCGGTGGTGGATATTGCTGCTTTTCAGGAGATTGCCCGTTTGAATATCGGCAATGGTCCGATCGGACTGGCGGTCGATTCATTTACGGGATTACTGTATGTTTCGAGTCGTTTCTCAAGCAACATAGAAGTTTTCGACCCGTCGAATTTCTCGCAGGTTAGTTCGCTCAACGTCGAAACTTCAGCCGGTGAAATTGTGGTTAACAGCGCAGATAAGGTGTTATATGTTTCACATGCCACCCAACGCACATTCTCTGCCGTAGACCTGTCGTCAGGGCGCATGTTATCAACCGTTACTCTCTGTGGAACTGCATCGGGACTGGTCTTCAACAGGTACGTAAGAGTTCTGTACGCCGCGCTGGATGACTGCAAAGAAATAGCCTTTATGATACCCGATCAGGGTTTAGAGACCGGCTATATTGCTTTGAACAGTATACCCGGCAGGATAGGACTTGACGGTCAAAACAAGCAATTGATGGTCTGCGTGCCGTCGGACGACCGTGTTGACTTCTACAGTACAAACAGTCGCAAATTACTCGCCTCGATAAATGTCGGCAAGAACCCATCGATGATTGTGCTGCCGTGATGATAGTAGAGATGCATCAGAGGAAGGCTTTCAGCAGAGTACCGCTATGCTTCATTACAGCAGTGATCGTGACTTTAATCACTGTGACCGGTGCAAATGCAATAATCCCAGACAACGTCAACGGAAGCATAGATGTGAGTATATACGAGGTTGACCGAGACTCCACTCATTCAAGCAGTCTGCGTCAGCAATATAACGCCACCTGGCAGAAGGCGTTCACTTCCTATATCCAGGCTCGCGCTTCCTTCAGATATTACAATCTGGGGATCGACGAACGGCTGGCGGACAACACCTGGCGCCGGGAGCTCCAGCCCTCCGGTGAACTTCTATACAACCACCCGCAATTCGCACTCGGCTGGACAGCTTCGCGGCGTATCTCGGAATCATCATTTGACTCGGACAATCTGAATCGTGACAACTGGTCCGCATATTATCGATCCAAATGGGTTACCTATCCCGGGCTGACAGTCCGGTATGACTGGAATCGGACGTATAATCCCGATGACCTGCGAGTGAGCAACATTTATGACCGCAGATGGCTCACTAACTTGTACTATACGGTCAAGGGAAGTCAATTCTATTATAACCTCGCCCGCATTTCATTTGAGAATCGGCCCCTGCAGCAGAAGCTTACCGAGTATGATCATCAATTCAGATGGAATCAATTGGCTAATCTCGCGGAAAATAAATTACGCATCAATTCGGATTACACGTTCAGCTACAGGACCCAGACGCAACAGACTCCGGATACTGCGACCACGTATAGTCTGATACCGGTTCGTCGCGGGCTGTACTCCCTGGATGCTTCACCCAACTTCGATTCTTTGTCGACCGTAAGCGGGCTAACGGACGGCAATACTGTCGATCCAACTCTCCCATTAATCGATATAGGCACAGCGCTGGTGGACAGGAATATCGGGGTGGACCTGGGAGTCGAACGACATGTAGGCGCGCTTTACATATACACGGATCGTCCTTCGGGAGCCCAATTGGGATGGAGCGTTTATGCCTCGGATGACAACCTGAACTGGAGTATGGTAACTGTCGCGCCGACTACCCGATTCAGTCTGATTTACAACCGGTATGAGCTGGAATTCCCCGACGTGATATCCAGATATGTAAAGGCCGTGAATTCGGGCACTAATAATTTCAATACCGCGGACGTGACCGAGGTCGAAGCTCTCGAGGGCCAGTCAGGGTCTCGTAAACGGACGAACGATCGCCAGACTCATCTACTCGATGTCGTGAGTACGTACACATTTTCACCGAAGGTGCAGAGTACTCTTGACGTCTCATATCAGAATGAGCCAGGGGTCGGTGACAATTTCGGCAACAGCCAGTTGTACGTGAGTCTTTCGGGCAGGCTAAGACCAAACGAAATCATAACTCACATTGCGCGAGCTCAGATCGGGTTCCAGAATTACGAACAGCCGGGTGCGGAAGACATGCGCAGCCGGTCCCTCAGTTACAGTCTGCTTTATCAACCGCTTCAAACTCTCCGGTTTACCGCTTCAGCGGTGAATTACCGGGATTATGTCGCGGGTGAGTCGGACCAGGAAAATACAAACCTGATACTTCAGGCATATGGCAACGTGCTGAGCGCACTTAATGTCTCCCTGGAGGGAGGAATAAGCCGCAATCATCAGTACGCCAGCCAGACGGCGTTTGACACATACTCCGGCCGGGTATCGTTCGACGGTTCGCTGACAAGAAGGATAGGCTTTCTGGTCTCGTACCTGTATCAGAATACGGTACAGCGCGACGGTGATCAGCGATATCGCAAGGATCAACTTGGGACAAGCTTTACCTACCAGATGACCCGAACTATCTTCGTCCGAGGCAACTTTGACCTTCAGAAGGACGTTGTCACTTACCGGACGCAGACTTATAATATAGGATGGAATATGTTTCCGAAACTGACGATCGGTTCACTTGTCAGGCTGATCGATAGCGGGACGGATATAAACACCGACCAATATAACGTGTATGCCAATCTGAAAATCAGGATGCGCGCAAGTTTGTACTTCAGCTACCTGTTCAACAAAATAGACGATGCTAACGGCAGGGACGAATTGAGCACACTGCAACTTGGATTTAAGACCGGATTTTGAATATAAACGATGTGGAGAGTTGATATGAGAAGGTATAATATGGCGCTGGCTTTATTTCTGCTCGGTCTGATAGTAGCCGGGTGTGGAGGCGTCAGCCCGACGGTTTTCTACAATCCTGAGTTTAGTTTTAACTATATCGAGCGGGTGGCGGTCATTCCGTTTGAGAATTTATCCAATGACCAGGGGGCCGGGGCACGCGCCACCCGTTTCTGCGTGACGGACCTTCTGGCCAGAAGAGCATTTGACGTAGTCGAACCCGGCGAAGTGGCGAAAGTACTTGAGAAATATTCGGTAGTTCGCACGGCCGAACTTACAAAAGATCAGATTGTGGCAATCGGCACCGAGTTGAAAGTACAGGGACTGTTGCTCGGCACGGTGGGCGAGTCCGAGACCATCAGGAGCGGATCTGCTAATTCCAACACCGTTACGCTGGTCCTCCGCATGGTAGAAACTGAGCAGGGAGTGACCGTCTGGTCGTCAACCGTGACCGAAGGAGGCCGGGGCTTCTGGGCGTCGGTCCTGGGTTCGGGAGAGAAATCAAAGAGTGAGGTCACCCGTAAGGCTGTACGACGTGCGATAGGGACTCTTGTGAAATAGTATGAATGCAATGATCCTCAGATATGTAACTTCATTTATTCTTGTGCTCGGTTTATGGGTATCGACGAGCCGCGCACAGCATGTGGATGCCGACTCAAGGCAATTGTCCGCTTTGACCTCGGAGAGAGTCAAGGTCGCGGTTCTTCCTTTTGTGAACAATACAGCCTCCGTACGGGCGATCCGGGTCGTGTCTCCCATTCTGGATACGGCACTGTTATCGCACGGCTTCAATATACTATCCAGCGACAGTCTGAGAAACGTGCTTCGCCAGTATCGAATTCGTACCAATGGGATGATCAACGCCTCCGACGGAAAACGCGTTCTCGAGGCCACCGGTCTTGCGTATTTAGTGGTCGGTTCAGTTGATATTTTCGAGGAGAACGCGACGCCGGAAATTGGAATATCCGTGCGCATTCTTGACCTTGAGTCGATGCGGGTCATCTGGACTTCGACGATCGGCGCTACGGGACAGGATTATGCCGGTCTATTTGGAGTCGGCATCATAGACAGTATCGATGTCCTGACCAGGCGCGCGGTGGCGGATCAACTTGACGGACTATCCCCGGAAAGGCTCAAGACTAACAGAACTGCGGAATCCAAACGCGAAACCTGCGCGGTTGTTCCGTGCGAAGATTATTCCAGCTACCCAAGAGCCGGTGACATCATGTCCAGTCTGCTCGTATCGACTCTTTTTAATGCCGGCTATGATGTGATCGAACCGGGGGTAGTCAATGAGATCATGATTACCGGACGATCGCAATCCCGAGGCGGGGTGGACTACGGGATCATGGATTTGTTGAAAGAACGCTATGGTGTGAAGTTGATTTTCACCGGAAGTGTCGACGTCTTCCGAGCGGTTCGAGGTGATTTTGAACAATCCAGCCCCGAAGTTTCGCTCGGTATTCGAGTATTGGATCCGGAATCGCATCTGATTCTCGCGACTTATGATAAGGAGCGCACCGGGGCGCATTCAGAAACGGTTTTCAGATTGGGCGCCTGCAATTCTTTGGAAAAACTTACCGCCGGATTACTCGGCGATTTGCTGCATACATTCACAACTCAACAAGGAAGACCAATTGCTGATAGAAACTAGGACAAATAGAACAAGCAGGTTTGGTGGCGATAAAGGGACCGGGGTTTTTGCGTGGTTACTTGTCGTGTCGATCACGCTAAGCGTGGTGACAATGTCATCGACTCAGGCCGGCGATATTCCAGATACAAGCATACTCGTTTTGGTGAATGAAGACACCATCAGGACTGCCGATATGGATCGCGAAATTCTCAACCGGCACACAAGCATGACGGATTCGAGCATAAGTGCGCTTGATTTCCGCAAACTGCTCGATAAGATGGTGGATGACCGTCTGGTCATTCAGGAAGCCAGTGCGCTCGGGATGCAGGATGAACCGTGGCTTATTCAGAAACTTGATGAGTTGAAGCAGGAATCCGCCATGCGGCTGTTTATGAAAGAGAGCTTCCATCCTGTCCTGAATGTTCCCGAGGCTGAAGTCCAGAGAATATTCAACAAGAACTACGGACGTGAACAACTCCGAACTCTTGCGGTCAAGACGAGGGAAGAGGCGGTATCGCTTATTCAGCAGATCAAGAAGGGAGTGAGCATGGACAGTCTCGCAATAGGAGTGTCCATAGATACCCGCCGCTATCGAGGGGGACTGCACAATTTGTCCTACTGGGCGGATATAGAAGAGCCATTACGAAGTATTGCCGAAACTCTAAAAGTTGGCGAGCTCTCCGCCCCATTTCAATTCCGGAAAGCATATGCATTTCTGCGTGTGGAACAACGTCTTGCTCCGGATACGGCCGACTTTGCGAAGTATGGCGACAAGATTAGGGCAATCCTGAAGAACGCGCAGCGTGACAAGGAATGGACCCTGTTTCTTGACAGTCTTAAGGCTGTATATCCGTATCGGCAGAATGACACCGTCCTGTCAGCCATCAAAGCCGATGCGAGTAAACTATTTACCAACGCATTCATGAGTGGGACCGAACAAGTTGCGTTCAAGATTGATGATAAGCATCGGATAACCGATGATGATCTTCGGAAGGAAATTTCGCATACGGCGATGACAAACGGCGACCAGCCATTTGATACCCTGTACAAACTCGGAGTATCAAATCTGACCGCGAAACTTGTGCTTGCGTATGCCGCCGATAAGAGCGGCTTTCGTGACAGCTCGGAAGTTACCGAGGCCTACAACAGGAGTCTGGACAGCGCCCTGATCGAAAGTTACATCAAGGAGATGGTGGTCAGTAAGATCGTATTCAATCGCAAGGAATTCCAGGACTACTACGACTCCCACCAGGATGACTTTCGCGAGGATGAGCAGATTCAACTCGCACAAATCCAGGTGGCCACCAAAGACTCCGCCGATGAGATCTATTCGCGATTGCAGGAAGGTGCGAATTTTGACTACCTCATGAAAACCTACGACGCGGATAACGAGATGCTCCGAAAGCCGGTTGATTGGATTACCCTGTCCGCATTCCCGAACTCAATTAAGGAAGGAATCGAGAAGATGAGAATAGGAGAGTTCGGCGAGCCGTACCAGACGACAACGGGATGGATTATATTCCAGATGCGGGGACGGAGACCCGGCCGACTTAAGACTATCGACGAGGTTGATATGCCCATCAGACAAGTCATGTTCCAGAAGAAGTTTAATGAGTTGATGGATGCCAACCTGAACACATTAAAGGAACACTCGAATATCGTCTACATGGACAAGAACGTTGATAAGTATTTTGGAAACAATTGAGGCTATAAGGCAAGTCGCGATGAGATCACGAATATACGATATGAGTCGAAGGCTGCTGCCTTTACTGGTATTTGCGTCCCTGACGCTCGGCCTGGGCGGTTCGGCTCAGGCCCAAGTTGAGGCCGGCAAACGGTTTTCCAAGAAAAGCAATTGCCTCGACTGCCATAAGATGGCGGACTTTAAGGGGAAAGTGCAACACGAACCGTTTGCTGCGAAGGACTGCCTGTCGTGTCATAAGGCACATGGGCTGGTCGGCGCTCTCCGGTTGAAGGAAGAAGGAGCGCAACTCTGCTTTTTGTGTCACCAAAAGACCGACTTGGGTCTTGAAAAGGCTAACGTGCACCAGCCTGCCGGTGAAGGCAAATGCATCGCTTGTCACAACCCTCACGCCAGTGATAATGGTCAGTTGTTGACAGCGTCGGCCCAGCAGCTTTGCTTTACGTGCCACGGCGCGACCGAGTTCACCCGGAAGATTCAACACAGGCCGATGGCCGATGGATGCTTCTCCTGTCATGAACCCCACGGCAGCGATAACGCTTTCCTGCTCAAGATGGACGAACAACAATTGTGTAGGTCGTGCCATGATGAAAGTAAGCCCTCATTTGTAACCGCTCACTTCAAATACCCGGTCGGCGACAAAAGTTGTACTACCTGCCATGCTGTTCATTCGTCGGACACGGAGCACCTGTTGACCAACTCTTTCCATTCCCCGGTTGAGGGTGGCGAATGCGAAAGCTGCCACAACGCGCCGGACAGCCCGGAGCCCTTTGGTCTGGTCGACCAGCCGAACAATCTCTGTATTACCTGTCACGATCTTTCCGAGGTCGCCCCGGAGGGCACGCACTTCCCGGTGGCCGATGGTCAGTGTATCGATTGTCATAATCCGCACGGATCCGCGCAAAAAGCGCTGCTCTCGAAACCGTCGGTTCAGCTGTGCACCGGTTGTCATGACAATGTGCTCAAAGAAGTACAGATGGCCTCGTCTCATCCGCCGGTCACCCAGGACTGTCTCCAGTGCCACGACGCCCATGGGAAGATGGATAAGAAATTGATCAGCAAGGACCTCAACACGCTCTGTCTTGACTGTCATACGGACCAGAAACAGGAACTACTGGATAAAGATGTGCATGTGCCGTTCTCAGAAGGAACGTGCATGGACTGTCACGTTCCGCACGGTTCAGCTCAGGCCAAGCTCACCAGGACCAACCGCGTCGATTTGTGCGGCTCGTGTCATGGCGATGTCGCGGAATGGCGGGCAGAGAAGTCGGTGCACGTACCGGTGAAGATAGGCGAGTGTAACAACTGCCATGCCCCGCATGCTTCCAATGAGGCGTCGCTGCTCAAATTCGCCCGAGACAGTCTATGCGAGCAGTGCCATGGCGGCATCATGAACGACAAGATCGATACGGTGATTCATCCGCCGTTCGGTGAGAAAACCTGCGATGTCTGTCATGCCACACACGCTTCCAAATACGACGGACTGCTCGTGAGTAAACTGAGCGAGCTTTGCGGATCCTGCCACGATATAGAAGCAGACAAGGCCGCGATTGTCAGTAATCATGCCCCGGTGGCGCAGGGACAATGTACCGCCTGCCATCAACCGCACTCCGCACGAATAGCCAACCTGCTGCAGGACAAAGTCGACCAGCTGTGCTTTACCTGTCATACTGATCTTAAGGCCAGAATCGACAAGGGAAATGTTCACGCGCCGGTTCAGGAGGGAGACTGCCTGGGCTGTCACGCCCCGCACAATAGTCCCCGGGACAAACTGCTTGTAGAGGCCTCGCCGACCATCTGCCTCAACTGTCATGATGGTGAAGACGCGGCGTTCAAGGCAAAGCACCTGAATCTGAGCGGTTCGGAGATCAATTGCCGCCAGTGCCATGATCCCCACGTGTCTGACACGCCGAGCATGTTCAACCAGTTTGGCCACGAGCCGTTCATATCCAACAGCTGTGACGCCTGTCACACCGAAACACCTTCAGACAATGGAGGGAAGAAGTAATGAAACCGATTGTATTCGCGCAGATACTGCTTGTCGCCCTTTCAGTCGGCGCCTTTGCTTCGGTGGTGAAAGTCGACCAGCCGGCCGTGTGCTATAATTGTCACTCAGACATTCAGGACCAGCAGAGTGAGAAGCACGTTCATACCGCTTTTGCCGGTGGCACCTGTTCCGATTGTCATGACCCGCATGCGGCTACGCATATGTCACTGCTTAATTCAGACGTCAAGACACTCTGTCTGAACTGCCATGATGACATCAAAGCAGTGCTGGGAATGCCGACAGTACATCAGCCGGTGCAGGATGGGAAATGTTTGAGCTGTCACAATCCGCACGCGTCGGAATTCCCTAATCAGCTCAACAAAGAGACCGTATCTCTGTGCGAGGACTGTCACAAAGGAATTGCCGCCTGGTTCCAGCGCACGAACGTGCATAAACCGGTGGCGGCCAAGAAGTGCGAGGCCTGCCACGATATCCACGGTTCAGGCGAGGCCGCCTTGTTGAAGAAGAAGGTCCCCGACAATTGCTTCGGCTGTCACAAGCAGGATCAGACGTTCATGACCGCGCACAACGGCATGGACATGAGCAAGGCGAACTGCGTGACTTGTCACGAGCCGCATTCGTCGAATCTCAAAAACCTGCTCATGGCCAATCAACACAAGCCGTTCCAGACGGGAGCGTGTAAATCATGTCATAACTCGACCGGCAATACCCTCCAGTTCACTTTGCAAGATAAACCCGAACAGCTCTGTCTCAAGTGCCATAAGAGTATTTTGGACACTACTCTGACGAATATGCACATTTTGAACACGGAAGAATCCTGCTTGAATTGCCACAATCCGCACGCGTCAAATTTCGATGTTCTTCTGGCCAACAATCAGCGGCTCCTGTGTACCAAGTGCCACTTCCGCGACAATCCTGATAAGACGGTTGACCAGATGATTACTCACCCGGATTTGGACTGCTCGACATGCCACTCGCCGCATGGATCCAGCCGGGCACACCTGTTAAACGAGCCGAGCATGGATCTCTGTCTGGAATGTCACGCTGACGCTCATAAGGGCTCGCATCCGGTCGGGGGCGACATTATCGACCCGCGCACCGGTGAACAGCTTACTTGCGTGAGTTGCCACAAGTTGCACGGAGCCGACTTCCCGAAATACCTGCCGCTTAACCCGAAAATGGACCTTTGCATACAGTGCCATAAACGGTAGACGGGCTGCTTGCTAGATCAGCGGAAAAATAGAAGAAGCGACTCACTGGAGTCGCTTCTTTCGTCTGCATCCACAGTCGAAAATTTTCTGAAATTCTACTCCGGCGGAAAATCGGAGGGTTGCTATTGGGTTTATCAGTCACAGTCGGGACAACCGGTGTCGGCGGGATCTGAATGTTCGGGGAAAGGGGGAGTATGCGGCAGGTACAATGCTGGAGGATTGTGAAAAAAATCACATATTCTCTTGCTAACCTTCGAATCATGAGCCGTTTTGTTGACTTTGAACCATTGAAATGCTATCGAGTTTACCATAAACTTGCGGGCCAAATCATCCGGGTTCTGTCATTTTAATCCGAAATCTTCTTGACAAGTTGACATTCTCATTATATGGTACCTTGTGAATTTTGTAACATAATCGGATTTGGAAGAAGTAATAACTGCCGACATCCGGTGTACTGGACACTAGAAGCCGAATTGCGGTCAATGCCGACCTGATTCGGCGTCCATGTATGGTTAGTATGCTGATGCGGCGGACGTTTCGATTCTCAGAAAGGTGAAGTAAAATGAGTAGCGAGGCTTTTAATCCCTTTACGATGGCTCAGGCTCAATTCGATAAAGTAGCCGATTTCCTTGAGCTGGACTCCGCCACCAGAGAACTGCTGAGAAACCCCATGCGGGAATTTCATTTCAGCATTCCGGTGCGCATGGACGACGGTACGGTGAAGGTATTCCGGGGATTTCGTTCACAGCATAACGACGCCCGCGGACCGTCAAAGGGCGGCATCCGTTTCCATCCGCAGGAGACTATCGATACCGTGAGAGCGCTGTCGATGTGGATGACCTGGAAGTGCTCGGTTGTCGATATACCATTGGGCGGCGGCAAAGGCGGCGTGATCTGCGATCCACACAATCTGAGTATGCGGGAGCAGGAGCTCATCTGCCGCGGCTGGATTCGCCAGTTAGCGAAGAATGTCGGTCCGGTTTCCGATGTCCCGGCGCCTGACGTCATGACATCCTCACAGCACATGCTCTGGATGCTCGATGAGTTCGAGCTCATTCACGGCGGCAAATATCCGGGATTCATCACCGGCAAGCCGGTGGGTATGGGTGGTTCGCTTGGTCGTACCGAAGCGACCGGCTTCGGGGTCGTGTACACGCTGCGCGAGGCGCTCAAAGAACTGAATATGCGTCCCCAGGACACCGTAGCCTCGGTGCAGGGATTTGGTAACGTAGCTCAGTATGCCATCAAGCTCTATCAGCAGATGGGTGGCAAGGTTATTTGCGTATCCAGTTGGGACCAGGAAGACCAGACTTCGTACTCCTTCCGCAGGATGTCCGGGGTCGATCCGGATCAATTGCTTTCGATCACGGATCGTTTCGGCGGCATCAACAAGGACAAGGCGAAAGGGCTTGGTTACGAAGTCCTGCCTGGCGGTGCCTGGATTGAGCAGGAAGTTGACATTCTGATTCCCGCGGCCATTGAAAACCAGATCACCAAGGACAACGTGGACAAGATCAGCAAGCGCGTCCGGGTAATCGCCGAAGGCGCCAATGGTCCGACCACGCCGGAAGCAGACCGGGTGATTGAAAAGCGAGGGATTTTCATAATTCCCGACTTCCTGGCTAATGCCGGTGGGGTGACCTGCAGCTATTTTGAGCAGGTCCAGAGCAACATGAACTACTTCTGGGAAAAAGACGAAGTACTCGGAAAGCTCGACATCAAGATGACCGCCGCGTTCATAGCAGTCAGTGACCTGGCCCGCAAGCGGAAGCTGTATATGCGCGACGCAGCATACGTCATTGCCGTCAGCAGAGTTGCGCAGGCCTGCCGCGACCGCGGATGGGTTTGATGAGATAACTTTCAATTCTGTAAGAAATAGTGACAAGGCTGTTTGGGAGGACCTCCCCCCGAACAGCCTTTCTGTATCGGCAGTTTACTGTTTTATTTGTAATGCGGGCCTGCTATCTTATGTTTCAGGTAGCGACTTAAGAGTGGAGTGACTGGTGAACGTTCCCGTAGGCGAAACACGCAAGCTGTTGATGGTCGAAAACCTGCCATACTTTCAGCGGGACCTCTTTGGATCTTCCGAGACATTTACCGGCATCGGGTCGGGTCCTATTGGTGGCAAGGCCAGCGGACTGGCATATGTTCGGGAGCGCCTGCTATCCCGGGTCGATACGCGGAAAACCGAAAATGTCTTCCTGTCCATTCCGATTCTGACGGTGATTGGCACCGATGTGTTCGACAGTTTCATGAAGCTCAACAATCTCTATGAGATCGCACTGTCGGATGCCCCTGACGACCGCATTGCGCATGCGTTTCATCACGCGGAATTTCCTGTGGACATTGTCGGGGATCTTCGGGGCCTGATTGAGAAAGTTCACACTCCGCTGGCGGTAAGATCATCCAGCCTGCTTGAAGACGCCATGTACCGTCCTTTCGCCGGTGTCTACACTACTAAAATGATTCCAAATAATCAACCGGACGCCGACAGTCGTTTTCATCTGCTTATCGATGCGATCAAGCTCGTCTATGCGTCGACATTTTTCAAGTCGGCGCGTGACTATCTGCGTGCGGCCGGTCAGCAAATCGGGAGCGAGAAAATGGCCGTGATCATACAGGAGGTGGTCGGCCTCCGGCACGGTGAGAGATACTATCCGGACGTCTCCGGTGTGGCGCGGACATATAACTTCTATCCCTTTGGCAATCCCGATCCTGAGGATGGCGTGGTGTCGCTGGCCTTAGGGCTCGGCAAGACCATTGTCGACGACGGTGTCAGCTGGAACTATTCACCCAGTTTTCCGTCGGCCGTGCCGCCTTTCAATTCGACAGCCGACATGCTTAAGCAGACCCAGACAGAATTCTGGTCCGTCAATATGGGAAAGCCGCCGGCTTATGACCCTTTGCGCGAAACCGAATACCTGTTAAAGGGGAATCTGGCCGATGCCGAGTTCGATGGAACACTCGAACAGATTGCGTCGACATATGTCAGCCGCAATGATCGGATCGTCATGGGGATTGGCGCCGATGGTCCCCGCGTGGTTAACTTCGCGCCCCTGCTTAAACTGGAAGAGTTTCCTTTCAATGATGTCGTTCGCGATGTGATGTCTGTGTGTAAGGCGGAGACCGGCGGCGAAGTGGAAATCGAGTTTGCCGTGACAATAGATCCATCTTCCGGGCCGACAGTTCGATTTGGATTTCTTCAGGTTCGCCCAATGGTAGTCTCACATGAAGAGGTCGAGCTCCAGCCCGATGAGATGACCGGAAAGAATGTAGTGTTGGCGTCAGAGGCGGTCATGGGAAACGCGGTGATTACGGATATTCAGGATATAGTATATGTGAAACCGGAAGTGTTTGAGGCTAAAAATACGCGACAGATTGCTTCGGATCTTGATAGTATCAATCAAGCGGCGTCAGCCGACAGAATCCGTTACCTGTTGATCGGCTTTGGCAGGTGGGGAAGTTCTGACCCATGGCTTGGGATACCTGTAAACTGGGGTCAGATTTCTGCCACGGGTGTGCTGGTAGAGGCCACTCTACCGGAGATGGACGTAGAACTGAGTCAGGGATCGCATTTCTTCCATAATTTGAGCAGTTTCGGGGTTTGTTATCTTTCGGTCCGTCATTCCGGACAGTATAAGATTAGCTGGGAGTGGTTAAATGCCCAGCCGGCGATACATGAAACACAATTTGTGCGGCACGTCCGATTAGGTCGACCGCTATCGATAAAAGTAGATGGGAAAAATAGACGCGGGGTGGTGATACATGGATGACAACAAGAAATCGATTGATAAGTTGCTGGAGTCACTCCAGGAGCGCGCGAAAGAACTCAACTGTCTGTACCGCATTGAAGAACTGCTCAATCGGCCGGATGCGGAAATCGGTGAGGTCTGCGGTGAGATAATCGAGGCGATTCCTCCCGGATGGCAATACCCGGACATCTGTCGGGTAAAGATAATGATCGACAACGACATTTATGTCGGCCCGGACTTTAAAGAATCCCGGTGGGTGATAAGTTCCGACATCAAGGTGCAGGAGAGAATAGTCGGGACGGTGAGTGTCTATTATATCGAGGAGATGCCGCCGGCGGATGACGGCCCGTTCCTCAAAGAGGAACTCAAGCTCATCCAGACGATCTCAGACCGCCTCGGCCACTTCATCCTGCACAACCAGATGAAACATATCTACGAACAATGGCACAGCGCACGGCGCGATATTTCAGAACACCGCCGGGGGGAGTGGCAGGTGGTTCTCAACCTGCTTAAACAAACCGATCAGGCGCTCTTCACCAATATTTCGCACAAGATGCTCAATCATTTGTGCTGGAGCGGCGTCGAAGAAGCCGAGCGTCTGCTCAAAGACTCCAGTATGGCCGAACAGGGTGATCGCGATGATGGCATTGAAGGCTCCAATATCGCTCACCAAAAACGAAACGTCGCCTTCCCGATCCTCCTGAGCGGTGAAGTATTCCGAATTGCCGACGAAAACATACCGGATGACGAGCTGCTCAGCCTGATCCAGAAGTGGATTCAGGAAGACAAGTTGAGCTTTCTGGTCCAGGTGGTAAATCGGAATCTCTCGCTATCGGAAGTCGCGGACGCGGTCCGACGCTTTTACCACACCGCGTCTTCGCGGGGCGATGACCTGCTTTCCCCGAGCAAGAAAGGTATCGTCGTATCGCTCATCCGACGGTTCTTGTCCGACCAGTTGAAGTTCCTGAATGTCGCCAAGCACTTCATCAACATCACTGATTTCTATGAACTGCTGAACACGATCATTTTTACGACCGAGAGTCACGGTAAGCTGGGCGGCAAGAGCGCAGGCATGTATCTGGCCGCGCGAATAATTGAAAGCCACAAGGAAGACGGAAATGGGCACATGACCCTCAAGATTCCCAAAACGTGGTACATTACATCGGACATGTTGCTCCATTTCATGCACTACAACAATCTCGACGAGATAGTGGAGCAGAAATACAAGGAGATCGATCAAGTCAGGTTCGAATTTCCGCACATCGTACATACATTCAAAAATTCACACTTTCCGTCGGAAATAGTCAAGGGGCTATCGGTAGCGCTCGATGATTTCGGCGAGAAACCGCTCATTGTACGCAGCTCGAGCCTGCTTGAAGATCGTATGGGAGCCGCCTTTTCGGGCAAGTATAGAAGTGTATTTATAGCCAATCAGGGAAGCAAGCAGAAACGCCTGGAGGCATTGCTCGACGCCATTGCCGAAGTCTACGCGTCGACCTTCGGACCCGATCCCATAGAATACCGGGCCGAGAAAGGATTGATCGATTTCGGCGAAGAGATGGGTATCATGATCCAGGAGGTGGTAGGGACCCAGGTAGGTGACTATTTCATGCCGGTGTTTGCCGGAGTCGCGTTCAGCCGAAACGAATTCCGCTGGTCGCCCCGGATCAGACGGGAAGATGGATTGGTGCGTATGGTCCCCGGACTTGGTACGCGCGCGGTTGACCGCCTCAGCGACGACTATCCGGTTATGTTCGCGCCCGGACAGCCGGGATTGAGAGTAAATGTGTCGGTCGATGACATCCTGCGGTATGCGCCGCGATATATCGACGTCATCAATTTGAAGCGAAACACGTTCGAGACGGTTGAGACAAGGACCCTGTTGAAACGTTTTGGCTATGAGTTCCCGAATGTCAATCGGATTGTCTCGATACATGACTCCGGCCACATCAGGAAGCCGCTTGGCATGCAAATAGATTTCGACGAAGATGACCTTATTGTCACCTTCGATGGCCTGCTAACCGATTCACCGTTCATCAGTCAGATTCATTCGGTGCTCCAACTTCTCGAAAAGACGATGGGGGTGCCGGTCGATATAGAGTTCGCTCATGACGGCAAGGATCTATATTTGCTCCAGTGTCGTCCTCAGAGCCACACCGACAGTAGCAAAGCGGCGTTGATACCCAAAGATGTTCCGGAAGAACAAGTTGTCTTTACGGCCAAGCGGTATGTCTCAAACGGCCGCGTGCCCGATATCACACATATCGTCTATGTGGATCCGGACAAGTACAGTGAAATCACCAGCCGGGAAGAGCTGATAGAGGTCGGCCGGGCGGTTGGCAAGCTGAACAAGCTTCTGCCCAAACGCCAGTTTATCCTGATTGGTCCGGGTCGATGGGGAAGTCGCGGTGATATCAAACTCGGCGTGGCCGTTACCTATTCCGATATCAATAACACAGCTATGCTTATTGAAGTTGCCCGCAAGAAAGGCAATTATACGCCGGATCTCTCTTTTGGTACGCATTTCTTCCAGGATCTGGTCGAGGCGAGAATACGCTACCTGCCGCTGTACCCGGATGACCCCGGAATCATCTTCAATGAAAGATTCCTTCATAGCTCGACCAATATTCTCTGTCAGGTCCTGCCCGACTGTGAGCGGCTGATCGATACTATCAGCCTGATTGATGTTCCTTCCACCACCAACGGCCACGTCCTTCGTGTGCTCATGAACGCGGACCTTGATGAGGCGATTGCGTTGCTGAGCCCGCGTTCTTCGGAGATTGACGAAACGGACATACGCCAGTTCTTCGAAGAAAAAACCGGCGACAGTAGTTGGCGCTGGCGATACCAAATGGCTGAGCACATTGCGTCGTGTATTGACCCGGTACGATTCGGTGTGAAAGGATTCTACGTCTTTGGCAGCACGAAGAACGCCACGGCGGCGGCGGCCAGCGATATCGATATCTTAATCCACGTCACCGGCGACACCCATCAGCTGGTTCTGCTTGATCACTGGCTGGAAGGCTGGAGTCTGGCTCTGGGACGGATCAACTACCTTAAGACGGGATATGATACCGAGCGACTGCTCGATGTTCACATTATTACGGACGAGGATATTCGCCGAAAGACAAGTTACGCGGCCAAGATAAACGCGATTACGGATTCCGCCCGCCCGCTGCCATTGATGAAAAGGCTGCCGTCAGAAAAGTAAATAGCGAACAGCATCTTCGGGATGATCCGGATCGAATCTTATCAGCGCAAGCTCCGGACCCTCATGGGCGGCGTTGAAGGAGAGGGTGCGCCCGATGCGTTGCCGCCATGAACCGGTCAGGCGGGTGGACTCATGCACGTGCCCATGAAGTGTCAACATCGGTTGACGATCTTCTATCAACTCCCGAATGGCCATACTCCCAACATGAACGTCCAATAGCACATGGTCGATCGACTTTCCGTCCAGATCGGCCCGGTCCAAATTCGTCTTATACGGCGGAGCATGAAACAACATAATTGCTCTATCCAGATCGTCGTCATTGACCAGCTCGGCCAGATCCTGTCGTATGGTCGTGAATTTCTTCTGGTAGTCGGAAACTGGCTTGGTGCGCAGCCCTTCTTCGGGTGACACGCTCCCGGGATCGACATAACGAGAGATGTCATACCGCTCCCAATCCTTCAACTGGAAAGGGGACGGAGGGGTGAAGGGATATCCGAACACAACATACGAGCCATACGACACTTTCCGTTCTGAGATATATTCCCACACTTCTTTCGCCGCAGCATCCATGATAGCGGCTTCCTCGAACCGCGCGTCATCGTTACCAAGAATAAGGAATATCCTGGGATAGAAACGGGGAGTTTTTTCCCTGAGGCGCAACAAGTGACCAACCAGGAAGTCGTTGATGAAATCCCGATGTTCCAGATTCATGCTTGAAACGCAGGAGCGCGCATGTGGCAACAGGTCTCCGCCGAGAAATACTGCGCTGGGTTGCTCGCCTTCAATGGCTTCGAACAACCGGTAAAACTTCTCCGGCGAACCATGCAGGTCACTGACAAAGAAACATTTTGGCATCTGAGCGTAACCTCCGTCAGCGTCTTGGAACAGTCAATATAAATATATACTCCAACCGGCCATTGTATAGCGTAAAATCTGTTGCGGGGCCCGATGCTCTGTCGGCCCGGCGCCAACATGGTCTCGCACACGACTTCGCAACGACCAGTTGACAGTTTGCTCGCCTTCACCTTAATTAGAAATAGGAAGGGACGAACCCGTGGATATTATTTATACCGAAAAGTGTTTGGAGTATGGACAGCCGGGGCATCCGGAGTCCGCCCGGCGGGTAAGCAGCACGGTTAACCTGATTGGCTTTGCGCACCGGGTTATAGCACCTTCACCTGCCGAGGAGAGCGAGCTTAAGAGCGTTCACTCGTCGGCTCACATTGAACGGGTGCAATTGGGTAGTTTTGTCGACTGGGACACGCCGGCCTATCCGCACATTTTCCAATACGCCAGCCTATCGGCGGGCGCGGCGGTAATGGCGGCCCAAAGGGCGATCAGTGGGACTCCGGCGTTCTCACTCATGCGTCCTCCGGGACATCACGCCGGTCGCGATTCCGTCGCGGGCTTCTGTTACTTCAATAACATTGCAGTCGCTGTTCAGACTGCCCTGAAGCATTTGGACAAGGTGGCTATTATTGATTTTGACTGCCACCATGGTAATGGAACCCAGAGTATTTTTCTCGGCAATTCGCACGTGCTCTACATCTCCTTGCATCAGAGCCCGTTATTTCCGGAATCTGGTCTCCGATCGGAAGGCAATTGCCTGAACTTCCCGCTTCCAGCTGGGATATCGGAGGCCGAGCATTTTGAAACATTCACCCGCGCGCTCGGCGAAGTGAGGCATTTCAGACCTGACCTTCTTGCGGTCTCAGCCGGGTTTGATAGCTTCAAGGGCGACCCGATTACTGACATGAATCTGGAGATAACCTCATTCGAGAAGATAGGAAGGGAAATCAGTAGGTTAGGCACGCCGACTTTCTCTGTGCTTGAAGGAGGCTATGCGGATGAACTGAGTGAGTGCGTGGCAGCTTATTTGAAAGGACTTGAATCCTGAGGCGATTCGGGCATATCTTCAGGTAGTGAAGCACTTTGAATTCATTGAACATACGGCGGATATCGCTATCCGGGCATTCGGCGCGAGTCTGGATGAGGCATTTGCGTCGGTAGCCGACGCGATGTTCGAGGTTATTACTGACAGCGCCGAGATTCGCCGCGTGAATGAGCGATCTGTGACAGTAGACTCGGATACAGTTGAGAGCCTGCTGGTGAATTTCTTGTCAGAACTGATTGTCCTCCACGAGGTGGATCGAGTCGTGTTGACGGACTTCACGGTCAGGATATCCGGTGAGTATCAGCTCACGGCGACAGCATGGTGTGAACCGTTTGATGCGTCGCGGCACGCCCAGGGTCATCATGTCAAAGGTGTGTCGTACCACATGATGGAGGTGCACGACGGCCAAGGGCGAAATGAGAGCTATGTGCAAGTGCTCTTTGATGTCTGATTTGCCACTCAGCGAATTCCCCACCGGAGCCGGATGAGAGAAAGGTGAGACATATATGGGATGGACTGGACCATATCGCAAAGTCGATGAGTACAGCTATGAGATACCGGCGAGTTACCAGAGTAAACTGATGCAGAGTAAGGGGGTCAAGATGCTGGTCCCCGGTCTGATTTATGCTGATGAAGAGAGTATCAAAGCGATCATCGGTGATGATTCTCCTGAGCAGGTGGCCAATGTAGCGACCCTTCCCGGAATTGTAGGAAAATCAATCGCCATGCCTGATATCCACCATGGCTATGGATTTGCCATAGGGGGCGTAGCCGCCTTTGACCACCAGCAGGGTGTCGTCTCACCGGGAGGGGTCGGATACGACATCAACTGCGGGGTTCGTCTCATTAGAACTGATCTGACGGTGGAGGAGGTCAAACCGAAAATAAGCCAGCTGATTGATGCAGTCTTTCAGAACGTCCCGTGTGGAGTCGGCTCAGAGGGGCGAATCCGGCTTACCGAATCCCAACTTGAGGACGTGCTCTCAGCCGGGGCCGCATGGGCAGTACAAAGCGGCTATGGCTGGCCCGAAGACCTCATCGTAACTGAGGAACAAGGCTGTATAGATGGCGCGGAGCCACGGCATGTTAGCCGTGCGGCCAAACAGCGCGGAGCGGCACAACTCGGTACCCTTGGCGCAGGTAATCACTTCCTTGAAATCCAGCGGGTTGATGAAATTTTCGATGCGGAAACAGCGGCTGCCTACGGTATTCTGGCTCCCGGCCAGATTACGATAATGATTCATACCGGTTCACGCGGCTGTGGTCACCAGATTTGTACCGATTATCTTGAGTTGATGCGCAAAGCGAACAGGAAGTACAATATCCCTCTGGTCGACAGCGAGCTGGCCTGTGCACCGGCGTCGAGCCCCGAAGGTCAGCAGTATTTCGAGGCGATGAAGGCGGGCGCGAATTTCGCCTGGGCGAATCGGCAGATGATTACCCACTGGGTGCGCGAATCGTTCGAGGCAGTTCTTCAACGACCGGCCCGGAAGATGGGTATGTTCCAGGTCTACGACATCGCCCACAATATGGCCAAGCTTGAGCAACATCAGGTCGGTGACAAAAGGCGATGGCTGTATGTGCATCGAAAAGGCGCCACTCGCGCCTTCGGTCCCGGGCATCCGTCCGTCCCGGAGCAGTACCGTCGGTTTGGTCAGCCGGTACTGATTCCCGGCGATATGGGGACTTCCTCATTTCTGCTTGCGGGTACCGAGTACGCTATGCGCGAGACATTCGGTTCATCCTGTCATGGCGCGGGGAGGGCATTATCCCGCACGGCCGCCCGGAAACTGCACCCAGCCGAGGAGGTGATGGCTCAGCTTCGGGCTAAAGGCATATATCTGCAGGCAAAAAGCCACCGGGTGGTATCTGAAGAAGCTCCGGGAGCCTATAAAGACATCGACCAAGTTGTCGAAATTTCGCACCGGGCGGGTATAGCCAGAAAAATCGCCCGGATGAAGCCCTTGGGCGTAGCCAAAGGTTGATCTATTTCAGACCTTACGGTCTTCCGTTTTCAAGGCGCGACGGTACGAGAGTAGAAATCCGGTAACGTACAGCACGAGCCCGACATAAAGCAACATGAAGCTGTACGGCTCCGGCATATTCTCCGTTATTACCACACCGGAATCCTTCATAAACGACCATAGAATAGCGACTGTGCCGAGCGCTGCCAGCAACCAGGAGATTCTGTCGGGCTGAAACAACAATTGTCGGTCATAGAGCCGGGCAATGAAGTAACCGCAGACGATCATCAGCGCTGACACGAGCACAGGGGCTATAACCGGGCCTATCCACGGGACCGGAAGAAGGAAGAGAATATCCCAGTCGAGCAAGGACGCTGGCCAGTCGATAGTCAGCTTGAGCCAGAGGTAGTAAAAGATGTCCCAGATTCCAAAAGCGATGATGAAGAACGCGAATCGCTCCCAACGTTTGCGCCCGGCAAGTAGCCCGACGATCCCGAGCATCACAATGGTGGCAAACTCGCGGGTCAATTCAATCACGATTCGGCTCGCCGGTATAATCACCAACGGGAATTGAAATCCCTCGGGGTAATACCGATCCCTCAGGTAGACGACCACACTTGCTTCTACAAACGCGAACGCGATTGCGAAAAGCGCCACGCTCATCAAATTGAAAGTGAACTTTCTGGTATCCGTTTCCACCGAAACCTTCGTCATATTGCCTTGAGCATGTTCATCTATCACTCGCCGACAGCACTGTGAAAGAAATGTCCGATCATTAGGCAGTGTCAAGGGTTGGTTTTAGTTGCGCAAGCGGTACAATTCGTTTTTCTTGACGAAGTGCGCTAAAACTCTGCACCTGGCGCATCGGTCATGCGTATGGAAAAAGAACACAATGAACTAGCGGAATTGGTCAATCGTTGTTTGGGCAACGACCCTGCCGCATGGAAAGAGCTTATCCGTCGGATTTCGCCGGTTGTCTTTTCGGTATGTCGCTCCATGAAGCTTACCCGAGAGGAGAGCTTTGACATATTCGGCCAGGTTTCATATCTGTTACTTACACATCTGGACAAGCTCAAGTCTCCTGACAAAGTCCTGGCATATGTAGGCACAACCACCAGACGCGAAGTATATGCGCTGAGCCGCCGGGCAAGTCTGCACGAGAATGTCGATGATTATCAAGGCTCGGATTTGCGGCTGGCCGGCGGGGAAAGCCCGGACAAGCAATTCGAGGAGTCGCAGGAAAGCGAATTAGTGGCTCGGGCAATGGTGCAATTGCCGAAGCGGGACTTTGATCTGATTAAGGCTCTGTTTTTCGATGAAGAGGGCGCAAGCTATGAAGAAACATCGAAGAAATTGAAGATACCGGTATCCTCTATAGGACCGACGCGAGCACGAAGTTTACAGCGGCTCAAGAAGCTCCTTAAGCGTCTCGGGTATAAAATGTAGTATTTTTCCAGTGGGAGTCACCTCTAAGTTATAGGTGAATTAATGACAAGAAACCGTGAAACACTAAGCGAGATAATACGATACCTGAAGGGTAAATCCACCCGGAAAGAATCGGCGGCATTCAAGAAGAAGTTGAAAGAAGACTCGCAACTCGCTGAAGATTATGCTCTTCTGAAAAAGGTTGCGGAGCAGTTTGATCTGGCTCCGGAGATAGCTATGCTCTCGGCGGTGGAACGTTTGGCTGACAAACTCGTCAAGGATTTCGAGACGGGGAAGAAACACAAGGGGCAGCCATATGGCGTCACTGTTTTCGACTCGAAACTGCTTCCCCTCCCCGAAGGCGTTCGCCCGGCGGTTGTTGACACCCGAAAACTCAAATTTCGAGTGAGCGATTGTACGCTTGATATAGCTTTGTACCCGGTTTCTCCGGACTCCTACGAGTTGATCGGTCAAATCGCCGGGGGGGAGGCCAAAGACCGGTTTCGAGTGACGTTGTCAGCCAGGAAGAACCGGTATACGACCGATACCGACCAGTTCCAGCTATTCCGATTCGACCGGGTATTCTCCGGTCAATATACTCTGATGATCCGACAGGGCAGAAAGACTATCGCTATTGTAGATCTTGACCTATGACACCATCGTCGCAGTTTCCAGCAATACGCGGCACACGTCAGTTGTTAGCCGTCATCGAACGCGACTTCGACAACGATCCCGATCAGCTTGTTAATGCTATTGACCGCGAAATAAGTCGCCTGCTAAGGGTTGACCTGCGGGAAGCTGCCCATCTACTTCAAACTTTTGAACGCCTGGCGGGGTTACTGTCGAAGGAATATCGACCGCGGGTTGATGCCGCAAAGGGGAGATTGGCCCACTGGTCGGGGAAGTATCAGGACGCGCTTACCCATTATCTCAGGGCGCTGAAAGCGTACGAACAGACAAAAGACAGTCTCAATGCCGCGCGTACGCGGCGTGGTCTCATGGATGTTTACATGTACCTGGGCCGATACAATGAGGCGCTCGTGCATGGAAAGAAGGCACTGACCTTCTTTCAGCGAAAGAAGATGTCAGGAGATGCTGCCCAGGTCATGACGAACATTGGAAACATCTATCACCGCATGGATGCCAATCGCCAGGCCCTCCGGTACTATGACAAGGCGCGGGCCGTGTTCGCCCCATTGGGCGGGATGCCACTGGCGCTGGTTGAGTATAACCGCGCAAACGTTTATGCTAACTTGAATGACTTTGATAGAGCACATGAGCTGTACCAATATGCGGCTGGGCTTTACCGCGATGCCGGGATGGGGTTGGCCCAGACACAGGCCACCTATTCTCTCGCTTATCTCTACTTTCTGGAGAATCGCTTCACGGAGGCAATATCGATTCTCGAACAAGTACATGACAAATTCGAGTCGTATGGCGATGCTAAATCGGCGGCGGTGACCAACCTCGACCAGGTCGAGATCGACCTTCACCTGAATCAATACGGTTCAGCGGTGCTGCTAGGACGCAGGCTGACCGAACTTTTTCGCCAGCTCGGGATGCGCTATGAGGAGGCGAAGATCTATTACTTCATCGCCTGGGCGAATATCAAGCTGGGAGATTTCAGACCGGCATCGAAAGCACTGCAATCCGCCCGAGTCCTGTTCGTACGGGAAGGCAATAAGCTCTGGCTCGGAGTTGTCGAAGTCGCCTATAGTCAGATGTATCTGGGAAGACATCAGCCACTCAAGGCGGCGGAGAGGGCGAAGCAGGCGATACGGTTGTTCCTGCAGAGTGGCGACGAACGCCGGCGAATTGACGCTGAACTCGTATGGGCCGAAGCTGTCTGGCAATCCGGCAATACCCGTCTGGCAATCGGGCGCATAAAACAACTTCTGAAAGCTCCGCTCGTCACTTATCAGCGTTTCTCGGCGGCTCAGCTGGCCGGAAACGTGCTTTACGGTCTAAGCCGTTATGATGAAGCGCTGGTCATGTTCCGCGAAGCAGTTCAGCAAGTCGAACGAATGTTGCGAGGACTCTATCCTGATGAGGTGCAGTTCTTCTTCGTTCTGGACAAGGTGGAAGCTTACAATATGCTGGTAGATTGCCAGCTCAAGCTGGGCAAAGTGGACAGCGCCCTGTCGACCACGCTGATCGGACTACAGACAGTAAACTCGCAAAAGATTTCCAACGATAGACTCAAACGGGAGATTCCACAGGAGCTCATCGACACCAGAGAGAGACTTCGTGCACTCATGAGGCGATCGACCATGAATCCCGGGGACACGGGCTCCGCCCGTGGACAGACGTCCCCGGTATCTGTCGAGCAAAGAGTATGGGCCAATGAGCGCCGTATCCGGTCCAAGCTGTATGAACGCCATGACCTGTCTCCGCCGACACCTATTAAGATTTCAGACATTCAGGCTTTACTGAGGGACAACGAAGTGTTGTTGACGCCGGTTCTGGGGCCGGGTTCGCTTGGTGTTTTCAGAACGACCAGAAGCGAAAACCGCTTCATTCCGTACTCCATTACTAAGGCCGAGCTGCAGGTATTCCTCCGGAAAGTCCATTTCTTGTTCGAGAAGTCAGTTCTCGGGTGGCGCGCCGATGAGCTGACTCATGAGTCAATCGACTTCTACTTGAAACAGCTCTATGATCTGCTTATCCGTCCGGTGTCTCTGCCGGATACGACTAATTCGCTGATTGTCCTGCTTCAGGATATCTTCGCTCAAGTTCCGTTTGCCGCTTTACTGGACCCGTCAGGGGAGCCCTTGGCGTCCCGGTTAACCGTTCAATTGGCGCTAACTCCTGATTCGATCGCCGGTCGGACCTCCTCGCAAGTTGAGTTCTTGCGCAGGCAAAACGCGGTATTCGGGGTGTCCTCGGAACTGCTTCCGCAGATAGATGCCGAAGTTGAAGACATTTGCCGTCGGTTTAAGACGGCCCGGCTCTTCTCCGGCCGGCAGGCGACTGTGAGTCGGCTGGCCGAACACCTAAAGGACGCGGATGGTTTCGTCCATATTGCCGCTCATGCCTCTCGTTCGTCGGAGAACCCGCTCTTCTCGCGGATTCTTTTGAGCGACGGCCCGCTATTCCCGTTCGACCTGTTTGAGGGAGGGGTTGGCGCAGCATTGGTTACACTTTCCGGTTGTCAAACTGCGGCTCCCGGATTATATTACGGTAATTCTTTCAGTTTGGCCCGGGCGTTCTACCTTGCAGGATGCAGATTTGTACTCGCCTCGTTGTGGCCGGTATCGGATAAACTGAGCATGATTTTTATGACTGAGTTTTACGCTGCCCTTCAACAGGATTCGGATATTTTTGCGGCTTATCGACTGGCGGTACGCAAAGCTCGCTGTGTTGATGACAATCCTGCCCACTGGGGAGCGTTCATACTGTTGGGGATTTAGACCAGGAGAGTGTAGTATGTTCAAAGGTGTGTCGCTTAAACTGCTACTGGGAATGACCGCGCTGACATTCACTGTCGTCCCTGGTGTTATCGCGTCTGAACCGGAAGATACGGTAGCCGGTGAGGTTATCGTCCAAATTGTCTCGGGGAGCAACCGTTCGGAAATCGCCAGAGAAGTCGATGCTGAAATAACTGACAGCATCCCCGACCAGAATATCTATCTGTTGCGGATTCCCGCGCAGACGCCGATCGCTGACGCCGTCAGTAAGCTCGAGAAGAAGCGTGGCGTTCTTATAGTACAGCCCAACACCTATATCGGTCTTCCCGAAATCAATCAAATAAGCCAATCATTCCCGGACCAAACGCGTCCGATTTATTTGCAGGGAATTGAGCCTGCGTTATACTACACTCAGCCCGGATCATATGACATCGGACTGGATTCAGCCCAGCTCATATCAACGGGGAGCAATGTTGTGGTTGCTGTCATCGACAATGGTATTGACGCGGACCATCCAGCTTTTGTCGGAGCTATTGCTCCGGGCGGGCATGATTTCGTCGATGACGATTCGGATCCATCAGAAGCTGGCGGCCCCATGTCCGGACATGGAACGTTCGTGGCGGGCCTGATCAGGCTGACCGCGCCGGACTGCAGTATCTTGCCCTTCCGTGCCTTTGATTCCACAGGTCTCGGAACTGCCTTTAGTATCACCGAGGCCATTTACGCGTCAATGACCGCCGGCGCGAAAGTGATCAATATGAGCTTCAGCATGTACACCATGTCTCCCATGATCAAGGCGGCGGTCCGGGAGGCACGCCAAGCCGGAATTGTCATGGTGGCATCGACGGGAAATGACCATGTCAGTGACAGCACCTATCCGGCGGCTTGGCCCGAAGTGATCGCGGTTTCGGCCATCGACGAGTCTGAGCAGTCGGCCTGGTTTTCAAACTACGGCGATTATATCGACATCTGCGCTCCCGGGGTCAATCTCTACAGTGCCCTGACCGGCGAATACCAGTGGGGAACCTGGAGCGGAACATCGTTTTCTGCCGCCCTGGTTTCCGGGGCGTGCGCTCTTGACCTGAGCTATCGACCGAGCCTCACTCCGCAACAGGTGAGCGAAAACCTGATTCGTTCGGCCCGCACTCAGCTCGATTGGGGGACGGTGACTGCCACCGATGCGATTTACTACGGCTCGGGCTGTCTTGACGCGTTCCAGGCCCTGATTACGCTGGCCTGTGGCGATGTTGATAACAACGGATCAATTGATGTTGCCGACCTGGTCAGTCTTACTGAATACGTGACGAGCCAGGGTCCGCCTCCTGTCGTGTCGTTAAGAGTCGGGGACGTGAATTGCGACGGGTCAGTCGATATGGCCGATGTCGAGATGATGAGAGGATTTATCGCGCACGGTAAAGGGTTGCCAAAGCCCTGCTATTCGAGATAGACGAAGTGATGAGGTATTAAGTATCGGGCCCCGCGTCGCGGGGCCTTTTTTTTGCAGATATGACCGGTGGCAGATTGGCTGTTTATTCATCTATCAATTACCCGTCAACGATTTAAGACATCAATCCGGTTCGGGAGACCAGTAGAGCCTTTTCGCTTGTGAGACAGTGAATTAATCCCTATTCTGTGTAACTTAGCGGCACTTTTGCTGTTATTTACAGAGATTCCGGCCAATTGCCGGTCGCGCCGTAATATCAAAGGTTAGTGTTACACTATCAGCATAAGGTGAGATCATGGAATTAGAACAGCTCTATCGGCAGCTCATCGAGGGTATAGGAGAGGACCTGAATCGCCAGGGACTCAAAGATACTCCCAAACGGGCGGCCAAAGCGATACAGTTTTTGACCAAAGGCTATCATGAGGATATCGACGAAGTGGTGAACAACGCTCTGTTCGATTCCGACAGCAGTGAAATAATCCTGGTTAAGAACATCGAATTGTACTCACTCTGCGAGCATCATCTGTTGCCGTTTATCGGCAAGTGTCATGTCGCTTACATTCCTAACGGCAAAGTGCTGGGATTGTCGAAGGTTGCCCGGATAGTAGATGTTTTCGCGAGGCGCCTCCAGATCCAGGAATCGCTGACTAAGCAGATAGCCGAGACGATTCAGAAATATACCGATGCTCAGGGTGTTGCAGTGGTAATCGAAGCCCAGCATTTGTGTATGATGATGCGGGGCGTGCAAAAGCAGAATTCAATCATGACGACATCCTGTGTCTTGGGTGAATTTCACGAGGACCCGTCCACTCGAAGCGAGTTCTTCAGCCTCATTAGATAGCCAAAATGTACCTGACTATTAGCAAGAGATTCGAACTGTCGACATCGCACCGCCTTTGGCAAAAAGCCTGGTCCGAACAGAAGAATCTTAACTATTTCGGTCAGGAATCTCAGGGACGCTGGGGACATGGCCATAACTTCATAGCATATTTTGTCTTTCACGGACCGGTGGTCGACCGTAACGGCATGATGATGAATGTGAGCATTATCAAGGACCGAATCAGAAAGCACCTGTTTCCCCGTTACGATCACCGCTTTCTCAATGAAGATTCGCCGCCGTTTGACCGGCTTGTTCCCACCCCGGAAAACATCAGTAGACAGCTTCTCTTGGAGGCGCAGCCGTTTTTCAAGGATGATACCGCCGTTCCAGTAGCCTGTCACCTGGAAGAATCTCCCTGGAGTGAATCGACCGCGTATGCTGATGGACGAGTGGAACGACATATCTGGCTTGAATTCTCGGCGGCTCGCCGAACTTTTTCACCGCATCTCAGCGAAGCGGAGAATGATGCTCTGTTTGGTATCGCGGCCTCGCGTTCCGGACACGGACACAATTACAGACTCAGGGTAACGCTGGCCGGAGATATCGATGATGAGAGTGGGATGATGCTTCCGGAGACAGAGATATGGAAAAGTATGAATGACCTCAGACTCCGATATGACCATCGCAATCTGAACACGGACTTGCCTACATTGAAGGGTGTTCCGATGACCACCGAAGTTCTGGCCAGGGTGCTCTTTGAGGAACTCAGATCCCTGCTGCCCGTTAGCCGGGTTCGCCTATACGAAAATGACTGGTTCTTCTGCGAATACGATAATCAGACGCGATATTCGGCGGGGCTCACGGACTGGTTCTACGCGGCCCATCGACTTCATGCCGCGCATCTGTCGGAAAGCGAGAATGTGGCCACCTACGGAAAATGTAACAATCCAAAAGGACACGGTCACTTGTACAGGGTGGAAAGCACGCTCGACGGCAGTCTTGACGTAAGATCAGGGACTTTGATTCAGTTGGATAGAATTCGAGCGGAGATGTACGCGGTTCTTAAGCCCTGGAACTATAAGCATCTCAATCTTGAGACCCGTGACTTTGAGGGCAAACCGACTACCGGTGAAAATATCGTCGGTCTGCTATGGGACAAAATGTCGTCTTATGTTTCCGGCAATCTGAAACGACTCCGATTATGGGAGACGCCCAATAACCGCTTTACTCTGCGACGGGAAGCGAACTGATTTCAATTGCAAGGAGTGACACCGCTGTGAAAAACGGAATAATAACGGGAGCAAGCAGGGGAATCGGACGGGCGATAGCTGTACGCCTGGGGGCTGCCGGTTACAACCTGGTGCTCCAGGGTCGCCATGTCGAAGACCTCGCTGAGAGTTGTCGCCAGGTGCAACAAGCCAAAGGCAAAGCGATACCTGTGGTCGCTGATTTGAGTGAGCCCCGGGGTGTCGATGCACTGGTCAACGGAGTGGAATTCGTACCGCCTCACGTCCTGGTAAACTGCGCCGGCGTGGCTTTTGTAAAACCATTCGAGGAACTCACGCTTGAGGAGTGGCACAAGACTGTCGCGGTGAACATAACCGCGCCATTCCTTCTGGCGAAGAAGCTCTTGCCGGTCATGTCTCACGGTGCTTCCATCGTGAACATTCTCTCAATTGCAGCGACTTCCGGTATTCCCAACTGGTCGAGCTACTGTATGAGTAAGTTCGCGCTCGATGGTTTCATGCGGAGCATTCGTGAAGAGCTTCGAGAGCGCGGCCTTCGTGTCATCAACATCTATCCGGCCGCCACGAGTACTGAAATGTGGGATAAGATCGAAGGTACCTGGCCGAAAGCAAAGATGCTGGCAGCTGAGGAGGTGGCTGGTGCGGTGCTTTATGCGGTCGAACGGCCCACATCTGTGCTTGTAGAAAACATCACTCTTGGTAATATCGCGGGAAAATTGTGATCATGGTCATTCGCACGTGCGCGAATTGACAATTCTCGGTCACAATTTAATCCGGTCGACCCGGGATGCGACTACGAAGTCGTTGATTGACAGCCCGCCAATTGCATGGGTGTATAGCGTGATACGCACTTTATTCCAGCTGTACAGATAGATGTCCGGGTGGTGGCCTTCATCTTCGGCGATTTCTCCAACCGAGTTGACGAATTTCAAAGCCTCCGGGAAGTCCCGGAACTGAAACTCCCGCTCAATTTTCTTGTCAGAGTCCTTTACTTGCCAATCTACAATCTGCTCGAGATATCCGGCAAACTCGGCTCGTGTCAGCGGGTCGATCCCGCCCTCGCACGGGACGCAATGCCTGGTCTTCAAATCTTCCATCTTTGTTGATTTCCCTTTATTACTTGATCGCCTCGGGATGGTCAATCAAATAGAGTCCGTCTTCGATAAGTTTTGTATATTCCCGTTGTGTCTGTGCTTTTTGTATGAGAAAACCACGGATTACCTTGCGCAGTTCCAGGTAAAGATTATCACGGGTAAGTAACTCAAGAATCTCCAGCGGAAGCAGCCAGTCGTTAGGATGTGTTTCCTTGAGGTCGGCCCATACGAGTGGAAGTAGAGAACCGTCAGCATCTTTCTCGCGATAGTTGCGGACTTTCCGGTACAGTTCAAACAGGTCGTGTTGCTCCGGCGAATACTCGAACTTAACCGTCCGTCGCTTGGAGACAGTTGACGGCTGCTGGTACGCGTCCTTGTCGGCGGCACCGGCGTAAACTGAAACGATAGCGTCGCCTACAGCCATGTCATAGCTCCCCCACCCGCGTTCGAACAGAACCTGTCCTCGATATTCTACCTGGCAATCCTCGAAGGTCATCAGAATGATTTTGCCATCCCTGCGCTCGACTTTGGCTAACCGTCCGTCAACTACCACGTCAGACTCAAACTCCAATCTCGTGTGAGACCCTTCGACAATGTTATGTTGGCGTAACTGCGTTTCGGAAAGTCTGTAAAACGCCCCGTCGACTCCCTTGACATTACCCACGGGAGAACCGAAACCATCGCTATGATAGTCCTTGCCGTGTCCGGGAAGCTCCTGGTATTCATAAGCCAGACTCGAGGGCCCGGCGGTCTTGATATAAATCGGATCGCCCGAATCATCGATGAACACTTCCGTGAATGTACCGGAAGCCTGGACACCGGAACTATATTCGCAAGTGGCGGTATTTTCGCACTCGATTGCCTTACGGATACCTCGAATTCCACCCTGACGGAAAGCCATCGTATCCGCGAATTTCTCGAGGATGTCGATCAGGTGATCGAAGTCTGGGGTGACAAACAGCTGCGGCTGCATGGTAGTGATATCGAAAGCGAACTGAGCCGTTTCAGAGGTATAAGGGAGTTTTTTCACTTCGTCAGTGAAGCAGTGCGCCGCTTCACCTATGGAACTGAGCAGACCGGCGCCGTAGATCTTGGGATTCTCCAGTGTGCCGATCAGACCGTACTCGACAGTCCACCAGTGCAGGCGGCTTAAGAGTGCCATTTCCGACGGTTTGCCGAGGTGGGATTGCTTGTAGAGAACACTCTCCTCGGCCCGTTTGACTTCCAGAGGGTCGGCATCGCGCTGCTCTTTCAACAGCGAAAGCATGCGGATAGCCTCATACAGCTCGTAATCTTTCTTCGAAGACATAGCTTTCGAGCCAATGTACCCGATACGGCGGAGATACTCGGCGTAAGTGGCATCGGCAATTACCGGAGCATGACCGGCCGCTTCATGAATGATGTCCGGACTGGGCGTGTATTCAATATGATGTATCTGCCGCATATCTGAAGCTATCACCAGCACACGGTGGGCTTGAAATTCCATGAACGCCGCCGGGGGAATGAAACCGTCGACTGTCACCGCCGCCCAGCCAATTTTAGAGAGTATGTCATTCATTTCAATTATGCTCGGGATCGCTTCTATCTTCAGCCCGGTTTTTTCCAGACCTTCAAAGTAGATTTTGTGGGCGTACTCGATAAGGAAGCGGCGGTTTTGCCTGAGTACATAGCGCCAGACGGAGTGGTCCTGCGCTGTATAGGCGATATAATTTTGATCGACAATGAACTGTTTGAGATGCTGAGGTAGCTTCTTGACTATCTCGTTATCCATTAATCGGCGGTATGAGTCGGAGACGGTTGAGGGCGCTGCTTCGGTTCTTGGTGATGTCGTCGTTTGCGTGGTTCTGGGGTTTTGCATACATTTCTGCCTTATCGTAAGTTATCCTCAGGATAAGTGACTAAATACCTCGATAAACTCCATAATCAATATACATCTTATACCCCGGGGGGCAAGAAGTGTTTGTACGGAGGTAATTCCAGAACAGGGTCAGGCGGTCCTAAGTTCCGGTATGTCAATAAATTGCGAAAGTGATTCAGGATTGGCAAGAGCATCGCGATTCGGTACATCCAGGCCGTGCACAACCCTGGTTACCGCAACTTCGACCTTCTTACCATTTATTGTCCTGGGGACCTGTGTTATAGGCAGGATAATGTTGGGCACATGGCGCGGGCTTCGTTCACTTCGAATCCGTTCGCGAATCTTCCGCTTCAGTGTCTCATCCAGCGTCACTCCGGTTTTGGGCACAACGAAGAGCACGATACGGATGTCGTCTTCAAATTTCTGGCCGATAACGACACATTCCTCAATCTCGGGCATCGATTCCACCGGGCCGTAAATCTCCGCCGTGCCGATTCTCACACCACCCGGATTCAAAGTCGCATCCGATCGGCCATAGACAACCACCGCACCATGATCATTGATCAGGATATAATCGCCGTGCCGCCAGACACCGGGGAAATGGTTGAAGTAGGCGCTTTGGTATTTGTCGCCGTCAGGGTCGTTCCAGAAACAGACCGGGCGCGAAGGAAACGGGGCCGTACAGACGAGTTCACCAACTTCGTTGATCACTGACTCACCGCTGTCATTGTAGGTTTCGACTTTCATGCCCAGTCCGCGGCATTGCAGTTCGCCGCGGTACACCGGAAGCATCGGATTCCCCAGCATAAAACAGGATATAATATCGGTTCCACCGGATATTGAGGACAACTGGATATCGGGATTGATACGGCGATAGACATATTCGAAATCAGCAATGGAAAGCGGCGCCCCGGTAGAGAGTATGGTCCTCAGGCTGGAAAGGTTGTGCAACTCACCGGGCTTGAGACCGGCGTTCCCACACGATGAGATAAACTTGGGGCTGGTTCCGAATATAGTAATCTTCTCTCGTTCTATCGCTTGAAACAGTATGCTGAGATCGGGGTAGGAGGGGGAGCCGTCATAAAGAAATACGGTCGCTCCCGCCATCAATGAGCTGACCAGCCAGTTCCACATCATCCAACCACAGGTAGTGTAATAGGTGATCGTGTCGTCACGTTGAAGGTCCGTATGAAGTACAAGCTCCTTATAGTGCTGGAGCAAAGTGCCACCGGCTCCATGGACAATACATTTCGGCACACCGGTTGTCCCGGACGAATACATGATGTAGACCGGATGATCAAAGGGCAATTGCTCGAACTCAATTTCACTTGCGTCGTTCTTAAGCAAAGTGTCCCATGATATCGATTCTGTACCTGCCGCCTGTACTGGTGATGCCAGTTTGGGAATTATGACTATCTTTTCTATAGAGGAGATCGTTTCGCTGATGCTGCGGACCGTGTCCATGGAGCTGATTTGTTTACCATGATACTGATATCCGTTTGCCGTGATGAGGACCTTGGGTTCAATCTGGCCGAAACGGTCGAGTACACCCTGGAAGCCGAAATCAGGCGAACACGATGACCAGATGGCTCCGATACTCGTGGCAGCCAGCATACCGATGATGGCCTCGGGGATGTTGGCGATGAAAGCGGCGACGCGGTCGCCCTTTTGCACCCCCAACCGTCTCAGGCCGCACGCACAGCGAGCGACAAGATTATAAACTTCTGCATAAGTAAGATAGATTGGGGACGAGTCTTCGCTCCAGTAGGAGGTTGCCCGGCGGTTATCACGATAGCGAAGCAGGTTTTCCGCGAAGTTCAGGCGGGCGCCGGGAAACCAGGACGCTGTTCTAATATCGTTGCCTTCCCGTACATCCGTGAATCGCCCAGAGTGTATTATACGGGAGTAGTCCCAGATAGTCCGCCAGAAATCGTCTATTTCGGTAACCGACCACTGGTAAAGGTCGGCATAATCCTCATGCTGCTGACACCCTCGTCCATTCACGTAGTCGAGGAACTTCCGCATATTTGAATTATCGATGCGAGGTCGTGAGGGGGACCAGATTGGGGACTGGGGTAGAATGTGAGCTGGCACGGTTGGACCCTAAATTTGTCGATGGTGATTTACAGATGACCGGCGATTATACCAGCATATATGAGCGCTTTCCACGCAGTATCGCGGTCCATCTGGGACAGCGCGACTTTCGCCGTGAGTTCCAAAGATTTAACCGCCTCAGGGTGTTCAATCTGAGCCAACGATATGGCCGCTGAAAGCATGCTATGATAGTCGCCGGCGTCAAAGAATTCATCGAAAAGATGTTCGGTAGCGCCAGTCAGGGTAAAACTATTCACGAATTCAAGTACATCATCGCGAGAGGGAATCGAATCAGCAGTAGCCAGATTGCCCAGGTCATTGCCGGTCAGGACGGAAGATTGTTTTATGAAGCCGGGAAGTTGGTCATATCCGACAGCGGCGCCTGTGGCCGGCTTGGGTAGTGTAAAGATGGCATCGCCGGTAGCCCTTGTATAGTAATCTCCGCTGTTTCGGCCAACCAAATCGATCAGGTCCGGTTGAATGATGCCGTCCCGAAACAGGGTCTCTTCGATATGAAACAGGACGACTTCACAGACTATAAGATTCCCCGATGCGTTCGTGTCGCCGAGGTTTATGATGTGCCTGACAAGGCATTCCATTTGGAACGGCGATTCCTTGACGCGAAACGGTTTGACGATATCCGATTGAATCGGGGTAAGACCGCTCCTGGCGAATTCATCGATCTCAGGACGAAACTCCGCCGACGCGAGATTTACCTGATGGACAATATCATAAGTCACGGCCTGCACCACGCATTCCTTCGTCTCGACCAGATTGTTGTAAGTATCCTTAAGCGAGGCGTCGCGTCCCCGGCGGGCAGGAGAGAAGGCGATAGTGGGCGGGTTCGCGCCAAACGCATTGAAAAACGAAAACGGGGCAAGATTGCGAACGCCCGCCTTTGACAGGGTTGAGACCAGAGCAATTGGCCGCGGAGCAACACCGCCCAGCAGCGCCCGATGAACTTCCGGCACCGACGTCTTTTTCGGATCTACGGTCCGCATAGAAATCATACACCTTTCTTTTTGGCGAGTATCGAATGACTGACCGGGTTCTTCACGATTCTATTCTTCAATCGTCCCAGACCCTCAATCTCCAATTCTATACTGTCGCCATCCTTCAGCCAGACAGGTGTGAAATCCTTCCCTTGAGATTTGGCCTCCAATGCCCTCGTACCATTAAGCTCCAAATAGCATCCCGTGCCGACCGTTCCCGAACCGATTACATCGCCGGGGAAAATGTCGACACCGTATGCGCAACGTTCAATTATTTCAGCGAACGTCCAGTTCATATCCTTGAGATTGCCATCGGAAACCTGTCGGCCATTATGAAATGCGGTCATGCGAAGATTGTACTTGGCGCCGAATTCCGTGATCACCTTCTCTGCTTCAAGTTCGTCCGGCGTGACCAGCCATGGGCCAATAGCCGTGGCGAAATCCTTGCCCTTGGCCGGTCCAAGGTTCAGTTTCATTTCCTCCATCTGGAGAACACGCGCCGAGAGATCGTTCATTACCATGTACCCGGCAATGTACTTGTCGGCATCCTTGGAACTGACGTTTCGTCCCCGCTTGCCAATCACAATCGCGGCTTCCAGTTCGAAATCAAGTTGCCGTAAATGGTCGTCTTCGACTACCACATCGCCTTCACCCACGATTCCGTTGTGGTTCGTGAAATAAAAAATAGGGTACTGGTCGAACTCAGTAATCATCTCCACGCCACGATTCCGACGGGCGGTCGCAACATGCTGTCTGAAGGCGTAGGCATCGCGGCACGATGTCGGATGAGGCACGGGGGCAAGGAGGTTGAGGGGCGTGGCGGCTATCTCGCGCGTCTTGCCCGACACAATCGCTTCCTGTGTTCGATACGCCAACTCCATGGTCGTAGCTTCACCGTTGAGGAATGCAGCCATGGTGGAGGGGAGTTCTAATGATATATTGCGGGCGTTATCCGAGAGGTCATATATCTCATTGTCTACAACTAAGCCAATTCTTTCCTGATACTTCGCGTTTCTATACGAGACGAGCTTCATTAATCTTTCCTTTGTCTTTGGCCCGTGGGTACTTCTTGAGAAGCATGCCATACACGTCCGCGATCACATCAAGCGCGAATTCTGTTTCATCAAGGGTGCCGGAATTGATCCGTATGCCGTTGGGAATCCCGAATGCCGCGAGAGGACGTATGATCAGTCCTCGATTGAGGCACTCGAGATAGAATTCGTCCGTGAATTGTTCATCCGGCAACACGAGCATGATGAAATTCGCGAATGTCGGCACCTGAGTGAGGCCGAGCTTGTCGAGTCTGGCCGCCATGATTTTAAGCGATTCGCGGTTAGTTTGTACTGTCTGGGCGAGAAATTCATCATCGTCCAGAGCGGCGATAGCGCCGACCTGGGCGAGCAGGTTCGGTTCAAAAGGAAGCTTCACTTTATAAAGGGCATTTATGACCTCGTCGGGTCCCACCGCAAAACCGATCCGCAGACCGCCCAGTCCATATGCCTTTGACAACGTTCGTGTGACGACCATATTCTCATAGTCATAACGTACTCCGTTGGGATAATCCGGATTCTCCGAGGCATAGGTCGTATAGGCTTCGTCGAGGATAACCATGATGTCATCCGGGATCCTGGCCATGAAGGCCTCGAATTCGGTGCGCCCGAACATTGTGCCGGTCGGGTTATTCGGATTGGCCAAATATATCATCCGCGTCCGTTCGGTGAGGGCCTTGCTGATGGCGGTGAGGTCGTAACCATAGTGTTTCATCGGGATTCGCCGCACCTTGCGCCCGAATTTTTGTGCATTGACGTACAAACCGATGAAAGTCCCTTCACTGGTCAGTATTTCATCATCTTCTTCGGTGAAGGCGTTGACGATGTATGCGATAAGCGAATCAGTCCCGTGACCGCAAACAACATGGTTTGGCTGTACGCTGTATTTTGCGGCGATGGCGTGCACAAGGTCATGAGACAAAGGGTCGGTATAGCGGTGAAGAGTCGGCAGGGCTTCGATAATTGCCTTGAGCGCTTTCGGCGACGGACCAAGCGGGTTCTCATTCGAGGCCAGCTTGACAATACGCTTGAGATTCTTCTCCCGGGCCAGCTCTTCAATTGGTTTGCCGGCTCGGTAAGGCCTGAGATTCTTTACAAATTCCGGTATCTTGATCATCTTTTTATCCTGTTGCTGAAGTTTATCCCAAAAGAACGACTGCAAGCTACAGCATTTAGGCCGTTAGTCAAGGTGCGAAGATAAAATCATCTACTTTTGATCGTTCTCCAGCCAGGACTTGGCGTAGTTTTCATCAAGCGTGTCCTTCACATGCAAAGTGGGTCGGAGCGGGGCATACGTGTCAATCATGATGGCATATTCCTCGGTCCGCTTCTGTCCGATGGACGCTTCAGTCTTGCCCGGTTGTGGGCCATGTGGCATGCCGCCCGGGTGAAGGGTGACGGAGCCTTCACCTACCCCTTTGCGGGACATGAAGTCGCCCTCTACATAGTACAGGACTTCGTCGCTATCGATATTCGAATGGAAATACGGCGCCGGAATAGCGCTGTCGTGGAAATCGAACAATCGGGGCACGAAATTGCAGAGGATAAAGTTCCCGGTTCGGAATGCCAAATGTACCGGAGGCGGCAGGTGAATTCGCCCGACCTTGGCGTGATAGTCCCTGATATTGAATGCAAATGGATACAGGTAGCCGTCCCAGCCTACCACGCCGTAGGGATGATATGGCACAATATGCTCGTAAAACCGGGGACCGGCCTTAATGATAACATGAAACTCGCCCGTCTCATCGCTGGCTTCCATGAATTCCGGAAGTTTGAAATCTCGCTCGCAGTAAGGAGCGTGCTCCAGCATCTGACCATAATCGTTTCGATAGTGGTTTGGAATTTCGTAGGCAGTGTCGGATTCCACAATCAGTAGTTTGTTATTTACATAAGTGTCGAATTTGAACTGGTGTGTCACCGCCCGCGGAATGATGAACTGGTCACCTTCGCGGAAAGGTATCTTGCCAAACTCACTGAGCATAACGCCGGTGCCATGGTGAACAAAAACGTACTCGGCGCCATAAGCGTTGCGATAAAACTCATCGGTATCACTCGTCACGTGCGCGGTATAAATGTGACAGTGCGGATTGTGAAGAAACAGCGTCCGGGAAGTAATAAAACTGCCTCCCTTTTGCTTTTTATCAGTCAGGAAGTGATAGTACAAGACGGGCGCATCGGGCCAATCAATATCCTCGCTCCACGCCAGGTCATTGACCCGGAGAACGGCGGTTGGCAGGTTGTGATAATACTTTGTCGAGTAGATACCGGAGAATCCCTTGCTCGAAAACAGTTCTTCACGGTACAGCGACTTTCCATCCGCCTTATAGAAGGTCGTGTGTTTAACGCGTGGAATCTCTCCCAGTTTATGGTAAAACGGCATCTTCAAATCCTTTCGGTATAGACTTGTTAGAGCGAAGGCTTGAGTACGTTACACCCTCAACTGTTTTCCTATCCAGGCTATCAACAGGGTGGCATCAGTTCTTCGGGTGATCTTTCCAGATTCCCACGAAGCTTCTGATCGAGCTCAATCGACTCAAACAACGACTGAAAATTCCCTTTGCCAAATCCTTCAGCTCCTCGTCGCTGAATAAACTCAAAAAAGAAAGTTGGTCGATCTCCAACCGGCTTGGTGAACAGTTGGAGCAAATAACCCTTACCCTCTATGTCGCAAAGGATGCCATGCTTCCGCAGGTCATCGATATCCTCATCGATCTTGACATCGTCACGTCTGCGAAGCATATCATAATAGGTGTCCGGAGCAGTCAGGAACTCGACTCCGTTTTTTCTGAGAGCGTCGATCGTCTCAATAATGTTTTCCGTACGAATGGCAATATGCTGTACCCCCGAGCCATGATACTGCTCGATATATTCTTCAATCTGCGACTTCTTGAGACCTTCAAACGGCTCGTTGATCGGGTTCTTGATGGCGCTGTCCGAAGAGCGGACCACTTTGGACAGAAGCGCCGAGTATTTCGTCCCGATATCTCCCGGCTTGAAGTCTACGAACGTCTCGAATCCCATAGTTTTATTGAAATATTCGGCCCACAGGTTCATTTCGTTTTCGCGGACATTCCCCACGATATGATCGATCCCGAGGATTCCGGTATCGATTGTGTCCAACTTGATATTCTGAAGCGGGGCACAGAATTTTGGTTTGAACAGGTAATCGTAGTGGTCACGATTGGTATAGACCAGTTCGGTATCATCGTAGAGTCGGATGGCCGCTTCTTCGATATAGCCGTGTTTATCCTGAAACTTCTCCGGTCGTCGAACCATCACGGCTCCATGCTGCGTGGCATAACGAAATGCCCGGGTGACGTCTTCGACTTCAATTGCCCACCGCTTCACACCGTCGCCGTGACGGTTGATGAAGCTGTACACATCGTAGCAGTCGGGCTGCAACGGCGACGTGATAACAAACTTCAGGTCGTTTTTGGTCAGGTAATATGACACGCGATCTCGTACGCCGGTTTCCGGTCCAAGATAGGCCGTGATCTCCATACTGAGCGTTTTGGCAAACCAGAAGGCCACCATCTTGGCCGAACCTACATAGAATTCAACATAATCATATCCGCGTATGCCTAATACATCTGCCATGTATTCCTCCTCGAATTGTTCACCTGGCTGTTAATGCTGTAACAATATATTGGCCAAATAGGTCCGCGAAAATTGCCGCTAAACTTGCGCCCAGTATACGTTACCGAATTCCGTGGCGCAACGATTTTGTGCGTGAACCTGGAGTATGGCGTGTGATTTAGTCCATGTTGCCCGAAGACCGGCCGACGCGACCGATTACGACGCTCAGAATCGGATCGTCAGCGTCACCACCGATGAGACCGGGGCATCCGATTCCCCCGACGCGGAATTGAAAGAGAAATACAGCTCAGCCAAAAGGTACCCGGTCAGGGCTCCGGCGATCACATCGCTCGGATAGTGCTTGTAGGCGGCTATTCGGCTATAGCCGACAAAAGTACTCAAGGCATAAAGCAGGGTCGGGGGAGCCCAACTCCAGTTGCCGTAATCTTTGGCTGTGAGCTGTTCTCGCATAGTCTGGCGAGTCCGTTTGTTGAGATAGGTGGCGGCAAAAAAAGCAGTCGAGGCATGGCCGGAAAAAAATGACCTGCGGGCATTAACTTGACTTGAACTGCTGTCGCCGTACCCGTTGTTTCCGCAGAGATCTACGTACGGCCGCCTCCGCGGCAGCATGCCCTTTCCCACCGCGGTTATACCACTCGTGGCGAGAAGGCCGGATGAATAAAGAAACAGGTCCTGTACATTGCCACCGCGACCCGGTTTGGCCCAGCCATAGTCTACGGCTATCAGGAGCAGTCCAAATGCCGCAGGAGCGACAGCACCGCCCCAGCGGTGGTCGAGGAAATTGGATTTTCGGTAAGTACATGCCCCAGCGAACAGGTGTTGGAGTCTTGTTTCCAGCGGCCAAGCTCCGCCGATTTCCTGCCGACCCGGGCTGGATTTCAGGGCCAGGTTTCCGGCGGCGGCCAGACCGAGTGTCCCGGCTCCGATCACAAGTACCTGGTCTGAGGGAAGAGTCCCTGAGGCTTCCGCCAAAGCACAGCCATACCAGGCAACCGTCAACCCGATCAGCATTAGAAATCGGAAGGTTATGCATTGATAATTGAAGAAGTTCGTCCGGTGCATGCACGTACGATAGATTCTATCAGCAGGAAACGAAAGCATTTTCTGATGGTCGCGCCTTGGCGGCTTTTCGTTTGCTTTTTTGACGGGATAGACTAAATTGAAGACAGCCCCAATCATAAAGTGACGTATGTGCTCTATCTTCACTAGGACTTTTTTCGCAGGGTTTCTGCTGGTCATTTCCGCGTATGGTCGTGGACTTGGTAACGAGATTAAGCAACTTGATGTCGACGACTCAAGGGATCGTCGACTGACCCGCTATGAAACGCGAAGTCTATACGACATCGGAAGTATAGCCGCCAATCGCCCGGTCGGCCATCCCTTGCATGTGGTTCGCGAGAAATTCGACGGCGTACCGGGTGACAGCGGCATTTACGTCTATGTTTATAATCCGCCTGCGTATAGCGACAATCCCTCCATTTTCAGTTACAAGGATGTTACCACCAATCAGACAATTGACGATGACCCGATTAAGATGGTCATCGGGGATGTCAGCGTGTACACTGAACCGGGGACCGGCCAACGGTGGCTGGTCGCGGGTGGATTCCGAAATGACTCCGCCTTTGTCGTCAAAACTCTGCCGGGCACGGAAAAATTCGACGTGCGGTATCTGTGCTCAGGCAAGGATCAATCCGGAAACGGTGTCTGGGAACCGCAAGTCGGTATTGTGGCGGCCAATGACTATGATTACGACGGTCACACCGAGGTGTTTGTAAACGTCCATCCCGACCGGGATCTCTCTCCTCGTATTCTGTTTTGCGTGCAGATGGATTCTCTCAAGATTGACTGGGAGCTTCCGGTCGCGGCCTCAGTCCTGGGGGGACAGCTCTACAGCTGCGGTGATTCGCTCAATCCTGCTGTCATATTCGCGGCATATAATGCCAAGCAGGGGGGAATTGACTCAAATTTCTCGGATCTATACGCTTATATTGCCAAAGTCGACGCTTCGGGGAAGATTGCCTTCAACTACATCGGCTCAGTGGAACATGGTACCGTCAACCTGATAGCGGGTCCCGACGATTCGACCTTCTTCGTGACCTGTTCCCAGCCTTTGCTACCATCCACAGATACAACCGCATTTGCTCCCAGCGACTATAAACTATATAGAATTTCCCGCGATGGTGTCAAGTTGGATAGTACGGAAACCGGCACGATTGTAAGAAGCTTATTTTACAGCGACTATGACGGCGACCGGAGCATTGAGCTGTTCACCATTGACGCGCTTGGTGTCCTTACTACCTACGATTTTCGTCTTCGGAAGATCGCCGAGTCGAAGCGTACTACTCTTGTGGGTTACTTAGGCGAGATTGTATTACCTGATGAAGAGCGGCCCTGCCTGGTTTTTGGCACGGTGGGTGGCAGGCAGGAAATATATTCGGCAGATTTCACGAAACGAGCAATCATGCCGGCTCCCTGCTCTTATTGGGAACCATTGAAATATGACCAGGGCCGGCGGCCCACTGTTTATGTCGCCGCCCGGGCCGGTGGTGGTATGTTGCTGGAGTTCAGACAAAGGCATCCGCTCGCATTCATCGGCGTCATTTTCAATGACTATCAACTATACATTTTGCTGACCCTGTTTGCCTTGCTTCTGGGATTGCTGGCCGTGAACCACTACAGGCTGAAGAAAAGTCGCGCCCTCGCCGAATCAGAGTTGCGGTTGGGCGCATTGCTTGAAGAAACGCCCATGGGCGTAGCTCTGTTTCAGGACGGCGATCTTCAGTACGTCAATAAGAGACTCAGTGAGATTTTAGGCTATACTACCGAGGAGCTTCTGGTACCGGGATTCGGTCTGCAGATTGTACACCCCGATGACCGGATATTGATCCACCGTGACTTCGATGATCTCCTGTCGGCCCGAAGAACCAACTCGCAGTATGTGGCCCGATATTACACAAAGTCGGGACAACTGCTACACATGCAAGTCAACAATACACGCATCACCAGTGCGGGCCGACCTGCTGTAATCGGCACCTTTTTGGACGTTACCGAGAATCTGGGTGCCCGGGCTGAACTGGAACGAGAAACGCATACGTTGAATAATATCATTGAGTTGAACCCGTATCCGATCGGCATTTTCGATAAGACCGGACACTTTGTTCGAGCCAACGGAGCGTTTTACAGCCTGTTTCGGTCCGCGCCCGACCGGAACTACAATTTCTTCGAGGACCCGGTTTCCAGGCGGTTGGGCCACGAGGACTACGTGCGTGAATCGCTGCTGGCCGGCAAGCAATGCTTTGTGCCCAATTTCTCCTATAATGCCCGCGAGGTTGGCCCCCAATATCCGGACAACCCGGTGACTGTCAATATCGTAATATTTCCAATTACTGATGTTGATAATCAGCCCGAATATTATGTCTTCATATACGAGGATGTAACAGGGAAAAACCGGGCTGAGCAGGCGCTTCGGGAGTCCGAGGAGAGGTTCCGGGCGCTGGCGGAGTGTTCATTGGTGGGAATCTACATACTCCAGGATGGGAAATTTACCTACGCGAACCCCAAACTGGCCGAGTTGCTTGACCTGTCTGTTGAAGAAGTACTCGCAATTGAAAGCCCGCTCGAATACATTTGTGTCGATGATCAGCCGAAAGTAAGAGAGTTTATCCGGCAACGGCTGGTTGGCGAAACCGAATTTGTACATTACGAGTTCCGAATCGTTGTCCCTGAGAAACTCGATAAGTATGTCGAGGTATTCGGTTCCAGTATGACTTTCCAGGGAAAGCCCGCGGTTATCGGCACCATGCTCGATGTAACCGAACGAAAACGCGCCGATGCGGCCCTGCTGGAGTCAGAAAGCAAATATCGAACCTTGCTCGCCAATATACCCATTGGTGTCTTTCGTTCGATCCCGGGTGGCAAGGGGTTTTATTCGGTCAATCCGGCGATGGCCCGAATGTACGGATATACCGACAGCGAAATGCTGACAAAGACATCGGCGGAATTGTACTGCGATTCGCAGGACGGCCGAGCGCTTAAGAAGCTTCTGGAAACTTCCGATTCGGTAACCGATATCGAGTCCCGGATGCGTCGGAAAGATGGTTCGACGTTCTATATTTCTACGAGTATTCGAGCCATACGCGACGATTCTGGCAAACTGCTCTACTATGACGGAATCGACATTGACATCACCAATCAGAAACTGGCCGAACAGTCGCTTCGCGAATCGGAAGCCAAATATCGAGCCGTGCTCGAACAGAGTTCGGACAGCATTTATCTGATGGATCCGGATACGATGGCAATCCTGGAAGCGAACGCGGCGATGCAGCTGCTTCTGGGGTATTCGGCTGACGAGTTCAAGACTCTCACGGCAGACCAGATCGCGGCAGAAGGAACCGAGATGGTTGAGTCGAAGGTCCGGGCCGCACGGATCTCAGGTTCCGTCTTCATGGCCAACAGGAAGTATCGTCGGAAGGATGGTTCGTTGGTCGATGTCGAAGTGAGCGCAAATATGATCACCTACGGAGGCCGTTACGTTCTCAGTGTGGTGTCCCGAGATGTTACGGAGCGGAAGCTTGCCGAGCGCATGCTCAGACAACGCGAAGAAATGCTGGCGGCACAGTACAATGCCATCCCGGTTCCCACTTACACCTGGCAGAAAGCCGGTGACGATTTTGTCCTGATCGACTTCAATCATAAAGCCCGCGAGATCACCGACGGTCATATCGAGAGATATCGCGGGACAACTTTGTCAAACCTCTACGCCGGTGACCCGGACATGAGAGAGAATATACACCAGACCTTTAAGCAGAAGACCTCGAAGCACTGGGAAATGCTGTACCGATTCCAATCGACCGATAAAAAGAGGTATCTCTCCGTAAATCTGTCTTATGTCCCCGACGACATCGTACTAGTTCACACTACGGATATTACGGATCGCAAATTGGCCGAGGCGGCACTCACGGAGAGTGAGGCGAAATTCCGATCACTCGCCGAAAGCACTTCGGCAGCCATTCTGATTTTTCAGGATGACCGGATGGTCTATGCCAACCCGATGGCCGTGACCATTACCGGTTATACGCGCGATGAGATCCTGACCTTCAGCTTCTGGGACATTATTCATCCCGAAGCGCGGGCAATGGTCAAGGAAAGGGGTTTGGCAAGGCAGAGAGGGGAGAGAGTCGAAAAGAGCTACGAGGTTCCGCTGCTGACCAAGGACGGACGAAAGAAGTGGATGCTCTATACGGGAGATATCATCGAGTACAACGGCCGTCCTGCAGTCCTTGGAACCGCCTTCGATATCACCGATCGCAAGACGGCGGAAGCGGAGCTCCTGGTTGCCAACCAGGAACGGTACAACCAGGTTAAGGAAATCGCCGGCGGGATTGCTCATGAGATTTACAATGCATTGTTCCCGGCCACCAGCATGCTCGATAAGCTGCGGCAGCGCATGGAACATCCGGACGGCGCCGATGATCCGGGCCGAAATCTCAAGCATATCGGGATGGCCGAGGCCTCTCTGGACCGAGCTATCAAAATGACCGAAACCGTTACACAATTCAGCCGCATTGAATCCCAGCGGCAGACGGAAGAAATCGACCTTACCACGTTTTTCGAAGAGCTCATTCAGTCCACGCCCAGACTCCATAATAGCATCTCGTTCCGTCTCGATATTCGGGTTGGACTGTCCGTGACCATGAATCGCGAGCACGCCTTCAGCCTTTTCAATAACATTCTCAATAACGCTCTTGATGAACTCGAGGAGCGTGGGCGGGGTCATATCGATATCGTTGTTTCGCGAAGCGGCGTTTTCGCCGCCGTTGACATTATCGATGACGGCCCTGGTATTCCCGAAGAAGTGCTTCGGAAGATCTTCCTCCCATTTTTCAGCACCAAGCCTCGAACCGGAACCGGACTCGGACTGGCTATATGTAAAAAGGTGGCCGATCTGTATGGCGGAAAGATTACGGTGGAGTCCACCATTGACAAAGGAACCAGATTTAGTATATTATTACCGACATCGTGACTTTCTTCTTCGTTGCTGTGGACTCATGCATAAATATGAAGAACAATTTGGGCAGACTGCTGATTGTGGACGATGATCCCCTTGTGCTTGACGCGCTAAGGGAAACATTTATTGATGAATACGACATTATTTCCGCCGCATCGGGTCCGGAAGCGTTGGAGTTTATCCGGGCAGATGCGGAAATTGATGCGATTGTACTCGATATCAAGATGGCGAAAATGGATGGTTTGGAAACCGCCTCGCGCATTAAAGAACTTAACGCGGATATCCCGATAATATTTCACACTGGCTACCCCGGCTCATATTCCGAAGAAGACATTGAAAAGGGGTATCAGCCGTTTGATTACGTGGGCAAAAACGAGCGACCGGCACGTCTGCTCCGAGCAGTCAAAAACGCGGTGACCTTTCACAGGCTGCGTTCTTCTCAGTCAACTCTCGTTGACCTCGCTCGCCGGGAATATGGTTTGGTGGGGAAGTCCGCGGTTATGTTGGAAGTCTACCAGAAGATCGAGAAAATTGGACCGACCGACAATAAAGTGATGATTCTCGGACCGACCGGCACCGGTAAGGAGCTTATTGCCCGGGCGATACATAGACGAAGCCTCAGAGCTAAAGGTCCGCTGGCTATATTCAACTGTAATCACAAAGCTCCGGATCTTGTCGAAGCCGAACTGTTCGGACATTTGCGGGGCTCGTTCACCGGGGCAATCGCCGATCGGGTAGGAACGTTCGAATATGCCGACCACGGAACGGTTTTCCTAGACGAAATCGGGGACCTTGATATCACAACCCAGGCCAAAATACTCCGCGTGTTGGAAACCGGTGAATTTGTCAAGATAGGTACATCGGAAGTGCGGCGGGTCGATGTCCGCTTGATCTGCGCTACACATCACGATCTCGTGCGTCTGGTCGCGGAGAAACGATTCCGCGAGGATCTCTATTATCGCCTCAAAGGTGTTACCATAGAGTTACCTGCACTCCGTGATCGTCGCGAAGACATTCCGTTACTGATCGATTACTTCAGCGAGCGATATTGCCAGAAGGCAGAAACCGGCCTAAAGCTGTTTGAACAGGCCGCCAGGGATTATTTGATTGAATACGGCTGGCCGGGCAACGTGAGGCAGCTCATGGATACCGTGCAGTCACTCATCGATCTCTCACCGTCGTATTATATCACCCTGGAGGAGGTAGTGAACTATCTGGCCGGCACATATAATGCCGCCAATGGTGATTCCGGACTCGCGGAACAGGTGAGAGAGTTCAAACGGATAGTCATACTCAAACAGCTGGACAAGAATAATGGGAATGTAAGCGCTACTGCCCGCGATTTGTCGCTCGACCCTTCGAATCTGCGCAAGCTAATTCGTGAACTCGACATCAATCAAGGTTAATTTCACCTACCCTGCGAGACCTTGAAATAGGTAAATCTCACCTCGTATTCCGCCATACTCCCGATCGTTCCGCGTAAGTCATTGCGACACGGCGACTTTAAAATGTGAAATTGGGTCGATGTTTTGGCATCGGATTTGATGTTAGGTAGCTTGGACGAAAACGTCAAAGAATCCTACTGTAGATAGGTCGTGTTCGCACAGTCCGGGCGCTTGCGGGTTGTGATGCCGCAGATACCGCCACGGATAGTGGTGCTGGCGGCAAGAGAGAGACTTTTGGGGAGACACGAGGGAGGGAGGAGTAGACGAGATATCTAGTCCTCTAACGATGGCCTGGTGAAGGATGTGCTCGCTTCATCAGGCCTTTTTATTTGCTCCCCGTCTCGGGCATTTGCTCGACCGGATGACAACAGTCGACAGTTTGTCCCGATTGGGAATCATGGATTATTCTCGGACTGACATACGGAATACCCAGTGAAAGTCCTCGCAAGATTATCAGGGCCGCGAGCAGAACGCCGGCCACAGGTATGAGCCTGTTGATGCCAACGCGAATTCTGGTACTCAGCATTCCGCCGGCCAACGACAGGGCTAATAGAATCGGCAACGTTCCCAGTCCGAACAGGAACATGTAAAGCATACCGTTAAATGCGGTACCCGTCGATGCGGCTCCGGCCAGGGCCATATAAACAAATCCGCAGGGCAGGAATCCGTTGAGCAGACCAATCACTAACAAAGAAGTAAGAGTCCTGCGGCCAAAAAGCCTCCCCCAGATAGTCTTCACGCGTACGGTCACAATTGACCAGAGTCTGGCTGGAAACAAGCGGGAAGCAAATCTTGAAGGCAGAAAGACCATGAGCAGGATCAATACCCCCAGACCTATAGAGAGCCCCTGTTGATAGCCGGCCACGACCAGCGCTTTGCCGGCGAGTCCACCTACGATTCCCATGGCGGCGTAAGTAAGTGTCCGGCCCAGATTGTAAAGTAGTCGGCCGATTACCAGCGTAAACCGATTCTGTCCGGCGGCCGGCAACGCCAGCACAATCGGTCCGCACATCCCAACACAGTGAAAACTCCCCAACAGCCCAAAAACAAATCCAGTCCAGACTTCCACAGTTTCTCTCCTACCGAACTACAAGTACATCTTCGTCGAAATACTCTTTGCCGTTGCATGTCCAATTCACTTTCATACGCCACAGGCCGGTCGACAGCGACGCGGTAGGGATGCTCTGCATTCCGGATGTATCCGGGTCAATCGGCACAGAGTGATCCATGGACGCGTCGGATGGCCTGAAAAAGTTGACCGTTCCGCCTACGCCGTTCCTGGCAAGCTGAACGGGGAATTGAATGCGCAGTTCGTCGTTGGTGGCATCCAGCTCCCAGGTTAATCTCTCCGGCAGGGCTATCGAATTTGCCTTCCGGTTTATCTGTTGCTGATAGGCAAGTTCCTTCTGGTAGTAGTTATCCTCCACCAGCGAATCGTCAGTTGTGCTTACATACACAACCAGCCCCAACATTAAGATCACAAATGAGCCATACAGGGCAAAGATGCCCCAGCCCCAGTTACTCTTTTTCGTCGTGGTCATCCCTTTTCCCATGTTTAATCTTTGGTCCCATGAAATTAGTTTTTACTTCCCGAAGCAGCCGGTCACCCGAGAATATCTCGATATTAACCAGACTATTGGAGCTGTACAGATGGTCTTTCTCTATGTCCACAAAGAAAACCGCCTCGGCAAGACTGTCTGGCGCAACAACAATCGGTTGCCCGACTACTCGAATATGGCCCTCAGGTGATTTCAATTCCAGCCTGATCGGCATCTCATGGTAGGTTTTGTTGACGAGACTCAGATTATAAAGATTCCGCACGGTGCCATCGTCGGTTTCCTGATAGAGCGATCCCGGGGTCCGCAGAATCGTAGCTTCGATATCCGACCGGTTAAGTAGCAGAACCATCATGATGGTTGAGAGTACGGCCAGCGCGATTGTATAGCCGATCACACGGGGAGTGAAGAGGCCGGCCTTCTTATGCTCAATGCTGTTGACTGAGGCATAGCGAATAAGTCCCGGTGGCAGATTCAACTTCCGCATGACATTGTCACAGGCATCGATACATCCGGTACAATTGACGCATTCGAGCTGCGTGCCGTTACGGATATCTATGCCGGTTGGACAAACATGAACACAAGCACTGCAGTCAATACAATGCCCGCGCGTGGCAAAATCTTCATGCCGCGCCGCTGGTCCGCGCGGCTCCCCACGACGGTTGTCATAGGCTACGACAATCGAATTGTTGTCCAGAAGAACGGACTGCAAACGTCCGTACGGACAGACCAACGTGCATGCCTGCTCGCGAAACCAGGCAAATACACCATAAAAGAGCAGGCTGAACAAAATCATGAACGAGAGTCCCACCAAGTGCTGTTCGGGAGGGTCGGTGATAATTTTCCCGAGGGAGTCAATTCCAATTATCCAGGCCAGGAAAGTATTGCCTATCAAAAACGAAATGCCGAAAAAGATAACGTGCTTGGCGGATTTCTTCATTATCTTGCCGGCCGTCCACGGTGCTTGGTCTAATCTTCGTTGCTTGCCGGCATTACCCTCGATCAGATACTCAATTTTTCGAAAGACCATCTCGAGAAATACAGTTTGGGGACAGACCCACCCACAGAACAGCCGTCCAAATACGGCGGTGAAAAGCACGATAAAGACAACCAGCGTGATCGCGGCCAGCACAAACAGATGAAAGTCCTGTGGCCAGAAGGTCATGCCGAATATGATGAATCGCCGCTCGATCACATTCAGCAGAAAGAGTGGATGTCCGCTTATTTTCAGGAACGGAGCGCCAAACAGAAAGGCCAGAAGAAACCAGGATGTAATCGTACGTGCCCGATAGAATCTCCCTTTTGGCTGGGTCGGATAGATCCAGATCCGGCGGCCTTTTTTGTCGGCCGTGGCGATAGTATCCCGGAAACTCCGGTCCATTTGCTCAGTCACGGCAGCTAATCTTTCACCAGTTCACCCTGTGGCGCTTTGGCATTAGGAGGATTGGTACCCTGGAGGGTAGTCACAAAACTTGCCACCTTGATAATATCCTCCGGTTTGAGTGTGGTTCTCCAGGCTATCATCCCTTTGGCCGGATAGCCAAACTTGATTGTCTTTACAATATCGGCGAGCTGCCCGCCATGCAGCCAGTACTTATCCGTCAGGTTTGGTCCTATCCCGCCCTGGCCAAGAGTGCCGTGACATGGGGAGCAGTTTTTGAGGAAAATCTCGCGTCCTTCGCCGATTTCTTCATTATCAGTCATGGCGACATAGGTTGTTGTATCAGACTCCCGGGTCTGCTCGACATAGGCAGGCTTCTTCATCAATTGTCCCGGCTTGAGCGCCGTGTTATCACCCTCTGGTACATAGTAGGGGGAATGATAACTTGGTAACACACCTAGAAAGCGCGAGGGCTCTGTAATTACACGGACATAATTCGGGTCCATTTCACGACGGTACTGGTCAGCCGAAAGATACCCGATATGGAAGACATGGTAGTAAAGCATATACAGCACACCCCAGGCGATGCAGAAGTAAAACAGATAGAGCCACCAGCGCGGCAGATCGTTGTCGAGCTCCTTTATGCCATCGTAATCATGTTCCAGTAATTTCTCGTGATCATCAGTCATTTTTCAAATCCCCATGTGAATCTTTGTTCATTACCTCACCGAGCGGCAGGTTGCTCATCCGGTCAAACAGGCGCTTGTCCTGACGCATCGTCCAGATTACGACTCCTATGAAAAAAACAAAGAAGAATACCAGACCGGAGATCTGGAATATTTCCATCCCTTCTACTGATTGCAGCATTTCACTCAACATAATACGCTCCTTCCTGCAATCACTGACCGGTCAAGGGTTGCTGGACTGCCTTTATATCGGTGCCGAGGCGCTGAAGATATGCGATCAAAGCGATGATCTCCTTGTTGTCGGTAACTTCCACACCGGTGGCCCTCAGTCCATCGCCAATGGTCTTTGACTGCGTCATCATCGCGGCGGCGGCCTGCTGGTCATAGTCCTTCGGATAGGGAACGCCCAGTTTCTGCATGGCGCGGATCTTGGTCCCGATGGCCGATGGATCATATTCTCTTTGGGCAAGCCAGGGATACGGCGGCATGATTGAACCGGGAGACATCGAGGTCGGCTCCATCAAGTGACTGTAATGCCAGGCGTCAGGATATTTTCCACCTTCGCGCTCGAGGTCCGGACCGGTTCGTTTCGAGCCCCACAGAAAAGGATGGTCAAAAACGAATTCGCCGGCCTTGGCATATTCACCATATCTCTCGGTTTCAGACCGGAACGGGCGAATGAGCTGTGAATGGCAATTGTTACACCCTTCGGAGATATATATATCCCTACCCTCCAGCTCAAGCGGCGTGTATGGCTTGACCGCAGCAATTGTCTGCTGATTGTATTTTATCAGAAAGGTGGGGATCATCTCCACAATCCCGCCGAAGACGATGGCTATTGTCGTGAGAACAAGAAATTGCACCGGTCGCCGTTCCAGCCAGCGGTGAGCATATTCTTTATGCTGTCCCGATGGTTTGTAGACCTTTTCAAGTGGTGGTGCCTGCGCTTCCTCCTGTTCGACCAGCTTGCCCTGTTTGGCCGTCTTGTACAAGTTATAGATCATGAGTACAACACCGGTGAGGAAGAGCGAACCGCCAACGGCGCGAATCATGTACATGGGCACAATCTGAAGCACCGTTTCGAGGAAATTAGGATACTGCAGGAAGCCGTCCGGTGTGAACTGTTTCCACATGAGGCCCTGGGTGATTCCGGCAAAATAGAGTGGCAGGACATAGACAAATATCCCGAGGAATCCGATCCAGAAATGTGCATTAGCCAACCCTTTGGAATACAGTTTGGTGTTATAAAGGCGAGGAATCAGCCAATAAAGGATCCCGAAAGTCAGAAAGCCATTCCAGCCCAGAGCCCCAACATGCACGTGAGCGATCGTCCAGTCTGTAAAGTGTGATAGTGCATTCACGCTTTTGATCGAAAGCATCGGGCCTTCAAAGGTCGCCATACCGTATGCCGTGACAGCTACAACCATGAATTTGAGCACTGCATCCTCGCGTACTCGATCCCAGGCGCCGCGAAGAGTCAGCAGGCCGTTCAGCATGCCTCCCCAGGATGGCGCGATTAACATAATTGAGAAGACGGTTCCCAGTGATTGGGCCCAATCCGGAAGGGACGAATACAGAAGGTGGTGCGGCCCGGCCCAGATATAGATGAAAATCAGAGCCCAGAAATGAATAATCGAGAGTCGATACGAGAAGACCGGGCGATTAGCCGCCTTCGGCAGGAAGTAATACATAAGTCCCAGATACGGCGTGGTCAGGAAGAACGCCACGGCGTTGTGGCCATACCACCATTGCACAAGCGCATCCTGCACCCCGGCATAGATCGGATAGCTCTTCATGAACGAGACGGGCAGTTCGATCGAATTCACGATGTGAAGGACCGCGACCGTGACGAACGTGGCGATATAAAACCAGAGGGCCACATACATATGCCGTTCGCGGCGTCTGATAATCGTCATGAACATGTTGATACCGAAGACGACCCAGATGGCGGCGATAGCGATATCGATCGGCCACTCCAGCTCCGCATACTCTTTGCTGGTGGTGAAGCCGAGCGGAAGGGTGATGGCCGCCGAGAGGATAATCAGTTGCCAGCCCCAGAAATTGATTTTGGATAGCAGGTCGCTGTACATTCTCGCTTTACACAATCGCTGAATCGAGTAGTACATGCCCATGAACATACCATTGCCCACAAAAGCGAAAATCACCGCATTCGTATGCAGAGGACGGATGTGGCTAAAGGTGGTGAAAGCCAGCCCAAGATTCAATTTGGGGAGAAACAGCTGGGAGGCGGCAAGCAGGCCGACCAACATGCCGATCAGTCCCCAGAAGGCGGTGGCAATGGCAAAATTACGTACCGTTCGATTGTCGTAGTAGAAGGTCTCAACGTTCATGCATTAGTTCTCCAGTCTATGTGAATCATCTGTCTTGTTCTCTTTGCCCGGCTGGTTCTCGTCGAAAAGAATCCGCACCGATGGCGTGTAGGTGTCATCGAACTGCCCATGCCTCGCCGCCCAGAAGAAGGCGATCAAAAAGCCAAGCGCTACCAGCAGAGACAGCCCTATCAATAGAAAAATCACGTACATTATTCAATCCCCAATCGGGACGCTTGAAAACGAGTCGCCAGCGTGGCGAACAGCACTACTGATATCGAACTTGCCGGCATGAGCACAGCCGCGAATAAAGGGGACAGTTCACCCTGCATGGCGACACTTAAACCGATCAAGTTATACAGAAATGAAATTCCAAAACTCAGCCAGACGATCTTTATCGCCCGCGAGGCGAATTGCAGATACTTGTCGAGTTCGTGCAATTTCGATGCATCAAGTATGGCGTCGCTGGCCGGTGTAAATGCCATGACATCCTCGTTGACCGCGATTCCGATATCGCTCTGCGCCAGCGCCCCGGCGTCATTGAGTCCGTCGCCAAGCATCAGCACTTTCCGGTTCGATTTTTGGAGGTTGTCAACAAAGGCCAATTTGTCCTGCGGGGACTGATTAAAGAGGAGTCGTTCAGGATCGGTAAAGGTCGTTGATAGGACCTGCCGTTCACCGCTATTGTCGCCCGAGATGAGCCAGACAGAGAACTTGTTGGCAATCCGCCGAATCATAGGTTCGAGCCCAGCGCGGTAGCGCTGCTTCAGGTGGAAGCAACCACGGTAGGTATTGTCAATACTGAGATGTACACTGCTGGTTGGTTCTGAATCGTCCGCAGGCGTATTCGCGCCTACAAAAAACGCGGAACCAAGCCGTATTCTGCGCCCATCGACTACACCCTCCAGCCCGCGGCCGATTTCCTCACGGAAAGAGCTGACCGCAAGCACAGCCGCCGCCTGATACAGCTCAACAATCTTTCTGCTTAAGAAGTGGGTGGATTGTGCCGCCAAAGACTTAACCACCGAAGCTTCTTGCGCGGAGATCGGCAGTCCGTTAAATTCAAGGGCCGCGCGGTCGGTCGACGTGATCGTTCCGGTCTTGTCAAATACCACCGTGTCTACGGTGGCAAGCGATTCCACAACACTGCTGTTTTTCAGGTATAATCGTCCCCGTCCAAGCAGCCGTTGAGCCGTTCCCAGCGTGAATGGGGTCGACAGAGCAAGCGCGCAGGGGCATGCGATGATCAAGATGGCAGTGGCGGCATTAATCGCCCGCGAAGGCTCAACTAATAACCAGTAGACGGTTGTTATCGCTGCGAGCGCAAGCACCGTAAACGTAAACGCCCGGCTTATTCGATTAGACAACTCGGTGAGCCGGGACTTCGCGCCATCGCGAAAAACATCGTTATTCCAGAGTTGCGTGATATAGCTCCGTGAGACCGGTTTGATTACTTCTATTTCGATCAAGGTGCCGATTTGCCGGCCTCCCGCAAAAATGTGCCCGCCTCGCAGCTTAGTAACCGGAGTAGACTCGCCGCTAACAAAGCTGTAGTCAATATGCGCTTCGGCGCTTAACAACCGCGAGTCTGCGGGAATAAGCTCCTGATTATGTATGACAACATGATCGCCCGTATCAAGCTCGGTGACCAGCACATTTTCCTCAGCGCCGTTGTTCACGCGGCGTACCGATAGAGGGAAATACGAAGTGTAATCTCGTTCAAAAGAGAGACTGTCGTATGTCTTCTTCTGGAAGAGCTTGCCGATAAGCAGGAAGAACACCAGACCGCTGAAAGAATCCATGTATCCGACACCGTGGCCCGTAATTATCTCAACAGAACTTCGCGCGAACAACATCACGATTCCCAACGATATCGGAACATCCATATTGACCAGCCTTTGCCGCAATCCGTGATAGGCTGAGCTGAAATAATCCCTGGCGCTGTACACCAGGACGGGAATGGCCAGCAGGAGATTCAGGTAGCCGAAGAATCGTTTAAAATCCGACTCCACTCCGGCTCCTCCGCTCAGATATTCGGGAAAACTCAGCAGCATTATGTTGGCGAACGCGAACCCGGCTACTGCAAGCTGCTTGTAAAGCTTCGTGTCCTTTTTGGGCCGTGATTGGAGATCAACACTCTGCAGGCTAATGCGCGGTTCGTATCCGATTGACGCGAGCAGTTCCACCACTTGACGCAAACTGACGGCTGAAGGGTGATATGTCACTGTAACTTCCTTGCGCAGGAAATTGACTCGGGAACCAATTATGGCTTTGTCCAAACGGTTCAGGTTTTCGAGCAGCCAGATACATGAACTGCAGTGGATCTGAGGAAGAGAGAGGGTGATGCGAGCGAGGTCTCCGTCGGAGAACTCAAGCAGACGAGCGACGATCTCAGTAGTATCAAGATAGGCAAATCGGTTGTCGACCGAAGTCTCCTGCTGCTGAATTCCAGGCGCCTTATCGATCTGATAATAGGAATCGAGATTGTTCTGCTGAAGCAGCTCAAAAACAAACTTACAGCCGCGGCAGCAGAATAATTTGTCATCAATGGCGATCGAATCATCTTTGCAAAAATCACCGCAGTGAAAACACCGCAGATCCTGACTGGCGAGTACGCGAACCATCTGAATTTATTTGCCAGGCCACAGACAGAGCGAACCATTGGTCCACCGCCTGCGGCGGCCGAAATTGTCCGAGGCCACGTGGGCCACATAATGTACTGTTTTCATCCGTATTGACCACAAAACCACGAAAATATAGGGCAACCGCCGGCTGTTTGCAAGAATGATTTCGGAAAGAACGGTAATTCAGTCCGATTTCGCTGGCGGATGCTAATCTATACTATTTGGTATAAATTTCCGTATGACCTGAGGAGGTCGAGTCATCATCCGTGAGACCGCCATTCCAGTAGATCAGATCGTTATCGGGCTACCTTTCAGCCGTAAAAACGATCTGTTCGCGTACTGACAGCCTTCATTCGCAAGTTTGTTTTCGGACGAAATTCACTATATTTAGATGTCCTGATGACAGAACAAGGAAAGATAAGCGATGCACGAGCTGGCCATAGCCGGGTCAATTGTAGAAACTGTTCTCAGCGAGATGAAACGCCGCAAACTCAGCCACATAACGAGTGTCGGTTTGCGTATTGGCGCCATGTCCGATATTGTACCGGAGGCGCTTGAATTTGGATTTCAGGCATTGATAGCGGAAACCTCGCTCGCGGATACCCGGCTCGAAATTGAGCGGGTACCGGTGCGCGGACATTGCCATAAGTGCGGAGTTGATTTCGAGGTCCAGAAATTCGTCTTTGTCTGCCCGGAATGCGGTGCGGTCGAGGTGCATGTTTCGCAAGGAACTGAGCTCGATATCGCATATCTTGAAATCGATGACGACCAGGAGTGAGGAGTAACCGTGTGGCTAAAGTAATCCCGATAGAGAAGAAGGTACTTTCCGAGAACGACCGGATGGCTGCAGAGATCCGCGAAAGTCTCGCTGAACTGCGAATATTCTGCATAAACGTTGTCAGTTCTCCCGGAAGTGGGAAGACATCGCTGCTTGAGAAGACCCTGAGCGCCCTCAACGAAAGTATGCGGATCGCACTGATAGCCGGCGACGTTCAGACCGAAAATGACGCCAACAGACTGATTAAGGCGGGTGGGAAAATGGTTCGCCCGATTGTGACCGGCGGCGCCTGCCATCTCGATGCTAAAATGGTGACGAAGGCGCTCGCTGAGTTTAATCTCAATGAAGTCGACCTGCTGGTGATTGAGAATGTCGGCAACCTGGTTTGTCCGTCGAGCTATGACCTCGGCGAGGACATGAAGGTTGTCCTGTTGAGCACAACCGAAGGCGATGACAAACCACTCAAATATCCAGGGATGTTCCGGCGCTCTTCCGTCATGGTCATAAATAAAACCGACCTGTTGGGATCCTCGGATTTTGATATGCAAACAGTGAAAAAGAACGCACTTCAGATAAATGGTGAACTGACCATCTTTGAGACCTCCTGCCGAACGGGCGAAGGTCTTCCAAGCTGGTTTGGCTGGCTCAGTTCGAGAGTTTCACACAAGAAAGGCCGTTAGGCAAAAGCTATGGACGGAACTCGCGCGAGGACCGATGAATCAGGTTTGAATACCCGTCGCCGCATTCGAGTGCGAGGGGTGGTCCAGGGGGTTGGGTTCCGGCCGTTTGTATTCCGGCTGACCCAAGAACTTAATCTCGCGGGATTTGTAGGTAACGATTCCGAAGGCGTGATAATCGAAGTCGAAGGAAAGCTGTCGCAAATCGAATCATTCGTCACCCGACTTAAGACCGAGAACCCCGTTCTTTCGCGAATTGTCAGCTTTGACCAACAGACTATCCAGGCTAAACACGATTCCGCATTCCGGATCATTACCAGTAGTCACCAGCAGGTCGGGTCGACCTTGATTTCACCCGATATCGCTACCTGCCCGGATTGCCTGGCCGAACTGTTCGATCCGAAAGACCGTCAGTATCGCTACCCTTTCATCAACTGCACCAATTGCGGCCCGAGATATACGATTATCGAAAGCATTCCGTATGATCGACCGCGAACTTCGATGAAGGTTTTTCCGATGTGCTCTGCGTGTGCGTCGGAATACAAGGATCCGGTCGATCGACGGTTTCATGCCCAGCCGAACGCCTGTCCGGTCTGTGGACCGAGATTGAGCCTCTACGACGGAAGAAAAGCGATGACCTCAACAGATCCAATTCAGGTCGTTGTTGATACACTTAAACAGGGCAAGATCGTTGCCATTCGGGGGGTTGGTGGTTTTCACATCGCTGTAGACCCATTCAATGTCGAGGCGGTGAATACGTTACGAGCACGCAAAGGGCGCGCCGAGAAACCGTTCGCACTTATGGCTGATAGTGTTGCTACTGTTCGCAAATACTGCCATGTCTCTGACGACGAAGCACGCCTGTTGCAGGACCATGCTCGCCCGATTGTGCTTCTCCGAAGGAAGAGAGATTGTGCGATTCCTCAAGAGATTGCACCATTCAACAAATATATCGGCTTCATGCTCCCGTACACGCCACTTCATCACCTTCTGCTGAAAGGCAATTTTGACTGCCTGGTCATGACCAGCGCGAACTATTCAGAGGAACCGATAGCGATAGGCAATGATGAGGCAATTACGCGTCTGGGCGCAATGGTCGACCTGTTCTTATTACATGACCGGGAAATTCTTCAGCGGTGTGATGACTCCGTGGCGAGAATTGCGGACGGCCGTGTCCAGCTGATTCGTCGCTCGCGTGGCTATGTTCCATTGCCGGTGTCGGTCAGCCGTCGGGTCGAAACAGTGATTCTCGGTTGCGGCGGAGAGCTGAAGAATACCATAGCACTGTCACGCGGCAATGAGGTATTTCACAGCCAGCATATCGGCGATCTGGACAACCCTCAGGCACTGGCGTTCTACGAACATTCTATTTCGCATCTGGCAGAATTGCTTGAGGTCAAAATCGATGCTATAGCGCATGATATGCACCCTGAATATCTGAGTACTCGCTGGGCACGCGCACAAAATCTACCCACGGTAGCCGTTCAGCACCACCACGCTCATCTGGCATCGGTACTGGCCGAGAATCAGAGTGAAGGAAAGGCGATCGGCATTATTCTCGACGGCACCGGCTATGGTACCGATGGCACAATCTGGGGCGGCGAACTGCTGATTGGCGATATGAAATGGTTCGATCGGTTCGCCTGGTTAGCGCCCGTCCCCATGCCGGGCGGCTCAGCCGCGATTAAGCAACCCTGGCGAATGGCAGTAAGTCACCTGTACCATGCGTATGGGAAGGCATTTACTCAACTTGACCTGCCGGTCTTGAGACAGGTTTCATCCGGTGAAATGACTGTACTCACGCAGATGATCGACAAGGGCATCAATTCACCGCTCACATCAAGTTGTGGCCGCTTGTTCGATGCAGTAGCAGCGATAGTCGGCATTCGTGACGAGGTCACTTTCGAGGCGCAAGCGGCGATAGAGCTGGAAATGGCAGCGGAGGAATCAACGACCGCCTCCAAGCGTCTTGAACCAGCGGTAATGGCCGGTGGAGCAATTGACACCTCGTACTTGATCAAAGAAGCAGTCGAGGGTTTCATGCGTCACGAAGGCGTTCAGGATATTGCCGCGAAATTTCATCACCACCTTGCGGAACTGTTGGTGGCCGCGGCTGTCGCTGCTCGTAGAACGACCGGCATCGAAACAGTAGCGCTCTCCGGAGGTGTCTTTCAGAATCGGTTCATCACGAAATATATGCTTGACCTCTTGCGTCTTGAAAAGTTTACTGTACTACAGCACAGGGAATTGCCGGTTAACGACGCCGGCCTTGCTCTCGGCCAAATCATGGTCGCCCGTGCTCAACTCGAAAGCAGGTAGTTATGTGTCTTGCTGTGCCCGGGAAAGTTCTCGAGATCACCGATGAAAGCGGCCTGTTGATGGGACGGATCGATTATTCCGGGACCACCAATGTCGCCTGCCTCGCTTATGTCCCCGAGGTGAAGGTAGGGCAGTACGTAATTGTCCATGCGGGGTTCGCCCTGAGCATTCTCGATGAAGACGAAGCACACAAGACGCTGGCGCTGTTTGATGAAATCCGGGCTCATTCTGCCGAACAGGACCTTGACTTGTTCGACGGCGCCGGCCAAGAAGGCAGTTCCGAAACCGACTGAGAATTACCCATGAAGTTCGTACAGGAATATCGTGATCCGGTGGTGGCACGGAAGCTCCTCGATGAAATCGCGTCGGCGACCAAGCGGCACTGGGTTATTATGGAAATTTGCGGCGGCCAGACCCACGCAATCATGAAGAATGGTATCGACCGCTTGCTCCCCGATAAGATCGAACTGGTTCACGGCCCCGGATGCCCCGTATGTGTTACTCCACTGGAGATGATTGACAAGGCGCTCGCTATCGCGGCAATGCCTGGTGTCATCTTTACCTCGTTCGGTGACATGCTCCGGGTCCCCGGATCATCGAAGAATCTTCTCATGGTCCGCTCTGAGGGTGCCGATGTTCGTATCGTCTACTCTCCCCTGGAAGCGCTCAACATCGCCAGACAGAATCCGGAGAAGCAGGTTGTGTTCTTTGGAGTCGGTTTTGAAACAACCGCTCCGATTACCGCCATGACTGTCTGGGAGGCGTCGCGTCGGAAACTTGATAACTTCTGCATGCTCGTGTCGCATGTGCTGGTGCCGCCGGCAATCAAAACTCTGTTAGGCTCGCCCGCTAACCGCATTCAGGGATTTCTGGCGGCCGGACATGTATGTGCGGTCATGGGCTGGTCCGAATACGAACCTCTGGCCCAGAGCTATCGCATGCCAATAACCGTGACCGGGTTTGAACCGGTGGACATCCTTGAGGGTATCCTCATGACGGTTCATCAGCTGGAGCAGGGACGTTCTCAAGTCGAGAATCAATACTCACGGGCGGTGAAGCGCGAGGGCAATCTACATGCTCAGGAGCAGATTCGGCGGGTCATGCACGTAGTTGACCGGAAGTGGCGGGGGATAGGCACGATCCCGGCCAGCGGTCTGGCGCTTCGACAAGAATTTGAGCAGTTTAACGCGGAGATTATTTTCGATGTTGGAGATATCGAGGCCGAAGAGCCGCCGGAATGCATCAGCGGAATCATTCTACAGGGATTGAAGAAACCGTTTGAATGTCCGGCCTTCGGTACAAGATGCACTCCCCAGACGCCGCTTGGCGCCACTATGGTATCATCCGAAGGCACTTGTGCAGCATATTACGCCTACTCACGTCATCAAGGCCGAACGGCATGAGTGTAGAGAAACCGAATGCTGATGGGTTCGCCTGCCCGCTTCCAATCAGTCGCTATGACACGATTCAGTTAAGCCACGGTGCCGGCGGACGGCTGTCGCTCGAACTTATCGATAATCTCTTTATCAAGCTGTTCGACAATCCGGCCCTCCGTCAGCAGGATGATCAGGCGCTGCTGACAATTTCCGGACAGAAGTTATCGTTTACGACTGATTCATTCGTAGTCGACCCGATATTCTTCCCCGGCGGAGATATCGGTGACCTGGCTGTCAATGGAACTGTCAATGACATCTGCATGAACGGCGCTCGACCGCTCTACTTGAGCGCCGGATTCATAATCGAAGAAGGGCTTTCGGTGGCCGAATTGGAGAAGGTCGTGCGCTCGATGAAGCGTGCGGCCGACGTCGCCGGGGTGCAAATAGTGACTGGCGACACCAAGGTGGTCGAACGGGGGAAAGGGGATAAGCTTTTCATCAATACCGCTGGGATCGGGGTTGTCGAGCACGACTTTAAAATATCTTCCCATAACCTGCATCCGTCGGATGTTGTCATTCTCAGCGGATCGATTGCGGACCACGGCGTGGCCATTCTCTCCAGGCGCCAGGGACTGAATTTCGAGACGACAATAGAAAGCGACACGGCTCCCCTCAACGGGCTGGTTGAAGTTATGGTGACGGCCGGTGGCCGGGCGATCCACGCCATGCGGGATCCCACCCGTGGAGGTCTGGCTGCGACCTTGAACGAATTCGCGCGAACGTCAAACGTAGGAATTCGGATTCGTCAGGACCGCATACTGGTGAAAGCACCGGTCGCCGGTGCTTGTGAACTGCTCGGCCTGGACCCATTGTACGTGGCCAACGAAGGCAAGCTGGTGGCGGTTGTTGAGAAATCATCGGCCGAAAGAATCCTGCAAGCGATGCGCTCCCACCCACTGGGGAAAGATGCGGCGATTACCGGCGATGTCGTCGCCGAACAGCCCGGATTAGTCTCCATGTTGACTACCATCGGCGGTTGGCGTATCGTCGACCTGCCCGAAGGCGAGCAGTTGCCACGGATCTGTTAGAATACTTCCTGACCATTCTTTTGTAGGGCAGACTCGTCTTCGTCTTCGAACCTGCCAATAAGGGCATGCCCTCCGGCATGCCTTGATATTAGCTTGTGCTGTCGCCGCCAGTCAACACCCAAGAGGACATTGACCTACGATGTGATTCCAGATTCGGCCGGTCAATCTTCCACGTATGCTTTCAATCTCTTGAGCGCATCATCCCACTGTGCCGACACCCGGTCGAGGAAACGTCTGATATCGGCAAGGCAATCGGGCGTGAATTCATAGAGGCTCTGTCGACCGTGCCGTTTGCTTCGGACGATCCCCGTATGCTCGAGTACCCGAAGGTGCTTGGTAATCGCCTGCCTTGTGATCCTGGCTCCTTCGGCCAACTCCGTAATCGACAGGGGAGATGTCCGGCTCAGCCTCCTTACCAGCGACAGTCGGATCGGGTCACCAAGGGCCGCGAACAGGTGAGCTTCGGTTCGACGAGGACGTGCCGTGCGGCTCGCGGCGCTAACTCTCGACATGCTTGCTGATATTCTGCATCTGCTGAGTCCACCCGCCATCGTTCATGCGGAACGCTTCATCGCGACGATGCGGCGGAATTTTGTCGAAACCGGATTCAACAAGGGAAAGCACTGTTCCTGAGCCTGATTTCTTCAACTTGAATTCGACAAGGGTTGGGGTTTCCTTCGAATAATCCGTACCGGGCTCAATCGCGTAGGGATGCCAGGTGAAGGCGAAATAGGCCTCCGGCTCCAGCGCAGTTACGACAACCTCCATGACCAGATGTTCGTACCCGGGATAGGTTATGTTGCCGCGAGTTGTCTCACCCAGTTTGAACGGGCTTTTCAGATTCACTCGGAACCACTCGCCAAACTCACGGTAGTCAGTCAGCGCCCGCCAGACCCGGGAAATGGGGGCTTTCAGTTCGATGCGTTTCTCAATTCGATCGGTATTCATGTGCAACCTCCTGGTTGCATAATGATACGCATGATAAAGACCAGACGTAAGACTTTTGTTTTTTGGCGAGGCTCTTTGTGACAGGAGTCGGCTGACGTCCTCGCAGGTGCCGACACACGGTGGCGTCGACCTGTCCATATGAATGGTGTCGTATAATGTTGACTGACAATGACTTGGATGCGTATAAACGTCACAGCTTCGCATGGCCGAAAAATATTCTTTGACAACCGTAAAAAAAAGAGCTATCAATCGAAACAACGAACAATGACCGCCGTAAAGAGTTACTTGTGATTCAGAATTGTTAACATATTGGAAGGACTCCATTTTAATGAATAAGCTTAGAATGACAAATGTAGTGTATCCAATTACACGACTCCACGGCGGGGGAGTATCGTCACGCGACTAATATCTTTATATTAATAAATGTGACCCGCCACCGGTAAATGAGGTTGGCGGGTTTTTTTTTGCGGAAGCCGCCGACACGACATCAAATGGTTTCTGACAAGGAAATGTGAACATGACTGCGGAATTATACGAACACGAATCGAGTCCTCACGATGAAAAGCAGATGAGCTCACGCCAGGCGCTGGCCAAGCTTCTGCCACTGCTGAGGACCAAGCGCAAGGCGCTCATATTCTGCCTCATACTGCTGATCGGATCAACCGGGCTTGGCCTCTATTGGCCGCTGTTACTTCGGAAAGCGCTCGATGTGAATATCGCCGGCAACGATTTCACCGGCCTGCTCTGGACGGTTGCTTTTATCGGCATGATTCAGATAGCGACCATCGGACTGCAGTACGCAATGCGCGTGAAGCTGGAGATAGTCGGCCAGGATATCATGCTGCGTCTCAAGCAACGTCTGTTTGACCATATCCTGTCGCTTGATATTTCGTATTTTGACCAGAACCCGGTGGGACGCCTGATGGCCCGTGTCGAGACCGACACCGAGGCATTACGCATGTTATTCACTAACACCGTCGTGCTGATCATTGGTGATATTCTCCTGATTGGCGGCATCTACGGCATCCTTTTCTATACGAATTGGAAACTGGCGCTGGCGCTGTTTGTCAACGTTCCGGTAATCGCGATCATGGTCTATCTGTTTCACAAGCGGACCACCCCGCGATTCTTCGAGGTCCGTCGCAAGATGGCCGAGGTGACGGCTACCCTGACCGAGTTTCTGCAGGGAATGTCGATTATCCAGATCTTCCATCGCGGCGCGTATGCCCGTCGCAAGGTCTACTGCGCCTGCGAAGGGAAATTCAAGGATGACGCTTATGTCCAAGTGGCTGTATGCATATTCTTCAATACTGTTCTGTTTTTCGAATATGTGAAGATCGGACTGGTGCTTCTGCTGGGAACATCGCTGGGCATCACCTTCGGTACGGTGATGATGTTCGTCATCTACATCTACCGTTCGTTCGAGCCGATTTATCGAAGCTCCGAACAGCTTTCGACCTTTCAGAAGGCGATCGCCGGTTCGAAGCGGATTTTCGCCCTGTTAGACAGGCAGCCGAAACTGACTCAACCGGTCAGTCCGGTGACGTGGCCGGGGTTGCGCGAAGTCATCAAGTTCGAGAGTGTTTCGTTCTCCTATAACAATGACGGCATATACGCGCTGAAGAATGCGACGTTCGAGATTCCGGTTGGCAAGCGAGTCGCTCTGGTTGGTGTAACCGGCGGTGGCAAGTCGACCGTGATAGCCCTCCTGCTGAGGTACTATGACCCGCAAGAGGGACGGATAACGGTCGACGGTATCGATATTCGCGATATCGAGCTGTCCGAACTGAGAAAGCGGTTCGCCCTGGTGCTTCAGGATATAATCCTCTTCCCGGGTGATATTGCCTCGAACATATCGCTCGATGCCGAACAGATTGGACGAGGACGGGTGTTGGAGGCGGCCAGAACCGTTGAGGCCGATCGGTTTATCACGCGACTGCCCAAAGGCTACGATACGGTAGTAAGCGAGAAAGGCGCAAACTTCAGCCGCGGTGAAAGGCAGCTGCTGTCATTCGCCCGGGCCCTGGCTTTTGAGCCTGATTTGTTGATTCTCGATGAAGCGACCAGTTCGGTTGATCCGGAAACGGAACGGACGATCCAGCAGTCTCTGAAGAAGCTGATGGAAGGGCGCACCTCATTGATTATAGCGCACCGTCTTTCGACCATCCTCGATGTCGACCAGATTCTGGTCATCAGACGGGGAGAGATTATCGAACGCGGTACGCATACCGAGCTGATTCTGCAGAATGGCTACTACTCCAAACTATTCCATCTGCAGTTCAAGCAAAAAAACGGAGTGTTATCTAATGTTGGATAAATTCAGATGGTTGTGGCGGTACTACCGGCATTATAAGTATGTCTTATTTATATTGCTGGTCTTTACCCCGATCCAGGTAGCTTTCCAGGTATCGATTCCTCGTATGATCGATTTCACGATTGACTACCTCGATACACAGAAGATCTCAGCAAGCTGGCTGGCGGTTTTGCTTACCGACCTCGGGTCGAAAGTCGGTCTGTCACCGGTGGGCTCCTTTGGCATCGGCTTCATCCTGCTTGGCTTGATCTCGCATTCGTTGTATGCCTTCGTGCAGTCGCACCGGGCCTGGATGAACACGAGGCTGGAGTGGCATTTCCGTCAGGATTCGTTCGACCGGATCACCCACAAGGGACCGGACTTCTTTAACAAGTTCCATACCGGTGATCTGGTCACGCGCTTGACAGACGATGTCGCTGAGAAGCTGTCATGGTTCGCCTGTTCCGGGATATTCCGGCTCTATGAAGCGGTGCTTATAATCTCCTTTACCGTTTCCATGATGCTGGCGCTCGATCCTATACTGACGCTCTGGGCGGCTGGACCGCTGCCGATTCTCATACTCATCTTTTTCAAGAGCTCATCGCTTCTGGACAAGAGATATGACCATCTGCAAAAGCGGATTTCCCGCTTCAATGACATCATGGAAGCCTGTTTCTCCGGTATTCGGGTGGTGATGGCCTACGTGAGGGAGAAGGCGCAGAAGGTCATTTTCCGGAAGGCAGCCGAGGAAAGGCGCGAAGCAGAGATAGCCACGATTAGGACATCGACTATCATAGACTCGATGTACATGTATATCTGGCAGATCAGCATCCTGATTATTCTCCTGGCCGGCGGTTATCTCGTTATTCATGGTGAAATGTCTCGTGGCAAACTTGGGTCGTTCATTTTTTATACCGTCTGGCTGGTCTTCCCGATGTTCGATATCGGACAGTTCCTTGTGAAGTCCCGTCAATCGGCCGTGTCCATCAACCGTTTGGTCGAACTTGAGGACGTGCCACCTATGGTGACGGAAGTTGAAGAAGGCGCCCACGATGGCAACCTGACCGGGCAAATAAGTTTCAGTCAGGTCGGATTCCGGTTCGAGGAGATGGACAGACACATTCTTGATGAAATCTCGCTCGAAGTCGAGGCGGGTCAGACGATGGCGCTGGTCGGTAAAGTCGGCTCAGGCAAGAGCTGGCTGATTAACCTCATTCCCCGGCTGGTCGATCCGACAGGCGGTGCGATACATCTGGATGGCCATGACATCCGGAAGTTCAAGCTCGAGGACCTCCGGCGCAGTATCGGCTATGTGCCGCAGGAGCCGGTTTTGTTCAGCGACACAGTTCGCAATAACATTGTGCTGGGTCGCGAAGAGGTATCGGAGGCTGAGCTGGAATGGGCGATCGACGTCGCGCAACTCCGCGAAGAAATTGCGTCGTTCCCGAAAGGAATCGATACCTTCATAGGGACACGCGGCATGACCATTTCGGGCGGACAGAAGCAGCGCCTGGGGCTGGCCCGTGCTTTGGTCGGCAAACCGAAAATACTGATTCTCGATGACTGTACGTCGGCGCTCGATTCGCGGACTGAAGCTGCGCTGTGGGAGAAGTTGCACGAAGTCTTGCCGGGGATGACGGCAATTCTGATCACGCATCGTTCCGACACGCTCGAGCGGGCAGACAAAATCCTGGTTATGGACAATGGAAGAATTGTCGAAACCGGAACTCACAACGAGCTGATGGGCCGGGAAAGCCAGTATTCACGCATTTATAAGCGCTATCAACTTGAAGAGATGGTTAATAGGTAGCAATGACGGCTCGGTAATCCGGGCCGTTTTTTTGTTGGACAACCGCCTACGACCGTTCGTCTATTCGACAAGTACAAGAAATTGCGCTATGTTTCGTTGCCAAATTCGGCCTATCTTCGTATGACTAAGTAGTAGAAGCAGGATCGCCAGGTCATAACGCGGACAGCTGTATACGATGGTCGCAACCTTTCAGCCATAGGAACTCTTATATGACACGTCAGGCTAAAGAGAAGATATGGATTATCTTGTTATTATTTGCAGGCTTGGTGATGCAAGCAGGATGCAGCACTAAGGGTACCACCCAGTCGCAACCGACTCTAAGTGTCACTCCGACTTCAATTACCCGTACCGCCCCCTATGGCGGCCCGAGCCCATCTCAGGTCTTTGTCAAGGTGAGTAGTTCCGATGGTGCACTGGAATTTGCCTTCGACGAGTCCGCCACGTGGATGCGGCTGCTTCACCCGTCCATGACCGGCCATGGAACTACACTGGACAGTTTCATAGTTGAATTTCATGTGGTCAGTCCGGGGGACACTCTTTCTGTGGGTACTCACGTTGATTCGATTGAAATCACCTCGAGTGAGGTGTCCAACTCACCGCAGTACGTCGTTGTATCAGTTACGATAGGTACCGAGTTGAAGTTGTCCCCTGCGCACGTCAAATTTACTTCGGTACTCGATGGCCCGAATCCGGCGCCGCAGCAATTCATGATCAACAGTTCGAGCGGTGTTCCGTTTAATTATCAAATCACGCGCGTCCCGTCATGGGTTACAGTAACTGACACTTCCGGTACGGCTTCGGACACTGCCACCATCAATGCTGATATTTCCGGCCTGACGACAGGTCGATACGTTGACACGATAATCGTGACCTCCGCGGAGGTGATGAATTCGCCGCAGTACGTCGTGTGCAGCCTGTCCGTATCTCCCTGGCAGGCTCAGCCGCTGTCTTTCTCGGCGCGGCCTTCATGGCAGGATGTGTATTTCGGCGATCCATTACACGGATGGGTGGTCGGACTTGTAGCTGCCGGCACTGGCGTTCAGACCGGGTTCATAGCGCGCACCGATGACGGTGGCACAACGTGGGTACAGGACACTGTTCTGCCTACTGATATCCAACAGAATTCCCTGCTCAGCGCCGTGCGATTCGCCGGTAACGAAGGCTGGGTGGTGGGAGATAATGGAATCATCCTGCACACCGGCGATGCCGGCAGTACCTGGGAAAATCAATCGACGGGATTGGCCGACACTGCTATCCGCCTCACGGACATTTATCTATACGATGCGGACACCGCCTGGATAACCGGTGATGCAGGTCTGGTGCTCAAGACAACTGACGGCGGTGCGCATTGGGTGAAAAAGACTACGCCGACACTGAACCGCTTGTACGCCGTCTCCTTCGTCGATTCCCAGCACGGCTGGGCGGTGGGCAACGGCAATGCGGTCCTTGTCACCATCGATGGCGGTGATTCCTGGTCGCCTCAGGTGGCCGGGTCATTTGACTACAAGGATGTCACGTTTTTTAATCAGACCCATGGTTGGGCCGCCGGCAAGGAAGGTACTGTCATCAAAACAGTCAACGGAGGCGTTACTTGGTCAAGTCCGCTACCGACCGGTATTATCTCGGGACTGACCGCCGTTTGCTTTGCCAATGACTCGACTGGATGGGCGGCGGGGGAAGAAGGCACGATCATATACACTACAGACGGCGGATTGAGCTGGGACCAACAGTTTTCAGACACCCAGGATCCCTTATTCGCACTGTTCTTCCTCGACGAGAATGTAGGATGGGCGGCGGGATTCGACGGAACGATCAGATTTACCAGTTCCGGCGGTCAGTAAAGCATCCAGCAAGGCACCGGCTGCAAATAAAGAAAGCCCCGTCTGTCGGACGGGGCTTTCTTCTTAAATCGAAGCAGTGATTTCGCGCTATTTCGCAGGCGCGGGGCTCATGAATTCGATTGCCGCGTCGAGAACGCTATTGGCATATCCTATGTTGTGGATACCTTCCGACCGGTCGTCTTCGAACATCAACCAGTTATATATGACCGCCGCTTCATCGGCCGATATGGTAATCGAGCCACCCGACGGTACATTCACCAGGCCGTTCGAGTCGTTCAGTAATCCAGCGTCCACCAGCAATACTCTGAGGGAATCCAACTTTGCGAGTATTTCAGCCTGGGCGTCTTCTACGTCGGTTTGAGTGATCGACGGATGACAGCTGAGACAGCCCGTGAGCATCAGTTTGGTGTCGTCGGAATACGCGATATTGAACGAGTGGCGGCCGGCATCGGCTCCACTGATCGAGGCCATGTGGCAGGTCGGGCAACCGTTAGTGATAGCGGTGGCATGACCATTCTTCGCATACGAGGTGATGCCTGTCAGCAGGTACGCGCCGTTACCGGAGAGCACACTGCCCTGGGTACCGTGGTGCGGACCCCAGCGGCTGGACGTGATCGTAACCGAATCGGTATTAACGTCCGGCGACGGTGTTCTGGCTTGATGACAACGCACACACAGATTCGCGTCACCCATGTCGAATGTCGCGCCACCCCGCTCGAGTTCTACCGGCGCCGTGGTCCGCAGGCGGAGGTCGCCATTGGTGTGCGGAGCGTGGCAGGTGAAACAGGAAATGTGAGTCGGGTTCTCGATGGCCAGGTCGGTACCCGTCTCGAGATGGTTGATGAACCCTTCATTGGTGTGGCAGTTGGAGCAGGGCGTCGTCGAACGAAGATAGGTGTCGCCCGTCGCGTGCAACGACAGGTTGTAATATAATCTTGCTTCGTTCAGGGCGAAATCCTGATCGCTATGGCAGGTGAAGCAGTCACCCGACATATCGGATTGAACAATTGTCTCGGTGGTTTTACGCTCGCATCCCCAGACGAGGAGCAAGACGACCATCAGAAACAACGCTGCTACTTTCATACCTCGCATACTTAACTCCTTTTACAGTGATATGGACTTTATAAGGTTAACTTCTACTATGTTCCCTGTGTAGAAATTATTCGCCAGCAGGTAATTGTCATAGTTGAATACATCGTACTTGACTTCCACCGCATGTCCGTGCGGGAGGTCATACCGACCCATAAGATTCAAGCTGAACTTCTCTATGCTCTGGTCACGATATCCGCGCCAGTACGTACCGCCCACAGATACTGTGTAATGGCGATAGCTCTTCGGCGTGAGCATTCCGGTAAAGATATGATCGGAAAATTCATAACTGGTCGCATCGCTGCGATTCTCGTACTTGCCGACGTAATAACTGTACGTAAAAGTCAAACGACCATACTGGCTGCGCTCAAAATTCAAAGTCGAGGACACGGCGTTGTAGTCGACCTGGCTGTTGATGTCATCGTTCTGGCGGAGCCGGCGTTCCCAACTCCCGGAAACGTCACCCCAACCCTTGTAAACATACTGGATCGACGCCGTGTGTCGAACGTAGTCCTCGCCGCCGACCAGTGTCTGACCATCGACTATATCCTTGTTGCGAAGGGTGAACGAACCTTTCGCGTTGAAGTCGTAGAGTTTCAGCCAGCCGGAGCAGAGCAGGGCATCGGACTCGGAGCGATCCACCAGATCGTCGGCGACCCGATTCTCATACCCGACTCGCAGTCCGCCGAACTTCTTCCATGATTTGCCGACCGACACGGTATTGATATAATTGTCCGTCTCGGTTTCGCGAGCTTCATGTTTCGTGCGGGCGGCTACCACGCGATATTCCGCGATAAAGCGATAGGGAAGGAAAATCTTTGTCGCGCCCCAGCCCTGGTTGGTCGTGAGTTTGGTCGTACCGTAGGAGTCGGCTTTGTCCTGGCGGTAAATGTATCCACCGGCGAGAGTGATCCAGCGGTATTTAGGAACACTGCTGAACGCCGTGGCGGTAAAAGTATTCGCCGTGCGGTCATTTACTGTCGTCAGGTTATCCGTGAACTTGTGCGAGCCATACTCTACCCGCAGGCTGCCGTAGGGACAGAACCCCTGGGCGCCGACATTATAGGTCGAGCTTGAGTAGTCACTGCTGAATTCGTTCGTCTCCGGTATCGGGCGAAGTTCCGTGATGTTTTCGCCGTGCTTCTTGATATTGGTAAACCCACCGAAAAATTTGAAGTGCTTCGTGGGCGTGACACTCGCATGAAGACCGGTTGACTGGCGACGAGTGAAGTAAACGCCGTCCGCGTCATAAAACCGGCGATACTGATTATTCGTGCCGGACACCTGGAAAAGCCCAGGCCTGTAGGCGGAGAACCGAAGATTACGGTTGTTTAGAGTAATCCGCTCAAGATCCGCGTCGAAACCAACGCCATTGTCCCAACCGTAGGTGAAGTTGTTAAGTGAAAGGCCAAACCCTTCGTAGACGTTGTATGTTTCCTGGTTGACGGTTCGGTTGCCGGTTTCATCGGTGAACACATAGCCGACTTTGACATCGCCCTGTCCCTGGCCGGCGTACGACACCGCTCCGAGGACTACCAGAGCCGCCGTAAGAACTGCCAGACTGTATTTCTTGTGCTTAATCATTTCTCACCTCACTCCTTCACCTGTTCGTGGCAGCCACTTGTAAAACAGTCCATGCCAAACTTCGCCGGAAGGTCCGGGTCGAGGAACCGGTCGCTGGTGAATGAACCGTGAATATCGGTATGGCAGGTCAGGCAGCCGTAATTTCTCCAGCGTTCGCCATGGCGAAGATTGGACAGGTGCTTGGCCGGAATCGTGTGGCACTGCAGGCAGACCTGGTTGTCTTTTTGACGGAGCAGCCGATCATTTTCGGACCCGTGGGGATTGTGGCATTCCACGCACCCACTGCCGTCGACCGCATATGCATCCACAGCTTCGTGCTCATACAAATACGGGCCGCCGTGTTGCGGGTGGCAGTCCTGGCAGACCCGGTTGAGATCGTAAGCCAGATTGTCAGCGCCGCGCTTGGTGAATTTGTGACAGCTCAGGCAGGTCATGTTGCCTTGCTTGACCGGATGGTTCGAGCGCTTGGCAAAATCCGTCATCACCGAGCTGTGGCACCGGGTGCAAAACTGCGCCTTGTCATCTACCAGCAATGAGCGCTTGCCGCCGTGCACCTGGTGGCACGAAGAACAATTCAGTTCCTGCTCTGAGTGAACATCGAACCCGTAATTGTCCAAATCCTGGTGAGCGATATGACAGCTGAAGCACAACTTCTGCTCGTCGAACCCGCTCAGGTTGGCTGGTACGGTAATGTTCTTTGTAGACGGATCCTCAATGTGTACGTCGGCGCCTTCGTGACAACTGACGCATGCGACACGCGAGGACGGGTTTTTCACTTCGGAGCTCAGTCGGTGAGGGGTAGTCGCCAGCGTCTTATCCATCCCGTCATGGCACTCCAGGCAGGTCGCGTCATCGACCGCCGGATTCGCCCCCCTGACGGATATTGACCAGGCAAAAACCAGAGAAACCGCGAGCGTAACTCCGAGGAGACCTTTAAGAAGTACTTGGGCTAATTTCATGGTTCTTCCCTAAACCTTTTATTGTCATCAGAATGTCATTTTTGAATAATTATCGTCCTGTTTGAAATAAAATCAAGTTAAAAATCGTTACTATTTTCACATGCTTTCCCTGTAAGACTTTGTCAATCAACACATATTTGGTGGTGTTGTCGACTAACTCAATGACTTAGAGTGCATTATCAGGTTTAAAATGGAATAATTCTATCCATTTGTAATTTTTTAGCCTATATGCGTTTATGGCGAATGTGTCGACCGATCCTGTTCAGGACAGCTATCTATCCAGTCAATTCGGAGAAATCAGAGCCAGAATACCTAAACGGGCCTGTCTCATTGATTTGAGTGATATCGCTCGGCTCGGCGGCTGAGGCTTAACTGTTCACCTTTGGCGGGCAGTCAACTGACGTGAGAGGCAGCTTCAAGCGGCCATTTTGGGAAAGATAAAGAGTGGCACCCAGCAGAAACAGAACAACAGCCACCAGCATGTTAAAAGTGGGGCGCATCCCGAATATCGTGAAATACATATCCGACTCATAGTACCGGACATATTCAAGGATATATCGAAAGAAAGCTTCTCCCATCAGCAACACGGCGGTCACCTGACCGACGAATTTCCGGTGATTCATGAGGTAATGAAGGACCAGAAATATCAGAGCGCCGTAGAGCGAGCTATATAACTGGGCCGGGTGAAGCGGCTGACTGCCAAATACGAAGGAAGGGATTGAGCCGGGGGGAAAAGTCACTCCCCACGGCAGGGAGGTCGGTGATCCGAAACAGCAGCCATTGAGAAAGCAACCGATCCGGGATACGGCCAGCCCGATTCCGATCGTTGGCGCAAAGAAGTCGAACACATCGAGAATTGGCATCTTCCGCCAAATGCAAAACGCGACCGTAGCGATCATTCCGGTCAACACGCCGCCATAGAGGTTCAAACCGGCAAGACCAAACATTCCCTGGTGGAACGGATTGACGACATCGAGCCAGTGACCGCTGAACTCCTCGAGATGAAGCAAGACGTAGAACAGGCGCGCCCCCGCCACGCCGCCGAAAATCATGATATAGGCGACTGCCAGTAGCGGCTCGAACCGGCGTCCGTGCTTCTTCGATTGCCAATAAACATACATCACGCCAAGGAAAAACGAGAGAGCCAGCATGATGCCATAACTCTTGATCGGGATTGAGCCAATGTGGAAGAGATCAGGATACATTTTCTCGGGTCAGGATTTCCGGCGAGTTTCGTTTACGTCCGAATTTGTTTGCCGGGGGCAACAATTTCCAGACACTGAATGTCACCGCCAGCCCGATAAGCCCGCCTACGATCACGTCGGAGACATAATGAAACCGTCCCCAGACAGTCCCGATACCAAGCCCGATAACCGCAGGAAGTAACCACCACGCCGCTTTCCGATAGTAGCGAAAGCAGTACAGCAGAATTACCAGAGCAATGCCGAAATGGGTCGACGGCATACACCCGCCGCGGACTGCTCCATTGGCGATCACGTATTCGACCATCGGCCGGAACAGATAGCCGCTCAATGAGTGGGCATACTGATCGGCAAAGTGCCAGCGCGGACCCTCAATCGGGTATATGAAGAACAGTAGATACGAGACATAGAACGTAAGCGTGGACGCGGCCATGAAGTTCACGATAACGTCGTAGTGCCGCTTAACGAATACGACCAGAAGAAATATCGGGATCATGAAGTAGTAGCTGAAATAGAAGAATGAAAACAGCTCCGTCAGCCATGGTCTGAGCAGGTGACTGTCAATGTATAGCGTAGGATTGACGCCAAAAATCGATGCTTCGAACGATGTCAATTGTGAATCGAAAAAATGCGAATGGAGCAGGAACATCGTGTGACCGGTCTCTCTGTAGAAGAACGTAAACATGACGGCCGGGTAGAGTAAGCGAACAAAGGCAGCAAGTCGGTTCCTTTCGGCGTCTACTAAGCGCACGATAAAATACGCAATCAGCGCCATGCCAAAATAGAACATGAACTCATCATAGTAACTGCCTATCGGTCGCCCCAGCAGCAAAATAAGAAAGTCCATCAGCAGGCAGTAGCCGATGACGAACTTGTCGAACAGGTAAGATTGACTCTTTCGATCAGGCATGAATGGCGTTCTCTTATTCCTCGTGTCCTCTCACTATCAGAACGATTTCCCCTTTCACAGGTTTCCGTTTAATTTGCGCCAGAACTTCCGATGCCTTTCCTCTGATGAATTCTTCGTAGACTTTGCTCAACTCGCGGGCCAGGCACATCGGGCGGTCACCCAGAACCTCCAGGATATCGCCGATCGTCTTCTCTATTCGGTGAGGGGACTCATAGAATACGAGCGTATGGTCAAGCTCTTTGAGCTTTTCCAGCCGATTCCGCCGGGCGCCGGACTTGTGGGGGAGGAAACCCTCGAAGAAAAACCGGTCGGTTGGCAGGCCGGAAGCCGTAATGGCCGGAATGATCGCACTGGCGCCGGGAAGAGGAATGACCGTAACGCCGTTGTCGATAGCGGTACGGACAATGCGATAGGCTGGGTCGGAAATACCGGGGGAACCGGCATCGGTGATCACGGCCACTGATTTGCCGGCGCGGACTTCATCCAGAAGCTGGGCGGCCCGCGATGATTCGTTGAAATCGTGATAACTGACCAGCCGTTTGCTAATCTCTAACTTCTTCAGAAGTTGACCGGAATGGCGGGTGTCTTCACAGGCGATAAGGTCAACCAACTTCAGAATCTCAAGCGACCGAAGAGTGATATCGCCCATATTGCCGATTGGTGTCGGTACGAGGTAGATTTTTCCTGAGGTGTCGTCCACGGTCCGGCTAGTCCTCGAGCTGAATATTGTCAGGGATGCTGTTGCGCCCGAGCGGCGCGATATCCGGCAGCCGGCGTTTGAAAACGTTTCGGTTCAGCAATGAAACGACGCGGCTGATATCGGGGGAGTTGAAGCCATTCTCTTCAAGCCGCGTCATCGACTTGACCCCGTCATCGACCAACAGTCTCAACAGAGTGTCCATCTGGTTGTAGGTAACGCCGATCTCACCTTCGTCGGTTTGGCCCGCCCACAGGTCTGCGCTCGGCGGCTTGTTAATGACCGATTCCGGCAGACCGATCATTTTGGCAAGCTGACGAACTTCGGTTTTGTAAAGCTGGCCGATCGGGTTGATCGAGCAGGCGGAATCGCCGTACCACGTGGTATAGCCGAGGGCGATCTCAGTCCGGTTGCTTGTGCCCAGCACCAGTCGTTGCATCTCATGCGCGACATCGAACACAATAGACATTCGCTCACGCGCCATCTTGTTACCGGCCCGAACGTGCAGAGAATCAGTGATCGTCTTGAAGTAGGCATCAATCATGGGGGAGATATCGATCTGGCGGTACTCGAATCCGAACGTTTCGGCAACCTCAAGCGCGTCCTTGACGGCACTTTCGGACGAAGTCTTATAAGGCATCAACACACCGAAGACTTTGCTCTTGCCGACCGCTTCGACTGCCAGGGCCGCCGCCAGCGATGAATCTATGCCGCCGGAGAGACCGACCACGTAACCATCGAGACCGGACTGGAGCAGTTTTCCGGCGATGAATCTCTTGATGGTCACCAGCGCCTTTTCAGCATCGAATTTCTCAGCCATACCGGCTCCTTTCTGCGCCTCACGATAGGGGATGGGGCAGGGGGGCACAAGCTAAAAGTGGCCAAGCTTTGTTTCGGCGCTTCTTCAGCAATCCAGTCGGTCGGGTTCCGAATGAAATCCCGGCAGGGATTGAAGAAGAAACCCGACACACCTTTGAGCATAAAATGAAGCATGCATTGGAGGAGCTTCCGGATGTCGGGATCGCACGGGTATAACCTGCGACGAAATGGATTAGTCACCACATCTCTACGGTCACCCACCAGTTATCTTTGAGCTGATAAGCAACGATCCAGGATCGTTCAGCAAAATAGGCAACGGTGCTGTCTATGTCACTTCGGACAAGGTACGTTTGAGCTGGAAATCCGCCTCCCCACGAATACATGGTCACGGTGCCATTGAAGTCAGTTGAGTCTATCTGAATTGCGCGAAACCCATGATTGGGATGTAAAGAATTACCTTGCTGTGCAGCTTCTTTTGCCTCTGCTGTTAATTGCGAGATTATACTACGAAAGTATGCATCCCTGATCCAAGCTCCTACATGGCGAGGTGGCACAAAAATCAGGATACAGATAAGGATTGGGATCAAGGTACGCCAGCGTTCTTTTGCCCACGTGACGAGTACGTGCCCGAAACCGAACAGGATCGAGACGAACCAGGCGAAGATCCCGACCGCAAACAGTAATACGGACGGCCCTGACACTTTGAACGCGAACAGGATTCCTGACACGACATAAAGGGTACAAGCTATGTGAACAAACTTTTTCATCGTTCCTATCTTCGCTGAGCATCCACAACCCCCGTTGCTGCCGCGATATGAAATGCATGGTCCTGCTACATATATCGGTAATCGCATATCTCTGTATTAGTCGGGCGGAGATACTTTGGATGTTCAGTTCCCTGTAGCCCACGTCAGTGAGGTGCGGCGTGAGCCGCGCCGATTGCCACGTGGGCGTTGAATCCGGACGTCGCGAAATAGCTGTTTAAGATAGATTCCCTCCTTCGAGCGAATGACATGCATGTTCTTGAGGAATCAACCTGCCTAACGGTAGGTGGGATGGCGGGCTATAAGAAGATACCGCCCTACAATTAAATCTGTTCCGACAGTTGTTTCCTACTACATCACATTCCGTCGCCGCCCGCTCAAGCCCGACTTGACAGCGTTCCGGCCGGGGGATATATTGGATCACTATTTCTCAAATTCAAAGAAAGGGAATCATGGCGGTAAACAAGGCAATTCTTATCGGAAACCTGGGCAAAGACCCGGAATTGAAATACACCCCGAGCGGCAAAGCAGTAGCAACATTCTCACTGGCCACAACCGAGCGGTGGACCGGGCAGGATGGCCAAAAAAATGAGTCGACCACCTGGCATAATATAGTGGCCTGGGGAAAACAGGCCGAAGTCATTAAAGAGTACCTCTCCAAGGGCCGTCAGATCTATATCGAAGGTAGAATCGTCAATCGAAGCTACGATGACAAAGACGGCAATAAGCGGTATATTTCCGAGATAGTCGTCCAGAACTTCCAGTTCCTCGGCACCAAGGGAGGAGGCGGTGGCGGCCCACAGCAGGAAGCTGCTGAATCCGGTCCGAGCGACATCCCGCCGATGCCTCCGAGCAATGATTCGGAGGATGACCTGCCGTTCTGAGCAGATTTCAGACATTAGTTTATGTTGGCCCCGTAACCTGTTGGATACGGGGCTCTTTTATTGTTCAATCCAGGGGCTTTGAATGCCCCAAGGATGGACTAAGCGCAGGACATTTACCAGTCGACTTGGTAAGCAGTGGCAGGAGACCCCGGCCACCTGGAATCTGGATCCAAAACATAGGAGTGGATACCATGTCACGAACCGCAGTAGCACACAAAACGATAGATAAAGGCGAACTAATGACCCAGTATTACAAGAGTATAGGCCTTCTTAGCGGGACCGCCGTTATTCTCTCGGCGGCCGTCATCATCTTCTTCAATTCCTCGACCTATGTCGAGAGTACCACCGCCGTATACAACTCGATTGAACTTGCGGCGGTTACTCTGATGCCGTATATGATTTCCGCAGTGATAGCGGCGATTACGGCGATCGGCGTCATGACGATTCTACCCATGGCCCGGGGCCGTCAGTCGGCCGAAGAGATCTACCTACGTTTACGCGAAATGGCCGACGGCAATCTCTCCAACCGCGTGCGGATTGATGCCGGTCCCGACATTCTCAAAGACATAGCCCACGAACTGAACGCCTCCGTGAACAATTTGAGCAGTCAGTTCGCTCAGCTAAAAATCATCAATCGCCAACAGTGGGACCTCCTGCAAGGAATTCGCATCCAGGCGATCAAGGACGATGACCAGTTGGTGATGAGCTATGTGATGAAGATGGAAGATAATTGGCGGAGAATCGCCGAAATCGAGAACCGTATCAGGACCTGATTATTCTTCGAGTTTTTCCTCGATCTTGCGGACTCGTTTCAGCAGATCGGGAAGTCGCGACATTGAAGCTTCTATTCGTTTGGCCTCCATAATCTCCCGGGCAGGGGAGCCGAAATACGTCTTCCCTGCCGGGACATCACCTTTGACGCCCGACTGAGCACCCACCTGCACGCCATCGCCAATCTCAAGATGTCCGATCACCCCCACCTGACCGGCAAGTATCACTCCGTTTCCCAGCTTTGCCGATCCCGCGATACCCACCTGTGCGACGATAATACAATGCTGACCGAGTTCAACATTGTGCGCGATCTGCACGAGATTATCGATTTTCGTTCCTTTGCCGATCTTTGTCGGGCCAAGGGCGCCCCGGTCGACCGTCGTATTGGCGCCGATCTCGACATCATCGCCGATCTCCACCCAGCCAATCTGCTTGATTTTCTTCAGACCGGTGTCCGATTCAGCATAGCCAAACCCATCGGAGCCGATCACCGCGCCGGCCTGGAATATGACATTGTTTCCGATAACGGTGTCATCGAGTATCCGCACTCCCGGATGAAACAGGCAGTTTTTGCCTACTGAGACATTCCGTCCGATATACACGCTCGAAATCATCTGAGTGCCATCGCCAATCGTGCTCCCGGCGCCGACATGACAGAGCGGACCGACGATTGCCGAACCAACCACGCTGGCCGTTCTGTCGATAATGGAACTGGCGTGAACTCCGGGATTGGCGTGTGGGATATCAGGGTAAAGAATGTCAACGATCCGGGCAAAGGTAAGGTACGGATTGTTGTGCCGTACCACTGCGGTGCGGGCATAAGGGGTGGCGATATCAAGAACGACTGCCGACGCTGTTGTCTTGTCGAGGTGTTTGATATATTTCCGGTTGGCGACGAACGTGATGTCGCCGGCCTGCGCCTTTTCAATCGGGGCAGCACCGGAGATTTCGATGCTGCCGTCACCTTCGAGTTGGGCTCCGACTTTGGCGGCCAGGTCGGCCAGGGTAAAGACCTGTTTATTGCTCCTGGTTCTCAAGCTGTGTCAGGACCTTGTCGGTTACGTCATATGTCGGTTTAATATAGCCAAGTCCACTTTGCAGGGTGAAAATGACATCGTAATTTTCCTGCTCGGCCACGGCCTGGATCGCCGCGGTAACTTTGTCAAGCAAAGGCTGAAGCAACGTCTGCTGCTTCTTTTCAGCCGTTCCACCCGGACCATAGATTTGTCGGGTATACGCATCGAGCGCTTCCTGTTTCGTCCTGATGGCAGCCTCGCGCTCCTTCTTCTTGTCTTCGGACAGAATCAGGCGCTGTTTGTCATATTCGTCCATCAAATCCTGCAGTTCCTGCTGTTTGGCGGCGGCTTCATCATCCCAGGCCTTGGATTCGACCTCCCACTGTTCCTGGGCGCGCTGCCATTCTTTGTATTCAGCTTTGATACGGTCGTCTTTGACAAACCCGATCTTCAGCGCCTGGGCAGATACTTTGACGCCAGTGAAGGCAAATAGCAACCCCAATACAACCGCAAACGGCAAGAGTTTTGATATTCTTTTCATAGCACACATCCTCTATTAGATTTTGTATTTTACTACCTAAACGTGGTCCCAATCTGGAAATGCGGTTTCCAACTTTTCTTCGACCCGCGAATTGAATCAAACGGGTAGCCAAAATCAAAGCCGAGGGTTCCGATTCCGGGTACCACAATTCTAACACCAAGTCCTGCAGATTTATACAAAAATCTTTCGCCCGCGAACGGTTTGATATCTTTGAATCTCAGCCATGAGTTACCGGCGTCAAAGAAAAATAGTCCATAGACCTGCTGCGCCACAATAGGAAACTGAACTTCAACATTGGCGACAAGCATATAATTGCCACGGACGCGGGTGGTGAATTTGCTGGTAGCGACCGTTATAGAGTCCTCACCGCTCCGGGCTGCCGCGGAGTCCGAATTCGGATACCAGTATGTGCTATCAGTCTGAGTTATGACAGAGTCAGGGGTCAGGGTTCCATCGTCGTATCCCCGAACTATGCCATCGTAGGCCGTGCCACCCGGGGTAAACCGATCGGAGAGCAGAGTCAATGTGTCCAGCGAGCCGCTCGGCGAGACGATTGCGCCGAACTGGACTTTGGTGGCCAGCGCGAATTTCCAGAATAAGGGTACAAATTTAGCCAGCGTAATATCATGATGTGTGTAGTTCCAATAACCGCCCAGGAACCCGCCTGTCTTTTCGAAAGTGTAAGAAATCTCCGAACCCTTGGTCGCGAACTCCGGCAGGTTGCGCGAGTCGCGTGAGAGAGTGAAAGAGATGCGCGAAGCCGCGTTCCATTTATCTGCGTAATTCAGGATCGAGCCCGGGTACGGCTGGCGGACATCGTAGAACGCCCCGGTTTTGAGCGTGTCGCCGGAGTAGTACGGATACAAATGCCCCACCACGAATGAGTTGTTCTTGACAAAGGTGGTATCGAAATCATGGTATTTGTCGCGCTCCAGCCGATATGAAGCATACAACCGGAAGTAATTGTCCGGCCAGCGGAGTCTCCGTCCGACCCTGACGGAACCGCCCTGGCGGCTTTCGGTGTAATCGGTGTACCACTCGCGGTTCAATGTGTACAAATCCGCTCCGAATAATGTCGGACGACCGAACATCCACGGTTCGGTAAACGACAGCGAGAAGGAGTTCCTCCTGGAACCAAAATCCGTATTGAAATTAACGCTCTGGCCCATCCCTCGGAAATTTGGAATACCCAGCCCGAGGTTTCCGACCAGCTTGTCCTGGCTGTTGTAACCAGCACCGGCTGATATCTGTCCGGTCTGCTTTTCCTCAACCTTGAATTCCACATCGACATCACCGTTCGGGAGGTTCAAAGGCGTGGGGACTACATTCGCGAAGTAATTCAGCGCCATGACATCGCGAACCGAGCGAATAAGCGAGGCCCGGCTGAAGCGGTCACCCGGATAGGTGGTGATTTCACGACGGATGACTTTGTCCTTCGTCTTCGTATTGCCGACGATTTTCACGAGATTAATGCTGGAAGGGAGACCCTCGGTGATGTCATACGAGATGTTGATGACGGAATCGGACACCGTCGTACGTTGGTCCAGCACACGCACGTGGAGATAGCCGATATCGTAGTAGGCGGAGTACATTTCCTCGAGTGTTTTGTCGTACTCATCACTGTCAAAAATGTCGCCTTTACGGTACTTGAGCGTTTTGCGAAGCTGATCCTCGGTGAGTTCTTTGTTTGACTGGAAGGAGGCGTCGCCGAAATAGTACTCCGGACCCTCGTAGACATTCAGATATATTGTCATCCGGTCGCGGGTGGTATCGATCGCCATCGAATCGGAAATCATATAGGCATCGATAAAACCGCGTTTGTGGAATTCATCGATCACCTTCTGCAGGTCGTCTTCGTACTTATCTTGCGCAAAATCAGAGCTTTTGAGGAACCCGCGTTTACGGTTTCGCATGACCCCGACGACATCGTCGGCCGGCACTCGCTTGTTGCCGTCCATGACAACTTTCTCAACCTTGACCTTGGAACGTTCGTCGATTTTGTACTTGAGAATCGCCTCGGAGGAATCCGAGTTGTAGTCCAGCGACGGCGTCACCACGGCACGAAAGTACCCCTTCTTGGCGTAGAGATCTTTGATGTCGTTTTGCTTCTGCTCTATTAAGTAGGGGGAGATATAGCCGCCGACACCGAGCCCGAGCTTTTCTTTAAGGTCATTGGACTTAATTTCGTCGTTGCCGCTGAATTCCAACCCGGAGAGTTTGGGAAGCTCCTTGACCACTATATAGACTTTGAGACCGCCGGTGACCGGCTCGCCATCGATACGGACATCCGAGAATATCCCCAGACCATAGAGCCTGCGGATCGTCTCGGAGATATCAGTGGGAGTAAGGGCGGAGCCGATATTAATGGATGACACGCCGAGGATCAAAGAACGGGACGCTGCCCGATTCCCTTCCACCTCAACATCGACAACGGTATAGTTCTGTTGCTGGGCGGCTACAGACTGGACTATTGAATACAGGCTAAGAAGAAGTAGGAGAGCTATCCATGCTCTTTTCATCAACATAATACGCTGTACAGCTTAGCTCTTGGGCGCCACTATCTTGTTGATCTTGATCTCGCTGTAATCCTGACGGTGACCCTGAGTCCGACGGTACTTGGTACGACGTTTATACTTGTAAATGAGTACTTTCTCGTCCTTACCATGACCGAGCACTTCCGCCTCTACTTTCGCGTTCGCTACAAAGGGAGTACCCACCAGACTGGTGTCATCGTGCTTGATCAACAGGATGTCCGTGATATCGAGTTTGTCGCCGGCCTTCGCCTGCTGGATCGGCACCCGGAGCACTTCGCCTTCTTCGACGGCGTACTGGAATCCGGACAGTTTCATTACTGCGTACATGAATATCCTCCAAAAAAACTGAAAACTATTTTCCGGTTTAGACTTAAGCCTTCAAGGATAACACTTTTCTTACCCAAGTCAAGGCAATTTTTCCCGCGACTGGACAGCCGTTTTCGGCTTCCGACCATTAAACTCAATTCGCGCTGGTCAGTTCCATATTTAATTGCTCTAAGGAGTTAGGCGGGCAAATGTGATTGCCGCCGGAACCTCGCAGGGTTATATTGTTTACTTGTGTATAAAGACGAGTAACAAACCATGACGAGTAAACTAATCAAAACGGCACCGGCGACCCATGTGGACTTCAAGCTCAGGGCCCCCTATTCCCCCAAAGGGGACCAGCCGGAGGCGATACGCCAACTTCTTGCAGGTCTCCAGCGGGGCCTCAAGCATCAGACCCTGCTCGGCGTCACCGGTTCGGGTAAGACTTTCACGATCGCCAATGTCATCGCCAACTACGGCAAACCTACCTTGGTCATTTCCCATAACAAGACACTGGCGGCCCAACTATACGGCGAGCTGAAGGCATTCTTTCCCGAAAATGCCGTCGAATTTTTCATCAGCTATTACGATTACTATCAGCCGGAAGCCTACCTCCCGACCACCGATACCTACATCGAAAAAGACACGCAGATGAACGAGGATATAGACCGCCTGCGCCTTCGAGCCACCGCCTCGCTCCTGGAACGCGACGACGTAATAATTGTCGCCTCAGTTTCATGTATTTACGGACTTGGTTCGCCGGAGGAGTACCGCAAGCAGCTCATTCTGCTGGAAAAGGGGCAATCGATGGATCGGGATGAGCTGATTCGCCGGTTGATCTCCATTCACTACAATCGAAACGATATGTCGTTCACCCGCGGAAATTTCCGGGTGCGCGGCGATACTATCGAGTTGATTCCAGCCTATCATGAAAACGCTTTCCGAATTGAGTTTTTCGGCGATGACCTTGAGCGGATCACGGAAATCGACCCGTTGACCGGCGAGATTCTCAAAGACCGGACACGGTTGGCCATTTACCCGGCGAAACACTTTATTACCTCGCGTCCTCAGCTTGAAGAAGCGGTCAAAAATATCGGAGCTGAGCTGAAGGACACAGTTGAGCATTTTGTCAGTGAGAACAAACTGCTGGAAGCCCAGCGGATCGAGATGCGAACGAAGTACGATCTTGAGATGCTCAAGGAGGTGGGCTACTGTTCGGGTGTCGAGAATTACTCGAGGCATCTGACCGGCCGTCGAGCCGGTGAGCGGCCGTTCACCCTGATAGATTTCTTCCCGGACGACTTCCTGACCATTATCGATGAATCCCACCAGTCGGTGCCGCAGATTCGGGGGATGTATGCGGGTGACCGGAATCGCAAAGAAACACTTGTTGCTCACGGCTTCCGGTTGCCGTCGGCGTTGGATAACCGTCCCCTGTTCTTTGAAGAGTTCGAGAGTCTCATGCATAACACAATCTATGTCTCGGCCACACCGGCCGACTTCGAACTGGCCAGGTGCGAAGGGGTGGTGGTTGACCAGGTCATCCGCCCGACCGGATTGCTCGATCCGAAAATTTCGGTGCGGCCGCTCGGAACGCAGGTCGACGACCTCTTGGAACAGGCCAAGGTCCGCACGGCAAATGGCGAACGGGTTCTGGTCACGACGCTGACCAAGAGAATGGCCGAAGATCTCACCGATTACATGACCAAAATGGGCGTACGGGTGCGTTATCTTCACAGCGAGATAGACGCGATCGACCGGACAGAAATTATTCGGGACTTGCGCCTGGCGGAGTTCGATGTTCTCGTCGGGGTCAACCTGTTAAGAGAAGGGCTGGACCTTCCGGAAGTCTCTTTAGTGGCTATTCTCGATGCCGACAAGGAGGGGTTTCTTCGGTCAGAGCGATCACTAATCCAGACGGTGGGACGCGCCGCCCGAAACGCCAACGGTGAGGTGATTCTATACGCTGATAAGATCACGGACTCGATGCGCAAGGCTATCGATGAAACCGAGCGTCGCCGTCAAAAACAGACGGCCTACAACGAGGCCAACGGGATTACGCCGGAAACTATTTTCAAGACCCGTGAAGAAATAATGAGGATAACCCAGTTTGCGGATGCCCGGACGGTCGAGGAGAAAAAGTTCGAAAAACCGGACTATTTTGAGTCTATGCGCAGGGAAGATCAAATCGCGTTTATGATGAAGGCGATGAAGAAGGCGGCGGATAATCTTGATTTCGAAACCGCCGTGCTTATCCGCGACGAGATAAAAGAGCTCAAAGCAAGCCTCAAAAAAGGGGACAACAAATCAAAGTAGCTGTACGTCAGTTAGATGATGAGGAGATTTATGCCTGAGAATCGAAATATCCGGTCCCTGGTCGTGGCTCTCGCTCTGCTAATTGGGGGGATAGTCCTTGTTTCGTGCAGCGAGAAGCAGTCGTCGTTTATTATAGACGAGGAAGAAATCCAACTCTACATAAACAGCTCGGATGTCGGTCAGGAACTGTTCCCAAAAACCGGACTGATTCCAAGTGATCCGTTTGTGTTGCCGGAAGATACCGGCGCTACCTATCGCGCTCTGGTCGATTCTGTTCACCGCCAGATAGTTGTGGTAATCCCGACCAAAGTGCTTTCTCTGCAGTCGGAGAATGTGTACGGCACCAAGCACAGCTACGTACAGGATTTCGGCGCGCCTTATTACCTAACGTCAGACGCCGAGGCGACGGTGGAAGATCGGTATTATCTAAAGACAGAGCGGGTCAAGGGAACCGATACGACCAGTTATCCCAGTGTCAGGTATGTCACAAAATACGGCTACTTTATCAAAGCCGGTAGTGATGCCGAGGCGTTCAGCGGTTGGCTGCTGATCGGTTATTCGGGGATCACTTATGCAGGTGTCAATCGCGTCTATGATCCGACCTATATTCGCCGTCCCGGCGGAACAGCGTTCGAGGCATACACTGCCTTGAAGTACAAGATTATGTCCTCAGTGATGATCGACGTCACATCGAGTTCTTGGGATACGGTCGATGTGAATTGGGAGACCGACCGGGCTTATATCCTCTTGAGTGGACTCAATGCGATCGACAGTATCGAAGCCGATGTTCCGGTGAAGTTCACGGTATCACCGACCGCTCCGATTCACACCATCGCCTATCAAAATGGCAGCACCTATGATTCACGAAATCTCCGTTACGACGATTCTTCCGGTGACACTGCCAGTGTGACAATTAAGACCCCATCTGTTCAGCGCTGGGGTGTGCTCTATTTTCAAGGATTTCTTCGCCAGCCGGGCGACAATTCCACTATTCCGGCTTTCAATACTCTCCAGGTGCGGAACTGGGTCATTCCTTTTCGTGTTGTGCATTAACTGAAGACCGAGCGGGCCTCCTTTCGGGGCCCAGCACCGCCAATCACGCAATCAAGGAGAGTAAGTATGATCACTGTGCGATCGGCATCGGAACGGGGAGTAACCCAACTTGGATGGTTGGACAGTCGCCATAGTTTTTCGTTTGATCGGTACTATGACTCGGAGTGGATGGGCTTTCGCACGCTTCGGGTGATCAACGATGACATTGTCGAGGCCGGTCAGGGGTTCGGCACGCATCCGCATCGCGATATGGAAATCATCACCTATGTTCTAGAAGGCGAACTGGCGCATAAAGACAGTCTCGGGTCAGGTTCCAGTATTCGGCCCGGCGATGTTCAGCGGATGACCGCCGGCCGGGGCATCCTCCACAGCGAGTTTAACAACTCCCGGACAGGCAAAGTCAGACTCCTGCAGATCTGGATCCTTCCCGAACAGAAGAATCTTACCCCCGGGTACGAGCAGAAGACGTTTGAACGGAGCCTGATGAATGATCGCCTGCTTCTTCTGGTGTCGCACGACGGTCGCGATGGTTCCGTGAGCATACACCAGGATGTCAATCTGTACACTTCAGTGCTCAACGAAGGCAAACAAGTCTCACACCTGTTGGCCGACGACAGACACTCCTGGATCCAGGTGGCGACCGGGGAGATTGACGTGAACGGCGCTATTTTGGGACATGGCGACGGCGCGGCGATCTCCGATGAAACCGAACTTACGATACTTGCGCGCAAGGACACTGAATTCCTCCTGTTCGATCTATCCTGATCATTATGTCCAAGGGCTTACTGGATTCCACGAAAACCGGCTCAGCCGGTTTTTTTGTTGAATATCCATGAAGTACGTGGGTAGATTGAAATACGTAACTCAAATAGAATTACAGTACGGTATAATAACTTCAGTAGAGGAGGCGTGATGCGGAAATTCCCCAAACTTCCATTATTGCTCATTGTCGTGATGGCCCTTGGGCTTATTGCCTGCGGTACCCAGGTTCCATCGGGACACAAAGCGGTATTTTACTCAAAATTCGGAACCGGAACGGAAATAGGCAAGATCTATACCGAAGGTTTCGTCTGGCATATGCCGTGGAATTCCATGTTCGTGTATAAGACTCAATTACAGGAAAAAGAGGAAAGCCTGACTGTACTATCCTCCGATGGAGCGACTATTAAAGTCGATGTGTCGATCCTCTACCGACCGCTGGCCGATAAAATCGACTCGCTTCAAGTGGATATCGGCCCTGACTATTATGACGTAGCTGTGGCGCCGACAATTCGCGGTATAGCGCGGGAAGTTGCCGGACGGTATAAACCGGAGGAAATCTATTCCACGAAGCGGGAGGAGTTAAGCAGTCAGGTATTGAGCCTGCTTCAGGAAGCCATGAACTCCAAACATATCGTCGTCGAAAATGTTTTGATTCGCGACGTGGAGATTCCCGCCAAGATTTCCGAGGCAATCAACTTCAAGTTGACGGCCGACCAGGAAGCTCAGAAAATGCAGTTCACGATCCAGAAAGAAAAACTGGAGGCGGAGCGCAAGCGGATCGAGGCTCAGGGTATTGCGGATTTCCAGAAGATTGTCTCAGCAGGTATCACACCCTCGCTGTTGAAGTGGAAAGGGATTGAAGCGACTCTCAAAATTTCCGAATCCCAGAATACCAAAGTGGTCATCGTCGGCAATGACGCCGGAAGCCTGCCGATAATTCTCGGTGGGGACAAGTAAAAGACAAACCATCGCCGGTGGTAAGGGTCGCGTGAAAATTGCGCGACTCTTTTTAATTGAGCATTTTCTGAATCATCCGCTGAGCCGCCCGCTTCAGTTGGTGACCGGTCTGATTCTCGGCCGCTATCGAGTATTCGCCCGCGCCGTGAAGACCCAGCGTATAGACCGAGCCGTTGCTTGCGGTTACGTATTGAATACCGGCCATTCTCAGTCCGGAGGCCTGACAGAGTTCCACGTATCGGCTTACCGGCTGTACCTGGTTCGATTGAGTCTCCACCGATGAATACTCGGCCGCAGCGGACGGGAGGCGGAGATCGCACCGGAAATTCACTGTATAGACTGGTTCGTAATCAATGATCTCGACTCGCGATGTTACACCGTCCCGAGGTTCTATATATTGCTGCACAAGGATCACACTTTCCGAAGTTGATGCCGCGCTGTCCAAACGCAGGTAGGCGTCAAGAGCCCGCCAATCGGAACAGATCTGAGCGGACGAGGACTGAGCAGACCTGTCGTATCTCACCACAGCAGGGAAATTGACATTGTTCGCCATCGACAGCAGTTCATCGACATTCGACGAGAAAACGGTCTGAGGGTAAGTAAGGCCGAATCGCTTCATCAGGCGTATCTGGGCGACGTGACTCATAAGATAATCAAGTGTGCGATAGTCATTGATTACATTGCGATTATATGCCGCCAGATGTTCCAGATACTGCTCCAGCCGGATGAGGGCGGAACGGTTTCCACGAATATGCGAATCGGCGCCGACGCAATTCAGGTAGACAATATCATCGGGGGGCTGTGAGATGTCGAGCTCCGTTTCCTCGATAAAATTCACACGGTACGGGACTTCAATCTCAGCGAGCGCATCTTGAAAGAAATGGAGTACGGATTTGTTTTCGTAGATTAATTCGACCATGGTGCCGGCAAGTAACACATCACGATAGCATGAAGCAACAAAAGTATTTGTCGACTATGAGATTGCGACGGCAGGGCCTGTCGGCCCGAGTCGAACGCCTCGCAATGACACACGTTGGGCGACGTGAGTGCACGTAATCTCACGTGGCGATCGGCGCGATTAGCATCGCACCTCGCGGATGTGAGCTACAGAATTTGTGACATTTGATATGTGTCGAGATGTCAACACCCAAGAGGGTATTGCCCCACTGCCTTTGGACGGCAAGAAACGCAAACATCAGTCTTCTTCGTATTTCTTCTTGATCCGGCTTAAGACATCCGGGTCGGCCAGGGTCGTGGTGTCGCCCATGATTTTGCCGATGGCGATATCGCGAAGCAACCTTCGCATGATCTTGCCCGAACGGGTCTTGGGGAGGTCCGGGGTGAAGATGATTTTTTCGGGTCGGGCTATCGCGCCAATTTTGCGCGTGACAAAATCCTTGAGCCGTCCCAGCAGTTTTTCATCGATCTGTACTCCATTGGCCAGCGTCACGAAAGCCGCCAGGCAGGTTCCTTTCAAATCGTGAGGCATGCCAACAACGGCGGCTTCGGTGACATCGGGATGTTCCACCAGGGCCGACTCGACTTCCATCGTGGAAATGCGGTGACCGGAAATATTGATCTCGTCATCGATACGGCCGAGAATCCAGAAATACCCATCCTCGTCGATCTTGGCGCCGTCGCCGGGGAAATAGATCCCGTCCCATTTGGACCAGTACGTCTCGATAAATCGCTTGCGGTCGCCCCATATGCCCCGGAGCATTCCCGGCCAAGGTTTCGTAATCGCCAGAAAACCGCCGCCCTTGGTGATTTTCTTACCGGATTCATCGAGGATGGCGGCCTCGATTCCCGGGAACGGGCGAGTCGCCGAGCCGGGCTTAGTCGACGTAATAGCAGGAAGTGGGGTGATGAGGATATGTCCGGTCTCAGTTTGCCACCAGGTGTCAACAATCGGACACTTTCCTTTGCCGATCGTCTCGTGGTACCACATCCATGCCTCGGGGTTGATCGGTTCACCGACCGAACCGAGCAGGCGAAGCGAGCTGAGGTCGTGCTTTTCGGGCCATTGGTTTCCCCATCGCATAAATGAGCGTATAGCAGTAGGGGCCGTATAGAATACGGTGACCCCATAATCTTCCACCATTTGCCAGAATCGATCCTGATCCGGCCAGTCCGGGGCGCCTTCGTACATAACTTGCGTAGCGCCGTTGGCCAGCGGACCATATGTGATATACGAGTGACCGGTCACCCAGCCGATATCGGCCGTGCACCAGAAGACATCATCAGGCTTAAGATCAAAAACGAACTTGGTCGTGGCGTAGACGCCGGTCATATATCCACCACAGGTGTGAACGATACCCTTGGGTTTGCCCGTGGTCCCCGAAGTATACAGGATAAACAGCGGGTCCTCGCTGTCCATGTACTCCGGCGGACAGTAACTTTCGGCTTCCTGCATATGCCGATGGTACCAGTGGTCTCGGCCCTCCTTGACGCGAAGAAGGAAGTCGCCGCGTTTGATGATGATGACATTCTCAATCGACGGACAATCCGCGATAGCGATATCGGCGTCGTGTTTGAGGGGAAGGATCTGGCCGCGACGGAAGGAGCCATCGGCGGTGATCAGCATCTTGGCCTGGGCATCGTTAATTCTGTCCTTGAGCGACTCGGGGGAGAAACCGCCGAAAATGACCGAGTGCACTGCTCCAATACGGGCACAGGCGAGCAGGGAGACTACCAATTCGGGGATCATCGGGAGGTAAATCGCGACCCGGTCACCTTTCTTGATGCCGAACTTCTTGAGCACGTTGGCAAACTTGTTAACCTGCTTGTACAGCTCATAGTAGGTGATCGTCTTTTTGTCGCCCGGCTCGCCTTCCCAAATGATGGCGGCCTTATTGCGCCGGCCTTCCTGAATATGTCGGTCGAGGCAGGATTCCGTGACATTCAGCTTGCCGCCGACAAACCACTTCGCATCAGGAGCTTTCCATTCGAGCCCGGTTTTCCACTTCTTCTTCCAGACCAGCTCGGAAGCCATCGATTCCCAAAACTTGACCGGGTTCTTTGCGGCCGTTGCGTAGATGTTCTTGTCGCTGACATTGGCCTGTTTGACAAACGCGGGGGAAGGCTTAAATCTGCGATTTTCGTTCAACAGGGTGCCGATATTTTTCGGGGCTGGTTTCGTCTTTTTCGCCGGGGCTGATTTGGCCATCGTGAAGCTTCTCCTTCAGAGGTTAATGGCCTCAATATGTAGCGGTTCGGCCTTTTTTGTCAAGCTATCAAAAGCTCGTAGCCCCTGATCCGCCTGTTTGTGCTCACCCAGGCAGGCGGGTGCCCAGAGCGATTGAAGATGGACCCCGGCCTTCGCCGGGGAGGCAGAGGGCTGTGACATCGCGACGTCGCAATCTGGACTTCGTCTTTTGAACGCGACATCGAGATTGCGACGGCTTCACACCTGTCGGTGTGATGGCCGCCTCGCAATGACTTGCTCACGAGGCGTGATTCAATGCACAGATACTCTCTATCTGAACTGGTCCAACTTTGTCATTGCGAGGAGCGTTAAGACATGCGGTAGCATGACATCGCGACGTCGCAATCTCAACTCTGCCTCACCCGCGAAGGCGGGTGCCCAGGATGATCAAATCGAAGATGGACCCCGGCCTGCGCCAGGGAGGCAGAGGTCAGGAATGTATAATCATCCGACTTCTGATGCCACGAGCCTCTTTCTGCCTCGCCCGCGAAGGCGGGTTTTTCAGTCTCTTGATCCCAACAAAAGAGTGGGGCAGCAAGACAAATAGGCTCAGTCTGTCGCACCTGGGGGGCTGCCCGATTGCCCCGCAATCGTTGCTCAAAACGGTCCCGGAATCGACCAGTGCGCAATGGAAATCACACTTTGGACAGGCTCGTTCATACTATGAGCCGCCGAGGGTGCACAAGGTCGTTTCCCTAAGGTGCAATCCCTTACCAATCCGCAACTTACTATTCGGCAGCAATCTTGCTTCTGTCCTTGATGTAACCCTTTAATGTCTTGACAATTCGAACCGGAGAGGTATATTAGTGTGACTGAAATAGATAACATTGTTACTACTAGTAAGTACTACCTTAATTTACCCAAGTTGATTAGTTGTCAATGTGTGGCAAAATCTGCGTTCTCGGGGGAAGTCGCCCTTTTCTGTGTGCTTGAAAAATTGCGCGCAAGTGCGCGCGGGTAATGAGGTTTGCGGCTTATATAGTTTCTTTTTCTTTTGGAGGAAAGATGAAAAGAGCTGGGTTTTGTGATATCCTGTGTGTGGGTATTCTTCTTTTCTTGTCATTGTCCAGCGCCGGCGCGTATTCGAATACAATCGATGCATTTCTGAGTAATCCGAACCACGGGCTTCTCGTAGCTCCGATTACTCCTCCAATCTTTACGGATACGTTTGATATTTGCGCGGGACAGACAATCGAAGATACCATCGTTGCTCCTTTGTCGTACCCCTATGACTCCACTGTTTCATTGACGCTCATTGAAGGACCCGGATCCTTGACCTTCCAGCCATCCGGACCCGACACCGTGCTCGGCTTCTATCATTTCACGCCGGACACCGCCGGGACATATCCCGTGACTTTCCTGTTGGTGGATATGAACGGGGATTCGCTGTATTACTATTACCAGTATGTTGTGTTCCTGAATTTGCGGCCGGTGATAGGTGACATCTACTCATCTGATAAGCTCTGTGATCTGAACGAGCCACGGTCCATTCAACTTACCGCTACCGATCCGGAAAATGACCCGCTTACGTATTCGTTACTGATCGGTGTTGGATCCATTGACCCACAGACTGGCCTGCTCACATACACCCCGGATACATCGGGAGTGTTCAAGTTCAAAGTTAAAGTCACCGATGGCTGCGGGGCGGACACGGCAAAGGTGTTTGACACACTGGTGCTGAATACCCCTCCGCAAGTTTTCTGTTCTGACACGACCATCGATCTGTGCCAGCCGGAGCAGATTTGTTTTGATGTTAAGGCGTATGACCCCGATGGCGACTCAATGCAGATATTCAAGCTCGAAGGCCTTGGTACATTTACCCAGCTCAACGATTCAACCGGCCAGGCTTGCTTTGTACCGGCCGATGTCGATTCAGCAACCTACATGTTTGTATTCCGTGCGGCCGATTCCTGTGTGCTCAGTCTGGCAGGGAAGACCCCGGCCAGTCCGGAATGCTGTCGCGATACCGCCTATGTCACCGTTATTCTCAATCGTGCACCGATTCTCAGTTGTCCCGGTCCGCAGGAATTTTCCGTGTGTGACACGGGGACATACTGCTTTGATATTTCCGCCGAAGACCCTGAGAACGATCCGGTGACTTATTCAGTTCTTTCCGATAACGCGTCGATCGATGGTAACACTATCTGTGTGACGGCCGGCGAAATATCTCGGGTGGATGTTGTAATCGCGGTCAGCGATCAGTGCGGTCATGCCGACACCTGTACCGTCCCCGTGACAATCCACAAGAACCATGCTCCGGTGGCGACCTCGGCTGATGATTTTGCCATTTCAATTTGCGCGCCCGAAGCCATTTGTTTCCGGGCGACTGCCGATGACGTTGATTTCAATATCGCCTCAATAACAACGAATCTCGGAACGTATGATGCCGAGATGAACCGGATATGTTTCACGCCGGATACATCGGGTGTGTACGAAGCCACGATCACAGTTACCGACTCCTGTGGATTGACCAGCTCGGCTACGACGCTTGTTACGGTAACCGTTAATCAGCCCCCGATGATTTCGCTGGGAGAGGATTTCTCGGTTGACGCATGCGAAGGTCAATCTATCTGTGTCACTCCCGAAATCAGCGATCAGAATCTGACACGTGTCACCACGAATTTCAGTTATTTCGATGTCGAGACCGGCGAAATCTGTTTCGTTCCCGATACTGCTGGTGTCTACACCTTGATTGCCACGGCCATCGATGATTGTGAACTGACGGCCAGTGATACGATCCAAATCTCGGTGACCAAAAAACCGGCGCCTTATGTTCATTTAAGCGGCCAGACCGACTACACGATGTGCACGGCTGAGCCGATTTGTGTCAGCACGGATGTTGTGGCCAATTACATGACCTTCACTTCGAACTTTGGCACTTATAATCCGGAATCCGGAGCTATCTGCTTTACGCCGGATACCGCCGGAGCATATAAACTGATCGCTTCGGTCATGGATTCGTGCGGCCTTACTGCCTCCGACTCCCTGACCCTGCAAATAGAGATTAACCATGCCCCGAGCATATCAAATCTCAGTGACACCGTTTTGTATCTTTGTGCTCCCCAGAATGTCTGTATCCCGGTGTCGGTACAGGATGCCGATGGCAATCTGATGACCGTGACAGTGAATCGCGGTACTTACTCCAACGGTCAGATTTGTTTTGTACCATATGACAGCGGCAATTATCGCATAATCGTGACCGCAACTGATAGTTGTGGCGCCGGCACCGTGGACACGGCCGTTGTCCGGATCACAACTGACCAGAACGTCAATATCGTCGTTCCGCACGACACCACGTTCTTTGCCTGCGTTCTCGACACGTTCTGCTTCCCGGTTTCGGGCATTCCGGGGAATGCTCAGGTGTCCGTCCAGGGCATCAATACGTGGTACAACGCCGAAAACAGCACGATTTGTTACTTTGCCGAATGCGCGAGCACGAACAAAATTACGCTGACGGTAACCACGCCATGTAAGACCTACACGAAGACCTTCAGTGTAACAGTGAACTGTAACACTGCACCGCTGGTCATTCTGCCGCCGGACAGCACGATTTCTTCGTGTGATGCACAGCAGATTTGTATCCCTGTGGGCGTTAGCGACCCGAACCATAATCTGATGAGCGTGACGGCCGAAGGTGGAAGTTACGACGTGACGACTTCGCGCATCTGCTTCACCGCTGATACATCAGGCGTGTACCGCCTGAAAGTAACGGCGATGGACTCATGCGAAGTAAGCGATACTGATGAAATGCTGGTCACGGTGCACCTCAACAACGTGCCTGTCTGCAGTTTGCCTACAGATACCACTATCGACCTTTGTGCCCCCGAGCAAATAAGTCTTCCAGTCAGCGCCACTGACCCCGATGGCAATTTGGTGGGTTGCAGCATTATCGACGGTCCGGGCCAGCTGGTAGGTCGTAACTGGGTATTCAATGCCACGGCCGATGACTCAGTAACAGTTACGATTCAGTGCTCTGATTCATGCGGTGCGACCTGTCAGAGCAGTTTCACCCTGAAAGTCAGGGTGAACCAGGCGCCGGTATGTAGTCTCCCTCAAGATCAGACGATCCGCCAGTGCGCCCCTGAGCAGGTCATGCTCCCGGTGAACTCGACTGATGCCGACGGCGATTCGCTGAGCTGCGTTATCGTTGAGGGTCCCGGATCGCTGGTCAATGGTTACTGGGTATATACTCCGCAGGGGAATGAGACGGTCACGGTAAAGGTCCGTTGTACCGATCCGTGCGGATCCTTCTGCGAGGGTTCGTTCACGGTCAATTTTGAAACGAACCATCCGCCGCTTCTGGCAACTTATGACTCGACCGTGTATCTCTGCGATGTTCAGCCGATTTGTTTCGATATTCAGGGACATGACCCGGACGGCGACAATATGCTGATCAGCCAGTACAGCGGGCCTGGCCAGTTCGAGCAGTTGACTGATTCAACCGGCCGGACATGTTTCACACCTGAAGGCGTTGATTCAGCTATTTACATATTCGTCTACTGCGCGACCGATTCCTGCGGCGCTTATCCGGAAAAGTACACGCCGCCGGCATGCAACGACACCGTGAAGATTACTGTTGTCATCAACCGTCCTCCTCAGATTGTCTGTCCGGAATCACAGCACTTCTTTACCTGTGGCGAAGACACGTTCTGTTTCGATATCAATGCGATCGACCCTGAGTCTGGTCATGTGACTTACCGCGTGCTTTCGGAAAATGCGACAATCGACGGGCAGAATGTATGCGTTACCGGTACGATCTCCGACACACTGTTTGTCGAAATCGAAGCGATGGATGATTGTGGTCACGCCGATACCTGTACGGTGCCCGTGTATATCGACGGTAACCGCCCGCCGGTTGTAGTAACGGCCGATGATTTCAGCGTTTCAGAGTGTACGACGCAGTCCATTTGTTTCGATGCTTCGGTTGGTGATTCCGACCTTAACCTTGACGCCGTCGCGGTCAACTTCGGCACCTACAATGCCGAGACCGGCCAGGTCTGTTTCGAAGCCGATACTGCCGGAATCTACACGATCACCGTTAATGCAATTGATTCATGCGGTGCGAGCAGTTCTTCGACCACTCAAGTTACAGTAAACCTTAATCAGCCGCCGTCAGTCAGCCTTGGGGATGACCAGACTTTGTCGCTCTGCGCTCCGTCACAGATTTGTATCGAACCGACCATCACCGATGTGAACCTGACCGGCGTCACCACAAACATAGGTACATATGATTCCGAGACCGGCAAATTCTGCTTCACGCCGGATACCGCCGGTGTTTACACGTTGATTCTCAGAGCCATGGATGCTTGCGAGGCCTCAACGACCGACACGGTTTTGATTACTGTCATTCTCAGCGATGGGCCATTCGTTACTCTTGGCGACGACTTCGCTACCTTCCTTTGCTCGCCAGGCGAAGTTTGCGTCGACGTCAACACGGTGAGTAATCCAAGCTCCGTGAGCACAAGCGGCGCGACCTACAACGCGGAGACCCACACGCTCTGCTTTATGCCGGACACCGCCGGGACGTATCATTTGTCGATGACAGTTGTCGATTCCTGCGGCCTGTCTGCATCGGACGATGTCAATGTTACGGTTAAGTTGAATCATGCTCCACAAATAGCGGTGCATATGCCTGATACCACAGTCTACCTCTGCTCGCCTCAGATGGTCAACTTGCCGTTTTCGGGTCTCGATGTTGACAATAATATCGCTTCGGTCACTTCGAATCGCGGAAGTTACAAGACCGGTTACATCAGCTTTGTGCCGTACGACGGTGGCTTGTACCAGATTATCGCCACGGTCACCGATTCTTGCGGTGCGGTAGCCAAGGACACAGCGTATGTTACGGTCCAGACCGACCAGCTTGTCGATGTCGTAGTTCCCCGCGACACTACCTTGTTCGTCTGTTCGCTGGATACGATCTGCTTCCCGATTTATGGAATTCCTACCAATGGTACGGTTCAGGTCAGTGGCATTAACACATGGTATAATCCGGAAGATCAAACAGTCTGTTTCTACGCCGAATGTGCGACCGCAAATCGGATCACGGTTACGGTTACGACTCCATGCAGTACATACCGCAAGTCGTTTACGGCGACCATTAGATGTAATACCGCGCCGTTGGTAATGTTCCCTCCGGACACTACGATCACGATTTGTGATCCCACAAGTGTCTGCATACCGGTGGGCGTCACCGACGTCGACCATAATATCGTGAACGTGTCGACGCAGGGGGGAAGTTACAGCCCCACGACTTCCAGAGTGTGTTTCAATGCCGATACAAGCGGGACATATAGCCTGTCGTTGACGGCTACGGATGCTTGTGGAGCGACCGATACGGACGAAATTCTGGTACATGTCACCGTCAATTCGGCACCGGTGATTGAATATCAGCCGGCCGACACTATATATAAGTACTGTGGAAACGACTCAGTCTGCTTCCCGATATCGGTTACCGATGCGCAGAACAACCTGGTTTCGTTAATTGCTTCTCGTGGAGTGTACAGCGTTCAGAATCAAGAGCTCTGCTTCAAACCGGATTCATCCGGACCTTACTGTATCGTGATCACGGCCACCGATGCCTGCGGTGCAAGGTCAGTTGACACCGTCTGTGTGACGGTCGATGCCGGCAGCTTTGTCGAATTCACCTGCCCAGAGCCGATTACCGCTCAACCGATTTGCCAGCCGGGGCAGGTTTGTGTTCCCCTGTCAATCACTGGAGTGAATTACACGGTACAGACGAGCATTGGCTCATTTACCAATGGTAATCTCTGCTTCAATGCCGATACATCCGGTACCTACAAGATTACCGTTACCGCGACCGCGGAGTGCAACACGGTTTCCTGCCAGGTTTCGGTCCTCGTGACGGTCAACGAACCGGTTCAGATTACCTGTCCCGGCGCGGTAGATACTCTGCTTTGCGGTCCGGACACGCTGAATTACCTTTACCAGGTGTCATCAAGCGTGGAGTCCGTCACTGCCACGGCCCCTGCTTATGTGAGCAACGGTCAGGTATATGTGCCCGTACTCACCGGCGGCACTTACGGCGTTATGCTGATTGCTACAGGTCAATGCGGCAGTGATACTTGCATGTTCACGCTCCAGGCCAGACTTAACAGCAAACCGACAGTGGTTGGCAGAGACAGCACCCTGACTGTCTGTCAGCTCGACAGTATCTGCATTCCGTTTACGGCCACTGATGTCGACACCAATCTCGCGAGTGTCACAGCTAACATAGGCATTGTAAATGGAAACAAGGTCTGTTTCAAGCCGGCCGCCTTTGGTCTGACCAGTATCATATTGACCGCGACCGACCAGTGCGGCGCTCAGTCTGCCGATACCCTGAGAATCAGAGTGAACGCGGGTGGGATTGCTTCGATCATCTGCCCTGAGGACCAATACGCGACCCTGTGCGGCCCCGACACGGTACATGTATCCGTGCCGATATCACCGTCGAGCGCCCACGTCCGAGTCTTTGACAATGGCCAGGTGATCCTGGCTCCGTATAACATAGCCACGGGTATACTCAGTCTTTATGTCAGCCAATCCGGTACGCACAATATAAAGTTGATTGCCGAAGACCAGTGCGGCTCTGACACGTGTGATTTTGTCCTCCACGCTGATATAGCTCAACCGGCCTCGGTGACCTCGCCTGCCCGCATCGATACTACACTCTGTTTGGTTGAACCGACCAGCTTCTGTTTCCCGATTATAGTGACTGGAACCGGTGTTCAGGTAACCGTGAAACCGTCGGGAAGTTACACAGCCGGATATGTCTGCTTCCCGGTAAGCCAGGCGGGAACATACAGTGTCCAGATAATTGCGACAAACAACTGCGGTACGGACACATCTACGACCACTTTGAATATCGGCGCCAATCCGGCACCGAGCCTGCATCTCCCGAGTGGACTGGTATTCGAAAGGTGTCCTGATGATACCGAGACTATTTGTATCGACGGTATTTACGCGACCGACAACAAATCCGTGACCAGCCTGGTCAAAGTCTGCGGCCCCGGTACCTATGAGCCTGCTCGGGTCGACAGCGGCAGGATCTGCTTCCTGCCCTCCGCTTTCGGTACCATCACATTCTGTTTCGAAACCAGCGATGGTTGTACGGCAGTCACAGATACCATGTACGTGGATATCAACGAGAAACCCGATTGTGACGTTTGCACCAGGGTAAGTATCGACGGTGGCGAGTGCATTCCGGTGGGCGTTCAGCACACCGTCAGACTGAATGTCGAAAGCAACGAAGCGATAGGCGGGTTTGACCTGTTGCTAAGTTTCGATGCCTCAGTCATGGCTTTCAACACCGCCACAATTCAATCGACCGCTATCGAACAGTGGGAGTATTTCACGTTCCGCCTTGGAAGTACAGGCTGCGGCTCCGCCTGCCCATCGGGATTGGTTCGGTTGATTTCCATCGCCGACGTTAACAACGGTGCGCATCATCCACCGTCGTCATCGCTTCTTCCCAATGGTTCGCTGGTCAATATGCAATTCCAGATTTCAAATGACCAGAACCTCGGCGACCAATTCCTGCCAATCAGTTTTGTCTGGTATGACTGCGGCGACAACACGTTCTCAGATCCGAGCGGTACCATGTTGTTCATGGATAAGAGAATTTATAACTCGGAGAACACGCTCATCTGGGATGAGGATGACGATATCAATTACCCGAGCAGTTCGAGACCATATGGTCTCGGGGCGTTGGACGACTGCCTGGCAGGTGCCTCCTCGGCTCCGGTCAGATGCAGTGAATTCTTCAACGGTGGCATATGTATTCTCCATCCGGATTCTATTGACGCCCGGGGCGACATTAACCTGAACAAGGTGCCGTACGAAATTGCCGACGCCGTCTTGTATTCGAATTACTTTATCTACGGTTTACAGGTGTTCAAGATCAATCTTGCTGGACAGATTGCCGCTTCTGATGTTAACGGCGACGGGCTTACCCTGAGCGTGGCCGACCTTGTATTGTTGCTCCGTATTATCACAGGCGATGCCGATCCGCTTCCCAAGATTGCGCCGTACGAGGAGCCGTTGGCGCTCAGCTCGGCCTGTCAACACGACAACATGGTCGTTTCGACCGAGGCCGCGGGGGATATTGGCGGCGCGTTGCTCGTCTATGACCTGCCCGATGGCGTCCAGATTGATCAGCCGGTGTTGTCCGCGCGCGCCAATGGGATGGACATGATGTATGATATCGTGGACGGTCAACTCAGGCTGCTTGTGTACAGTATGTCCCAGGGTAGGGTCGCAGCCGGCACGAATGAACTTGTGAAGATCCCGTTCCATGGCACTGGCCAGCCGACACTTGTCAAATCTGAGTTCGCTGATTATCAGGGCAGACCGTATCGCGTCCTGTCCAAAGGCGGCAATCTGCCGGCGGGATTCGAACTGGGACAAAACTACCCGAACCCATTCAATCCGACAACCACAATTGAGTTGGCCTTGCCGGTAGCGACTGATTGGTCGTTGTCAATTTACAATATCAACGGCAGTCTGGTGAATCGGTTCACCGGAAGCAATGAGGCTGGCACGGTGAAGGTTGAATGGGATGGCACTGGCAGCAGCGGCGGTCAGGTGGCATCAGGTGTTTACATTTACCGCCTTGACGCCGGTAGTTTCAATGACACCAAGAAGATGATACTGCTCAAGTAACAAAAGTCCCCATCTCTTTATCTTTCCTCAAAATGTCCGGTACCATGCGTGCCGGGCATTTTTATTTGTGGTAATCAGTGCCGTGGATAATGGAAAAGCCGCGGTAGAGCTGTTCAAGCAATATCAGGCGAACCAGTTGATGAGAAAAAGTCAGCGGAGATAGTGACAGCAGAAAATCGGCCGAGTTCAGGAATTGCTCGTCGAGACCATAGGCGCCGCCGATAACAAACGTGACCTCGCCATGACTGATGACCTGAGATTTGGCCAGCCACCGAGCGAATGCCGCGCTGTCCATCTTCTTTCCGGCATCTGTCAGGGCGACCAACATTCCCTTGCCAAGCTTTTTTGTTATCTGCGCCAGCTCAGCCGATTTGATTTCGGACGACGATAGGGAAGAGGCAGATTTCAATCCGGGCAGAACGATCAGGTCGGTCTTCGCGAAACGAGAAAGGAGTTTCAGATAATGGTTAATACCGTCAGTAACCCATCCGTCTTTGTCCTTTCCAACAACCACAATATGGATCTTAAGCAAACGGCAACACCTTTATAATGAGCCGGCGCCTGCGGGGGCCGTCGAATTCGCAGAAATAGATTCCTTGCCAGGTACCAAGAACGAGCGCTCCGTCCTCGAAGAATACTTGTAGGGAGAAGCCCATAAGTGACGTTTTCAGATGAGCGTCCGAGTTGCCCTCCGCGTGGTGATAGTGGTCGTCCTTTGGAATCTCTTTGCTGAGTTTGTAGAGCATATCCCTTTTGACATCCGGGTCGGCGTTTTCATTGATAGTGATACCGGCTGTTGTATGGGGCACAAAACAGATGACCGTGCCATTTTGATGGCTGCTTTGATCGACCGCTTGTTGAATCAGTGATGTAATGTCGAGGAGTTCTTCGCGGTAATGTGTTGTGATTTCCAGTTTCAACATTAGGCAAACAGCGCTTCAGTGAACTGTTTCGAGTCGAACTGCTGAAGGTCTTCCAGCCCCTCGCCGATGCCGATAAAATTGACCGGTACGCCGAGCTCCTGTGCGACCGCGATCATCACGCCTCCCTTGGCGGTACCGTCGAGCTTGGTGACGATGATGCCGTCACAACCGACCGCCTCGGTAAAGACCTTGACCTGGGCAATCGCGTTCTGGCCGGTGGAACCATCTATAATCAGCTTACTATAAATTGCCGCCTCCGGGACTGCCTTTTCAATCACGCGCCTGATCTTTTTCAATTCTTCCATAAGATTTGCTTTTGTGTGCAATCGGCCGGCAGTATCAACCAGCAGGAGGTCCATTCCGCGCGCCTGAGCCGCCTTGGCCGCGTCGAACGCCACCGAAGCCGGATCGGCGCCATGCTGGGCTTTGATAATATCTACGCCGCTCCGCTCGGCCCATATCGTTATTTGTTCGACCGCGGCCGCTCGAAAGGTATCGCAAGCGGCGATCAGGACTTTTTTCCCATCACTTTGAAGTCGGGTGGCCAGCTTGCCAATAGTGGTGGTTTTGCCCACTCCGTTGACCCCTATAATGAGCCAGACGACTGGTTTCTTGTCGGATTCTTTGAACAGGGGCGCATCCTCACGGGATAGAACACCGGCGATCTCCTCACGAAGCAGAGTCATAATCTGATCTCCTTCGGTCAGCTTTCGCTCGCGGGCTTTTTCTTTGATTCCCTCAATCAGCCGGAGCGTGGCCGGTACACCGACATCGGCGCCAATAAGAATTTCTTCGATCTCTTCCAACAGGTCTTCATCGATTTTCCGTCGGCTGACTACCTGTGAAATCTTGCCCAGAATATTGTCTTTGGTTCTGGCGAGCGAGTTCTTGAGCTTTTCGAATTTACTGAACATGAGCGCCGGGCTTAATTCTTGTCGTCGCCGTCATCGGAGGGTTCATTGATGATCGGTACGTTCAGCCTTTGCACGACTCGAGGGGGCAGGTCATCCAGAACCGAGAAGTCATCGGACTGTTCTTCATCAACGACAGGCAACGGTTCGTCGACCAGCGCGTGGTCACCGGAATCATGTCCGTTACCATTACCGTTTCCATTGCCGTTCCCATCCGAATCACTGGAAGTGTCCGTCATGGCGTCCCGGACTGAGTCGTCAACCTGGAAGTCTTCGCCAGCCTCTGGTGTTTCAGGTTCGGAGGCCGTGACGAGCTCGGTCCCTTTGTCTTCCGACTCGTTATCCGTGAACTTGACGCCCACGAGTTTCGAGATGCCGAACTGTTCCATAGTCACGCCATAGAGGTTTTGCGCCGCTTCCATTGAAATCTTGTTGTGCGTTATAATGATGAACTGAGTCTGTTCCGAGAACTTCCGTATGATTCGCAAGAAGCGATGACAGTTGGCGTCATCCAGCGGGGCGTCTATTTCGTCAAGGATACAAAACGGCGAAGGCTTGACGAGGTATAGAGAAAACAACAGCGAAATCGCGGTCAACGCCCTTTCGCCGCCGGACATCATAGTGATTGAGAGAATCTTCTTACCCCGAGGCCGAGCTATAATTTCGATGTCGGACTCCAATGGATCGCTTGGATCAAGCAGATTTATGTCTGCTTCGCCGCCCGCGAACAGTTCCACGAAGAGATTCTGGAAATTGACCTTCACCTTTTCAAAGGTCTCGGTGAAGAGCTGACGGGCCGTCTGGTTAATCCTGGTAATCGTGGATTGTAAATCGTTTTTCGCGGTGCGGAGGTCTTCGAGCTGCTCCCGCAGGAAAATCTCTCGCTCATTGGCGGTCTTGTATTCTTCCAGCGCCAGCAGATTCACGGCGCCGAATTTCTTCAGCTGCTCTTTGAGGTCGGATAGAAGGGCTCGAGCTTGTTCCTCGGCGAGGTTGGGATCCGGATTGGCCGCATCCACCGTATGTATATCCGTCTCGTATTCTTCGCGGATTTTCTCAACGATCGTCCGTGCTTCGGATTCAAGCGTATTGAGCCGGATATCGAGCTTGTGAATCTCCGAATTGAGCGCGTCCTTTCCGCCCCGAGCCTCTTTGAGTTGTCTCTCTTTTAAGGAGACACGTTCGAGTATTTCGCCCTGCACTTCGCGAAGCTGGCTCTGGCGGGTAATCGTCTCCTGACGTGACTCAAATGCCTGTTTTAGCTCGATTTCGAGCTGCTCAACCAGCGTTACCGAGTTCTGAATCTCCTGACGGGCCTGCTCTATTTCCCGCTGCTTAGCGTCACTCGTATTCGTCATTTCTTCCTGAAGTTCTCTCAGGTGCGAGATCTTGCTTTCGATCTGCTCAACTTTGCTTCTGGCCTCGACCAGACGTACCTGTAAATGCGATACTCTGGCGACAGCATCGGCCGCGCCGTTTTCCAGATCGCCAAGTTTCTCCGATGACTGCTCCATATCGGCGACCAGAGTTTGCTTCTGTGATGCCAACTGGCTGAAGTCGAGTCCGAGTGTGTATTGACGATTGCGGATGACTTCCCGTTTATCGTTGAGATGCTTGCGCTCTTTTTCAAGACGGGTGAGCTCGGTCTCCAGTCCGCGGAACTCGTATTCGGCCTCGTTCAATTTCTGCTGAGTGTCGGACACCTGCTCGGTCAGCTCTTCAATACGATCGGTCAGCTGGCCCAACTCCGCGCGAGTCGCACCTATATCCGCAACCACTTTGTTGCGGGATTCCTTAACGTGCTCCAGTTGACGCCGGAAATCCTGAGCCATCTGCTCCTGCTCGGCGACTTTCTCGCGGCGACGAAACAGTGGAAACTTGTCGTCGGAACCGCCCGATATGAGGTTCTTACTATACACATCGCCGTTGCGTGAGACGGCCTGGAATCCGTAAGGTAGACGCTCGAGAATCTGATCGGGACGGAAGCCCGTTTCGAATACCGCAGTACGGGAGAGAATCGCTTGCATGAGTGGGCGGAGTGGCTCCTCGGTGCTTACCAGAGTATCCAGCCAGCCGACAAAGCCGGGCATATCGAGCTCAGGTCGTTTAACTGCGGGAGTGATCGTTCCGGAGTCGGGGACCATGATGCCGATGCGTCCTTTGTTTTCGGTCCTGAGATAGGCGATTATCGATTCGGCCGTGTCCCGACTATCACAGATCAGAAATTTGGCCATTTCGCCGAGTGCAGCTTCCACCGTAATTTCGAGGCCGGCGTCGGGCACGAACTTTTCGGCCACTGTTCCAAAAACGCCGCTCCAGCGGTCTCGCGCCTCCATGGCGGCCTTCACGCCGGATTCGTACCCTTCATAATGTACGATCATATCTTCGAGCAGGCTTTTGCGCGCTTCGCACGCTTCAATTGAAGCGGCCAGATTCGAAATCTCCTGGGCGAGATCTTCGTTTCTCTCTATCAGAGTTTCGAGCCTGCTGCCAAGTTCGGTATAAGTCTTCTCGGCCTGCTGCTTGGCTGCCAGTGCCCCGTCATAAACATGTTTCTTGATCTCACGGTCCTCAGCCAGTCTCTGTCGCGTAGTCTGGCTGTTCGCAATCTGAGCGCGCAGGTTTTCCAGCGACTGGGTGAGATCCTCTTCTTGCGAGCGCAAGTTGTCTTCTTCGGTTTTGCCGGAAGAAAGCTTGCCTTCAAGTTCAATCAGCTTTCGGTTGTCCAGCTCTTTGGACGAGCGGGCCATAAGCAGGCGGCGATCCGCTTCGGCCTGAATTTCTTCGGCCCGTCGCAACTCGCTCTCGATCTTCCCGAGCTCCTGTTTTTGGAACTCGAGTGAACTCTCGGCGTCCCGGGTTTGCTCGGTGAGAACCCCGGCCCGACTCTGCAGAGCGCGAATGTCATTTTCATTGCGTTCGATAAGTCCGGTCGCGTTTGCTTTTTTCTCCCGAAGAATCGAAATGTCCTTTTCAAGGGAGTGCGCTTTCTCGGAAAGTTCGTAGGCTTCGTTGCCGACCCGGGTCAGCTGGTGTTCGATATCGATCTGTTCCCCCCGGTCGCTCTCGAGCGCGGAGGATAGGCTGTCAACCTGGGTATCATAACTGCTCATTTGGTCTGAGAGCTGATCGAAACGGGCGCGCTGTTCGCGACGCTCCAGTTCGATCGATTTCACCCGGACCGAGTTGAGGTACAGATCCCAGCTCTTTATTTCGCTGGCTATTTGCTGGTATCGCTCCGCTTTGCTTTGCTGGCGTTTGAGCGACCGGACCTGCGTCTGGACCTCGGAGTAAATGTCATTCAGACGAAGGAAATCGTTTTCGGTCGCCTCGAGCTTCCGGAGCGCCGCCTTTTTGCGCTGCTTGTATTTGGTGATGCCGGCCGCCTCTTCGAATAAGAACCGACGCTCCTCGGCTTTGTCAGAGATTACCGCCTCAATCATGTCCTGCTGAATGACCGAATACGAATGCGCGCCCATACCGGTGTCATAGAACAGCTCAGTAATGTCTTTCAGGCGACATGGCACTTTGTTGAGCAAGTACTCGGACTCTCCGCTTCTAAACAACCGCCGCGTGATCTGTACCTCGGTGTACTCCGTCGGCAGGACCCCACGGTTGTTAACCAGCGTCAGGGTTACCTCGGCCATCCCGAGCGCTTTCATATCGCGCGTGCCGTTGAAAATAACCTCTTCCATTTTACTTCCGCGAAGCATGCTGACTTTTTGCTCACCCAACACCCAACGCAGGGAGTCAAGGATATTCGTCTTGCCGCATCCATTGGGGCCGACGATAGCGGTTATTCCGGTCGAGAAGTTCACCAATGTCTTATTTGCAAACGACTTGAAGCCGAGTATGTCGAGTCTCTTTAAGTACACATATCCTCCAAATGTTCTCAGCTGCTCACAGGTTCAATCGTCAATCAGTTGGAGCAGTTCTTGATCCCGCCGATAATATCCAGCAGGGAACGATAAATATTCCGTTCATCGCGAAGATACTTGGTCTTGATCTCCAGATTATAATAAGGCTCGCCCCGATGGTTCCCCCGGCCGATACGGACCGCTCTGGGAAAACTCAGTAATATATTCGAAGTGAAGTGCGATGATTCAAAGTTAAGGTCAAGCACGAGGTCAATCTTGAGTTCCCTGAGCATGTCCAGATAGCTCTTCTTCGGAAGACCGGACCAGGTAATCTGGTCGGGCGAGGGTGAGAGAATCTGAAACCCTTTGCGCGGGAAAATATCCGTCACTCTTACCCCGGGCATGCTCAACAGCACGATATCCGCGGGCTTGAAAAGATCCGCGATAGCTGGCAGGAACTGCTTGACCAAAGTCAGCTCTCTGAGGCCCCCGGGTAAACAGACAAGAATGTGACGAGGATTTTGTAGCGCCTCCGGAAATCTCACCGACTCCGGCCGCATATTTCGAGCGATTTGCCGCACTTTCATGTTGGCCAAGAAATTCTTAATGCTCGTCACCCGTCCCTCCGTGCTTAACCGTGTCTTCTGACGGCTGCACCGGTGTCTGGTTTACCCCCGGTTCGATTGATTTATCGCCACTGGATGTGGGCCCGCCCAGAAATTGATGTAAATTGGCCTGCGAAATCTCCACTCGCGATATACGGCCGCTCTGTGGGTCCGCGAGGTCAACCGGCTGTCCATTCAGGGTCACTTTGACAACCGACGGAATTCCGATTGAAACCAGCATCCTGAATGTCGCCTCGACATCGTACTGACGCCCCGGAATGAGATTCCTGAACAGCGCCGTATCGCCATCAGCCACAATAGTGGACCACGATTGGTCGACGGCAACCAGTGAAAGCTTAATCTTCGAAGGGACCTCATAACTCAGCGTATCATCCCAATTGAAATTTGCCACCGCCGCGTCGAGGTCCTCCTGGGACTGACCGGATTGCTCGGTCGTAACATTCGACTGGGTCGGTGTCGTCGCCTCCGAGGTCGACCTCGTTGAAAAGAAGAAGTGGTTGATGACCAGGAAAATGACAAATAACAGAGCGAGACCACCGAAGATATACAGTAACCATTTCAGAATTCCCGAACCTTCGTCGGGACTTTTTGGTTCACGTGCTTCTTCCGGTGCTTTATCTTCGCGAACTTTCTTTCTGCCCTGAGCTCCGTTTGGAGCCGCCTCCTTGATTTCAGCAGGCTCCTCGAGCTCTGCTTTCATTGCGTCCATGGTAGCGGCGTAATCAACTCCGATCGATTCGGCGTATGACTTGGCGAAAAGACCGTAGTATAATTCCGAAGGCAGATTTCTTAAATCTCCGGACTCAATTGATTCAAGGTAAGTCAGTGAAATCTTTAACTGCTCGGCAAGAGCTTCAAGCTTAATCCCTTTGCGTTCCCGTTCGAGTTTAAGCAGTTCTCCAAACTTCTTTCGTAAGTCGCTCATATCTAACAGACTAATTTCTTTGTTGTTGTTCTAAAATCTCTCTGGCAAGTTGCTCCAAAAGATTACGTGGAAAGCCAATAACATTATCAAGATTGCCCTCAATTCTGTCAACTAAAAACGCCCCCATTCCCTGAATGCCGTAAGCGCCGGCCTTGTCCACTGGTTCGCCCGTTTGTATGTACTCTTCGATCTGGCGCTTTGTGACCGGATTAAAGTAGACTTTAGTCAACTCACGACCGCTGACGAGAAGCTGATTTTGGCGGGCCAGCGCGAGCGCGGTACATACTACGTGCTGCTTGCCGGAAAGAATTGAGAGGATACGAAGCGCGTCATGACGATCAAGCGGCTTTTCAAGTACCTGGTTATCCAGCACGACAATCGTGTCACAGCCAATCACCAAGTCATCTTTGCCTGTCTCGGCTGAGACACTGAGAGCTTTGTCTCTCGCGAGGCGAACAGCATAGTCGTACGGTGCTTCACCCGGAAGCTGAGCTTCGTGTAGATCCGGGATAACCTGGCGGAAATTGACTTCCGTTTCGGTCAGCAGTTGGACTCGGCGGGGAGAACCAGAGCCGAGCACCAACTTGTATCGCTGGGCGAGGCGGGTGAGGTGAGGGTTATTCGTGCTCAAGAATTATTGTCACCGGGCCATCGTTGTTGAATCTCACATCCATTTTGGCGCCGAACCGACCGGTGCCGACTTTCAGACCGGAGGCCTGCACCAGCTCCACAAAACGGTCATACAACTTTTCGGCCGCCACTGGTTCCAGTGTGTCGGTAAAGGCGGGACGTCGTCCCTTGCGGCTGTCAGCATAGAGTGTGAATTGCGAGACGATCATGATTTCTCCGTCGATATCCAATGCCGATCTATTCATCTTGCCTTCGTCATCCTCGAATATCCGCAAATTGACCGCTTTTTCGGCCAGCCAGGCGCAAGACGCCTCACTATCGCCGGTCTTGGTTCCCATCAAAACGAGCAGCCCACGACCGGTTTTGCTGTGCTGTTGGCCATCGATCCAGACCTCGACGCCCGATGTTCTTTGTAGAATCAATTTCATAGACGTTTCTTAAGTCCCGAATATATCGGATCATCGGGCAAAGACAACTGATTTCACGAGCAAATGTTAATATGTTGAATGGGCACTCGTTGTGGCTGGTGAACTGACATTGTCCTTTCGATGAACCGGCAGGGGTTGAGCCTACTTGAGGCAGATTGGTGAATACAGAAGGTTGACATCATCTTGGGTGTCAATATGACTCACGATTGTCACTGCTGGATGTCAACGCCCAAGAAAACATTGACCCGCATCGGTCGACCGATTGTTGACCTTTCCGAACAAAACCGATCAAAAAGAAATCGCTTGCGTCACTTATCAGGCAATCGGTTACTTTAAGATATGGAAGAGTGTTGTCTGGCGCTTGGCATAGACATCGGTTCCGTCTCAGTCAAGATCGTGCTGCTCAAGGACGGCAGACTTGACCGAACTGTCTATCGGCGTTTCCAATCCGGTCCGTTTCTCACCCTGTATGAGCTACTCCAACAGAATTTTCCGGAATTGCAGGGAGCTCCGATTAAGCTCGGCCTGACCGGAATCGGAGGCAAAACTGCGCAATCAATACTGGGCGGGAAGTTCTTCGGCGAGATCGCCGCGATCGCCCACGGCAATTTCATGATTGCTCCACATATCCGCACCGTCATCGAGATGGGCGGTGAGGACTCCAAATTCATCCAGCTTGATTCCGACCAGCGCACGGTGCGTGATTTCGCGATGAATGCCCAGTGTGCGGCCGGCACCGGCTCGTTTCTGGACCAGCAGGCGGGCCGATTGAAGATATCGATCGAGGAAGAATTCGGTCAGTTGGCGTTGAAATCCAAGAATCCGCCGCGTATAGCCGGGCGATGCTCCGTGTTCGCCAAGTCCGACATGATCCATCTCCAGCAGATCGCCACCCCGGATTACGATATTGTCGCCGGGCTGTGTTATGCGGTCGCCCGAAATTTCAAAAGCTCAATCGCACGGGGAAAGAAATTTGACCGACCGGTGGCATTCGAGGGCGGGGTGGCGGCTAATCCCGGCATGGTCCGTGCATTTACGGATATCCTCGATCTGGCGCCGGGAGAGCTGGTTGTTCCGGAGCATTACAATGTGGTCGGCGCGGTCGGTGCGGCCAGGCTGGCTATGACTGAAACTCAATCCAATGTTCACTTTGAGATTGAAAAAATCCAGCAGTATCTCTCCTTCAAGCGGGTTGCGCATTCGGGGCGGGAGGCACTCTCGTTTGACCATCCGGACAACAAATACTACGACATCACGCTCGCTGATCGGCCTCAGCATGTGGATAATCTCGAAGTCTTCCTCGGTGTAGATATAGGTTCACTTTCGACCAATCTGGTGCTTATAGACAAAGACCACAATGTGATTGCCCGCCGCTATCTGATGACCGAGGGGAGGCCCATCGACGCCGTCCGCCGCGGATTGGAAGAGATCGCTAACGAAGTCGGTGACCGGGTGGTTGTCAAAGCGGTCGGAAGCACCGGTTCCGGAAGATATCTCATCGGTGATCTGATTGGCGCCGATATCGTCCGAAACGAGATAACAGCTCAGGCGACCGCGGCGGTTGATATCGACCCGACTGTTGACACGATATTCGAAATCGGCGGACAGGATTCCAAATACATTTCGCTTGAAAACAAGGCCGTTGTCGATTTTGAGATGAACAAGGCCTGTGCCGCGGGCACCGGATCGTTTTTACAGGAACAGGCGGAGAAACTGAATATCCGAATAGAAACGGAATTCAGCGACAACGCCCTCTGCGCCAAGTGTCCGGTCGGATGCGGTGAGCGATGCACAGTATTCATGGAATCCGATCTGGTGGCCCACCAGCGCTCCGGAGCAGGTAAAGAAGACCTTTTAGCCGGGCTTGCTTACTCCATTGCCAGCAACTACTTGACAAAAGTGGTAGGGGATCGGAGAATTGGCGACCACATATTCTTCCAGGGCGGTGTCGCGTGGAATAAGGCAGTGGTCGCGGCATTTGAAAAACTGACCGGCCGAATCATCACCGTGCCGCCGCATCATGATGTTACCGGGGCGATCGGGGCGGCGATTCTCGCTCAGGAGCAATTGGGCCGAGAAGGCTTCAACACTGCCTTCAAGGGCTTCGACATCTACCGTCTTAAATACGAGCTTGAGACTTTTCCGTGCGAGGACTGCTCCAACCAGTGCGAAATCCACAAGGTGATGATCGAGGGAGAAGAACCGCTCTACTATGGAGCACGGTGTGAACGATTCGAAGTAGACAAATCGGCACGTAAGAAGCTCCCACTTGACTATGCGGCGGCCCGTCAGAAGCTCTTGTTCAAACGTTATTTGGAATTTGATCATCCGAAGAAATCACGCGGCAAAGTCGGTCTTCCCCGCGTGCTCCACTTTTGGGAATACTACCCGTTCTGGCGGGCATTTTTCGAGTCAGCCGGCTACGAGGTCGTCAATTCCGATCTCTCCAGCCAGCGGATAGTCGAGGAAGCGCTGGAGCTGTTCAGCGCTGAAACCTGTTACCCGATCAAGATCGTTTACGGGCACATAGCAAACCTCTTAAAGAAGAAGGTCGATCTTATTTTTCTGCCTTCCATTATAAAAGTGATGGATACGGCAGATGACATCGACAACGGGGCTTATATCTGTCCCTATGTCCAGACGATCGGGGCTTCACTCCGCGTCCGCTTCGATTTCAAAAAAGAAGGCGTAAAGTTCGTAAATAGTATTATCTCATTGGGTGATGGCCTCGACAACTTAAAGCATAGCTTGAAGGCGATCGAGAGCGACTTAAAGATAGGGGACAAGGAGTTCAGCCGGGCGGTCGATGCTGGTGTGAAGGCATATCGCATGTACCGACAGAATCTGCTGGATGAAGGAAAGCGAATACTCGCCGAGCTCGGACCGGATGAAAAGGCGCTCGTGGTGGTCAGCCGTCCTTATAATGGATACGACCGCAAGCTGTCACTTGAGCTTCCTGACAAGATTCGGCATTTGGGGGTCAAGGCGATTCCTGTCGATATGCTGGATATCGGAGCGGGTGATGCGGAATTCCCATTCATGTACTGGCGGTATGGTCGCAAACTTCTCGCGGCGGCTGACTATGTCCGCAATCATCCGCAACTTTTCGCCGTCTATATCACCTCGTTCGGATGCGGTCCGGACTCGTTTATCAGCCACTTCTTCCGTCGTGCCATGACCGGCAAACCGTATCTTCAACTGGAGCTTGACGAACACTCCGCCGATGCCGGTTTGATCACGCGCTGCGAGGCATTTATCGATTCGCTCCGTTTTCATCGCTTCAAACCGCCGGTCACGAAATTCACGATCGCCGATGACATCTACCGGCCATTCGAGAAGACCATCTATATTCCAAACATGTGCGACCACGCCTATGCGTTGCGCTCAGCGTTCGAACGATACGGGTTGAATGCTGAAGTACTGGATGAGCCCGATGAACTGACGCTTGAGTATGGCAAGAAGTTTACATCCGGAAAAGAATGTTTCCCCTGTGTAATCACTACCGGCGATATGATCAAGAAGATTCGTTCAAGCGGATTCGATCCGAAGAAAGCTGTCTTTTTCATGCCCGGCGCCAATGGCCCCTGCCGGTTTGGATTGTATAGCCAGTTCCACAGGATAATTCTGGATGACCTGGGGTATTCCGATATCCCTATCTTTTCACCGAACTCAGAAGATGGCTATGGTGACTTTGGGCTTGAAGGTACGCCGTTCCGCAAGACGGCCTGGCGCGCGATGGTATTCATAGACTGCCTCCAGAAGTTGGTGTTCAAGACTCGTCCGTATGAAATCAACCCAGGGGAGACTGAAAAGCTGTATTTACGGCTGCTCCACCGAATGGACTATGCCATTGTCCATGACGAGTCTTTAGAAAACCTGGCCGGCGAGGCGGCCGAAGCGTTCAAGGCGGTACCGAAGCGAACCGAGCACCGGACGTTGGTTGGAGTCGTGGGCGAGATTTATCTTCGTAATAATCGCTTCTCGAACAATTTTCTGATAGAAAAACTTGAGCGCCTCGGCATGGAAGTCTGGCTGTCGACCTTTACCGAATGGCCGTTGTACACCTCGCTCATTTATCGCCGCGAAGCCGCTCAAAATCTGGACCTGCGCGGGGTTGTCGATTCTACCCTACAATTGTTCGTCCAACACCGACACGAGCACAAGATTATTCGGAGTTTCTCGAAATACCATCCGCTTCGAATCGATTACCCGGTTGCCGAGATCCTGAAGATGGCCACCAAGTATTTGCCGATGGACTACAAGGGTGAGGCGATTCTGTCGATCGGAAAGGCTCTTGAGATGGTAGGGGAAAGTGCTTGCGGCATTGTCAACGCGATGCCCTTTAACTGTATGCCGGGAACCGTTGTGTCGTCACTTTCGCGCCGGATTTCGGACGACCTCGGGGGCGTACCATGGCTGAATATCAGCTACGAAGGACTCCGCGATTCAGGCGAAGAAACCAGATTAGAGGCGTTTGCTGAGCAGGTGAGGGCCTGGGAACGGGGACGCAAAAAAGCGGTCACCCAGCCGATCGAAATTCCATAATCTGAACGCGTCCGATCGGTTTATTCTAAATGACGGGGCTGCTCCAATTCGTCGTTTTTTGTGCTTTTCATCGGATGCCTGAAGCCTTATGTTGGTTTCTGGCTCTGGGAGTCGGATTCCGGGGTGGAACATCGAATTGTTGGAAGAATATGGAACAAGAGGTAAACGCGGACGTTATACGAGCAAACCTTTAGCAAATAGACATAAATGGAGGAATACATGAGCAAACCGATGGACATAACCGACGACACTTTCGAAAAGGAAGTGCTTCAAGCTGATAAGCCGGTTATCGTGGACTTCTGGGCGACCTGGTGCGGCCCGTGTAAAATGATTGCGCCGATTCTCGAAGAAATTGCCGGTGAGTACGAAGGTAAACTGAAAGTGGTGAAACTCGACGTCGATGCCAACAATCGGACGGCCGGCAAATACAATATCATGTCGATTCCGTCGTTGCTGTTTTTCAAAAACGGCGAAATAGTTGACCAGGTAATCGGTGCCGTGCCCAAGGCACAATTGGCCGCCCGTCTTTCTAAAGTACTTGCGTAAATGCCGCACCTGGACGAATTCGAGCCGGTTCGAACTGTCGAGCCGGCTTTTTTGTTATCAGAATGAAGCTTGGGCCCAACTGTCTTGCGCCGACACTATTAAAGAGTCGCGTAGGCTCTGATTGAACCGGGCTGCTGAGTTTTCCGTTTTTATAATTTAGACGCCGATGTATATTGAATTGACCGCTTGTATAACTTGTAAAGATGAGGCATACTTTGGATTGGTATGATGTGCTGTTTGGCGCGGTATTTATCGCCGTTTGGCTTATCCTGGTGACCAAGGTGTTTCCGCGGTTAGGTGTCGGCGGCTGAGCGAGACCGCCTTCACATCTCCCGGCGGGAGATGACCGGAATACTGACACCGGCCAAGCGATGCAGGTATCAGCCGAGACCGACTCGAAAGAGAGAAATCGGTCGGATAAATGATTTCATCTATTTACCGATAAATAGGTTACTATGAGGTCAACTCAATACGACAGCGGATATGGCAGAAGAGGCTTTGGCATAGGCCCAGGGGCTATATCCCCGTTCATCAAATGGATGATCGTACTCGACGTGATAGTGTTCATTATCCAGAACATTTATCCGCAGATGACTGTCACGCTTGGCCTTTCTCCCCGCGAATTCTTCCAGGATTTCCCCAATAAGCTGTATCAGCCTCTTACATATATGTTCCTCCATGGTGGGCTTGGACACATCTTTTTCAATATGTTTGCCCTCTGGATGTTCGGCACTGAGGTTGAGTTCACCTGGGGAAGCAAGCGGTTCGGGCGGTTCTATCTGTTGGCAGGGTTGGCCGGCGCGGTCCTTTCAATGGCAGTCAAATCCTCTCAGATAGCGCCAATAATCGGTGCTTCGGCCGCCATCTACGGAGTGCTTGCCGCTTACTGGGTGATGTTTCCTGAGAGATATTTGTACATTTATTTTTTGATACCAATCAAAGTCAAGTGGGCCATTCCGGGGATTATGTTGCTGGGGTTTCTTTTCGGTGGTGCCAATATCGCCCACTTCGCGCATCTCGGAGGTGCGCTTTTCGGCCTTCTGTACATGAAAGCAGACTGGCGCTGGTTGCATTTGGGTGATAAATTCAAGCAGTATAAGTACAGCCGTCAGAGCTCAAAAGTGGAGAAGAATCGGCAAAGGGCCGAAGAAATAATGCGAAGAGTCGATGAGATCCTGGACAAAATAAACGAGGTCGGGATTGAGAACATCAGCAAAGAAGACAGGAAGTTCCTCGAAGAGGCTTCGTCAAAATTAGCAGGCAAAAAGATAAACGAGCAGGGTTGAGCGTACTATCATGCGTAAAAGAATATTGCTGGCGGAGGAGTCAGACACGATTCGCGGAGTGGCCGAGTCGGTCTTGAGACAGAACGGATACGAAGTGATCGCGGTAACCACAGGCTCCAAAGCGCTGGAGGTGCTGAACTTCACGCGTCCTGACCTGCTTATCACAGGAAGTGACTTGGTCGGCCCGGGTGGAAAGCAGTTATATGAAATAATCCAGGCCGATCCGAGGATTGCCTCGTTGCCTCAGTTGATATTCTGCAATACGAATGAGGCCGGTCTGCCATTTCCTGAGGAAGTTCTGGTTCCGCGTCCTTTCGACCCCAAAGATTTCATAGAGAAAGTCGGCGCTTTCGCCGGCCAGACGGAAGCTTCCAGGTCGACGGCCGCGAAGAAAATCCAAAACGCCACCGGCATTGAGGACGAGCTGCTCGATGCGGCACTGGGCCTAGGGGACATCAATGTCACCGACTCCGAGGTCATGGAGCAATCAAGCACGAGGATTAGCGTGGCAAAGAAGGAGCACTCTGATCACATGATTGGATATGAACACGGGGAGGATGAAGCGGATTCGCGTTCGGACAGTGGAAAGGTGGAGTCCCTGATGATACATGATGATACAACGGATATAAAGCAGACTCAGCCCAAAGTCCGAACCCAGCCGAACCTTTCCGGATCAAGCAAACTTGATATTCTCTCTGATCAGTATGGACTCATCGAGTCCAAGTCCGGCGCGAAGGAATCGGAAGCCCGGGCCCATGACTATGATTGGTTCATCAACGAAATGCAAGACGACGGTAAACCTAAAACGGCCGGCCCGGCCAAGCCGCGACCTGCAGCAATTTCGGAGGGACATTTGAGTATTTCCGATCCATCGTCGTTGGTCGACCCGATCACCCCGGGCCCACAAGCCGGAGTCGCGAAACCGGCGAAGGCGACCGGACCGGCGGTCGACAAGTTTATTGACGAGTTCAAAAAAGAAATCGAAAAAATTCATTCCAGTGAAACTGAAAGCATTACACTGAACTCCGAATCCGCAGAACCGGATCAAGCCCGGAAACTCGACTGGGAAGATACGCTCGAGCAACTTACGCCGCAACGCATTGAAATGTTCTCCCAGCAGTTCGCATCCGAGCTGGCCGAGCGTCTGGCGGAGAAGATCTCGGCCAAAATCGACAGCGAGAAACTGTTGAGCTTGCTCAAGACCGAGATTTTCAAGCATCTGGATAAGAATCATCGCTGATCTCAGCTCTGCCGTAGCAAATTGTTGGCACAACGTACAAGTACCTTATTTCCTCCGCGTCCCGATCGGAACGCGGAGGTTTGTATTTTGAAGACCGCGTTGGAGGGGTACGTCCCGGGCGCTGTCATGATGGCAGTGATAATTGCGCCGCAGTCCAATCGTTGCTTCTTCAGTTATGCCCCGAATTATCTTTGAAAAAAAAATGCCCACCCAACCTGTTTTTGCGTTTGACCTGCTTGACTCAGCCAAACCACGCCTTTATATTGGAGCAGTTTTTCAGACACTACTAACGGATAGATATGGTATCAAAGAAGAAGAAAGACGCAGTAATCGCGATCTGTATCCAGGAACCACAGGAAGACGGCTCCTCCATGGACTTCGGTCTCATTCAGGGTGACCACGTACGTTTTCTGCATCAGGCCTTCATAAGCGACTCAATTGTCAATGCCGGATCGGTGGAAGAAGCGGATGTAAGGCTGTATTTCGTAGACTCGCCCGAACGAAAGAAATTGGTGGGCATCATTGTCGATTACCTCACCAAGAAACTTAAAGATAACGCGGCGGATTTTTTCAAGTGCCGGTTTCAGCAAATTGAACTCGCCAGAGAACGATGGGGCGTGAAGGTCGAGAAGATCTTTCAGGATTGTTTTTCCCAGGGCTACCAGCATGTGCTGGTGATAGGCAGCCGCACACCGACCATAAGCGCTGAGGCGTTTGCGACCGCTCTGCGTATGTTGCGGGAGTCCGATGCCGTGTTCGGTCCCACGCCCGAAGGACGTTATTATATGATCGGCATGTCCGGTTCCTATAAGATAAATCTCTCCGAGTTCGACTGGAAATCGCCGAAGATCTACTCCGAAGTAGCGGAGGCGTTTTCTGAAAAAGGTTTAGCATGGTCCGAACTTGAGATTTGGTACTGTGTGGAAACGTCGGATGACCTTGAGATGATGATTCTTGACATCAACCAATTCCGCTTCGAGGGGGATGAACTTACCGCTCACGAGACCGAAAAAGTGATGGAGCGGATTCTTACCAAGCTGGAGCCATAAGTGGAACGACTGCTTCAGAAGCTGAGCTGGCTCAAAATCAAAGAACTTGTCCCCGGGAAGATTGATACAATCGTATTTCCAGTCGGGACAGTTGAAGCTCACGGTTCCTGCTGTATCGGGACCGACAATTATATCCCTGAAATCATTTCCGAAGGAATCGCCGAGAGGCTAAATGCCCTGGTAGCTCCAACCGTTAATTACGGCATCACGAAGTCGTTATACCGCTACAACGGCGGATCGACCATCGCACCATCGACTTTTGAATTGTATGTGCGAGACGTTCTCGATTCATTTGCCGATACCGGCTTCAGAAATGTTATCCTGATGAATGGTCACGGCGGCAATAATGCCTCGCTCAAGACTGTGGCATACGAATTTCACCACCAGCGTAAGTGCAACATTGCCGTAATTCACTGGTGGCAGCTCTGCGAGGGCATGACTAAAGAGTTCTTCGGCCACCAGGGTGGCCATGCGGGGACGGATGAAACGGCGATGGTGCAGGCGATGGATCCGTCGCTGGCCGACAAAGAGGCGTATGATCCGGAGTTGGCGTATTACTTTCAGCCGGGAGCCGACGTATATCCGGTGCCGGGTTCGATACTGTTATATCGCGAAGGGGAGGGCTACCCCAATTTTGACCTTTCGCAAGCCATGGTGTATCGTGAGAAAGTTATTCGCACGGTCGGTGATTTTGCGGAAATGGTTCTTGCCCGCTGGCGCAAATTCGGTCTGTGATGCATATCCCCCCCAAGTCGATCTGGCGTCTTGCCTTAAACCACTTTCAGTCGCGTTTCATAGCCTGTAATCTCATGTTCTTCGGCAACTTCTCAATAGCATATCGCAGTGCGGTCCGAGGCATTTCATCTTTGTGCTTCAGGACGTACGTGAACACCTGCTTCGGGAATATTTTCGTCGCCTCCTTCAACATCCAGCCATACCCTTTCTGAACCAGATCATCTTCATCAGGTAACAGCCTGTCAGCAATGCCAAGGGCAAAGTCCAACTGCTTTCCGGCTCGCAATGATGGTATCAGGGCCACCGCCGATGCACGCCGGAGCCATCGATTGCTCGACCCTGTCCACCTGACCAGATGCGGAACCTTCTCCGGAAAAGCGTACAAAAAATGGCCGAGCGGGTGGCAACACAGGTCATCGCACGATCCCCAGGCTTCCACATACTGTTTCAGCCACCTTTCAAGTCGCGCGAAATCTCGAATCTGAAATCTCTTTCGGCAGCGATAAGCCCAATCAAATGCGACTGTGCGCTCTTCGTCGCGCTTGGCCGCAAGGAGCCGGTCACACAGAAGAAATATCTCCTTTGTCGGCAACGCTCTGATGGATGCGAATTGGTCGGTGGAAATGCGGCGGACAATGGGTGTCCTGATAACCCGCGCGGTGACCTTTTCCTTGTTGAACTGCTGGTTGTCTATTTGATGGGCCGGAGTCCGGTACTTGTTCAGTTCGGCAATTACTCGTTCGACCACCGTTTCAGAACCTGTCAATGTATGTTATCCGCATCTCCCGGGAAATTGTGGAGGCTTCGTGACGGTTCACCAGCATATCCTTGGCGATGAGCTCGATTTCCAGATTCTCGGTAAACAGCCATTTCACCGCCATATTCAGATATCCGCGTCCTTTCCCCCCGAAATACGCGCTCTTGGTGTCATTGAGCGCAAAATCATATTCGGCGAGATAGGCGAGATTATACTTGAAGGTAGCATCGAAACCGCCAAACAGATTTATCTTCTTGTCGTTATCGACAGTGTTCTCCCGCGAATAGTTGATACCGCCGTGCCAGCCGGCCGTCCACTGGTAGAAGTAGAAACTTCGACTGGCGACTCCATAAAATCCCCGTGACTTGAAGGTATAACGCTTGTTGTCAGAATTCCAGGCACCGTCGCCTTGCGAACTATACCCAATCGCTATCGCGGGAAAGTACTGGAGCTCGTCGACCAGTCTGAATTTCAGTGAGAATTCGATCGTGGGATTCCAGTCCGGCGTTCTGTTGGAGATTATCCGCTCTCCGCCGTATGAGATACCTATCATCAGGCGATTTGATAACCCGATGTTGTTGCTACCGATCGCGCCACCGTCGTTATATAAGCGAATGCCTATATCGAAATAGCCGCGTGGCAATGTGCCGGCGGTGGGGACATCGATCAGAACTCGCGGAGGGACGTCGTATAGGGTCGAACGAACTTCAGTGTCTGCGTACTGCGCATGCGTGACTCCGGACGAAACCAGGCAGGCCAGTGTTATCAGCCAAAACTTGTATAATCCATGCATAGGGTCATCCCTCTTTCTATCGACGCTTAATATGTCTCATCCGCGAAGAAGAGGATGTGGCGGAGGGAAGTCAATTTAAAAACAACTATACTTCGGCCAGGCGGAGAAAGAGGCTGCGGAGCTGCGCGGTGATCGGCCCGGCAGAATAAGCAAATGTCGCCTTGGAACTTCTGATGGCGGAAACGCCAATGACCAATTTCAGAGAACTGGAGATGAAAACTTCGTCAGCTCTAGACAACTCCGACAGTGAGCAATCTCTCTCCTTCACCGACATTCCCAGTCTGGTAGCTTCGTTCATAACGCGGGCACGGGTGATTCCTACCAGACATCCGGCTGAAAGGGGAGGCGTGAATACTACTTTTCTATTTACCCAGAAGATATTTGCCGAGGATGCCTCCGCAACTTTCTCCTTTTCGTTAAGCAGCAAGGCGTCATCACACTTGTGTTTTTTCGCTATTTTGAGCGCGGCCGCATGAATAGCGTAAGAAATGGTTTTGATGCGGCGAAATTCGGAATCCTGGTCGACTCGATATTCGGAGAGATGGAGCTTGTAGGGATCAGTTGGGATTCTGTGCGGTGCTGCGCCAAGGATTATCCGGGGCGGTCCCTGGCGGCCGGTATACCGCGGCGATTCGCCGGCCGTTACCGTCAAACGGAGCTGCTTGACATGATCGGGATGAGTCCTCAGTACGGCAATCATCCAGTCCGTGAGCTGTTTGTCTGATACGGGAAGTTTGATCCCGAGGACCTTGGCCCCAGCATGGAGCCGTTGCAGGTGTTCTTTCAGGAATATCGGTCGGTCATCGATGCCCAGAAACGTCTCGAAGAGCCCTTCACCGTAAAGCACCGCGTTGTCAAAGGCCGACACTTTTGCCTCACCAAGTGGCACTATCCGACCATCAATACTGGTCACGGTCTGAAATGTTGGGTTTATCACGGTGTAACCCCCAGCGAGCCGTACATCCCCCGCATCTTCCAATTCATTTCATCATATTCAAGCTCAGGAATACTATCGGCTACAATACCGCCACCGGCATGGACGTGATACGTATCGCCCTGGTGCACAACAGTACGAATGGCCAAATTCATATCAATGACATCTCCGGAAAAATACCCGATACACCCGGTGTAGACACCGCGCGATGCGGGCTCATGTGCGGCGATTATTTCAATGGCTCGTCGTTTGGGTGCGCCCGTAATCGAACCTCCCGGGAGCATCGCCTCAAATATCTGCCGGGTGGAGACCCCGGATTTCAGTTCGGCCGAGATGTCGCCTGATAAGTGGATCACGGATGAATATAGCTTCGGATAAAACAGATTGTCAACCGTGACCGTGCCGGTTCGAGCTACCCGACCGAGGTCGTTTCTTTCAAGGTCAATAATCATGAGCAATTCGGCGCGGTCCTTTGCGGAAGCCAGAAGCTTTCTGGTCTGGTCGCCTTCGGTCCAGCGATTGCCGCGTTCAATCGTTCCTTTAATCGGCGAGGTAAGCAGGTGAGGACCTCGTTTGGTCAGCAGTCGCTCGGGCGAGGCCGAGAGAATGGTAAGGTCTCCGAAATTCATGTAAGCGCTATAATTACTTGGGCTGGTGCGGCGAAGCCGCCTGTAGATGTCGAAAGGACGGGTGTCGGTTTTGACTTCTACACCGGTCGTAAAATTTGCCTGGTAAATGTCTCCTTCGTAGATGTGTCGCTGGATCGAACGGACCCGATCGAGGTAACCGTCTCTGGTCATACTGTGATGGGTCGAGGCTACTGCGTGTTCACGTATATGTTTGACCCTGATATCATGCGTCAGAATATCGCGATAGTCGTCATGCTCCGGTTTCGTTGCTCGATACTGTCCACTTAAATGGTCGTAGCTCAAAACGGATCGAAAGACGTAAAAACGGGCCGGATGGACACGCGTCGATGAGCGATGCCAGGTGAGTCCTACAAACGGAATAGCCGCCTCATAGGAAACATAGCCACAAACAAAACAGTGCGAGTCCTTAACTATCTCTTCAATGACATCAAAGATATTTTGCTCATTCAGTTCCAGCCTGCTGTTCGGACGCAGTATTGTCGTCCGCCGACAATCCCAGATTAACTCCGCAATGGGATTCCTCGCGATAATCGAAGTTGTCGGTCTGTCGTTTTCGGCTGAGGATGAATCAAGCCAGACGGCGCCCGGCTCATAAGCGATTAAGGAAAAAACGGTCTCCGGTGAAGCTCCGCGTCGTCGCTGATTTCTGTCAACTGTTTCCCGATAGTGTGGCATTGAACCACCAAAGTAAAGCATAGACTGTTTTGCGTCAATAAAAGTCATCATTCATTTGACTTTTCATAAGGAAATCTATTGCTTTGGCCGACGTGGACGCCATAAAGCTGATTGCAGTCTTCGTTTTGATTATCTTCGCCCTTCGGAAGAAGGTATCGGTGGCGGTCACATTGTTTTCCGCAGGGCTGGTAGTGGCGCTGTTATTTCTGCTGCCTGTCAGGTCACTGCTTGCGGGGTATTGGGATCTCATCAAATCGGAACGATTCCTCACGTTAACATCGGTAATCATACTCATCACCATATTAGGGACGCTGCTCAAAGAGCTCCATTTTCTCGATCGCCTCGGTCAAGCTTGCCAGGGGTTGCGCGGTGGCAGCCGCACGGCGATTGCCATTCTTCCCGGTCTGGTCGGGTTGATGCCAATGCCGGGGGGATCACTTCTGTCAGCCCCACTGGTTGAGAACGTCCTCAAAGACGGCGGATATCGGCCGGAATTTAAGGTTGCGGCTAATTACTGGTTTCGCCACATAGTAGAATTCTTCTGGCCGGTCTACCCGGGCCTGATTTTGACTGCTGCGATCACGGGGATGAAACTCTATGACATTTCGATGCTTCAGATACCCATGTCGGTGCTCATGGCTGCGATTGGCTACTTCTTCTTTATTCGTAAGATCAAGGCCACCCGGACGCAGCACAATGGTTTGCTGAGGGCTGTTCGCGACATGCTTATGTCGCTCTGGCCGATACTTCTCGCTATTGCGCTCTATGCGCTGCTGAAGATTAACCTGGCGTTTACGATCGCAATTTCGCTTATCCTGCTGATATTTACCGCTCGTCCCAACAGAACCCAGCTGGCTGTGTCGCTGAAATCGGGCCTCACTATCAAACTTGTGTTTCTCGTGTTCGGCATTCTTTCGTTTCAGGCTGTTCTTGAGCTGACCGGCGCCATTCAATCGATCCCGAGGCTCGCGGTCACTTTTCATTTGCCCCAGCAGCTTCTCATTTTTCTCGTCTGTTTCACCGTCGGGATTCTTACCGGCATGGTGTCCGCTTATGTAGGACTGGGTTACACGTTGTTGGCCGGATTTTTGTACCAGCCGACTATCGTGCCGGCCAACATCCTGCTGGCTTATATATCCGGCTACCTCGGCATGATGCTCTCGCCGACCCACCTTTGCCTGATCCTGACCAATGAGTACTTTGGCTCTCAGTTGTCCCGGGTGTACCGGGTTTTCGTGCCACCCATGATTCTGTTGGGAGTGTTGGGGTACCTGATCTATTTGAGTCCCTGGCCGGCTCTGTTTGGCGGCAAATGAGTTCAAGATGCCCGAGGAGAGCGGCAAACAGCGATTCGGCCCCTCTTTGGTTATGTTAACTTATTGTAATATATCGTGTTAAAAAAGAATTCAGGGTTGGATATTTTGGAACTTTCCAGCGTCCTCTTTGTATTATGAGTAACGTCAAGTTTATAGGTGAAAGATGGCGAAAGAAACAGAGAAAGACGTAGACTTCACGTTGATGAAAGCCATCCAGAAGGGGGATATGGTTGCCTTCAACGAGATGGTCGATAGATACAAAGACCGCCTGATGAATGTCATCGGCCGTATGTTGTCGTCGACCGAAGAAGCTGAGGACATTGTGCAGGAAACGTTCGTCCGCGTGTACCAGCACCGGCAGTCGTTTAACTTCCAACATTGCTTTTCAACCTGGATTTACACGATCGCCCTGAATCTCGCCCGAAATGAGCTCCGCAAAAGAAAGAAATTCAAATTTTACGAGATTTCCGATATGCAAGGCAACGAGGCTGAGTTTGCCGTAGAGATGAAACTGCCGAGCCGAGTGCCCGAGGTACTTGAGGAAGCAGTGAAGGATCTGCCTGAAAAATATCGGACGGCCTTTTTGCTTCGCGATGTGCAGGAGCTTCCGTACGAAGAAGTCGCGAAGATTCTCAGCGTTCCGCTTGGCACAGTGAAGTCTCGTGTTAATAGAGCAAGAATGATGTTAAGAGATAAACTCCAACCGAAACTGGAGGGATATAATGCGTTGTCGAAGAGCACGCTCCTACCTGTCAGCTTATTGTAGCGACGAATTGAACGGTCGTCGGAAGCTGGCCGTCAGCGAGCACCTGTCGACGTGCGCGTCGTGTCGCAAGGAGGAAGCGTTTTATCGCTCCTTGAGCGGTGCCCGTTCGTCGGTCTCGACGATGAAGGTCTCCAAGGACTTTAACGGCGCCCTGCTCAATCGGATCGCCCAGGAACGGTTTGCGGAGACACGCACGAAAGCGTATATGCCGCATTCGGCGCCTCGGGTAGTCTGGGCCAAAGTGCTTCCCGTAGTTGTAAGTACCTGTGTGGTAGCTTTCATGGCTGCATTTATGGTGTCGCCATCTTTCCGGACGGTAGTTCCCGGGTCCGCCGGTCAAGTTCGCCTTGATGATTCCTATTTGACCGTACAGCCGACCAAAAATCCCAACATGACGGTAAGCATGCATAAGGGATGGTCACTGGATAATCAGCTCGCGCGGGTGCAGCGAGTTAATGACATCACCAATTCGGTGACGCGGACTGGTAGTTTTGCGCAGCCCGCCGGTATGGTCCTCACAAGCGTCACTTCACGCGTGAACAGCATGATTCCTTATGCTCCGACCTATTACCGCTACCGGCCGATTATCAAGGTGTATGTCCTTCCGGAAGCTACCTCATCGAAGGAGGCAAGCCGAACATACTAAAATGCTAATGAAATTTACTGATAAGGCCGCGTTGAAGCTGTCCACTCTTGCTTTGGTCGCGGTCTTTTTTTCGACAACATCTCAAGCGGAAGATCGGACGCTCAATCAACTTGAGCAGAGTCTCAATAGTCTGGTCTCGCATCTTGCCCGGTCGGTAGTCACGGTCGAGGCATCACATCCGGTCACTCCGGATCAGGCCGGGCAGGCTTCCAACGACGCAGTTTACAGCATGGTATCGACAGGTATCGTGTATGATTCTAACGGCTACGTCCTTACCATGGCATCATCTGTCACCGGCCGATCAGCCGTGGTAGTCCGGTACGATGACCAGGTATCTCCTGCCAGCATTGAGGCAATAGATTACCAGAGCGGGCTTGCCCTGCTTCACTGTGCCAGAAAGGTGGGTGTACCGGTCAATCTCAATCGCCGGTTTAGCTGCTCGGGCCAGATGATCATGGCGATGGGCAGTGCATACGGCATGAGGGCGACCCCGTCGATGGGTTTCTGCGCCGGTACCCGGCCTGATGGTATCATGCAATTTACCGCCATGATTACGTCCGGGACGCTGGGTGGCGGACTGTTCAATCTTTCGGGTGAACTTATCGGTATCATCAACGGGGGGATTGGGACTCAGGGAAAGGCGGAAGTAGGGCTGGCTATCCCCGCCGACAGGATTCCGGAGGTGGTGCAATATCTTCTGGCGCACGGTGACCGACCGGCCGGCTATCTTGGTCTGTCAACAGCCGACATTGAGATCACGCCGCCGATTGAAGTGCAGTACGGGGATACACGCCTGGCGAGAGCCGGTGAAAAACCGCTCTATATCGATAAAGGTATCTTAATCAACAGCGTGTTGCCGCGCTCTCCTGCGGCGCAGGCCGGTCTGCGCGAACAGGATCTCATGTTTTCCGTGGGTGGTCAGCGAATGACCTCGGTGCTCGAACTCGCTGACCTGGTCAAGCACTCCACTCCCGGTACGCTTATGACTATAGGCATACTGCGGCAGAACGCTCCTTATTACATTCAGGTCAGAATAGGCGAAAGCCGGACGGTGCAGCGATTGCCCGATGCTATCGAGATTTCCTCAGGGCCAACCAGCGGCAGCGACCCCCTCTCACGCGATTCCCTGCTCCAGGTTCTCAACGAATTGCAGCGACGTATCCTCTATTTGGAAAACCGTGTTAAGCAACTGGAATAACTACTTTTACGTTGCCATTCCGCCTGATTTTTCCTTTACTTGTCTGTATGAGTTTATCGGTGGATTATACCCTTTTCAGTCATCGATTGGAGAATTTCACGCCCCGGAATGATGCCCCCAGCCGAGCCATGGCCCTCTACGCCGCGTCGGTAGTGCTCGCTGATAATAAAAATCTGAGTCTCGCGATCCAGACCGCCCGTCGCTTTCAATCTCAGAGGCCTGCTTTCTACGAAGTTGTCCTGCAATCCTATCTGTTTCTCGGATTTCCTCGCATGTTGATTGCGGCCGAGCATCTCCAGAGTGTATGGCCCACGGAATCGAAGGATTCCGATATTGAGGCGATATCGGCAGAGGAATCGGCAGAGTGGTTCTCCCGAGGCGAGCGATTGTATCAACGGGTATATCACGAAAAGGCTGACCTTCTCAGGGCCAAAGTGGTGGGCATGGCGCCCGAAGTCTTCCGCTGGATGCTGATCGAAGGGTACGGTAAAGTTCTGTCCCGTCCCGAACTCGATATAACTACTCGCGAACTCTGTATTGTCGCCCAATTGATGATGGAGAATCGGGAGAAACAACTGCATTCACATCTGCACGGTGCAATCAACGTGGGAGTACGGAAGGAACTCATCGAATACGTTGTGGAAGATATCGGTGAGGCCGCCGGTAAGGGATATAGTACGGCGAAAAATCTGCTCGGTCGAATTGGATTGTGATCTATGAGACGCCTGTTGAAGATAGTAGCGTTCTCGATTCTGACACTGGCGGTGCTGGTGATGGGGCTCTATCTCTATGTGTTCAAGTTCGACGGTCTCGAGTCGATTGTCAACGACCGATTGATGCCGAAATTGCAGGCGAGGTACGGGCTTGATATTAAAGTCGGAAAGATTCATGGCGGACTCTGGGAAGGAATTACGCTCGAGAATGTTGCGGTCTTTTACCAGGACTCAACATATCGGTATGAGATGGCCTATCTGCCGCGACTAACGACCTCGCTCGCCTTCCCCGACATCTGGAACATGAATTTCGTCCTCGACTACCTGAATATCGACTCGGCCCGGATTCGTATACAGCAGGACAGCGCCGGACACTGGCTGTTACCATGGTCCAGAGCGACATCCTCGTCAGGAGAGTCTTCGGTTTCAATTGTGCCGCCAATTGCAATTCAGAATTTCGGATTGAAGCATGCCAATATCACTCTCGTCCGTCAGCACGATACCCTGAGTCTGGAAGACATCATGGTTGCATTGGCCTTTCGTGTCGAGTTTGGTACGGTGTCGGTCGATGTCGATCAATTCGAATTTACTTCGAATCAGAAACGATTGTCACTCAGTTCGGCGGGAGGGAAACTCACTTATGCCCAGCGCCGGCTGGTATTCCGCGATGTTTCGCTGATTTCACTCAACACGAGGGCTAAACTGGACGGTACAATTGCGTTTGCTGAGCAGCCGACAGGTATGCTCACATTCTCAGTTGATCACTTAGACCTGGCCGAGCTGACGCAGTATGTCGGGCCGAAACTATCCGGCGTATTGGATGTAAACGGGAATATAAACTTCGTAGGGACAAAACTTCAAGGGTCAATCGACCTTGGCGGCACATTTCTGTTCATGGGGCTGGAAAATCTCTACGTGGATTTCAGGTACGCTGATCAGGTCATTCAGATTGACACGGTCATCGGCACCGTCTTCGGCGATTGTTCGGTCGATGGCAGCGGGATAGTGGATCTATCAAGTAAGCCGGAAGTATACACGCTAGAAGCGGATGTCAGGCAGTTTAACCTGGATCACCTGCTCACCAACACATTTCAATCAAATTTGAACGGGCACCTTGTCCTCAACGGACGGTCTTTCCGCAGCAAAGAAATGCGGCTGCATACGAACGTTGATCTGTACGAATCGTCTTTCGATGACTATCCGATTCAGCGGGCGAAAGGTGACCTCATCATAACCACCGACTCAATTTGGTTCCTGGATTCATTCCGTGTTGACTACTTCGAGAACTCGATATATGCCAAAGGGCGGGTTACATACCACGGCGACATGGACCTCAAGCTTTCGCTTCAACTGAATAATCTCGACAGATGGAAGGGGAAGTTGTTTATTGATCAGCCCGGTGGCCGGGGATACGCCGAGGCGTCGCTTACCGGGGCCACCAAGGATCCGGACCTGGCTGGTTACTTCAAATCTGATTCGGTCTGGATCTATGGTCTGTATTCCGATTCGGCATATGCGACTATGGACATCAAACGTTTCCTCACCGGCAAGCAGGGATACGTCCGCGCGAATTTCTACAATGGCACGGCCTGGGATACGCCGTACGACTCCGGCTACACATACCTGAGAATCGACTCGAATCTCGTGATGATCGACACCGCCCGGATACGCAACCAGTTTGTGCGTGCGCGGGGAACCGGCGAACTAAACTACGCAACGGTACCGATGAAGCTTACACTGGACACGATGGACTTGAATTTGTTCGACCAAAGATTTTATAATCAGTCGGCTATTCAGATGGGGATCGATTCACTGGGCTTCGATTTTCTTCAAGCGTCAATTGCCGGCGACGGAGCGGGGCTGACCGTTAACGGTCGAACAAACTATGATGAATCGATGAATTTGTCGTTTTCGTTGCACAATGTGAAAGTCGGTCCATGGCAGAACCTGTTCATCGACAGCGTCATCGTAGACGGCGTTTTGTCCGGCGAAGGTGAATTAAAAGGGTCGTTCCATCACCCTGAATTTACCGTGAACGCACAGGTTGATTCAATGACTTACTCCGGCCTCTATCTCGGTAGCATGCAGACATTCCTTCGATACAAAGATTCACTGCTGCATATCGACAGTCTGATCGTTCATTCAGATTCCGGATCCTACCGTGCCCACGGATATATGCATGCCGATTTGGCGCTGACGACCGATTCCATAGAACGATTCCCGAACCTTCCCATGCAGATAGAAATATCAGCCAGTGACAGCCGATTCGATCTGGTGGAGCTGTTCCTTCCATCCGTGCAACAACTGACCGGAAAGTTATTCGCCGATTTTACACTCTCAGGAACGCCAAAGGAACCGCATCTTGAAGGGGAAGCTTACGTAAAGAATGCCGATTTGAAATACTTTGACATTGAAAATCACATCTACAGCGACTCAGCCGGCATTAGCATGCGCGACAATCGCATAATCATAAATGGAATCTCGACCTATGTTCTGGATCCCAAAAAGAAGAACAAAAAAAAATATGCGAATATACGCGGCACTATTACTGTGAGATCTCTCAGTATGCTTTTTTATGATCTCAAAGTGGATATCCCTGAGGAGATGCCGTTTACGTACGCGCTCGAAGACGCCCGTGGCTCTTTCAAGGGCAAGTTCAATATTACCGGAGAAAGTCCACCGACCGTAACCGGTTCAATTACATTGTATTCGCTCGATTACCGCTCGAACTTTGCCGAGCCGGGAGCCGGCTCGCCGATCATGACTTCGCTGATTGGCGAAAGTACCTGGAATCTCGATATTGACGTTGATATTCCATCGAACTTCACGATCCAGAACGAAGACATTGATGCGCAATTCAGCGGGGACATAAACGTCACGCGCCAGGCTGGAAATTACAGCTTCATAGGTGAGTTGGACATTGTGCGAGGGAAGGGGTATCTCTGGGATAAGGTGTTTACCATGGATCCCGGGGGGACGGCGACTTTTACCGGAGGAGACTCGCTGAATCCCGCTCTGAACATTACGGCATATACATACGTCCCGGTCGCTCGATACACAACGGATGCAACGGTGCCCAAGACGGAACGCCTTCGTCTGGCTATTCAAATCACCGGAACGCTCGACGAACCGCAGATAAATCCGACCCAGGACTCCGATGTCGGATCGGTGTCGGAAATTCTGCCGCTTCTGGTGACCAACACCTACAGCACCGACTCCACTCAGACTACCGGCGGATTCGAGAACCGAATCGCCGGGTACCTGTCGACGCAGGTATCGCAAATAGGGTCCCGACAGTTGAGTCAGCTCAGTAGAGGGTACGTACAGACGTTCGAAATCTCTCCGAGCTATACGAACGGCACGTACGATCCGCTTCAGAGCCAGCTGACGGTCGGTTTCTATACCGTACAGAATTTGTACACGTACGTAAGTTCTGGCTTTACGGGACAGACAGGAACCCAAGTAGGGTTCGAATATCGATTGAACAAATCGTTCCTGATTGAAGGTTTGCTGGATGAGCAACAATTGTATCATCTCAGCCTGAAACTGCATGTGGAATACTAGGAATCTACCGTGAAGCGATTGCTGCTGCTGACACTTGCCCTGCTTGCCTTACCCATGACCGGCTATTCGGTCGATCGCCAGATGCTGGCGTGGCTGAGCAGGAAGCCGGTTATTGACTCAATCGCCATCGCATGGAAGGATCTCACGAGGCCGGAACCGTTTTTCAAAGCAGATCAAATCCGCAGCGCCATGTACTCCAAGAAGCGCAACCTCCTGTCTGCCCTCAAGGGAGTGCGGCAGAGCAGAGTCTATTCTGAGTCACTTGGACGTGATACGCTCGAAATCAAGTATCTCTATCTTACAAAGGGGTTTCTCGATGTTCGTGTGGACGAGTCTTTTCATCCGATGTCCGCCACCGATTCGGCTGCGCTCGTGAGCGTTACCATTTATGAGGGCCCACGATATTTCTACGGCGACAAGCGCATCAGCGGTACTTATCCGCCCCGGTATCATGGATATTTCACGAAGTACGCGAGTCGACTCAAACGTAACGAGCCGATCAATCCATTCGACATCAGGCAAGTAGTCTATGAGATGAAAACAGTACTGGCCAACAACGGCTATCCGTATGCCAGTATACAATTCACATATGATACAACCGCCAGGTCCTACACCAAACCGATAGCCTTCATTGTCAACGCTGATACACTGGTGCACTTTGGCGACATCCATGTTAAGTACAACCGCGGGATACACGTGTATCCGGAGTACGTCGTGCGCCGGGAGTTAAAAGTTAAGCCGGACGCGGTTTATAAACGGGATGACATCATTCAGTCGCAGCGGCGACTTTTTGAATCCGGATACTTCAGCTACGCGCAGCTGATCGCAAACGACTCTACCGGTACGCGAGTCAGGCCGGATTTCGACGTGCAGGTGCGAGAGATCAAGCCGCGTTATTTTTCGCTGACAACTGGTGCGGGACAATCCGATGTACGCGACCTGCAATGGGACTTTTCAACCGGAGCCGGTAAGCGAAATCTCTTCGGGTCGAGGCGAGCCGACTTTCTGGCCGAGTACTCTCTCGGTCTCGGTCAGGACACCCGCTTGATCAAGCACAGTTATCAATTGAGGTACACGGAGCCATGGCTATTGGGCCTTCGAATGCCGCTCTCACTCACCGGGCAATACGAGCCCCCGCTGCGATTTGTCCAGCAAAAGTATATCAAGATCAGTTCCTGGTCGCTGACGGCGTCGACCTCAAAGCGTTTTGGCGAACAAATTCGTATCAACGCCGGCGCCGAGTACAACAAAGTCACCATCACAGGCGTACCGGCGACCGAAGCTGACTCCTTGAGGAAAACGCAGGGAATCGCCGTACGTCGTGACATCTATGGGACCTACCAGGTTGACAGCAGAGATGACCCCTTCATCCCGCGCCGCGGCCAGCTTACCACAATTTCGACACAATATTTCGGTGGGTTTCTCGGCGGTGACAACGATTTCTATCGTCTCGAAGGGAGCTGGGCTACGTATCAGGTAGTCTGGCCCGGATGGATTTATGCCATCCGCTTCAAGGCCGGCCGGGTAAAGTCATTCGGAAAAACAACACAGGTCCCGGTGGACGAGCTGTTCTATGTCGGCGGTGCCAACTCAATCAGGGGTTTTCGCGAAAACTCGCTCGGACCCCTGCGAGCCGACGGATCAGCGGAGGGCGCCAATTACATGTTCATCTTCAATCAGGAATTTCGTTGGAAGACGCTCCAGGTACTTAATCTCATCCCCTTGGCCGGCCGGCTGTTCAAGGCTCTGCCGCAATGGCAATCGATATTCTTCGATGCGGGCAACGGGTACCGCAATCTTGAAGGCGTCACAATTAAAAGTCTTGCACTGAGTTACGGAACCGGATTTCAGATTGTGTCGCCCGCCGGTCCCATCAGAATTGATTATGCCGTCCCCATCCGGACTCAAAGATATGACCTTGCTCCCCGCTTCCATTTCACTATATTATATGCCTTCTGATGAATATCTCGTTTTTCAGAACAATCAGGGCGGCAGGCCCGTTCGTAATGGTGTATAAGACGAAAGTCGACGGTAAGTTGTAAAGGAACCAGATGAAGCCTATTTATCTTGATCATAACGCGACCACCCCGGTCGAATCGCAGGTAATAGATGCTATGATGCCGTTTCTGACCGATAAATTCGGCAACGGAAGTTCAGTGCATTCCTACGGACGAGAAGCCAAAGTAGCTCTGGAGAACGCTCGTGAAACGATAGCGTCAATCATTAACTGCGAACCGTCGGAACTGTATTTCACGTCCGGCGGAACCGAATCGGATAATATTTCCATTCTTGGCAGCGCCAAACAGCTCAAAGGCCACAAGAATCATATCATTGTCGGAGCGACCGAGCATCACGCAGTGCTTGAGCCGGCCGAATATCTCAAGCACAAGGAAGGCTGGGATCTTGATCTGCTACCGGTCGATAAGGAAGGGTTTGCATCCGCGGAAACGCTTCGTTCTCTCACCAGAGAGGACACGGGAATCGTATCTGTCATGCATGCTAACAACGAGACCGGAACGGTGCAGGATATCGCGGCACTCACCGAGGTAGCTCACGAAAAGGGAGCGTGGTTTCATACCGACGCCGTCCAGTCCACGGGTAAGATCAAAGTTGATGTCCGGCAGATGGATGTTGACTTGCTGTCGTTGACGGCACACAAGATTTATGGTCCTAAAGGAATTGGAGCTTTATTCGTAAGACGCGGACTCAAGCTTGCGCCCCTGTTTTACGGTGGATCACATGAGAAGAAGCGCCGTCCCGGAACTGAAAACGTTGCCGGAGCAGTCGGTTTAGCGGAAGCACTGCAGATCGCACTGGCCCGGCAGCTTCAGGATTTTACGACAATGAGCGAGTTGTCCGACTATTTCATCCAGCAGGTGACCGCGACAATCCCGGATGTCTACCTCAATAGCCCGAGGAAGAATCGTATTCCGCAGACAGTAAACCTGTCTTTCAAGGGTGTGGAAGGCGAATCGATTCTGCTCGGACTCGACATGAAGGGGATCGCAGTGTCATCCGGTTCGGCCTGCACATCCGGTTCAACCGAACCGTCGCACGTCCTGGTTGCCATGGGTATAGACCGGATCGTAGCGCAGGGAGCCATTCGCTTCTCCATGGGTCGCTCGACCACAAAAGAGCAGCTCGACTTTGTACTCGCGGAACTTCCCGGCATTATCCAGCGGCTCCGTGACATGTCCCCGGTTTACAGCAAACGAGGGTAACACGGGATACGAACGATTCAGCCAAAAAGGGTCGTTCGCGACCCTTTTGTGTGAATAGAAAAATATGAAAGAAAAAGTATTGGTCGCCATGTCGGGCGGTGTAGACTCATCGGTCGCCGCGTTTCTCTTGAAGGAGCAAGGGTATGACGTGGTGGGTGCCCACATGAAACTCTGGGACTATGTCGAGGTCGGTGGCGATATTTACAGAGACGGCCGATGCTGTACGATCGATTCCATTACTGATTGTCGCATGGTCTGTGACGCGATCGGTGCGCCATTCTACGTTCTCAACATGTCGCGGCATTTCCATGACACCGTCATAAATAATTTCGTGGAAGAATATGAAAATGGACGAACTCCCAACCCGTGTGTTCGGTGTAATTCCGAGGTGAAATGGAATGAGTTTCTGCGCAAGGCGCTGGAAGTCGGTTGTGAGTATATCGCCACCGGTCATTACGCGTTCGTGGAGCGAATGCCCGATGGCCGTTACGGAATCCGCAAGGGCGTGGATGCGACTCGTGACCAGTCTTATGTGCTCTGGGGCGTAACGCAGGAGGCCCTGGCCAGAACTATCATGCCCCTGGGGGGATTGCTCAAGTCCGAAGTCCGGGAGATCGCCCGCAAATACAATCTTCGTACGGCCGAGAAGGCCGAGTCTCGTGAAATCTGCTTTGTGGCCGACAACGATTACCGACGCTTTTTGACTGAGTATGAACAAAAGCGGGGGAAACAGTATGCGTCCGGGGATATTGTGCTCGAAGACGGCACGGTGCTGGGGCGGCATAAGGGAACGCCGTTCTACACGATTGGCCAGCGCAAGGGACTCGGGATCGCATATCCTACGCCTCTTTATGTTCAGAGGATCGACCTCGGGAACAACCGGGTGATCGTCGGGGAAAATGACTCGTTGTTCAAATCAGAATTGGTGGCGGAGAAGTTAAATTGGATAAGCCGGGTGCCCGACAATCAGCCCTTTGAAGCCATGGTAAAAATCCGCTACCTCCATGAACCCGCTCGCGCCGCGATTACACCGCTGCCGGACGGTACTGTCCGGGCGACATTCCTGGACCGACAGCGCGCGATTACCCCGGGGCAGTCAGTCGTTCTCTATGAAGACGACCTAGTTCTCGGCGGCGGACTGATCGTGTGATTTCCCCGGCGTGAGCCACGAACTGACGCATTCTCAATCTTTCATTACCACTCATCACTTCTTTTTGACTAACCAGTCGATTCTCGGTCAATAATTGGCGGCCACAAGGCCTGCTCCGGCACACTTGACAGCCCTGCCTGTTACAGGTTATAAATAACGAGAGGTATGGAAAATTCAAGATATTCAAGGTTGGCGTACCTCGAATGTCTGACATCTTTCAGAGGAAGGAGATGGTATGGTCGACGTGAGATTCCTGGGCCATTCGTGTGTAACTATCAGCAACAGCAAGTATAAGCTCATTATCGATCCGTTTATCAGCGGTAATCCAAAATCTCCCGTTAAAGCGGACGAGATCAAGGTGGATTATGTGCTCGTCAGTCATGGCCACGGTGACCACATCGGAGACGGAATTGAAATAGCGAAACGCAACAAGGCGACCATTATTGCCAATTTTGAGCTGGCAAACTTGTGCGGGTCACAGGGCTGCAAGGTCCACCCAATGCATATTGGGGGAGGTTTTAACTTTGATTTTGGCCGTGTCAAGCTGACAATCGCGCATCACGGCGGCGGCTATGGACCCGAGGCGTCGCGCTATACCGGCCCGCCAGTCGGCTTCCTCGTTACCATCGACGGCAAAGTCATATACCACTCCGGCGATACGGGATTATTCTACGACATGAAGCTGATAGGGGAGATGAACAAGATCGACCTGGCTTTTCTTCCTATCGGCGACAACTTCACTATGGGTGTTGAAGACGCGGTGAAGGCGGTCGAGTTTTTGCGCCCGAAGACGGTCGTTCCATTTCACTATGATACATTCGATGTTATTCACTCCGACCCGAAGAGATTTGCGTCTCTGGTAAAGGGTTCTGAAGTCGTTATCCTTAAACCGGGCGACTCGCTGACGGTATAAACAGCTAAGTCTGCCGGTAAACCGACGGTCGTTTTAATTGCTTGCCGGGAGGTTTCTTGTTAGACTGATATGATGCAAACTATCGATCGAAAGAGTTGAGAGGATATGAAAAGGCTGTTGAGAATAGCCGGCTGGATAGCCGGTATCGTCGTAGTCGTCATCGTGCTGGCAGCAATCGCATTATGGATGTTCTTCCCGGTGGAAAAAGCCAAGCAGATGGTGATTGAAAAGGGAAGCGCACAGCTTGGACGGACAATTGCCATCCAGGACGCCGCTGTCTCTATCTGGGGCGGACTTGGGGTCAAACTCGGGGGAGTAGCAATCAGTAATCCGACCGGCATACCGGGAGAGATGCTGAAGGCTGATAATATCGATGTCAAGCTGAGTATCCTGCCGTTGATAAACGGCGAATTTCACATCGACCGGTTGATTGTAAACGGTTCCGATATCAGGCTGCTTAAACTTGCCGACGGGAGCACCAACTACTCCTTTCCCAGCCTGGCTAGCGCGGCCCCAAAGCAAGTGGTCGAGCAGGCCACGCCTGAGCAGATGGTCGCGGCGGCGGCGGTCGTATCGTTCGACCAACTCGACATCAACAAAGGTAATCTATCCTACCAGGACGACAGCAGTCATATCAGCTTTGCCCTGCGAAACCTCAATCTGTCGACGACTCTCACTACTCCCGAGAATAAATACTACAAATCTGCCGGTAAGCTTTCGGTTGATACCTTCCTGATCGCGACCGATAAACCGTTTCCGCCGCTTGCGCTCGGGTTGACGTATAACCTTCAATATAATCCCGGCGACCGACTGCTCTCGTTCGAAAACACCGAGCTGCAAGCCAACAAACTCGTCTTTGGGCTCAAAGGCGAAGTGACGGATCCGATCGGTGCGATGAAAAGCCGTGTTACGATAACCTCAGATAACATCGCGGTCGCTGATCTGTTGAGTCTCGTCCCGCCGCAAAAGTTGGAAACTGTCAAGGAATTCCAGGTCAATGGAAGTTTCGGTGTTAATCTGGATATCGATTATGATAAAGATCGAGTCGATACCTTGACCTATTTCGGTACCGCAACCTTCAGCTCGCTCGATGTCGCCCACAAGAAGATTCCGGGCCAGCTGCAGATAAAGAAAGCGGTGATCGACGTCAAGAATAATAACCTGAGACTCAATATCGAGGATGGTAATTTCGACGGTAAGCCGGTCAAGGCTCATCTGGTGGTCGATGATTTCTCTGATCCTACTGTAAACGGCGAACTGGCCGGCGGCTTGAATCTGGTCTATCTGGAACCGTTCCTTCCGGTAAAATACAATCAGAAACTGTCAGGTGACGCGCGGTTCGATCTGAAGATTTCAGGGAGAGTTAAAGACTATGAGAATATCGGATTCTCCGGTAATCTTGCGATCACCAACGGCAGTTATGACGCCAAATTCATGCTCGAGCCAGTCACCTCATTTGACGTCGACGTTTACTTCGACAACCGTCTGGTCAGTGTCAAGAAGCTGACTATGGCTACCAAATCGGGATCTCTGGCATTCGATGGCCGGCTCAATGATATCGTGCCATATTTTATGGCCGACTCTTTGGGTAAGAAGAAGATTTCTCCGACCATCGATGGTAGACTGGAAGGGAACCTCGACCTGGCAGTGCTCAAAGCGATGCTTCCGCCGAAAGGCAATCCGCAGCTATCGGGGAAATTATCGATGGATATGCGGTTATCAGGGACCTTGACCAATTACACCGGTTTGAAACCACGCGGCACGGTGAGTATAAGCGATGGCGCGTACAACGACAGCCTGCTCCCGGAGCCGATCCAACATTTTGACGCCGATCTGGGCGTATTCCCTGACACGATCGCGGTAAAATCGATGAATGTTCGGTTCGTTTCCAGCGATGCCTCGTTTAACGGCAAGCTGATTGACCCATTCCCATATCTGTTACCGCTTAAAGATATCGATCGAAGTAAAATGCAGAAGCCGATGTTTCTCTTCACGCTGAATTCTCACCATTTCGATGTCGATAAGCTGTTCCCCGAGGCATCGCCCGGAACGGCACAGGAGAGCGCCACCGCAGTACAGGATTCCGTTTCGGCGATTATTCTCCCCGATATCGATGGCCGTGGGACGTTCCATGCGGATACCCTCGTCTATACGAAAGTAGACTTCACGAATATCGACGGCAAAGTGAAGATATACGATCGGAAGATTGAGTGTTATGACGTTACCGGTAAGGTGTACACGGGCGATATTACCGGCACCACCACCGTCGATCTGAGCAATTTCAATAATCCCGTTTATTCAGGTAAGTTCGACGCCACCCAGGTGGAAGTCGATGATTTCATGAAGCGGTTCGCGCCGATCAGTGGCTATGTATTCGGAAAGATCGATATGGATGGAACCTACGGCGCAAACGGGTGGGAACGCACGGACTTTATAAATTCATTGACGATGAATTCGGACGGCAACATGCGACAGGCAAAGCTGGTTACAACGGGAGTCGTGTATACTGCTTTGTCGAGTTTAGCTGAGAAAATAGGCCAGCCGTTCGACAAAGAGCAATCGTTAAGGAACCTTGCTACGAAAGTCTCGGTCAAAGACGGCAAGGTGATACTTGATAATCTCAAAACAAGACTTGGCGATATGGGAGATATCGAAATTGGCGGTTTCTACGCATTCAATGGCGATATCCAGTATTCCGGCTCAATACTCTTATCCCGGGAATGGTCCCAGAAGCTCCTCTCGAAGAAAGGCGTTCTGGGCGACCTGGCCGGGATGCTGACGGAGAAGTCGGTCGATCAGATAAAACTGCCGATCGCATTCGGCGGGACGATGACTGAGCCTAAGTTCGAAGTAGATTATGCCGCAATCAGCAAGAATCTGGGAAGCAATGTCAAGGATGAGACGAAGGACCTTATCAATAATCTGTTCAAAAAGAAGTAAATGAAAGTCAGCTCCCGTAAACAGGCAGACAGCGTAAGGACCCCGGATGGACTGGCTGGCTAATCAGTTTGGCATTCTGGGGCGCATCTTTTTCTATCTGATTCAGGTCGTCCACTGGACTATCCTTATATCGGTCGTTTCTTATCTTATCGCGCTGCTGTTCGGGTTGGTGTTTGGCGTAGCGAGGATTTCAGAGAATCGACTTATTCGATGGATTGCGGGAGCCTACATCAACGTGCTGCGGGGGATTCCCTTACTCGTGCTCATTTTCTTCTTCTACTTCGGTCTTGGAAAGCTTGCCAATCTGGATCGATTTACAGCAGGTGTCCTTGCGGTGGGCGTATGCTACGGAGCGTACATGGCCGAAATCTTCCGCTCCGGTATCGAAGCTATTGATTATGGCCAGCACGAAGCGGCGATGTCTCTGGGGATGACGCGGTGGCAGACAATGCGCTACATAATCCTGCCGCAGTCCTTCCGCATAGTGGTGCCGCCGGGGGCCAACGAGTTCATCGCCTGCCTGAAAGACTCATCGTTGGTTTCGATAATAGGTCTCAGAGAACTGACCCAGGCGGGCCGCCAGTACACCAGTCAGAGTTTCCTTGATTTTCAGACCTGGCTCGTAGTCGGTCTTATCTATCTTGCTATGACCCTCACATTGACCAGACTTGTCCGCCGGATCGAAAAGAAATTTGCCGTACACGGCTTTGGAACATCGCGCCATGATCATTGAAGTAAAAAATATTACCTGTAAATTCGACGAGATCACAGCTGTTGACAATCTCAGTCTGAGTGTCGAGCAAGGAGAGGTGGTGGTCATCCTGGGTCCGTCGGGATCAGGAAAATCAACTCTGCTCAGGTGCTTAAATGCACTTGAGGATATCCAGGCTGGAGAAATAGATATCGATGGATACAGGATTGACAGCAAGCACGTCGACATTCACGAGATCAGGCTCGAAGTAGGTATGGTGTTCCAACAGTTCAATCTGTTTCCGCATCTCACGGTTATCAATAATGTGAATCTCGCCCAGCGGGTAGTCCGAAAGCGGTCAGCTGAGGAAGCGAGGGAGATTTCGGCAAGTCTGTTAAAGAAAGTCGGGCTCGGAGATAAGCTTGATGCCTTCCCGGGACAGCTGTCCGGCGGGCAGAAACAGCGGGTGGCGATTGCAAGAGCGCTTGCAATGAACCCGAAGATCATGCTATTTGACGAGGTAACATCCGCCCTTGATCCCGAAATGATAGGGGAAGTGCTCGAAGTCATGAAACAGCTGGCGCGCGAAGGAATGACAATGCTTGTGGTGACACATGAGATGGGATTTGCGCGAGAGGTCGCACACCGGATAGTCTTTATCGACGGTGGCAGGATTATCGAGGAAGGTGAACCCAGGGAGTTTTTTGCTAACCCAAAGAATCAACGAACAAAAGAATTTCTTGCAAGGGTCATTTTAACATGAAAAAGATCGGAATCTGCATATTTGTACTGGCGTTAATGGTTTGTCGGGCCAATTCTGTTGACCGTACTCTCGAACGGGTCCCTGAATGGCAGCTGCAGACACCGGACCCCGCCTACACGATGCGCGTTCATGTCATTCCTGAGTCATCTCTGGTACGCACGGACATGGAACTCAACTACGTTAATAACACTTCGGACACCCTCCATGAGCTGTATTTTCGACTTGATCTGAACGCCTGGGAGAAAGGAAGCCTGCTCGACCGTCGTCTGTTGGCAAGCGATGACAGTACCGTTCACAATCTCAAAAGTACGAGCCGAGGATATATACACATTGACTCGCTACTTGCGTTCGGCATTCGCGTCGATTCATCGGACATGGTCTATGACAACAGCATTTTGAAAATCAAGCTGCCCGCTCCGGTCGCTCCGGGACAGATGGTATATCTGTTATCCGCTTTCGAATCCCGGCTCCCAGTTGAGTCTTCACCAAAGAAAAAGTACTGGCAGCTCGATGATTGGTATCCGAGAATCTGTATTTGCACAGACTCAGGTTGGGTCACCGACCAGTATCTGTGGTGGAATAATCCGCCAACAGCGCCTGCTGATTACAACATCTTGCTCTCTATCGATACTTCGTATGAAATAGCCTGCGCCGGTCAGCTGCTAAACGAGAAGGAACTCTATGGATTCCCCCCGAAGCCAAATGATGATTCCATATTCATTGACGTAACGAACCGATTTGACAGGGGTCTCGATGGGGAGAGCTATCGTCCCGAATACAAAAATGGACTCAAAGAATACGCTTTTACTTCGAAGGATCGGGCTCTGTTTAGTTTTGTCGTGATGCCGTCGTTCAAGCAGGATAGAGCCTTTGTGGGCAACTCAATGATCGAGGTCTGCTACAATGACCGCAAGAAGACCTCCTGGGCCGATTCGGTCGCCAGGTTCACCCGAGACATGATTCGGGAGTATCAGTCCGAACTTGGGAATTTTCCCCACCCGCAACTGGTGATTGTCGCGGCTGATACCAACCAACCTTCACAGCCGGATCCTCAGTTTATCATCCTGCCCCGAGACATGAAGTCTGAAGCCCTGAAAACCGCGCTGGCCGTCTCGATAGCCGGATGCTGGTTCGGGCAGGGCGACCAGGACAACGGGGTGTCCCGATTTTTTGAACAAGGGGTGACATACTATGTTGCCGCGATGATGCTGAATCGAAAGTATGGCATCCAGTCACTCGAGTTGCTCGACAAGTACGAAGGATGGATGAAAGGCAAGTCAGTGGTCTCCCGCATCTACCGAACTGATAATCGACTTTTTAACCCCTATATGCCTGCGCCGTCGATCGCAGACAGCTATATCAGAAACGATGTGCGTATGCTTCGCGCATACCCTGCTTACGTCGCGCGAAAATTCCCTGGTTTGTTATACATGCTCCGATTCGTCGTGGGGGACTCTACAGTCTGGCGCTCTCTGGGCGAGCTGGCGCAAAAGAATCTGCGCGGCCCGGTATCTCTTGACCAGTTCGAGACGTCTGTCGATTCGGTCGCCGCCTTACCGCTTGACTGGTTTTGGACGGAGTGGTCGGATACAACGAAGAGCTATGACTTCGGTGTCTATGACGCCAGGTCCGAGAAGAAGGGTGAAGAGTTTGATCTTAAATACCGGCTGACGAACCATGGCCAGATTATCATGCCGCTGGAAATAGGATTTGTGACAGAGGGAGGGGATACGTTGTTTGATACCCTCAAACACGACGTCTTTACTGCCCAGGATTCGATTTTTGCCTTTGGAAAGATGCTTAGCCGAAGACCTGTCGCAATCCTTCTTGACCCGCACCACTATCTTTTTGACAAAGACCGCTTCAACAACTACTACTTCTTCATGCCGATTCGTTTCAAGTATCAAGACCCGCCCGACCTGTTTATCGGTTTCAGGAAGTTGTGACGGTAAGGAATTTCGATGAAATCACGGATATATGTTTTCCTATTCCTGGCAGCTACCCTTGCCGGAATAAACGTGCATGGGCAGGCGGCCGGTAAACTAAGCCTGCGCGCTCAGATCAAGCTGGCCAAACAGGCGCCATCAACGCTCGGCGAGTACTGGTTGTTTTTGGACAGTTCGGCGGCAGACCCGCAGAATGTCTTTTTGACAGCGGCCGCTAAACACCGCAGGGCAAAAGTCGATGCAACTTCATACCTTCTGGACTCTCATGACTACCCGATAAGAAGTTCTGTGATCGACTCCATCAGGACGGCCGGTGCCCAGGTGCTTGCGGTTTCGAAATGGCTTCGCGCTGTGGCGGTGGCGGCGTCGCCCGAAGGTGTAAGAGAATTGGAAGCGCTTTCGTCTGTGCGTTACATTGATATTGTCAACGTGTATGTGCGTTCAAAGCCGAGCGTCACGCCTCCAGTCAAGGTGGAGCCGCCGTCACGTGTCTCGGCGCTTGATTACGGTCTCTCCGGTTACCAGATCGCTTACATGAACGCAGCCAGGCTGCACCAGATCGGATTAAGCGGCAAAGGGGTGCGAGTCGCCATGTTCGATTCGGGATTCGACATCCATCATTCGGCATTCGACTCCACCCGCATAATCGATACCTATGATTTCATCAATAGTGATACCACCGTGGACGGGATTGATTGCGACCCATCCGTTGAATTGAATCACAACAACTATCAGACCTTCCACGGGACTCTGACTCTCGGTGTGATTGGTGGGTACGTTCCGGGGGTGTTGATAGGAGCAGCTTACGGCGCGGATTTCCTGTTGGCGAAGACTGAAATCACTTGTTACAGCACCGAAACAAAAATCGAAGAGTACAATTGGATTGCCGCCGCCGAATGGGCTGATTCACTCGGAGCCGATATCATCAGTTCGTCGCTTGGCTACACAACTTTTCAGGACAGCGGAAGCTACACTTTCTCGCAGATGGATGGCCACACCGCCCTAATAACGCAGGCGGCCGAGATAGCGGCTTCCAAGAATATACTCGTAGTCAATTCCGCAGGCAACGAGCGGGGTACATTTGACTGGCCGCATATTGTGTTTCCGGCCGATGGCGATTCCGTGCTGGCGGTCGGCGCCACTACTTCGGATTCCTCTCTGGCGGCCTTTTCTTCTCCCGGTCCGACCGCCGATGGTCGAATTAAGCCGGATGTGGTCAATTATGGCTCCTATGTTTGGTCTTCGGACCAGTCAGGCGGATATACTCGGGCGAACGGGACCTCATTTTCGGCTCCTCTTACGGCCGGGGCCGCCGCCCTGGCGTTTCAATACGACACAACTTTGACCGCCGCCGAGTACTTTCAGTTAGTCAAAGCCACGGCCAGTCAGGCTGGCGCCCCGGACAACAATTTCGGCTATGGCATTGTGAATGCCGCCGACGCCGCCAGATTGCTTCGGCTTGATCTGCCTGACACGCTTTCGCTTATGTCCCAGGATACGATTCTTGTAGATATCCGTACGGTAGGCATATCGCCCGAACCACCCGTAATCACCGGACTCGATTTGCCTGTCTGGGCGTTATTTTCGGACAATGGCGATGGCTCCGGTATACTTAGAATCATACCGGCCGACCTCAACGGGATTGCCGGTCAACTTGGGTTTGTGCTGTCCTACGGTGATCTCGCCGACACCGCTTATGTTACGATTCTGATATTTGGCCAAAGCCCGGCCGACGTTTTCGCGGGTCCCAACCCCTTCAGCCAGTCAGTCAATATTTACATCAAGTCATCCGCCGGCCACGTTAACAGTGTGACGATTCACAACATTGCCGGAGAAATCGTGTGGGAAAAAGTCAATAATTTTAGTCCGAATGCCGATACTGTGAGTGTGACCAAGTGGAATGGCCGCAATCAATCAGGCGAAATTGTGGCTGCCGGGGTGTACATAGCAGTGGTCGACACCGATCGGCGAACATACCATGTTAAACTACTGAAGTCCGATTGAAACCAGATTATGAGCGTCCAGCAGTCCCACAGCGAAATTGGATTCAAACGCTGCGCGGTTTGTAAGATCGACCTCAAAGGAAGATTCGTCTATATCGATGAACGGACCGAACACCTGCTCGGACTCACCAAAGAAGATCTCTTTGGCAAGAATATCATCGAGTTTCTCGATGAACCCTCGCAGAAACTAATCGAACAGCTGCTCGCCCAGCGCAATCACTACGAGACTTTCTACGATATCACCACGCTGACTTTACTCTCGCGAAACAAGAAACACATTACCGCGAGAGTAATCGTGTCATTGAATTTCATTGCCGGCAATCCAGTCAACTTCCAGATGGTCATCGATCCGGCGTCATTCATAGGTGCGCCGCCTCACGACTCCGCGAAATCCCACTATTATGATTCTCTGTTGAGTGAGATAATCGGACTCGATAACTTGCGAGACTGGAAGCCGATCCTTCAAATACTTCGCCGGTACATTGGCGCTCGCATGGCCTGTCTGTACTTGATTCAGGATGACAAACTGGAGCCTCGCTCGGTGGCCAGTGACGAAAATAGCGCCGACGTCGTGTACCAGGCGGTCCCGGAATTGACCGAGATGCATAGAAAAGTCGCTGAGACGGGGCAGGAGTATTCATTCATCGATGGAGTCTCCGTACAACGAATAATTGAGTCGGTCGGTACGGCTCCGAACGAATTTGTCACCAGGTTCGAGATGTCCGATGGCACCAGACATCTGCTACGGTTGGTTTTCGCCGATGATTTCGACTCCCAACAGGCGCATGAGTCGATCGCCGCGGCCAGATTGGTGCTCCGATTGGTGTCATACCTGGCGACAGCCCGGAGCGCCGAAGTCACTGATACGGAAGAGTCGTTTGATATCAAGTTCACTATCGGGTTTCTCGACTCGCTTGGCATTGCCGCTTTCCTGAATGACAGTGAAGGCACCATTGTTGGATACAACCCGTCGATGCTCAAGTTTGTCCAGCGCGAGGCGTTGGACAGCAATTACATGAATTTTCTCCGAGCGCTTCCTGATCCGAACAAAGAGCAGATTGCCGGCTCAATTGCGGACTTCATTAATTCCAATGACCCTTCCGACCACGAGACCGATCTCCGAGTCCGGTTGAGAATCGGAGAGCAGGAGTACACCGTTGCCAATATCATGAAGTTCGGAGAATCGGCCTCGGACCGTACCGCCTGTTTTGTATTCCTTCCTGAAACTTCGCCGTCTGATCCGGCCGACCCGGTATATTCGGATCGACGGATGTGGTTTGGGGTGATGCGGCATTTGCGGGAGTCGCTCGCCACGTCGTCCGGCATCTCCGAGCAAATATCACATCAATTCCTGGATCGTCTGGGCAGCGATGGAAATCAGCTGCTTAGCAAACTTAATGAAGAGTTGACCCAGATGCAGGCGGCGGTCGAAGGTTTGGCCAAGCTCCTGCGCATGGCCTCCGGTTCAGCACACCCGGAGACCACTGATCTTAACCTGCTGGTCAACGGGGTCCTCAAGAAACTGCTGGCGGAATTTCCGGAAATGGCCATTACCTGTACCTATACGCACCTGCCCAAGATCGCGGCGTGCCGCCGCGTGCTCACCGAAGTAGTGCATCACGTGCTCTCTCTTGCCATACTCCACAACGACGGACCGAAGGCGAATATGAGTGTTGAAGCTCATGTTGCCGAGGGTCGATGCTACCTGAGCGTTACTCACCGGACCAGTTCGCTTGACAGGGACCAGCTTGCAGGAATCATGAGTTTCAGTCGGGTGGGTGTTACGTCCGACAGCCATTCATCGGCACAGAAGCTTCAATTTGCCGTCACCCGGAAATTGATCGAGCTCATGCGCGGAAAGGTCGCAATCAAACCGGTGGATAACGACGGGATTGCTGTAGAGATCGATTTCCCTATCGCCTGATCTGAATGGAGGCCACCAACGGTGGATAAACAGATTAAGATTCTTCTCGTAGAGCCAACCAAGTATCAGAGTTTGTTGATCGAACGAGAACTCTATCATCGCGTTTGCGGCGCGGTCATACTTCATGCACGGACCGCGGCTGAGACAATGCGCGTGCTTCGCACCGGCGACATCCAAATAGCTGTCGTCGATCTGGACACCGCCGCTGCTGATGGAATTGAAATCATTCGCTCATTGAGCCGTGCCGATGGCAATGTGCGAATTGTGGCAATGGCGAGTGATATCACCGAAGATGTGGCCAGGACTATTTTGGAGAGCGGCGCCGACGAGCTTCTATTCAAGGACCCAAGTTTTCATCTCGTCATTCCACGTATCATCAACAAGCTACAAAGGCGCGGCGAGTCGGAGGTGCCATCAGGGCAACCTGATATCGGGACGCCCCCTGTGCCGAATTCCGCATCGCTCGGTCTTGCAGCAGGCGTGTTGGAACATGAAGTGAACAATCCGCTGATGAGCATCCTTGGTACTGTAGAACTCGTGTTGGAGCAGGTTACCGGCACTGATCGCGAACTCACACAGAAGATGCTGACAATAAGAAAATCAGCCCGGCGCATTCATTCGGTGCTGAAGAGACTATCGACTTCGGCACGAACCGGCGTCGATTCGACTGCCCGTTTCCGACTTGATGACCAAAAGATATCACAAGAAGCCGTAAAAGAGGCTCATTGAGCCGATTTCGGCGGAATATCAGTTGACAAACACCGTTCATTCTCTATTTTTTAGCCTAATTTTTAACAGGGTTGAGTCTTATGAATTCTATGACCGGCTTTGGGAAGTCGGAACATTCCGGCAAGGCAGGGAAGTTCATTGTTGAGATATCCAGCGTGAACAATCGATTTCTGGAGATTTCGACGAAGCTTCCGCGCCAATTTTTCACGATTGAGCCCCGTATTCGGGAGCTGGTCGGTCAGATGTTAAGTCGCGGTAAGATAAATATTTATGTCGGTTTCGAAGAACCGGCCGGCAGTCCTAATAAGTACCTCATTAATAAGGTGGCCGCGGCGGCGTATCTCAAGCAATTGAAGGCCCTGAAGAAAGAGCTCAAGGTTACTTCGGACATAGAGTTGCGTGATTTGCTGCTTCTGCCCGATGTCACGCGGCCTGAGGTCGAGAGTATTGATGAGGACGCAATCTGGGCTTCGCTGAAAAAAGTTGTGGAAAAGAGTTTACACGATCTGCTCAGTATGCGCCGGAAAGAGGGCGAGGTCATGGCTAAGGATATGAAAAAGCGCCTCACGATACTCGCCGAACAGGTTAAGAAAGTGGAAGAGCTCTCGGCTGGATCCGTGGAAAAGTTCAGGGAGAAGTTGAACAAACGCATTATGGAGCTCACAAACGATTCGGCAGCAGATCCAACCAGACTCGAAGCAGAAATCGCGCTGATGGCGGAGCGGACCGACGTCACTGAAGAATGTACCCGTTTCCTGAGCCATGTTGAGCAGTATGAGAGCACTCTCAAAGTCGATGAACCGGCTGGAAAGAAGCTCAATTTCCTTCTGCAGGAGCTCAATCGGGAAGCTAATACCATTGCCTCAAAGTGTTCTGACATAAACATTTCGACAACTGTTATCAGTATCAAAGAGGAAGTAGAGCGACTTCGCGAGCTGGTCCAAAATGTGGAATAAGCTCGTCCAGTTCGCGTGGATTCATGAAACGTAAAGCCGGCAACATCCTCATTATATCTTCGCCTTCCGGCGGCGGCAAGACATCGATCTGTCGACGCCTCCTGTCGCCGAGCCGTCGTAAAGCAGGATGGCAGTTTTCCGTGTCTTACACTACTCGTCAGAAACGGCCAAATGAGAAAGATGGAAGAGAGTACTATTTCGTGTCGGAACAGCAGTTTGCCGAGTTGGTCGCCAGGGATTTCTTTGCCGAACACTTTCAGGTGCATCTCTACCATTATGGAACGCCGCGCAAGCCGCTTGAAAAGGTTCTCGCCGGTGGCGGCGTGATGGTGCTGGATGTTGATGTTCAGGGCGCGCTCAAACTGAAGAAGGAATATCCGCAGGCCGTTACTGTATTCATCCTGCCGCCGTCGATCGCTCAGCTCCGTCGCCGACTCCGCAGGCGCGGTACTGAGACAAAAGAGCAACTGAAAGTTCGTTTCGAGAATTCCAAAGCTGAAATCAGATTGTACGATAGATTTGAATATGCTGTTATTAATGATGATCTCAACACAGCTGTTGGCGAGGTCCTAAGTATTGTCACGTCACACACTTGCCGTACCGAAAATATGAAAGAGGAACAAATCACTCGATTATTAGTTTAACAAGGTGATTTGTAAAATAAAAAGGAGACCGGGATGCACGATGTACATGTCGAAGAATTAGACAAGTTGACATTGAACCGTTATCAGGCCGTCATTGTGGCGTCGCAGCACGCCAGGTGGTTGAATCTCAAGCGCTTAAAGGCACTGGAGAAGATGGAAGAGAACCCGGCGATCGAGATCGAGCCGCGCAAGATAACTATGGTCGCACTTCAAGATCTTATCGAAGGTAGGGTAAAGTTTGGCCGTCCGGAATCGATGTAATACAATACATTGCGGCCACTGAGTTAAAAAAGGAATTGTATGGCGAAGAACCTGCTCATCGTTGAGTCACCCGCGAAGACCAGAACGTTGTCACGATTTCTGGGCAAGGATTTTGAAATCCTCGCCACGATCGGACACATTCATGACTTGCCCAAGTCAAAACTCGGCGTCGACCCGGAAAACGATTTCGAACCCGAGTATCTGGTAATCAAGGGCAAGGAAAAGGTCATCAACGATCTTAAGAAGGCTTCGAAGGGCGCGGATACGATTTATCTCGCCCCCGATCCAGACCGCGAAGGGGAGGCCATCGCCTGGCACGTATCGAATAGCCTCAAGAAGGGCAGCAAGGCGAAGATTGTTCGTGTGACCTTTAATGAGATTACCAAGTCTGCGGTGATCGAGGCGATCGGCAACCCGCGCGACATTAATATGAATCTGGTCAACGCCCAACAGGCGCGGCGCGTGCTTGATAGAATTGTCGGTTACACGGTCTCACCGTTTCTCTGGAGCACGGTCGCCCGCAATCTCTCGGCTGGTCGCGTACAATCCGTCGCCCTGCGTCTCATCTGTGAGCGCGAAGAAGCGATTACGTCTTTTCAACCGCAGGAATACTGGCAAATACTTGCCGACCTTCAAACCAAGAAAAAAGAAAAGTTTTCGGCCCGCTTATATAAGATCGACGACAAGACGGTCGTAAAGCCTGGAGATACCGGCGCGAAAAAGATGGTCATTGACTCCGAGAAGGATGTCAAAAAGTATCTCGCCGAACTTGAAAAGCAGGATTATACCGTTGCCGATGTCAAAACCTCTGAGCGCACGAAAAATCCTGCCGCCCCGTTTATTACGTCAACGCTTCAACAGGAAGCGGCAAAAAAATACGGATTCAGCACCAAAGTAACCATGTCGATTGCGCAGAAGCTTTACGAAGGTATCGATATGGGTAAGGAGGGGCCGGTCGGTTTAATCACCTATATGCGTACCGATTCCACCCGTATCGCTGCCGAGGCACTGACGGCGTCGCGTAAGTATATTGCCGAAACTTATGGCAAAGAGTATTTGCCACCGCATCCGAATCAGTACGGCAAGAAGAAGGGTGCTCAGGATGCGCACGAGGCAATCAGGCCGACATATTTGGATCGCGCCCCGGAGACGGTCAAAAAGCATCTGACCGCCCAACAGTACAAACTCTATTCACTCATTTGGAATCGCTTTGTGGCATCGCAGATGAAGCCGGCCGTCTATGACGTCGTTACTGTAGATATCGAAGCCGGGCGATTCACTTTCCGGGCGACTTCGCAGACGATCAAGTTCGACGGCTTCTTGAAGATTTATCACGAAGAAAGAGAGCCGGATGAAAATGGCAATGGCAATGGTGACATGACCAACCTGCCAACCCTGAGCGTCAGGGACCCGCTCAACCTGTTGAAGCTGAATCCGAGTCAGTCGTTTACCAAACCGCCGGCGAGGTTTTCGGAAGCTATGTTGGTCAAGGAATTGGAAGCCGACGGTATCGGCAGACCATCGACCTATGCCAGTATCATCTCGACACTCAAGGACAGAAAGTATGTCGAGTTGACCGAGCGGAAACTGAAACCGACCGAACTCGGCGTTACGGTCAACAAGATATTGGTCGAAAATTTCCCGAATCTGTTTAATGTCAAGTTCACGGCCGACATGGAAAAGGAACTGGATCTGGTCGAAGAAGGGTCCGATGACTGGGTAAAAGTGGTCCGGGAATTCTATAAGCCGTTTATGAAAACTATCGCCAGTCTCAAGGGCAAAGAGAAGGCGATAAAGAAGTCGATGGAAGAAAAGACGGATATCAAGTGCGAAAAGTGCGGTTCACCCATGGTCATAAAGTGGGGTCGAAACGGACGATTCCTGGCCTGCTCGGCGTATCCGGAATGTAAGACTACTCGCCCGCTGCCCGAAGAAGAAGCGCGGACAAGAACCGACCAGGTATGCGAGAAGTGCGGCTCCCCAATGGTCATCAAGAGTGGACGCTTCGGGCGATTTCTCGCGTGCTCAGGCTATCCGACCTGCAAAAACACCAAGGCAATCACTCTGGGCATCAAATGCCCCAAGGATGGCTGCAATGGCGATATAGTGGAGAAACAGACTAAAGGTCGGAGAATTTTCTACGGTTGCTCGAATTACCCGAAGTGTGATTATGCCAGTTGGGATATGCCCGCCAAACGGGAATGTCCTGTCTGTCACAACCCGTTTATGTTGCTTAAAGTATCTAAGGCCAAAGGTGAATATTACCGTTGCCCGGAATGTAAGCACGAAGTAGTCGAAGCCCCGGTCGAAGCCAAAACCGCAACTTGAGGGCAAGTTTCTCGCTGGAATTGCAACCGGAGCCGACCAGCTCCGGTTTTTTTGTTGTACATCAAACTGATTGACCGGGATTTTGAATTTGGATACTTTGTTGCTATGCTGACAAAACTTCTGGACGGATATCTTAAAGATCTCAGCCTCGAACGGCGCTATTCGGCGCACACGATTGACGCCTATCGCCGGGATCTGGGTTCATGGGTGGCGTTTCTCGAAAAGCAATATGCGCAGTTGCCATCGACACCCAAGAACGATCCCCTGCTTCTCCGACTGTATCTTCGCGAGCGGTCCTCAACTAATGTCGGAAACCGGTCTTTGGCCAGATTCATTTCGGCCCTGTCGGGATTCCAGAAGTATCTCTTCTCGAAACAAAACGGAAAGCAGTTTATCTTCAAGCTTCCGCACATGAAGTACGCACAGAAGATACCGGATTTCATCCCGAGTCAAGAGGTGGGTCGGCTGTTTTCTCACGGCAATGCTCGCGATGATAAGGGCAGCTATGGGTACTGGCGCGACTACATTATGATTGCGCTGCTCTATGCTACAGGAATACGAAGAGAAGAACTGACGAATATCAAGCTCAGCGACATAGATCTTAGCGCCGGAACCATCACTGTCACTGGCAAAGGAAATAAAGTGCGAGTCGTGCCGACAGGGGACGCGACCCTTGAGGATTTACGATCTTATCTGAGTCAGCGGGAGCTGTTCCTGAGTGCGAAACAGGCAAAGACGCCATACCTGCTGCTGAATCGGGCCGGCAAACCGCTCACGGTGCGTTCAGTCGACAGGCTCGTCAAGCAGTTCGGCAAAGGAGAGGGGATGGATTTCACTCCCCACACCCTGAGGCATTCGTTTGCCACGCATTTGCTCGAAAACGGCGCTGACCTGATGCTCATAAAAGAGATTCTCGGGCACTCATCGCTATCTACCACTCAGAAGTATACGCATATAACGGCAGAGTCCATGAAACGGGTGTACAAATCGTCACACCCGCGCTCCGGAACGAAGAAATGACGAGGCAAAAATGACTTATCATGCTACTACAATAGTCGGATTGATTCATAAGGGCGAAGCGGCGATGGCCGGCGATGGACAGGTAACTTTCGATGACACGGTCATGAAGACCAAGGCGGTGAAGATTCGTAGACTGCACGATGGCAAGATTCTCGCCGGATTTGCCGGAGCGGTCGCGGACGCGATGGCCCTGTATGAATTACTCGAGAAAAAGATCGAAGCGTCCGCCGGCAACATGTCCAAAGCAGTCGTCGAATTGGCTAAGGACTGGCGCACCGACCGGACACTCCAACGTCTGGAGGCCGTCATTGCGGTTACCGACAACGAACACATCTTTCTGGTTAGCGGTAATGGTGATGTGATTGAGCCGGATGACGGGATTATCGCCATCGGCTCGGGCGGGCCCTATGCCCTGGCCGCGGCTCGCGCCCTAATGCAAGCGAATCCTAAACTCAGCGCCGACAAGATTGCCGTCAAAGCGCTTGAGATCGCGGCCGAGATCTGCATTTACACAAACTCAAATATCACAGTGGAAACAATAAAATGAACGATGCCTACCTGACGCCCAAAGAAATCGTAGCCCATCTGGATAAGTACATTGTCGGTCAGGACGAAGCTAAAAAATCGGTGGCGATAGCCCTTCGCAACCGATGGCGGCGCCAGCACGCTCCCGAAGATATCCGCCACGAAATCATGCCTAATAACATTATTATGATTGGCCCGACAGGCGTGGGTAAAACAGAGATTGCCCGGCGGCTGGCCGATCTGGCGGCGGCGCCATTTATCAAAGTGGAAGCGTCGAAATTCACCGAAGTAGGTTACGTCGGACGTGATGTAGAATCGATGGTGAGGGACCTTGTCGATGTCGCGGTGAATATGGTCAAGCTCGAGAAAGCCCGCGATCTGGAGAAAAAAGCCGGGTTCCATACTCTCGATCGACTGTTAGACCTGCTGGTAGCTCCAACGTTGCTACCGAAGACTGGCAATGACGACGAAGTCGCCGGCCGTCAGGATTCCCTTAATCGGACTCGCGAAAAGTTTCGCAAGCTTCTGGAGGACGGCAAACTGGATGAGCGTGAGGTGGAGTTGGAGACTCCACAGAATCAGTTTCCGATTGTCGAGGTCTTCTCCCCGATGGGCATGGAAGAGCTGGGCGTTAATTTCCAGGAGATGTTCTCGGGCCTGATGCCCCGAAAAACCAAGCTGCGCAAAATGTCGGTGAAGGAAGCGCGTAAGTTCCTGTTCAACGAGGAACTGAATAAATTGATCAACATGGATGACGTTATTGCCGATGCGCTTGAACGGGTCCAGGAGTCCGGAATCGTGTTTGTCGATGAAATTGATAAAATTGTCGGAGATAGTGGAAAGACCGGACCCGACGTGAGTCGCGAGGGGGTCCAAAGAGATATCCTTCCGATAGTCGAAGGGTGTGGCGTCACGACCAAATACGGCATGGTGCATACCGACCACATTCTGTTCATCGCGGCCGGTGCATTTAGCGTCGCCAAACCCTCGGACCTGATTCCGGAATTGCAGGGACGTTTCCCGATCCGTGTGGAATTACACTCGCTGTCAGAAGAGGATTTGGAGCGGATTCTTATCGAACCGAAGGCATCGTTGGTCAAGCAATACAAGGCGCTCCTGGATTCCGAGGGTGTCACCCTTGAGTTCGCTCAAGCGAGCATTAAGAGAATTGCCGCGTACGCCGAGCGGGTGAATCGCGATTCGGAGAATATCGGCGCGCGCAGACTTCATACCGTGCTGACAACGCTACTCGAGGATATCCTGTATGATCCGCCGAAAAGCAAGAAGAAGGTGGTGATTACGGGAAAGATGGTTGACGAAGTTCTTTCGAAGATTGTTGAAGATGAAGATTTGAGCAGGTATATTCTGTAGGACCTCAAGACGGTTCAAGCCGCTTAGACTCCGAGAACGCGAATATCCCCGATGAAACTGTTACAGGCAATGTAGAGCTTCTTGCTCGCAGTTGCATAGTCCGGCGTTTGGGACTCTATATTATTACCGAAACCGCTTGTCCGTTTCCCCATAATCTCTACATCGCCAACGAAATTGGAGCAGTGTGAAAACACCGGCATATCTCTGGGGATATATATCCGGATATCCCCGACAAATCCTGAGATAATGATGCGGTTCAAACCCTCCCTCAGAACACCGCCGCTCAGTCTGATCTCCAGATCGCCGACCCCGGTCGAAACCTCAATATCATGTACCGAGACGGCATTGAGGTCGATATTCATGTCACCAATTGTCTTGCTGTATTTCAACTTACCGTCGCCATCTTTTAACGAACTTGCCGACTGATATACTTGCTCGTAGTTGCTCGAAGAGTAGAATTGTTGACCGCCAGTGCCGCCTTGATCGGCACCTGTATTGGGAGTCGGTTTTTCCTCTGTATGCATCGAAGCTGAAGATTGATCATTTCCGCTCGAGAAATGCACCGTTGCGCCCCGTCCGTTAACCGTACTTTCCATGTGAATTTCAGCGCGGAGGCGGTCTTCCATTTTCTTCCGCCGAATAATCAACCAGACTCCGAGGCCGATGAAGAATAGAGGTACTAGCGACCGGAGGATGTCCCCCAGGGACACGCTGAGAATATCGAGCGAGTTCCCCAGCAGAATCAGCCCGATGAGGACCAGACTTACGCCGAATAATACTTTCTTCTTGTTGGTCATTCTCTTATCACCGTTTGGGGTCTCTATTTAGAATACGCAATATGAGAAACGGAGTTGCTTGAGGCAACGTTAAAGTTCGCCCTCTCGTCCTTGCCCGAAGTCGAATGTGCGATGATTGCACAGTCAAGGTGGTCGGTCGGCCCGACTGACCGAATCCTCAGGTGAACACCTAAGCGGCTTGACAATCGACACCAAATCGTCTTTATTCCTGCCAATTTGCAATAAACGGAAAAACCAGCCAGTTGCACCCATAAGGAGAGACTATGCCAAGGTCACTGTGCCAAATCACGGACTTAAGCTCTCAGGAGCTGAATGAGATTTTTGGTCTTTGCGGCAATATGAAGAAGAGGCAAATTGCGCCCCGACCACTTGAGAACAAATCAGTAGCCTGCATTTTCACCAAACCATCGCTCAGGACCAGAATTTCGTTCGAAGTGGGAATCGCCGAGCTGGGTGGCAGCGCCATTTATGTCACCGACAACGAGATCAAGCTCGGCGAACGTGAGACAATCGAGGATGCCGCAAAAGTACTATCCCGCTATGTCGCCATGATAATGATACGGACATTCAAGCAGTCCGATGTCGAGGGCCTGGCCCGGCATGCCACCGTTCCGGTCATCAACGGGCTGACCGACCTGGTTCATCCCTGTCAAATACTGGGCGATTATTTCACCGTACTGGAGCATCTTCCGGGAAAGAAGAGATATAAAGTCGCGTATGTGGGTGACGGCAATAACATCACCAATAGCTGGCTCAATCTGGCCTCCCTGGTTCCGTTGGATTTCCGTATCGGGACATCTGAAGACTGTCAGCCCGATCCGACCATCCTGGCCCGGGCTAAGGCCAACCCCAACAGCAGAATCCTCATAACATCCGATCCTAAAGAAGCGGTTGCTGATGCCGATGTACTCTATACGGATGTCTGGGCCTCGATGGGCCAGAAACATCTGTACGAAGAAAAGGCTAAGAAACTTGCGAAATACCAATTAAACAGTTCTCTGCTGGAGGTTGCGAGTCCGGAAGCTATCGTAATGCACTGTTTGCCGGCGGAGCGGGGTAGAGAAATCACCGATGAGGTAATGGACAGCCCGCAATCGGTAGTGTTCGACCAGGCCGAAAACAGACTTCACATTCAGAAAGCCATAATGGTGTTTCTGATGAGATAGACGGGACGACAGACCCTGGGCAGAGTGTTGAACTAAGAGAAAGGAGACGCCCGATGCGTTCTCACAAAGTAACAGCTATCCTCGGTTTGTTCGCCCTTGCCGCCTTTGGAATCAGTATGGTCGGGTGCGGTTCTGACAGCCCGACCAGCACCGCCGGTTCCCTGACTGATCCGGCTTTTATGGCCGTTCAGGACCAGGTCGACAACATGGTGGATTCGACCCTGGTGAACATTGTGAACGGTTTCGAGAATCTTTCAAACATCACTAACGACGGTGGGGTCGACCCCGTTTTTTATGGACCGGTGAAGCCGGATTCAGACCTCGTCAGCGTGACTTACGCCGATGGATGGCATGTGGTGGTCGTGTCGCGCACCCGCGCTACGTTTCAATCGCGTCTCCGTGATTCCGTTCAGTTCTTCTCAGGCGACGCGGTGACGCAGCTGCCGAATAATACCGACAGCCTCTACTATCGTCACCAGTGGCAGTTCACTTTCGGAGACACGGCCGTCACGCACGCCCAGTTGCACAGCTACAGCAATATGACAATCGGTGGTCTCCAGGATTCAATTGCCAACATCGCCGGCCAGCATGAGGTCCAGGTGCAGACCAAGCACGTAACCGCAGATTCCACAGTGTGGAGAAACTTCACGTTGAATTCTGATATCAACGATCTCCAGGTTGCCAAGACATTCGTGGGTTGGGCGCAGGGTTGCCCCAATAGCGGCACGATTACCGGCACGGTCGCGATGTCCTATCGGAAGGATGACAGCGCTCCGGTCCAGAGCACCTGGGAGTATTCGCTCTCCTTCTCGAACGGCACGATGTCAGCTACCGTCACCCAGGGCACGACAACCTGGCGGTACACGACCGACGTATGCACTTCGATAAACTAGTCTCAGTAACTAGAAAATTCTCCAAGCCCGGTACACGCCGGGCTTTTTTTATTGATGCGTGTGAAGTTGACAGGGCGGCTCGCAGCTGTTACTTTTTGCTTTATGAAAGAAATTCTCAAGTATTCCAATTGCTTCATCTGCGGTGACCGGAACTCCCATGGTTTGCACGCCCGATTCTACTTTGATGGAGAAAAGGCGACGACAGAAGTAGAAGCGTCGTCGTCATTCGAAGGATATCGAGGCATCTATCATGGCGGCGTTATCTCGTCGCTGTTGGACGAAGTCATGATTAAGGCGATTCTGGCCCGGGAAATCTACGCCGTCACCGCCGAGTTAACAATACGCTTCGTTACCCCGGTCCGGGTAGGAGACAGGATCAAACTGACCGGTTGGGTTACCGGCACCAAGGGCAAGCTGTACTTTGCCCAAGGAGAAGCGACGGGACAGGATGGGCGAGTGTACGCAACGGCCTCGGCCAAATATATCCGCGCTCGGGACGATTTCGAGCAGGAATTGATGAATTCCATCGACCAAAAAGAGTAGCGGATTTCATCATTTCAGAGCGCCTCACCAGGCTGGAGATATTGATCCCGTTGAGCTATATGCGATTATGATCCGTCCGTGGACGTGGCATCGGGGTTGCACCTCAACGGGTATGAGCCAGACACCTCGAATTTATAAGTGCTACATTTGCGGGCTGATTAATCGGCAGATTGATCCATACCTCGAAGCCAACGGCTTTACTCACGGCATTCTCTCTTTCAGCATTCCCGACTTTGGAATCCTATTTCGGTGCCGCACGGAGGGCCAACCGATCGATTTGGAATTCGCGGCCTTCTTTGCGCTCATGGAGTTTATCAGGGGAAAACTGACCGACCAACAGATTTCGTCGATTCAGGTATTCTCGTCGAATCCGGAATTTGTCTTTGCCTTCACTGGTGAATCACCGCATTTGAAACCGGGGACAGCTCGAAGAAAACTGCTCGACGAACATGCCGCCAAGGTCAAAATCGCGATTGGTTACATCAAGCCTCTGGAAAATCAGGCTCTCGTATCCACGGCTGATTATCCCAGTATGCCCGAAGGACATCGTATCCACATCACCTACGAACCGCCGGAATTCAAGAGAGTGGAGTTCAAACCGTTCCAGAAGGGAATAAAGCTCTAACGGATCGTGATTTGTCTTGACTTCCTCTTAGTCTGATCTAATTTGATAATGTAGTTACACGATTTCAGGTACTTCATTCGTTCCTGCATTGGAACTATTAAAACCTGTGAAGACAAGTTATTTCCGGAGGTAATATGGTTGTAAGGATAATGTCCGCAGTCATCATACTGCTTGCTTTATTTCGGGGCGGCTCCGCCGTGTCGGAAGAGATCATGCTCGTATCGCTTAAGAATGAATTTCAGGCCGAAGTACTCCGGCAGGCGGCTGACCATGCCCTTACCAGAGTCGACAACCAGTTTCTGGTCGCGTTGAATTCCGAGCAAATTGAAATTCTAACCAGGGCCGGTCTTGAAGTTGAACCGGTCATGTCCGATGCGGATATGTATGCCACTTATCTTGTCCGACCTGGAAGAATCAACCAGATGTCGGCGTTGGACAAGGCAAGTATGCCCGGGTCTGTGGATATCGGCGGGGGCATGCGGGTAGCGCGTCTCAGTAGCAGTGAGGCCAAATCGCTGACCGAGCAAAATAACCTGCTGGTGTCACCACTGACGGATCTTTCCGCCCGCATAACTTATATGCCAAGGGCAGTGGCGACTTTGCTTGCGCAAGTGGCTGACTTCCCGACTGACTCGCTGGCCGATTTGGTGAGTCAAGATTCCATCTACGCTTATGACACGAGGCTGGAAGCATTTCGGACTCGGTATATCTACACCGACTCGATTATAGCGGCGAGGAATTGGATCGCGCAGAAGTTCCACGATTGGGGTTATACGGATGTCACGACACCTTCTTTCTATTATAATGGATGGATGCTCTACAATGTCATGGCGATAAAACCGGGTTATGCTGAACCTGATGCCGTGATCGTCATTGGCGGACACTATGATTCCATAACGTATGGTCAGACGCCGGGACCGTACGAGTATGCCCCGGGGGCCGATGATAACGGTACCGGAACCGTGACTTCGATGGAACTTGCCCGAATCCTCAAAGATGTTCCCCTGCGCAAGACCGTAATTTTCATGGCATTCACGGCAGAGGAAGTCGGATTGGTGGGGTCCAGAGTTGCCGCCCAGGATTTTGCAAACAACGGGACCAATGTCGAGGTCATGTTGAATTTCGATATGGTTGCCTATGACCCGACAGACGCCAGACAGATCAGCATTTCCAGCGGCCCGAATTCCGCTTATCGCGATCTGGTCGCCGATGCCGCCACCCGACTCACCACTCTGACCCCGGTAATTACTTCCATGGGAAGCAGCTCAGATCATTACTCTTTTTACGAACAGGGCTTCAACATTGTTGACCAGATCGAGACCGACTTTAATCAGGCCGGCTGGCACACCAATCTGGACATCTCATCGCGCCTCAATTTCGTGTTCTTCACGGAGGTTGTCCGAGCTGCGGCTGCGTCGGTAGGAATTATCGCCAATGCCGCGCATCCGACGGAGATTGCGCAAATCATAGATGAGGGAGATGGGCAGTCGTTAAATGTTGTCTGGACCAACTGTGACCCGGCTTACACATATACCGTACACTATGGTACCACATCCGGCGTGTATACGAATTCTGTGCCGGCTCCTCCGGGGGCTTGTTCCATGATCGTCAACGGACTCACCACTGGCCAGAGATATTATTTCACGGTTATCGGCGATGTCGCGGGCGGCTATCCGGCGATATATTCAGTGGAGGGAAGTGAGGTTCCTCTGGTTATTCCTCGTGCCCCGGTAGGAGTGACGGCCGAACCGGCTGATCACGAAATTCACCTGGCCTGGACGCCGAACCACGAAGCCGATTTAGCCTTTTACCGAATCTATCGGGATGACGGGGGCGGGTACCAGCTGATTCGTGACAATGAAACCGCTACAACTTATGTCGATGTGGCAGTGCAAGGTCAGACGAGCTACCTGTACAAAATCACTGCGGTCGATACTGACATGAATGAGTCGGATTTCTCCTCAGAGCATGAGGCATACGCGGCGACATTCGACGGTGGTGTACTGCTGGCTGATGAAACGGCAAGTACAGCGCCGATGCTTTCGCAGGTGAATCAGGAGAATTATTTCCACCGGATTTTCGGAGCCACTCCTTTCGCTCTCGACACTATTGAAAGTGCGACCGATCCGATCACCCGCAATAAGGCGGGAAGATATTCATCAATCTTCTGGATCGACGACGATCTGAACAACAAACTCATCAAGAACAGTCAGGATTCACTGGCGTGGTATCTCGATTTTACTGACAACATGTTGATCGCGGGATTCCGGACTCTCAGTTTCTGGAGCACTTCCACGGTAAGTCCCAGCCACCTTCTGTACACCGATTTTGGCATTTCTGCCTTTAGCGAGAACACTGCCTTCGACTTTCTCGGCGCCAACGGCTTGAACGGCTGGCCATCGGTAGAAGTTGATCTGACCAATATTTTTGGCAAATTACCTAATATAGCCAAACTCACGCTGAGACCGGGTGCGACTGTGATTTATACTTATGACTCCTTCACTGACAACCCGGCGTACGAAGGACAGCCATGTGGCGTACTCTATCCCACACCTCAGGGGAACCGGATACTTCTGGCATTCCCAATGTATTTTCTCAAGGAGTCTTCGGCTCAGGCGCTCATCGCACATGCTGTACAGGTGTTCGGAGAATCAGGAGGGTATACGCCGGGGGATATCGACGGCAATGGCTTTGTCGATATCGGCGACATTGTATGGCTGGTCGAGTACATATTTGTCTCTGGTCCCCCACCGGCAAATATGAACGCCGCAGATGTTGACGGCTCCTGTTCGGTCGATATTGGTGACTTAGTTTATCTTGTGGAGTACTCTTTCACCAACCCGCCCGGGCCGGCACCGGTGCCCGGTTGCGTCAATTGACGCAGCGGCAAAAGTCAATTTCCAACGGCGGGTTGCTCCTGGGCGCCCGCCGTTTTCGTTCCAGCTTGAATTGCCAGCCGTGAAGTCAGCCCCGTATGTCAAAGGACCGTTGTTGCACAAATTGTGAACGAAATCGCCACGGGCTTACGTCAGAGCCAGCCCCTTCCAATCCAGCCGCACACTTGGAACATTTAAGTCGTTGAATCGTAGTGGGATAGTCGGGGTCAACGAGACGTGGCATGGCTCTTGCTTTTTGCCCGGTTATGGACGACACGATACTGGCCAGATTGAGAATTCTTGATGTAGACGAGATTCTGCCTTTTGAGTGGGGAAGCCCACCGGACGAGCTAGCCGAAGTGACTTTGATTCGACACCCCTTCCTGGTGACTGGTCTACCCAACGACGACGGCTATCTTCTGTTGGATAGAACGGAGGAGTTCCGGATACTTGTTGCCGCCGGAGTCAGTCAGCTACCGGTTCAGGTCTGTTCCGATTCTGAGATCGAGCTGCGGATTCCCCGCATAGGACTTTCGGGATTCACTCCGGACGACCTGCATCGACTGGTGGTAAAACATCCCGATCAGATAGTAATCGGCGACGAATTGGATCCACACTTAGAACAGCAGTTCTGGCGGACGACATTCACCTTCGACCAACAAAGTGTAATGACAGTCTGGCTGAGGCATTCCAGCCAGGCCGGTTGTCCGTATCCTCTTGAATACATTTTTCGCGCGGTTGAGAAAGTCGGAAGATACCAGCAGATCATCGGACATCAGGTCGATTCCGGCAACGTTACGCGGACAGCTTCGTTCACCGCCACACTGGAGCTACCCTGCTTCGGTCTGGCCCAGCTCAAAAAAGCGGCTCAGTCCGACAGGCTGTTTCCGCCGAGAATAGTCAAGGCTATACCCAGCTATCGTGTCCTTCACATCGACTTCCCGGTCTCCGTGCTTATGTCCGATATCCCATTATCCGAGAAGGAGACATTCCTTCGCGAGTTGATCGGTTTACGGGAGCAGTCCCAGAAGACCGCATTTTACCAGGGGCGCATTTACCTGCTCAATCTCTGAGAATTTTATTAGTTGAATCCCTGACTGGGTTCGGGTAGATTGGTTTGTTTTTGTCCGCACCGGCCCGCATCGTTTGCGGCACCGCGAGCGCTGAGTGTCTGTACTCGGTTAGCCCAAGGCGGCGGCTGCAAATGAAAGCGCCCCGAGAGCGGGGCACTTGAGCTTTTCACGAAACGAGAATGAGATTGTCAACCCAGTTTCTGTACAAAAAGAGCGAGTCGAGATTTGTTTCTGTCCGCGTTCTTCCGATGGATAAGGTTGTAGCCGGCAGCACGGTCGAGCAAGGAGACAACCTCCTGATACTTCTTGGCTGCCTGTTCCTTATTGGTCTCGTTTCTCAATTCGCGTATTGCCGAACGAAGCTCCGAGCGGCGGGCACGGTTGCGAACACGCGCCAGACTGGAGGTCTTCATCCGTTTTGCGCAAGACTTATGACTCGGCACTGGTTATCCTTTCAATAAAGCCGGTATCTTCAAACAGAATGAACGCTTAAAATAATACGTGGATTGAATTTGTCAATAAGTAATCAAAAGAAAAAAAGTCTTCTCGGCTCGTTTGGTGTCGTTTCACTCGCGACCGCGGCCTCTCGTGTGTTTGGCCTTGCCAGAGAACAAGTTATGGCATATTTCTTCGGCGCGGGTATGGCCACTGACGCCTTTCTGACCGCTTTTCGAGTGCCAAACCTGCTCAGAGACATGTTTGCCGAAGGAGCACTGTCATCGGCCTTTGTACCGGTTTTCAAGGAGAAGATGGTCGTACAGTCCAACGAGGAGGCTTTCAAGCTGGCCGATGTCGTTATTACGGCCCTCCTCGTGGTCGTTGGCGGGATCGTCCTGCTTGGAATAATTGCCTCTCCAGCCATTATTTATATCACCGCTAACGGATTCACGCAGGAGGCGGAGAAATTCCATCTCACTGTTCAGCTCACGAGGATCATGTTTGCCTATCTGTTGCTGGTCTCCCTTTCAGCTTTGGTCATGGGAATGCTCAACTCATTCGACAAATTCGGCATTCCAGCGATTTCACCCGCTTTGTTCAACCTGGGAATCATGGCGTCTGTTTTTGCGCTCTATAAGTTTCTGGATGCGCCGGTATACGCGCTTGCGATAGGTGTGCTGGTAGGAGGACTCGGCCAGCTGTTCATCCAGGTCCCGCTGTTGTGGAAGATTGGCTACCACTACAAACCAACCTTCGACGTGTTCAACAAGGGTCTGCGACGTGTGGTGAAACTGCTGACGCCGATGATAATCGGTCTCTCGGCAGGTCGTATTAACATACTGGTCAACACGCTTCTGGCTTCGTACCAGAAGGAGGGAGCCATATCTTTTCTCAGTTATTCATATCGCCTGATGCATTTTCCACTCGGCATTTTCGCGGTTGCGCTTGGCACGGTGGCTCTGCCAAGAGTGTCGGAGATGGTGGCGATAAAGAATCACGACGGGCTGGGGAAGACGTTCGATGACACTATCAGTTTCAACCTCTTTGTAATTGTTCCGTCGGCCGCTTTTCTTGCGCTGATGGGCAGGGAGATTGTCGACCTGATCTACGCCTGGGGCCGGTTTTCGCAGGCCGATGCGGTCGATACCAGTCTGGCGCTCTTACACTATTCCTACGGGTTGATCGGGTTTGCCGCCGTGAGGGTGACCGTTCCGTTTTACTATGGCTGCGGCGATGCCAAGCTGCCCATGCGGGCCTCGGTCATTTCCGTGGTGGCAAACATACTCCTGTACTACCCATCGATAAAACTGTTAGGATTTGCCGGGCTCGCAGCGGCCAGCTCCGTCGCTGCCCTGCTGAATTTCGGTATATTGCTTTACTTTCTGCCGGCACGCGGAGTCAAGTATTCACTTGGAAAGCTCTCACTCAATGTCTTCCGAATATTCCTGGCTGCGGGATTGGCCTTCTACGTGGCCAAATTAATTCCATTTACCATCTATCATGGCAACCGCGAACTTCTGGTTCGACTCGATCGCCTCTTGCTTCCGTTGGCGATGGCTGGTATATTGTACTTTGCGTTCTGTGCTGTTCTCAGGGTAAATGAGATCAACAAACTCATCAGGAGAGTTTTCCGATAGGGGGTACAGGCTGTACCATGTTCCGCAAGTATCCGTCGGTCTTTTTGCTCACCGGGGTTGTAGCCGGTGTCCTGATAGCTGACACCACGCGCCTCCCGGTCTGGGTTTTTCTGCTTTCTTGCGTTGGCTGCGGCTTATTCGCGATCTACGCTCTGGCGGCTCGAAAAGCCGTCTGGCTTGCCTGGCTTGCACTGGGGACTTTTCTGTTTTTTGCGGCGCTGAGATTCGGGCTGGCCTATTATGATTTGTCTCCCGATTACGTCTCACATTATGCTGACGGCCATCAATCGTACCGGTTGTATGGCAGTGTCTCCGACTGGCCCGACCTCAAGCCCGAACTGACAGAAATCAAACTCGAACTGGATTCGCTGGTCGGTGACCGCGCGATTGCGATCCGGGGGAACGTGTTGCTCAAGCTCACCGACACGACCACGGCAATTCAGCGTGGTGACAGGATTGAGTGTATGGGCCGGATATATCCTGTGACCGAGCGAACTTCGTCGGGTGGATTCGATTATCAGCGTTATCTCAAGCTCAAAGGAATATCAGGAGTCGTCTATCTTCCTACCTTACTGGACATTCGCATCGACCGAAGGAATCACTACAGCTTCTTCGCCTTCATCGACTGGTTGCGGGAAGCTATACGAGCCAGTCTGTATCGTAATCTCTCGCCCGAGTCGGCCGCTCTTGCATCCGGCTTGCTGATCGGTGAGACACGAGAGATTCCCATTGCCGTATACCAGAAGTTTCGGGACTCGGGGACACTCCACTTGCTGGCCGTCTCCGGTTCCAATGTCGCACTCATCGTCGTGTTTTTTATCGCCATACTACGGCCCTTCAAGATTCGCCGAAAACTACGCGCGATCGCGCTTCTGTTGATAGTTGTACTCTTCAGTTTTCTGTCCTATGGGGAACCGTCGGTGCTGCGCGCCTCGCTGATGGCAGGTCTTGTGTTAGGCGCGGGAATGCTGGAACGAAGATATGACTTGAACAACATTATAGCGCTCGCTGCACTGATCATTCTGCTCGTCGACCCGGGGCAGTTATACGATGTCGGTTTTCAACTTTCCTTTGTCATCGCCTGGGGACTAATTTTCGTACTTCCTCGACTGGTGGGTCTGTTTGCATCTTACCATAGCAAGCCATGGTATCGTTTTCTTGTTTTCCCACTACTCGTATCGCTTGTGGCTCAGTTGTGTGCCACCGGTCTCATCGGCCTGTATTTTCAGCGAATACCATTGCTGTCTCCTCTGGCAAACCTGATTGTTGTGCCGATGGTTTCGCTGGCTGTAATCGGGATTCTCGCGCTGCTTTTGGCGAACCTGGTGCTTCCGATATTCGGTATATTTGTCGGAACCTGGCTTGAAGTACTTATCTCGGCAGTTATCAGGGTTGTTGGCATCTTTGGAGCCGAATCGGCTCCGGCCTTGAGGTTTGATCAAGTGTCAGCGGCTTATGTTGTCGCCGGGTATCTTCTGATTGCCATTGCGGCAGCGGCCGTAACCAACCGCAGATTCAGGCGGCTTGCCGTCATAGCCCTGATCCTGATGATCAATACCATTTTCTTTCGACAGGTTGTCGCGGGCTTCACGGGCCAGCCAAAGACGCTGCTTACCTGTTTCACATTGCCCGGAGGGGTGGCCGCTACCGTCGTGTCAGACCGTGAGCGTCGCGCCGATCTTGTCATTGTGAACTCCAAGCAGACTAAGTATAGACTTGACGAGAAGGTTCTGCTGCCGCAGCTTCGAGCCGATCGGATCGACAAGATTAATCGCCTCTTTGTGCTCTCCGGAGAATACGGGGCGCTTGATGATCTCATTCGTCTAGCCCGTACCTGTTCGGTGGACACGCTTTACACAGCGCCCGCTCTGATGTCGAGCTTACGCGAGATAATTGCGGACAATCCGGAGATCGAATCCACCCTTCAAATCGTAGCCTTTTCGGACCTTCCGGCCGATACGATCAGCGCGGGCTACTTTACAACCTCGGAAGCTTTAATCCTGCGGACCGCCAACGACCTTGTACTCTTTGCCAATCATCATGATATCGCCATTCCGGCCACCTGGTCTTCGACAGATTCCAGGATTCTTGTGCTCGGCCGGACTGTGGAAATAGGCTCAGACGACCGGATGTCGTTTGAAAAACGCGGTATCACGGAGATTGTCTGTGCACGAATTGAACAGCTTGAGCCAAGGGCTGAAGATTCGCCGATCAGGGTTCACCAGCTGGCCACCGAAGGTTCTCTGAAACTCAGCCTGCGGTAGAGAGTTAGGTCAATACCGCTCAAGTCCGGCCCAGCTTTTTTGCCATTAAGAAAAGCTTCAGCAATCCCGATACTATTATAGAAATATCCGAACTGCGGAAATATTCTAAGCACTTGTTCGAGGACCAAATATGAGTTTAGCCGGCAATGTGAAAACGGTTTCGTTTCCGGACATTCTGCAACTTCTGGCGACGGGGAAGAAGACGGGCATCCTTGAAGTGAGGACGGCTACGCGCCAAAAAGAAGTCGCGTTCAGAAACGGCAATATAATTTTCGCCTCATCGGTGAATTCCACCGAGGATCTGCTGGGCAATATGTTGCTTCGCCGAGGCAAAATCACCAAGACCGATCTCGAGCGCGCGATCGCCCTGCACAAGCAGACGGGTCGTCAGCTGGGTACCACGCTGATCGACATGCACCTGTTTGATAAAGAAGAGATTGCAGAGTGTCTGAAACTCCAGATTGAAGAAATCGTGTACAATCTCTTTTCGTGGCAGGAGGGCGATTTCGTGTTTCATGAAGGCGTTGCGCCCAAGAACGCTCCCTTCTTGATTGAGCTTAACACCATGAACGTAGTGATGGAGGGTACACGGCGAATCGATGAGTGGATGGAGATCCAGAAAGTTCTGCCGCCGGACGACGTTCTTCTGTCGCTGGCGAAATCCCCCAAAGCGGTGCAGGAGGAGATCACGATTTCGATCGACGAATTCCGGGTGATGGCGCTCATCAATGGGGAACGCACCCTGCCCGATTTGATCAATGTCTCGCCGATGGGCGAATTCGTGACCTGCCGGTCCGTTTACCGGCTCATCGTCAATAATCTCATCGAAGTGGTTGGCAAGCGGGAAGCCAAGGATGAACCAAAGGAGGACGAAGAAGTGGTCGTGCTTTCGATAATCTTCCACCTGTATAATAATTGTTTCTTCCGGGTGCGCACGCTGGTGGACTCAATATTGGGCGAAAATAATCCACGATTCGACGCGTTCGCGGCCCAGTATCGGGCCGGCGTCTTCAGCTTCTTCCCGGGGGTCGACCCCAAGTCCGACCTGATGCCATCGTATGAAAAATTCCTGGCCGCGGTGCGGTCGCTTCCGCCACAGACCAGATATCATCATCTGTTGACAGGTCTTGAATCGATGCTGACCGAGCAGCTTGAGTACGTGTTCCAATTACTCGGAATCGGCGCTTACCGCGAAGCTGTGGTACGCGTGAAAAAGGAAATCTCGGAGCCGCTGGCGGTCCGTCGCGAACTCGTCAAAAGATTCGAAATCGATGAAAACTTCTATAAAACGGTAAAGCGCGCTGACAGAGTAGTCAGAATGGTACGAGGTTAAACATGAAGAGAATTTTCGCTTTTACTATGATCCTGTTGCTGGCCGGCACGAGCCAGGCCATGGCCGCCAATTTGAGTGTAATAGCCAGCCCGTCCACCCTGCTGAACATGGTCGTGTTGGGCATAGTAGTTGGCTGTGCCGTGGGATCAGTCAAGGTCCTGACTCTGATTAAGGGCGGGTACCTCTCAAGGAGCTGGCAGATTTTCCTGAGCAGTTTTATAGTGTTAGCTCTGAGTGAGCTCGCTATTTTACTAAATGATTTTGAGTTGGTGACAATTCCTAATTTCGCCGTGCCCGCCTTGTTAGTGCTGGCTCTCGGCCTTTTCTTGTACGGCATCTTTGAGACCAAGAAGGTTCTTGGTTGAGGGTGACAATTAGGTTGACACAAGTTACTGTATGCTATATAATTGGCAGTAACAGCGTTTTGTGAGCTCCGTAACACATTGAAAAAGAAAAAGTTATAGCCATCATTTTATGATTAGTTCAGTAGAGTTAGACGAGCGGATTGGCAAATGCCAGAAGATCCTGGAAGTCGATCCAAATTCGCAGATATTTGCTGCCCTCGCCGAAGCTTACCGAAAGAAGGGTGAGTTGGACAAGGCCTTCCGTATTTGTCAGAATGGCCTGAAGATTCATCCCTCTTATGGTTCAGCCCATGTGGTTATGGCCAAGATCAATCTTGATCGCGGGCTATATGATTGGGCCGAGGTTGAGGCTAGGAAGGCGGCTGAAGTCGATGGCATGACCCGTACGAATGAACTGCTACTGGCTGAGATTTACATCTATAAGGGTGACTTTAACCGCGCTATCGCAATGCTCAAAAAATTGAGTCTGGCGGATCCGAACAGTTCACAGATTACAAAGCTGTTGGAAATCGCACAACGCATTCCCGAAGAGCAAGCCCGAATCACCGGTATTTCGCCGCATCATGATGATACCGTTACTGCGGTTGGCACCCGGCCTTCACGTACAACCGATGTCGACCAGCCGGATAAATTACTGTCGTCGAAGGACCTGCTTGGCAAGGCGATCCGAATTCCCGGCATCGACGGCGCGTTGTTTATCAATCACGAGGGCCTTGTGATAGATTCCGAGTGGGTGCTCAAAATGGATTCAACCGCGTGCGGCGCGACGCTCGGCGCGATTGGGAGCGCGCTCAGCACAGAGCTGGTCAAAAGTTCGTTCGGTAATTTTCAGGCCGTGCTCATAGAGACGGCCAATGTTACTTTTTATCTGATAAAGAAATTCGATGGATTGTTTTTGTTCGTTGCCAATGAGTCGGCGAACCTCGGTACGCTGAGAATGAAACTCGAGAATTTGCTGGTGAGTTACCGGTAGGTCATAAAGGACACATTATGGAAATGAACGGACGCATAGCCCGACAGATATTACTTTTTTCTCTGTTGGTTCTAATAATCCCGATGATACTGTTCCCCGAGCGGTTTGGGACCAGTCTGGTCAAGGCGTCGCTCGTCTATGTCCTGTTTGAACTGGTCTACTATGGCGTGGTGGCCTTTTTGCTGAATCGCCAGGCCAATCTTGTGCAACTGGCCCAGGCCGCGGGTATCTGTATTGTCTATCGATTCCTGCTCGGCGCTGTTCTGGGATTATTCATCATTATAGCGTATCCCATGGCTTTCAGCGTCGCTTTAACACTCAGCATGTCCAGTTATCTCCCCGCTATTCTTCTACATATCGTGGCCACTCCGTTCATCCTCAAACCGGCCATAAGCGACAGTGTTTTCGATGACCGGCGGGCAAGACGCGTGGTGATGGATAAGTCGGTCGGTGAATTGAAATCAAGCGCCGCTTTTTCACCGGACATGCGGACTCGGCGCACCGAGTCAGCGCCGGTTGAGAGATCTGGCGCCCGACATCGGCAGGATAACGGTCCGAGGCAGACGGTGGCGGCGCCGGCGTTCTCAGACGCCAATGGGTTCGAACGAGCTGCTCGGTATATAGGCGAAGATGCTTCAGTAGAACTCGCCGTCGTTGTAGATCCCGAGGGCTTACTGTTGAGTCAGTTCTCCCGTGGAGATATTGTGGCGGAAGAATGGGCGCCGTTCGCGGTCGTGCTCGAAAACGGAAACAGCGCCATCCTGAAGCGCTTTGGATTCACCAGTCCGGATAAAGTTGAGCTCGTCTTCAGGGAGAGGAAAGTGATTATAGCCTCCGACGAGATTTTCAGCCTGCTCGTGGTTTCGGAGAGGACACAGGACGAGGTATTGCACATTCGCATTAATCAGGCCCTTGAAATAATCAGAAAATATGTTGCAGAACGATACAGCGAGAAGCTGATCGGGAACGCGGAGAAACAATATGTATGACGTGTTGAACGAACTGAACAAAACCACCGGTGTAACCGGGTCGATGGTGGTCGGTAATGACGGTATAGTCATCGCGGCCGACCTTGACGAGGCGTTTGAGGGCGAGACGATAGGCGCCCTGGCGGCCTCCATAACGACCAACATCCAGAAATCATTGGACCGGCTCAAGACCACGCCGCTGAAGCAGGTGACGATCGAAGCGGATGAAGGAAAGCTTTTCTTCACTGACGCCGGTATAGGCATTCTGGTGGTGACAACCGAAAAAAATGTCAACATCGGACTCATACGCCTGGAAATCAAGAATGCGATCAGCAGATTGCGGCTTGCGAGTTGATGATAAGGAACAGGATAAGCTGACATGGTATCAATTAACTATTCATCACGGGAAGTGTGCTGCAAGATTGTCTATTACGGACCCGGGCTGTCCGGCAAGACGACCAATCTGCTGTATGTACACTCGAAAGTTCCGGCAGATACGCGGGGCAAAATGATCTCGCTGGCCACCGAAGCGGATCGGACCTTGTACTTTGATTTCTTACCGATCAATATCGGTACGATCAACGGGTTCGCCGCGAAATTTCAATTATACACGGTTCCCGGACAGGTTTATTACAACGCCACGAGAAAACTTGTTCTTCGTGGAGTCGATGGCGTCGTGTTTGTGGCCGACAGCCAGCCGGACAAAATGGACGAAAATATTGAGTCGCTTTCCAACCTCGAAGAGAACCTTCGTGAATACGGTTACGACATCAATGAGCTGCCCATGGTTATTCAGTTCAACAAGAGGGACCTTCCGGGCATCATGTCCGTGGAGGAACTGAACGCCAGACTCAATACCAAGGGGCGTCCCCATTTTGAAGCATCGGCCACGGTAGGTAACGGTGTATTCGATACGCTGAAACTGATTATCAAACTCGTTCTTGAGAAAGCCAAGAACAACGCCAATTCACGTCCAAAGCCGACTGTGAGTTTCGCCGCCTCTCAGGAAGAGTCCGAGCAAATGCCTGAGCCGGAACGCGCTCCATATCCGGAGCCGTCTCGTGAACCTGTCAGGCAGCCAAGTGCGGTCTCGACAGAGACTGCGACGATGACTGAGCCGGTGCGGGAGGAAGAGCCGAGTCCCGAACTGGAGCCGGTCGCAGTGGAATCACAGCAGCCGGAATTTCGCCCTTATCCCGGAAGTGGCGGACGTGCGTCGGAGAACGTCTCGGTACAGGGTTCGTCGATAAAACCGGTCACCGCACCGCGCGCGTCGGGGCCATCCATTTCGGAGCATGGTGAACGGATGGGCCAGTTATTGTCGCCCAAGCAGGCGCCCACAATGGCACCGTCGGTTAAACGACGCGCTGACAAAGAAAGAAAACGCGGATTTTTCAAACGCATATTCGGAATTAAATAGTCTTGAGGAGGCTGAAATGTCTGATGATAGCCTGATAATCTACGAAGAAGAAATCAACCAGATCGACACGTTGATTTCAAAAATGCTGAAGGGAGCCGAGGCAAAATGCGCCTTGCTTGTTGACAAGGATGGTCATTTGATCACCCGACAGGGATTCACGCATTCGCTCGATACTACTGCCCTGGCCGCCTTGCTGGCCGGATCATTTGCTTCAACCAAGGAGATCGCCCGTCTGGTCGGCGAGCCGGAGTTCTCCGTGCTTTTCCATCAGGGGAAAAAAGATCACATCCACATGTCGTTGGTCGGTGAACGGTCAATCCTCGTAGTTATATTCGACGACCGCACGACCATCGGTATGGTACGGTTGTACGCGAAGGAGACTGCGCTGGAACTGGCCAAAGTGTTTGAAAAGATAAAGGGGCAGAGTGGTACTTCCGAGCGAGCAGGCGGAATTACCGGTGATTTCACCGCCCAGGCACAGAACAAACTGGATGACATCTTCCAGGATTAAGTTCTCCCGTCGCGTAAACACGATCACCTGAAAGCCTTTTTTCTTGAAGAAATTGCGATATGTCAACTGAATTAGGTGCCATGCTGGTCAAAGCGGGCAAAATCACGCCCGAACAGGCGGAGAAGGCGCTCGCCCAGGCCAAGGCAAAAAAAGAGAAATTTGAGACCGCTCTGGTCAGCCTCGGAGCTGTGGAGTCAGAAGACGATATTGCAAAATTTATCGGCAAGCATCTCAAGATCGGAGCCCTGCGTCTAAGCGATGTCGAGTTGAATCCGGAAATCGTCCAGCTCATCCCTCTGGATATCGCCCGCAAGTTCAAAGTAATCGCCGTCTCCAAACTCAACAAGACACTCCTGGTCGCCATCAGCGACCCTAATAACATTTACGTTCTCGATGCCATCAAGTTCATAACCGGATGTACGGTTCAGCCGGTAATCTCTCCGGAGAAAGCGATCGAGAAGGCGATTGAGGCATACTACAAAGACTCCGGCGGACTGTCCGAGATAGTCAAGGGGCTCGAAGGAGATCCCGATCTCGAAGTCGTATCGACAGAGGAAGGTCCGAGTGAGTCGGACCTGATGTCCCAAATTCAGGATAAGCCGCTGGTCAAGCTGGTCGATTCGATCATAGGCGACGCCATCAGGATGGGAGCCTCGGATATTCACTTCGAAATGTATGAAAAACGAATCCGCGTCCGGTATAGGATTGACGGGGACCTGCGCGAGATGGCGCCATTGCCGTTCAAGTACCGGGCGGCTATCGTTTCGCGTATTAAGATTATGGCCGAGCTGGATATTTCAGAACGAAGACTTCCGCAGGATGGCCGCATTAAAATCAAAATCGGCGGCCGAACCGTTGACTTGCGCGTATCCGTCCTTCCGACCATCTTCGGGGAGAAGGTGGTTATGCGAATTCTGGATCCGATGGCCCTCATGGTCGATATGACCAAGCTCGGATTCCGTGAGGAAGATCTCCAGAAATTCAACGACAAGATTCACCTGCCGTTCGGTATCATCCTTGTGACCGGGCCGACCGGTTCGGGTAAGACCACAACGCTGTACTCGGCGTTGAAGCAGATTAATACCATCGACGTGAATATTATGACGGCTGAGGATCCGGTTGAGTTCAACTTCGATGGTATCAACCAGGTGGCCGTAAAGTCGGATATCGGGATGACCTTCGCGGCGGCGCTTCGTTCCTTCCTCCGTCAGGACCCCGACATCATCATGGTTGGTGAGATTCGTGACGGCGAGACGGCCGAGATTGCAATCCGGGCCGCACTCACCGGGCACCTTGTTTTTTCGACTCTTCACACGAACGATGCTCCGTCATCGATTAACCGCCTCATTGACATGGGCGTCCCTTTCTATCTAGTGGCTTCCGCTACCAAGCTCATCATGGCCCAACGTATGATGCGCAAGATCTGTCAGCACTGCAAAGAGGAAATCAACCTCACTCAGGAACAGGTCGATGGTCTCGGTGTGTCCAAAGACCTGCTTCGCAATATTCGTGCTTTTGAAGGCCGAGGTTGCGCCGAATGCAACGAGACAGGGAAGGCTGGCCGTACCGGTATTTATGAGGTCATGCCGATTACCGCTGAAATTGAACAGCTCATACTGGCGAAAGCGGCGGATACGGAAATTCGAAAAGTCGCCATGGAGCAGGGGATGTTCAGTCTGCGTATGTGTGCAGTGGACAAGATGAAACAGGGAATTGTCTCTATCGAAGAAGTTTACGCCACGACCTCGGCAAATAACTAGCCCCCTCGTCAATAAATCTCTTGTAATTCAATAAGTTAACGGCTGCTTTTGTGCAAAATCCGGTCAAGAAACGGCTGGAAATTCCGATAATATCAGCATAAGTAACAAGCCTGGTCTGAAAGCGCAATTTCTAAGAAAGTTGGGAGCGTGTTCATGATATCTCTTCGTGAATTGCTGGAACAGATGGTGAAGATGAATGCATCGGATCTACACCTTACCGTTGGATCCCCGCCTGTGGTGCGCGTGGATGGAAAGCTTCAACGTTTGAATTATGACATTCTGACCAGCGAGCAGACCAAGAAGCTCTCGTACTCAATGCTGAATGAGAAACAGAAATTAAAATTCGAACAGAACAATGAACTTGATTTTTCATTCGGTATCGAGTCGATGAGCCGCTTCCGCTGCAATATGTTCATGCAGCGCGGCAACGTGGCGGTGGCGCTTCGCCAGATCCCCTACAAAGTGAAGACATTCGATGAACTGGGTTTGCCAAAAGTCGTGGCTGAGTTTGCCAAACTGCCGCGCGGTCTGGTGCTGGTGACCGGTCCGACCGGTTCCGGTAAGTCCACGACCCTGGCTGCCATTATCGATAAGATCAATAAAGAGCGTCCAGTGCATATCATTACCGTCGAAGATCCTATTGAGTATTTGCACCGCCATCAGACGGCCCTGGTGAACCAAAGAGAAGTCTATTCGGATACGAATTCGTTCGCGGCTGCGCTCAAATACGCCCTGCGCGAAGACCCCGATGTTGTGCTGGTCGGCGAAATGCGCGATCTCGAGACTATCGAGGCTGCGTTATCGATTTCCGAAACCGGCCACCTGGCTTTTGCGACCCTGCACACGAACTCGGCGGCGGAATCGATTAACCGTATTGTCGACGCCTTCCCGACCAACCAGCAGGAGCAGGTCCGGGTTTCGCTGTCATTCTCTCTCCAGGCGATTGTTTCGCAGTCGCTTATACCGAAGGTCGGTGGCGGCCGAGTCCTCGCTCTTGAAGTCTTGGTAGTGACGCCGGCTATCCGGGCCCTGGTAAGAGACGATAAAGTACATCAGATTTATTCCATGATCCAGTCAGGCCAGAAATTTGGCATGAAGACGATGAACCAGACGCTGTCCGAATTATATCTGTCGGGTAAGATATCGATACACGATGCGATGAACTATAGTAACAATCCGCAGGAACTGGGTGAGATGCTGTCCAAGCAGAAATCACCGGCGTATGCGTAGGATTCAGTGACGAAAGGAAAAAGCCGTGCCAATATTTGAATATAAAGGAAAGACGCTCGCCGGAGCCGCGGTCCAGGGCTCGCTGAAGGCTAACAGTCGGACGGATCTGGAGCGGGTTCTCAGGCAGAACCGTATCGTCGTCACCTCGATTTCCAAGAAAGCACCCGAGATCAATATCAAATTCGGGACCGGTGTTCCGAAAGTGGATGTATCCCGATTCACCCGTCAGTTCGCAACCATGATCGGAGCGGGTTTGCCGATGGTCCAGTGCCTTGACATTCTGTCGAGCCAGATGGAAAACAAGGAACTCGCGAAAATCGTCAACCAGGTCAAAGAAGGTGTGCAGGGCGGCGCAACACTCTCCGAAGCGCTCGCACGACACCCCAAGATTTTTGATCAGCTGTATACCAACATGGTTGAAGCCGGTGAGGTTGGTGGTGCGCTCGATGCCATTTTGAATCGTCTGGCTGCGTACCGAGAGAAGGCCGACCGATTGATTCGTAAGGTCAAAGGCGCCATGGTCTATCCGGCAGTTATCGTCGTCGTAGCAACGGGTGTGACGGTGGCCATGCTTGCATTTATCGTACCAGTTTTCGCAAAGATGTTTGGTGGCCTCCACGCAGATCTGCCGAAACCGACCTTGATCGTTTTGAGCATATCAAACTTCTTGAAGGCCAATTTCCTCTATATCATTTTCGGCGCCGTTGGCTTCTTTGGCGTATTCGCCTGGTGGAAGCGTACTCCGGCGGGAGCTTTACAGGTCGACAAGATGCTTCTTCGTTCTCCTGTATTGGGCACGCTGGTTAGAAAGTCGAGTATTGCCAGATTTACCAGAACACTGGGAACGTTATTGGCATCAGGCGTTTCGATTCTGGAGGCGCTGGAGATCACGGCCAAAACAGCCGGCAACATGGTGGTAGCTAACGCCATCAACAAGTCGGTTGTGTCGATCGCCGAAGGCGATACCATTACCGGGCCGCTTAAAGAAACCGGAGTGTTTCCTCCTATGGTAACCCAGATGATTGCGGTAGGTGAGAAAACCGGTGGTCTGGACGAAATGTTGAACAAGATTGCCGACTTCTACGACGAGGAAGTCGATGAAGCGGTATCGGCGCTGACGTCGATTATCGAACCTATCATTATCGTATTTATGGGTGTTGTTATCGGCGGCATTCTGATAGCCATGTACCTGCCGATGTTCGACATCATTGGCAAGATTTAAGGACTATAAACCTTACGCAGATCTGATAACAACGGCGCCATTTGTGCGCCGTTGTTGTTTGTACTTATGGACAGACCTTCGAAAATCATGGGCTGGTTTCTGCCGCTGAGGCTCGCGCAGTATATTCTGCTTTTCTCGGTGGTCGTATTCTGGATGAAGTATCCGCACTTCATGCAGATTCAGTTCGTGTTGTATTCCATATGGACACTCGGATTCACCATACTTCTCTCCACCGACCGGCGACACAATCTCCGGACGGTGACTCATACCTGCATTGGTCTGCAATTCTTGTTCGAACTGGTTATCGAGTCGAGTATTATCTATTCGACGGGCAATATTAATTCGCCGTTTTCGGTCCTGTTCATCCTGACCATAATCTCAGCCGCGCTCGTATATCGTCTCATCGGGACGTTGCTGCTGGCCTCGGCGGTGTCCATTGCCTACGCCTTTATCATCTGGTTCGGCTTGAGCGCGCCGGCGGAATCCGAATTTTCGCTCAGGGCGTTAAAGACAATCTTCTCGGCCCAGGATAGCGTCTTTTATTCGATATTTCTGCACATGCTTATCTTCTATCTGGTTGCGTTCATTTCAGGCTTTCTGGCGGAGCGACTCAAAGACCGCGACCGGCAATTGGCTGATACCTCGATGGCTCTTCGCCGCGCAAGACTTGAGACCGATGACATCCTACGACACCTGAACTCCGGATTGCTTACTGTTGACGCTCGCGGAAACATCATCTATTTCAATCGCGCCGCCGAGCGAATTCTGGGATATCACGAGGAAGATGTGAAGGGGATGCTGTGCGACGAGGTGTTTGCCGAGAGGATGCCGGGCTTAGCTCAGTGCTTGCGGGACGGCCTGATTGCCGGCCTCGAACACCCCCGCAAGGAGTTGGAAATAACCAACCTGCGGGGACAGAAACTCCCTCTCGGACTTTCCACTTCGATTCTGCGTGAGGAAGACCGGGAGATGCGGGGGATAATTGCCATTTTCTCGGATCTAACTGAAGCGAAGCAGCTGGAGGCAAAAGTGCGCACAGCCGATCGTTTAGCCGCTGTCGGCGAACTCTCGGCGTCGATCGCGCACGAAATTCGGAATCCCCTGGCAGCCATTTCCGGTTCGGTCGAGGTGCTCAAAAGAGAACAACAAGTATCGCATGAAAATAACCGGTTAATGACGCTGATCGTGAAGGAATCGGATCGTCTGACCAATATCCTCAACGAATTTCTCTCCTATGCCCGAATAGACCGTCCTGCCTATAACAAAGTGGAAATCTGCCACCTTATCAGCGAAGTGCTGGAGATCCTCTATCACCATCCGTCGTACGGCCCGCACATTCGGATTGCCGTTGAGACGGATGAATCCTTCCTGTATGTGGTTGGTGACGAAGGACTGCTTAAGCAACTAATGCTAAACCTTGCCGTCAATGCGTGTGAGGCGTTTGACGGAAAACCGGGCGTGCTGACTGTCCGCGTGGTCGTCAACAAACCCAGAAGAGTTGTCGAGCTTCACGTTCAGGACAACGGTCCGGGGATATCCTCGGAGAATCTCAAGAAGATTTATCAGCCATTCTTCTCCACCAAGAAGCAGGGGACAGGACTCGGGCTGTCAATCGTCCATCGAATCTGTTCGGCGCTTGAACTTGACATCAGTATTGACACGCGGCTGGGTGAAGGGACGACTTTTCTGGTTGAATTCCAAATCTTTGACGCCGCAAAATATCGGGAAGCTGTCGAACGGGCGGCCGTGACCTCCTGAGCGATTGGCCACTAAAACCATTTTCCGCTTGTTTTTGCCCCCTTCGTGTATAATATAACAGCTTAAATCTATCACCAATGGAGAGAATCTGTTGAAACGGAATATTGTTGCTGTTGTCTTGTGCTCTGCCATTTTCGGCCTTCTTCTTAATGCGTGTAATCCATCATTTATCAGCGAACAGAATGCCAAGAAGTTCACGTACGTGACGGCGACTGCCGATGGCGGGTACAGCCTCACTATGGAGCAACTGTACCGCGACATGTACGCCAGCCATCTGGCGGAAATGGGCGGAATAATTGATACACAATCAGTCAGGCTATATCGAGACAGTCTCGTCGCGGATACGCTGACCGGTCTCGATGCCCGCTCGGTTTCATTGGAAGACAATTACGATCAGTATCGCCTGTTCAGACTACGATATTACGATTTACTGGTCAGAACATATCTTCAAAAAGAAGTCTATGATAAGGTCACACTTGATTCCGCCGAAACAGTTGACTATTACAACAGCCATCCGGAAATATTCACGGTGGAAGAACACATCAACCTCTTCCATATCCTCATTTCACCTACCGCCCTTCCGGCTACCCGCGACTCGCTGAAATACCAGGGACTTTCAAAGGAACAACTCGATGAGGCGGCTCAGAAGCTGGCTTTTGAAATCCGTGCCAGAATACACGATTCGACCTCGTTCGTAGCCGAGGCGAAAGAATTCTCGCACGATACGACGACCGGTAATAACGGCGGTTTTGTCGGTTGGACGGGGCACGGTGTCTATCTGGATCCGTTTGACTCGGTAGCCTTCGCGTTGCGGGCCGGTGATATCTCACAACCGTATCGCGACGCCAATGGCTGGCATATACTATACTGTCAGGCTTACGTTCCCAAGGGACTCCAGCCGCTGAATCCCGGATTGTACGAGGCAGCCGCTACGGCACTCCGCAATGAACGTACTAATATAATCGGCCGTGCTCTGACCGACTCGCTGTTTGGCTTGATGAAGGTCCGTTACAATGAACCTTTGCTTGATACGAATCTGTTTCTGGTCGACGGCAGGCAGTGGCTGGCCATTGTGAATGAACGCGATACTATCGATTGTAACGATGCCCGGTCGACCGAAATAGCGATCCGTCAGAAACTCCGTATCGACAACACAACTCCCGAATTGAAAAAGGATATGTACAACCGTCTGGGACAGAGGTTTGCTTTGGCGGAAGCCGCTATCGACACCCGTCTTGATACGCTTGCTGAGGTCAGACAACAGCAGGAAGGACTGAAACATAAGTATCGCCGAGTCATTATAGACAAACGCCGCTATGACCCTGATTGGCAACCTTCGGACAGCCTGATAGAAGCTTATTACGATGCTCACAAAGATGACTTCAAAGTAGAAAAGCCGCTGGTTGTGCAACAGATCCTGACCAAAGATTCCGTACTTGGAGAGTTCGTAAGAGATCAGGCTATGGGCGGGGTGGATTTTCTGTCACTGGCCAAACAGTATTATCCGGGCGAAGAAAACATCCGCGAGGCTCTGGCCGATCTTGGGCCAATCGGCGAGCGTGATGTCTCACCCGAATTCTGGCAGGCGGCCGTTAGCACACCGATTGGAGAAGTGTCTCACCCGGTCAAGACCGAATTTGGTTATCAGATTATCAAGGTATTAGACCGAAAACAATCACAGGATCTGCCGAAAGCAAGAACACAGATTATTGAGATTCTGAAGGACAAGCACCGGGAGCTCACTTTCGATGCCTACCGTACTGAAATATTCCAACGGTACAATGTGCAGCTCATGGGGAAACTGTATCCGGTTCACCTGAAGCCGTATCAGGATAGACAAAAATCACAGAAAAATGGCAACAAATAGCTCCCGTCCGGACAATCAAATCAGTTTCACGCATGAGTTGGTGCGTAAGGCCACTCATATGGGCGCACTCATTATTCCGGGCGGGTATTATTTCCTGGGATTATCCAAGCATCGAATGCTCTGGATAATGGTCCCGATTGCCGTCCTGATGATTATTATAGATGTGTCTCGACTCCGTAACTGGCCTTTCTGGAATTCCTTTGCCAAGAAGATTATCGGCCCGATCATTCGGCAACACGAGATGGACGGAGACTTTACCGGTGCTACATATATACTTACGTCGACTTGCTTAACGGTTGCATTATTCTCGAAGCCGATAGCTATTGCGGCCCTTGCATTTATAATAGTCGGCGATTCATTTGCCGCAATTATCGGCCGCCGATATGGGCGGCATCGGTTCTTTCATAACAAGACTATCGAGGGTTCGTCGGCCTGTCTAGTAGGGACGCTTATCGTGGCTATCATAGTTCCAGATTTGGCGTTTCCGGTAGCGATAGCAGGTGCAGTCATCGCGACGCTGGCCGAAGCATTTCCATTCGGGACCGATGACAACGTAACAGTACCAATTCTCTCCGGGTTGTGTATGACATTAGTGGAGAAAGTCTACCTGTTCATGAGATAAGAATGAATTTGTTATTGGATTGTTGACGTATAAGTAATATATTACTTATGAGCGTGGGAATCAGTAACGTCCATTTTGGAGGATTCTGCATGTCCAAAGGCAAAGTCAAGTATTTCAATGACAAAAAAGGCTGGGGCTTCATTTCCGAAGAGGGCCTTGACAAAGACGTCTACGTCCACTACACCCAAATCAACATGGAAGGTTACAAGACTCTCAAAGAGGGTCAAGAAGTCACCTACGAGCTGCTGAATTCGGACAGGGGCTACCAGGCCCGGAACGTATCGCCATCGCAGAGCAACTGATGGGCAAGCAACGCTGAAAAATTGAAGGCCGTCACCAAAGTGGCGGCCTTTTTTTTGTCCCCGGCCCCGGTTATCCTGTCGGTGTGTACTTGTGCCGGAATTTTTTTCTGCTATATTCGCTCTCATGAAAACAATCGATCTTCGTTCAGACACCGTGACTAAACCGTCGCCGGCCATGCGCCAGGCGATGTTTGAAGCTGAGGTGGGGGATGACGTCTTCGGAGATGACCCAACCGTTAAGATTCTTGAGCGATATGTAGCCGACCTGTTCGACAAAGAGGCCGCCTTGTATGTTCCTTCGGGCACTATGGGCAACCAGATTTGCCTGAAAGCTCAATCCCAACCCGGTTGGGAACTGTTGTGTGAACGTGAGTGCCATGTCGTCAACTACGAAGTCGCCGGACCGGTGGTGCATTCCGGCTTGCTGGTCAATCTACTGACGACCGAGCGCGGGATGATTCCGGCCGACCTTATTCGCGAATCAGTACGCCCGAAAAACCTGCATACGCCCCTAACCAAGCTGGTGGCCTTGGAGAATACGCACAATCGACACGGGGGAACCGTGCTCCCGCAGGATGAGATTCTCAAAGTGAGGGAAGTCTGTGACGAATTCGACCTGGTCTTTCATCTCGACGGCGCCAGGATATGGAATGCTCATGTAGCCACCGGAATTCCGCTGGCCGAGTTGGTAGCTCCTTTTGACTCGGTTTCGGTTTGCCTCTCCAAAGGATTAGGAGCACCAATCGGCTCTCTGGCTCTTGGAAGCGCGGAGTTTATTGAGAAGTGTCGACGCGAACGCAAGCTCTTCGGAGGGGGTATGCGCCAGGTCGGCATTATTGCGGCGGCCGGTCTCTATGCTATAAAGAACAATATCGGCAGACTTGCCGAGGACCATGCCAATGCCAAGTTGCTGGCCGGCGGTTTGAACGAATTGGCAGCATTTGAAGTCGATCTGAGCAAGGTCGATACTAACATCGTGGTAGCAAAAATAGCGACTGGCGAGAGTTCCGATGTAATGTCCGAGCGACTCAAACAATTCGGTGTACTGGCTATTCCATTTGGAAAGACGAAGCTGCGGTTCGTGACTCATCTTGATGTGAATCGCGCAGACTGCGAACAGGCGCTTGCCCTGATGGCGGAGCACCTGAATTAACCGGGTCTAGACCGGAGACCTGTCACTCGCGACGGGGGGCTCGCTGAATCCGGCTTTCTGGGCTACCATTTCGCCGATTTTCCTATCCTCGCGAAGGATATGGTCAACCAGCCATGCCCGAAGAAACCCCATCAACTCAAAGACCGTCAGGCGATCGTTATCGCGAAGCCGTTTGAGTATTTCGGCGATCTGGTCGCGGAGTTTCTGATGGAGAATTCGGTGCTGATGAAGATGAGGATAACCGATACGCATCATCAAGTGCTCTTCATCGGCAAAGTGACGTTTCGTGTATTCCACGAGAGCCGTCAATGTATTGCCGATTTCTTCTTCCACGCGGTTCTGGATGATGGATTCGTGCAGTTTGTTGATCATTTGGACCAGCTGCTTATGCTGGCGGTCGATCTCATCCACGTGAACGCTGTAAGTGTCGTACCATTCCAAGAAAGCCATAACCACTCCGGGGGCTGATTTTTCACTGTTGAATGTTGATACCGGTGTCTCCTATCATTCGAATTATCGGCTAAGTATGGCCGTTTATTGATATTGCCAGTCGGTCCACCCGGATTTATCTTAAGAAGAAGCGCAATTATGTGAACGGTTCGTAGTTAGCTGGGACTAACTGGAAAGGCGTGACGTTTGGGTAGAAATATATTGACGATTCTGGGCAGTTCGTCGGGCCTGCCGCAGGCGGACAGGGCCACCGCCGGCTATTTGCTCAAGACCGACCATAGCTTGAGTCTTATCGACTGTGGCGGCGGGGTGACGTCGTCGTTTCTTCGACGCGGCTTCAATCCACTCGAGGTCGACAGGATTTTCATAAGCCATACCCATCCGGACCATGTGTGCGAACTGCCGCTGTTTATTCAGCTCGTTTACCTGAAGGGGCGGAAGGAGCCGTTCAATATATTCGTCCCGCATGAATTCGTAAAACCGCTGCAGGCGTTTCTACCGGCAGTCTACATTATCAGGGAGAAGCTTCCTTTTGAATTGAAAGTCAACGGATATGGAGACGGATTCGTGTACGACGAGGATTTCCGGCTCGAGGCCATCGGCAACACCCATCTGTCCGGGTACCGAGAATACATTGAAAAACTCGATCTCCCCAACAGGATGGAATGCCACTCGTTCAAAATCAATGTCGATGGCAAGTCGGTATTCTATTCGGCGGATATCGGGTCATTTGATGACATCAGGGAATTCATAGACGGTGTTGACATTGTCATACTGGAATCGACTCATCTGGACCTGGAACAGTTTTTCAAATTCGCGCAGACGGCCAGCGTGGGTCGATATATTATTACCCATCTGGGGGACAGGGACGATGTTGCCGAGATAAGTCTCCGCGCCGCCAAAGCGGTCATAGACAATCTGACAACCGCGGTCGACGGAATGGAGATTGAGTTGTAGTGGCAATTGAATATGCCAGACATATAAAAACGCCCCGGCTGTGTGAGCAGTGGCGTTCTTGTTTGGGATGTGAATCGGAATGGACTACTTCTTAACCAAAGCACAGAGGTAGTCGCGGTTCATTTGTGCGATGAACTTAACTGAGACCTCTTTCGGACAGGCAGCTTCGCACTCGTAGTAATTCGTGCAGTTGCCGAATCCTTCCTTATCCATCTGGGCTACCATGTTCAGCACCCGCTGTTTGCGTTCCGCCTGACCCTGGGGCAGGTTGGCGAACTGCGAGACCTTGGCTGAGACGAACAGCATGGCTGACGCGTTCTTGCACGCCGCCACGCAGGCGCCGCAACCGATACAGGCGGCGGCATCCATGGCAGTGTCTGCATTTTCCTTCGCAATCGGCAGGGCGTTACCGTCGGGAGCGCCTCCGGTATTAACGGAAACGAATCCGCCGGCCTGCATAATCCGGTCAAAAGCGGAGCGATCGACCACGAGATCTCTGACAAGCGGAAAGGCTTTGGCCCGCCATGGTTCAACATAGATCGTGTCTCCGTCTTTGAAATACCGCATATGGAGCTGGCAGACGGTGGTCTGTTCCGGTCCGTGGGGGATGCCGTTGATTACCAGCGAACACATGCCGCAGATACCTTCGCGGCAGTCATGGTCAAAAGCAATCGGGTCGATCCCCTGGTGAATCAGGTCTTCATTGACAACATCGAGCATCTCCAGAAAAGACATGTGAGTACTGATGTTTTTCGCCTGGTACTTCTCCATCCGGCCTTTATCCTGAGCGTTCTTTTGACGCCAAACATACAATGTCAGGTTCATTACTTGTAACTCCTTGTGGCCAGTTTGACGTTCTCATAGACAAGGGGCTCTTTATGCAGGGTCGGCTGCTTGCCGACACCCGTGAACTCCCAGGCCGACACGAACAGGAAGTCATCATCGTTGCGGACAGCCTCGCCATCGGGAGTCTGGTGTTCGACCCGGAAGTGCGCCCCGCACGATTCATCGCGCGTTAAGGCGTCGTAGACCAGGAGCTCACCGAACTCGAGGAAGTCAGCCACTCGACCGGCAAGTTCCAGTTGCTGGTTGAGTTCTTCGTTCGCGCCCATGACTTTGACATCTTTCCAGAATTCATCGCGAAGCTGCGGAATCAGCTCAAGCGCCTTCTTGAGCCCCTTTTCATCACGGGCCATTCCACAGTACTCCCACATGATTTTACCGAGCTCACGGTGAAATGAGTCCGGTGTCCGTTTTCCTTTGACTGACAGAAGCTTCTTCGTGCGCTCCCTGGCGGCGTCGATAGCTTCGGCAAATTCCTTTCGTTCGGTCGTAACGCCGGATGCTCCGGTGCGCGCGAAGTAATCGCCGATGGTGTAAGGGATCACGAAATACCCGTCAGCAAGCCCCTGCATCAGGGCGCTCGCGCCGAGTCGGTTCGCGCCGTGGTCGGAGAAGTTAGCTTCGCCAAGAACGAACAGACCGGGGATCGTACTTTCAAGATTGTAGTCGACCCACAAACCACCCATCGTGTAGTGCGAGGCCGGGTAGATGCGCATGGGGACCTTGTACGGTTCTTCGCCAGTAATTCGTGCATACATGTCGAACAGGTTACCGTAACGGTCTTCGATCACCGCCTTGCCAAGCCGATTGATGGCGTCGCTGAAATCAAGGTAGACGCCATTTTTATGCGGGCCGACCCCGCGACCATCGTCCACCGCTTCCTTGGCGCTTCGCGATGAAATATCGCGCGGGGCCAGGTTTCCGTAGCTCGGGTACTTTCTTTCCAGATAGTAATCGCGTTCGTTTTCAGGAATTTGATCGGGCGCACGGTCATCACCCTTTTTCTTCGGCACCCAGATCCGTCCGTCGTTGCGCAACGACTCGGACATCAGGGTGAGTTTCGATTGATAGTCGCCGCTGACCGGAATGCAGGTAGGGTGAATTTGCGTATAGCAGGGATTGGCGAACGCCGCGCCCTTTTTGTAGGCACGGTATGTCGCGGTGACATTGCATCCTTTGGCATTTGTCGAGAGATAGAAGACATTGGCGTAGCCTCCGGTCGCAAGCACCACGGCGTCAGCCGCATAGGCGCCAATTTCGCCGGTAATCATATTGCGCACGACGATACCGCGCGCAAACCCATCGACCACCACCACGTCCAACATTTCCGTACGCGGATGCATTTTGACCGCACCAAGACCGATCTGCCGGCTCAAGGCCGAGTAAGCGCCGAGCAACAGCTGCTGGCCCGTCTGGCCGCGTGCGTAAAACGTACGGGATACCTGTGCGCCGCCGAATGAACGGTTGGAAAGCAGACCGCCGTACTCACGGGCAAAAGGGACGCCCTGGGCTACACACTGGTCGATGATATTGCCGCTGACTTCGGCCAAACGATAGACGTTGGCTTCGCGGGACCGGAAGTCTCCGCCTTTGACCGTGTCATAAAAGAGACGGAAAGTGGAGTCGCCGTCATTCCGATAATTTTTCGACGCATTGATTCCGCCCTGCGCCGCGATGCTGTGCGCCCGGCGCGAAGAATCCTGATAGCAGAAGCAGGATACCTGATAGCCGAGTTCGGCGAAGCTTGCGGCGGCCGATGCACCGGCCAAACCGGTACCGACCACGATCGCCCGGTATTTCCGTTTATTGGACGGATTTACCAGTTTCATCGTAAACTTATAATTGTTCCATTTATCGGCCAGCGGGCCTGAAGGAACCTTGGACTCAAGTTTCATTACTGCACTCCTCCCGGCAAAGTGACCACTTTAAACAGCACACCCAATGGAATCGAGATATACCCGAGCCAGAGGATCGTTGCCAGCGCATAGCTGAGCACCTTGAGCCGTTTGAGGTACTTTTCGTTGTTCAGACCGAGGGTCTGGAAAAATGACTCGGTCGCGTGACTGAGGTGATACGCCATCAAGGACACGGCGATAAGGTACACCAGCGAGATCCAGATATTGCTGAATCCGAGAATGACCATCGAATAGACATCCTTATATCCGTGCGGGTCCAGCGGGAGGTTGGTGTACTCCGGGTTGGTGACGATCAGTGTGAAATGAAGGAGATGATAAATGACAAAGAAGAAAATAACGAGGCCGGTCCAGATCATGGTACGCGATGCCAATGACGCCTGGATGGTGTCTTGGCGGACGTAGGAGACGGGGCGGGCCATTTTGTTCTGCAGCCACAACACCACACCTTTCCAGATGTGAATACCGAAAAAGGCGAGCAAAAAGATTCGGAATGCCCACTTGAGGGCGCCCAGCGATTGAAGCGTCTCGGCATAGTGATCGAGCTTTTCCTGGCCGGAGAAAACCTGGAGGTTTCCCAGCAGGTGCACAATCACGAAACCGAGAAGCATCACGCCGGTGACCGCCATCAGGGCCTTTTTGCCGATTGATGATGTCGTGAAGCTAACAGAGGATTTCGACGTGCTGATTTGATCTAATTCCGCAGTACTCATATAGCAAAAATCCTTATTTAACTTTGTGAAAGAAAATACAATCTGGCCCATGAACGGTCAACGAAAAAAAAGAGACAGTTTAAGATTAATATATGTTATGTACCAATTTACGCCGTCCGCCGAGTGTTCGTTGAAAGCGGCATCGGCGTCGACGACATGAAAACCAATGTCATCCGAAAGCTTTTGGCCGGTGGCGGTAAAGTCAGTTTTTTTGACTGTTTGCCGACATTTCGGAGTATAAGCAACAGGAGAATCAATTTGACATCTTTGCGTATATGGCTTATTATCAAAAACCTGCAACCGGAAAACAATCTTTCGACATAACATACCAGGAGAGCGTAATGAGAGGATTCAAATCAATTGTCTTGCTTGTGGCCGGTGTACTTCTGTGTTCGGCGATGGTCATGGCTACCTCGGTGGGGGTGAAGATCTCCGGCCCGGGTGCTGTCAACGACAGCACAATTAAAGCAGGACAGAATGTCAATTTCGACATCTACTTCAATAATGATACCGAATGGCGGGGATTTTCGCTGGGATTCAAGTTCGCCTCGCCGAACATCAAGACGGTGGTGCACGTAGCCGACAGCGGCAACGGACTTAACAAGCGCGGCGATGTTAAAGGTTTTAACGGCTGGCAAGACAAGTCGATTTGGGACCTCGGCGGCGTTTACGTAGTCGAGAGCGACTGGAACGGCAAACTGCCCGAATTGCTCGGCTTTGGCGGTATTTGCGTCAAACAGCGCTACAAACCGCATGATACGCAGAAGAACCTCTCGGTCACCATGCGGTTCAATGACCCCGGAAAGATAACCGTGGATTCATCGTACTTCCCGCCGACCGGCAAATGGTTGTTCGCTTCGCCGAACTACAAGCCGAAATGGAACGGCCCATACAAATTCACCGTGGTTAAGTAAGTTCACCCTGAGCAAGAGTTAAAAGCCCGTCTGATGGCGGGCTTTTTATTTATATTGTGTTGACATGATGAGAATCGCTGACAAAAAATATCTACTCGTGTTTGCTCTGCTACTCGGAGCGGGAACTACGAGCCGTCTTACGGCGGCACCGGGGCAAACCGGCACAACCGATTCAACCGAAATCGCCGACTCCGTCTATGTCATCAGCCTGCCACAATTGCATGTCGATAACATGCGCCTGTATGACACGCTGGATATCATGCTGAACAACGGCGATGCTGAGCTTGGCGGGTTTGAGCTCAAATTCGGCGCGCCGGGTCGGTTTTTTGATATCGTGGAGATTCTCCCGGGCGAGTTATGCGATTCGTGTCAGTGGGAGATGTTCAACGCCAAACGGCTCGATTCTCAAAAAAAGCCCGAATTCCCATCGATCTTCTGGCAGGTGGTCGCCCTTGCCAAAGTCCTTCCGGACAGCACCAGGAAAGTCTGTTTCACGCTCAATCGGCCGACTTCGCTGGCGAGGCTGGTAGTCAGCAACGAATTTTCGCATCAATACCAGGATACATCGCTGCCTCTTTATTATATCTGGGATGATTGTACGGACAACTCTGTTTCGGGAGTCGACGGCAACACGCTGTATCTGTCAAACCGAGTAGTCGATTTCTTTCCGAACAATTTTGACACGACCGGCAATCCATTCCCGACTGTTCGGGGCGCTCCTCGCAACTGCATCAAACCAGGCGGTCCGAATATTCCGAAACGCGCAATTGAATTCCGCAATGGGGGGATTGAGTTCAAACTGAACCTGACGCCGGAAGATACGACAGAGCAGGGGATGGGCGCGGATTAGGCGTCATTCGATCTCTGTCATTGCGAGGCGTCAATCACGCCGACAGGCGTGAGCCGTGACAATCTAGACAAACCGGTAGCCCACGTCAGTGAGGTACAGCGACAGCTGTGCCGATCGCCACGTGGGTACGCGGGTGAGGCAGAAATAGGCAAACGACATCAATCATCTTGTAGGGTGGACCCGCTCCGGGCCCGCCGTTGGCTGTCATTGCGAGGCGTTCGATTCACGCCGATAGGCGTGAGCCGTCGCAATCTCGCCTTCACAAGAACGAGACGAAGCCCAGATTGCCACGTCGCGATGTCACGCTGCCGCATGTCCTCTCGCTTCTCGCAATGACAGGGAAGCGCCAACTGTTTTTTTCTTTACAAAAGCCCGATTCACGCGTCATATTATGGACAATAATGAGGGTATTGCCGTGGGGTATCGCGTGCGGTCTACACTTTCCGGAATCATTGTGACGACTAACCATTGCACGAGTGCGCTCGTGCTGGACAGTTCTGCTGTGTGGACGCTACGAAGCAAATGCGCCGACACGGACTGTTAATGACAGAAGTGAGATGATACAGATGATTGAGCGACAAAGGAAAGAGGAACCCCACGCAAATTGGTGGGCCGCCGGTCGTGGCGAATTGCTCTAGGATTCTCTGGGCCAAAATAAATGGAGTGTGCCATGAAGAGCAAATCTAATATAATGAAGAACGTGGTCTTGATATCTGCAGTCACGCTTCAATTGATTGCGGGAGCCATAAAAACGAGCATTGTTGCCAACAATGCAATCTCAGTGACATGCTTCGTCCTTGTTCCAGAATGCGCCGGGATACTCCTGCTGTGGAGATTCGGGCTTCTCAATCGGGACTATAAGTACTACTTAGTAGCGTGGCTTTTCTTTGCGGCATTGACTGCGATTGTATTAGTCGTAATCACTATCTGGACGGTGTATGTTGTACATAAAATCGCCTGAGATTGATTGCCGGGTGCCCCACAGCTCCGGAACCTGTTGAAAAAGATCTTGGTGAAGGGGTTTTGACATTATAGTATTTCATCATGCAGAACAAACGAGAACGAAGTCGACAAGAGATGATGCGCCTCCGGCCGTTGGAGTCGTTCGTCCCTGAAGATCACTATCTGCGTCGGTCGAATCGGCTGTTGTGGGCCACCCGGCCAGGAACACTCTACTTCTGTCTCAATTAATGCAGCTTCTTTTAGAGGTGAAAACGTCCATGTCATACAAACGAATCCTTTTGTATTCGCTGCTAATCGGCCTGCTAAACGGACTATCCTTTGCGGTATCATCTAACGGTAATATCGACTTTCGGATACTCCAATCATTTCTAGTTCAAATGATGATGTTTATCGGAATTTTGTTGTACTCTCTGTTTTTCTCCGGCATCATCTATGCGTTCTTCGGAGATAGGCCTCTGACGAAGTTGGTTGTCTGGTTTATACCTGTCAGCATACTTTTGCCACCCGCCGTGAACTTCTCATTTCATAGAGGGCAGATCTTCATACTCATTTTTTGCTGGATTGGAATTCTAATGGGTTTAAGATTACTTAGAATACCGAGGAAGAGTGGCAGTTGATCGACGAAATGCTGAGCACGTAGGTGTTGGACGGGTGGCCCATAGTTTGCTATGGGAAGGATACGCTCTGCAGCACCGTAGCTCAGGAGCCCGTGCTCCTGAGGTTCGCTAAAGCAGATTGGCTACCGAGTTGAAATGGACGAATATGAATTGTGATTGGGTGCGTGATTGTATCTTTCACACAGCAAGCTGTGAGCCACCGGTCCGCAGACGTCCCGGAAGTGGATGGCACCGTCCTTGGGAAAGGGGGTGGTGAAATGCCGAATCCGTGTTATCCGTTGTTTCTGCGCGACTTTGACAACTGCTTTTACGTCGTCCCGACGGTTAGCAAATTGAGTTCAATTGTGGAAATGAATGACATCGACGAGTTGAGTGGTTGGGATGCCGCAGGTCATGCGATCACACTTCGACTTGTTGACGGAGAAATGAGTGTTTTGATCGTCAACGAAACGATCCAGAGTGACCAACTAATCTTCGCCATTCGTAAATATGCGGAGGTTTACGGACGTGCGAAGCCGGATGATGAGAGTCCAGACTCGGAGGATCCTCTTCAGTTGTTCTTGTGGGCAGAGGAGAAGGTGGAGAAGTATAGGAGATCAACAAGATTTCTTTCGAAGTTGAGTCAGTTTCTTAATAGACTCCTTACTCGTTGAAGTTCTATGTGGCTGGAGGTGGCCCACCCGGCCGAGAAGAAATGAAGAAGCAACGGGCCCCAAGCGGATGGGCCACCCAGTCGATTGTACGGATAACTCTGTATCGGGAGTCGACGGCAACACGCTGTACCTGTCAAACCGAGTCGTCGATTTCTTTCCGAACAACTTTGACACGACCGGCAACCCTTTCCCGACTGTTCGGGGCGCTCCTCGCAACTGCATCAAACCGGGCGGTCCGAATATTCCGAAACGCGCAATTGAATTCCGCAATGGGGGGATTGAGTTCAAACTGAACCTGAGGCCGGAAGATACGACAGAGCAGGAGATGGGCGCGGATTAGGCGTCATGTCCTCAGACGACTCGTAGGTTGACACCCTCTTGGGTGTCAACATTTGGTTAGGCGGTGGATGTCAACACCCAAGAGGGTATTGACCTACGTTGGATGTCATTGCTGTAGATGTCAAGTAAATCGTGGACTCTATCGGTCAGAACCTGACCCACGAATCTCTGCCAGGACAATGGGCGTACGTCAACGGATCTGTAGGTCGGCTGCTCAGACCTTTGAGCGAGGCAACGCCCACCTGGCGTTCGGTCGGCTCTGCGAACCTCTCTGACGGGGGCTACGGGACCGAGCCATGAGGCGGGACCGGCTGTGGCATGATATTGATACCATCACCGCCGTCTTCCCCACAGGCGGTCCGGCCTTCGTAAGGCTCTGTACCGCAAATAAATAGCGGACCCCTTTCCTGTTGACTTTAAGCCGCCATTGTGTAGATTAAGGGCTCGAATGCAGACAGACTGCTGATTTGCAGAGAACATGACAGATACACAACCGATAGGATATAGGCATGCGATTGTACGAATACGAAGGTAAACAGCTCTTCAGGAAATTCAAAATCCCGGTGTCCGAAAGCAGGCTGGCCAGATTTCCTGATGAGGTGCACAAAGAAGTCGAAGACCTCAAGACGCCCGTAGTCCTCAAATCCCAGGTGCTGACCGGAGGGCGCGGCAAAGCCGGGGGGATCAAGTTTGCCGAAGGTGCGGACGAGGCAAAGAAGTTGGCGGCTGCGATCTTTGATATGAAAATCAAGGGATATCCGGTCGAGTCCATATTGATAGAACCGAAGCTTACGGTCAATCGTGAATACTACGTCGGCGTCACAATCGACCGCGCCAACTACAAACTGGTGGTCATCGCGTCCGGTGAAGGTGGAGTCGATATCGAAGAAACAGCCGCCAAACACCCGGAGAAGATCGTCAAAAGGTCACTGTCAATCGAGCAGGAGCTGTTCACGTTCGACGCGCTCGAGATCGCCAAGCAGATCGGTATCCCGCTGGACTTGATCAAAGATGGCGCGGCAATAATCGTGAATCTGTTTAATCTGTTCAGGAAGTACGATGCCAAGCTGGTCGAAATCAATCCGCTGGTGCTCACCGGCGATAACAAACTGCTGGCCGCCGACGCGCGGGTGTCGCTGGATGATGACGCGGTGTTCCGACACGCCGATCTCAAAGAGATGCATATTGAGCACCGCCATGAGGAAGGCGAGATGACCGAGCGTGAACGTCAGGCGCAGGAGTGGGGAATCCCGTATCTTGATCTGGATGGCGATATCGGTATGTTTCCCGGCGGCGCCGGGTTCGGCATTATGGGCAACGACTTCATTCAGTACTACGGCGGCAAGCCGGCCAATTTCATGGATTCAGGGGGAGGACCTTCGCCTGAACGTATCGCCCAGATGCTGGTGCTATTAGATGAGAACCCGAATGTCAAAGCAATCTTCGGCGCTCGGTTCGGCGGTATCAGCCGGTGCGATGATTTCGCGAAGGGTGTGATTATGTTCCTCCAATCCCACGGGCTGTCCAAGCCGATGGTTATGCGGATGACCGGCAATATGTGGCAGGAGGGTGTGCGGTTGTTCGAGGAAGCGCGCAAAGAGAACCCGGAACTCTTCCGGAGGATCGAGTCGCACGGCATCGAGACCCCGATCGAAGAGATTTCCAGGCGGGCTGTGGAACTTGCCGCTGAAGAGAGGGGGCACTAATGGCTATTCTCGTTGACAAGAAAAGCAGAGTGATCGTGCAGGGGATGACCGGCGGGGCCGGGAAGTTCCACACTGAGCGGATGCTGAAATACGGAACTCAGATTGTCGGTGGGACCTCGCCGGGCAAGGGTGGCACTGAAGTTGCCGGCAAGCCGGTATTCGATACAGTCTCAGAATGTGTTAAGCAGACCGGAGCGGACGTCTCTGTCATATTCCTGCCTGCCCAGTTTGTCAAGGAAGCGGCGATCGAAGCTATCCGGGCCGGAATCAAATTCGTTGTTGTGATCCCCGAGCATATTCCGATTCACGATATGCTGTATGTGCGCGAAGAAGCGGTGCGCCACGGCGTGACGGTAATCGGCGGTAATACGGCCGGTGTTATCACGCCGGGCGAAGCGAATCTCGGCATCATGCCTGATATCGCCTTTACTCCGGGTCGGGTGGGCACCGTGTCACGATCAGGGTCCATCACCTACTATGTTGCCGATACATTAACCCGCACCGGTTATGGCGAGTCAACTTGTGTCGGACTGGGCGGTGACCCGGTGCTGGGTTCGACTTTCGATGAGATCCTATGGAAGTTCGAGCAGGATGAAAAGACCAAAGCAGTCGTGATGTGCGGCGAAATCGGCGGTGTGTACGAAGAACGGGCGACCGAAGTAATTGGCAGGATGAAAAAGCCAGTGCTGGCGATGATCGGTGGAATCTATGCCCCGCCCGGCAAGCGGATGGGACACGCCGGCGCGATTGTCGAAGGCAGGATGGGAACGGCCCGGGAAAAACTGGACACGCTGGCCGCGGCGGGTGCGCATGCGTGCCGGACTTTTGAGGATATCCCGAAGATTCTCAAGAAGCTGGGAGTATAAACCACGCTGGTTCCGGACTAAAGTTGGCGCTATTATTGAATTGCGGCTGACTTAGCATTGTATTACATTGCCTGCCGGTATTTAACATAGACTTGCAAATAACTGTTTTATGAAATGAAGGGAGATACCATCACTATTCAATCCGTCCGTAACAGAATGTCCCGTCAGGGGCTGATAATCGGAGCACTGCTTGTAACCGCCCTGCTTCTGATTCTTGTCGCCGGTTGCTCCAAGTCGGGCGATCAGACTACTACGAATAACGCCGCGCTGGCCAAACCGATGGCAGTCGCCGAGCAGAGCGACAGCGCTATAACGGCGCTCAACTGGGCCGGTTATGCCGCGCTCGTCTACCCGCCGGATCTCCAGAGGTTCCACGATATGCTCATGCCGGGGATCGAAGCGCATCCGTCGCCGACCAACGCTGACTCCGTCAATCTGTTCGGCACGAATTTCGCAATCGATTCTTTGCGCAAGGAAACGCCGGAGCAGTTCTTTGTGACGATGATGGATATGGTGGTCAAGCTCTCGCCGCAGCTCGGGATGACTTTCAGCAGTATGACCAACGACCATATCGGCGGCGTATTCGATGGTGACTCGCTGGTGCACATTGTGTCCCGTACCAAGATGAATGTCGGCACGCAGAATGTGGACGAAATGAATGTCGTCACGACCCGCGAATATGAAGGCAATTGGAAGGTTATTCTGTCGCCTAAACTCGAAGGCGTAGGAATGATGCTCCAGCAGGGACTGGCGCAGCCGATGATGCCGCAGCAACGCCCGCCGCAGAAACCGTAAGAAGACTACAAGGACTTGTGTGATGAAGCGAGGGGTGCCCCCCTCGCTTCATGGCAATTACCGTTCATATCGTCAGGAAATATCAAGCCACATCCGCACTCATTATGAAGATTGACAGGACAAACTCCGTAAAGGTCTATCGCGGCGAATTTCTGGAAGCGGTCCACGAGGTGTCCATAGCGGTCGTCGATGCGCACGGGGATTTGACTCATTATCTCGGCGACCCATCGGCAATCTTCATGACCCGATCTTCAATAAAGCCGTTCCAACTCATGCCGTTGTTTTTGTCCGGCGCCGCCGACAAATATGGCTTCGGACCGGAGCAATTGGCTATTATGTGCGGCTCTCATAATGGCAGTGACCAGCATGTGAAAGTCGTGCGGTCGAATCTGGAGCGGGCCGGCAACAAACCGGAAGATCTCAAGTGCGGCACCCACTGGCCGATCTGGATGCAGGCGGATAATGTCTATCCGACCCACGGTGAAGACAAAGACCCGGTGCGCCACAACTGCTCGGGCAAACACTCCGGATTTCTGGCCCAGGCAAGATTTCTTGGCGAGGATATCGGTGAATATTTGAGTCCGCAAAGCAAGACTCAAACGCTTGTCCGAGAGACTATCGGGAGCTACTGCGAGTTTGATCTGCGAACGGTGAAACCGGGTATCGATGGCTGCTCGGCGCCCAACTACCCGCTGCCGGTCCGGAATCTGGCGCTCGGATTCAAGAAGCTTGCGGGCGGGGAAGGAATCGATACCAAAGTACGATCAGCCGCGACCAGAATTCGCGATGCAGTCCGGGCGCATCCGATTATGGTATCCGGAGAGAAGCGGTTTGATTACGACCTGATGCGGTCGTTTCCGGGTAACGTGGTCTGTAAGATAGGCGCGGAAGCGATCGAAGCGATCGGTTTCAGTGAACCTGGAATCGGCATTTGCGTGAAAATCCTCGACGGCAATACGCGGGCGCTTGGTCCGGTATGTGTCGAGGTGCTGAAACAGCTCGGACTGGTGAAAGACATGAGTGCGGTCCCGTATCTGAAACCGCATGAGAAACCGATTATTCTCAACAACCGGGGGCTGGAAACCGGAAATATAGTCGTCGACTTTAAGTTGATAAAATCGTAGACGGTACGTATATTATGTCTGTATGGATATAATGTCCGGATTACATTTGGGGCTCAGGTACCACAGACTCAGGGTAAAAAACGTTACCTAAGAATCCTCCTTCGCTGAGCTGTTTGCAACGGTAAACAAATCAAATCAAGGAGGTTTCTATGTTCAGCCGCAGACAACCCGCTGAACCCTACCGTATTAAATCAGTTGAGCCGATTAAGCTGCTCTCGCGCGAGGAACGGCTGAAGAAAATAGAGCAGGCTCACTATAATATATTCAAGGTTGATGCCGCCGATATCTACATCGACCTGTTGACCGATTCCGGTACAACCGCCATGTCCAACCGCCAGTGGGCAGCCCTCATGATGGGCGATGAGTCTTATGCCGGCGCGATCTCATTCCGGCATTTTGAGCAGACGGTCCGGGATATTACCCACAAAAGATTCGTCATTCCGTGCCATCAGGGCCGTTCGGCCGAGAACTTAATGTTCTCCACGGCGGTTAAGCCCGGTCAGTTCGTGCTCAACAACACTCACTTCGACACCACCCGGGGCAACACACTTCATAAAGGTGGGGTGCCGATCGATTTACCCTGCCCGCAGGCGTCGAAAGATGACCTGTCGTCTTTCAAAGGGAACATGGATACGCTCAAGCTCGAAGAGTTCATTCATCGCCACGGCCGCGAGCGAATTGCCATGGTTATTATGACGGTGACGAACAATTCGGTCGGCGGTCAACCGGTTTCCATGGCTAATATCAAAGAGACCTCGGCCATATGCCGGCAACATGACATTCCCTTCTATTTCGACTGCGCCAGATTCGCCGAAAACTGTTACTTCATCCACCGTGATGAACCCGGCTATGAGATTAAATCAATTAAAGAAATCGCGCAGGAGATGTTCGATCAATGCGATGGCGCAATGATGTCGGCCAAGAAAGACGGACTCGCGAATATCGGCGGGTTCATTGCATTGAACGATGAAGCCCTGTATAGAGGCCTGACCGAACTCATGATCTTAATCGAAGGCTTCCCGACCTATGGCGGTTTGGCCGGACGCGATATGGAAGTGTTGGCGGTCGGCTTGCAGGAAGTTCTGGAGATCGATTATCTCGATTTCAGAGTGGCCCAGGTACAATATCTCGGTGAGAAGATGAAAGAAGCGGGACTCCCCATTGTCGAGCCGACCGGCGGACACGCGGTATTCGTGGATGCAGGGAAATATCTGCCGCACATTCCTGCGCTCCAATACCCGGGACAAGCGCTGACGGTGGCGTTCTACCTCGAAGGCGGTATCAGAACGGTGGAAATCGGAACGGTGATGTTCGGAGAGGTTGATCCGTCGACCGGTAAAGAGCAACCGGCGCCGCGAGAACTGGTCCGTATGGCCCTGCCGCGGAGAGTGTACACAAACTCGCATATCGATTACATCGCCGAAGTGGCTCAGCGAATCACTGAACACAAGAATTCGCTGGTCGGCTACAAGATTACACGCCAGTCACGGCTGCTCCGTCACTTCACCTGTGATTTCGAGGCTCTGGTCGGGAAGAAGGAAAGAATCGGGTTATAGAATGTACAGAATACGCAGGCACAATGTGGTGTCGGCCATTGCGGTCGCCATGGCATCTCTGATTGTAACCTCGTGCGTGAAAATTGAGACTGGCCAGACTCCCGATGAAGCGAAGGCTTCGTCGGAAGCTCGAGCCAGTCAAATCAGGTCAGAGTTCGCGCTTCAAATGAGGGGAGCTACCCCTCCGGATATAGCCGCGCTCATGGCGACTCACTTTGAGCGGGTGACCGGAGCATATTTCCAATTCGGCAACGAGGTCATCAAGCAATGGGAAGAAGGCGAAAAAGGAAGAGGGCAGTCTATTGATGGCGCAGAGATGCGCAAATTCGTGACGGCCTGGACTGACGGCCAACAGCCGATACTCACGGCCTATGACGACAACCTTGAATATGCTTTTGCCCAACTCAAGCAGAGTCAGTATTTCCGGGAATCGTTCCTGCATGAAGTACAGGCATTGGTGGATAAGTATTACGAGGCTTATTCAGTTGTTTTCCTGCCTACAGGCAGTTTGGACGACTACAAGTACAAACTTGACCAGGAAAGGTACTCCGCGGAAAATCAAGTGGCCGGGTACCGCGAGGCACTTTCTGCATACTGACGGGATGTCTCGTGAACTGCCGGGTATGAATAACTTTTCAGGTATTGGACGGATAGAATCAGATCGGGGATAGTATCGGGCGAAAGATAGATTCATTCGACCACGCTCAAACACGTGGGATATAACGGGTTACAATGTTTGTTGAGTCGGACGGGCGGATTTGGCGGAATTCTTGCATAGAGTAGCTTTCGAGGTCAGAAATTTAGTCCGGCCGACTATTTTAGCAGCTTGACATTTTTCTGGGAACTTCATATATTTCTTGAGTTTATACAAAGAGAAGGAGAATGATATAGCTCTATAGTTAATTGATTGGCTATTTACAACTTAGTAAGGTAGTTACCAGGTCGATGGAGCTGTATCAATTCCAGGTCAGGGACAAACGTGTGCCCCGGCCTTATATGTTAACATTTTCGTATAAGCTTCTGTTCCTCTGCATTTCTTTCCTTTTATTTTCATCCAGAAGTTTTGCGAGCGCGATGTCGGTGACGACAGTATCGTCCGATGAAGCGGGCTATACTTTTGTCCTCAATGTTGACCAATCGAAGCTCGACTGGACCCTTAACGACGATTCCTCGATTACTTATTACACGAGTTTGCAGGTAGGCATACCATATGGTGCCAGAGTGAATGTGCTCGCTGCGGAGGGGATTCAGCAAGAAGCGATTACCGATCTCCCCGGCAATGGATTCCGCGTTGCGGCATCGCCAAAAGGTCTTGTCGACTTATCACGGCCCGTTACAGTGCGTGGACACCAGTCCATCACGGTGTATGTATTTCCCGTGGTGAATGACATGGTGTACGCTCAGGTGCGAGCGACCATCCAGTTTATCGGCGGAAGCCCCGGAAACGCGATCAGCGCCGTTGACCCGATCTTTGACAGGATATTCACGTCAAGTCTGGCGAACGGTAAGCAAGCAGTTGCCTGGACGAATCCGGATCGCCTGATTGCCAAGCCTTCGGCGCAAGCCGGGCCATTTACGCTGGCGTCTGATTGGCTGCGGATATCGGTCGATCAAACCGGAATTTATCGCATAACCGGGGCGCAACTGGCTTCGGCCGGTCTGTCCCTGACTAATCTTCGCGCTTCCGATATCCACATGTACAGCGGAGGGGGATTGACGCTGGAGGTATTCAACGAGCGCCCGCGGCCGACTTTCCGTGAGATGGCGATCGAGGTAGTCGATGGTGGTGACGGTGTGTTTAACAGTTCCGACTATCTATTGTTCTACGGCGAGTCCCAGGATCGCTGGGTCTACCCCGATACAGTATCGCCTTATTACGAGAACAATCCGTATTGCGACCACAATGTCTACTGGTTAGGAATATCATCGGCCTCGGCCGGCCTGCGGATGGCCAGTATCGACGTATCCACCGGAGCCGCCGACACAACAATCTCAACATTCACCAACAGAGTGCATTTGGAGCAGGACAATCTGCTTCGTACGGAAAATGATGGCAAAATCTTCAATTACTATTACTGGTACTGGTCAAATTCGACCAATCTGACGTTCTACGTTTCAACGCTTCAGGTAATAGCGGGGAGCACCGCGAATATCAATCTGGTTGGCAAGACATTCGATTTGACAGGCACGGGCGATGCCGATGGGTATATGAACGTGCTGATCAACAATCAGACCGGTCTAAATAAGAACTGTACGAGCGAGGGTTGTACCTATCAGACAACTTCGCTGGTTGACGGCACCAATCGGATAGATCTTACTCTCTGGCCCTTCACGAATTTTGCTCCGTACTTCAACTATTTCGAAGTCTCGTATTTGTCATCGGCCACACCGCTCGGAAATAAGCTCGATCTGGCCCTCGGTCACGTGACAGGGAGCGCGAGAATTGATGTAACTAATTCGTTCTCACAGTCTCCGATGGTTCTTGACATTACCGATCCACTGGTACCGGTCAATCTCACCGGCGCCCAGACTTCAGATGGGGTACTCAGCTACTACGTAACGTTCAATCCGGCCAGGTTCGCCCGGCATTACCTCAGTCCGGTTCAAGCGGCATTGAGTCCGTCGCGCATCGAATCTGCCAGCCCGACGGATCTATACGCGATCAGTTCGCAGGCAGATCTCATCGTCGTCGCGCCGAAGTTGTTAACTGGCGCGGTCGACCAGTATGTCTCCTATAGAAGATCGACCGGTTACGCAATTGAAGTCGTTTCAGTAGAAGATATCATGGATAATTTTGGGTTCGGTTTGTATGATCCGACGGCCATCCGTGACTTTCTCAAATATGCCTATGACAACTACCCGGCTCCGGCGCCTTCGGCGGTTCTTCTCGTCGGTGATGCTAATTACGATTATCTGGATCACCAGAAGACAGGCGTGCCCAACTATGTTCCCTCGTATTTGAACCCGTACGACGAATCTGCTTCTGACGACAACTTCGTGTATTTCGGAACTTATGGATATCTCGACGGCGACACCAGCTATGGCCCAACAGACCGCGGGCTTGACATGATAACCGCCCGCTGGCCGGTCAGGACGGTCCAGGAGATAACTACGATTACGGATAAAATTATCAGCTACGAGTCTTCGCTGGATTTCGGGGTCTGGCGCAATGACATCACACTGGTGGCGGACGACGAATTCGGGGCCTTTGACAACGAAACGATACATACTATCCAGACCGAACAGCTTGCTAACGAGCACGTCCCCGATCTGCTCAACATTCAGAAGATTTATCTGTGGGACTATCCTTTCGTGAATAATCGCAAGCCGGCCGTAAACGATGCAATCGTCAAGGCATTCAACGATGGTACTCTGCTCGTGAATTATGTCGGACACGGCAATCCGGATGTATGGGCTCATGAATACGTATTCACACGCTCAAACGACCTCTCGAGGTTGACTAACATCAGGCGTTTGCCATTGGTGTTCGCAGCTTCATGCGCAATCGGATTCTTTGATCATCCGACCAGACAGGGAATGGCGGAGGATCTGTTGTATATGTCAAATGGTGGTGCGATTGGCGTCATCTCGGCGACACGTCTGGTCTACTCGTCCCCGAACAGTGAATTCAACCGCGCGGTATTCGATATTCTGCTGTACGACAAGAATCTTTCGATGTGCGAGGCGGTATATGCGGCCAAATTACGCAGGCAGTATGTCATTAACGACATTACGCATGACACCACGCGCACCCTGCAACAGAATGACCGAAACTACCTGTATTTCGGCGACCCGTTTCTCAAACTTGGCGTGCCGGAGCTGAATACGGAATTCACCGAGAAGCCGGATACAATAATTGCGCTGGACAAGAACCGCATAGCCGGAAGAATCGTAGATGGCAATGGCGATCAGGTGACAGCCAACGGAGTCCTCTACCTCACGGCATTCGACTCCGAGCGGCCCAAGACGCATCGCCTGGTGAACGCAAACGGTGTTGTCACGCAGACTGTAGATTACAAGGTGGCCGGTCCGACGATTTATCGGGGAAGCGCCAGCGTTACTAACGGACAGTTCAGTATGAATTTCATTCCGCCGCTGGATATTGGATTCGGCGGAGACGGCGCGCGGATATCATTATACGCCACTCTGGACGGAGTCGATGGCGCAGGAGTAGTCGATTCTATTCATGTTTCTGATTCGATAGCTTCTGTTACCGACTCAGCGGGACCGCAAATCGAAGTGAGCTTCCTCGGCCACAGTCCGTTTGCCAGCGGCGATTACATCAAGAAGGACGAACAGATGCAAGTACGTCTGGCCGATCAATCGGGCATCAATCTCGCCAGCAGTCTCGGGCACGGCATCACCCTGGAGGTGGATAACGAGCCGGAAAAGGCGATCAATTTGACCAGCCTGTTTAATTACGATCGTGACGATTTTACGAATGGGTCGCTGGGGTACACACTGGCAGACCTGACGGCCGGGACACATCATTTCAAACTCAAAGCATGGGACAATGCCAACAACTCCACCGGGTACGAGTTCGACGCCCAGGTACTTGGGTCGGACGAGATGGCTATAAGAGATTTGCTGAATTACCCTAATCCGATGCATGAGACAACTCGTTTTTCGTTTACCCTGACGCAACCCGCGGACAGGGTTACGCTGGAAATATTCACCCTCTCCGGCAGGAAGATTGTGTCTGTCGACAGATACAGCCTGCAACCCGGTTATTACGATGATATTCAGTGGAACGGCCGGGATATGGACGGTGATCGTGTTGCTAGCGAGGTATATATTTACAAGGCCACGGCCTATTCCGCCGCGGGCGGGAGCCGCGCTGAATCATTTGGAAAAGTAGTTTTGATTAATTAATTAGACAGGAGAACCACCTATGCGAGCCATGAAACTTCTTACTTTCTTTATCGCCCTGCTTTTTGCTCTGGCGCCGGCTTCACGGACGTTTGCGGACATCTCGAATGCCGCCGTGTTGTACCTGCGTATCGCGCCGGGAGCTCGAGCGGCGGCCATGGGCGAGGCGTATGTTGCCATAGCCGATGACGCCACCGCGACTCACTGGAATCCGGCGGGCCTTGGGTCCTATCCGTTGGCAGGCACCTGGAGAGAGTCAAACGTGCCGAGCGTATTTGCGCCGCTTACCAGCATTGCCTCATTGAGGGCGCGCGGTGGCAGCAACTATATGGCCTATGATGTGTGGGCCGTCACGCCGAAAGGGCTGGTACGATACGACAATAAAGATTGGTATCAATATGAGGTGTTCAGCACCCGCACCGACCAGACGGTCGAAAAGATCGCCAGCTCCTACTTCAATATCACTGATGCCGACAAACTGTCGCGCGTGGTAAAGAGAATAGCCATAGATAACAATCCGAAAGGATATGATTATCTTGAGCAATTGAAGCAGACGGTGCTCGGAAGCGTCAAAGAGGGGTACACCGGAGCGGATGCGCTCAAGGCCGGCTTTGACTCCCTGTTATCTGCGTACGACCAGTGCCTGGTCAACTGGAACTACGTCGGGCAGGTCGAAGATCTCTACAAAACAGGCATGAAAGACAGCAGTCTGACTGAGACGGAAACGGATCGCATAAGTTTTGCAGTTGAACGGTCACGTAACCACTTCATACCGGAAGAGCTACACATTTACTATTCGACGCTTTTCGACGCTACGCCGACTACCCTTGCGTCCACCGAACAGTACCTCGCAGTAGGCACGGACAGCGGACTATATGTGTACGACGGCAAACGTTGGAAAGGATTTGGTGCCGCCGATGGGCTTCCGTCCAACCACGTTCTCACACTGTCGTCGGCCTCCGGCTCGATTTATGCAGGTACTGACAGTGGATTGGTAAAGATAGATGGTATGCGCATTGTCGCCGTAAGACCGGAAACCGGTTTCCCGGCTGGCGTGGTCACCGCTGTCGGAGGAACTACGGCCAACAATGTCTGGGCGGTTGTGAACGGTCAGTTGTACCATTTCGATGGCAACACGTGGTCCAACGGCCACAAGTACACAGTAGTGCTCGATGACACTCCGGAAGTACTCGCTACCAAATTTGCGTTGTATGGCACTCCGGATGAACGGGCCAAGTTCCTCGAGATGCTGACCGCGATGAACCCACCCAAGGCTAGGGTCGCCACTCCGGATTCGACATCCGCGGATTCCACCGGTTCGACCCCGGTTGCCAACTCCGACACGATGACTGCTGCTTCGCCGGGCGGTGAACCGGTTTCGCCGAGTGCGCTCGCGTTTGAAGCCGGGCAGGAAATCATGGTTCCGTATGTCGCCGAGCTGAAAGGTGATATCAAAGTCATCGAACCCGATGACGCCGGGCGACTCTGGATCGGCACCAGTTACGGTATTCTCAGATTCGATGGTTCACGTTGGTCAATGCCCGGATATAAGACGGTCACGGTGGGGGAGAATCAGACGCTCGATTCGCTTGTGGCAATGTCGGCGATGAGGCTCCCGATGAAGGAAGACCAGTATCGTCAATCACTTATTCTGATTAACGGATTGACCGATGGCTCAGTGACGCCGGGGCAGAATGTGTTGGTTTACCAGAATCCGGCCGCTGTTTCGATCAACTACGTCGCCGCCAGTTCAAACACCGTGTATTTCGGCAGTGATGACGGTGTCATCGTCTTCGATGGCAATCGTTGGGGAAAACTTGACCAGAGCGGCTTCGATCACGCGAAGACGATCTCGGTCGAAGCTGTGGGTGATGAACTGTGGCTGGCCAGCGACCAGGAAATAGTCGCCAAGGCCAATGGTCGCACCGACATTTCCCTTATGTACGTGAAGTGGTTGCCGGATCTCGCCGACGACCTCTACTACACGTTCGCATCGCTGGTTACCAATAAGCAGGGACTTGGGACCTTCGGCGGTAATCTTACTTTTATCAGCTATGGCACTATTGTTCGTACCAACGAGCAGAATGTCGATCTGGGTTCGTTTGATGCGTTCGATATGGCCGTGACCGGCTCTTACGGCGGATCACTCACCAGCAAACTCAAAGGCGGTATCTCGGCCAAGTTGCTGTACTCAAAGCTTGCCGAACAGGGCGCCGGTCAGGAGAAGGGTAAGGGAACGTCGACCGGCTTTGCTCTTGATTTCGGGCTCATGTATCACTGGACTCCCCGCCTGACACTTGGGATGGCGGTCACTAACCTTGGTCCCGATATGGCCTACATAGACGCGGCTCAGTCCGATCCATTACCGCGCAACCTGGCGCTCGGTTTTGCATACAAGCTGATGCAGACGGACTACACACACTTCCTCGTTACGGCAGAGATGAACAAGTCGCTTGTGGGCATCAACGACGGTCTTAAAGAAGAATTCAAGCAGGTCGTTTTCAACGGCGGCGGTGAATTCATGTACGCCAACCTTCTCGCTCTAAGAGGCGGTTATATTTATGACCAGGAAGGCGCCATTAAGACGGTCACCCTTGGTATCGGACTTGCTCCGCTGTCCTCGCTGAAGTTCGACTTCTCTTACATTCCGAGCAATACCAGCTCGGCACTGGCTAACACATTGCGTATTTCACTGTCGATACTTCCGTAACTGAGGAGAGCGGGCGGGTGAAGAGACATAGGATTCGTACATTTTTCGCTATCATACTGGCTACGTCCCTGACGACAGCGGTAACCGCTGTCGCCGGGGATAAGCTGCTTGAGATCAAGAAGAAAGAACCTGTTCCTGTTGTGGCGGGTCAAAATCGGGTAGTGCATCAATGTCTGATGCCCGGTGCTGAATCCCGGATCCATTTGCCCCTGGAACGAGACAAACCCTGGAGCCTGCCGAAGCACGCTCTGGCGGCCGACTTCAACGACACCATTCATGTGCTGGTCCTTCGTTTCAATTTCCAGTACGAGAATCCGGATGACCCGAATACGACTGGTCGGGGATTCATAGATGACACTACTACCCAGACCGCCTTTGAGGATTCGGCCGGACACGCGATCGATCCGACCCCCCATGACTCACTGTTCTTTGATGCCCAGATGCGGGCGCTGCGGCAGTATTGGGAGACTGTTTCCCAAGGTAAGCTGACCCTGACCTGGGATATTTATCCTCCCCTGAGAGCCGGAGCCTATCAGTTACCAGGGTCCATGGCAGACTACGGGAAATGTTCACTGGACTCTGTCGTGTCAGGACTGGAGCAGTATTTCGTTGACTGTATCCAGCTCGCCGATACGGCGGAACCGGAGATCGTCTTTTCGAATTACCAGTCGATCTTTCTCTTTCACGCCGGATCCGACCGCCAGAACGATATCGGTTTTCCCGGCACGTGTAATGATCTGTTCACGGGCTTCATAAGTTTCAAAGATTCGATAGGCGTGGACCATGATTCTTCGTATGCTCGCACCGGACTGATAATGCCGGAGTCGGCCAGCCAGGACGGACGGGCAACGGCGCTCAACGCCGTGATGGCCCATGAATTCGGTCACCAGCTGGGACTGGTGGATCTGTACAGCACGCGGAATTTCATGAGTATGCTGGGCGATTTCACGCTGATGGACAACAACGGATTCGGGACCGGCATTGATTTTGGCTTCCCGGTTGGCAAAGTATTCGGCGCTATTCCGCTGTATCCGGAGGCGTGGTCACGTGCGTATCTGGGGTTTGTACCCGTACATGATTTTCGTCAGGGGACGGACATCCGTCTCGCGGCGGCCGAAGTCATCACCAACGGCTATCAAATCGCACGGGTGCCGATCACAGAAAAAGAGTACTACCTGATCGAAAATCGAGTGATAGACATAGACGGACAGCCCGCCGCGGCGAAGGCAGATTCCGCGACCAACGTGATTCTTGGTCCGACCGATCTGAATAAGAATTTTAATCGGGAGTACGACTTCCTATTGCCGGGGTCGGGCGTATTGATTTTCCATGTGGATGAGAGCGTAGCGGGGCTTGATTACAATTACGATGGGGACAACAATTTCGATGACAATCAGCTTCAGTGGAAGTTCGACATTTACGGAAATCCGGTGAACCAGTTCATCACTCTGGTGGAGGCCGACGGTTTCGTGAATTTCGGAGGGTATTACCGTCTTGGCTATGGCAAACCGGAAGACATGTTCCGCGACGATCGCAATCACTCATTTACGCCGAACACCAACCCGCCATCGATAGACAACACCGGTAACAACACGCATATCTATATCACGGATATTGGACGGGTAATCGACAGTTCAGTGGCAAAACCGGTTCGGCTTGACACGCTGATCTCATTTAACGTCGAGACTGACCGCCTGGCGGACGGTTACCCGGTGCGAGCAGGACATCCCGAGTACGGACTCTCGCCGATAGCGGATGACCTCGACGGTGACGGAACGCCGGAGATAATCTTCGCGTCCGGCCGAACGATTGAAGCCGTGACGCTGGAGGGAAACAATTTCCTCCGGAAATACACCGGATGCACCACTTGCCCGCTCTATTATGATACGGCGATAGCTTCGGTGAACCCGGGTCAACCTTTCCCAATCCCGATGTTCACCGATTTTGGAAGCACAATCACATCGGGCCCCGTGACAGGGCGTTTTGTGGATTTCGGCGGCGTCGGCAAACTGATAGCAGTAGGCAAGCGAACCAGCGCCGCGAATGGTCAGGTCCAGGTGTATGAGCTTCACGATGTCAATAATGACGGTCAGGCCGACCCTCCGCTTGTCGCCAACGGTCTGCGTAACTTCAACACCATAGGTACACCAATCGCACTAAGCTATGGTGACATTCTTTACGCCGTCACCGACAGCGGCTACATCTACCGAAAGGACAGCCTGATGGTAGCGCAGCCTGCCCTTTATTCGACCGGCGCGAGTGAGATCCATGGTATCTGCCGGGATGGCGCCAACTTGATCACTATGGGTGGAAATGCTCAGTCAACCAGCCTGTTCTTCTTTGACGGCGTCGACACAGCTTCGATCGAGCTTGATGATCATTACACTTTGGGGCCAATCTTAACGGATATCGATTTCGACGGCCATCCCGAGGTAATTGCAGCTACCGAAAGCGGGAAAATCATGCTGGTTACAGTTGATGCTTCGGTTGCGGTAAGTCCGTTTTCGATTCATTCTGAGAAGTCGACAGGCTTCGAATTCGGGGTGAACCCGGTGGCGGGCGATGTCGATTTGGATGGATCGCCTGATATTATTTTGAGCGGCCGGAATGCAATCTATGCCTTCAATTATCAACTGACGTTGAAAACTGATTTCCCGATCGAGATCAATGACAAGTATCCGCAAGACCAGCCGGTCGCCGCGCCAATTACGGCAAACATAGAAGGAACTTCACTCCCGGAGATTATTGTGCCGACTCTTGAAGGGAATCTCTACGCTTTTGGTTTAACTCGCTCCTACGGTTTCCCGCTCTCCGCAGGGGAGGTTGAGGCCGGCTCACCCGTACTCGTCAATGGCGCATCAGAGGGGCTCTTGGGTTACCTAGGGGCTGACGGCTGGTTCTATCTGTGGCGGATGGACCTTGATACGGTGACCAATTTCTGGCCGATGGGTGGCGCTGATCCGACGGGCAGTTTTGCCTTCACCATGGCCGGACCGCCACAACCAAGACCGGACGCCCAGCTGTTGCCAAAAGAAAAGTTTTACAGCTACCCGAATCCGGTTGTCGACGGATCGACAACTATTCGCTACTTTCTGGGCGCGAACGCCGACAATGTCAAACTTGACATTTATGATCTTTCGGGCGAACGTATAGCCGAGCTGTCGGGTCCGTCGACCGGGAGTACTGATAACGAACTGGTCTGGAATTGCGGCGACGTGACGCCCGGCGTCTATCGCTGTGTGATTAAGGCCGATTTTGACGGGACAACTCAGACTGCGTTCACCGATATCGCGGTTATTAAATAGGAGACACCAATGAAACTGAACGACTGCCTCAGATACTTGAAAGATCCTCGTCTCTGTCTCTGTCTGGTGCTCCTGCTGAGTTATGCCCATGTGCGGGCAACCAATTCGCAGTCGCTGTTTTCAGAAAACCTGACCCGCCTGCGGTACAGCGATGTGACCAAGGCGCTGAGCGGTCCGACTGATCCGATCGTGATGAGTGCATTCGCCGCCGGCGATGAGTCCGCGAGTATCAGCACCGTCAAGTATAAGTCTCCCACCAAGGCGTTTTTGCTGTCGCTGGTGGTCCCCGGCCTGGGTCAGTATTACTACGGGAGTCGCGTAAAGCCGTTTATTTTCCTGGGTGTTGAAGCCGCCAGCTGGGCGATGTATATCAAGTGGCATGGCGATGGCAATTCCATTACCGATGAGTTCGAGGCCTTTAACCGTGCTCACTGGTTTCAGTCGCGCTACGAAACATATCTACAGCTTAACTATGGCGTGACTGATGATGACAGCGTGGCCGCTCAGTACTATGAGATTTCTCATCACTTACCAGATACAAGAACACAGCAGTACTATGAGATGACCGGTAAGTACGACCAGTTCTCATGGGGTTGGGATGATGCCGAGTACAACGGACTTGACTATACATCGTGGGTGACAGATTCTTCGCGTATTCCTCGGGTTATCCTAGACTCCATACCGACATCATCAAATCGGATCTATTATGAGAATCGAAGAAAAGATGCCAATGACAAGTTTGATCAGGCCAAGAAGATGATTATGGTGTCGTTGGCAAACCACGTAGTCAGCGCCTTTGAGGCACTGTATAAGACGAAGAAGATCAACAGTCAAGCCAAGGGTAAAACCGATGACTTCTCGTCGTCGGATTCCTGGAAGGTTTCCGCAAAACTGAAATCAATTCACAGCCGACGTGACACGCCATACGTGACGGTCACGTACAAGTTCAAATAGCAGGGGAGATCATGGGAACACGAAGAGTTGTTGGTGCCGTTTTTCTCTTGCTGTTGCTGGCCAAGTCCGTCGTCTCGGTTGAACTTCAGCCGGTTCCTATCCAGACCTTGATGGACCAGCAATTGTACTTGGCCGGTAACGATGATTTCAAGGACACTCCATCTGGGCAACCGGAACAGAAAAAGCAAGCGGATCAGGCAGGGGCGGAGACCAAACGGGTGTCGATGGTGAAGGCGGCTGTGCTCTCGGCGGTTCTCCCGGGCCTCGGCGAGCAGTATCTTGGTCACAAGACAAAAGCCAAGTATTTCTTTGCAACTGAGGCCATAGCCTGGGTAGGATATTTCAGTTTTCATACTTATGCCGGGTGGAAGCACGACGACGCCATTCAGTATGCGGCACAGCACGCTGACGCCAACCTGCAGGGAAGAGATGATGCTTTTCTTGATCTCGTAGGATTCTATACCGACATTGAACAATACAACACGTTGGGGCGGGTATCCGACCCGGAGCGCCCGTATCTGGCGGATACCCCGGAGAATCACTGGCGGTGGCAGGATGAGGCGTCGCAAGTGGCCTTCCGTGACCTCAAAAATCGCAGTCGCGAAGCTTATCGGCGGTCGAATTTTATGCTCGGGGTTGCGGTTATCAATCGTATTGTTTCGGTCATCGACGCTATCAGGGATGCCCGGCGCGAACAAGGGACTTTTGACGCCGATTTCTCTCAATTGAACAAGCCAGTGCTTCGATTCGATATTAACCCGGCGAGCTACAATCGGCAAGTCAGCCTCACGCTGCTGACTTCATTCTAATATGCGCTCGCTTCTACGACAATCAGGCTGGGTTGCCCTTGGCGTGCTCGTCCTCCTGAGCGCCTGCAGTCATCCACCCAAAGAAGCAATAGATCTCAGTGCATCTCCTCGCCGACCGACTCTGTTGCTGGTCGATAAGGAATTGACCGGCATCGTCCGAGGACAACCACTGCAGGACCCCTTCGGATTGTCCGTAGACCTTAAAGGTAACCTGCTGGTGAGCGATGCCGGGAATGACCGACTAATCAGATTCATTCCGGCGCTTGTCCCCGATATCGACATTGGCGGATTCGGGCAGGGAGAGGGACGATTCAGCCGGCCGACCTTTATGACGTTTGATAACGGTCTCAACCTGCTTATTTCCGACGAGAAAAATCGTCGCATCGCCAGATACAACTCCCAACTTATTTACGTCGACGAGATCCCGTTTTATGACAGCGATGATCCACTCAAATTTGGGTATCCATCCGGCGTGGCTACGACTGACTATGGTGAGGTCTGGGTCGCCGACCGCGAAAAGAACCGGATCGCAGTGTTTAACAATGTCGGCCAGTTTGATCGGTTTGTGGGCGATTATGGCTATCCGGGCGGTCAACTTTCTACGCCGGAGAAGATCATCAGTGACAGCCAGGGATTTCTTGTCTGCGATGCCGGAAACAGTCGGCTGGTGCAATATGATCACTACGGCAGTTTTGAAAAGCAGATTAAGTCACGTGATTTCGGATATCCCATTGCGGCCGTCAGAGATTCACCGCTGCTATGGGTTCTTGACGGCAGCACTTCGGAGATCTTTTGTCTCGATGCACGCGGCAATATCGTTTTTCATACCGGTCCGTCGATTCCCGGTAATAATCTGAGTCTCAAGCAGCCGTCAGACATGATCATTCTGCCCTCCGGGAATCTGGTGATTGCCGATTCGGGAAATAATCGAATATTGGTTTGTCGTATAGTTTACGCCGACGAGTAGGGCTGTATATGCCATGCGGTTTTTTGCGGACATCGGCACTGGCGGGGTTAGCGCTGCTTTGTTGGTCATCGCAAGTTCTCGCGCGTAACGAAGTCACCTATTCCGGTCGTACAATCCCCCCGAGATTACCTATCAGCGGCTCCTTCATCTTTTCAGGATCCGACAGCCTGTATTTGAATCATCGTTTGCTCAATCGCGGCACCGAGTACACTTATGATCCGCAAGCCCGTTCATTCAATCTCTCCAGTATTATTGCTGCCGATACCGATACACTGGTTGTGATTTATCACGCGGCGCCGGCCTGGCTGAAGTCCCAGTACGGTGAACCGCCGCTGGAGTCTGCCGCTACAACGAATGGGGCGAACCCGCCGTTGCTTTTGCCGATCGAACCACCTCGCGTTTCGCAGGAGCAGAACAATATTGCGATTACCGGCGCCAAGTCATTCCGCTTCAATACGCAAAGCACAGGGGGATCCAATTTCGGTCAGTCGCTCGATCTCTCAATCTCAGGGAAACTGGGACATGATCTGGAACTTACGGGCGCTGTATCTGATCGGGGATATGACCCGTCTTACGGCACAGCCAACAGCCGACTGAATGAACTTGACAAAGTCAACCTTCGTCTGACTTCGCCCCAGCTTACGGCACAGGTTGGGGATATTACCCTTGATCCACGTTTGAATCTGGGAGCGCCCGGACGAAAGCGCGTGTCGGGGGCTTCTTTTCTCGTTGATCGCCCGACCTGGCACTTTACGGGGACAGCTGCCCGTCCCAAGGGAAGATTCGAATCGGCGAAGTTTCAGGGCGCGGATGGCACCCAGGGACCGTACCAGATCGGCGCCGAGTCTCAGGTTCTGCCCGTTGTGCCGGGTTCAGAGACAGTCTGGCTGGACGGTGCACTGCTCAAGCGTGGAGCAAACGACGACTATCTCATGGATTACCCGGCCGGACGAATAACCTTCAACGTCAATCACCCTATCGATAGCAGGAGCCGGATTGAAATTGACTATGAACCTCTGGCAACCACCTTTCGAGGTGAACTTCTGACAACCGGAGGGGGAGTGACCCTGCCGGACTCATCGTTTTCCATCAGCGCCGGATGGCTGCGTGAAGGAGACGACAAGAATCAGTTGCTTCTGGGCGATTTTTCACAACAGGACAGGGATCTGTTGGCGTCGGTGGGCGATCAGCTCGACCTGGCGACACGCTCCGGCGTCCAGCCCGATACCGCCGGGGACTTCGCTCTTGTCGCCGACAGTCTGCCGGACAGTGTCTATCAGTACGTTGGACAAGGAAACGGGCAGTACGACCTCACCTTCAATTACTTCGGCTCAGGCAATGGCGACTACCGTTTTATCGGAGGGGGACGATATGATTTTGTCGGCCAAGGCAAAGGTGATTACCGGCCCCTGGTAAGGCTTCCGGCACCGCAACGAACCGACTACTATGTGACAAAACTTAGCCTGCGAAACGCGGTGTTCGGAGAGATTACGGCTGACCTGCAGCAAAGCAGGTTCGACCGCAACCTGTTTTCGCCACTCAATGACAACGATAATTCAGGTACATTTTTTGATTTAAGTGTGGTACGCAAGTGGTCTGCATACGATCACAACGACTCGTTTCATCTTCGCACTCGTCAGAAGGAATCTCATTTCAAATCACGTGAGCGGCTATACCAGGCGGATTTCCAGCGCGACTACTTGCTTCCGGGAAATTTCGTCGCTTCAACAACGGAAAATTTGAGCGAGGTCGCCCTGACACTCTCACCGGCTCGATTTGTGACCGTTACGCCCTTCTACTCGCGCCTGTCATACCGCCGTCAGCTCACCTCAAACGCCGGCGGATTCGACACTCAGCTTCGACCGGCAGGACAAACCCGTTTTGCTCTCGGGTGGCGTGGAATTCACACTCGACTTGATACATCCGCTGTAAGGCAAATTGGGGATGCGAGTATTCTTACCGGCAGCGCTTCTCTGCCGATAGGTCGTAGTTTGACATTGTCTACTACCTACAACCATGACCGGAGGACTAACGACTATTCCGGTCAGAATCACGGGACCAGATACCATCAAGTGCGTTCAGGAATCGGGAGTCCATCAGAACAACTCAGCTACGAATTTTATCGCGAGGACTCCTTAACAGGATCGTGGGGCCGACAACTAACGCGGAACCGTCTCAGCGGGGGTTCCTCACGGAGTCTCGGCAAACTTACTTATGGAAGTACAGTCACATACCAGTGGCTCGACAACATCCAGGGCAAAGAGAGGAGCATTCTGAGCAGACTCGATCTGCAGTACGTTGACATCCGGCAACGAATGAACATTGGCGCCAACTATGTATTATCCGACGAGACCAGAAACAGCCGGGGAATCACATATCTTGAAGTTGAACCGGGTCAGGGAAACTTCATCTATCAAGACAGTCAATATGTACCGGATCCCGACGGCAACTTTATTCGTATTGAAGAGATACTATCGGAAAAATCAATGGTACGTAAGGGAGAAAAATCGTTCAACTTCAGTAAAGTCTGGCCCTCCGTACAAGTGCGGTTTCATTCCAACATTGACGAAGAATTGCTTCCGGACGGACATCGCGAGATCTGGTGGGCGCTCCCTTTTCTTTCGGATGAAACACAGCCATACTTGTTTTATCGCAGGCGCTACGACTCAGACGTGCGGCTGTTACCATTGAGTTCTGGGCATGCGGTCAATCTGAGCTACACTGAAGACGTGGAAATTCGTTCCGTGGATAGCAGCGGACACCGACGAAAGGACTATCAGGGAGAACTGAAGCTCCGTCAGGTTGCCGGGGAGTCCTCGTTCGAGCAAAGCTTCGGATTGTTCAAGAATAGTCGTGACGCATACTACAGCGGGGCCGGAGATATTTCCGGCTACACGATGTCCGGAGGATACCGAAAACTGATTGACAAGCATGAACTCGCAGGTACGGTCGGTTACCGGCGTGCGAAATCGGATGACGGCCAGCTCTCGAAGTTGTATTCATTGCTGCTGGAGTCGCGGTTACAGGTGATCAGCAAGGGAGAACTTCGAAATTCGGTCGAGCTGTACGGCCAGAGTCTCGAATCAGACGGTCAATACATCTCATATGTTCTCACGGACAACCACTCCGGGAGACGAGGCGCTATTTGGTCGGTGGCGTTGAGATACGGACTTTCCAATAGTATGCGAATCAATTTCTCACTGTCGGGTCGCCACTCCGATGACCGAGTGGCCCGGGTTGTCGGACGCGGCGAGTTTGTGGCGGGGTTTTAGTATGATTCGCTATTGGCTGACACTCAGCTTGTTACTTACCTTTACTTCTGCCGTTGCAGGCGCCGAGGTAGTTTACGAAGGTAAGTCGCCTTCAACGAAGATCAATCTCAACTCAGTCATGACCGGGACCTCGAGTCTGTCCGACTCAATTTTGACTCTATTACAGAACGAAGGGTATCTCGACGCAACGGTTCGAAGTCGCAATGATAGCCTGATTATCAGGGCGGGAAATCAGTACTCCTTCGATACCCTTTGTATCATGGGCGACACGGCCATGACATTACTCCCCGGCGTTCCATTCCGCGCGAAACAGGCAAGTGAGTACTTTGCAAATGCCCTGTCTATTTTTAGAGAGTCCGGTTATCTATATCCTGAACTTACCGTGCAGTCTGTGAGAAAACATGAACATGGTGTAGCTGTAGAAGCCAGGGCCAACCTTGGGCCGTTAATGCGATTCCAGGGCCTGAAACTGGCAGGGCTTAAGCGGACTGATCCGAGTTTGATCCGGAGATACTTGACCGTAGACACCCTTTCGCCGCTCACGGCCCGTAAGATTGATGATCTTGATAGACAGGCCAGAGCAATTCCCTTCGTGACTTTCCTTCCGCCTGTGAAGATACTGCCGCTTCCCGGATTCACCGGAGCAAGCGCCGAACTTGATTTCATCGAACCTCCCCAAGTCAGCATAGAAGGGGGCGGAGGTTACCTGCCGGGAACCGCTTCGGCAGTCGTGTGGAATCTCAATCTCAGTTTCCGAAACTTATTCGGCAGTGGGCGAAGTATCAGCATTCTGTCAGAAAAGCGGGACACGCGACGGCAGTTACTCGATATCTCTTATAGTCAACCAATGTTTGTGATAGGCAAGGGGCTTGTCAGCGGTCGAGCGGCCACTCGCGATTATCGGGATGAGTTTTATGAATTCGCTGTCGGAGCCGGTTATGAGACTTCGATCTCTTCCGAATTCACTGCAGGATTACATCTGGGTGGCCGTACCGTGGAGCCGTCGAACGACTACCGGTCGTACAGCAGTTATTCGGCATCATTCTCGATCGCGCGCTCCGGTGTCAACGACAAGCTCAATCCTTCCTCTGGATTATCGGGCCGATGGGATATTGGTTTTGATTTCCGCTCGTATTCAGTCGATACGTCGGTGTCTTCGGCCGGCCAGTCGAGTTTCAATGAAGTGAGAAACAGTATATCATCGGATTACTATCACCCGTTGGCCGGAGGTATCGTGATTCGTCTGGGCCTGGGGTATCGCGGCCTGGAGACGGCCGAGGAATTTCCGCCGCTCTCGGAGCTGTATTTTGTGGGCGGTCCAGGGACGGTCCGGGGGTATCGCAACGAGCAATACAGTGCGGTGCGGACCGGATTCGGCACTTTCGAGCCACGCTGGAGGTTTGGTTCTGGATTTCTCTTATTGTTCTACGATGGTGCATATGTCAACAACCGGATTAAGAACGCAGATGGCAGTGTTGGCTCGCAGGAGCGCTATATTAATGGCTATGGTTTCGGCCTTGCCGTCGTAAACACTCTTAGATCGATTAAACTCTCGCTCGGATGGAACCCGGACATTCCTTTTGACCAGCCCCGACTTTCAATCGAAATCAGCTCATCGATATAAAAGTTGACTCAAACCAGGCAATTTTCTATCGTCGGGCAATGACCTCCATATTCCCGATTCTCAGACTTGTCAGACCGATCAATTGCCTGCTCGCCCTGGTCGGTGTGTGGGTAGGTTCGTATTTGGCCTGGGTTCATCCGGTGTACTACGGCCCCGCGATTGCTTCACTGGCCGCTCTGTTGGTATGCGCGGCAGGGAATATTGTGAATGATATCAGGGATGTTAGAATCGACGCGATCAGTCATCCCGACCGCGTGCTTGTCAAGGGGGAACTCAGCATCAATATTGCGTGGAAAGTTGCCGTAGTATTCAATATTGTCGCCGTTCTGCTCGCGTTCGCCGTAAATTTATGGGTGGCGCTTGTTGCTGTCGTAACGATAGGCTTACTATTTCTTTACAACTTTCGTGTAAAGCGAATGATACTGGTCGGCAATCTGGTTATTGCGCTGTTGGCTGGAATGACGTTCATGACCGGTGGTATCGCGGTCGACCCGGTGTTGGCAGTCTATTTGCCGGGACCCCTCGTGGCGGCCGTATTCGCCTTGCTCTTCCATCTCGTTCGGGAAATCGTCAAGGATATTGAAGATATTGAGGGAGACGAGGCTTGTGGTGTCCCAACGCTTCCGCAAAAAGTCGGCGTCCAGAAGGCGGCCCTGATTGCCCTGGTCTTTTTCCTACTTCTTGTAATAGCAACGTACATACCGGTCATAGAAGGCTGGTTCGGAACCGCCTATAAGGTCATCACGGTCTATATCATAGACTTACCCCTTCTATGTTTTCTGATCTTCCTCTGGGGAAATCCGACACCGACCATGCTCCGTATCGGCAGCCACTGGCTGAAGGCCGGGATGGTCTTAGGGCTGCTCGCCCTTTTGTTAAGCTGATTTTTTATGAAACGTTTGCCTGAAAATCCAGTATAATCATAACAGCGAGTTCAATCTAAGTTTTGTAGGGTTAAGGATTTACCGAAGGCCAGCCACCTATTGCTAACGACTTGTGAAAAATGAAATCGATACTGCTTGTTCTGCCGCTGCTCCTGATTTTCCGTTTTCCTGCCGTCTGTTTCGCGGACGGCATGACGATATCTCAATCGATCGACAAATCGCAGATCGCTTATGAAGACAGCGCCCTGTTTGAGATTGTTCTCCAATGGCCCGGGCCCCAGACTGCTTATTTCTTCGACAAGCCGCTGCAACCATCGATGGATCGTCTCCAAGTAAGAGGATTCTCCTCGACCATAAGTTCTTCCATCAAACAAGGTCAGGAGAGCACGACCAAGACGTATCGGTACGTTCTCATTCCGACCTCATCGGGCACTGGTAAGATCGATCCAGTGACAATCAGCTATGTTACGTGGCCGGACAGCACTCCGGGTCAACTGGTGACCGAGCTGATGAGCATTACGATCGGCGCTCGCATTCTGCCGGAACAGACAAAGCCGATCTCGCCCTACCTGTGGATAGCTGTTGTTGTGGGCTTTTCGCTCAGCGTGCTGGTGGTAGCATACGTCGTTCACAGACGACAGCCCAAGGAGGCGATTGCATCCATGCTCACTCCCCGTGAGCAATTCCTCAGTGATCTTCAAGGGGTAAAAGGGGAAGCCGGGCAGGAGTTGAAGAAATTTCAGACCGGATTGTATAAGATTCTAAGCCGGTATCTGGAAAGCGCCTATGGTCTGAGGGTCGGCAACCTTGCTGAAGCGGACCTGAGGGGAAGTCTGAAGGATACGGTTCTGAGTAACGACCAGATTGAGACTGTTGTCGGTTGGCTGATGCGGGCGCAGAGGGACAAATTCAGCCCGGTAAATGCGGCGCCGGGAGCGGTCATCAGGTTGGAGTCGGAAGTACGCGAGTTTTTTGAGAAATTGTAAGCGATCACTATAAATGAAGGATTAGAGGATTAATGGATACTGATATTCAACAAATCCAAAAGCGCGTGGAGCAGGAAGCGGCGTTCGTGGACAAGCTGGTGGGCCAGATGAACCAGGTCATTGTCGGGCAAAGCTACCTGATCGAACGCCTGTTGGTCGGGATTCTTGCCAACGGACACATCCTGATCGAAGGTGTGCCGGGGCTGGCCAAAACACTTTCGGTAAATACGCTGGCCAACGCCATACAGGCCAAATTCCAGCGGATTCAGTTCACTCCGGACCTTCTGCCGGCCGACCTCGTCGGCACGATGATTTATAACCCGCAGACTGCCAAATTCACGGTCAAGAAGGGACCGCTGTTCACCAATATCGTGCTGGCCGATGAAATCAACCGTGCCCCCGCCAAGGTCCAATCGGCGTTGCTCGAAGCGATGCAGGAACGCCAGATTACGATTGGCGAAGAGACGTTCAAGCTCGAGGAGCCATTCCTTGTGCTTGCAACCCAGAATCCGATTGAGCAGGAAGGGACGTATCCGTTACCGGAAGCCCAGATCGATCGATTCATGCTTATGTTGAAGATTACTTATCCGACGCCGGCCGAAGAGCGGTTGATAATGGACAGAAATACGGGCACGCACGTCAGCGAGGTAACCAAAGTGGTCACCCCGGCTGATATAATCAGGGCGCGCGAGGTTGTTCGTTCCGTGTATGTCGACGACAAGGTCAAAGAGTATATCGTAAACATCGTGTTCGCAACGCGTGAGCCGCAGAAATACCGTCTCACTGAATTGAAGGATCTCATTGCGTATGGTGCGTCGCCGCGGGCGACCATTTATTTGAATCTGGCGGCCAAAGCGCACGCCTTTATCAAGGGACGCGGGTACATAACGCCGGAGGATATCAAGGCAGTCGGTCACGATGTACTCAGGCATCGTGTCCTGCTGACCTACGAAGCCGAAGCTGAAGAAATCAGCAGCGACGATATTGTCACGAAAGTTTTCGACGCGGTTGAAGTGCCATAATAGCGAGCTATGGTTCCAAAAGAAGTACTCAGGAAAATCAGGCGGATAGAGATACGGACCAAACGACTGGTCAACGATCTCTTTTCCGGTGAATACCATTCCACGTTTAAAGGTCAGGGGATGGAGTTCGAGGAAGTCCGCCAGTATGAACCGGGTGACGACATTCGGCTGATTGACTGGAATGTGACCGCGCGGACCGGCTATCCGCATATCAAGAAGTTCCGCGAGGAGCGCGAATTGTCGGTAGTGCTGTTGGTCGATGCATCGTCATCGGGGAAATTCGGTACTCGCGAACGATTCAAGAGCGAGACCGCCGCCGAGCTGTGCGCACTGCTCGCTTTCTCGGCGATCAAGAATAATGACAAGGTCGGCCTGATTATCTTTACTGACAAAATAGAGAAATTTGTGCCCCCCAAGAAAGGTCGCGGACACGTCTTACGATTGATTCGGGAAATCTTGTTTTTTGAGCCCGAGGGTATCAGGACCGATATCTCCGGTGCGCTGGAGTACTTCAATAAAGTGATCCGCCGAAAATCCGTGGTCTTCCTCGTGTCGGACTTTCTCTCGGCTAACTTTTATAAGCCCCTTCAGATTGCCAACAATAAGCACGATGTCATTGCGATAAAGATCTCCGACCCAAGAGAGACAAGCTTTGATAATATCGGACTGATTGAGCTCGAAGACGCGGAGACGGGCGAAGTATTCATGATCGATACCAGTTCCCGAGAGTTCCGCAAAGAGTTCTCCGCCCGGGCCGAAGAAGACAATTTGGCGCTCAAAAAGGGATTCCAGATGATCAATATGGATTTCATCAGCATACGAACCGACCAATCATACATTGTGCCGCTGATCAGCTTCTTCAAGATGAGGGAGAAAAGGGCATGAAAAATATGGATTCACCGATGAGGAGGTCCGCAGAAGTCCTGATGGCCCTCTCGATCGTCCTTGGGACACTGGTTCTGACTAACGGTTGCACTAACAAGGCCGATGACTCGGCGCTGATTGAACAGCGTATCAATGTGGCCGGTCAGCTGAAGGATAATAAACTGTATAAGGCGGCAATAGAGGAATATGAGAACGTTCTTGACCTGCCGGCTCTTGATTCGACTCGTCGTGCCAATATCGATTACCTGATTGCCAACATATACTACCAGAACCTGAATGATTATGAACAGGCCGCGGCCTACTACGTGCGCGCAAGAACGATCAATCCGAATGGGTCGTTCAGCGAGGAACTGGCCAAGAACCTCATTGCGTCGTTCGAAAAAATGGGCAACATACTGGATGCCCGTCGCGAGCTTGCATCGGCGACGGACATTGACAGTAAACCACATCCTTCGGATGATCCGGTGGTAGCGAAAATCGGAGATACTAAGATTTACCTGTCCGATGTGGAGGCCCAGATCCAGGCCCTCCCGCAACAGGTGCAAAAACAATTCACCACCCGGCAGCAAAAGACCGAATTCCTTAGACAGTATGTCGGCACCGAGTTGATGTATCGTGCGGCCGAGAGGGCCAATTACGGCGATGCTTCGGATATCAAGAGACAGGAAGCGGACTTCCGCAAGAAATTACTCGTCAACAAATACCTCGTCGATAAGGTCATCCCGAACGTAAAAATAGACACGATGGATGTGCGCAACTATTATCAGGCCAACAAAGATAAGCTCTATAAGGGCGCGCCTTTTGATTCGGTAAGAGCCGAGGTGTTCATGAATTACCAGCAGGAAAAGGCTCAGAGTGCGTTTTCCGATTATGCCTCGAAACTTGCCCAGACCGAACATGTAGAATTCTATGATGATAACGTCAGATAGAAACATGCCTTCGAAAACGTTCAGACGATTCGTGCTGATAGCTGTAGCAGCCATTTTGCCTCTTCTGTGCACCACACCAGTTATGGCACAGAGTGCTGGGACGGCTGACACCGTGTTGTCTTTGCCGGGGATCGAAATCAAGACTTCGGTGGATAAGGCGGAGATCTACATCGGTGATCTAATCAACTATACGATCTCAATCACGTACGATTCGACGTATGAGCTGATTCCGCCCCCGCTGGGCGCGAATCTCGGGGCATTCGATGTCAAGGACTATAAGTCGGACGTGATCACGCACCTGAAAGACGGCCGTCTTCGCAGTGACAATACGTTTGTGCTTAGCACATTCACGACCGGCGACTATCTCATTCCACCGATTCCGGTTATCTTTAAATTGCCTGGCGGTTCCCGCAAGGCGCTTCTGTCAGAGAGTGTGCCGATCAAGGTCCAATCATTGTTGCTGAATACGGATGATTCGGCGGATATTAAGCCGTTAAAAGCGCAGTTTGAATTCAAAAGAAACCTAACTCCCTACTACATCTGGGGCGGTTCAATTCTGTTCGTACTTCTGATATTTGGAATCTGGCTGTATCGCAGAATGACGAGAAAGAGGGAGACGATTGAACCGATCGATTTGCGTCCCGCATGGGAGATCGCGTTTGAGAGGCTTGCATTCCTCAACCAGAAGAACCTTCTGGCCGAGAGCCAATTCAAAGCGTTTTATTTCGAGTTGACCGATATTCTCCGTTTCTATCACGGGAAGATGTACAGCTTCAATGCGATGGATATGACCACCGAGGAATTTCTTTTGGCCTTCGACCAGAGGGAGTTACCTGAAGGTCTCTTTGAGCGGACGAGCTCGTTACTCAAGCACGCCGATTTGGTGAAGTTTGCCAAATATGTACCCGATCGTCAACGCGCGGAATCGGACTTTGAGGAAGTTCATCGGATGGTCGATGAGGTCCGGGCTGAGTACGAGCGTAAACTTCAGCCGGAAGTACACATCAGCAATGGCAACGGAAGTTCATCGAGACCAGCTGTAATCGAGGAGAAGTCGACGTCATGAGTCTCGAATTTGCCGGCCTCAAGCTCAATCTTTTCGACTTGATCGATACGACCATTCCACCGTTGGTCCTGTTTTTGAGCGGACTGTTGCTTGTGATCGCGATGGTATTGTATCATTTCCGGCGCAAACGTTTCCGCTCAGCTACCATTAAGTACTCCGATGTGCGTATAGTTAAGCGGGCGGCGCGGTCGGGTAAACAAAAGTATCGCTTTTTGCTGACCGTTTTTCGCGTGTTGGCGGTGGCTTTGCTGGTTATCGGATTCGCTCGCCCTCGGGCGGGAACCGAGTACAAAGAGGTTACTTCTGAAGGGATTGATATCATGCTGGCGCTCGACGTGTCTTCTTCCATGCAGGCTGAGGATTTCAAACCGAACAACCGCCTGTATGTGGCCAAAGAAGAAATCAAGAAATTCATAAATCGTCGAGCTAACGATCGGATCGGGCTCGTCGTATTTGCAAGGTACTCGTATACGCAGTGCCCGCTTACTACCGACTACGGCGTGTTGCTGAACTTTGTCGATCAGGTAAATTTCGGAGCGGTGGAGGATGGTACGGCGATCGGTATGGCAATTGCCAACGCCGTTAACCGGCTTCGGGAAACCACCGCCAAGTCAAAAATCATAATTCTGTTGACCGACGGTGACAACAACTCCGGCGAAATCGATCCGCTCACGGCGGCGAATCTTGCCGGCGCGTTGGGGATTAAGATCTACACTATCGGCGCGGGAAAGCCGGGCAACGCGATGTATCCGTATCAGGACCCGATTTTCGGCAAACGGTATGTGTATCAGCCGACCAAGATCGATGAAGCGACGCTGCAGGAGATCGCCAAGCGCACGAATGGAAAATACTTCCGGGCACGTTCGGGCGAAGAGCTTGATCAGATCTACGGAATAATCGACAGCATGGAAAAAACTGAAGTGAAGGTTGCCGAACATATTCAATACCGCGAATTGTTCCAGTACTTTGTGTATGGCGGGTTGTTCCTGCTGGTAGTCGAACTGCTGCTGGCCAACACCTACTTTAAGAAATTGCCATGATGAGGGAATCAGATGCGATTTGCCGAACCGAATAATTTTCTACTGTTGATCCTTGTGCTTCTGCTGGCGGTTTTCACCTTCTGGGCGTTGGCTCGTAAGAAGAAATTGCTCAGGGCATTTGGCGACCTGCCGCTCATTATGAAGAACGCGCCCTACATTTCATTCGCGCGTCAAGGAACTAAAGTAGCACTGATATTGATCGGCCTGGCCTTTTTGGCCGTAGCCCTGGCCCGGTTACAGTTTGGCACGCATCTTGAAATGCTAAAGCGCGAAGGGATTGATATCGTGGTTGCGCTGGACGTATCCAACTCGATGCTTGCGCGCGACATGAAACCCGACCGGCTGACCAAGGCCAAGCAGGAGATACGCGCGATCATCGATCGACTCAAGGGTGACCGCATCGGTTTGGAAGCATTCGCGGGCGAGGCGTTCGTGCAGTGTCCGTTAACGCTCGACTACGGCGCGGCGGAGTTCATGCTCTCGGCCATGGACCCAACTTCGGTGAGCATTCAGGGGACCTCGTTGTCCGATGCTATTACGGTCGCCGCTAAGATGTTCGACCAGAAAGACCGCCAGCATAAAGTTCTACTCCTGTTGACCGACGGCGAGGACCACGAACAAGGAGCGGTTGATGCTGCCGAGGAAGCCCGCAAGGAAGGGATAAAAATATATACCGTCGGTATCGGGAACCCGGAAGGGGAACCAATTCCGATTGTTGATCGTACTGGAAACCAGGTAGGTTTCAAGAAAGACGAAAACGGCGAGGTAATCGTCAGTAAGCTCGATGAAGAGATTCTGCAGAAAATTTCGCTGGCGACCGGCGGGAAATATTACCATGCCACGGCAGGCGAAATAGAATTGGATAGAATTTTCGACGATATTTCCAAGTTGGAAAAGAAAGAACTTGAAGGGACGCTGGTGACTCGCTATGACGACCGTTACCAGTGGCCGCTTCTGCTCGCCATCATGCTGATAGCGGCGGAGTTCTTCTTGTCCGAAAGAAAGAAACCGGTGCGGAGGAATGCACATGAGAAAACAGCTTAGCTTTATATTCGCGCTGCTGGTAATTCTGGAAGCGCCGATGTCGCGCGCTGAGGACTACATCAGCAAAGTAAAAGAGGGGAACAAAGCCTACAGCACCGGACAATATGACCAGGCGCTCGATCTTTACCATAGTGCCGAGACGGACTTACCCGCTTCGCCCGAGCTGCAGTACAACCTGGCAGGCGCGCTGTACCAGAAGGAGAAGTACGAGGAATCCGTGGATATGTACACCAAGGCGTTGAACACCACCGACCCCGCGCTTCAGGAGCAGGCCCACTACAACCTGGGCAACACCTATTTCAAGATGGGTGATTATGAAAAGTCGATTAAGAGTTTTCAGGACGCGCTGAATTTGAATCCAAACGATGTTGACGCGAAATTCAATCTTGAACTGGCTCGTAAAATGCTCAAGGAGCAAATAAAGCCGCAGCAACAGAATCAGGACCAGCAACAGCAGCAGAAGGAAAAGCAGGATCAACAACAACAGCAGCAGCAGGATCAGCAGCAGAATCAGCAGGACAAAAAGGACCAGCAGAATCAACAACAGGCAAGCGACCAAAGTGACGATAATCAGAAAGACAAGAACCAGCAGCAACAGCAGCAGTCGGTCGATGACAAGAAGATGTCCAAGGAAGACGCCGAGCGAATACTCAACGCGCTCAAGGATGATGAACAGAATATCCAAAAGAGAATTAACCGACAGAACCGAACCGGCAATTACACGGGCAAGGATTGGTAATACGTAAGATGAAACGATCCCTTCTGACACTACTCCTTTTAGTCGCCGGTTTTCTTATGTTTTATCCGGAAGTCGCCGGTGCGCAGTCGAGCAATACTGACATCAATATTTCGGTTACGCTCGACCGGGACAGTATCGGAATGGATGAACAGGCGACCTTACAAGTTGTCGTGTCTGGAACCGTCCAGAATCTGCCGGAGCCGCAGATGCCGACGCTTCCAATGTTTGAAGCCTACTCGCAAGGCCGCTCCAGTAACATTTCAATCATGAACGGCCGGGTCAGTTCCTCGGTCACCTATCGATATATTCTGCTGCCCAAGAAACCGGGCACGTATCCAATTGACCAGATCGCCCTCGTGTATCAGAATCATCGCTACAAAGGGAACGCGGTGGAGTTAACGGTGCTCAACAAGGGAAATACGGCCAGTCAGAATCTGGAGCAACAGGCACAGAGCACCAACGGCCAGGGGAAAGATTACTTCATGGAAGCGGTAGTCGACACCAAGAATCCCTATGTAAATCAGCAGGTGACGCTCACAATCAAGTTCTTTATCGCGGTACAATATTACGGCAGCCCGGAGCTTCAGGAACCGGCCACAACGGGTTTCTGGGCGGAAGTCCTCGGGAACAAGGCGCCGTACTATCAGAAGATCAACAACCGGACATACAAGGTAATTGAACGCAAGTACGCGCTTTTCCCGACCCAGACCGGAGAACTGACAATCGGACGAGCCGCGATTACTACTACAGTCGCGGCACGCAACAAGGGATACAACGACCCCTACAACGTGTTCGGAGATTTTTTCGGAAGGGGACAGGATGTTACAGTGCGCACGAGCCCGATTACATTGAATGTCCGCTCACTGCCACTCCAGGGAAAGCCGGACAACTTTACCGGGACAATTGGCGACTTTTCAATAGCCGCATCATCGGACAAGAACACGGTCGAAGTCAACCAGCCGGTTACGGTTTCGATAAAGATCTACGGCACTGGAAATGTCAAGTCGGTGGCTGAACCTGTCATACCGGAGCTCGATGATTTCCGCGTCTATAAGGCCTCCAGTAACGAGAACGTCTCAAAAAATAATGACCTGATCGGCGGGACGAAGGAGTTTGAGGAAGTATTCATTCCGAAACGCCCGGGTCAACTTGAGATTCCGGCCGTGACCTTTAATTATTTCGACCCCAGGAAGTCGCGGTATGTCCAGCTGTCCACTCAGCCGATCCGCCTGCAGGCCACCAAACCCGAAGGGTACGTGAGTACCCCCGATGTTCCTTACGGAGGACCGGATCAGACCATCGGAAGCGAGGCCAAGGACATTCGATTCATCAAAGAAAGCATCGGCAATACGTCCGATGTCGGTCAAATAATTCTGTTTTCGCCGGTCTACATTATTCTCAACGGAATTCCCCTGGCATTGCTTGCGGCAACCGTTTTCGTCAGAAAGCGCAAGGAAAAGATGTCCACCAATATTGGTTATGCTCGTTCACGCACAGCTTCACGGGCCGCGCGCAAGCGACTGGCTAAGGCAAAGTCAATGGCCCGGGAAGAACAGGGTGGTGCTTTTTATGCCGAAATTTACCAGACGGTGACTTCATTTATCGCCGATAAACTAAATATTTCGCCGTATGGTCTAACCAGTGACAAGATACGGGAACTTCTCCAAGAGCGCGCGGCCGATACCACGCTGATTGAAAGAATCACGGATCTGCTCCATCAGTGCGACTTTGCCAGATTCGCACCCGCATCCATAACGCAGGATAATATCAGCCAATCGTTGCTTATGGCGGAAGAAATCATGGTAGCGATGGAAGGAATTCGGTTCTGATGCGAAGAGCTGTTTTCATAGTCGCGGGATTTCTCATGTTGGCGTTATTCGCCAACACGCCGCTCAAAGCGCAGGATGATGAATTCAACAAGGCGAACAAGTTCTACGAAGACAAGGACTATGACAGCGCCATCAGGACGTATGAAAGCATCCTGGACAACCGTATTGAGTCGGCTGCCCTGTACTACAATCTTGGCAATGCGTATTTCAAAAAGGGAGACCTTGGCCACGCGATCCTGTACTACATGAAAGCAAAACGGCTCGCTCCTTCCGATGAGGCTATTCGCCACAATCTCGATTTCGCCCGGCAATTCTCCCGAGTTCGTATGGAAGGTGTGACGCTCAATCCGATAGATTCATTCATCGGGTCAATCGTAGATCCCTACCGTCTAAATACGCTGGCGTGGATTTCATCGCTTTGTTTCATTCTGCTCTTTGTCTTTCTAATACTTCGCTACGGAATCGGCCTGTGGAACTCGTACACCAAGGTAGGCGCGATTCTTTCGCTGGTGCTTCTCGTAGCCGCGGCCGGCCTTACTACATTCAAGTATCGCAGTGAGTATTTGACCGAGCGAGCGGTCATCATTGCCGAGGAAAGCCCGGTATATACCGGGCCGTCAAGCCAGTCAGATGTCGAACTGGACGGAGCCCCCGGTCTGATAATTAAAATTATTGACCAATCAGGTGACTTTTATAACGTCTTATTCGAGAACATGCGGCGTGGCTGGATCAAGAAGGATTTAGTCGCTGTCATATAACGGGTTAGCCGCTCGCTTCGTTTTTTATTTCGTTGACACCCTCCTAACAAACGTCTATTTTACTCCCGGTCTGGGAAAGACACCAAACTTATGAGCGATAATGATATTTAAGAAGAAACAATTCTGGGGTTCGCTTATCGCGATCGCCTTGCTAATCTACTGCGTCAAAGACATAAAAATCTCGGATATCGAAACATTATCGCATCGACTGGACCTGGCTTACTTGATACCGACGGTAATTTGTGCGTTCATCTTCATTGTTATAAAGGGGCTTCGCTGGCGGGTAATTGCGTCACGGCAAAAGAAGATTCGTGTTTTTCGGGTGCTGTCACTTTACGCCGCCGGACAGGTGATCAACATAGTCATGCCGGCCCTCGCGGGTCAGGTAGGACGTCTGTTCCTGTTCGCCAAAACGGAGGGCTTGAAGAAGACCTTTGTCTTTTCTACCATCGTGCTGGAAGTTCTTTTCGATTCGCTCAGTCTCATTTTCTTTCTGATGCTCACTTCGGTCGCCTTCGTCGTTCCCGATGAGTACCGTACCGTCGGCTATATCCTGTCGGCCGCGACCGTACTCGTACTGGTGCTTCTGTACCTGATGCTTCACTTTCAGCATCGAATCGAGGAGTTTGCAAGTAAGCGCTTCCGCGAGCGATGGCCCGGATTCTACATTGGGCTGAAAAAATTTCTCCGCTCGTTCGTACAGGGAATCAACCTGCTCCGTTCCACGCAACATTTCGCCGGAACCTTTGCCTACTCGCTGGTAGGCTGGGCACTTCATACTTTCGTCATCTATTTCCTGCTCATGTCCTTTGGATTTCATCTACCGTTTGCCGCCGCCGCTTCGGTTATGATCATTAACACGATTGCGCTGATGGTGCCGATAACGCCGGGCAATGCGGGCACATTCGAGGTAGCGGTGAGCACGGCCCTTTCGGCCTTCTCGATCCCTCGAACCGATGCCGTCCTGTTCGCTCTGGCGCTGCATTTACTTGACCTGCTGCCCATACTGGTGCTCGGATCCATTTTCCTCAGGCAGGAGAAGCTGTCGATCAGCGATATCAAGAGTGAACACGAAGACGATGAGATTTATAAGCACGTGTCTGAGGACGGGACATTTCTCGAGACGGAGGAAAAGACGTGATCAAGTCGTTTCATTACGTCCCGGGCGAGCCGGTAAAGATTTTTGACGGTATCGCTGATTTCGACACGTTGATCAAAGCCGAGAACTCATTTTTATGGGTCGACCTGTGCAAGCCTACCGACCAGGAATCGTTCATTCTCACGCATGATTTCAAATTCCATCCGCTGGCTATCGAGGATGTGATCTCGGAAAAACCGAGGACCAAAATCGATGATTACGACAACTATCTGTTTATGGTTTTTCAGATTGTCGACTACATTGGTCGTCAGGAAGGGTTGAAAGTCAGTGAAATCGACCTGTTCTTGAGCCAGAACTCACTGGTGACCATCCATTATGACGAGCACAGGATCTTCGATTACCTGTACCACCGTGCGGAGCGCGATGAGCGGCTGCTGGCGCGCGGGTCGGACTTCCTGTTTCACGCGGTCGTAGACACGATCGTAGACAACTATAACACAACGCTGGACATTCTCGAATATGAAGTGGACCAGGTGGAGGATGATGTACTGGGCGAACCGGACGAAGACACTATCCGATCTATTTTCACGCTTCGTCGCGATATCGTTCAGCTCAAGCGAATCGTGCTTCCACAGAAAGAGATCATCAGCAGGCTGTCGCGCGAGCATTTCAAGCATATCAATAAAATCGCCGCCGTCTATTTCTCCGACATCTATGATCACCTGGTCAGGGTCAACGACCTGGCCGACTTTCACCGGGAGATTTTGAATTCATCGCTTGAAGTGTACTACTCATCAGTTTCAACCAAGACAAATGATATCATTAAGGTTCTTACCATATTCACCGTCCTGTTCATCCCGCCGACCTTCCTGGTGGGGCTGTGGGGGATGAATTTCAGTCATATGCCCGAGCTGGATTGGCACTATGGATACTTTGGGGCGCTGGCGGTTATGTTATTGGTAGTAGTGGGGTTAGTCATATTCTTCCGGAGAAAGCAGTGGATTTAGCCTAATCTCGATTTCATCGAGAAACTTTTGGGCGGGGTTTACGTTATTCTCACTTGACATGTGAAAATGGTCACATATGTTACATACCGACGCGTAGGTATCAAAGTAGATACTGACTGGTCGGTATTAAAGTGCGGAGCAGGATGATGACATGTCGAAGATAAAGCAAAGCCCCAAGCTCCCGGCCGAGAAACGCCGGGAACAGTTACTTAAGGCGGCCGAAAAGGTCATTGTCAAAAAGGGCTTCAGGCATACGACAATGGAGGAGATCGCACGTCAGGCGAAACTCACCAAAGGCGCCTTGTATTTTCACTTCAAGAACAAGGAAGAAATTTTCTTTGAACTGGTCAAAAAAGTCACCGCCAGACACTTCGAATTGTATCAGTCGCTGAAGCCCGGGGCCGCAATGCCGTCAGATTTTCTCCAGTTGTTCTTCGAAGGAAGAGACGACTGCTGCGCGGATGTCGGTGATCTTGGCAGCAATCTGGATTTTTGGGTCCAGGCTATAAATGTCCCAAGAATCAGGAAATACCTGAATTCCCTTGATGAAGAGTTCTTCGGAATCTTTGATCGAGTAGCGGATCCGCGGTTTTTGAGGAATCCTCAACAGACCAGACATATAGCGGTAATGACCATGGCGCTGGTCGACGGTCTCATGGTACGGGGAATCCTCAACCCCCCCACGGTCGATTACAAAGAGCAGATTACTTTTTTGAAAGAACTGTTTGGAGCCTGGTTGGATAAACAGCCCACAACGGAATCGGTAAAGAAATAACCCATGCTTAACACGAGCGAGTTTTGGAATATGATCAAAAGATTCTCGAGGATTTTACGGCCTAAAGGTGTAATTATTGCGGGCCTGCTCTGTGCGTTAACAGCCATACGCGGCGGTGCGACCACGAGCTTGACTGTGGGCGAAGTCCGACAGAAGGCCCTCCAGTACAACCGGACATACCTGGCCGCGAAGGAAGACGTCAAGAAGTCCGAAGCCCAGGTCGTACAGGCGCGGGCCGGCGCGCTTCCTGATGTCTCCTTGAATGCCGGCTACGCCCGGAATTTCAAGTTGCCGTCGTTTTTCGTACAGCCCGATTCGGGACAGGCAATCGAGTTCAAAACCGGATTCAAAAACGATTTCTCAGCCGCTCTTTCCGCCCGCCAGTCAATCTGGCAGGGAGGGAAAGTGTTTAAGGCGCTTAGAATCGCCAAACTCTACCACAACTATTCGCGTCAGCAAGAGGAGCAGGTCAGGGCGTCTGTGGTGGAATCGGCTGAACAGATGTTCTATGCGGCGATCTTACAGCAGTCGACGCTTGCCACCCTGAACAAAGCATACGAGGCGAATGATTACAACCTCGATGTAGTGCAGAAGTACTACGACAAGGGGATCGTTTCCGAATATGAATTACTGCGGGCTCGAGTCGAACGAGACAATCTCAAACCTGAGATTCTCCAGGCCGAATCGAATCTCCAACTCGCGCAGAAACGACTCAAATCATTTATTGGCATGGATCTATCCGAGGATGTCGCGCTCATCGAAATGGAAGACGACACTTCGCTCGTGAACCTTCCGCCTCGGGCAGTTCTGGTCGATTCCGCCCTGGCCAGGCGTCCGGAGATGCTTCAGGCTGAGTATCTCACCCGAATAACAAAAGAGGCGGTAGGGGTGGCCAAAGGCGATTATTATCCGTCGCTCGAAGCGGTCTCGATGTATTCCTGGGCGGGCCAATCGGATGAGTTCACCATGAGCAAAAATAATACGCGTTCATGGTCGGCCGGAGTGAATCTGACCATACCGATTTACAAGGGGGGCAAGACGACCGGCGCAGTGCGTATGGCCCAGGCAGACTATCGCCAGTCTATGCTGGCGGAACGGGATATCAACGATGCTGTCCGCCTTGAGGTGGAAGCGGCGTATGATCAACTAATGCAGGCGAAGAAGGCGCTCGATGTTCAAGGCGTGACGATTGCCCAGGCCGAAGAAGGTCTTAAAATCGCAAACCTCCGCTTCGAATCAGGTGTCGGGACTCAGCTCGAAGTTCTCTCAGCACAGGCGGCCTTGACCCAGGCAAGAAACTCGCTGGCGCAGGCCAAATTCTCATTTCGCGACGCCAAAGCTCAATTGAAAAAAGCTACAACTTTAGAAATACAGTAATATCAGGATATCAACGTATGAAAAGAAATATCATAATATTTACGGCGCTTGGTCTTACCGCTCTGGCTTTTGGTTCCTGCGGCAATAAGGATGAAGTCAAGGTTGCTGAGCGAACGATTTCGGTTGTTGCCCGCCTGGTTCAGGCCGGCAACATGAAGGTCACGCGCACATACACCGGTTCGTTGGAAGGAGAAAAACAGGCCATCATTTATGCAAAGATCTCCGAAGCTGTGCAGGAAGTTAATGTTGCCGAGGGACAATCAGTCAACGCCGATGCCATACTGATCTCTCTCGACAAAAATGGTCCAAGCTCGAATTATCAGCAGGCCAAGTCACTGTATCAGAACGCGGAGAAGACGTACAATAAGATGAAGTTTCTCTATGACCAGGGAGCTATCAGCGAATCACAGTATGATGAGGCTGAAACAAACTACCAGGTCACCAAGGCTTCCTACGAATCCGCGGCGCAACTGGTCGAAATACATTCCCCGATCGCCGGTGTTGTCACCTCACTGAATGTTTCTCCTGGCGATTATGTTCAGGTAGGAACGAGGCTGGCGACCGTGGCAACAGCTGGAAGACTGCGGGTCAAATTCGGAGTTAATAGCAGCGAGATTCGGTTCTTTAAGAAAGGAACGGCGGTTAGGGTGACGGCCGAGGGAGTGTCGACTCCGGCTGTCGGCACCGTGTCTTCCGTGGCCAGTTCGGCCGACCCGGTAAGCCGCGCGTTTCAAGTCGAGGCGACGATCGACAATGCCAATCGCCTTCTGCGTCCCGGTATGTTTGCGAGAATCGAATTCGCGAAGGAAAGCCTTGATAATGTGATTGTCGTTCCGCGAACGGCGGTCTTATCGTACGAAAACAGCCAGATCGCGTTTGTCGCACAAAACGGGATGGCGCAACGCCGCAACCTTGTACTCGGTCCGGAAATCAATGGCGATGTCGTGGTTGATTCCGGTCTGGTGGTAGGGGACACACTAATCACCATGGGACAGCAGTATCTGGATGAGGGTTTCAAGGTGAACATTACATCGATGAGCGAGGGTGCGCGATGAAACTTTCCGACATATCGATTCGGCGGCCGGTATTCGCTACTATGATGGTCGGGGCGCTTGTGGTTGTCGGTCTGTTTTCTTACTTCGCACTGCCCGTCGAACTGTTTCCGGACGTCGACTTTCCATTTGTCGTCATCACCACGGTGTACAAAGGGGCATCGGCCGAGTCGGTTGAGACGCAGGTAACGAAGAAGATCGAGGACGTCGTCAACCAGATATCGGGTGTCAGACACATAACCTCGCGCTCGCGCGACGGATTCTCGCTTATTTTCGTGGAATTTCAATTGGAAAAGGTAGGAGCGGTGGCCGCCCAAGATGTCCGTGAGAAGATATCCACCATCAGGTCAGACCTCCCTGAAGATATCGACGAGCCGGTAGTTGGTCAGTTTGATCCGAATGCTGAGGCGGTGATCTCACTGGCCATTTCGGGCAAGCGGCCTCTCCGCGACATCACCGAACTGGCCAAGAACAAGATCAAGACTCGGCTGGAGGTCATCAACGGTGTCGGCAGTGTCGAGATTGTCGGCGGCTACGACCGAGAGATTCTTGTCGCGCTCAATCCGGACAAGATGGAATCACTGGATATTACGGTAAACGATGTAAATAACGCAGTCATGGCCGCCAATCTGGAAATCCCGGGAGGGCGTATTGACGATGCCTCGCGCGAGTATGTGGTCCGCGTCATGGGGCGTCTGGACCGGTCAAAGCAATTCAACGATGTTATAGTGAAGAATCACGATGGGGTACCGGTGTACCTGAGTGATATCGCGGCGGTTTCAGATACAATCGCCGAGCAGAGATCGCTGTCCCGATTTAATGGCAATACGGCTATCGGCATGAATATCATCAGGCAGTCCAAAGCCAACGTGGTCGAGATGGCGACTAAAGTACAATCGACCCTCGACCAGTTGCGAAAAGAACTGCCGCCCGACATCAAGATTGAGGTGGTCAACGACAACTCTCGATTCATTCGGGACTCCATTCATGAGATTCTGTTCAATATAGAATTTGGTACGCTGTTGGCGGTACTGGTGATCTTTCTCTTTTTGCTCGACTTTCGTCCCACCCTTATTACAGGGCTCTCGATACCTATTTCGATAATAGCGACATTTACTTTGATGAGAGCGCTTGGATTTACCATTAACTTCATGACCCTGATGGGGCTTTCGTTGGCCGTCGGTATACTCATCGACGATGCAATCGTTGTGATTGAGAATATATACCGGCATATCGAAATGGGACAGTCGCCCTTCGAGGCGGCCTTCGGCGGCACGAAGGAAATAGGCCTGGCGGTGATGGCCACTACGTTTTCAATTGTGGCGGTTTTCCTGCCGGTGGCGTTCATGTCGGGTATCGTAGGGCGGTTCTTCTATCAATTCGGAATGACGGTGTCATTCGCAGTGCTGATTTCGCTCTTTGTGGCCTTCTCGCTGACGCCCATGCTGTCATCGCGCATGCTTCGAAAAGAGCATGATGTGGACCCTGCGACCGAGTATGCCCATAGCTCCGGTTTGATGAAGTTCTGGTTGGCTATCAAGCGGGTGCTCAATTACTGGAATGTGTTCTTCGATGCCATCACTCCTCGCTACAAGAAGCTGCTCGCCTCATCGCTTCGTCACCGGTTCATCGTAGTGGTCCTGGCGACAGCCGCGTTTGTGGGCGCCCTGTGGATGGGCAAGTTCCTCGGCTCGGAATTTATGACCGAAACGGACGAAGGCAAGCTTGTGGTCAGTGTGGAAACCCCGCCCGGTACCACCCTCGCGGAAACATCGGAACGTATCCGGCAGATTGAACAGATTGTCACCAAGTTGCCGGAGGTTGTCGGATCGTATGTAACCATCGGTTCAGGCAACAATACTGTCACTCAGGGATCTGATTTGATTCTGTTGACCGATGCCTCGCAGAGAACACTTTCTGCCAGTCAGCTCATGGACTCAGTGCGGGTACTGATCAGTAACGTACCCGGGGTGAAAGTTTCGGTAGGCAAGGGCCAGGCTGAGGGAAGTGGCGGCAATAAACCGATTGAGATTTCAATTCGGGGTGACGACCGCGAGGAGATCACACGAATTGTGCACAGACTCCAGCGTATTGCCTATTCGATTCCCGGAGCGATCGACATCGACAACACCTTGCAGGAAGGCAAGCCGGAACTACACATTAGGGTAGATCGAAAAGCGGCGGATGACCTGGGAGTGAGCCTGGCAGTGTTGCCGCAGACGGTCCGAAATCTGGTCGAGGGTCAGGTGGTTACGCGATTCAAGGAGGGGGATGAGGAGTACGATGTCCGGGTGAGGTTGGCTGACCAGTTCCGCAACTCATCGCACGAACTCGGCAAGATGCTGGTTGCCAGCAACAAGAAGCTTCCCAACGACCGCACGTTGCTGGTACCGGTGAATCGAGTGGCCAGTCTGGATAAGGCCTCGACAATAGGCGAGTATCAGCGATACGACCGGCAGAACGAAGCCCGCGTGAACTCCAACGTTCTCACCGGGGCGTTTGCGGGAACGGTAACGGAATTACTTATGGCCAAAGGGGACAGTTCGATCACTCTGCCGCCCGGCTATGTCATGCAACCAGTCGGAACCCAGGAAATTATGACCGAGTCTTTTGCCAACATTTTCAGCGCCCTGGCCCTGGCCATCATTTTTATCTATCTCCTGTTGGCTTCGCAGTACGAATCGTTTTTCGACCCGTTTTCTATCATGCTTTCGCTGCCGCTATCCCTGGTGGGGGCGATCCTCGGCCTGCTCATCTTTGGTTCGGCCCTGTCCATTATGTCGCTCATTGGAATTGTTATGCTGATGGGCCTGGTCACCAAAAACGCAATCCTGCTCATAGATTTCGTGAAACAACAGCGAGAAAAAGGTGTTGATAGATTCGACGCTATATTGACGGCCGGACCTATCAGGTTGCGACCGATACTGATGACCACTTTTGCAATGGTGTTTGGAATGATTCCACTGGCTCTCGGATTCGGTCCGGGGGCTGAACTTCGTGCTCCGATGGCCCGTGCGGTCATCGGAGGCATTATTTCATCGACGGTCCTGACGTTGGTGGTCGTGCCGGTAGTGTATACCATCATCGATGACTTTGTCGGCCTGTTTCGCAGGCATAAGAAACCGGATGTTCAGGAAGGCTGATTTATAAATGGACCATGTGATAGCTCCGACCAAAGAGCTTGGGTATTCGGATATCTTCCTTGATTTTGTTTCCGGCGCCGACCGGGCGAAGGAGTTCTTTCCGGCCGGAAGCCTCGAGGACGTGGCTTCCAGACTTGACCGGATGCAATTTCCCCGGGATGCGGTCGCCGACATTCTCGAACAGCAGAATAAGCTGTACGGCGCCGGCGGGCGGACTTTCGATAACGTCCGGTTGCTACGGGATAGTAAGACGCTCTGTGTCTTCTCAGGCCAGCAGGCGGGGCTTTTCACCGGACCGATGCTTGTAGTCATCAAGGCGCTGGCGATCATTAAGGCCGCCCGACTCTACCGGCAGCAGTTGGGTCGCCCGGTGATACCCATATTTTGGATAGCCGGCGACGACCACGATATCGAAGAAGTCAATCATACGTATGTACTCGACCGATCATCGGACGTTTTGAAATTGCTCTACGATTCGGGGCCCGAGGTCGAGTCGCCGACCGCCGAAGTCAGACTCACCCATGCGGAACAGCTTTCAAGTGTTAAGCAGGAGCTTAAGAAGATTCTCGGAGAGACGGACTTTACCCCGAAGCTGTATGACCTGATCGAGCGCGCTTATACGCCGGAAGATACCTATGTCACTGCGTTCGGTAAGGTAATGGCGGAACTCACCCGTGAATACGGTCTGGTTTTCTTTTCACCGGGTGATGCCGGGGCCAAGAAGTTGGCGTCGGGTCTGTTCCGCGACATAATAGAGAAACAGGACCTTATGCACCGGTATCTGGATGAAACCAGCGCCAGCATGAAAAGACATGGCTATCATCTCCAGGTGGAAAAAAGGGAGAGTGCAGCCGATCTCTTCTATAATCTAAATGGACGGAAACCGATTCTTCGCGAGGCTGATGGGTTCGTGGCAGGGGAAAGAAGCTTCAAAAGGGAAGAGCTTCTCGACGAGATAGAACAACACCCCGAGCGATTCTCGCCTGATGCCCTCACGAGGCCGTTGCTTCAGTCTTACCTGTTTCCGGTTATTTCCCAGAAAGGCGGAGCTGCGGAGATTGCATATCTCGCGCAGGTCAGCAAAGTGTTCGAGGTGTTCGGGTTGGTGAATCCGCTCTACAAGGCGCGTCCGTCGCTCACTGTCGTGGAGAATAAGTATCAAAAGCTGATGGAGGAATATGATCTGGCATTCGAGGACCTGCTCGGCGATATCGAACAGGTGATCAACAAAGTGCTGGCAGTTTCCTTCCCGGAGGATATTGAAAGGAAATTCAGCCGACTGCATGAGGATATTTTGGCCCGGTTTGCCGATTTCAGCTCGACATCGCTCGAATTTGATCCGTCGCTGGAGGCGTTCTCCGAACAGATTCGGGGCAAAATCGATTTCAACCTGAAGGCATACGAACAAAAGATTTTCTCAGCGCACAAGAAGAAGTCCCAGGAAACGCGCGACCGGCTGTACCGGGTGTGGAGGGCGCTCTATCCCAATCGTAACTTCCAGGAAAGAGCGATAAATGTTACCTATTTCCTTTCCAAGTATGATTTCAGTTTCATAGATTTCCTTTATAGTAAGATGGACTGTGAGGATCATCGTCATCAAATCATTTATCTATCGGAGCACATGAAGTAGATGGTTATAGGTATCACCTGTTATCCGGTGGCCGGCGGCTCAGGAATTGTCGCTACCGAGTTGGGTCAGCAGTTAGCCGCACGGGGGCACGAGGTTCATTTTGTCAGCTATGCATTGCCGTTTCGCCTCGACGGTTATCAGGCCAATGTCATGTATCATGGGGTGGAGACAACATCATACCCGCTGTTCAAGTATCCGCCGTACACCCTGACACTGGCGGCAAAGATGGCCGATGTTGCACGCAATTTCAACCTGGATCTCTTTCATGTACACTATGCCATCCCTCATGCCGCCTGTGCGTTTCTGGCCAATCAACTGCTCGCATCGTACGGGACCAGACAGCCCAAAATCATCACCACGCTCCACGGCACGGATATAACGCTGGTAGGCTCCGACCCATCGTATTTCGACATCACTCGGTTCTCGATAACAGTATCGCATGGTGTCACCGCTGTGTCAAAGTATCTGGCCGATGAAACCACCGAGGTGTTCCATATCGACAAGAAAATCGAGGTGATTCACAACTTCTTCGATGAACAGCGGTTCCGTCCAAATCAAAACCAGTGCACCCGAAGCGAATTCGTCAAGGATGATGAGTTTCTTATCGCCCACATTTCCAATTTCCGTCCGGTGAAGCGAATTCTCGACGTTATAGATATTTTTGACAAGATTGCCGCCGAATTGCCGGCGCGTCTGATGCTGGTGGGTGAAGGTCCGGACACCGTGCTGGCCCGACGTCAGATCAACAAGAAAGGTCTAACCGACAAAGTAATCTTTCTTGGAAATCAGAATCGAGTTGAAGCGGTCCTGCCGTGCGCGGATCTCTTCCTATTGCCGTCGGAAGAAGAGTCGTTCGGTCTTGCCGCGCTTGAAGCGCTGGCCTGTGGTGTGCCGGTCATCGGTACACTGGGGACCGGTCTGGCCGAGGTGATTTCGGATTACAGAGACGGATTTCTGCTGCCGGTCGGCGACACAGCTTCAATGGCGCGCGCGTCAATATCCCTGCTGAAAGACAAGAAGCGATTGGCCCAGTTCAAGCTGGATGCCGCGGCTGCTTCGCGTGAGAAGTTCAGCGCTGACAAGATTGTCGGTCAGTACGAAGCATATTACGAGGAGATACTGAATGGCTGAGGCTCAACAACTCGATATTCTGGCGATCGCCGCCCATCCTGATGATACCGAGATCACCAGCGGTGGACTCTTGATTAAAATGAGCAAACTCGGAAGAAAGACCGGTGCCCTGGACTTAACTCGTGGTGAAATGGGCTCATTCGGGACACCGGAGGAACGCAACGCAGAGGCGAAGAATGCCGCAGACGCCCTCGGCCTGTCTTTTCGAGCGAATCTCGAACTGCCTGACTCAGCTCTGGAATATACCCAGTCGAATAAACTCAAAATCGCCGAAGTGATCCGAGCGACCAGACCCGAGATGGTTATTCTGCCGCATTGGGCGCAGCGTCATCCGGACCATTTGGCCTGCTCTCAACTTGCGTATGACGCGTGCTTTCTGGCCGGGTTGAAAAAGATGAACATAGCCGGCCCGCCCCACCGTCCGCGAAAGATTATTTATGCGGCCTATGCCCGAACCCCGGAATTTTCATTCTTGGTCGACATCTCAGATGAATTTGAGCAGAAATGCCAGGCTGTCGCCGCCTACAAATCACAGTTCGACAACCCGGAAACCGCCAACCGCATCTTCCATCCCGGCGTCAGTATTTTTGACTCTATGCGGATTCGGGCCCAGCAACTCGGTCTACAGGCCGGCGTCAAGTATGCCGAGGCGTACACAATCAAAGAAAGCATTCTCGTAAACGACCCGCAGAAGATGCCTGTCTCTTCGATTTAAGAATTCCTCAGCAAGACACGCGGACATGGGGATTAGAGTTTGGCCGAAGTTCGCTCGGTGGTTGACGCATACCCCCTAAATACAAATCTCAGTCGTGAACCGGTACTTAAGAAGCGGGATTAGATTGGCTCACTTCAGCAGAACCATCTTCTTGCTTTCCTGATAATTCTCGGTTTCGATTCGATACAGATAGACGCCGGTCGATACATGTGTGCCATTGTCGTCGGTTCCGTCCCAGACCACTGTATGCTTGCCGGCACTCTCGGTTTTGTTCACCAGTTGTTTGACCTGCCGACCGACCGAATTATACACTGCCACCTTTACTTGGCTCTTGGCCGAAAGAAAGTAATCGATCGATGTCGATGGATTAAATGGATTTGGATAATTGTTGTTCAGCTGGTTCGCGTGCGGTAGCGCCGACTGACTGTCCGTTACGTTGGTAGGCATCGAAGGCAGGTAGGTGACTTCGAGCTGGGATTGACGAATAGTGAACGGCCCCTGCGAGGCCTCGATGTCAATTTTCAGCCAGCCGTCGCCGAACGACGAAGTCTGTACATCGACCGAGTCGTGTCCGAACGGTCCGACGAAGAATATCCGTCTGTGAAGATTCTCAAGGCTGAGCGAATCTACTGAGACAGAAATCTCTGAACGATTCGACACGATGAACCAGAGTTTGAGCCGCGCCGTCAGGATTGTACCGTCGGGGAGAATCGCAGGCGCGATTTCTTTGATAGAATGGAAATAATTTATCTCAAAAGACTCTTCGCTGAATTGGCTGTTGCCCGGAAATGTCGCCGACCAACTGTCGGCATTCCCCGGGCCGGTCATAGCCTCGGTAGCACGGAGGGTAAGCGTGTCGTTTATCGTCTCTGTAAATCGATATTCTGCTTTTGCCGACATCGCCATAAGCAAAATGAGGACAAACCCGCAGCCTGTCCGCATAAGTTGATTCATAGGTTACCTTTCGCTATTCTTCAGCCCCCTACCGATGCAACAGCTTTGCCGAATTCGAAACATTTTTTGGGTTTTGTTATCTTTATGAGTCGGCGGGCTTTCCAACTGCGGGACGAACGCGGGAGTGGGCGTTTGTTTGCATAGATTCAGATACATCGATGCAGAAAGTCTAATCGCCGGCCGTACGGACGTGATGTAAAACAAGGTTTGCCCGACCGTGTCGACAGGTGTATATTGGCCCCGGAAGCGGATGTCGTCTGGTGGCGGTCCCGGCCTTCAAAGCCGTGAGGGGGGCAGCAATCCTGTCCCCGGTGGGTTCGATTCCCACCCCTTCCGCTTTTGTCAGCGAGGAACCGCCTGTATTCACTTGCGCTCATCGAGTTGTTTTCATAACTGCCCGGCCGACCGGGCCGGCAGTCCGCTCACTTTGTAATTGACATGATTGGAAAAAACCGAGACACTTCGCACGTGAGCGAAATCAGACTTAAAACGCCGTTGCAGTATCTCAAGGGTGTGGGTCCCCGCCGGGCCGAGGCGCTCGCTCATGCGGGGATCACCGATGTCCGTGACTTGCTTTATTACTTTCCCCGGCACTACCTCGACCGTTCGAATATCGTGCCGATCGCGAAACTCAGGCCGAATGAATCCGCCACGATAATCGGAACGGTGAAAGCGCACGGCCTGTTGCATGGAAAGCGCCGGCGGTACGAGGTAATTCTCGAGGATGACTCGGCGGCGATTTCGCTGGTCTGGTTTCAAGGTATACGATTCTGGGAGCGTTTGTTCAAGAAGGGACAGAAGTTCGCCGCCACGGGCACGATCGGTTTCTTTATGGGGCTTCAGATGATTCACCCCGATCTTGAGCGGCTGGAAGAAGACAGTGATCGGATGATCCATGCGGGCAGGATAATCCCGGTGTATCCACAAACGGCGGACCTGAACAAAGTCGCGCTCAACAGCAAAGGGATTCGTCGGCTGACCACGATCATCTTCGACCAGCTGGTCGAACGAGTCCCGGATTATCTGCCTGATTCGGTCCGCACGGCCAGTCGTTTGCCTGCCCTGCATGACGCCCTTGCGCATATTCACTATCCGGAAGCAAGGGAGCAGATTGAGGAAAGTCGGCGGCGCCTGGCATTCGATGAACTGCTCAAGTTTCAGTTCCACGTATTTCGGAATCGAAGCGGCAAGGAGACGACGGTCAAGAAGCATCATTACGATGCCCCGGGGACGAGAGTCAAGTCGTTCGTAGAGTCGTTGCCGTTCAAACTGACGGATGGTCAGCGAAAGGTGTCGGCCGAGATTATCAAGGACCTGCGGCGGGAACATCCCATGTCACGTATGTTGCAGGGTGATGTCGGTTGCGGCAAGACCGTAGTCGCGGTGATTGCGGGGCTCTTTGTAGCGGAGAATAAATTACAGTCGGCCTTCATGGCTCCGACTGAAATTCTCGCCGAGCAGCATTTTCGTAATTGGAAAGACCTGCTTGATAATGTCGGTGTGCGGGCCGGCCTTTTGACGTCGAGTCTCAAGGCGGCGCACAAGAAGCAGACCGCCGAGCTCTGCCAGGCGGGTGAAATTGACATACTATTCGGCACTCATGCGTTGATATATGATTACGTGTCATTCGCGAATCTTGGCCTGGTCATCATCGATGAGCAGCACCGTTTTGGGGTGGAGCAACGAGGAAAGCTCTACGCCAAGGGGGATAATCCGGACCTGCTGGTAATGACGGCAACTCCAATTCCAAGAACGTTGGCCCTCACCCTTTACGGTGATCTGGACATATCAACCATCGACGAACTCCCAGCCGGCCGCCAACCTATTCGCACCGTCTGGCGGACTCAGGACGTGCGGGACAAAGTGTACCAGTTCGTGCGCGACGACGTAGCCAGGGGCGGCCAGACCTATATCGTGTATCCATTGATTGAAAAATCCGAACAGGTTGAGCTTGAAAATGTCGAGGACGCTTATAAAGAACTCTCCGCAGGCGCTTTGCGAGAATGCCGCCTCGGAATGGTGCATGGCAGGGTCAAGGCGAAAGAGCGCGATGAAATTCTGGCCGGATTTTTCCGGGGTGAGATAGATGTGCTTTTGGCCACAACCGTCATTGAGGTTGGACTGGACAATCCGAACGCGACTATTATGCTAATCGAGCACGCCGAACGGTTCGGTCTGGCGCAACTTCACCAACTGCGCGGAAGAATAGGGCGAGGGGAGAAACAGGCGACGCTGGTGGCCATTGCGCATCCCCCGATATCCGAGCTTGGTCGACAGCGTCTGGAGTATTTTGCGTCGACCACCGATGGATTCAAAATCGCCGAGGCTGATCTTGAGCTGCGCGGCCCGGGTGAGATGTTTGGCCTGAGACAGTCCGGCCTTCCCGAATTTCGCACCGCTCGAATATCCAGCGATCGTGACCTGATCGAGGCCTCGCGTAACCTGCTGCAAAAATTATTCGAGCAGTATAACCACCTTGACACATTCCATCAAAATCTGTATAAGTATCTGGAAGCAAGCGCGATCTCCAACGGTGCGTATCAGGGTGGTGCTTGAGCATAACCGTACGCATGATATCTTTGCAGTGAGGCAACTCAAAATGAGCGAACAATCTTACAATGTCGATCAGCACTTTTTACAGCTGATTATCTCGCTACAGGCAGGCGCCATGCAGCAAATGGGTAAAGTGGCTTCGCCGTTTACGGGTAAGGTTGAACGAAATCTGGAAATGGCGCGCCTGACAATCGACACACTTTCGATGATCGAGGCAAAGACCAAGGGAAATTTATCTGCTGATGAAGCAAAAATAATCGGACACATTTTATATGAATTGCGTCTGAATTACGTCGATGAAGTAAAAAAAGAAGAGTTGGGCAGGTCTCAAACCGATACTAAAGATGTAACATCGGCCGAGACGGAAGCCGCTGACAACGTCGATTCCGCCAGTCAGAGTACCGATGCAAACGAATCTGACGGCACCGGTCCGAACAACAGATGATCTGCCTGGGAGTCGACGGCGTTACGGAGATAATTCCTTAATTTGTTTCAACTTACACGCTTTTGGTCTCGCCGAATTGTCTTGCACCCGATAATGGAAAGAACTATATTGTCCTGATGAAAATGGTTGAGCGAAGGCATGTTAGCCCTGAATTGAGCAAAGATGACGTCCGTAAGGCGTTTGGGCCACGGATTGAGTTTGAAAAAAATCTCGCTCCGTTCACCAGCTACCGAACTGGCGGTCCGGCGAAGTATTATTTGTTGGCTGACGGGGCCGAGGCGATCTCAACGGCGATCAAGACTGCCATGGCTCTGAAGCTGCCGTATTTTGTGGTTGGAGGAGGATCCAATCTCCTGATCTCCGATTCCGGATACGACGGGTTGATTGTCAAAGTAGCGGTTAAGGGAATGCATTTGGATGGTGTTGGGAGGATCGACTGCGGCGCCGGTGAGGATTTGATGGCGTTGGTCAATTTCGCGGCCGATAATGGTCTTTCGGGCCTTGAATTTGCCGCTGGGATATGGGGCAGTGTCGGCGGTGCAATTTACGGTAACGCCGGAGCTTATGGTGGAGAGATAAAAGACGTGTTGACCGACCTTACTCTCATTGACCAGCAGGGAGAGTTGAAGGAAGTCCCGTCCGGCTACTGTGGGTTTGCCTATCGCGATTCTTATCTTAAGGTGACACATGAGGTTGTCGTAAGAGCTCGGTTCCAGCTGGCTCCGGGCGACCGAACGGCTGTAAAAGCCAGGGTAAATGAGATTGTCTCGCTGAGATCCGCACGACATCCAGCCGAGGGAACCTGCGGTTGCTTTTTCAAGAATATCCCCGATCCAAAAGAAAAATTCGGGAAACTCCCGGCCGGTCGATTGCTAGAACAGGTAGGGGCTATAGGTATGAAGCTCGGCGGGGCCGCGGTCTTCGAGAAACACGCCAACATGATTGTCAATACCGGAGCCGCAACATCGCAAGATATTCATCAGCTCGCCGATATATTAAAGCAGAAAGTCTTCGAGAAATTTGGTATATTGCTTGAGGAAGAAGTCATAAAACTGGGCGATTTTTGACCGAAAGGAGAGTATATCGAACATTTTCTAATGAACTGAAGTTAGTGACAACATGAATAAGCTGTGAAGCGTAACGTACTCAGGACAATTCTGCCTATTCTGCTGTTTATCGCAGTCGCGATCGGCCGTGCAAACGCACAGGTCGGTTTTCAGGCGACTCTGGACACGCCGCCTTCGTTTGTCTCCCCCTGGCAAGAGCCCAAGGACCAGTTTTCGGCTGCCATATATCCCCGAACATTTGCGTATCTGTCCCCGCGTCTTAAGCTGATGCCGAGAGCGACGTACTCCAGTTTCGATCAGGATTATATTCGCTTCGAAACTGATTACTACAATCGTGGAAGAACGTCAAAGGCGCTCATTCCTGTGGCGGTCGATGCCAAGCAATACTCCGCGTATCGCCGGGAGAATTCAGTGGAGGATATGTTCTCCGAGACGAATTCTCGTTCGCTCGCGCGGTCCGGGCAGGGTGGCGGACAGGGGGGGCTGGGGATAAATGTGGCCCTTCCAAAACGACTCGATAAGATTTTCGGTGAGGGAGGAGCCGGGCTGAAGGTCTCCGGATTCCGACGGATTTCCTTTGCCGGGCGATCCAGCTGGACCGATGCCGCCCAGACGGATGCATTTCAACAGAGCAAATTCCCCTCCCTGAGCATGGAACAGATCTCCCGTTTTGACATAACGGGAAATATCGGCTCCAAGATCACGGTAAAGGTATCCCAGGACAGCCAGACCGATATTCCCCTGGCCAACAGCATCCAGATCAGGTACAAGGGTGACGATGACGACATCCTCAAGAGCATTGAGGCGGGCAATACCAATCTATCGTTGCCCAACACGCAGTTCGTAGGATATTCCTCGAGAATACAGGGGTTGTTCGGCATCAAGGCCGAAGCACAGATAGGCGGCTTGACGCTCACAGGAATCGCATCTCAGGAGAAAGGTTCCACCGAACGTGCCTCGTTTACTCCGACCGGCGAGGAAGGAGCCAAGTTTGTCCGTGACTACGAATACGTGCAGCGTCGCATTTTCGATCTAGGCCGTCCCGGCGAACTTAAACCAAAGGACTCAGTCATCACGGTATTCGTATATGAATCGGAAACTCGCGCGGACAATCGCGAGGCGGATTTTGCCGACCTCTTTGTCAACCCGAGCTTTCCTGATTCGTTTGTCTCAGAAAATGTCCTGAGCGGTGACGCTCTTCGGTACAGCCAGCTACAGCAGGACTATGTCATTTACAATGAGCCTGAACGCAACCTGCACTATATTGTATTCAACGCACAACGGAGCACCAACACGTATCTTGGCTACTGGATGGTTGTCAAGCGATTCGACTCGGGGACAAATTCGTATTCCGTCGACACCGTTGGAGATATCAACTCCCTGCCATACAAATTGAAGCTTCTATGTAAACCGGAGAATGTCGCCCGTCCGACCGAAGAGACCTGGGGGCTGATGTGGCGGAATATCTATGCGATCGACCGTGACGTGAAGGCGGAGGACCTCGAGCTGAAGATTTACAAAGGTCTCCCGGGCACGGAGTCCAATGGTCAGAACTACAATTATCAGACGGTCAGCGGCCAAACGTATCCGTATCTGCAGGTGCTTGGCCTGGACCAATACAATTCTTCCGACAAGAGAAACCCCGACCTTCTTTTGGACAGCCGCCAGGAGGTGTTCCGACCTGACTGGGGACTTATCATCTTTCCGAGTCGGACACCGTTTGCCTCGGATACGACTTTTACCGACGAGTCCAACAAGACGACCCCTCCTTTGCAGGAACTTGTCCCCGACATTTATAACTACAAGTCTTACGATGACAAAACGAAGGCGAGCGAATACTACCTGCAGTTGACCACCAAGGTTCGAAGCGCTAACATCAAACTGAATCGCGCGAATATTATTGAAGGGTCGGAGAAGATTACCTTGAATGGTCGACAGTTGGTCAGAGGAACCGACTATAACATTCAATATGATTTCGGACAGGTCACTTTGCTTACCGACGAAGCGAACGACCCGAATGCCAATCTCAGTATCGATTACGAGTACGCCCCATTCTTCGCGGTGCAAAAGAAGAGCCTGTTGGGGACACGTGCGGAATATGCGATCGGTAAAGACTTCAGAATAGGAACCACTTTCCTCTACAAGTCGGACAAAGCTCAAGATAGGAAGCCGAAAGTGGGACAGGAAACGGCGAAAATGACAGTTTTTGATACCGACATGAGCCTGAAACTTCAGCCGAACTTCCTGACGAAGGCGGTCGATGCCATGCCGCTGGTTGAATCAACGACACCTTCCAATCTGTCACTCACCGCTGAGGTCGCGCAGTCTCATCCTAATCCTAACGTAAACGATGCCGCCTATATCGACGATTTCGAAACTGCTCTGGATCAGTTAAGTCTTGGCACCACGAGAACTTCGTGGAAGGATTCGCCGATGCCGTTTCCGTTGAACACGAACGAATATCAACGTGGAAAAGTGCTTTGGTATAGTCCTGAAACGTTCATTCCGTACGACAGCGTATACAAAGGAGAACGGGCACAGGGGAACAACACCGTGCGAATCATGCGGATGGTCTTCCGTCCGAATCATGATAAAATCGAGGTCGACACCACCGTTACCCCTCCGGACACGACAGTGACCACCGTCAAGTCATGGGCCGGCATCATGAGGTATTTCAATTCACGTGTGGACGCAAAACGCGCCCAGCTGTTTGAGGTTCGCGTGAAGGGCAACCACGGTCGCGTTCACTTCGATTTCGGTTCGATCAATGAAGACATTAACGGTAACCGGGTAAACGACACTGAAGACAAAAACCAGAATGGGTCGGTCGATTATGATGAGGATACCGGTCTGGACGGTTTGCCCGACCAGCAGGAGCCCGGCTACGATGCGAACACCGATCCGGACCCTGATCAAGATAACTTTTATTTTCATGGTACCGGAAAATTCCCGCTACCCCCGGACGAAAAGAATGCAGTCGACAACGACCCTGCCTATGAGTATGAATGGATAAACGGCACCGAGGGCAACAAAGACGATCCCGGCGTGCTCGGGCTGCCCGATCAAGAAGCGCTGTCCAGTTCAAATGGATTCAACCAGGTCGATGCATACTTCTCGTTCGTGCTGGACATGGCTTCGGACTCCTTCCTCGTGGACAGCTCCTTGTACAAGGGATGGCGAACCTATCGTATTCCTATACGCGACTCAGCCGCCGTCGACCAGTTTGTGACTTCAGGCTCGCAACAACCCGATTGGGGCAAGATCACGCATGTGCGGGTATGGTTTGACGCCGACGAGAACGACACCCTGACGGATACTGTCGATGTTGCCAATTGGTATTTCGTACAGTCAAACTGGCAGGATTCAGTAGTCTACAGCCCGCTCTCCGATAGTTCCACCGCCTTCTATGTGGCATCGGTAAGTGACGAAGAAAATTCCAACTTCACTCCTCCACCCGGTGTTTCGGCATACAAGGACCCATCGAGTAATGTCACCGAGGCGCAGAGAGCCTTGCTGCTCAATTTCCAGGACTTCAACTATCGGGACACGTGCGTTGCTACCAAAGATCTTCTGACAGTTGATCAGTACTCCGGGTATCGGAGACTCGATATGTATGTCTATGGCGGGATTTCCCAGACGGATGTAGGTAAGGTGAAATTCTTCTTCCGCCTCGGGCGCGACGCCAAGAATTACTACGAGTACCAATCGACTGTCTATCCCGGATGGGATGAACGGAACTACGTGAATATGGATTTCAACGAGATAACCGCGCTCAAAGACGCGGCTCAGAAGGCACATCCGAAAGGCCAGATAGTCGATACGACCAGGGGAAGCTACCGGGTCTTCGGTGATCCGAACATAAATGAAGTGCGATACTTTGCGGCAGGAATAGTCAATCTCGATACGACACAGAATATCAGTGGTGAACTCTGGCTCGATGAATTGCGCGTGACTGAGGTGCGCAAGGATGTCGGCAATGCGGGCAGGTTTACCGTATCCGGAACGATGGCTGATTTGCTGTCGTACAATTTCAACTTTCAGTCCAAGGACCCGTATTTCCGCGGTCTTTCCGCGGCGACACGCGGCGGCTCACAGGACAATCTGGGCAGCGGCCGCACGGAGACATCGTATAGTTACGGAGTTTCACTTAATATAGATAAGTTCCTGCCACGTTCGTGGGGAGCTCGACTGCCGGTTTCGTTTTCGTATGCCAAGTCGATATCGACGCCGCTATTAAGGAGCAATTCCGACATAGTTTTGCCGCCGGAACGTCGACAGGAAGAGCAGACAAGAAGCACGTCAAAAGTGATAAATTTTTCCAGCTCGTTTCTAAAAAACGGCCGGAATCCGCTGTTCACGATACTGTTGAACCGACTCAAAATGAGCGGATCGTATAGGCGGTCCGATCAGATCAGCGTAACCAGTCCCTATACATTCGGTGAAGCCTATAATTTCAAGACGGATTATGATCTTAGTCTCAAGAAAGTGCCAACGGTTCCATTGTTCTTCTGGACGAAACCGGTACCACTGTTGAGCAGGATCTCCACTTCTCGGTTGTCCCTGTATCCGGAGCGGTGGACAACCACCGCTAATTACAGTCGGAATCTGAATATCAGCGACGATGTAAACGGTATCAGGCGAACCAACACCCAACGTGACTTTACAGGCGGGATGGACATAAATTACAAGCTGTTCGCCAACCTCGGCGCGAGTTATCACTACGATACCCGCAGGGACTTGAGTGACCTGGACCAGGTGAACTTCACATCCAATCCTAAGACATTCAAACTCGGTCTCGAAACCAATTTCAATGAGCGGATAAGTCTGAGTTACGATCCCAAGCTGCTTAGTTTCTTCACTTCCCAGTTCTCATACAAGGGAAGTTACTCAGACACTTACGAACGGAGTAATGAGACGCGCCGATCGACCATGTCGCGAGCGGCTGGAGTGACCGGCAAGTTTGATCATATAGCTCTTCTGGGCGGCAAGAGCGGGGGGGCGGGCCAACGCCGCTTCCGTGGACAAGCCCCGGGCGCGAGACGGGCAAATGAGGAAGCAAAAGAAACCGAAAAAGGGAAACCGTTCTATGACCCGGTACTCGGGGTCCTGCGTTTTCTGACCGGCTGGATTCAGCCGTTACAGTACGGTTATAATGAATCCTACGACAATTCTTTGCCCGGTATGCTGACCCGTCCACAGTGGAAATACCGGTTCGGTTTCAAGGATAATGCCGCAGTCCCCCTTTCTTCCGACATCCGCACACAGTCAGCCGGGGAAGGCCATGGTTATGATTTATCGTCCGGATTCTCTTTGTTCGGCGGGCTGAGTACCACCGTCAGGTACCGTCAGTCAGTATCGCGCGATCTCATTAAACAGGGTCCGAGGTATGAGGACATTTCGACCAATTGGCCGGACCTCACTATTCGCATCCAGAAGTTCTCGCGCTTTCCCCTGATCCAGAAATACATAAACGGATTTATTAATATATTTTCGCCGCGGACAGGTTATTCGCGCCAGCAGAAGGTGACGAAAGACATCGACGGAGGCTTCACTACCTCGCGGACCACCAGTATCGATCATAATCCTTATTTGTCGGTTAATTTCAAGCTCTTTCGTTCGTTGTCGCTATCGGCCTCGTACAGCAGCGGCAGTGACAACAGGGAGAACTTCAATCCGTCAAACGGAACGAGAACGGCCGAGACCGTTACTTCTCGCGATGCGTTCGCCCTGACCAGTCAGTATTCATTCTCTGCGCCGGGTGGCATCGCCATTCCGCTGTTTGGCAAAATGAAATTCCGTTCCACCGTCGATTTAAATATCGCCGTCAAAATGAACAACAGCGTCACTGAGACGGATAGGTTCGACGGACGCGGCCTGGTGCCGACCGAAGATAAATCCGATTTTTCGGTCACCCCGGTAATTTCTTACACGTTCAGCCAGCAGATGAAGGGCGGTCTGACTGTCCGCTGGCAGGATGCCAATGATAAAACGCGCAATCGCAAGAGCCATACGCGCGAGGTACAGCTCTGGACGGAAATCCGGTTCTAGTCTTTTTCGTTTGACTTGTCTGGGGCTTTGATTCTTATTATCCCCATGAATTACAGGGTGTTTGGTTTGAGTCTCGCGCTCGTACTTACCGCCATTGGAGGATGTTCGGGCGATCGCGTCAAGCCGCCGGATTTCGATGGACAGCGGGCACTCGGATACCTCACGGAACAGGTGGCCTTTGGGCCACGCGTCCCCGGTTCTGAAGCGTCGGCCAGGTGCCGTAGCTATCTGTACAAGTTCTTTGATTCACTCCGCATGCCTGTCGATTCCCAGCCCTTTGATTTCTTTGATCCGTATTCCGCCAGGCAGATTCGCATGGTCAATGTCATCGCCTCATTCAAGACAAATGCAGGCGAATCTAGACGAAGTGTCGTACTCATGGCACATTATGACAGCAGACCTAGGGGAGAACATTCGATCGACCCGAAAATGAGGGAAATGCCGATTGCCGGTGCGAACGATGGCGCGTCGGGCGTTGCCGTGCTGATGGAGTTAGCCAATGCATTCACCGCGGCACCCCCTCCCGTGAACGTAGATCTTGTGTTGGTAGACGGCGAAGATTGGGGCAAAGAAACCGACCACGAATTGTATATGCTCGGTTCCCGTGAATTCGCCCGGCACGATGTCAGGGACAAGTATCGGTACGGTATCGTCGTGGATATGGTCGGCGACAAAGATCAGCAGATATACAAGGAAGTGTATTCCGAGATGTATGCCCAGAAGCTGAACGACTACGTCTTTTCGACCGCCAGGGCAATGGGCATTACAACTTTTCGGGATTCTCTGAAATACACGGTGCAGGACGATCATCTTTCATTGATTACGGCCGGAGTCCCGACAATCGATCTCATTGACTTTGATTATGTCTACTGGCACACTGAGCTGGACACCCCGGACAAGTGTTCAGGTGAGGCGCTTGCCAATGTCGGCAGAGTACTGGGTGAGGTGATCTATAACGAAGAGGAGTCACTGTGGCGGACAAAGTGATCAGACAATTGCGTGACTTTCCTTCGGTCGAAGAACTACTGCAGGAAAAGCGACTTGCACAAGCGATATCAGCAGTACCCAGACCAATCGCGGCCAATATGGTGCGTGAAGTAATCGCGGACTGCAAAAAGAGCTTCGGCAGCAAGACCGAAATGACCCACTCGCATCTTCTGGCTGAGATTACTTCCTGCCTGCTTGAATATCACAAACAGCAGATACAACGAGTTATCAATGCTACGGGAATCGTCGTGCACACAAATCTGGGCCGAGCTCCCCTTTCGGAGGACCTGTTTGACGCGATCAAGCAGACAGTAACGGGTTATGGTAATATTGAATTCGAGTTGGAATCGGGTAGTCGCGGCGGCCGCGGCGGGGCGAGTGAACAGTATCTCGCCGCTCTTGCGGAGTCTGAGCAGGGTACGGTCGTTAATAATTGCGCGGCGGCGTTGTTCATCATCCTGAATACTTTCGCCAATCGCCGAAACGTCATCATCTCTCGGGGAGAATTGGTGCAGATCGGCGGTGGCTTCCGTATTCCGGATATTTTGCGGAAGTCCGGAGCGAAGTTGTGTGAGGTAGGAACGACCAATATCACCACCACCAAAGACTATGAACAGGCTATAGATGACAAAACCGGGTTAATTCTCAAAGTCCACCAGAGCAATTTTGTTCAGCGCGGATTCACTGAAGGCGTGTCGCTTAAAGATTTGGTGGGAATTGGGAAAAAACACGAGCTGATGGTTGTTAACGATCTAGGCAGCGGTGTCTTCGTGCCAACCAAAGAGCTGCTTGGATATGCCGAGCCGACCGTGCAACAGTCCGTTCGTGACGGAGCCGATGTGACCTGTTTCTCGGGTGACAAAATGCTGGGCGGTTGCCAGGCAGGTCTTATCGTGGGTAAGCGTTCGCAGGTTGAGAAGATCAAGAAGAACCCGCTCTTCCGCACGATACGGGCCGATAAGATTGTATTCTCAATGTTGGAGAGGTTGTTGCGTTATTACCTTGATGGCACCTGGCAATCTGAAATCAAAATCTGGTCTTTGCTGTCCGTGCCGGAATCGGAACTGTATAAGCGCGGTAAAGCAGTGGTCAAGGCGGCCGGTAACCCTCCAGGGATCTCGGTGGAGGCGACCAAGACGTATGTGGGAGGGGGGGCACTCCCCGAAGCGACAATTCCTTCGGTTGGCATCATCTTCTCAAAAGACTACCGGGCGACAGAGCTGATCAAGAATTTCCGCAACTCCCCGGTGCCGATAATCGGTCGTATCGATGGAGATCGGTTTATACTGGATTTGAAGGCGGTCGATGAAGTTGATTTGCCGCGCATCCAGGAAGCAATAAAACATATCGTTGCCTGAGTCGGATAATGCTGATTGTAGGAACCGCCGGACATATCGACCATGGCAAATCTTCCATAGTAAAACGCCTCACCGGTACCGATCCGGATCGCCTTCCCGAAGAAAAAGCGCGCGGGATGACCATCGATCTCGGTTTTGCATTCTACCAGACACCCCAGCAGGAGACAATCGCTTTTGTCGATGTTCCTGGACATGAACGGTTCGTCCGAAACATGGTGGCCGGGGCAGGAGGGATCGATGTTGTCATGTTGGTGATCGCGGCCGACGATGGATGGATGCCGCAGAGCCAGGAGCATTTTGATATTGTCAGGCTGCTCAATGTGAGAAGCGGTATCATAATCATCAACAAAATCGACCTGGCCGAACCTGACTGGCTAAATCTTCTTCAGGCCGACGTGCGTGACAAAGTGAAAGGAACCTTTCTGGAGAACGCCCCCATCTTTGGAGTCTCCGCACAGACCGGCGCCGGATTTGACAAGCTGGCCGCTTACTTGAATGAACTGCCAACGCGTGTGAAGTCACAGAAGAATCTGGGCAAACCGCGGTTATATATTGACCGCTCATTTGTTCGAGCCGGCATTGGCGGTGTCGTCACCGGCACCCTTCGTGGCGGCACCTTCTCGGTTGGTCAGCAAGTGAGCATATGGCCATCAGCCCAGACGGCTAAGGTGCGGACCCTTCACTCAAACAACAAAGACGTGGATACCGCCGTACCGGGACAGCGAACTGCCGTGTCGTTTACCGGCATTGACAAAGAATTGCTGATTCGCGGAGGAGTGATTAGCGGCAGGCAGGATCTCACTTTCTTTCGGGAGAATAGAGTTCTGGCGCTGTCGCTGGAACTTCTCGGAAACGCACCGGTCTCGCTGGCCGACCGTCGGCGTGTTCTGGTTATAATAGGCACTTCGGAAATCGAAGGTGACGTGCGAATCTATCGTGATAAAGAGATTCCCGCCGGGGGGAAGGGCATCGTCTTCTTTCGGCCGGACGTGCCAATGCTCTCGTTCGTTGGTGACCGGTGCATAGTACGACTTCCCACTCCCATGGTAACACTGGGCGGGGGACAGGTGTTGGATCATCTGCCCAGGTTCCCCCGAAAGAAAGACAGCTCGATGATGGAATATCTCATAAGGCGTGTTCCCGTAACTCTGGAGCCACTCATCCTGTCGGAGCTTCAGAAACAGACGATCGTTTCATCCAGGGGCCTCCTGGAGGCCTCGGACTTTTCAGATGAAGAGATCGGTTCGATGATTAAAGACCTCTGGACCAGAAAGCAAATACGGTTATTCGAAAAGTGCGTATATGATCCGGTATATTTCGAAGCTGCACTGGAGAAATTCAAGAGATCGGTAGCGGCATATTTGGAGGACAAACCGCATCTGAAAGGGTTGGGTCAGGATCAGTTTCCTTCCGTTGCGGATTTGCCTGCGCACAAGACGGATCTGTTCATTCGCTTTCTGATGAAGAACGGCGAGATGATTCGCGCCGGAGATAAGTATAATCTTGTCGGGCGGGGTATGAGTCTAAAAGGCCCGATCAAGATTGCTCACGATGATATAATCGCGATCCTCCAGGCGGAACCTTATGCTCCGCCAAATCTGATCGGCCTGGCCAACAAAGGTAAGGCGTATAAAGAGGCAATCCGGTTTATCCTGGAAACGGGCGAGGGGTACAAATGTGGCGCCGACTTTGTTTTCCTTACGTACATTTGGAATGAGATTGTCAAGTATGTCAGGACACAGGTAAACGCCAACGGGAGTATGTCGGTAGCGGACCTGAAAGATCGCTTTGGGTTTACCCGCAAATATGCCATTCCCATTCTCGAAGAAACGGACAGGATTCGACTGACACGGAGAGAGGGAGATCTCCGGACGAAAGGAGCGAGGTTTGACGACCCGGAGTTTGCTGTTTAACGGAAAAATCCTTACACAAGCTGAAGGTGTGACAGCCGATTCGATGGCCGTGTACAGGAATCGTATAGTTGCGGTCGGAAGAAACCTCCAGCACGACCCGGACTTCAAGACTTACAGGCGAATCGATCTCAGGAAGAAAACGGTTATCCCGGGACTGGTCGACGCCCATACACACTTTTACTACTTCGCTCTTTCGCTTGATCGGGCGGATTTGCATGAGGCCGGATCATTGAAAGAGTGTCTCTCCACTGTCAAAAAGTACGCCGCGGGACTTGGCCGAAATGAATGGGTCGTGGGCGAGGGGTATTCGCCGGATCGGTTCGTTAGACGAGAGGAACCGGACAGGTATCAGCTTGATGGTGTTACCGGAGGTCGTCCGGCATTCATATTCTCGAAGGACGAACACTCGGCGTGGGTGAACTCAGAAGCGCTTAGACTGGCCGGGATCACCTCCCGGACGCCCAACCCCTCCGGCGGTGAAATCGTCAGGCAGTCCGATGGTGAGCCGTCAGGGATTCTTCGCGAAAACCCCGGCTATGGACCGGTGTTTAATCTGATTCCGCAGCCCACTAAGAAGCGAGTCGACCGCGTATTCAAACAGGCAACGGAGTTTGCTTATGCGAATGGGGTGACCGGAGTACACTCAGTCGATGGACAGGACGGGTTCGTATATATGTCCGACCTCGCCGAGAAAAATAAGCTCGGCTTGCGGGTGAATTATTATTTCCCCGCCCAGATGCTTCCTACTTTGCACGCGAACAAAATCTATTACGGCACCGGCACGGAGTTCTTCCGGTTAGCCGGCGTCAAGATATTCGCTGACGGGTCGTTGGGAAGCCAGACCGCACTTTGTTTCAACAAGTATATCGGGTCGAAAGTCAACTACGGAATTGAAGTCCAGTCGGTCAGCCAGATGGCCAAGTTGATCAAATCTGCGGCGAAGCTTGGTTTCCCGTGTGCGATCCATGCGATAGGTGACCGGGCGGTTGCGAATGTCCTGGATGCGTTCGAACAAGGACCTTCGCTTTATTTCGGTTCACGTCACCGGATAGAACATCTGCAATTGGTTCGCCGCAAAGATCTGAGCCGCATGAAACAAATGGGTATAGTAGCATCGATGCAGCCAACGCACTGCACGTCGGATATAGACTTGGTCCGTAAATATTGGGGCAGTCGGGGCAGGCATGCCTATATTTTCCGGACCATCGCCAATTCGGGAATTGATCTGGCGTTCGGTTCGGATTGCCCGATTGAGCCACTCAAACCGCTCGACGGCATTGTTGCCGCCGCCACCCGCTCACGTCGGGGCAGTCGCGATGTATTCTTTCGCGAGGAGAGAATCACCGCCGCTGAAGCGCTTTATCACTATACGGTCGGACCGGCGATTGCCGCTGGTGAATCACATCGCAGAGGGTACCTGCTCCCGGGCTACCCGGCTGATTTCGTCATTTTATCGGAAGACATTACGCGAACGGCGTTATCGAATCTCCATAAGGTCAGCGTGCTCGCTACCGTACTCGACGGCAAAGTCAGATTCAGCCGAAACGGCGCTCCGGCCTTTGACTGACCCCGGGCCGTTTTATCATATTTGCCGTTCCGCCGATTTAGATTGACATCAGTTTTGGGGAAGGACATATTGAAGTATGCGTATGAAACGGTATACACTCTTGTTTCTCTTTGCCGTTCTTCTCGTTAGTCCTATCATTTCATTTTCTTTGCGGTCCGTTATGGCAGAGACCACGTCCGTTAAGACGGACAGTGTAGTTGCTGATACACTCTCCAGAGCAGACTCTTTGGTACCTGAGGCATTGGTTGAGAAGATGGTTATTGATGGGCCGATCGGCACTGTAGTCTCCGACCGAGTAACATCGGCGGTCAAGCGATGCCAGGAGGATGGCGCGGAGATGCTGGTCATTTTCCTCGATACGCCCGGTGGGTTCACCGAGGCGACCTGGGACATTATCAAGACGATTCTCAACTCACCGGTTCCGGTTTGTGTCTACATTGCCCCGCCGGGAGCTCGGGCCGCATCAGCCGGAGTCTACATCACCTATGCCGCAAACTTTGCCGCCATGGCGCCATCGACTAATATCGGCGCCGCTCACCCGGTCTCCGGTCAGGGGGAAAAGATCGATTCGATCATGAATGAAAAAGTCACCAACGACGCTGTTGCGCAAATCAAAGCGACCGCCCAGAGACGGGGTCGCAATATCGAATGGGCGGAGCAAGCCGTCAGGCAGTCCGTCTCGATCCCTGATCAGGAAGCCTTACAGCTTCATGTTGTTGACTTTGTGGCGAAAGATATCGATGACCTTCTGGCGCAAATTGATGGCAAACAGACTGAGACACCAAACGGCATCCGGACGATGCACCTGAAGAAGTATAGAGTGGAGACAATAAAGGAATCATTCATTCGGCGCTTCCTCGAAGTAGTCACCAATCCGAATATCGCGTTTATCCTGATGTCGCTGGGTGGCATGGGTATACTCATTGAATTGTACAATCCGGGTGCGATTCTTCCCGGCGTGGTAGGTGCGATCTGCCTAATCTTAGCGTTCTATGCGTTCCAGACACTTCCCATAAACTATGCGGGCGTCGCGCTGATTGTACTCGCGGTCATATTGTTTATCGCCGAAATAAAGGTGGTTAGTCACGGTATTCTTACCGTAGGAGGGTTGGTGGCATTGTTCTTTGGAGGACTTATGCTTATTGATACTGCAGATCCGAGTATGGCAATCTCGAAGTCCGTGCTGCTGACAGTCGTTCTATGCGTTGGCACTGCTGTCGGCCTGGCGTCATATCTCGTGATCAAGGCGGCGAAACGTCAACCATTCATTGGCAACGAGGGTCTGGTCGGAAAGACCGGCCATGTGCGCAATGAGGGTCTTGTGTATATAGAAGGCGCGTTGTGGAAAGCCGAATGTGAACAACCGCTCACGAAGGGCGATGCGGTCGAAGTGGTCAAGGTCGATGGTTTGACATTAAAAGTAAAGAAAGTGAACTTATAGCCAAAGGGGAGATATTATGACCTCTTTTCCCGTTCTGGGCGTAATTGTATTTTTCCTGTTCCTTATTCTTGTCAATGCCGTTCGCATTCTCAAGGAGTACGAACGCGGTGTTGTGTTTCGGCTCGGCCGGCTGATCGGCGCCAAAGGACCCGGCCTGATCCTGCTGATCCCGATCGTCGATAAACTCATCAAGGTCGACTTGCGAATAATCACGCACGATGTCCCGTCGCAGGATGTTATCACCAAAGACAACGTCTCGGTCAAGGTGAACGCCGTGCTGTATTTCCAGGTGCTCGACGCTAACAAGGCGATCGTCTCGGTGGCCAATTTCTTCGAAGCAACCTCCCAAATCGCGCAAACGACTCTCCGGTCGGTGGTGGGTCAGGTCGAACTCGATGAACTTCTGGCCAATCGGGATAAGATTAACGCCGAACTTCAGCACATTATCGATGACCAGACTGAACCGTGGGGCATTAAAGTCTCCGTGGTCGAAGTCAAGAATGTCGACCTCCCCCAGGAGATGCAGCGTGCTATCGCCCGGCAGGCCGAGGCTGAGCGCGAACGTCGTTCCAAGGTGATTCACGCCGATGGTGAATTCCAGGCGGCTCAGAAACTCACCGACGCGGCGAAAGTTATCGCTACATCGCCAAACGCGATGCAGTTGAGATTCCTGCAAACGCTGGTCGAGGTAGCGGCGGAAAAGAACTCGACTTTGATCTTCCCGGTACCGATCGATCTGCTCGACGCCGTCAGAGGTTACCTGGTGAGCAATACGAAGAAAGAATAGGATAGCTTCTTGACGCGCCAACCTGTGGGACGGAACCAAAGCAGGTGATACGAACTACGTGCCGTCAGGAGTCCTTCTGTGAGCCGTCAGGAATCCCTTCCTGACGGCGGCAGCTAATCGTATCGTGTGATTTTGCCACCCTCCCAAAATCCCTCTTGAAAAAGGTGGAGCAATTCGATATACTCCCGCCATGACAACATCGAAACGGTCCGATTATATCAGCTGGGAAGAGTATTTCATGGCGATTGCCCAGCTCTCCGCCCAGCGCTCCAAAGACCCATCCTCGCAGGTCGGCGCCTGTATCGTCAACAGCCGGAATCGAATAATCGGGATCGGTTATAACGGTTTTCCGATCGGGTGCTCCGATGACGCCTTGCCGTGGAACCGCGAGGGTGATTTCCTCGATACCAAGTATGCCTACGTCTGCCACGCCGAGATGAACGCCATCACCAATTCCTCTAATAAGACCGAACTCGAAGGTGCGCGCATTTACGTTTCGCTTTTCCCCTGTAATGAGTGTGCCAAACTCATCGTTCAGGTCGGCATTAGGGAAGTCGTCTTTCTCTCGGACAAATACAACGGTGAGCCGATCTTTGTCGCCGCCCGACGGATCTTTGAGATGGCCGGTGTGAATTGTCGTCAACTGAAGCCCGAACATACCCATATCCACCTCTCCCTCGAATAACCGGAATGCCGGTTCTTTCGGGCCGAGCGGACTAAGAAGTTTCAGGTAGAAGGCGGTCAGGTTTTCCCTGATCCTGTGTCCGGGTTGCATACCTCGCCGTAACTTCTTGTCAGCCCGGGCGTTTCAAAAGATCAAATTGCCCGAACTTTTTGAGATTTTTTATTGTTTTTGGTGCTTTATAGATTACATTAGTCGCTTATTAATTGTCCCTGTTACCCTATAAAACCATACCGGAGGAACTACGAAAATGACCAAGACCAAGGAAGATATTCTCAGGATGATCGATGAAGGCGGCGTGCGGTATATTCGCCTGTGCTTCACGGACATTCTTGGTAAAATCAAAGGCATGTCTATCACCCGCTCTGAGATCGAACAGGTGCTGGAAGAAGGACAGGGCTTTGACGGTTCTTCGGTGGAAGGGTTCGCGCGTATTGAAGAGTCCGACCTGATGGCGATTCCGGATCCGCTTACCTTTCGTATTATTCCGTGGGACATCGCCGGCGAAAAGATAGCCATGATTTTCTGCGACATTCAGAACCCCGACGGCACCCCGTACGAGGGCGATCCCCGATGGATTCTCAAGAAGAACCTGCAGAAGGTACAGGACAAGGGCTGGACATTCTATGTCGGGCCGGAAATCGAATACTTCTATTTCAGCTCAAGCGAGGCTCCTGAGCCGGTCGATTCAGCCGGATATTTCGATTACGAATCAGTCGATGTCGGCACCATGGTCCGCAAGCGGACTGTCCGCGCGCTTGAGGAGATGAATATCGCGGTCGAGTGCTCGCACCATGAGGTAGCGCCCAGCCAACATGAAATCGACCTGAAATACCAGGAAGCGCTGGTGATGGCGGATTTCGCCCAGATTTACAAATTCGTGGTCAAGGAAGTGGCGATGGAGAACGACCTGTATGCCACCTTCATGCCCAAGCCGATCTTCCGCCAGAACGGAAGCGGGATGCATTGCCACCAGTCATTGTTCAAGGGTAACAAGAACCTGTTTTTCGACCCCAAGGGTCAGTACAACCTCTCCAAGATTGCCCAGCAGTACACGGCCGGGCTTCTCAAACACATCAAAGAGATCACGCTGGTCAACAATCAGTGGGTCAACTCCTACAAACGACTGGTTCCCGGCTATGAGGCTCCGGTTTATGTGAGTTGGGGTAACCGTAACCGTTCCAGCATGGTACGTGTCCCTATGTACCGTGTCGGCAAAGAGAAGGCGACTCGCATTGAACTGCGCTCGCCCGATCCGGCGGCCAACCCATACCTGGCTTTCGCCTGTATGCTTTCAGCCGGCCTCAAGGGGATCGAGAATAACTATAAATTGCCTGATCCCGTCGAGGAGAATATTTTCCACATGGACGACGACACCAAGAACCACCGCAAGATCGACACTCTGCCGGATTCGCTTGAGAACGCTATCAACGAGTTCGAGAAATCGGATCTGGCCCGTGAGACGCTTGGCGACCACATCTTCTATAAGCTGATTGAGAACAAACGGCTTGAGTGGGACCAGTACCGTATCCACGTAAGCAAATTCGAGTCTGACAAATATCTGCCGTTGCTATAAGACAGAAGAACAATTGACTGATTCAATCGGGCAGTTCATGATGAGTGAGCTGCCCGATTTCTATTACACAGACTTGCCCGGTGCCAGTGTCTTTCTGTATTTTTGGACATGCTTGGTAACCATTCAGTCACAGCCTGCCGGATACGAGACTGCGTTACTTCCGGTCAGTTAAGAGCATCGGCGGTAGTCCTCACAACCTTGGAGGCTGCGAAGACCGCGGCAGATCGCCTCAACGCCTTCATCACCCTCACGGAAGGCAGGGCGATGCGTCAGGCTGAGGCTGTTGATCGGCTGGTAAAGACAGGCAACGGGGAGCGGCTGCTGTTGGCGGGGGTGCCGATCGCAATCAAAGATAATATCTGTTACCGCGACTATCCCACCACCTGTGCCTCGAAGATGCTTGCGAATTTCGTCCCGCCGTATGACGCAACCGTAGTCACCAAACTGATCGACGCGGGCGCGGTGGTTATCGGCAAGACCAACATGGATGAGTTCGCGATGGGCTCATCGTCTGAGACGTCCTATTTCGGTCCGGTCAAGAATCCGCTGAATCCTGAACTCGTCCCCGGAGGATCTTCCGGGGGCTCCGCCGCCGCAGTGGCTTCAGGGATCGTGCCGCTCGCTCTGGGTTCCGATACCGGCGGCTCAGTAAGACAACCGGCCGCCTTCTGCGGGGTCTATGGATTGAAGCCCACGTATGGCGCGGTGTCACGGTATGGTCTGGTAGCGTTCGCGTCATCGCTGGACCAGATAGGTCCGATAGCCCGCACGATTGACGACCTAGCTTTGCTCTACCGCGTAATCACCGGCCATGACGAGCACGACTCAACCTCTGTTGATGCGCCGGTGTCGAGATTTCAGGCAAGTTCGGACGATGGCAGGAAACACACGATTGGACTTCCGCGCGAGTATTTCGGCGAGGGATTGGATTCCCACGTTCGTTCCGCGATCGACAGGGCCGTTGAGGTGATCCGTGATGCCGGACACAAAACAATCGAGATCTCTCTGCCGCTGACCGAGAAGGCGATAGCGATGTATTACATCATCGCTTCCGCTGAGGCATCGTCGAACCTTGCCCGATACGATGGCGTGCGGTATGGATTCCGCGCCGCCGACTACAAGGACCTGTTTGATATGTATGCCAACAGCCGTTCACAGGGGTTAGGACGCGAAGTTAAACGACGCATATTGCTGGGCACATTTGTGCTTTCGGCCGGTTACTACGACCAATATTACATGCAGGCGACGCGAGTGCGGGAAATGCTTCGGCGGGAATACATGGACGCATTCACCAAAGTAGATATTCTGATGACGCCGACGACTCCGACCCCGCCGTTTCGACTGGGAGAAAAGTTGAGTGACCCGATGGCGATGTATCTATCCGACGTCTACACCGTCCCAGCCAATCTGACGGGAATACCGGCCCTGTCAGTGCCCTTTAGAACTTCCCCTGACAGTATCCCCGTCGGGGTGCAGCTAATGACCCGCCATTTTGGTGAAGACGACTTGTTTGCCGTGGCCGGACAACTTGAGAGAGCACAGCAATGAAGGAAACCGATGCCATACGTTGACCTTAAAACCCACCGTCTTTATTACGAAGACTATCCGGCTTTGACTGAGCGGCCCGTTAACACTTCGATCGTGTTCCTTCACGGTTTCACACTGGATCACCGGATGTGGCGCGATGACGCCCGGTACTTCCGGCAATGGTATCGCGTGCTGGTGCTTGATTTCAAGGGACACGGGAAATCCGATGCACCGGAAAGCGGGTACAGTCGGGCGCATCGGGTGGAGGATGTTCTCGGCTTCATGGATGCGGTGGGACTCCGGAAGGTTCACCTGGTCGGACTGTCTATGGGCGGGACTACGGCGCTTGGGTTTGCCCTGAAATATCCGGAGCGACTGGCATCGCTGACTCTTGTGGGGACATCGGCCGCCGGGTTCGACCCGGGTCCACGGATTGCCCATCTGGACAAACTGGCCAAAGAACAGGGGCCCGAAGAAGCGAAGAAGAAATGGACGGAAGTAGCCCTGATGTGGTACAAGAAGGATCTTGAGCCGGTACGGGACTTGATCAAACAGATGATCGAGGACCACGGTGGCGCTTTCTGGCGGGACCCGATGCGGGGGAAATACCCCCGCGAGAATGACGTTGCGGTGGTCGATCAGGTCAGGACCAGAACGCTGATTCAGATCGGCGAGCTTGACCGAATTTTCCTGCCGCTTTCACGGCGCCTGCATGAGCTTATCGCCGGGAGCGAACTGATCGTTTATGAAAAAACAGGGCATGTCGTAAACCTTGAAATACCAGAGCGATTCAGGAGTGACCTTAAAGCATTCCTTGATGCCACTACTGATGGTTCGGGTGTCTCGCGCAGACCATCCGATTAGGTTGACTTCAGTTCGAATTCGGCTATATTCTAACCTCCGGTGACAACCGGCATTAGGCTTGATCCCAACACGGAAAGGAACAGCAGGCATGGCAGGACTCGGCCGTTTTGAGCCGACTATCGGATTGGAAGTGCACGTACAACTCGACACCGCTACCAAAATGTTCTGCCAATGCGAGTCATCGTTCGGAAACGAGCCGAACAGCCGAACCTGTCCGATATGCCTCGGTCTGCCGGGAAGCCTGCCGGTCCTCAACTCTGCTGTAGTAGACATGGCCGTCAGGGCAGTCGTTGCCGTTGGGGGAAAAGTGAACCCGAAATCCGTCTTTGCCCGGAAGAACTACTTTTATCCTGACCTTCCCAAGGGGTATCAGATTTCACAGTATGACCAGCCGATAGGTCTTGGCGGACAGGTTACGGTGACAACCTCTGGTGGTTCGCGAAAACGGTGCGGTCTGACTCGGATTCATCTGGAAGAAGACGCGGGGAAGCTGATTCACGCCCAGCCCGGAACGGACCAGACCAGTATCGATTACAACCGATGCGGTACGCCACTGCTGGAGATTGTCTCCGAACCGGCTATCGAAAGCCCATCTGAAGCATATAGTTACCTTGTCGCGCTTAAGCAACTACTTCAGTACCTGCGGCTGTCGAATGCGGACATGGAAAAGGGTGAGCTGCGCTGTGATGCGAATGTCTCGGTGCGAGAGAACGGTACCGGGGACCTTGGCGTCCGAACTGAGATAAAGAACTTGAATTCATTCCGGGCGGTTCAAAAGGCGTTGAAGTATGAGATCGAACGGCAGATCGCTTTGCTGGAATCGGGTCGTGAAATCGAGCAGGTTACTTTGCTATGGAACGAATCATCGCAGCAAGTCGAGCTGATGCGGTCGAAAGAAGAGTCCGAAGACTACCGCTATTTCCCCGAACCGGACCTTCCGGCGGTTATTGTCACATCCGACCATATCGCCTTAATCTGCGATGCATTACCAGAATTGCCTTCTGACAGATTGGAGCGATTCAAGAAGGAGTATGGGCTTCGACAGTCCGATGCCGAAATCCTGACTTCTACCAGAGAACTTGCCGACTATTACGAAGCGGTCGCTAAAATTGTGTCAAATCCAGTTTCAGCCGCAAACTGGGTCACAACAGAACTTCTTGGTCACCTCCACCAACAGGGTCAAACCATCAATGAGTCAAGAACACAACCCGCGCAGTTGGCCGATCTGCTGCTGCGAATTGAATCGGGCGAAATCTCCGGAAAGATAGCGAAAACTGTTCTCGCCGAGATGGTGCAGTCGGCTGATGATCCTTCGGACATTATAGCCTGGCGTGGCCTGGCTCAGTTGTCTGATCGGGAGGCGCTGGACAAAGTAGTTCTCGAGGTAATCGCCCGGAACTCCCAGGCGGTGGAACAGTTCAGGAAGGGTAAATCGAGTGTGCGGGACCATCTGGTCGGCGAAGTTATGAAGGTTACCAAAGGTCGTGCCAATCCTGATATCGTAAACGAATTGTTGGACGTACATCTGACAAAATAAAAGATGACGATAACGAATCCAAATATAGCGGTGTTTATTTCGGGCGGTGGTTCGAATCTGCAGGCGTTGATCGACGCTACCGAGGAGGGAATTCTCCACGCCCGCATTGCGCTCGTGGTGGCCAGTTCAGCAAAGGCGTACGGATTAGAGCGGGCGAAAAACGCGGGAATCGAGGGACTCGTGTTTACCTCTAAGAACTTCGCGACCCCTGAGGCGGCGGGAAAGTATCTGCTTGATCTGCTTAAGGCCAGAGAAATAGATTATATAGCTTTGGCCGGGTACCTCAAGCTGCTGCCTCTTGGCGTGGTCAGGTCGTTCAAAGGACGAATTGTCAATATACATCCCGCCCTCCTGCCCAAGCATGGCGGCAAGGGGATGTATGGTCATTATGTACATGAGGCCGTTTTAGCAAATAATGAGCAAGAATCCGGAGTGACGGTGCATCTTGTCGATGAGGTCTATGACCACGGCCGCATCCTCGAGCAGGTCAAGGTTCCGGTGAAACCCGGAGACACGCCCGATGACCTGGCGGCACGGGTGTTGGTACAGGAGCACCGGCTATATCCGCGGGTGCTCGATAAATTAATAAAGGGATATTATAATGACAAAAACTGAGCCTGTAGTATTACGAACAGATATAAAGGAATTCCCGCTGAAAGTCCGCGGCAAGGTGCGCGACATTTACGACCTCGGCGAGTCGCTTCTGTTTATTGCTTCGGACCGCATTTCGGCATTCGATGTCGTCATGCCCAACGGCATTCCCGGCAAGGGGAGAGTGCTCACGGCAATGTCGCTTTTCTGGTTTGAATTCCTCGGCGATGTGATCGAGAATCACCTGATCACCGCAAACATTGATGAGTTCCCCGAACCCTTAAGAAAATATCGCGAGGTGCTCGAAGGACGTTCGATGATTGTAACGAAAGCGGAGCGGGTCGATGCCGAGTGTATCGTACGTGGATACATCTCCGGCTCTATGTGGAAAGAATTGAAAGATGCGCGGAAGCACGGCTCCAATGTTGTTCACGGGTTCACCTTTCCGGCCGATCTCAAAGAATCAGGAAAACTCCCGACTCCGCTGTTTACTCCCTCGTCAAAGAATGATTCCGGTCACGATGAGAATATCAGCTATGACCAATTAGTAGGGTTGGTCGGCAAAGAGACCGCTGAACTGTGTCGCGACAAATCGCTGGCGATTTACCGGAAGGCGGCTGATTACGCCGCCACCAAAGGAATCATTATCGCTGATACCAAGTTTGAGTTCGGATACAAAAACGGACGATTCATCTTGATCGATGAGGTGTTGTCACCCGATTCCAGCCGGTTCTGGCCGACCGAACAATACGTGCCCGGCAAGAGCCAGCCGTCGTTCGACAAACAGCCGATTCGCGATTATCTTGACACGCGCGATTGGAACAAGAAGCCGCCGGCACCGGATCTTCCGCGCGAGGTGGTCGATGCCTCGGCGGCACGGTATCGCCAGGCCCAGAAACTCCTAACAGGGAAATGAGAGGATGATTGATAAAGTGCAGATAAAGAGAGCCCTGATCTCCGTTTCGGACAAGACCGGTATAGATGAACTCGCCAGGAAGCTCAATGAACTGGGTATCGAGATTATCTCGACCGGCGGCACCCTCAAGGCTCTCCGGCAGGCTGGTGCCCATGTCATCTCGGTTTCGACCTTTACCGGCGCGCCCGAAATTCTGGGCGGACGGGTCAAGACCCTGCATCCCAAAGTCCACGCCGGCATTCTTTACCGCCGGGACAATCCCGAAGATGTCGAGCTGATGAGCCAGTCGGACTACCGAAGCATTGATCTGGTCGTGGTTAATCTGTACCCGTTCCAGCAGACGGTCGCCAAACCGGAGACATCCGATGAGGAGGTTATTGAAAATATCGATATCGGTGGTCCCTCAATGATTCGCGCCGGCGCCAAAAATCACACGAGCGTGACAGTCGTCGTGGATCCGGCCGACTACGCCCTGCTTATCAAACAGCTTGAAGAAAACAGCGGAGCCACAACCCTTGCCTTCCGTCGGAGGTGCGCCGGCAAGGCGTTCCGATTTACCGCTGAGTACGACAAAGCAATTGACAATTATTTCGCGCACGGTAAACCGGCCGAGGCCGGGAGTTCCGGGCTATTTCCGCAGGCCCTGTCGCTGTTTTACTCACGCAAAGAGGAACTGCGCTACGGAGAGAACCCCCACCAGCAGGCGTCGCTGTATGCTCAAAATGGATTCCCCGGCCCGACCCTGTTGAATTCCCAGATGCACGCAGGCAAGGAGCTGTCATTTAATAACTACTATGATCTCGATGCGTGTCTTGAGATGGTAATCGATTTTAACGAGCCGTTTGCCTGCGTGGTCAAGCATGCCAATCCGTGCGGGGCGGCAATTGGGAAGGACCTTGCGGACGCCTACCGGCGTGCGTACGAGAGTGATCCACTATCGGCATTCGGCTCTATTATCGGGCTGAACAAACCGGTAGACATGGCGACCGCTGAACTACTGCATGAAACACCTTTTGTAGAATGCATCCTGGCTCCTTCGTTTTCGGCTGACGCGCTGACCCTGCTCAGAAAGAAGAAGAACCGTCGCCTGCTGACGCTTTCGGATATCATCTCCGGCCGACCGGCAGGCGAGCTATATTTTAGGTTCATCCGGGGTGGTGTCTTGGTTCAGACTGCGGATGACAAAGAAGCCTCCCGCGATATGCTTCAGGTGGTGACTAACCGAAAACCAACCGAAAGCGAAATCGCTGATATGTTGTTCGGAATGAAGGTGGTCAAGCATACCAAATCGAACGCTATTGTTCTGGCCAAAGATGGCGCGACGGTCGGTATCGGTATGGGACAGACTTCGCGGGTCGATTCCGGCTTCATGGCCGTGAAACGGGCCGGTGACCGTTGCAAGGGCGCAGTAATGGCTTCGGATGCTTTTTTCCCGATGCCCGACGGTGTGGAAGTAGCGACAAACGCAGGGGTAACGGCCATTATCCAGCCGGGTGGTTCCAAAGGCGATGACCAGGCAATCGACGCGGCTAACAAAGCCAACGCCGCCATGGTCTTCACCGGCATTCGCCATTTCAAGCATTAACCAGCATATTTCCAAATGAAAGCCTGCTTGCCGTAACGGAAAGCAGGCTTTTTGTTTATCCACGCTCCTTTTTTCCACCCTCAACGTACTATTTCCCTCAGTGAGGGCTCTGTACGGACAAATAACGTAAATAGACTGCATAGATAAACGCTGTCTATTATAAGGGATGCGGGCGGGGGAAGTGTTGTGGTTGCCAACTCATAGTCCGCGCTTTGCCCGAAAGGTGAACTGTTGTGAGAAGAATACTGCCTCCGCTGGCCGCGTTTTCGTTATTGCTCGCCGCTTCGGCGCTGTCATTGCCGAAGTTTGCGACCGACCACTCCGAACCCTGCCAGAGCTGTCATTTCAACCCGAACGGCGGCGGAATGCGCAACGAGTATGGAAATCACTCCATTGCGTTGAACGAACTTACCCTGCAAGCTACCAAGAAGTACCTTCTGGCGCGTGCCCGCTCGCCGCGTCTGTCCGACGCCGTCTCTTTCGGGTTTGACACGCGCACGCTGATTTTCAAGGACCTGTCGGTTCTCCGAATGCAAACGGATTTCTATCTTAATGTCGAACCGATAAAAGGATTCTCCTACCTGTTTAGATTGGGTCAGAACGGAATCAGCGAAAATTACGGGCTATGGTCGGGAGATCAGCAAAAAGCCTACGTCATGGCCGGACGTTTCGTTCCGGCATTCGGCCTGCACCAACAGGATCACACTTCATTCAACCGGCAACTTACCGGCCACGGTCCGGGCAGCTATCTCGATGGTGTCGAGGTAGGGGCAAGAGCCTCGGGCGTCAATTTTTCGCTCGGTGTCTATGACAACAACAGCCGAGGGGTTTATATCGCACACGCCTATCGTGTCGGCTACCTTGAGCCAATCGGATATATTGCCGGTGCATCGGTGCAGTACTCAGAGACGATTAACGGCAGCAACGGAACGGTTCCGCATGCCAAAGCGATATTCGGTGGATTGTCGTACGATCGATTCACCGCGTTGGGGGAACTTGATCTGGTCGGCAGGGCGAACGACAGCCTGATCTCCTATGGCCAGCTCTCGGCACGGGTCATCTATGGTCTGTATCTGGTCGGCGAATATAATTTTGTCGACCCGGATCGAAGCACTGTCAGCGGTGTGAATGAATATGTCCGGTTTTCCACCGAGCTATACCCGATTCCGTTCGTTGAACTTCGACCGAGTTATACCAGATACACCAGAGGATTCAACGCCGGCGGCAGTGACTATTTTCTCATGGTACATTTTGGATTCTAGCGATATGAAAACAATCTGAATCGAAAGGAATACTACATGAAGCTCAAACATCTCTTGATCATTGGAGCGGCCGGCGTCGGTTTCGCGCTGGGCTGTTCCGACAGCGGAAACTCGCCGACCAACAGTGGAGGAGGATCGACTCCGGCGCTGTCAATCAGCGATGGCACCGCAATCGAAGGGGGTACGATTACATTCACCGTGACCCAGAGCGCATCTTCCAGCGAGGATGTATCGTTTTCTTACGCGACTGTACCCGGGACGGCAACGGTGAGCAACTTCACCGCCACGTCCGGTAAGGACACTATCACCGCGGGGGCCACGAGCATCACTATTCAGGTTAGCACGACCGATGATGCCGCGATCAATGCGGCGCGAACCATGAGTCTTCAGATTTCATCGCCGGCAAACGCCACGATCTCAAAATCGTCCGGACAGGGGACGATTTGGGACAACGACGGATCGAGGTTTTCTACGGACGTGCAACCGATCATTCAGACAGCCGGATGTCTTGCCGCGGGATGTCATGGTGGCTCATCTGTATCCGGCGGAATGAATCTCGGCTCGGCAACCTATGCCCAGGTGCTGGCCGCTTCCGGAACTCACGGAAAGATAGTTATGGCGGGCGACGCAAGTAGTAGTAACATGTACCTGAAAGTCACTGACACTCCTCCATTCGGTGCCCGCATGCCGTTCGGCGGACCCTATCTGAGCACCACCCAAATCAATCTCATCAGAGACTGGATTGACCAGGGAGCACAGAATAATTGAAACGGATGGGCAACATGAAGACCCTGATAATCGGTATCGGCATTCTTGCGGGCTCGGCTATCAATGCTGTGGGGGCACAGTACTCCGTGACGGCTAATCCCGAGACGGATACGGTGATGTTCAATTCCACTGCCACCCTCGAGTTCATCCAGGGAAAGACAAACCGCTTGATCGGCAGTTTTGTATTCGATCCTGACCATCCGGAATCTGACGTGACCGGGAAGTTCCAGGTAGACCTGGCCAGCCTGAAAACCGGGATCGACCTCAGAGATGAGCATATGCGTGAGAAGCACCTTCATACGGACAAGTATCCGTTTGCGTATTTCGAGTTGCTCTCGGTATCCGGCATGCCGCCCACAATTTTGCCTGGCCAAACATATTCTGCGGTTGGGGACGGGTATTTCTATATCCACGGCGTGAAAAGGCGAATAAGGCCCGCCGTTGAATTTACCATCGCCAAACAGGGGACTCCAGACAATCAGATTCAGATTAGGGCAAAATTCTCCCTAAAGCTCGATGATTACAGAATTCAGCGCCCGAAAGCGCTTTTTATGAAACTAGCCGAGACGCTGGATATCTCGGTTATTTTCAGCGGTCATAACGACTTACCGGTATCCGATTTTCAGCTGCCGCCTTGGGAGGAGATAAAGTGAAAATCTGAGCCGTCGTCCAAACATTTCTTGCATAGGATTGTTTAGGGTACTATCTTCCATTTTGAGACCGGCAAACTGTGAGAGGTGCATGAGAAATAGAATTTTAGAGATAGTACTTTTCCTTATGGATTTCATGAGGGATAACGAGGATCATAAATCTGCCCCCGACGAATTATCTTCAGCCCTCCAAAACATGGGCTACTCCGAACAGGAAATAACTACTGCCTATACATGGTTTCTGGACCAATACAACGGTGCGACCGAGCAATATTTCTCTAATTTTCCCGGGAAGCACTCGTCGATCCGGATCCTGACCGAATCGGAGCGTTTGCGCGTATGTCCCGAGGCCTATAGTTTCCTTATTAAGCTGCTGAACAGCAATGTCATAAATGACGAGCAGCTGGAAATGATAATCGAGCGGATTACGTTCTTCAACGCCGAACCGATGTCGCTCGATCAGATCAAAGTGATTGCTTCGGCAGTCATTTTTGACGATTTCGATGGGTTCGAGGATCAGGCCGTAGTTGATATTCGTACCGACCAAGCTACATCAATCAATTAAGAAATTATGTCTGGACTTAAAGGCAAAAAGGTCCTGGTGGGATTGACGGGTGGGATCGCCTGCTATAAAGTCCCGTATCTTGTCAGATTCTTGAGAAAACAGGATGCCGAAGTTCAAGTCATCATGACCGAGGCGGCCACCAAGTTTATCACGCCATTGACTCTTGAAAGCGTGTCAGACCGGCCGGTGGCCACTGAACTGTTTCCCGCCGACAAATTTGTATCCACACGGCATATTGACTTAGGCGAGTGGCCGGACTTGATAGTTATCGCTCCAGCCACAGCCAACTTCCTCGGCAAGGTAGCCTCGGGCGTTTCCGATGACCTGTTGACAACGGTTGTCTGTGCCAGTGCGCATCCAGTCATCATCGCACCTGCTATGAATCCGCAAATGTGGGCCAACAAGATCACGCAACGGAATTACAGAACGCTGAAAGAAATCGGCTACCGGTTCATCGAACCGACCGAAGGAAACATGGCGTGTGACCATTATGGTGTCGGCCGAATGGCCGAGCCTGAGCAGATTTTCGAAGCGATCAAAGCTTTCTTTACTGAAGGCTCAAAAAAAAAAGTCCTAAGCGGTAAGAAAATTCTGATTACCGCCGGTCCGACGCGCGAAGCGGTCGATCCCGTTCGTTATCTCACCAATCATTCTTCCGGAAAAATGGGGTTTGCCCTCGCGCAGGCCGCTGAGCAATTGGGTGCAGAGGTCACCCTGATAAGCGGACCCACTCATCTTGACCCTCCGCAATCGGTTCGCTTTCTCTCAGTAGTGTCCACCGATGACCTTTACCGGGCAGTCAAAAGAGAATTCAACAGGACAGATTGCCTGATCATGGCGGCCGCCCCTGCGGACTTTACCCCGACCAGGATTGCTCCGCAAAAGATTAAGAAAAGCGGGACGAGTTTGGCTATTGAGCTCAAACCGACCGTAGATATTCTAAAAGACGTGGCCGCCAAGAAGAAGGCAGGACAAATTGTCGTCGGTTTTGCGCTGGAGACGGAAAACGGCCAGGCCAACGCTAAAGAGAAGCTGGTAAAAAAGAATCTCGACATGATCGTGCTCAATCAGCCCGGTAAACAGACCGGATTCGAGCATGATACCAACCAGGTTACCATTCTTATGCAGTCAGGCAAACCAATTGAGCTTCCTTTGGAATCCAAGCTTGACATCGCACAGGACATACTTCATTATATAGCCTCACTGATGTAACGACTGTTTCAGCAATTGACAGATGAAAGATGATATAAACGACATCCGCCAGCTGTTGTACCGGGCAATGTTGTCGCAGGTGGAACTCGGCCTCGGCGAGGTCATCGTGAAACCGCGCCCGATGACTGCTCTGCCGGATATAGACACGGCGTTGAATTTTCAGGAGACTGCGACTATCTTGTCCCCGTCGGAGTTTTTTGGCGTAACTACTATGAAGGAAGCAAAGCAATATTCATCCTTGGACGAACATCGCGAAGCGATTCAGAACTGCACGCTTTGTTCTTTGCATGCGACGCGGACTAAATTTGTCTATGGTGTCGGCAATCCTAAAGCCGATTTGATGATTATCGGCGAGGCGCCCGGAGCGGACGAAGACCGCAAGGGAGAACCGTTCGTCGGACGCGCCGGTCAATTGCTCGACAAGATTCTGGCCGCGATTCAGCTGTCCCGACAGGAAGTGTACATCACGAACATTCTGAAGAGCCGTCCGCCAAACAATCGTGATCCGCTTCCGGAAGAGATGACCGTCTGTATTCCGTATTTGTACGAGCAGATTAGACTAATACAACCGAAAGTGATATGCGCTCTGGGTCGGATTTCGGCCCAGTCGCTGCTGCAAACTTCGACGCCGCTGGGCAAACTTCGGAAGCGCTGGCATGAGTTCCGCGGCATACCATTGATTGTAACCTATCACCCGGCGGCCCTGCTGCGTTTTCCGGCGTATAAACGCGACACGTGGGAAGACATGCAGATGCTTAAAGCCCGTCTGGACAGTCTAAAATAAATGACCTATCGTACGCAGGAAAACAAAGCGGCTGACAATTTACAGCCGCCGCAGTCGCTCGACGCTGAGCAGGCCGTGCTTGGATCCATACTGAAGGATCAGGACGCGACCTCGATGGCAATCGAATTGCTGGACACGCCCGAACACTTCTATTATCCGAAACACCAGCTTATTTACAGAGCGATTCTCAGTCTTTATGAACACGCCGAACCGCCCGACATCACCACGGTAGCCAACGCGCTGGCAAAAGAAGGGACTTTGGAAAAGGTCGGCGGTCGTGTCTACCTGGTAGAGTTGGTGGAGGCGATTGCCTCGACGGCGAATATCTCCACGCACTGCAATATCGTGTTGGAGAAGTCAGTCCTTCGCCGTCTCATTCAGACTTCCAATGAAATCATTCGCAGCTGCTATTCAAACGAGCAGCCGGTCGATGATCTCCTGGATGCCGCCGAGTCAAATATCTTTTTCATATCAGAAAGCAGGCTCCGCAAAGGTTTCATGTCGATCAAAGACCTGATGCCGTCCACTTTCGAACAGATAGAGAATCTCCAGACCGGTCACTCCGATCTGGTGGGAATCAAGTCCGGCTTTGAGCAGATCGATATCCTTACCAACGGACTGCATCGCGGGGAGCTGGTAATAGTTGCCGGCAGACCGTCGATGGGCAAATCCGCTCTGGTGATGAACATGGCGGAATATGTCGCGGTAGAATTGAAAAAAGGGGTAGGGGTATTCTCAATCGAAATGTCCGCTGAATCGCTTGCGCTTCGTTTATTATGCAGTCGCGCTAAGGTGTCACAACAGAAGCTTCGGGCGGGCAAGTTGAAAAACGAGGAATGGTCGCGACTGTCGTCTTTCGGCGGGGCGCTTTCGGAGGCGCCTATATTCATCGATGATTCGCCAACCCTGACGGCGCTTGAGATGCGCGCCAAGGCTCGCCGCCTCAAGGCCCAATTCCACATTGAGCTGCTTATTGTTGATTATATCCAGATGATGCACACTTCGGGCCGTTACGAAAATCGACAGCAGGAGATTGCCTCAATCTCGCGGGCGATGAAAATTCTGGCCAAGGAACTTGAAATACCTATAATCGCCTGCTCACAGCTCTCCCGAATGGTGGAGCAACGGGGCGGCGAAAAGAGACCCCAGTTATCAGATCTGCGCGAGTCCGGCGCGATTGAACAGGACGCGGATGTAGTCATGTTCGTATATCGTCCCGAACACTACCTGGCGCATGTGGAAAAGACCGATCCGAAGTACATTGAGGTTGAGGGGAAGGCGGAGATAATTGTTGCCAAGCAGCGAAATGGTCCGACCGGGGTGGCGAATCTTACTTTCATCAAAGATTTCGCCAGATTCGAAAATCAGGCGTCAGGCTACCGGGAACTTCCTCCCGGCGTCGAGCCGGTCGACGGAAAAAGCATCACTCCGTTCTAGGAGGCTTTATGGCCAACAGCCTTTCACAACTTGGACGCAGTGGAGTCAACTTCGTTAATACTGTCGGCGGGATGGTGATCCTGATCGGCAAGGTCATAGCTTCACTCAAGCAGGTTCATCGATCATTCGGACTTATCCTCGGACAGATCTACACACTGGGCGTCAAATCGCTTCCTCTGATCGCCATAATCTCGGTTTTTGTAGGCGCGGTATCGGCCTGGCAGGCGGCTTATCAATTTAAATTCATTGGCGCTCCGCTCCGGCTCCTTGGCCATGCGGTCGGCAAAGCAGTTGTGATCGAGCTGGCGCCGGTACTGTCGGCGATCGTGTTCGCCGGTCGCGTGGGGGCCGGTATCACCGCCGAACTCGGCACCATGCGGGTGACCGAACAGATCGACGCTCTTGAATCGATGGGAATCAGTCCGATACGCTATCTGGTAATGCCGCGCGTGATCGCCTGTGTGCTGATGGTCCCGTTCCTGGTCGTCTTCGCAAACTTCATCGCGATTCTTGGCGGACTCGTGGTTTCGATCATCGGCGTGGACATTTCATCGGAAACTTTCCTCAACGGATTCAGGCACTCCTTTAACATTCGCGATTTCAATAACGGGATGATCAAGGCCGGCGTTTTTGGATTCATCATCGGATTGGTCGGCTGCTACGAGGGCTTCAATACGAAAGGTGGCGCCGAGGGTGTCGGCCTCGCCACCACGACTTCGGTGGTCATTTCCATGGTTCTGATTCTGATATTCAACTTTATCTTCGCAGTTATACTGTTCAGGTTGTCGTGATGGGAAGCCCCTTGATCGACATTCAGGCGTTAAGCAAGCGATTCGGCAAGCAAGTCGTTCTCGATGGTGTCGACCTGAGAATCGACGCCGGACAATCAATCGTTATCATCGGCCAGTCCGGAAGCGGCAAGTCAGTGCTGTTGAAACACCTGATCAGACTCATGGAACCTGATAGCGGACGAGTGCTTTTCAACGACCAGGACTTGAGTCTGCTCAATGAAAAAGAGCTGGGCGAGATACGGCGTCGTTTCGGAATGTTGTTTCAGTCGGCCGCGCTGTTTGATTCCATGACTGTTGCGGAAAACGTCGGGTTGGGATTGCGTGAGGCCAGGCTCCATTCGGCCAAAGAGATTCGAGAAATAGTTCAGGAAAAACTCGCGCTGGTCAGCCTGTCTGATGCCGGCGATAAGAGTCCGGCGGAACTCTCCGGAGGCATGCGTAAACGAGTCGGTCTTGCCAGGGCAATCGCGAACAATCCGGAGGTCCTGCTTTACGATGAGCCAACAACCGGTCTCGATCCAATCACGGCTGACCGGATCGATGATCTCATTGTGGAATTGAACGAGAAGCTTAAAGTGACCTCCATTTCCGTCACGCACGACATGAAATCAGCCTTTAAGATCGCCGACCGAATTGTGATGTTGTACCAGGGCCGGATTGAGTATGATGGTTCACCGGAGCAGGCGCGTACTACGGACAATGCTGTCGTTAGGCAATTTATAACCGGAAGTTCGCATGGCCCGATACCAGTATAACCTATGATTACCGGAAAAAAGACAAAGACCGCCTATTTCTGCACTCAATGCGGAGCGGAACATGCCCGGTGGCAGGGTCAATGCCGCGAGTGCGCTCAATGGAACACGCTGGTGGAAGAGAAAGTAAGCACCACCCACGCCAAGACTTCTCATCGACAAAATGTCGTGCCGGTCAAACTGCCCGCTATAGAAGAATTCAGCGTGGTCAACGGTTATCGTACCGGGATTACCGAATTCGACCGCGTGCTGGGAGGCCAATTACTGCCGGGAATGACGATTCTGCTTGGCGGTGAGCCGGGAATCGGCAAGTCGACGCTCATTCTGCAGGCGGCAGAAGCATTTTCACGGCAGGGGCTGGCTGTACTCTACGTGACAGGCGAGGAGTCGCTCTCACAATTGAAACTGCGTGCTCAACGGCTTGGCGTTGAAGGAGCGCAGATCACGGCGGTTAACGCAAGTCTGTTGGAAGATGTAGTCGTTGCTGTTACCCACGGACAATATCATGTAGTTCTGCTGGATTCTATCCAGACAATCTCGAGCGCTCAGTTTGACTCGCCTCCGGGCACGGTGGCACAAGTCAGAGAGACGGCGCACCAGCTTATTCAACTGGCCAAATCGAGCGGATTCGCCTTGTTTCTCATCGGCCACGTGACCAAGGATGGCATGGTAGCCGGACCAAAACTGCTGGAGCATATGGTCGACACGGTGATTTATTTCGAAGGGGACAGCACGCAATTGTATCGGATGCTTCGTGCAACCAAGAACAGATTCGGATCGGTCGCCGAGATCGGCCTGTTTGAAATGTTGCAGCAGGGTCTGGTCGAAGTCGGTAATCCGTCCTCGCTCTTCCTCTCCGAGCACTATAGGGATCGTCGCAGTGGCTCGATTGTCACCGCCGTTTGCGAAGGGAATCGTCCTATACTGGTGGAGGTACAGGCGCTGGTAACATCGGCCAACTATGGTACTCCCCAGCGTGTCGCCGGCGGGATTGACAATAAGCGGCTGGCGCTGCTTCTGGCGATCCTCGAGAAGCGATGTGGCTATCCGATGGGTGTCAACGATGTTTTCGTGTCAGTTGCGGGCGGACTGAAGCTGTCCGAACCGGCGCTCGATCTGCCGTTGCTTCTGGCGATCGTGTCATCGCTTCTTGATAAACCGATAGATCCGCAGACACTGGTGGTAGGCGAGGTGGGATTATCCGGCGAGGTCCGGGGAGTCACGCTCGCTGATCGCCGCGTGAACGAAGCCGCCAAGATGGGGTTCAAACGAATTGTCCTGCCACGGTCACATGTCGATAAGCTGGGAGAACAGGCAATAACTGTCCTGGGTGTCGATAGCATCCAGCAGGCGCTTGACGAATTACTCTGATGAATCCCGCACTCAAATTCCGCTTTAACAAGAAATGTTATTACCATGGCTGACTCGTTATTTACGTTGAAAACGACAGATTTGTCCGCCCGCCGAGGCGAGATTCGCACGCCGCACGGAGTCTTCCAAACCCCGGCCTTCATGCCGGTGGGAACCAGCGGCGCGGTCAAGGCGCTCACCTGCGAAGACCTGGAGGAATGCGGCGCCGAAATAATCCTTGGCAATACCTATCACTTGTATCTCCGACCCGGTCCCGAGGTGATCGATGGTCAGGGTGGCCTGGCGGCTTTCAACGCGTGGCATAAACCTACGCTGACGGACAGCGGAGGATTTCAGGTCTTTTCCCTGCAGGATATATCGAAGATTACGGACGAAGGGGTCAGATTTCAATCACACCATGACGGGTCCTATCACATGTTCACACCGGAGAAGGTAATGGAGATTCAGCATGCGATCGGCGCCGATATCATCATGGCTTTCGATCAGTGTGTTCCGTATCCCGCTGACCGAAATGTCGCCCGGTTGGGAGTGGACCGCACACACCAGTGGACTCTGCGGTCGCTGGCGCGGCATGGGGAACTCTCGCAACCCAAAGATAATCCGCCCCACCTGTTTGGGATCGTTCAAGGTTCAATTTATCCGGAGCTCAGGGAAATGGCGGCTCACCAGATAGTCTCACTTGATCTGCCGGGCAATGCGATCGGTGGGCTGTCAGTAGGTGAACCGAAAGAGCTGATGGAAGAAATGCTGGCGCATACGATTAAGTATCTTCCTGAAGACAAACCAAGATATTTGATGGGAGTTGGTTATCCTGAAGACATATTGATGGCGGTTTCTTACGGCATCGACATGTTCGATTGCGTCCTTCCGACGCGCAACGCCCGCACCGGCAATGTGTTCACTTCGCTCGGACAAATGACCTATCGCAACGCCGATTATATTCGGGATGACAAACCACTGGATCCGAACTGCGACTGCCGGGTTTGCAGGCGCTACAGTCGGGCGTACATTCGACACCTCTACAACCAGTCCGAAATCACGGGCATGGTACTGGCAACTTATCATTCGACGTACTTCTACCAGAAGCTTATGCGTTCGATACGGGCGGCGATCGAGGCGAATCAATTCGGGGAATTTCGCGAGAAGTTTTTGGAGCGATATGGCTCCGGTCTGGAATAGTCGGTCACATCTTCAGGGCAAACAGATATCCTAACGTAATTCGAAAATCATTGAAGCGGAACTTTTCGGAACTCACCGAATACTCAGTGCTTGACAAGTCTCTTCGATACACAAAACTCGGATACAATTCGGTGATACCGATCTCCAGCGAATACATGCGATGCATCCTCAGACCGATTGTGATTCGATAGCCGAATACATCACTTACATCCACTTTGGTAACCCCGAGACTCTTTTGGAGTGAATCAGAGGTCGCGGTGTAGCTGTTGAAAAACTCAAAGGAATAGACAGGTCCTCCTCCAAGGTAAGCCGTGAGCTTCCTGGTGCCGCGATAGTAAATGAATTCCGGTGCGAATAGAATACGACTCAGCCGACCGTGAGGGAGGTGGTCAGCCGATATCGTGCCGTAACGATACTCCAGGCCGGCGCGAAGAATAAACGGGTGCTGAATCATCATTTCACACTTCAAGGTCGCGTCCGGGCCGGCGGACACACTCTCGCCGCGCCCAATATACCCCATCGTAACATGGAGATTTAACGGATTGATAGTATCCTGAAGGGTCGGGTTGAGAGGATATAGAGGTAAGCTCAAAAGAGTACTCAATATCAAAACGTACATGATGACTCCGTTGTGTTGGTCCTTCACTAATATAAACGAATGGGAACGTCCAAAGTTGATTCGAAGAAAAATAAAAACCAAAAAACGTAAGTTTTGTTGCGGCAATGAAATCGGACAAAACAGGAGTAAATGGACATTGTTCGTGAAGCGATCGAGCTCCTCACGTTAAATCCTTCTAAGTCGTTGAATAACAATGGCCGAAACTTAACAGCAGAAGCTAAAACCGGTTGACAAGCGACATTAATGAGCTATATTACCGTCCTGTATTTGGTTTCGTGAGTGTGAATAAATTCACAAACCGAGAGATGCTACTAATTGTGATTGGAGTTGATGATGAGCAATCCTGCTGTGTATAAGAACTTCATAAATGGAAAATGGGTGGCCTCGAAATCCGGTCAAACGTTCGAAAACCGGAACCCTGCCAATACCGATGATGTCATAGGCATTTTTCAAAAGTCAACTACTGACGATGTGAATGAGGCGATTGCGGCTGCGGCCGAAGCTTATAAAAAGTGGCGGCTCGTGCCCGCGCCGAAACGTGGAGAAATCCTCTATCGCATAGGCGCCCGCCTGATGAAGGAAAAGGAAAACATCTCGCGTGATATGACCCGCGAAATGGGCAAAGTGATTGCCGAAACCCGTGGCGATACGCAGGAAGCGATCGACATGACGTTTTACATGGCGGGCGAGGGTCGTCGGCTCTTCGGGATGACCACACCATCGGAGATGGTCAAAAAATTCAACCTGACGATACGTCAGCCGCTCGGTGTCTGCTCGTTCATCACGCCCTGGAATTTCCCCATTGCCATACCATCGTGGAAGATGATGCCGGCGCTTATCTGCGGCAACACGATTGTCATTAAGCCGGCGACTGATACGCCGATGTCCGTGGTGCACCTCATAAAGATCTGCGAAGAAGAAGGGATTCCGGCGGGCGTGGTCAATTTGGTAACCGGCTCCGGAGGTGCGCTCGGTGATGCCCTCGTCAAACACCCGGCGGTCAAAATTGTCTCCTTCACCGGTTCGACCGCGGTCGGTCGAAAAGTGTCAGAAGGTTGTGCCACCACCTTCAAGCATTCCTGTCTTGAAATGGGCGGCAAGAACATTCAGATCGTGATGGATGATGCCAATATCGATTTGGCCGTCGATGGTGCGCTCTGGGGTGCTTTCGGTACGACAGGACAACGCTGCACCGCAACGAGCCGCCTGATTGTGCACAAGGATGTCGCGAAGAAAATGATCGAAAAGCTCGTCGAGCGTGCGAAGAAGATAAAGGTGGGCAATGGCCTGGATGAAACGGTTCAGATGGGACCGTGCATTAACGAAAGTCAACGCCAGACGGTGCTCGAATACGTAACCATCGGCAAAAAGGAAGGCGCCCAATTGATGACCGGAGGCGAGGCGCTCACCGCTGGCGAGCATGCCAAAGGGTTCTTCGTTCAGCCTACCGTGTTCGCTGAGGTAAACCAGAACATGCGTCTGTGGAAAGAGGAAATATTCGGCCCGGTGCTCAGTATCGGGACTTTTGATAGTTTCGACCAGGCAATCGAAATGGCCAATGACACCGTTTATGGATTGTCAGCTTCGATTTACACCCAGGATATCAACAGGGCGTATTCCGCTATGCGCGACGTATATACCGGCATATTCTATGTGAACGCCCCGACTATCGGCGCCGAAACGCATCTTCCGTTCGGCGGGACGAAAGAGACCGGCAACGGGCACCGCGAAGCAGCGACGGCGGCCCTCGATGTCTACAGCGAATGGAAATCGGTCTACGTTGATTTCTCCGGCGTCCTGCAGCGCGCTCAGATCGACAACGCATAGAACGGGATTGAGCTACCGAAAACTATGAAGCAAAATAAGTACATTCATGATCTTTGCTCAGGATGCTTCCTGTGGTACTTGATCCTATTCATCTGGATGGCATCATCTATCTGACTATTTCGTCTTCCGCCGGATTGACACACAGAAACCAAGACGAAAGTTCAACGATAATAGCCTGGAGAAAAATATGGCGAAGAATAGAAAGAAAGTCATCATCATGGGCGCGGCCGGCCGCGACTTCCATAATTTCAATACTCTGTATCGTGATAACGAGAATGTTGAAGTCGTTGCGTTCACCGCTACCCAGATTCCGGATATCGATGATCGCAAGTATCCGGCGGTACTGGCCGGCAAGCTCTATCCCAAGGGAATTCCGATTTACGAAGAGGCCAAGCTGCTTGATCTGATTCGCGAGCATGGAGTCGACGAGGTCATCTTTTCATACTCCGATGTTCCCTATCAGTATGTGATGGAAAAAGCCGCATACGTAATGTCAGCAGGCGCCAGATTCGCAGTTGAGGGTGGCACGCCAACGATGATCAAGTCAACCAAACCGGTGGTAGCCGTTTGTGCGGTGAGAACCGGGTGTGGTAAGTCTCAGACAACCCGTAAGGTGGCCGAAGTACTGCAGGCGCTGGGGAAGAAAGTGGTCGCGATCAGGCACCCCATGCCGTATGGAGATCTTGCCAAGCAGGCCTGCCAGCGGTTTGCCACGCTGAAGGACCTCGACAAGCACAAATGCACTATCGAGGAACGCGAGGAGTACGAACCGCACATCAACCGGGGCATCATTGTGTATGCCGGAGTTGACTATGAAATGATCATTCGCGAGGCTGAGAAGGAGGCCGATGTCATCCTGTGGGACGGCGGAAATAACGACATGTCCTTCTACAAGCCCGACCTGCTAATCACTGTTGTCGACCCGCATCGTCCGGGCCACGAGATTTCTTACTATCCGGGCCAGAACAACCTGCTGATGGCTGATGTCATCGTCATCAACAAGATTGATTCTGCCGAGCCGGACGGTGTCGCCGAGGTGCGTGAAAATATCATGGCCTATAATCCGAAAGCTATCGTGATCGAAGCGGCGTCGCCGATCGAGGCGGACAAGCCGGAGTTGATCCGAGGCAAGAGAGTGCTGGTAGTGGAGGACGGTCCGACACTTACTCACGGTGAGATGACCTACGGCGCCGGTGTCGTGGCCGCCCAGAAGTACGGAGCCGCCGAGCTGGTCGACCCGCGTCCGTATACCGTGAAGTCGATAACCAAAACGTTTGAGAAATATCCGGAAATCGGAATCCTGCTTCCGGCCATGGGTTATGGTGACCAGCAGATCCGGGACCTTGAGGCGACAATCGACAAAACCAAGTGCGACCTCGTGATAGTCGCCACGCCTATTGATCTCACGCGCGTGCTGACGATCAAGAAACCGGCCGTGCGAATCTTCTACAGCCTGCAGGAGATCGGTACGCCGAACCTGTCGACGGTGCTGGGAGATTTCGTTAAAGGATCGCAAAAGAAGGCGAAAAAGAAATAGGCAAACAAACCGGGTCGGCATTTGCCGACCCGTTGTTTTTTGAATGGACAACCAGAATAACATGACCGACCGGAAAACTGCAGTGGTAGCGCTTGGCGGAAACGCCATTACCCGCGCGGGTGAGGTAGATACTATACACACCCAGTTTGCCAATACACGGAAATCACTGGGGGGTATTGTCGAATTGGCCCGGGCCGGATACAAACTCGTCATCACTCACGGTAACGGTCCGCAGGTCGGCGACGCCCTGCTTCGCACGGAACTTGCCCGCGGCAAGGCTCCAGTGATGCCCCTTGGTGTGCTGGTGGCGGACAGCGAAGGAGGCATGGGGTACATGATTGAGCAATCCCTGCAGAACCGCCTGCGAATTGAGGGGATCGATCGCTCAGTTGTGACAATAATCACCCAAATGCTGGTTGATAAGGACGACCCGGCAATTGCCAATCCGACGAAGTTTATCGGCCAGTTCTATACTGAGGAAGAAGCACGGATCTTTGCCGAAGCCAGAGACTGGAAAGTAAAGAAAGACGGATCACGGGGCTGGCGCCGAGTGGTGCCGTCGCCGATGCCGCTTCGCGCGATAAACTCACCGGCTATTAAGCGATTGCTTGATGATGGCGCCATTATTATCGCCGGTGGCGGCGGTGGTATTCCCGTGTATATCGATGACAAAGGTAATTTTGAAGGACTGGACGCGGTCATCGACAAAGACCTTGGTTCGGCCGTCCTGGCCAAAGAAATCAATGCCGATGTCCTGTGTATTCTTACCTCCGTGGATAAAGTATCAGTCAATTTCGGCAAGCCTGACCAGACCGACCTGGATATCGTCAAATTGTCTGAGCTGAGAAAGCTTCATGCCGACGGTCAGTTTCCGGCCGGCTCCATGGGTCCAAAAGTAAAGGCCGCGATCACTTTCATTGAAAACGGTGGTCACCTCGTCACAATTTCATCGTTCGAAAATGCCCACACCGCTCTGCACGGAAAAGGTGGAACAAGGATTGTACCCGATTGAAGATGTGTAAACTCGCACAAGATACTGTGGACGACATTCTCCGGAAGGGGAGGATTTACGAAGTCGGCGGAGCCGTGAGGGATCGCTTCCTTTTCACGTCACAGTCGATCAAGGACCGCGACTATCTTGTAACCGGAGTGTCATATGATGACCTCACGCGAATCCTGAAGAATCATGGTCGGGTGGATCTGGTCGGACGTAGTTTCGGCGTGATCAAATTTACTCAATCGCGAAGCGGTAAGCAGTACACTTTCGACATCACGCTGCCGCGACGGGAGCACTCCACAGGTATCGGGCATAAGGATTTTCACGTTGATTTTGACCCAATGTTGAAGGTTGAGGACGATCTCTCCAGGAGAGATTTTACCATAAACGCGATGGCATTAGCCCTCGATACTGAAGAGTTGATAGATCCGCTTGACGGACAGGGTGATCTGGATAGTCGCCGACTTCGCATGGTTTATCCCGATTCATTCAAAGACGATCCGTTGCGGATGCTCCGCGCCGTTCAACTCTCAGCCCGATTCAAATTGACTATCGAGCCGGAGACTTTTCGGGCAATGCGCGAGAATGCTTCGTTAATATCCAGCGTCTCATCGGAACGAGTCGCCGAAGAACTCAACAAACTGCTGGAGCGCTCATCGGAGCCCTCGGATGGATTTCGCCTTATGCAGACTACCGGTCTGCTCAAGGAGATATTACCGGAGTTGGAAGAGTGCGTGGGCGTGGACCAGCCAGGTGGATACCACAAGTACGATGTATTTGAGCACACAATTCGCGTTATTGACGCCGCCCCTCCTGTGCTTCGCGTACGGATGGCGGCTCTGTTTCACGATATCAACAAGCCGCAGCATAAGCGGATTGTTGACAAGGGCGCCACATTTTACGGTCACGAATCTTCGGGCGCAAAGACAGCCTCCAAGGTGCTCAAGCGGCTGCACTATCCGAGCGATTTTATTAAGCAGGTGACCGTGCTCGTGGAGCGCCATATGTTCACTACCGATGTCACCGATAAGGGATTGCGTCGGCTGGTAAAACGCGTCGGGATCGACTTGATCTTTGATCTGCTCAATCTTCGACGAGCTGATGTTGTCGGACAGGGGATGGGTGGTAAAACCGATGACGTAGACAGATTCGAGGCAGATATCAACGCCGAACTTGATCGTAAGCCGCCCTTTGGCCTTTCCGACCTGGCACTTGACGGCACGGATTTGATGCGTATTTTTGGACTCGAACCGGGACCGGCGATAGGCCGGCTGCTGAATCATTTGATGGAAACGGTGTTGGATGATCCGTCATCTAATACTGCGGATAAATTGGAATCAATTGCGAGAGAATATTATCGAAGTCATATTAAGAGGACTAACAGTGACAAGGGAACTGACTTATGAAGATTCATGAATACCAAGCCAAGGAAATTTTCGCCGAAGCCGGGATTCCAGTACCCGGCGGTACAGTTGCAACCACACCGGTTGAGGCGTTTGAAATTGCCTCCAGGGTAAACAAACCGGTGATGGTCAAATCACAGGTGCATGTCGGGGGTCGAGGCAAAGCGGGCGGCATCAAGTACGCCGAAAATGCCGAGGCCGCCAAAGTACTGGCCACGCAGATTCTTGGTATGGATATCAAGGGTCTTACCGTCAAAAAGGTACTTGTCACGGTGGCCGAAGACATCATCTCCGAGTCGTATGTCGGCATCATTCTCGATCGTGTCACTAAGAAGCCGGTGATCATGGTTTCACCAGCGGGTGGCATCGATATCGAAGAAGTTGCGAAGAAGACGCCGGAAAAGATTTTCAAGTTGTACGTCGATCCGATCGACGGCCTCAAGACCTTTCAGGCCCGCAATCTGGCCTACCGGCTTTACCGCGACATCAATCAGGTCCGCAAAGCCACCAACATCATCATGAAGCTGTATGAGGTGTTCTGGAAGGTGGATGCTTCGCTTGTGGAAATCAACCCGCTTATTGTTAACACAGCCGGAGAGGTGATCGCACTCGACGCCAAGCTCAATATTGATGACAACGCGCTGTATCGTCAGCCGGTCGTAGCCACCATGCGCGATCTTGATGCCGAGAATCCGGCCGAGGTTGAAGCCCGGGAAGGGGATCTTTCATTTGTCAAACTCGAAGGAAGTATCGGCTGCATAGTTAACGGCGCCGGTCTGGCCATGGCGACCATGGATCTGGTCAAACGGTACGGCGGCGAGCCGGCCAATTTCCTCGACATCGGCGGTTCATCGAACCCCAGAAAAGTCGTGACCGCGATGAAAATCATCCTGTCCGACCGAAATGTGAAAGCTATTCTCATAAACATTTTCGGCGGCATTACCCGGTGTGACGATGTGGCCAACGGAATCGTAGCGGCCTTCAAGGAACTCAATCCCCAGGTTCCGGTCGTCGTCAGGCTGACCGGCACGAACGAGAAAGAGGCCAACAGGATTCTCAAATCGATCAATCTGCCGACTGAGGACACCCTCGATAAGGTGGTCAAAAAGGCAATTGAACTGGCCGGGATGTAATTTAATCTAGGATAGAGGAAATAGAATATGTCAGTATTCATCAATAAAAAGACAAGATTGGTTGTTCAGGGAATCACCGGCCGTGACGGTTCCTTCCATGCCGAACAGATGAAAGCATACGGCACCAATGTAGTTGCCGGTGTAACACCGGGCAAGGGCGGTACGAAAATCGCCGGCATCCCGGTGTTTAACACGCTCGAAGAAGCGGTGGCCAAGACGCAACCGAATACATCGGTCATCTATGTACCGCCGGCGTATGCGATCGACGCCATATATGAAGCGGTCGACGCCGGAATCAAATTGATCGTGTGTATCACTGAAGGTCTGCCGGCAAACGACATGATGAAGGTTTACGAATATGTGAAGCAGCATGGCGCGCGGCTTATCGGTCCAAACTGCCCGGGTTTGATTTCACCCGGAGAGTGCAAAGTGGGCATAATGCCGGGCACTATTGTCAAGACGGGTAATGTTGGCGTTGTTTCGCGCTCCGGCACGCTCACCTACGAAGCTATCTGGGCGCTTACTTCGGTCGGCATGGGCCAGACGACCTGTATCGGCATAGGTGGTGACCAGGTAATAGGCACCAATTTCATCGATTGCCTGGAAGCTTTTCAGGCTGACAAAGCGACCAAAGCAATAGTTATGATCGGTGAAATTGGCGGAAGCGATGAAGAGGACGCGGCCGCGTATGTCAAGAAGCATGTGACCAAGCCGGTGGTCAGCTTTATCGCCGGCCAGACGGCGCCTCCCGGCAAACGGATGGGCCACGCCGGAGCCATCATCTCAGGCGGGTCCGGCACGGCGGCGGAGAAGATTGCCGCGCTGAACAAAGTTGGTATTCCGGTTGCCGGTTCACCGACTGAGATCCCGGGACTGCTCCAGGAGCTGATGAAGAAATCCAAATCGAAGAGCGGAAAGGTCGGCCAATCAACGGCTAAACCCAAGAAATCGGTCAAGAAAGCAGTTGCGAAAAAGACTGCGAAGAAGACTGCGAAGAAGGCTGCAAAGAAGCCGGCTACCACTAAGGCAACATCGACCGCCAAGAAGACGACGGCCAAGCGCAAAGCCGTTGGTGGAAAACGAAAGAGATAGTATTGTATAATAAGCGAAATTATGATTGTTGAGATGTCATTACATTTGATTTGAGGTATTACAATGTCTGAAACTAACCAGGTGGATGCGTCCGGCTCCACGCCGAAAGCCAAGAGCAAATTTGACTATTCGGGTGGCCCGCTTCCGCTGAGTATTGATCTGAGCTGGTGCAAGGCGTGCAATCTGTGTATTGCCCTGTGTCCCCAGCAGGTATTTGAGCCGGATCGGGATGGCAAGCCGGTGCAGGCTCGCCCTGAAAACTGCACGCAGTGCACGATATGCTGGGTGCATTGTCCGGACTTTGCCATAACGTCCAATTATAAGTAAGGTGGCATTGAGATGTCTGATATAAAAAAGAAATTGCTTCAGGGTAACGCGGCGGTGGTGGAGGGCGCCGTCTACGCGGGCATGCGTTTTTACGCCGGTTACCCGATTACTCCGTCGACCGAGGTCGCTGAAGGATGCGCCCGACTGTTGCCCAAGATAGGCGGCCGCTTCATCCAGATGGAGGATGAGATTGCTTCGATCGCGGCCATTGTAGGCGCTTCCATCTCCGGGATGAAGTCGATGACTGCAACCTCCGGTCCGGGATACTCCCTGATGCTCGAGAATATCGGCTACGCCTTCATGACCGAGACGCCCTGCGTGATAGTGAATGTCCAGCGCGGCGGCCCGTCGACGGGCCTTCCCACCAAGGTCAGCCAGTCCGATACCATGCAAGCCCGCTGGGGCACGCACGGCGACTATGTTGCGATCGCGGTGGCGCCTTCAACTGTCGGCGATACCATTACCGAAACCATTCGGGCGTTTAATCTGGCCGAGCGATTCCGCACCCCGGTGACCGTACTTCTTGACGAAGTAATGGGTCACATGCGGGAGATCGTCAAGGTCCCGCAACCGGGCGAATTCGAGATTGTCAATCGGGTGAAGCCGACTGTCTCGGCAGAGGAGTTCGTGCCGTTTGAACTGACAGCGAACAATGTCTCGCCCATGCCGGCTTACGGAGAAGGGTACCGGTATAACGTCACCGGCTTGACGCACGACCCGATGGGCTTTTCGACCAACCGCGCCGACGAGATCAAGGTCAAGCTCGACAAGCTCAAATCGAAAATAGAGAACTACAAAGACGAGATTTATAAACTCCGTGCCGAGTATACAGACGATGCGGATGTCGTATACGTTGCCTATGGTTCGGTGGCGCGTGCGGCGCTACAGGCAACATCGCTGGCCCGCAAAGCCGGCGTTAAGGTCGGAGTCATTCAACTCTATACCATCTGGCCTTTCCCGTACGAGCAGATAAAGCAGCTTTGCGGTCGCTGCCGCAAAGTGATCGTGGGCGAGCTTAACATGGGCCAGATTATTCACGAAGTCAGACACGCCCTGCCCGGTGACATCGAGGTTCATCCTCTGCAACGGTACGACGGCGAAATTCTCACCCCGATGCAGCTTCTTCAGAAGCTGGAGGAGGTACTCTAATGGCTACCGTTGAAAAACAGAAATCGGATGTTATGCTCAGCTATCTCAGACCGAAGAAGAAATTCCCGTCGGTCTGGTGTCCGGGTTGTGGTAATGGTATCGTGATGGGCGCGCTCATCCGGGCGATCGACAAACTCGGTTACGCCAAAGACAACGTGGCGATGGTATCGGGGATCGGGTGTACCAGCCGTATGCCGGTATACTTGGATTTCAACTCCCTGCACACGACTCACGGCCGGGCGTTGGCTTTCGCTACCGGAGTGAAGTTCGCGCAACCGCATATGAAAGTCATCGTGATTACCGGCGACGGTGACGCACTCGCTATCGGCGGCAACCATTTCATTCATGCATGCCGTCGCAACATCGACATTACAACCATTTTGATAAACAACTTCATCTATGGTATGACCGGTGGTCAGGGTTCGCCGACTACGCCGGGGAATGCCTTCTCCACGACTACGCCGTATGGAAACTCGGAGAAGAACTTCAATCCGTGCAATCTGGCCGAAGCGGCCGGCGCCAGCTTTGTTGGACGAAGCACGGTGTATCATTATCCTCAACTCGAGAAGATGATCATGCAGGCTTTGGAACACAAAGGTTTCTCGCTGGTCGAAGTGATTTCCAACTGCCATACGTACTTCGGCCGGTTGAATCGGCAGGGCGACGCCGTGGCGATGCTGAATCTGTTTAAAGACAATTCGGTCAATCTGGCGAAAGCCAAGAACATGAGCAAAGAAGACCTCAAGGGCAAGTTTGTGCTTGGCGTTCTTCACGAAGACAACGAGAAGACCGAGTTCTGCGACGAATATCAGAAGATTGTCGACACCGTTGGTCGGCGTTAGAGAGGACATGATGGCTACGAAATTTCTCGATAGAGTAGAGGTCCCGAAGGATCGATTTGAAATCCGCCTCTCCGGTTCCGGAGGGCAGGGGATGATCTTCGGATCGGTCGTCCTGTGTGAAGCGATTGGTGCCAGCGGCAACATGAACGTTGTGCAGTCCCAATCTTACGGTCCCGAAGCCCGCGGCGGCGCGTCGAAAGCCGACGTGGTCGTTTCCAAGGAAGAGATCTTCTATCCTAAAGCGATGAATCTCGACCTGTTGCTGGCGATGACCCAGGAGGCGCTGGACAAGTATTACGGTGATTTGAAGGAAGACGGGACCCTGGTAATTGACACCACGCTGGTCACCGAGATTCCGACCAAGAAGTACTACGGCCTGCCGTTCACCCGTATGGCCCGCGAGGACGCCGGCCATATCATGGTGGCCAATGTCGTGGCGTTGGGCGCCATCTGCGCACTTACCGGAATTGTTCCGAAAGACAAGATAATCGAAGCTGTTCTGGCCCGAGCTCCCAAGGGAACCGAAGACCGCAACCGCAAAGCGATCGAAATCGGCTATGAAGAAGCGCTGAAATTGAAAAAGTAACAGACAGTAATGGAGTTGATTTGAGCAGAACACTTTTGATTATCAAACCGGACGCCACAGAGCGTAACCTGATCGGACATATTGTCACGCGGCTGGAGAAAGCCCGCTTCAAAATTGTGGAAATGAGAATGGTTCGTCTCACCGAAGAACAGGCACGGAAGTTCTACGCGGTGCATGAAGGCAAGCCGTTTCTGAATTCTCTGGTGAAGTTCATGACGTCCGGACCAGTCGTCCCGATGGTGCTCGAGAAGGATAACGCCGTGCAGGACCTTCGCACTCTGATCGGGGCTACGGATCCGTCGAAAGCGGCTTGTGGCACTATCCGATACGAAATAGCCCGGGACATCGAAAAGAATTCCGTGCACGCTTCCGATTCCGATGACAACGCGGTCAAGGAAATCGGATTCTTTTTCTGAGGTTGGTAGGCATTCGGACCTGTCGCCGGACAGATCCGAGTGATGTAAGGTTAAGAGTCAGGCATCGAAATGGAAGTTGAGTTGGCCTACGGCAAGAGCAGCATAAAGCTCCAAATTCCGGATGAGGTCGAGGTTGACACATTCGCGCCGGTGTCGGTAAGTTCTCCAGTCAGCTTTGAACAGTTCAAGGCCGAATTCGGAAACGCGAACGGCGACCGTCTTATCAATGCCGCAAATATTCTCTTTATCGTAAACGACGGTTATCGCAACACTCCAACTTCACAAATTCTTGACTGGCTGAACCGGCTGGACGCGAGAATCCTTGATCGCTCTCAATTTTTGATTTCTACCGGTACCCATGATCATCCGTCAGACGCTCACCTTCGGACAATCTTCGGTCAGTATTATGACCGCTTGGCCAGTCGCATAAGCGTGCACGACTCCGGCGATCTGGCTTCGATGCGAGTAATCGGAAAAGACAGATCCGGCGAGTCGGTCTACCTCAATTCAGTATTCTGCGAGGCGGACCGGGTGTGCATTATAGGTTCGGTCGAGCCGCATTACTTTGCCGGATTCACCGGTGGACGCAAGTCTTTGATTCCGGGGCTGGCTGATTTCAAAACAATTGAGCGAAACCACAATCTGGCCAATTCGCTTGAGGCAATGCCAATGCGTTTAGCCGGCAATCCGGTAGCCGAACATCTTGCCGACTTGATGAAGTTGGTTGATACGTCGATCTGCCTCAGCATTCAAATCGTGATGGACTCTCGGCAGCAGATAGCCGGACTGTTCATCGGCGAGCTGCACGAGTCATTCGAACGTGCCGCCGCTTTCGCCGAACGAGTATTCGGTCACCGCGTTGCTCATCGCTATGATTCGGTAATTTGCGAGGTGCTTCCGCCATTGGACAATAACCTGTACCAAGCCCAGAAGGGACTGGAAAACTGTCAGCAGGCGGTTATCGACGGAGGAACCGCGGTGGTAGTATCGGCCTGCGCCGGAGGGGTCGGCTCGGCTCACTTCTGGGATTTGGCCAACGGATGGAATGAGGCGGAGAATAGACCGGGAGACGGACAACTGACGTTCGGATCGCACAAACTCTCGCGCGTCAATCTGATGCGAAGACGCATCACCCCGGCCATTTACTGCGGACTTTCCGATGAGCAAGTGAGACGGGTGTTTTATGAGCCGGTGGGAGACTTAACTCCCCTGATCCGTCCAACAAAACGAGAATATTCTATAGCAATAGTACATGATGCCGGTAACACGGTGTTACGAACCTAACAACCCTAACATGTAAATACCCTTATCGGGAGGTAACATGAACAAGAAGATAGCAGTAATCGGTGCAGGAAACGTAGGAGCCAGCGTCGCCATGTATTTGGCCGAAGCGAACTTCGCCGACATAATTCTGGTCGATATCGTCGAAGGTATGCCGCAAGGTAAGGGGCTTGACCTCAGTCAGGCCGGACCGGTCCGTGGATACAACGCGATGGTTCTTGGAACCAACAAGTATGCGGACATCAAGGGCGCGGACATTGTCATCATGACTGCCGGGCTGGCCCGTAAACCGGGAATGTCCCGCGAAGACCTGTTGACAAAGAACGCTGAGATCGTTGCCGATGCTGCCAACAATATCAAAAAATACGCTCCCAAGAGCACGGTTCTGGTAGTCTCCAATCCACTCGATCTGATGACCTACCACATGCAGAAAATCACCGGTTTCCCGGCGAACCGTGTGCTCGGACAAGCCGGCGTGCTGGATTCAACCCGGTTCCGCACCTTTGTCGCGATGGAACTCAACGTCGCTATGACTGATGTCCAGGCGATGGTTCTGGGTGGTCACGGCGATACGATGGTCCCCCTGCCCAGATATACTACTGTTGGCGGCATTCCGATCGGCGAACTGATTCCTAAGGATCGGATTAAGGCCATATCAGAGCGGACGGCCGGCGGCGGCGGCGAAATCGTGAAACTGCTCAAGACTGGTTCGGCCTACTATGCTCCGGCCGCGGCCAGTGTTGATATGTGCAAAGCGATTTTCAACGATGAAAAGAAAGTCCTTGCCGCTTCGGCTCAATTGACCGGGCAATACGGTATCAAGGATATTTATATAGGTGTGCCGATCGTGTTGGGCGCCGGTGGCGTGGAGAAGATCCTCGAGCTGAAGCTGACCAAGGGCGAGCTCACAGCCCTGCAAGGTTCGGCCGCCACTTACAAAGACCATCTCAAGATACTTGGTTACTAAAGGAGTCGCTATTACATGGCAAAGCTCAAACATATTGTCGTCCCGAAGGACGGACAAAAGATCACGGTAAAAAACAAAAAGCTCCAGGTGCCGAACAACCCGATTATCCCGGTAATCGAGGGTGACGGCATCGGACGCGACATTATGAAAGCAACCCGTCGGGTTGTCGATGCCGCTGTGGAGAAAGCATACAAAGGCAAATACAAGATTGCGTGGATGGATGTGTACGCCGGCGAGAAAGCCAACGAGCTGTACAAGGAATGGCTTCCCAAAGAAACGATCGATGCCATCAAGACCTATGTCGTGGCTCTCAAGGGACCGCTCACGACTCCGGTCGGCGGCGGTTTCCGCTCGCTCAATGTGACTCTGCGCCAGGTGCTCAACCTCTACGCATGTATACGCCCTGTTAGATATTTCCCCGGCGTCGGTTCCCCGGTCGTTCATCCGGAAAAAATGAACGTTGTCATTTACCGCGAAAATACCGAAGATGTCTACGCCGGTATTGAGTGGAAAAAAGGCAGCAAGGAAGTCAAGAAGGTCATCGACTGGCTGAATAAGCAGATGGGCACAAGCATTCGTACGGATTCCGGTATCGGCATCAAACCGATCTCGGTCACCGGTACGAAGCGGCTGGTCCGCAAAGCGATTCAGTATGCGATCGACCGCAACTGCTCATCCGTCACCCTGGTGCACAAGGGGAACATCATGAAGTTCACCGAGGGCGCTTTCCGCGACTGGGGTTACGAAGTGGCGAAGAAAGAATTCGGTACGAAAACGGTGACGGAGGATGAACTGTGGAGCAAATACGACGGCAAGGTCCCGAAGGGGAAGATTGTTGTCAAGGATCGCATCGCCGATTCCATGTTCCAGCAGATTCTTACTCGGCCCGACGAATACAGTGTCATTGCCACACCTAATCTCAATGGTGACTACCTCTCTGATGCCTGCGCCGCACAGGTCGGCGGCCTGGGAATGGCTCCCGGCGCCAATGCGGGCGATTTCATCGGTCTGTTTGAGGCTACTCACGGCACTGCGCCGAAGTATGCCGACAAGGATGTCATCAACCCCGGCTCACTCATCTTATCGGCGGTCATGATGCTTGACTACCTGGGATGGATTGAAGCGGCCAAGATGATCGAGACCGCGCTGGAAACCACTATCAGCAAGAAGACGGTCACCTATGACCTGGAACGCCAGATGCCGGGAGCGACGAAAGTCGGGACTTCCCAATTCGCGACCAATATCATTAACAATATGAAATAGTCAGCGAGTCACTTTCGCAGACACAAAGGAAGGCCACCCGAGCCTTCCTTTTTTATTGACTCCCGTTCCGGACGTGATTGAATGCGACCGCCGGAATACCGGGCCCGAGACTGTGATGGCATAGGTGCTTCGGTTGGCATTCGGGGCTGCGACTAATGCCTCTATTGTTGTTGAAAGAAAAGAAACACAGGCAGGCTGAAAGAATCAACCTGCCTGTTTGAAGATTAGATAGGTTCGGAAGATCTATTCGGCGGAGTCAATTATCCGCTGAGTATCTTTTGCGATCACCAACTCTTCGTTGGTCGGTATAACCAGCGTACGGACGGTGGCGTCGTCGGCTGAAATGTCCAGTTCTTTGCCTACGGCCTGACGATTTTTATCTTCGTTCAGTTTGATGCCGAGAAATTCCAGTTTCTCGCATGACTTCTGACGCACGATCGGTGAATTCTCACCCACGCCGGCGGTGAATACCAGGGCGTCCAGACCGCCAAGCACGCCGATGTAGCTCGCGATGTACTTCTTCAGGCGATAGCAGTAAGCATCGAGTGCCAGCTTGGCGTTGGTATGACCGTCATTGGATGATTCAACGATTTCACGCATATCGGAAGACACGCCTGAAATGCCGGCCAGACCGGAGTGCTTGTTCAACAGGGTGTTAGCTTCGTGCAGGGTCAGTTCCTCGCGGGCCATGACATGCAAAATGATGGCCGGGTCGAGATCGCCCGAACGGGTTCCCATAATCAGGCCTTCAAGCGGAGTAAAGCCCATCGACGTGTCCACCGAGATGCCCTTGTCGACTGCGGTGACCGAGGCGCCATTGCCGAGGTGACAGGTGATGATCTTCAACTTGTCGATCGGCTGCTTGAGCATTTTCGCCGCTTTGTCGCTGACATATTTGTGAGAGGTGCCGTGGAAACCGTAACGCCGAATCCCATAACGCTTGTACATGACATACGGAATGCCGTAGATGTACGCATAGGGGGGAAGCTTGTAGTGAAACGCCGTGTCGAACACCGCGACCATGGGGATTCCTGGTAAAGCTCTCTGGCAGGCGTTAATGCCCCGGATATTGTGCGGATTGTGCAGGGGCGCCAGCTCGATTAGATTGCGCAACTCAGACATCAGTTCCGGTGTGATCAGCACGGAGTCGGTGAATTTTTCGCCGCCATGGACCACCCGGTGTCCGACAGCTCCAATTTCGGAACGATCTTTTATTACGCCGTGATTTTCGGACATCAGTATTGACACGACATACTCGACCGCCACGATGTGGTCCAGGATTTCCCCCGAAACTTTGACTTCGGGACGATCGAACGGTTTATGGGTCAATACCGATGCTGACATGCCAATTCGCGAAACCATCCCTTTGGCCAGGGCAAGTTCTTTGTCGGTGTCGATCAGTTGATATTTGACCGATGACGATCCGCAGTTTATCACAAGTATCTTCATTATTTATATTCCTGTCTTCAGCAGTCCGCTGGTGATGCCGCTGTCTTCGATCTTATTGCCATCTTTGTCGTACTCGAAAAATCCGCTTCCGGTTTTGACCCCCAGGTGTCCCGCGCGAACCAACTTGCGCAGCAGGGGACAGGGGTTGTATTTGTGGTCGGAGAGCTCTTTGAGCAGATTCTCCATCCATGACATGACGACATCAAGTCCCATCATGTCGGCCATCGTGAGCGGCCCGACATTGAACCCAAATCCAAGCTTCATCGCCTTATCGATGTCATCGGCGCTCGCCACCCCCTCCATCAAAACGTGCATCGCTTCGTTCAGAAGCGGCACGATAATTCGGGTCGTGACATATCCGGGGTACTCGTTGACCGTAATCCACTTCTTATCGAGCAAGTCCGCAAAGCGGACCGCTTTGTCGAACGTCTGCTGATCTGTACGAAGCCCTTTCACAATCTCCACCAACGGGACCTTGGTGACCGGGTTGAGAAAGTGCATACCGATTATTTTCGCCGGCCTTTCCGTAGTGGCCGCAATTTCGGAAATTGACAACGTGCCGGTGTTGGTGATCAGAAGCGCGTCGGGTTCACAAATGCGATCCAGCCGCTCGAACAGCGCCCGTTTCATGACGAGCTCTTCGGGGATTGCCTCTAATACTATTTCAGCCGATTCGGCAATTGAAAGATCTGAGGACGCATAAATCCTCGCCATGATTGCTTTTTTGTCCGAGCTGGTCAATCCCCATTTTTCGATTTCGCGATCTATTGACTCCGAAATTCTCTGAATACCACGTTCTGCCAGCTTGGTTGTCTTATCAATGATGGTGACCTCGTGACCCGCGTGCGAAATTGCCTCCGCAAGTCCTTGACCCATAACGCCGGCGCCTATGATAACTATTTTTGAGCTTGCCATTACATTGTCCTTTCAGATGTACCTTGTGAATTTAGTAACAAATTCACTCCAGTCAAGGCTTTTTCATAATATCGGATATTTTAGATACGAATCGAGCCGATCACAGCTTAAGCAACCTTCTAATTTTCAGCAAACTGAATCGAAACGGCCAGTTCAGGTGTAGACAGGGCATAGGATTACAGAGCAATATAATTGACAAGCTCTTCAAAAACGGGTATCTAGAACAAGAAGCCTGAAACATTCGGGATTGGGAGACAAGAAATGAGGAACGCAACTAAGTCTTTAATAATGACAGTCTTAGCGGTGTTGATGGTCGCTTCTGCGGTCTCGGCGGGCATCGCTCGGGTCGGAAGATCATTCAACGTGATTGGCTTCTCGGTCGGCTACGCTGATCCGATCGGCGAGTATGACCATATTGATGTGATTACGTTCGAAGATCAAAACGGGAGAATTGTCAATCTCGATGCTGATGCGGTCTATGACCCGACTTATTCAATAGGCTTTCACTATGGTCAGCTCAGAGAAAACCGCCTTTATGTCGATTTCGGCTTCCGTTACACGAAAGTGAAGACTCTCGACACCTTCTGGGTAGATCCCGGGTATGGATACACTTTTTCACCCGAGACTCCTGATTTCAACTTGTATGACATCGACCTCAATCTGAATTTCTTTCTAATAGACCCGATGCAGTCCGTAGTCGCTCCTTACCTGGGGCTGGGCTTTCATGGCGGATTGATCTCGTCATCAGGCCGGTACATTGACACCCAATCCGATCTGGTGTTCGGTACCGGACTGAATTTCGGAGCCGATATTAAGTTCTGGCAATCGCCTACCAACGCGTCGTACCTGACACTGTCATCGGTTAACGAATATCAATTCCTCCGGTCAAGCGACCGACCGCGTTATTTGACTATTGGCGGTGCGATCAAATACTACTTCAGGTACTAGCGCATGAAGAGCGTCTCAATGGCAGCAGGTCGGTTTTTGGTTTCACCCTTGACGGCCGGATTTATACTAATCTTTCTGTCTGCGTGCAATAAGGATAACGGTACCGAGCCGCCGCCGGTAGTAGTTGGTGGGATTTCCGCTGACAACGGTTTGTACTACAAGGCGGTGATGGGAACGTCAACCAGTACACCACCCCTCGAATTCACTGTTCGCGACAGCAGTGGCAACACGCTGGCGGGCCGGACGGTGCTGTTCAGCAGAATTGTGGGCGACGGAACCCTTCTTCTGGATTCGGTCAAGACGGACACTGTCGGAGTGGCAACGATGGAGTACAGTTTTAGTGGGCTCCGCGGCGACGCCATCCTGATGGCAAAGGTTCGTGGAATTGACTCGCAGCAGGTGGAAGTTCGGGCGAATACATTAATTCCCGGCAGCGGGGGTCAGGCACAGTATATTCTGTTCACCGACAAGTATCTGGATGTGAGAACGTACAATCTCACACCGGCCAGTATCGATGCCGATCCGGCGTCGTGGGTTGTATACGCGAACTATGAACAGGCGCTTGGTGTGGTCTTTGTGCTCGAGGACCTCAAGCATGACAGCACAGCCGTTGATACGGCGGGAGTTCTATCGGTAATCGTCAACACAATCTATACAGGAAAGACTAAGGACTCGATTGGCGTCGGCTCGACTCTTCAGGCAGTGAGGGCAGTCTACGGCGCTCCCGACACAATCAAATACGATCCGCCGGCTCCACCGATCTACATTCGATATCTTTCCGAGGGATTGATCATGTACGGCGACACGAAGACACTCGGTGGGGTATCGACCCCTGATACTGTCATTCATGAGATTCACCTGAGCGACTTTGTCCCGACCCCGACGCCGCTGAAGAAGATGCCATTTTTGCAGGGCAAACAACCAGATGCAATTTGGCAACATGGCTATCATCGATTCGAGTATCCCCGGTAAGGAGTTTTCAATCTTGACACTGGAAAAGACCACCGATATATTCGCCCCCAAAGTGACAAAACAGTTCCATACTATTGAGGATGTAACATGACGAAATCAATCTTCTCCGTGATTTTTGCCGCGATGCTGATTTTGGCAGTATCGGGTTGTTCCAAACAGAAGGGGGATAATGCGAAGACGACCCCGGACGAGAGTCTGGCGCAAGCAGCTGAGACATCAGATAAGACCGCTCCTGCCGATTCGACGTCGGTGAAAAAGTATCCGATTCGCAACGCTTCTGACCCGTTCATTACTATGGTAACCGACTTCGGGAATATGACATTTGAGCTCTATCGCGATGTTGCCCCGGCTCATGTCGATTCATTCCTTGCTCGCACCAAAGACGGTTTCTACAATGGCACGATATTTCACCGGATAATCGACAACTTCATGATTCAAGGCGGTGACCCGCAGGGTAACGGTATGGGCGGCGCCGGCTACCATCTTAAAGCCGAATTCAATGACCTGCCGCATCAGGAAGGGACGCTGTCAATGGCTCGTTCGCGCGATCCTAACTCGGCTTCCAGCCAGTTCTTTGTCGTGCTCGCCCGCAACCGGGCATCGGAATCGCTCGACAAGCAGTACACAGTGTTCGGCCAGTTGATAGAAGGCTTCGATACCCTCCACAAGATTGGGTCGGTGCCGGTCGGGCCGAGTCCGGTGAACCCGAGCGAAATTTCCAAACCAAAAGAGGATGTTTATCTTCGCCAGGTGTATGTCTCGGATGCCGAAGGACATGAACTGAAGTAGCTCTGAAACTACCGGTGCAGCACCGGTTCAAAAATTGTCGTGACGGCGGGATATTCGACATCCCGCCGTTTGATTTACGCAGGGCATTCCGTCGGAACAGTACACTGATAGGTTCGTTATAAGCGATATGATTGCCAAAAGACTCGTTGTTCTTGGTTCGACCGGTTCAATTGGCAGGTCGACACTTGAAGTCGTCAGCGCGCACCCCGATTCTTTTGTGGTTCGCGCCCTGGCTGCTTACAGTAATGTCGATCTGCTGGTAAAGCAGTATCTACAGTATCGTCCCGAATACGTCTGCCTTGTTAAATCAGAAAATCTGTCAGCGCTCAGGGAGAGGCTGGCGGGCCAGCCGGTAAAAGTCGTGGCTGGCGAGGACGAGATGATCAAGTTGACCGCTTTGAACGATGTCGATATGGTTGTCAATGCCGTCGTGGGAGCGGCCGGACTCAGGGCATCGCTCGAAACGGTGAGGCAGGGTAGACCACTTGCTCTGGCCAATAAGGAATCGCTGGTTTGCGGGGGACCGCTCTTTCCGCCTATTTTGAAGAAAACTGGGGGGCGAATCCTGCCAATCGATTCCGAGCACTCTGCTATCTGGCAGGCGCTGTCGGCAGGACGCGAAACCGAACTTAAGCGGATAATCATCACCGCCTCCGGCGGACCGTTCCGTGACCTGCCATTCGAGCAATTTGGCTCGATAACCGTCGAAAAGGCGCTTAATCATCCAACCTGGAAGATGGGACCTAAGATAACAATTGATTCGGCCACTCTGGTAAACAAAGGATTGGAAGTAATCGAAGCGGTGGTGTTATTCTCCATTCCGGTGAGCAAGGTAGAGATCGTCATACACCCGCAATCGATTGTTCATTCGATGGTCGAGTTTGTGGATTCATCAATAATTGCTCAGCTGTCTCGACCGGATATGAAACTCCCAATTTCCTATGCACTCTTTTGGCCCGACCGAGTGCAGTCGGACTTTGGTAAACTTGATTTTTCAGAGGCCTTCCAGCTCACTTTTCATGCGCCAGACCGTAACAAATTCCGCGCTCTGGATCTGGCATACCAGGTCGCCGCGACCGGCGGCACCGCCCCGGCGGTGTTTAATGCCGCTAATGAAGTCGCAGTTGCGGCCTTTTTGACTTCGGCTGTGAAATTCACCGAAATTACCGATATAATTGACTACACTCTTCAAAAAGCAGACTTTGTTGCTGAACCGCAATTGGATGATATTCTACTGGCCGACAAACGTGCCCGGGAGTTCGCCGGCGAACAGATAAGGAAATAAAGCATGTTAATTACGATTGCCTCATTCATATTTGTCCTTGGGATTCTCATATTTATCCATGAGCTGGGGCATTTCCTGATTGCCAAAAAAGTCGGCATCAGAGTTGAAACGTTCTCGCTCGGATTTCCTCCGAATATTGTCAGCAAGAAATACGGAGAAACAAAGTATTGTATCGGCATCATACCTTTGGGCGGTTTTGTGAAGATGGCCGGAGAAAACCCGGACGAGCAATCAACCGGAGCCCCGGATGAATTTATGGCGAAATCGGTCGGTCAAAGGGCAGCGGTTATCTTTGCAGGACCGTTCATGAACTACCTGCTGGCTATCTTCCTGATGATAAGCATCTACTATTTCACCGGCAAGCCGATCTTCGATGACTCACGTGTTGTTGTGGGGCAGGTAGTCAAAGATGACCCGGCCCAGAAAGCGGGCCTTCAGGTAGATGACCAGATCATAGCGCTCAACGGTGTTCCGGTTACCAATTACGATTCTCTTAGGATAGGTATCAACGCGGTAGTGGCAAAGCCGTTGGATCTGACCTGGGTGCATGGCTCGGATACGATCACGCGCTCGATCACTACCAGATCTGATGTTGTGCCGAACATGGAGGGTGGAGTTGACACCATCGGGCTCATCGGCTTTGCCCAAAAGCCGATCCGGTACGAGCATATTGGCCTGTGGACCTCGGTGGAGCAGGGTTTTCTGACCTCACACCTGATTGTGTGGGAAACGTTGAAATTTGTGAAGAAGGTGGTTTCGGGCCAGGTGTCTTCGAAGATGATCGGCGGCCCATTGTTTATAGCCCAGCAGTCGGGCAAAGAGGCGCGTAGAGGTGCTTCCAGTCTGTTTTTCTTCATGGCTCTGCTGTCGGTCAATCTGGCGGTGCTCAATGTCCTGCCGATCCCGATACTTGATGGAGGTCACCTGTTGTTTTTGGCGCTGGAAAAAATCAAAGGCTCGCCGCTCTCAATGCGTGCCCGGATGATTGCCCAGCAGGTTGGATTGGTAGTGCTGCTTGGAGTCATCCTGTTGGTTACGTACAATGATATTTTACGTGCTTTCCGCGGGTACTGAGCGGTACCAGTTTGGGCTTTTTCCATGAATCAAAATCAGGTAATTTCAGTATAACAAAAGGTAAACTCACATGATGGATATAAGGACACTATGAGTAGACGAAGCTTAGGCGATTCAATCTGGGACAATTTCAAACAGGTTTTACTCGCAATTGTGATGGCGGTGATCATCAAGACTTCGATTGTCGAAGCCTACAAGATTCCGTCTCAGTCTATGGAAGACACGCTGTTGGTTGGCGATTTCCTGCTGGCAAACAAATTCGTCTATGGCGCGCGCCTTCCCTTCGTAAACTGGCGTCTTCCGGCCATTAGCGAGCCGCAGCAGGGGGACGTCGTGATATTCATATATCCCCGCGACGGAGTAACCAAATACATCAAGCGGTGTGTCGCAGTCGGTGGCGATACGGTCGAGGTCAAGAACACGGTGGTCTACGTAAACGGCGTGGAAATGAAGTTGCCGTCTCATGCGAAATTCATCGACACAACGGCCGATGGTCAGGTGGTAATACAACCGCGACGACCCGGGGGACTGGATAGCCGGGATAATTTCGGCCCGTTTGTGGTCCCCAAGAACTGTTACTTCATGATGGGTGACAACCGGGACAATTCATGGGATTCGCGATTCTGGGGAGTTGTGCCGAACGAGCTGGTACTGGGAAAGGCGATGGTAATTCACTGGTCATGGAATGATGACATTTATAAGTCACCGGATGTTGCGATAACCGATCCACTATCGGTGCCGCGTATGTTCATTTACAATGCCGCACATTTCTTCCAGAAAGTACGATGGGGGAGATTATTTACCATAATCCGCTGACAGCGCCGACCGGGCGAGTCAAGCCACCCGTTCAGGACTATGGAGGTGCCATGAGAAAGAAATCGTTACTGCTTCTATTGATTACCGGGCTCACTCTTGGTCTAGCCGCTTCAGGATCAACTCAGCCGGCGGTTCAGCTCTCTGAGCCGGGATTCAATTTCGGTAAGACCGCACAACATGCTATAATTACCCATACCTTCTGGATTAAGTCGACAGGCACCGACACCCTGAGAATAACGCATGTGGAACCGGGGTGTAGCTGCACCGAGGCGCCCCTCGCTGATTCGGTGCTGGCTCCCGGCGACAGCGTTGCATTGGAGATCCTCTTTTCGACCCGCTCATATCGCGGATTTGTATCCAAACGACCCTATATTGAGACCAATGCCTCAGCCGACAAGCTGTACCTCAGAATTGATTGCGAGTTGGTTGCCGAAGATACAGCGTTCTACCCCATTCAGATCGGACCGGTGCATGTGGACGTATCCCAATTCAACAAACTGCCCCGCCGTAAAGCAAAGTTCTCCGTCACCAATAAGTCCGACAAAGTTTATGATATCCAGGTCATCGACGATAAGGGGAAAGACTTCGATATCCAGCTGCCCAAACAAATAAAGGGCGGCGAGACACTCGAGGGCTTTGTGGAGGTGCATGACAATGCACTCGAAAAGGGATTCGAGCAGTCCGTGACTTTCCAGATCAATGATGATACCGCGACGAGGTTTACCATACCGGTCAAAAGAATGTATCGGGTCAAACCGGATGCTTCGGAGTAGAGCCGGCCGAAGCAAAAGACAGTTTTTCCAATTGCGGCGAAGCCATTTGTGCGGGAAACACAAATGGCTTTGTTGTAAACTGAGAGCAGGCATCTTTAAGCTTGCTTTGAGGCCCGTAATTGCGTTATTGGCGACAACAATGAATAAGCTGAGAGTATCGGACATATCCAAACGGTTTGAGGCGAGAAAGGTGTTCTCCAAAATCAGTTTCGAGCTGGACACCGGTCAGTCGATTGCCGTGGTCGGGCCGAATGGATCGGGGAAATCCACCATGCTCAAGGTCCTGCTTTCTCTGCTGCGTCCAACCAGGGGAACAATTGAGTTTATTCAGGATGGATCTCAAATGTCTGACAGCCAGATTCGATCAGCCGTTTCTTTTGTCGCTCCTTATCTGAATCTTTATGACCATCTCACCGCCGAGGAGAATCTCAAGTTTTTTTCCACGGTAGCCGGGTCATCGGTTACCGGCAAGCAGATCAATGCCTTGTTGAGCAGAGTCGGTCTGGAGGGCCGGGGAGAAGACTTCGTTCAGGGATATTCATCGGGCATGAAACAGCGGCTCAAATACGCGGTCGCCTTACTCAATGAGCCGAAGTATCTTTTTCTCGATGAACCAAGCTCGAATCTCGATGAAGCTGGGCGAAAAGTCGTGAACGACATTGTCGAGGAATACCGGTCCCGCTCAATAATCATCATAGCCACCAACGAGAAAGAGGAGTACAGTCTTGCCGAGCAACTCTGCCGGGTTAATGGGTAAGTCGTTCGCCGTCTACGTCAAAGACCTTCGACTGGAACTCCGGACCAGAAATGCGTTGAACGCGATCTTGATGTTCGGCGTGACGACCCTCACCGTGGTCTCGTTTTCGTTGGGACAGAGCAGCCTGTCTCCCAAGCTCTGGTCAGCCCTGTTCTGGGTAATCATGTTCTTCTCGGCCATGTCCGGGCTGGCTCAGTCTTTTATTCGGGAGGAGGAGACGGGGACTTCTTTGGCGCTTCGCCTGACGGCGGACCCGGATTCTATATACATAGGTAAGCTGGGTTTTAACTTAACCCTGTTGGCGGCCCTGTCGGTGATTATTACTCCTCTGTTCTTCATTTTCACCGATGCACCCACAGGCAATGTCCCAAATTTCATCCTTGTGTTGGTTTTAGGGGTGTTGGGACTTTGTAGCGCCACTACTATTATTGCAGCTATTATCGCCAAGGCTTCCGTTAAAGGAGCATTGTTTGCGGTACTTTCGTTTCCGATTTTGATTACGCTATTGATGATTCTCGTCGGTGCGACAGAGAAGCTTTTCGACGGCAAGGCTCTGGCCCAGATAACCACAGAACTTCAGTTTCTGTTTGCGTATGTCGTTATTATGATTACCGCGTCGTTTCTTTTATTCAAATTTGTCTGGGAGGACTAGACTGCTTGTGAAAAAACGACCAAACTGCTGAATTTTGTTGCTTTTTAACTCGTATACTGTATAATTGCTTACAAGGATTTTGAGAAACAGGAAATAGCCAAAGATGTGGTGGAAATTACTGCTGCTTGCCGGAATGTCGGCAATGATCGTCTTCAGTTTCATTACTCCGGCTCCCCAGAAGGTAATTGGTGAGTCAAGCCGGATATTCTATTACCATATCCCGCAGGCCTGGATGTGCGTGGTTGCCTTTGCCATGTCAATGATTTATTCAATCCGTTATCTTAAGAGCAAAGATATGGCTGAAGACGACAAAGCCGTGGTAGCCGCCCGGCTTGGATTTGTCTTTTGTCTTCTGGCCGCTCTGACGGGCTCGATATTCGCAAAAGTGACCTGGGGCTCATTCTGGAACTGGGACCCCCGGGAAACCTCGATATTCATTCTGTTGTTAATATATGGCGCCTATTTCGCCCTGAGAGGAGCGGTTGAGGTAGAAGAAAAACGAGCCTCACTGGCGGGCGTTTATTCCATTTTTGCCTTTGTGACGGTACCGTTCTTGATTTTCGTGGTCCCTCGTGTGATTCCCTCGCTTCACCCGTCGGACTCGATTCTCAACAAAGACATGAAATTTACGATGGGTCCGACCGTAAGAACAATTTTCTTCTCGTCGCTGGCCCTCTTTACCGTATTATATCTCTGGATGTTCAATCTGGCCAAGAAGGTCCGGAAGTTCGAACGCACCAGGCAGGAGCTGGAGGATTAGATGGACGGAAATTATGTAGCCCTCGGGGTGACCCTGGCGATCTGGCTCGGGTTGTTCTGGTTCCTGATGCGGCTGGACAAAAGGATCAAAAAACTGGAGGAAAAAAGCAAATGAAGGCGAAATATATTATCGGTGCAGTTATTATTGTGCTGTTCATGGTCTGGGGCGCTTCGGCGTTCTTTAAGACTACGATCCAGTATGTGTCGATCGATGACGCGATGCATGCTCAGCGGACGGTACAGGTGATGGGCAAGATTGATTTTAGCAAGGTCAACTACAACGCCGACCATTCGCGTCTCGAGTTTGCCATCTATGATCCATCGGCTGACAGTGCCGCCGGTGCGAAGGCGATGGACGTCGTGTACTACGGTGTGGTGCCGGGCAATTTCGACCAGGCCACTCAGGTGGTACTTAAAGGCAAGGTCGACGGTGATCATTTTGTCGCCGACCAGATGTTGGTGAAGTGTCCGTCCAAATATCAAGGGGAAGGCGGCTCTGAATACCAGGATATGAAGAAGCATGAGGAAGCAGTAGGGAAGGCCGGAGTCTGAGCATGAGTCCAAATCTGCCGGGCGATCTGCTGATCTTTCTCGCATTTGTATTCAATCTGGCCGTCGGTGTTCTCTTTTTCCTGATCGCGCGGGGGAAAACATCCTTCGAGAGCCTGGCCAAGCGAAGTTACCATGTGGTGGTGCTGTCGGTCACCCTGGCGGTAGCCTACCTCTATTTTCTGTTTTTCTCCCATAATTTCCTGATCAAGTACGTCTATGAGTACTCTGACCGTTCCCTTCCGTTTTTCTATATCCTTTCCGCCTTTTGGGGAGGTCAGGAGGGGACCTACCTGCTCTGGCTGTTTTTCAACGTGCTGCTTGGTTACATTCTCCTGTATCGGGGCGGCCAGTATCGCAACTACTCGTTGGTAGTATTCTCAACGGTAAATCTATTCTTCCTGCTCATCCTGCTTAAACTCTCTCCGTTCGCGTTGATGAAATTTACGCCGCCTGACGGCGCCGGTTTGAATCCCTTGCTTCAGGATCCGTGGATGGTTATTCATCCGCCCGTCATTTTTGTCGGGTATGCTATGGCGGCGATTCCATTTTCAATTGCGATGGCCGCGCTGATTATCGATGATTTCTCAAACTGGGTGAAGAAGGTATTTCCGTGGGTGGCCGTGACCGCTATTACACTTGCGGGCGGTAACATTCTCGGCGGATACTGGGCGTACAAGACGCTCGGTTGGGGTGGCTACTGGGCCTGGGACCCGGTGGAAAATTCATCGTTCATTCCGTGGTTTGTATCGCTTGCCTTGATTCACGGACTGGTGATAGAACGTCGCACGGGTGCGCTCCGCAAATCAAATATTCTCATGACGTCGCTGGTGTTTGTACTGGTGGTGTACGGGACGTTTCTTACTCGAAGCGGAGTTCTGGCGGACTTCTCAGTCCACAGTTTTGTTGATTTGGGCATCAACCAGTATCTTGTCGGATTTCTGGTCTTTTTCGTAGTCATCTCGCTCGTGCTGTTTTTGCCACGAATCAAAGCCATGGGACATGTGCCGTTAAATTACAACTTCTATAACCGCGAATTCTTCCTGTTCGGCGGCATGATGCTGCTGTTTATCTTTTCGGTGATTGTGCTTTTCTGGACATCCCTTCCGCTTCTCACCAAGCTCGTTGACGCGGAGCCCCGGGCGGCTGATCTTTCAACATACAACGGGTTCGCGGTGCCAATCGCCATTTTGTATGCTCTGCTTCTGGCCGCTTCGCCGTTTACGAATTTCAACTCGTACAAACCGGCTGGCTGGTTCGGAAAGTTCGCTGTGTCGGCCGTGGCTGGAGCGTTGCTTGGATTCGGCCTCTTTCATTTCCTGCTGGGCGCTACGATGGTGTTTGCCACCGTATTTACGCTCACCGTGGTCGGCCTCACAATGTTTCTGCTGAAGTCCGACCTTGCTCGCGCTATGCTTCTGCCTATCACCGGGTTTATCGGTGCGCTTGCCATTTGTTTACTGGTGGGAGTTAGCGACTATATGTACCTCCTTTTCATTGCGACAGCGGCGATGGCCTTGGTGGCGAATATTCAGTCGATTGTCGAGTTCCTCCCCGGACGATGGCGGAATATGGGTGGACAGATGACGCACGCCGGATTCGGATTCATGCTTATCGGTATCCTGGCTTCTTCGGCGTTCACCACAAACGAGAAATTGGTGCTTCCGCGCGGGGAAAAGGCCGAAGCCTACGGCCTCTCGGTCGTCTACAACGGAATGGAAAACGATATTGATTTCCCCAAGAACCGTCTCCTCCTCTCCTACGAGGAAGACGGCCAAACGAACGACGCCCGTCCCCAGTTATACTATTCGGCCCGCCTCGATGGTATCATGCGAAAACCATACGTCGAAAAGCATCTGTTGTACGACTATTATTTTTCTCCTGAACAGATACAGGATCTGCCGTCGGGCAATGATCTGACCCTGATCAAGAATGAGCCCAAGGAAGTCAGTGGCTATCAATTCCGATTCATTGGATTCAACATGGGTAGTCATGAGAACGCTGACAGCGGAATGACCGTGGTCGCCAATATTGATGTCACGCAGAACGGAGAGGTCTCTCATTTGGCTCCGTCGGTGCGTGTCCTCCCGACGGCCGACGGCAATCAAACGGTCAATGTCCCGGCAAAATTCGGGCCGAACGACCAGTATGTCGTCTCGGTGGCACAAATTCTCGCCGACCAGGGCGGAGTCCTGCTTCATATCCCGGGACTGGTGGCATCGGGACCACCTGATCGCCTGATACTCGATATATCCAAGAAGCCGATCATTAATCTGGTCTGGATTGGCACTACTTTTATCCTGTTGGGTACTATCCTGGTCTTTATTCGGCGTAAGTCGGAGTTTGACGCCGCCACCTAGACCGGCGCCGTTTTTTCTCAATATCTCTGTTTCCAAGGTCGATATTCACTAGTATGAAGTCTCTTATTGCTTTCCTGTTGGTGGCTGCGTGCTCGCTCTCCGCGGCTACCATTCCTTTTGATCCGTCAAGAGGATTGGTCGAAGTCGACGTGACCATCAACGGAATTATCAAAGGGAAATTCGGCATAGATACCGGAGCGGATAGGCTGTACATTGATCGAACGTTCGCGAAAACCAATGGGCTTGAGTTGCTGACCGGTAGTGTTCAGCGCGATATTGTCGGTATCGAGGGGACGACGAAGGCAAGCTATGTCTCGCTGCGGTCGCTGATGATAGGGGATGATCAGACGTTGTACAATCTCGGGGCGACAGCAGTGGATATGATCGCCCTCACCAACGACACGACCGGCGGGATGCCCGACGGGCTGATCGGCGCCGATATCCTAAGACAATTCTTCGTTTGTGTCGACTATCCGAACCGTACCCTCGAGCTCTACTCCTTTGTGCCGAAGTTCCTGGATGGAAAAAAGTACGACGAGATTGAATTCCAGCAGTATCAGCACTTGATTCTAGTCGATGCTGTAATCGGCGACACAACTGTGCCGATGATCCTCGACTATTGCGCATCATACACAACTCTCGACCTCTCGCTGGCCGCGAGCCTGGGAATTACAGGTGGTGACGGCTCGCGCGTGTCCGTGCCCAATATCACGTTAAGCAAGAATGTCGCCGTGGATAATGTTCCGGCTGTAGTAACGGATCTGTCGGACTTCCGCAAGAGACTTCCTAGGGCGCAGTTCGGGGGCATTATTGGCGCCAGCTTCCTGCACCGATACAAGATGACGGTTGATTACAAACGCCAGCTTGTATATGTCGAGCGATGAGATCACACAATTTCCTGACCTGCATTGATCAGTCTTACCTATTCCCCGTACAGCCCGATCGGTAGATTCTTGACTTGACAGACCGGGTCGATGTCAGCTACCTTATAATCACAATCTCACGGTGCCGTTCAGGTGAACGGGTAATAGGGAAGACGGTGTGAATCCGTCGCAGCCCCGCTACTGTGAAAGGCTACTTTCGAAGCAATATGCCACCGGTATTTGCCGGGAAGGCGCTTCGGAGGATTTGATGCCCGAGCCAGGAAACCTGCCGTGAGCAACATCATGCGAAAGCCGTCAGCGCGGGCTGACCGGATTCAACTGCCGCGCCGACTGCTTCCGACTGGAGGATGCCGTGAGGCGCGTTTTTCTTATCCTTCTGTATGCTGCTTTTGGAGCGACGGGAGCCAAAGCAGCGACTGACACCACTGATGTATCATCAGTTCGAACTCTGCAGGACAGCATTATAGTCACCGCGAACCGATTCGGCCTGACGCCTGAGAAGTCGGTCTGGCCGGCTGTACTCATCAAACAGCTTGACTTGAGAACGGCCGGTTCGCTTGAGCTGGCGCTCGACGGTGAAGGCGGCCTGGATGTCCGCAATCAGAATGGCACGGGGTCGCTTACCACACTGTCGAACTGGGGTGTGTTCAACAGGCACATGCTCCTGCTTTACGATGGTCGACCGGTCAGAGATTATTCTCTGGGCGGATTCAACCTGTCTGATTACAGCGCCGATGAACTCCAACGGGTGGAGATTCTCAAAGGGCCGCAGTCCGCTTTCTACGGTTCAGACGCGGTCGGTGGCGTAATAAATCTGATAAGCGCCAATACGCTTGTGGACCGACTGGAAGTCGCCACACGCCAGGGAAATCTCGGGTTGAACAGCTACAACATGAGCATAGCGAGACGATTAGGACAGATCGGTGTCGGTGGATTTGCCGAGCTCACACAGGCAGATAACAGCCGCGACAATGCCGGCTCGCGAAGATATCTCTTTACACTCCGGGGTGATTTCATCTCGCCAAACAGCCGTCACCGTATCAGCGCCGCGGCTCGTTACTTCAACGACAGCCTTGGTGTCCCCGGACCGATGCCGGCGGAGAATGCCGTTCCGGCCTATGGCACCCAAGAGTCGTATTCCGCCTATGATCACCAGCAGGACGAAAATTACTCGGGCGATCTTCAGTATCGATATGACCACTCCAAGTCAGGCCAACTCGGCCTTGACTTCTTCTGGGAAAGAAAGAATCTGGACTACAAGTCTCTGTATAACTATCAGTATGATTACTACACATTTGACAGCAGTGTAACACCGGTCGATTCGACGGTGAACCATGACTCGGTCGATGTTTACTCACAGTCGTTATATCACAAACGGTCTTCCGGAATGAATATCCGATATATGAACAAGGTGAACGCTGTGACGCTGTCCGGAGGAGTGGACTGGCTTTCCGGTTCGATTCGGTCAACTTCCGATGACCATAGTCTGGCAACCAACACGGTGGGACCGTTCGCGCCATATGAGTATTCATATGATTCGTACAATTTCTGGAAAGCGTCACAACGTCAATTGGATCTCTGGTCCAATGTTATCTGGGAACCTGCCGGACGTTTCGCGTTTGACATCAGCGGAAGAGCCCAGATGGTGACAGACCGACGAACACAACCATCGTACAACTTGGGCCTTATCACAACCCTTGCTGAGAGCATGAAACTGAAAATTGGTTATGCCTACGCGTTTAGGTTACCGTCAATCGCCGAACAATTCGCCGAAGACTTCTTCACAGCCGGTAACCGGCAGCTCAATCCAGAGGTTTCGCATTCGCTCATCGGGACGCTCGACTTATCGGCCTGGCAGGGAAGGGGGACGGTGTCTTTGACGGTATTCCATCAATATGTCGACTCGCTTATCCAGTACCAGTATCAGCCATCGTCATACAAGTACGTTCCTGAGAACGTCAACCAATTTCATACAACCGGCATGGACGTGAGTCTGAATTATTCGGTGGCCAGGGAGCTTTCCATCGAATGGGGCGGAGTCTTCCAGCGAGCGAGGCAGTCAACCGATGCAGGACAGAAGTTCATCGCCGCGAATTACGTTCCCGACCTCAAGTGGCGACTCAACCTCGACGGTACCCATCGAAATCTCTCCTACCGATTCGGAATCGATTACACGAGTCAACGTTCCCTTCTCATGGGAGACTATACTAAGACCATTTCCGGTGTGTATGAATTGAGCGCAAACCTTTCGTTCAAACCCACGTCCAGCGTGACTCTCTCATTCACCGGTTCTGATCTCACCAATCGACGGAGGCCGGACCAGTTTGGGTTTGACCGTTTCGACCACGACTACCCGTCCTGCGGAAGGCAAGTGACCGTTTCCGCGGGGTGGAAACTATTTTAGATCAGAGGTTGGAGTAAACTTTCGGCAGGCGGCCGGGAGTCTTGCATGAAGTCGCCTGCCGATTTACACCCACCTGGCATAGTTTCGTATGGGGTATTGAAGAAATCCGCGACTCGTATTCAGTCTTGAAGAATGGGGTTTGCGGGTCAAAATTCTTGTGAAAATATGAACGATTTTGATTGACGCGAATATTTTTACTTGGTATATAAAAGTATCTTCCGGGATGTATTTAGTCATATTTTTCCAGATAAAAGGACAGGTGAGTGAGCATGAGGCAGTGGGCGTTTGAATTCTCGTTCGATGTCGATCTCGAGAACGGGATCATTTACGAGAAGATCTATGGTAGCTGGCGGCAAAGCACAGCTCAGCATTACAATGAGGAATTCGAACGCGAGACAACCGAGCTTATCAAAAAGCCGTGGGTAAAGCTGTGCGACCTGAGCAACTGGAAAACCGGCTCGCCCGAAGTTATCGCGGCGATCGGGCGTCATTTGGAGTGGTGTCGCGCACACAACTTGGTCTGGTCGATAAACATCATTAATAACACCGTCACCTACAGTCAGCTTCAGAAGATGTTCGAACGGGGGGGGACAAAGGAGATTTCGAAGACCTTTCGTACCCGCGAGGAGGGGGAGAAATTTCTGAAAGAACAGGGCTACAAGGTAAAATCGTCCAACGGAATGGGGCAGCGCGGCTGAGCGCACCACCCCATTAGCAGCCGATATGGTTGGTCGTCTCGGATCGACCTATTTCTTCAAGTAACGCCGGAACCACTTTTCAATCCACTCAAGTCGCGCAATACGTCGGTCCGGACGGCCGTGCCGAGACAATCCGTGCGGTTCCTCGGGGAAGCGCACCATCTCAACCGTCTTTCCCATACACTTGAGCATCGCGAACATCTGTTCACCCTGTTCAATATGGCAACGCAGGTCATGTTCGTTATGGATGATCAATACCGGGGTTTTGACATTCTGGAAGTAGGTAATCGGCGAACACTTCTCGTAATTCTCCTTGTTCGTCCAGGGATACCCGTGGAATTCGCGTTTGAGCGAATGGCCGATGTCGGAGGCGCCGAACATGGAAATCAGGTTGGTCACCGAGCGCTGGGTGACGGCCGCCCGGAAACGATTGGTGTGGCCGATCATCCAATTGGTCATATACCCGCCGTAGGAACCGCCGGTGACGCCTATGCGCTTTTTGTCGATGAACTTCTGTTTCTCCATATAGTCCGCAGCGGCCATACAATCGCGGTAGTCCAGGTCACCCCAGCCGCCCGCAATTGCATCCGCCCAGGTTTCTCCACGACCAGACCCGCCGCGCGGGTTGGTGTAGAAGACCACGTACCCACTGGCCGCCAGGTACTGCATTTCATGGAAAAATGAGTACGCATACTGAACGCGCGGACCTCCGTGGATCTCAAGAATGGCCGGATACTTTCTATTCGCATTGAAATTCGGAGGCAAAACCATCCAGCCCTGCACCTCGGTACCATCGAATGATTTGAACATGACATCGTTGGTCCGGCCAAGCTTTACTTCGGTGCGAAGAAACCTGTTCAATTCCGTGCACCGCTGGGCCTTTTTCTCACCGCCATACTGGGCCGGGCAGATGGTGATGTCCCCTGGGCTTTCCAGGTCAGCATGGATCAATGCCGCAATTCGCATTCTGCCGTTAAACGAGTAGCCTTTGATGTGGCATTTTCCTTTGAACACGCCGGTCGGCTTCCCGCCCGAAGCGGGGACGTAATACAAGTTGGTGGCTCCGGTATCCGAGGAGGCGAAGTATATTCGTTTTCCATCGGCTGACCAAAACAACGGCGCGACATCGTGTCCCTCACCGGTGTCGGTAATGGACTGATCATAAGCCATCCGGTCGAATTTCGGCATCAGATCTTTTGCCTTCGGCTGACCGTTTATCCCGACAGTCCACACGTGCATATTGGTAACGCCCCATTCATCATCCGGATTATCGTGTCCCACATATGCAATCAGTCTGCTGTTAGGGGAGAACTTGGGAGCCGCGATCGGACCGGCCGGTGTAGGGATGAGTTTTTCCTTGCCGCCCGTCAACGAAATGATAAACAGGTCGTCGCGAAGCATTTCCAGATCCGGGTCTTTCGAACGATTGGAAACATAAGCCACCCATTTGCCATCGGGCGAAACGGTCGCCGATGAATTATCACGGGTGCCGCCTGTCAGGCGCTTGAGCGTTTTTGTGGCGATATCGAGGACATAGACCTGGAACTTGTCCTTCGGCAAGAACCCCATTCCGTCGAGACGATAAAACAATCTCGTGATATGACGAAAGACCGGCGCCTCTTTCTTCTTCTTTTCGTCCTCAATCCAATGTGAATCATTGTACCTGAGACAGAAAACCAGCCGACTTCCGTCCGGTGTCCAGGACAGGTTGCTCAGCGCACCATCGATTTCAATAACTTTCTTCTCAGCGCCGCCATCTGAGGGCATAATGTAAATGCCGGTCTTTTTGTCTCGCGTCGAAACAAACGCGATACTTGCTCCATCAGGCGACCAGACCGCCGCGCCGTCGTTATGGTCCCCGAACGTGAATTGTCGGCTCACTTTGTCAGAGACGTCATAAATGAACAGGTTTGAGAAGTACTTGTTCTCTTTTTCATCGATCCGCTCGACGGCATACGCAATCGACTGTTCGTCCGGGGAGATGGCTACTGAATTCGGTATGCGAAGCTTGAACAAGCCGTGCGCCGAGATGGGGCGTCTTTTGGAGACATTGGAGGTCGACTTTTGCGCCATGGTGATTCCTTTATCTAACCAATTGTATGACAACACTATTTGAAGTCCGGTGAGCTTGGTCCAATCAATAAAATCGTCGGCAACCTCCCGCGCAAGAAGGAAAAACGACACAACCGGAAAATTTGATTTCATTTTTTGGCCTAATTTCTATATTTTGTGGAGCAAATTTAACAGGTCGACGTTATACCCTGCGGTTAAGATCACGCAAAAACAATACTTGTGGATATATAACAAGGAGATATCAAGTTGGATGTCCTCGCGATTATAGACAAAGTTCAAGAGGTTGAGAGCAAGGTCAAGACCAGACCGAAAGACAATACTCCGCTGGAGATGTATTCCGGCAAGACCCCGGCCGAATTGCGGGGCATGCTTTACACGATGCTCAAGGCCCGGCGCGTGGAGCGCGAAGAGAAACTCCTCTTACGCAAAGGATACAATCGATTCTTTATCGGGTGCGGCGGCAAGGAGATGATAGATGTCGTCTTTGCTGAGAATCTTCGCAAGTCCGATCCGTGGGTCGGCTATTATCGTAACAAGGCATTCGATCTGCACCGCGGCTCCACGCTTGAGGACAAGATGTTGGAAGCGATCGGCGACCCCCGCTCCAAGAACCGGGGCCAGCAGATTCCGGCGCATCCGGGCTATCCCGAGTTAGCCGTGTTGCCGCAATCCTCACCGACCGGCGGTCACGCCATGGAGGCGGCCGGGCTGAGCGAAGCGATCAAGCACCCACTGCCGATCTCCAAGCTGTCCCACTTGCCGGGCGGCGCCTATCCCGAAGACGCCGTGACCGTATGCAGTATCGGCGAAGGCTCCACTTCTGAGGCGGAGTTTTCCCGGGCGGTATTCTATGCGGCCTTTTATAAGACAAGATTTATCGCGGCGATTTATAACTGTGGCTGGGCGATTTCCGTGTCCGTTGAAGAGCAGTTTCCCGAAGGGGACCCGACGACGCCGTTCGAAGGATTCCAACGATTCGGTCTTAAGATCATGCAGGTTGATGGCACCGACATCAAGGATTCGCTGGCCAAGGTGGCCGAAGCGGTCGAATACACACGCGCCGGAAATGGCCCGGTCCTGATGAATATCCGCACCACCCGGGAGGGATCACATTCCGGATCCGATGACCAGTCGTTTTACATGGATCCGGTGGAACTTGACTGGCACACGTACAATGATTGCGTGCTCAAGACGAGCAACACGCTGGTCGAGGATGGAATCATCACGCCTCAAGAGATCAAAAAGATGTGGGACGAGCTTGACGAAGCGGTGTCCGCCGAGTCTCAAAAAGCGGTGAAGACCTTCCAGCCCAAAACTGCCGAACTGATCAAAAGTCTGGTCGGTACATACAATTTCGATGACGCCCTGGAGACCTGGAAGAAATATCGTGAAGCAAGCAAGGTGGACAGAAAAGCGAAGTATAAACAGTTTCACGATAAAGGGTACTTCAGTTCGCCGGAACTTCCCGAGAATGTAGGTCCGATGACGATGCGGTTCGCCATCAACTATACCCTGTTTGATCTGTTTATGCTCAGCGAGGATGTTATCCTGTTTGGTGAAGACGTTGCGGACTTCTCAGGCCACATGATCGACGACATCGAGAAACAGTCCAAGCTCAAAGGCAAGGGCGGTGTGTTTCTGGTCACCAAGAATCTTCAGCGTGAATTTGGCAACAGCCGCTGCTTTAACACGCCTCTTGACGAAGCAGGGATTCTGGGCAGGGCAGGAGGCCATGCGTATCAGGGCCGCCGTCCGATACCGGAAATTCAATTTCTCGACTATATGTCACCCGCCTACCAGATGCTCAAGGACCGGATAGCCACAACCTATCAGCGTTCCGGCGGGCTTTTTAAGATGCCGGTGGTTATCCGCACTACGTACGGTGGCTATAAGCAGGGTGCCGGCGCATTCTGGCATTCCGAAGGCAACCTCGGCACCTGGATGAACATTCCGGGTCTGCTGATCGCGGTACCATCGAACGCCTATGACGCGGCTGGTCTGCTGAAGACCGCCTGGGCGACGGATGATCCGGTTCTGTTCTGTGAATCGGTCGCGCTGTATAACCGTCGCGACTGGGATGGTGTGCCGATTGAAACGCCGCTTCCGGAAATCGATGAATTGATACCGTTCGGAGTTGCCAAGGTATACGATGAGGAGCATACCGACATCGGCGTTATCACCTATGGCGCCACCCTCCACATGTGCCGCAAGGCATCAGAAATCCTCAAGGAAAAAGGAATTCATGTGCGCGTGGTCGACCTCAGAACCGTCAAACCGATGGACGAGGCGACTATCGTCCAGACCGCCAAAGACTGCGGCAAAGTTGCGGTGGTGACGGAAGACCGCTTCCACGGTGGCGCTGCGGCTACGATTGCCTCCGTAATCACACAGGGCGATGGGCTGTATGATCTGGAAGCACCCATCAAGTTGGTAACAGCAATTGACGCGCGGGTAGCTTACGGTGTCGATGGCGATAGTGCCTGTCTGCCGACAGTCGAGAAGATTGTTGCGGCTCTCGAAGACCTCCACGACAATTTTTAGGCCCATCCGATCGAAATAAGTAGCCCCGTCTGCACGGGGCTATTTGTTTCACTGCAATCCAAGGAATGATTTGATCTTTAAACGGTCGTCCGGTTCAACTATGAAATAGCCGGCCACGACTGTCATGCAACTCGCCGGAGCGACACTCAACAAAAGCGTCACCCAGCTTGTCGGAGGGATCAGCCAGGCCATCAGCAGTGAAAGCGGAGCCACTATGAGGAGCGCCAGCAGACCGTTTCGCAGACCGGTCAGCACGATATCCGAGAATGAAATCGACAGTACTTTTGACATAAGATAGGGGTAAAGCGTGGCGTACAGGATGACCTGTGGAATGGTGTTGGCCAGAGCCATGCCAAGCGTGCCGTATCCGGGTATCAACAGTACTGCCAGCAGAATCTTGGCCAGCGACTCTATGAGAACTACCTGGAGAATACTCTTGTGCCGCTCGATTCCGAACAGTACGGAATTGCCAAGTATCTGCGGCAGGAAGAAGGCGTTTCCGATTGCCAGAACAACCATGACCTGTGCCGAGGGGAAAAAAGCAGGCGCCAGCCAGAGTCTGACGAACGGCGCCGCGTAGACAAACACGCCGCCGGTGAGGGCAAATGAAAGAAATGCGCCGTATTTGACACCACGGCGGTAAATCTGCCGAATTTGATCATGCCTGCTTTCTGCTTCCAGATGTGATACCGCGGGAATCAATGGAATGCCGATCGCGTTGACCAGGATTCGAAATGAGAGCATCAACTGCGCTCCCGGGTTGTAGATGCCGGCGGCTGCTGAAGAGGTCATCAGTCCCAAAAGAAAGCTGTCGGTGTTGAACATGATCAGCCAGCCGATACTTATCGCAAACGAGATACGGGAGTATCCGAATAACAGACGGGAGGTGGCGCGATCAATCAGGGACGGGGAAAAGTGAACTTTTGGGTAAAGCCTCCGCAGCCAGACAATCCCGATCGCGTGACGTATCAGGCTGGCTATGACAATAACGGCGGCTAGCGACACCAGGCCGTATCCAAGCGAAATCAGTATCACCATGGCCACGGTCCTGACAATTTCTTCACACGAGACCAGTAATCGGTTCAAATCATGACGCTGAAAGGCCGCCTGAGAATTCCCGAACGGCAGAAGGAAGAAAGAGACCGCCATAAAGACACCCAGAAGCTGTAAGGCGTGCTGACCTTCGACCATCAGCTGCGGGTCATCGATCTTGAAGAATTGAAAGAAATACTGGGCGAACAGGTACACTCCTGCAAATACTGCCAAACCGACGATTCCATAGAGCAGATTGGCCGTGGAAAGGACCCGGTTTATGCCGGGATAATCGTGCTGACTCAGATAACGGGAGACATATCGGGTCAAGGCAGAACTGAGGCCCAGATCAAGCATCGTGAAATAGCCGATAGTCTGGAAAAGAATTACCCAGACTCCGTATCGGGCATCGCCATAGACCGAAGAAATATAAGGTACAAAGAGGAAGGCAATCGCCAGCCTGACGATATAACCTGCCCACGACATGAATATGTTGCGCATGAGCTGCTGGCCGATTCGAATCACCTGCACGTACCTTCCAATGATTTTTTGACTTTCTTCCGGAATGTTCGCAGTATAATATGCTGACAGAAATCCGAGTAACTAAAAAAGGTTATATGCACGCTTCCCGGACGCCGCTAATCGCAATACTTCTGTTAGTGATCTGCCAGCAGTATGCATTCGGCGCAGACCGTCCCGACATCTACGGTTATGCGCCGGCCGTTCCTTTATCACGTCCTCTGTTTGTGCCACCGGGCGCGCCGGTGAGGCCGGATCTGGAGGCTGTACTTAAGTTGGAGCTGGTAATTGAAAAGGATGGAACGGTAAAGAAGCTTTCCGGACCCAGGACCGACAGCACGGTAGTCAACTACGGACGAGGATATCTTGAATCTTTGAAGTTCGCTCCGGCGCAGGCCAATGGGAAACTGATCAAATCGACCCTGCCGGTGAACATGCGAATACAGCCGGGTGTGTCGGTGCCGGATTTCTACTTCCCGGTTGACACGAATGGAAACGTCGCGGATCTCGATCTCTTCGTGGATGCGACGAAGTTGTTGGGAGTGGAGCCGCCCAGGGTGCTCAGTTTTCCTTCGTACTCGTGCGATCTCCAGAGCATGGACAGCATGATAGTATATCCGTATGTTCTGCTTCATATTGAATTGGATAAATCGGGCAAGACAATCGGGGCCCGAATTGACACCAGCACATTCCAGTCATTCGCTCAGCAGATCTTGTCTGCCGTTCGCTACGCTACTTTCGAGCCGGCCCGCGTGAAAAACAAGAAGATTTCGTCCGAAGCGTACCTGCTCGTATCGTTTTTCCCTCAGGTAAGCTATCCGAACCGCGGGTGGAGCGCCGATACATCGTGGCACGCCGGCCTGCTGGAGCGCAGCCAGGTGCGGTTGCTGCCAGTCAAGCTCGGATTGATGAGTAAGCCGCTCCCAAGACGTGTCCCCGGGGATTCTTATCCTCTTTCACGAGCGCCATTACTCTATGGCCGGATTTCAGCGAGTCTGGAAGTGGATTCGCTCGGCTACACGACCAGCTGGCGTCTGAGTAAACTGGGTCCGCGTGAGCGCAAACAGGCGATTGCGCTGGTGAAGACGATCCGCTTTTTCCCCGCTGTTAACTTCGATGGTACGACCAAACCATTCAATGGTCTGACCTATCTCTCGCCGGAGGACAATACAATCATACGAATCAACTTTGACTGGCTTCCCACCGCTGGCTTTTAGATCTGCCGACTAATATCCTGTTAGTCAATACCTTACCGGACACTCATTAAGTTTCTCCCACATCGCCCAAGCGCATTTTATGCGAGGACAAATCGGTCTCAGTTTCTCTATTGGCTGTCACGCCAGTTTAATGCTTTGCCGGACAGTAAGATAACATGGGTTTGTTGAGGGTCACTTGAGGGCTGGCATGAATATTGTGCAAACCGGGCGGGAAGGCGGGGAGGAGCGATACTTAGAACGGAAGAAATGAAGTACTCATATGTATAAGAAAGGAGAGCAACAGTATGGACGAAGCAACACGGGCGTTAAATGTGCTCTCGGCGGTTATCATGGTCGTTACGGGTGTCTACATTCAACAGGCATTCGGGACGGTTCTCTCACCGACAGCAGTGGGAGTTCTCTGGATGACAGTGGCGATTTACTCTGGGTTACAGTTTGAACACGGATATAACTTTCTGAGGAGGAAACGGCGATCGGACGGCTGAAAGCTAACCAATAATTCGCTTGACAATACCTGCGAAAGTTATATTATGGATTTCTTAATTGAAGTTATGATAAGGGATTATGTTGTGAAGAGAGAAATGAAACATGGCCGCAAGGTCCTATTCCTGCTGACTGCCGTGGCCGTCATCTCGCTCATCGCGATCACCTCAGCGCAGGAGCTGAAACCGGAAATCGCAAATGCTCTTAATAGTGGTGACACGACTCTGGCCGTCAACCTGCTTAATCAGGAAATCCAAATCGACAAGGCATACAGCTTCAATTACTATATGTTGGGCATGATTTATTACAATCAGGGCAAGTTCAGCAAAGCAGCCGATCAGTTTCAAGAGGCCTTGGACCGCAAAGGCAAGGACTACGAAGCGCTTTATTATCAAGGGCTCTGTTATATTGAGCTCGGCCAGCTCGATAAGGCCGAAGTTGCGATGCAGGCCGGTGTCAAGAAAGACAAAGCGAACAAGGCTCGTTTCGAAGATGGTCTGGGTCAGGTGATGCTGGCGAAGAAGAACTGGCAGGAAGCCGACCGGCTGTTCCGCCAGGCTTTAGTGGATGACCCGAGCAACGCAAATTACCACATACACCTGGGCGACGCCAACTTCTACCAGGGGATTCCGTCCCTGGCTATTACTGAATACGAAAAGGCCCTGGAACAGGACACCGCTTCAAGCGAAGTGTATTACCACTGGGCTGAAGCCTGTCTCGAGATGAAAGACTATAACTGCGCGATCGAGAAGCTCCGCGTGGTCCTTTCCAAAGACAGCACGTTCGCCAAGGCATGGATGCGGGCCGGCGGTATTTATTTCAGGGCCGGACTGTCTTCCCGTACGAAGCAGGACCGTGAAGCCCGTTTCAAGGAAGCTATCGGTTCATATAAGAAATATCTCGAATTGTCACACGCGACTCCGGACTCCTCTAATGTCCGGGTGTTCTATGAGCTGGCGATGTCCTACTCGAACCTGTACGGTTTCGAGGACGCCATAGATAATTTCCAGAAGGTCCTGGCCATCCCGATGGAGCCTCGCGATATCTACTTTTACTACGGCAAGGCGCTGTTTTATACCAAGGATTATGCGAAGAGCGCTGAAATGCTCCAGAAGCAGCTGGACTATACGAGTCAGCAGGGTCCGGATTATAAGCCGGCTGTCGATGCTTCGGAAGTCTATCAGTTGCTGGGCGACGACTACTTCTACCGCCGACCGGACAAGGACTATTCCACCGCTATCGAGTTTTACAAAAAGTCCTTGGAAACCAAACCGGACCAGCCCCGGGTGTTGCAGAATGTCGCGGTCGCTTACCACAGCCTTCGCAGCTACCAGCAGGCGCTCGAATATTACGACAAGCGCATCGCGCTGGGGATCGACTCAGCGTCAGCTTCGATCTACAAAAACGCCGGATACGCGGCCTTGAATATTGCCTCCAATAGTTCGGCGGGCGCCGATGAAGAGTTCAATATCGACGAGCTCGAAGCCAACGGCGGCTCCACGCCCGCTCCGGCACCGACTGATTCGGTCAACCCGAATGTCAATTATTTTCAACTCTCCAATGACTATCTGACCAAGTACCTTCAGTTCGACAGCTCAGACGCCAAGGTTACGGCCGCAGTGGCTTATAACTATCTCTACAAGATGACGGACTGCGCCAACGGTGTAAAGTACTACCAGAGAGTGCTTGAACTGGATCCGAAAAACTGCGAAGCCAAAAAATCCATTGGCTATGCGTATTTCGCAGGCGGTATCTGTGCGGTCAATTACGACAAGGCGCTTGAGTATCTTAATGATGCCTATTCATGTCTGACCTCCACGAGTGGCGAGTGCGCCGACGTCAGCCTGACTTTGTGGATTGCCCAGTGTTATCACCTTCGGGCGGTCGCCAAGTCGACCAAGAAGGTGAACGCGAACGATGATTTCAAGAATGCCTACAACTGGTACGGCAAGGTCCTGAAATGTTCGCCGAATAACGCGGATGCCAAGAAAGGTCAGGACGACACGCGTTTCGAATTTGGCAGTTAGAAGTAATGCGTTTATAAACAATTATCTTGGGAGTATTGATGGCTGCTGAAGAAAAAAAATCTGATTCGACCAAACGGATTACCGAAACCGACCGGTTCCGGTATATCGGATTCGATGTTTTTCCAGGTAAGCCGAAAGACCTCTTCAAGTCAGATGCAGAAAAGAAGAAATACGAAGAGCTAAACCAAGCCAAGCGTTCCAAAGGGGAAATCCTGCGCGAGCAGTGTACCCTCATGGAGGAACGTGTCTCCGGTCTGGACCGACTGGTGCTTACTGTGGCCTCGATCGTCATCTTCCTCTCATTGTTTCTACCGTGGTATTCGGTATATAACGAGAAAGTGGTGGAATCGAAAGTCAAGGCTGCTGGAGCCCAGACGGAGAAACCGGTTATCGCCGACAGTGCGAGTCTCGTGCTCGGCCGCGGTGATACGGTGAGCCTCGCCGGCGATACCTCGGTCTTGCAGGCCCCGGCAACGACCGGAACGCCGGAACGCAAACAGGGCACGGTGGTCAGTCAGTCGGGCGGGGAAGAAGTGCTTTCGTCGTATGTCGCCAAAAAGAAAGTTGAACGGATCTATGCAGGCAAGACCGGAATCGGTGCGATTCTGTCCCTGGGCTCGATCGGTTCATACATCTTTTCATCCGGAGCGGCATTGGCGCTCACCGCGATCCTCTTCATCCTCTACACGTTGCTCTGCCTGGCTCTTCCGATCGTGACGCTCTATGGACTCTACGGGGTCAAGGGGGCTCCCGATGCCAAAGCGCTGCACTTGAAGAAACTTCTTCGGTACAACTGGATTCCTCTCATAATTTTTGTTCTGGCAATTTTCCTGTCATTCTTCGGCAGCAGTTATGGTTTCAATGCTGCCGGCACGTACTCCAGTATCGGGTCCGGATACGGGACGGGCGTCCTGCTCGGCTCGATATCATGGGGAGTTGTGATTTCGATGGGCGCTTTCATTCTGGCGGGCGCCAAGGGTGTCGAAATCTGAGGTAAGAGAAATATTCTGATGTATCATTATTTATGGAGGTTATTGTCACGTGGTTAAGCAAACAATTTTCATCACTCTTAATGCGCTGGTAGCGTTTGCCATAGGATTTGGTCTGTGGTATGGAGTTTTCAGGACGTCGGAACAGCCGATTATCCACTCGATTTACAAGGGTGGCCCGCTGGTCGTTCTGCTCATCATGATTCTGTTCATGCTTATCGTATTCGTTGTTGAACGGTACATTTCTCTGTACGGCAATGCCAAGGGCAAGAGCTCCGTTCAGGTGTTCTTCAAGAAGCTCGTTACGCTTATTCAGAATGATGATTACGAGGGTGCGCTGGCCGCCTGTGACAAACAGCGTGGCACGACCGCCAACGTTCTTCGCGCCGGTATCGACCGGTATCGCGAGGTAAAAGGCAACCCGAGTTTCGACAGTGAAAAGAGAATTCAGCTGACCCAGTCGGCGATCGAAGAAGCGAACGCGCTGGAAGGACCGCTGCTTGAACGGAATTTGATCGCGTTGTCGACGATCGCGTCGATTGCCACGATGGTCGGGCTGTTGGGAACGACGATCGGTATGATCCGCGCGTTTGCCGCGACCGGTAACGTCGAGGGCGGTGTTATCGACGCGACCCAGCTGGCCACCGGTATTTCCGAAGCGCTCGTGAATACGGCGGGTGGTCTGCTCTCCGGCATTCTGGGTATTTTCTTCTACAATTTCTTCGTCAACAAAGTGGATGCGTTCAACTACACCACGGACGAAGCGACGTTTGAAGTCCTGCAGATACTGAAAGACAAAGAAGGAATCTAAGTCATGTCATCCAAGAAAAAACGGCGGATTGCCATTCGTATCGACATGACGCCGATGGTTGATATCGCCTTCCTGCTGCTGATCTTCTATATGGCGACGACCCAGTTCAAACCACCGGAAGCCCGGGCGGTTGACCTGCCGGAGTCGCATTCGCAGATCGAATTGCCGGACAAGGACGTGATTAATATCACCGTCACCAAGTTGGACTCGATGTATGTCGACTACGTTGAAAAAGCCGACATTGAGATCGAGGGCGAGACGGTCAGTACTACTGTGCGCCGCGTTCGCAATGTCGACCTGTACAACCTGGCCTCTGAGATTAACAAGGCCCGTGCCAAGAATATCCGCGCCCTTGTAGTGGTCAAAGCCGACCGGGACGCCAGTTTCGGCGCTATGCAGGATATTATGAAGCAGATGCAGGAAAACCATCTTGAACGGTTCCTTATCATCACTGACAAGGAAACCGACGTGAGCAAGGCGTAGGAATGTCGAGACAAACCATGCGGTCAAAAAAAACGTTAATCAAATCCGGTCGTTCCGGTGTTATATATACTGAGAGGAGAGTGATAAACAGATATGGCCGGTGATGTAGTAGAACGGCAAAAGAAAGGCGGAAAAAAGGGCCTCCGGAGACCCAAAAGACGCATTTCTATTCGCATCGATATGACACCTATGGTCGATATCGCATTTCTCCTTTTGATCTTCTACATGGTGACCACGGTGTTTGCGATGCCTCAAGCGATGGAGATCAACCTCCCTCCAGCCGACCAGGAACAGGAGCTCGAAGTCAAAGAATCCAACCTCCTGACCCTGAGAATCGATGAGGAAGGCCGATTCTGGTGGAACCTGAAGACCCCCACGCCCGAAAACCTGCCGCAGTTGCTCCCCAGCGCTCCGTTGCAGCCGGGTGATACGGTAACATACCGTTTGAACTCTGATACGCTTCAGGGCCTGCTGGTAGCTCGCAACCGTGAGAACGATAAATTGAGTACGCTTATACTCATAAATCGGAAAGCTGCGTATAAAGATATGGTCAACATGCTCGATGAGATTGATCAGATCGAGCGAAGCTGGAATGCCTATACAGCCAAGGAATTGGGTGTAAAGGTGGACCAGATTCCGAAAGACAGAAAGTTTTCCTATCGTTACGCGATCGGAGATTGGGAAGATCGCGATGACAAGATTATGGAAGCTGCGGTGCAACAAGCACGTGAAAGGGGTGAACTATAATGGCTCATCCGAATGTATTATACTCACCGTACGGCGCGTTTGAACTGAAGGCGAAATACCAGCGGAATTTCCTGCTGGGTACGATCGCTACCTTCACGTTTGTCGCCCTGATACTGATCACCGCCTGGTTGATATCGGTAATCCGGGGCGGTGACCTGGAGGCAATTGATATGTCGTCGACGGTAATCAAGACGGTAGCCGACTTGGGCCCGCCGCCAAGTGTTGCTAAAAAACCGCCGCAAGTCCAGGTCAGTCAGCCCAACGTAGCGGCGCCGAAAGTAGGTATTCCGAAACCGGTCGCCGATGAAGAAGTCCAGGACGAAGATGTCGTACTCGCCACCCGTGAGGAGCTGGCGGAGATCGTAGCTCCTGATATTACTGCATCGGGCAGCGGCGACAATATCGTCGTGGACATCAGCGACCAGGATTATCTGCCGGCCCCGGACGAATTCGTCCCGGTGGAAATCCAGCCGGAAATGGTTTACTACGAGACTCCGGAGTATCCGAGACTGGCCAAGCAGGCAGGTATCACCGGTATAGTCTGGGTCAAGGCGCTGGTTGACAAAGAAGGAAACGTGCGTGACGCGATGGTTGCGAAATCATCGGGCACGGCGTCTCTGGACGAGGCCGCGGTGAAGGCAGCGAGCAAGAACAAGTTCAAACCCGGTATTCAAAACGGACGTCCAGTTAACGTCTGGGTGTCGTACAAAGTGCTGTTTGAAATGAACAACTAAGTCGGGACGCGCTGTCAAGATACAGGGCATCTTTACTACTGGTAGGGATGCCCTTTTTCTTGCTTCGGACTGCACACTCCCAAGCGAACTCTCGTCTCTCCTATAAGAGGCGCAGAGATCACCCTGCCCCCCCCATCGAACCCTCACTCCTTCATCGCCGAATCCGAAACCTCTTGGGGAAGGAGCCGGTATGAACTCACAGGGAAACTCACTCTATCAGCCGTACGGGGCGTTCGAGCTCAAGTCGCGCTACCAGTGGAATCTCCTCGTCAGCAATCTGCTGCTTGGAGGGTTGATAGGATTAACACTGCTGACTTTTGTTGTCTTCGCACCAGCGCAACAGGCAATTCCTGTCCTACCTGATTCAACTCAGGATACGACAGAAGTGCGAGCGTACTGGGATGTCCCGCCCTCGGTCGTTTATGGAGATGACCGCACGCCCAGACCGTCCACTCAGGATAGAACAGGCTGGATTCCGGTCCCGGTGGCCGATGACACGCCATTTTTGGATGAAGCCACTATTATGACGCGGGAGGAGCTGTCGGCGGTCGTTGGCCTTCCCGATTCACAACCGCGCACGGGCGGCGTCTATGTCAATCCCGATGACACCGACTATATTCCGTCTCCAACGGAGTATGTCGCCGCGGACCGTCTCCCTGAATTCATCTACATGGCTACGCCGGAGTACCCGAGAATGATTAACGACGCGGGGATTACCGGGCGGGTCATCATTCATGCGCTCGTCAACAAGGAGGGTAACGTACAGGATGCGAGAGTTGCTAGATCATCGGGAACGAAGGGTCTCGACGAAGCCGCGCTGACGGCCGCTTACAAGAACAGATTCAGCCCTGCGATTCGCGCCGGTCAGCCGATTTATATATGGGTGTCGTACACGGTTGTGTTTGAGCAGGAGTAGATGTGAATCCATAGCAGGTCGGGTTCTGAATATAATCCCGGCCGGGATTGAAGTAGAAGTCCGACGCTATCGACTATCCGCCCAATGCCTCCCCGGCGCAGGGGCGTGTCCATCTTTAATATCCGTTGGAAGAAGACCCTCACCCTACCCTCTCCCAGAGGGAGAGGGCAAAGACAAAGAAATCGCATCCTTCTTTCTCCCCTCGCCCTCTGGGAGAGGGGCCGGGGGTGAGGGAATCTAGCTGGGCACCCGCCTTCGCGGGTGAGGCAGATCAGTCGGCATTTTCCGTTTCTTATCCCATTGCTAATCAATCGCTTGTCTTGGGCTCACCCAAGCGGGTGATTTTTTTGTGCCTAAAATTCAATTTCAACTTGACACCTGCACAAATGTGCAGTATTTTGATTGTGAGCCGATAGAAAACAAAGAAACAGTCATCGGGCGTGTCGGGCACCACCCGTAACGACTCAGAAAAGATTCAAAGGAAAACCAGACATGGAAGAACTCAATCATCAGGACAGTCGTCTCTGCGCTGAACTGTTCGAGGATTACCACCACCCGTTTGGTGCGTTCACGACAGCCGTGCGCAACGGTCAGGATTATTCGTACGTCAACGCCGCCTCCTGCCCTGATTGCGGCGGCGGGATGGTCAAGCTGGGCAACTGCTTCAGCTGTCCGTCGTGCGGGTTCGGAAGCTGTGGCAATTAGAGGTGAATTGGGCATGAGAGTAAGGGAAGCTGATATCGTGGGTGTCCCGGAGCACCCGGAAAGGATGAGTAGCTAAGATGCGAGTGGGCGAACTTGAAAGATGGGGCATACCGTCGCGGGTGATCGAGCGATGGCGCCGGCGGCAGGGAGAATCCCTGTTGCCCGTGCAAATGCGGGCGGTGCGCAAAGGACTGATCGGCCAGCCGGGAAACGGCGCCGAATTCAGGCCGGTCAGGATGCTGATATCGGCGCCGACCTCCTCCGGCAAATCGTTCTGCGCTGAACTGGCGACAATCAAGGCGCTCACCATGCGCCAAAAAACGGTTCTGTTGATGCCGCTGAAATCTCTGGCCGAACAGAAATATGACCTGCTGGTGCGCACGTATGGTGATATCGGGGTGAAGGTCCTGATAGTAACCGGTGACCATCCGGAAAACGACACCCGGTTTGCCGCCGGTGATTATCAGATTGCCGTAGCTATCTATGAGAAATTCGACCTCCTGCTGACCGCCTCGCTGGATATCCTCAACACGATCGGCCTGGTCGTTATCGATGAAATCCAGACGATCGGCGAGCCGGGGAGAGGCCCGGTACTCGAACGACTGCTGACCAAGATACGGGCATCGGTCTATGAACCATCGCTGGTCGGCTTATCCGCGGTTATTGGCGATGACGCGGTGTCGGCGGGTCGTCTTGCGGAGTGGCTCGATGCTCAGTTAGTCGAAGAAACGGTGCGCCCGGTTGACCTGATGCGGGGAGTGGCGGTCGAGGGGTCATATCAATATCGCTTCTTTAACAACGGTCTCGACGGCAGTGAGCCGTTCGTGCGATTCGACCAGGCGGATGACCCGTTCGAGGGATTCGTGGCCCAACTAAAGCGTGACGAAGGCTCGACACTGGTCTTTTTGAAATCCCGTATGGAGACAGTTGACCGGTCGTTTCACCTGGCGGCGAAAGTGAACTGGCCCGAGGCAAAACAGGCGCTGGAGCGGCTCGATGGCGAGGAACCGTCGTTTCTCATTCGCTCCCTTCGTCAGGCCCTGAGCCGGGGAGTGGCATTCCACAATGCGGACCTGTCGCCGCATCAACGCCAAATAGTCGAACAAGCATTTATCGATAAAGAAGTTAAGGTATTGTTCTCGACTACCACTTTAGCTATGGGCGTGAACCTTCCGGCGGATACGGTCTATCTGGAAACAGTCAAGTATGCCTCGGGGAAATACGATGACCGGCCGTCGCTCATCCCGGTTTCCAAAGCGGAATTCGATAACATGACCGGGCGGGCAGGACGTCTGGGGATGAAGCAGGACGAAACCAGACCGGGGCGGGCGATTGTTATCGCCGAGTCGGAATTCGACCGGGATATCCTCTGGGAGACATATATCGCCGCGGATCGTCCGGAGCCAATGATGTCCGCATTTTCATCGATGCCGCTCGAAGATTGGCTGCTTGATATGATTGTCAGCGGCTTGCTCGATCATACGGATGAGCATGGGGTGAAGGCGCTATTCCAGCAGACCCTGTGTGCCCATGTCGGACAGCTGGCTGAAGATTTAGATTTTGCCGCCGCATTGAAACTCCTTGTGACCGGGCGCCTGGTTTCCATCGATGAATCCACGCAACAGATAACGACGACCCCGATGGGGCAGGCGGTGGCGCGTACGGGGCTGTCGGTTCGTCAGGCGGCACACTATCTCAGCAGGCTGTCCGAGCATCGTCCGGAATCCGATTCCGGCTGGGTGGCTTTTGCTTTGCAGGAATCATCGTGGCATCTTCCGCCGGCGATTCTTACCCGGGCCGAGCAGGTCCAGCAGGCGCCGTTGAAACTGATGTATCGTCAGTTTGACCATCTGCTTGCTGATGCGGCTTGTCTTGTCGGCAGCGCGCTGTCGGGGCGGGATCACCAACCGCTGTCATACCGTCAGGCGGCGTCGCTGAAGGCGTTCCTGTTGCTTGAGGAATGGCGCCGGCTGACGCCGGTACAGCGGCTGGAGGAACGGTATCAGATGCACCTTGGGCAAATTCTCAATCTCGGCGACACTACCGCCCATTTGCTTCGCTCGCTGGCGGAACTGGCCGCCGCCACCGACCGGGAAACACCGGTCAAAGAGCAATTGCGGCAGCTTGCGTTCGAAGTACGTTACGGTTTGCCGCTTGAACTTCAACCACTACATGAACGGCTCGGCCGATGGTTGAATCGTTCCGACTTTGACCGTATCGCCAAAGCGGGGGTGAGCTGTCTTGAAGATCTCTGTCGCCTCTCATCGGAGGAATTGTCCGCACTGGTAACGGGCAAACAGAAGTTGAACAAAGTAACAAAGAGAATAGAAGCACTCAAACAGGAGGTCCATATGGCTACCAGAAGCAATCTGTCAGAGGTGCGTCCGGGGCGCATCGCACCATCGATTTATCTCGAACCCGAGTCGGTTGTGATCGATGGGACTTTCGAAGGTGAGCGCTACCTGGTGAAGATCAACGGATTTCCGGTCAGGTTGACCGGCAAGTCGTTCAAGTACTTTACCAAGTTGGCGTGGTCACGGATAAATCGCGATTCAGGATGGATTTACAAGGAAGATATCGAGATTGGCTTTAACCAGGCCAGGTATCTCTACCGGATGAAAGGAGAATTAACCACGGGGTTGAATATCTCCTGGCCGATTATCGAAAACAACCGGCTTGGCTATTACCGACTGAATGTCGACCCGGCTAGAATAAATATCAATATCGATAATCTGAAGAACCATCCGGATTACGAAGTCCGCCAGCTTGTGCTCAACAATACCCTCAGAACCGTTAATTAAGAGGTGACCAGACTCAGCTGCTGAAAAACAAATTTCCACTTGGTTCGTTGTTCCACCGCTGCCGGCAGGGATTGTCCCTGTCGGCAGTTATGTTTTCTGCCAAACTTATTTACCGATGGAATTGTTATACAAGCAGTTCCGGCGGCCCGGGAAAATACCGATTGACAATAATTCTATATTCCAATTGCTTTCATTCAGATGTTCGCCCGGCCGCCGATAATATACCAAAACGGGACCTAAATGATTATTAGAAGTACAGATATACTCCCCTTCCTGATCTCCGACCGGGAAGACAAATACCCGGTACTGCCTATTCGCACCGGTGTGCTGTTTCCGGGGACGATGTTCACGATTCAAGTCGGCCGACAGGAGAACCTGCAGCTCATTCAGCATTGTCGCGACGGCAACAAGGAGTTCATCGCGGCCTACTCACCGACCAAGGAAGGTAACGGCGCCGGCTCGCCGGTTCACCAGATCGGTGTGACGGCGGTCATTCGTGACATTAAGACCGGTCTGGGCAATTCTGAGCTGGTCACGATTGAGGGGCGAAACCGTGTCGCGCTTACCAAAATACTGGAAACCGAACCTTTTATCATCGCCTCGGCAAGTCAGGTTGAACCGCCCAAAGCGAATATGTCGGCGATTAAGGAACAGGTCGATGAAGTAATTGCCACAATCCGGGAAATCACTCAACTCGACACGACATACTCGCCCGAACTGCTGTACGTGCTTAAGATGATTAACGAAGATCCCTCGCTGTTCGCGGACACGGTCGCGTCATCATTTCACTTCACCCTAGCCGCCAAACAGGAGATTCTCGAGACAGTCGATCTGGAGCAGCGTTACGAGCGGTTGCTCAGCTACCTGAACCTTGAGCTGAACAAAATTGTGACTGTTCATACCATCAATACCAATGTGAACAAAACAATCGAACAGGAGCAGCAGAAGCATTTTCTTCGCCAGCAGTTGTTCGAAATCCGCAAGATGCTCGGGGATGATTTCACCGAAGAAAAAGAGGCCAATCGATACAAGGGCATCATAAAAGGGAATCCGAATCTGCCTTACGAAGTCGTGGCGAGGACGATGATCGAGGCGGATCGGTTGTCCCAGCTGTCGACCGCTTCGGCTGAATACGGCGTCACCAAGAACTACCTGGACTGGGTCCTTTCGTTGCCATGGGGAAAATGCCATCAGGAAGATTATCAAATATCAGATGTGGAAAAGATTCTCTCGACGGAATACTACGGTCCAAGCAATCTCAAAGAACAGATTCTTCAGCGTTTCTCGGTCAGAAAGCTCCTGGGCGGGACGAGCGAAGGTCCGACGCTCTGTTTGATTGGGGCTCCCGGCACGGGGAAGGCTGCGCTGGCGCGAGCAATCGCAAAGGCGCTGAAGAAGGAATTTGTACGGATTTCCGTGGGCGGAATATCCGATGTCGGTGAGATCAAAGGGACTACCAGAACATTTCTGGGCGCTATGCCGGGCAGACTCATGAGGGCGCTTCGTGATGTTGGCACCTGTGACCCGGTTATATTAATCGAAGACATCGACTACTTCAATATCGACAACGATTCATCGGTCAATATGGCGCTTCTCGAGGCGATTGACAATCGAATCAACTCGCGCTTCCTGGACAACTATATCGGCGTGCCGTTCGACCTAAGTAAAGTTGTATTCATATGTTCGGTGCGATCATTTGAAGAGATACCCGAGCAGTTTATACCGCGTTTTGAGATTGTCGAGCTGCCAGGGTACATCGAAAAGGAAAAGATCGTAATAACGAAACGGTATCTTATCCCGAAGCTCCTGAAAAAGCACGGGATCTCAAGAGCGGAGCTCAAATTCAGCGATCGTACTCTTGCGTATATAATCAACCGCTACACGCAGGAAGCCGGCTTACTCGGTCTTTCACAGCATCTGGAGAAGATCTGCCGTAAAGTGGCACTGGAGAAAGTATCGAAACAAAAGAAGATGTGGTTGTTGAACGAGAAAAGCATCCCGAGTTATTTGGGCCAGCCGATCTTCATTCCCGAGAAAGCCGAACTGAGTCCTGAAATCGGTATTGCCGCCGGCCTGGCCTGGACGGGCGCCGGTGGCGATCTGATGTTTATCGAAGGGCTCAAGATGAAAGGCGAAGGACAGATTCTGACTACCGGCTCGCTGGGCGAAGTGATGAAAGAGTCCATCCAGGCGGCGCATTCTTATGTTAAGTCCAAAGCGGATACCCTGGGTATAGATTTCTCCGATTTCAATGATTTTGATATCCATATTCACTTTCCTTCGGGCGCTATTCCCAAGGACGGTCCATCGGCCGGCGTGACTGTGTGTCTGGTTATTGCATCGGTCATGGCGGAACGTCCGATTCGCAATGATATTGCCATGACGGGAGAAGTCACGCTTCGGGGCAAAGTGTTGCCGGTAGGGGGGATCAAGGAGAAGGTTTCGGCGGCCTATCGCGCCGGTATCTTTCAGGTCGCTATTCCAAAGGAAAATAAGAAGGACATTAAAGACCTCCCAAAAGAGATTCTTCGCAAAACCAAGTTCACGTATCTGGAGAGAGTGGACGAATTGTTTGAGCTATGTTTATTAGACTTCAAACCATCGACATATACGCTTCAAAAGATTTTCGCGGAAGAGATGGAAAAGGCTCGCAAACGGCGTAGAACTCCGGTCACCAAGACGAAATCCAAAGCCGCGAAGTCCAAGCGCTGACCTGTCAAGCATCGCACACTCCCGAAATCGCTTGACAAATCTTCAGCCCGTATCTTTATTAAAATAACGAAGGTACCGGGTTTTTCTTCTTACAGGACGATATATCATTTCCGTACACATGAGATGTGACCAATCACATACCTACTGAAGCGAATCCGGCGGCAAGATTTGTCGCGCATATTGCCGGTGGTCCTACTTTCACCAGGGCATGCGTTCCGCTTCTTCTCTCATAAGGTCGAAAGTGAATATCCGATTCTGTCACCTCGTCTGATTCGACTGTGAGAAGGTTCTTCGGTCCCGAATAAATAAGCAGAAGTACAGAAGTCACTTATAGCATGGAGGCATCCAGAACCATGAAATGGTTGGGTCTAATCGCGACGTGTCTGCTGTTGCTTGCCGGTTCGGCATTCGGCCAGAGCATCACGCTTGAGAGTGTGACCGGTCTGCATGGGGTAGATACAGTCTTAGTCGGCACGCCGATAACTTTCTTTCTGCGCGTGACTGGTGACGCCAGCAATCACGGTGGTATCACCAACGGATTCCGGGTGTATTCGCCCGACGGGGCCCAGTGGGGTTCGACCGTGGGTGATACTTTGCCGTTGGGATGGCCCACATTCTTCGACCTCATATTCTCCATTAATTCATTCAGTACCGATGGTATGGGAGCCGATACGTTGGGGTTTGGCGGGTCGAAGGCGTTCGGCACCGGGCTGCCGGCAGGCTTCGATGCTGTGTCCTACAAAATAACGATAGGGCCAATTGATCCGTCTAATCATGGCAAGACGATCGTGCTCGATTCGAGTTTTTATCCACCGATTGGCACATGGAAATGGGCCGGTCCGGTCGCCTTTCCGAGTTGGGATGGTCCTCATGTATTCAAGATTTTCGATCCCAATGCCCCGCCGGTGCCGGGCAATCTGGTCCTGTCCACGGATTCACTTGCGTTCACCGGCCTGCAGGGTGGAGCCCAACCTGCGGCTCAAACATTCGACATTAATTCCGACCAGGGACCGCTGAACTTCAATCTTGTGGAGAGCACGAGCTGGCTGGTGCCTACCCCGATTCTCGGGACGACACCGCGCACGATTAATGTGGCAGTCAATACTATTGGTCTGTTGGCCGGAACATATCTTGATTCAATCGAGGTTACTTCTCCGACGGCGCCTAATTCGCCGCAGTGGGTAAAAGTCTCGCTGGTACTCACTCCGCCACCGCCGACCATCAGTGTGAGTCCATCATCGTTTATCTTCAACGCTATAGCCGGGGGATCGAATCCGGCGGATAAGATTCTCACCATTGAGAATATTGGCCAGTCTCAGCTCAACTGGACGGTAACCAACAGCCAGCCTTGGTTGTCGTTGGCTCCCGCCTCGGGCACTGATTCCGGGCAAGTAACTTTGTCGGTCGATATAACAGGCTTGGCGTTCGGAGATTATTATGACACGATAGTAGTGAGCGACCCGGCGGCCACTAACAATCCAAAATCAGTTCCCGTCACTCTCACGGTCGCATCGGATCTGCCAATGATAGCGGTTGATTCGTCGTTCAACTATATCATCGTTCCGGCCGGCGTAAGTACGGTTCCATCCCGCGATATCAATATCTATAATTCGGGAGCGGGAAGCTTTAATTTCACACTGCAGGAGAGCTCGCCACGGATTTTGTCACTGACACCTAATACAGGGACTGCTCCGCAAGTAGTGACGGTCGGTTTCAAAGTATCTGGTGGAACTGTGGGCAACGATTATTTTGACACCCTATGGGTGAATTCGAGTGAAGCGACCAACTCGCCATATCCGGTCGTATTTCAGTTTCACTATGTTCAGAATCCGGCCATCTTAAGCTTAAGCTCGCATACACTTAACTTGAACGTGTACGAATGCGATCAAGGATATAACCGTCCAATGCCGGTCGCTTTCCTCAGCGTGTCCAATGTGGGTGGGGACAGTCCGGTGTTGATGAAGCTCCTGTATGAGTCCGATTACTTTACCGTCGATATCGACTCAGGAATTCTTCCGCAGTTCATAACGGTGGAGGCAAATCAACTTCGTCTGCCGCTCGGAACTTATGTCGATACGATTCTGGTGACTGCCCAAAAGGCTAATAATTCGCCGCAGGTTGTAATCGTCAATTACAATGTCGTACCCGGCACCCTGACGCCGGAGATCTCAATCGTATCAGACCAATATACTATACCCACTCAGGAGAACGAGGGACCGCTGCAGCCGATTGCTTACCAGATTTACAACAGGTATGGCGGCTGCATGGAATGGGAGGTTCAGGAAAACATTCCATGGTTTTACCCTGATCCCGATAGTGGAAACGTCCCCCAAGCCCTCGACATGAACGTCAACGCGGTTGGTATACCGTTCGGTCAGTATGTGGACTCGTTCTTCATCGTCGCTCCGACCGCTTCCAACAGTCCGAAAAAGGTGACGCTGAACCTGAAGGTGTGGCGATTCCACGGCGATGTCGATTATAATGCGGAGATAAATATCGCCGACATGGTGTACCTGGTGGAGTATATGTTCCAAGACGGTCCGGCGCCCCAGCCGGAACGGCGGGTCGGCGATCTGAACTGCAACCTGCTTGTCGATATAGCCGATCTTGTGTACATGGTCGATTATTTCTTCAATGAGGGCCCGATCCCATGCGGGAATCCTTACTGATTTGAACACTTAAGTTTTTGCGAGAAACGCCGTTATCCCAATAACGGCGTTTTTTTTGCTCCGACCGAGTATGCGCTTGACAAAAACCGATTTTGGGGTAACTTGAATATAGTATAAACTATTACCCATCAACAGGATCTGCCGTCCGGCCAGACTGGTTGGTACCCACAGCTTAGGTTTGCTTGGAGGAAAGTGTGAAATTGTTACACGTACTAAAGGGGTTCATAGCTCTTGCGCTACTTTTTGCAGTCATGCCATCGGCCGCGCTCGCAGTAGATGGCGACGACACCATAGATTGGAACAGCGCCCCTGCCTCGCTGATTCACCAGAAGATGTGGCAGGCCAAGGCGTCGGCTTTTTTGGATAAGCAGTTCGCCCGAAGTCTCATTTCACAGAGCGCGCTGGTGAGCACTCAGACCAATCACGACGTCAAATTCTATGATATCGCAATCCGTGTTGATGACACGGCTCAGATTCTCTACGGCTCGGTTCACTCAATTTCCGCGGCGGCGGAAGATAACGTGACGGCCGTTCAGGTCGACCTCTATGACAACATGGTTATTGACTCGATTATCGATGCCGCGGCCGGGCCATTGACGTTCACGAGGGCGACCAATGTGATCACGGTGAATTTAAGCCATGCTTACAACACGGGCGAAGAATTCGAATTCACTATCTACTATTTTGGACATCCCACGGAAGGCGGATTTCAGGCGTTCGCCTTTGACGTCCGGCTGGGCAAACAGGTAATCAGCAGTCTCTCAGAGCCGTATTTTGCCCGGACATGGTGGCCGTGCAAAGACCGACCGGACGAGAAGGCTGACTCGTTTTATATCGCTATCACAGTGGACACCTCGTTTTATGTCGGTTCAAACGGAACGCTCGACTCGACTGTCTACCCCGGTGGCAACGCCCATACTTTCTATTACAAAGAACATCATCCGATGACGCCATATCTGTTCAGCGTGGCGATCTCTCCCTACACTGTCTGGTATGACAAATGGGTCTATAACAACGGCGCCGACACCATGCCCTTGGTGCATGCAGTCTATTCCGATCAATACGCTAATTCAGTAACCGGATTCGGCGTGACGCCGGGAGCCATAACCATTTTCTCCAACGATTTCGGTATCTATCCATTCCACGACGAGAAATATGGTCACTCCAACTTCACCTGGGGCGGGGGAATGGAACATCAGACTATGACGTCGATGACCGGGACCTCGTTCGGGTTTTCCACTCCGGTAGTTGTACATGAACTGGGGCACCAGTGGTGGGGGGACATGATCACCTGCCAGAGCTGGGGACATATCTGGCTCAATGAGGGCTGGGCGTCGTACTGTGAAGCGCTCTATTACGAGGCGTTACAGGGAACGACCGCCTACCGCAATTACATGAACAGTATGGCTTACACCGGAGGTGGCTCGATATACATCTATGACACAACCAGCGTGTATATCATTTTCGGCTCGATTGTCTATGATAAGGGCGCCTGGGTCCTCCATATGCTCCGCGGCGTGGTCGGTGATGACCTGTTCTTCCAGGGTGTCCGCGATTATTATAACTCGCAGTACAAATTCGGCTCGGTTACGACCGAGCAATTTCGGGACCTGTTCGAAGGATCGACCGGTGTCGACCTCCATAACTTCTTCCAGGATTGGATCTACGGCACGTATTTCCCGACTTACCGATATTCCTACTACCAGGAACCATCCGATACCGGCGGATATAACATTTACCTGTATGTGGAACAGCGACAGTCGACGCAACCTCAGGTATTCCATATGCCTGTCCAGTTCGTATTCAATCCCGTCTCAGGTCTGGGGGTTGCTGATACGGTCAGACTGATGGTTGACGAGAGGGCCAAACTTTACAAACTGAACTTCCCGCAGCAAATCAATTCCATTCAGCTTGATCCCGCCGGCTGGATTCTCAAGAGCGTAGTTACCGGTTCATGGACATTTAAACTCATCACGTTGCCTGAAGAAATAAGCTCCGGTGAGCAGTACATTTACTATGTCGATACGGTCGAAGCCCGAGGCGCGACTTCAACGACCGCCTCGATATCGGGCGGAGCGTTGCCGCCGGGGTATTCTATCAGTCCCGCAGGGGTCATTTCGGGAGTAACATCCGATACCGGCCTCTATGCGTTCACCGTCAGAATTACCGAGAACAATTTCGGGACATATGTCGAGGGTCAATTCTCCATTCACATTTCGCCGACCAGTTTCATTCCCGGCGATGTAAATGGTGACCACTCGGTTGATGTTGAGGATCTGGTGTACATGGTCGAATACATGTTTAACGATGGTCCGGCTCCGGCGATGGAGGCTTCAGCTGACGTCAACGGCGATTGCTCGGTAGATATCTCAGATGTCGTCTACATGGCCGAGTACGAGTTCCTCTCCGGTCCGGCACCGGTTGTGGGTTGTGCCCCCTGATTTTGGCGACCCGGAGAATAGTAGACACGCCCCTGTTTGGGGCGTTGTCTTTTGCAGTCGGGCAATAGGAGCAGGTTTGGTCAAAGTCAGGAACGAACTTTTTGTTTACATTCAGTTGCCCGAATAGTATTTTCCTATGCCAGAACCGGGTGTAGGTTTTACTTCCGATTCATTAATAGAGGTCTTGCCATGGAAAACAGCAGGAAGATAGAGACTTTCCATATTACCACTTTCGGTTGTCAGATGAATTTGGCCGATTCTTCCACGCTGGCCTCAACCCTGACATCCCGTGGTTACCGCCGGGTAGCGGAGGAAGCAGATGCTGACCTGCTTATTTTCAACACATGTTCGGTTCGTGAGAAAGCCGAACAGCGGGTTATTGGCCGGCTAGGAGAGATCTCCCGTTACAAAAAGGAAAAGCCCCATGTCAAGGTCGCTGTAGTGGGATGCATGGCTCAACGGCTCGGCGATGACCTTGTCGCGCGCGTTCCGCACGTAGACTATGTTCTCGGAACCGATCGGTTATTTGAACTTCCCGATGTTCTCGAAGGTCGGGAGGGTACTCAGTACGTCATGACGGCATTTGGTCACGAGAACATGGATATGATCGAGCCGATCAGGGAGACCCCGTATTCCGGATTTATTACTATTTCGCGCGGCTGTGACAACTATTGTACTTACTGCATTGTACCCTATGTTCGTGGCAGGGAACGCGCCCATTCGGCCCAGTATATTGTCGATGGTGTCAAGAAAATGGTCGACGAAGGGGTGATCGAACTGACTCTTCTTGGCCAGAATGTAAACAGCTACCGGTTCGAAGATACCGACTTCCCCGATCTGTTGTGCAAAGTGGCGCGCGAAACAGGAATTCAGCGCATCAGGTTTATGACCTCGCACCCCAGGGATCTGTCCCGGAAACTGGTCGACGTTTTGGTAGAGGAGCCGAAACTCATGCCGCATATCCACCTGCCGCTCCAATCGGGCAGCAACAGGGTGCTTCAGAAAATGGGCCGTATCTACACGCTCGAGCATTACCTGAAGATAATTGAATACATCCGGCGCCAGTTAGAGTACGTCGTGATCACCACCGACTTGATTGTCGGCTTTCCCAGCGAAACGGAAGATGAATTCGAGGAAACGCTGGCAGCGGTTCGCGAAATCCAGTATGACAGTGCGTTCATGTTTCGTTACTCGGTTCGCCCGGGGACGACTGCGGCACGCTATGACGACGATGTTCCTGAACCGGAGAAGATCCGCCGATTGAACAAGCTGATACGTCTCCAACAATCGATCTCGTATGAAAGAAACCAGCGCGAACTCAGCCAGATTCGATTCAGTCTGGTGGAAGGGATGTCTCGGAGAAGCAAAGAGTACTGCCGGGCTCGCACTGAGGGCAATAAGACAGTCCTCTTTAAAACCGACACCGAGGTTTCGCCCGGCACCGTGTTACCGATACGTATTACGGCCGCCGATGCATTCACCCTTCACGGAGAAATGGTGGAACCGGTCTAATGATGGAATTAGTGTACGCCCTTCTCGTACCTGTATTGGTTACTGTTGTCACGATATTTCTGTCCTACCGACTTGCTTTCTTTTCCGACAAGGATATTTCCGGACGTTATGCTTTTCTCAACGGAGCGGGCCTTGTGCTGGCGGCGTCGATCTGGCAGGTGCTTACGCACCTGACTGGTTACCATGAATGGTTCGTTGAGAGCGCCTATCCGTTCATCCAGCTTGTTCAATTACTTGTCCTGGTGGGAGGAGTCCTGCTCGTAACTACCGGGTTAGCGCTCTACGCAGATTCCTGGCAAACAAGGCGCGAAGAATTGTCCGGCCGAGATCGCCAACTCACGATCCTCGACAGTTTACAGACAGTGTCTCACAGCCCGTACCAGTTGATCGAGTTTCTTGAAATAAGTCTGAAAGAAGTAGTGAGTCGTATCCCCCAGACTGCCGGGGCAGTTTTCCTGGTCAACCGAGTGCGGCGGCAGATCGTATTGACGGCGACAGTCGGCCTGTCCAGAAACGAAACAGCATCGCTGGAACATTACCCGCTCGGACAGAATATTATCACACAGGCGATTGAGATTGCTGAACCGCTGATCTCCGATCTCTTCGAGTTCGTGGACCCGTCCGGGAAGAAAACTGAATCTCGATTCAGAAGCTGCCTGGTATTGCCTCTTGTGTCCGGAAACGAAAGGATAGGCGGCATGGTTCTGTTTGCGGAAGACAAGGGATTTTTCGATAGAAGTGAGATTCGGTGCCTGTCACCGGTGGCGGAATGGCTGGCCGAGAAAGTGAATTCAGCCAGGTTGTCCCGTGATTTGGTGACGATCAGAAACGAGCTACAGGCTTCATCAGACAAGAGCGAATTGTTCGCCAAACATATTACCGAGGCGGCCGGAGCTTTTGTCGGTGGTGAGCCGATATCCGCTTTCAGCAAGAGCCTGGTTGGGTTGGCCGGCAGCCAATCAGCTCATCTATATGGACTGAAAAACGGCACCCTGCGGTTCCACGGCGGCAGTGATCGCCTCTGGGACCTCTCCGAGAATTACCGCACCGCTCTTATCGAGGCCCTCGACCGGAGCAAACCGCTCATTATCAACCAGGAGGGCCAGGGAGCTGAGGGGAGGTCGTATATTGTACGATCAACTCTTATATATCCCATTCCCAACAGCAATCCGCAGGACGCTCTCCTTCTGGTCAAAGACTCGTCGGCGTTTAAGGTCTCCGATGAAGACCTTGCTCTGCTGGCGATTTATGGAAGACTGGCCGGAGCGATGCTGCGCCAGGTCGACATGAACCGCCTTGATATTACCAGGCGGAAGGGTCTGGACACTATACTGCAGCTGCTCCGCCTTGATCCAAAAAACACATTTTCAAGCAATCCGGGGTTTTTCCTGGAGCATCTGTCCACTATGCTTCCGGAGGGAACCGTGGGAATCGCTTTTTCAAAAGGCGCCGATCAGAGTTTCTCGGGAGTGGCCGGACTGAATATTGATGACACGCTGGTACGATCGGTGAGGATTCTCCCTGGCGACGGCGCCATTGGCCGGGCATTGCCCAGCTCAGATACCAGAGTTATTTTTGGACGCAATCGAGTAATAGATTTCCTTAACAGCTTTCATGAGGCGGATCGGGAGACACTGGTTCAGGCGTTCGGTGAGCAGGGGCTGCCGAACTTTATCGCGATCAGCCCGGTGACGCAAGTAGACGCAGTTGTCGGCGCGATCATACTCTGCCTCTTCAACATTTCCGAATCGGACAAAGGGGAATGGCAGAGACTCTTCATGCTGGCGGGCGGACTCTACTCGGTACGACTGACTATAGGTGAACTCTCTCGGACTCCGTTTCCTGTTTCTGAAATCACGGACGAAGAAGCCGACAAAGTGGGACAGACTCTGAACCAGCTGAATAACCATCTCTCGGCGATCATAGGTAACGCGGAGCTTGCCACGGTCAGGGGAGACCTCTCCGGGGATGCAAAAGTGCACTTCAGGAGCATAATCCAGGAGGCTGAGGCGGCGGCCGGTTTCCTCAGAAGCAGGCTCGGTTTACTGGCGGCGCCAGCCGCAGGCGGCGCGGGAGGAGCGGAAAAAGGAACTGACATTAGCAGTGTTATTGCCTCTACGCTCGGACGCAGTCGAATTTCCGAGAACCTCTTCATGGTTGGAGGGCGGCCGCGTGAAATAAACAGATCGTTCGGTTCAACCGACCGGGTGGAGTTTAGTTCACAAGCCATAGCGGATCTGTTCGAGCACGCGCTTGACCGCTTTGGCGCCATGATCGCAGATGAGGATGTCATGACCGTGGCCACCTATTCCCGAGGCGAATACGTCTACCTGGATATTTCCTGTCACCACCGCAACTTCCCGGCTGTAAGGCCGGTGGCGGAGTTTGGTAACTATCAATTTGCTGATGACGTCTTCAAATTCAGGCCGTCTGACACGTTCCTTGAGCATATTAAAGACAAGACCAGCTACTATTCATATGACATGACCTCGCCTCAGCCGTCATATCTTTCATTCAAATTTCCTATCCGCGAAAACCGGTCAACGGCAGTGCACGGCCAGGCCGCCAAGGCGAGGATTTTGGCGGTTGATGATCAGGCAATTATACTCGATTTACTGTCGGCCATGTGTCAGACCGCCGGTTATTCCGTGAAGACTGCCCAGACGGCTCAGGAGGGACTTGAGTTGGCCCTGAACGGGCAGTTTGACATCATCCTGACCGACCTTGCAATGCCGGGCATGTCCGGGCTCGAAATGGCTCGCGAAATCAGAAAAAAGAAGCCGAATTTGCCGATCGTCCTCATTACCGGCTGGGAAGTAAACTTGAGCCCGGCCCAATTGGACGCGGCCGGGATCACCAACGTGCTTTATAAGCCGTTCAGAATAGAGCAATTGACCGACATTATTGCCTCTTTGGCCGCAGCCAGATAAACATCCGGACGATTTTAGTCATTTCCCCGGTAAATCAAAACGGTTTGGTTCCGATAATAGCCAATAGGTGAAGTATGGATAAAATCGCCCTCCTGGATCAAATTCGGAAAAACAACAATCTATTGTCGCTTCCCCAGGTTCTCTCGGAGGTCCTGCGCGAAGTCGGCAAAGATAGTTTTTCTCCCGATTCGCTTGCCCGCATTATTCTTAAGGACCCGTCGCTTACCGGGCGAATCCTGAGTATGTCCAATTCCGCTTTCTATCAACGGTATTCGGAAATCAAAACGGTGCATCAGGCGATCTCAATGCTCGGCGTCACTACCGTGAAATGCCTGGCGCTGTCTTCCTCAATATTCCACCCCGAGAAGATTGCCCGTGAAACCGGGGTAGATCCAAAAGAGTTTTTCGGATATGTGTTGTCGGTGGCGGCGGCCTGCAAGAAGATAGCCAAGCTGACTTCGTTCCCGTCTCCCGAAGAGGCTTTTATCGCCGGTCTGCTTAATGACGTGGGACTGATGTTCATGTTGCATCACCATCCGCGTGAGTACCGGAGAGTGCTTTCCAAAGAGATAAACGCTTCATCGCTGGTCGAGGCCGAGCAGATGCTATTCGGCATGGACCATACGGACATCGGTTACCACCTCGCCGATTTGTGGAAAATTCCACCGGACATCCGGGACGCTATTGCCGGACACCACAGGGTGGGTTCTGACAAAAACGCTTCACCGCTGAGAAATATCGTGAGGTTGGCGGTGGCTCTTACGAAAGAGAGATTCAGCGGATACGAAGTTGGTCTGGAAGAACGGCTCAACGCGATCAGCCTGATCAGCCAGCAGCTCGCCTTGACCAAGCAGCAGGTCGATGAAATATCAAGCTCACTGCTGGCCGAGACATTTGAAATCGCGGAGTATCTGGGAGTCGACATTGGCAATATCGAAGATATGCTCACCCAAGCGAACCAGGAGATATGGAAAGCGTATCTGATCATAGAGAACTTGTTCAAAGAGCGCCAGGAACTGACACGCAGTCTTCTCGAAGAAGAAAGAGCGAAGGGCGCTGTTGAGTCGAAGAATATCGCTATGGCCACGCTTTCGCATTATTTGAATAACGCTGTTATGGGAATTTACGGCCGGTCCCAGATTGTGGAGCTGATGCTGAAAAAAGGGGACACCGAGCGCATCATCCGGGAGATGCCGGACACGCTTGAGCGAATCGAACAATCGGTAAAAAAAATAGTCGCCGTGATCGAAGAAATGAAGCTGGTTTCGCCGATCGATCAGAAGAAATTCGACCGTATGTCCCGGGCGTTGAATATCGACGATCTAATTGAAAAGCGTCTTGCCGCGATGAATGCCAGCAAGCGCTGGGATGAGCCGCTTGTTAACGCCTGAGCTCACCAAATCTCTGCAGTTGACCACATCACCACAGACGTATACATTGTTCGTATGCTTACTTACCTTACCGCAGGCGAATCGCACGGACCGCAGCTGACGGCAATTGTTGATGGGATGCCGGCCGGGCTTGGTGTCAGTATCGACAAAATCAATTTCCAGCTCGCCCGACGTCAGAAGGGTTATGGCCGCGGCGGACGCATGAAGATTGAACAGGACCATGCTCAAATAGTATCGGGCATGCGCAACGGGATTACGCTCGGATCGCCAATCGCTATCGTGATTGAGAACAAGGACTGGACAAACTGGACCAGAATCATGGACCCGGTGAATCCAATCGCCGATGACCTCAATCTGAAAGAGAAGCGGCTTGCCTATGAAACAACAACACCCCGTCCCGGTCATGCTGACCTCCCTGGCGCGATAAAATACAATCAGACAGACATCCGCAACGTGCTGGAACGAGCCTCAGCGCGGGAAACGGCGGCACGAACAGCGGTAGGAGCCATCGCACGCCAGTTTCTGGAACAGTTCAATATCCGAATCGCCTCGCATGTCGTCCGTATCGGCGAAATCGAGCTGGTTGACGGGTACGATGTCAGCGATCTCGAGACGGTTATGAAAATCACGGAAGAATCGGAAGTTCGGTGTCTGGACAAAGGGACCGAGGTGCGCATGATTGAAGCGATCAAGTCAGCGAAGAAGGAACGCGACTCGCTCGGCGGGGTTGTCGAACTGATAATAAGGGGTATGCCGGTCGGCCTTGGCGGATACTCGCAGTGGTCACGCCGCCTCGACGGCCGCCTTGCGTCGGTCCTGATGTCGATTCACTCGGTTAAGGGAGTCGAAATCGGTCTTGGATTCCGTTCCGCCGCTCTGCGAGGTTCAGATGTGCACGACGAGATATTCTATAAGGCCGGCTCTGATCCGATTCGGAAGCACTTCTACCGTAAGACTAATCGCGCCGGAGGACTCGAAGGTGGTATGACCAACGGCGAGGACATTGTCGTTCGCATCGGAGCAAAGCCGATTTCCACGCTGAACAAACCGCTTCAGACAGTCGATATGGTCACAAAAGAGCCGGCCGAGGCGATGGTAGAGAGGACTGATAACTGCGTAGTGCCGGCGCTTGGCGTCGTCTGCGAGGCAGCCGCGGCACTGGTGTTGTCCGATGCGTTTCTGGAAAAATTCGGCTCGGATAACATGTCAGAAATCGAACGTGCCTATCATGCCTATCTGGACAGCGAGATTTAGAGTCCATTTTTTTCTTCCCTCGACAACTTCATTCTGCTACTTTACACTCAGAGAACCGTAGCCAATTATGACTGATGCTCGGCAAAGATAAGGAGCAGGAATATGAAATTGCATTGTTCTGCAGTTAAAATGACCGAACTCGCAGTTGGGACGATCGTTGTTCTTATCCCCCAATTCGATAGAATTACCGAAAAGCGGCTCAAGGACCTTGACACGGCGACTGACGGCGCGCTCACTGCGCTGTTGGGATCATCTGAGTTTAGTGGTAAAACGGGCGAAACTGCCGTGCTCTATAAACCGAGAGGGTATAAGGCGGACCGAATTCTTTTGGCCGGTGTAGGCGAAAAGAAAGGTATCTCCGCCGACAGTATTCGCAAAGCCGCCGGGACTGTCTCCAAAAACAAAGGCCTTACAGGTGTAAGAAAGGTCGCGTTCGTATTGGTTGCGGGGGAGAAAGAAGACTACTTCCAGGCGGCGGTGGAGGGGCTGCTGCTTGGTGCCTACAAATTGCTGGAGTTCAAGACCGGCGATGACGCCAAGAGCAAGGCGGTGACAGATGACGTGACGTTTGCTGTCGAGAACAGCCGGTTGATGAACAAATTTCAGAAGTCCGTGGAGCGGGGTCAGCTGATTGCCGAGGGTCAGCTTCTTGTAAGAACGCTCGCTTCCACTCCGGCGAACATGCTCACGCCGAGACTGTTTGTCGACCGGGTGCAGAAGCTCGTTAAAGCGGATAAGGTCAGCTGTAAGGTTCTCGACGAAAAAGCAATTGTGGCCGAGAAGATGGGGGCGCTGCTGTCGGTATCCAAAGGCTCTCAGGAACCTCCCCGATTCGTTATTCTGGAATACAAAGGCGGCCGGGCCGGACAAAAACCGATCGTGCTGGTTGGAAAAGGAGTGACGTTTGACAGCGGCGGCATTTCACTCAAACCCGGGTTGGATATGCATGAAATGAAGGCTGATATGACCGGTGCCGCAGTAGTTCTTGCGACCATTCTCACAGCTAGCCGTCTCCGGTTGCCCCAGCACGTTATCGCATTAATGCCGCTCACGGAGAATATGCCTTCGGGTCATGCTACGCGCCCGGGGGACATCGTGACCTCGCGCAAGGGTCTTACTATTGAAATCATAAACACCGATGCTGAGGGAAGACTGATTCTTGCGGATGCCCTCGACTACGCGAACAAATTCAAACCTCAGGCGGTGATCGATATTGCCACCCTGACGGGCGCCGCTCTGTATATACTGGGTTATTCCGGTGCGCCGATCATCGGCAACAATCCGGCGCTGATGCGTAAAATCAAGGCTGCGGCGGAGGTGACTGCGGAACGGGTATGGGAACTGCCCATCTGGGATGATTTCCGTGAACGAATGAAGTCATCCATCGCCGATCTTAAGAATTCCGGGGGACGCCCGGCCAGTACTATCACGGCGGCGGCGTTCCTTGAGAAATTCATCGGCGATTACCCGTGGGCGCATATCGATATCGCGTACGTCGATAATGAACCTTCGGGTCGCCCGTACATTCCGGCCGGAAGCACCGGTATTGGCACAAGGCTGCTGATTGAAGTCTTGTCAAGCTGGAAGAAACTCTGAGCTATTTCACCATGAAAAAGCCGCGCCAGAAGTGGCGCGGCTTTTTTTATGCGTATGTTCAAATGTCCGTTATCGGGACCAGGTCGGCGCTTTGTCGGTGCCGGGGCCAGTCATGCGACGGAGACCATTGCCTGTGATATCGCAGATCCAAATAGACCCGTCGGTCGTGGAAAAGGTGAGCCATTTTGAGTCAGGCGAAAACGAAGGAGCGAAGGTGTTGAGGTAAGTGCCTACCGGGGCGGCCGTGACAAGATATTTTTCTTTGAGGTCAGGGGAAGCAACGTACAGCCCGGCATCGGACATGTTATTGCTGATGACGGCTATCCATTTGCCATCCGGCGACCAGGCCGGCGCTACATAGCCGGGATCCAGATTCGCCAGTGCTTTTATCGAGTCCAGCGAGACCATGTACGCGGGGCGAGAAAGCACTGCCGTTCCGACTGGACGCTGTTGTTCGAAATAAACGAAGGCGATATCGCCCTTGCTGTTTACACTCGGAGCGATCATATACTGGCCGTTGAAAGTCGACCAGTCTTTGCGAAGCAACTCAATGTTGCTGCCGTCAGGCTCCATGGTGCAAACTTGGTAATTCGGTTCGGCGGCATTCACTTTGTTTGCGTTCATATCTTTCCAGAACAGAATACTCTTGCCATCACTTGACCACTCCGGGTCCCGGTTGCCAAGGTCATCGGTCAGGCGGTTCCAATAGAGAGTCTTATGGGCATATGCCGAATCGAGAAAACACAAGAACAGATCGTACACCTTGTGTTTGCCACCGAGCATGTCGGGGCCCTTGAGGTCGACAAACCCTGAGCGGGTGAAGATAATCCGCTTATTATCCGGCGACCATGACAATCTACCGTCGGCGTTTTTCGATTCGCAGATGGTCATTTGATTCGCCCCGTTGGCATCCATCGTCCAGACATCGCCATCGCGAATGAAGGCGATCTTACCGGTCGGCTGACCAATTGTCCCTGCCTTTTCCGCCGTCAATTTGTCGGCAGCCGCAGTCAGGGAAGCAGCGAGAATTACGGTGACTCCCAGTATCCAAATCGGCAGCGATAACAATCTTCGTCTTGACATTGATTCTCCGTTTTCTGGTTATCGGTTTAGCCAAAAAATAGGGGTAATTCAAGTGCTGTCAACCGAAATAGCTGGTCAGTTTCTTACCAGCTGAAGAAGCGCTTGAGCTCTATCCTGCCCTTTACCCCGGATAAATTCAGATCGACTCGGCTGTCAGGCGAGTTATTGTAGGTCGCGACAACTTCCTCGTTCTGAGTGTTATACCAGGCAACTTTGTCAAAGTTCAGATATAAGTAACTCATATCCAAACCAAGAACCATGCCGTGGAAATTGAGGGGATAATCCAAGCCAAGGTTTACGGCAAATCCCGGGGCGTTGTCTTTGAACGTAGTATTTGTACCAGCGCTCACACCTGTAGACAGGTTGAGATTCTGATATTCATCCCAGAGTTTCCAACTGACCTGATAATAGCCAACGGTCCCTCCGACTCTGACCGCGAAATTATTCAATTCGCCTGACAATTGCGGATGATTGAACAAATAATACTGAAGCCCTGTTGAAAATCCATACACCTGAACTTCAGATTTCGGGTCGGTAATGGGAGCGCCGAGGGGGGTATAGTAGTAGTCACCCGTGAGGTTCTGCCCGAGCTTAAGCCAATATTCGCCGCCGAGCGACCAGGCAAAACGCTGGTTAAACACGACACCAAGATTGAGTCCGAAGCTCTTGGCCTGAGACAGCCACGGTATCGAGCCACCATCGAGGTTGGCACTCACGTTCGTGGCAAATTTGTTGTAATCATTGTTACGGTTAATCCGGTTGAGTTCGAAATGTCCGGAGAGGTAGGTCAATTTCCTGGCGTGCTTCTTGGATACACGGTCCAGATAACGCTGGACGATTTCGTCTTCCTGGCTCTGGGCGGTGACCAGAGAGGAGCTAAGCAGGACAACTACGCCCAATGTGGCGAACAGAGATTTGATACGCATACTGCCTCCTGAAATGGTTGTGTTTTCGCTTGTATAGTTATCGGAAGACGAGGCTGGTTTCTTCAGCGAAAAGCAGTCGAGGCAAATGAAAAGGCGGGTCGGGTGACCCGCCTCAAGGTATTATCTCAGAATGAATTAGCTACTTCTGACGTTGAGTGTAGTCAAGTTGACAGAGCTGCGAATACAGTTTCCAACGACGGTCACAGTCCCTTTGCCCAAGTTCGACCAGCATTTTTGCCCTTTCGGGGTCTTTGCTCTTGAGTGTCCGGAACCGAATTTCTGAGTAAGAGTACTCTTCGAAAGGAATTGTAGGTTCCTTGCTGTCGAGCTGGAGCGGGTTTTTCCCCTGGTCGATAAGATCGGGATTGTATCGATACAATAACCAGTGTCCGGACTTGACGGCCTTCTCTTCTTCGGAGAGACCGTGCGCCATGTCGATACCATGGGCAATACAGTGGCTGTAACAGATGACCAGCGATGGGCCGTTGTAGCGTTCAGCCTCGACCATTGCTTTGACAGTCTGGTTATGGCTGGCGCCGATCGCCACCTGGGCAACATAGACGTTACCATAAGACATCATCATCAAGCCGAGGTCTTTTTTGGGCAGGGGTTTACCGGCCGCGGCAAATTTCGCCGTCGCTCCCCGAGGCGTGGATTTAGACATCTGACCACCGGTGTTCGAGTAGACTTCAGTATCCAGTACCAACAGGTTCACATTTTTGCCGCTGGCCAACACATGGTCCAGTCCTCCGAAGCCGATGTCATAAGCCCATCCGTCGCCACCGATAACCCAGACCGATTTCTTTACGAGGAAGTTTGCGACATTGCGTAGGGCCACCACTTTATCGCTCGCCTTGATACCTTCAAGCTTGTTCACGAGAACCCGCACCCGCTCACGTTGCTTTTCGATCTCTTCCTGCGTGCTTTGTTTGGCGCCAAACAGATCGTCGTACATTTCGGGAACGAGTTCGCGCACTAGGTGGAAGGCATAATCCTGTAGTTTGTCAGCCGTCAGGCGCATACCCATGCCGAACTCGGCGTTATCTTCGAAGAGTGAGTTCGACCAGGCGGGTCCACGTCCATCGGAACGCTGGCAGTACGGCGTAGTCGGTAGATTGCCGCCATAAATTGAGCTGCAGCCGGTGGCGTTGGCGCACAGTGCCCGATCACCGAACAGCTGTGTCATCAGTTTGACATACGGCGTCTCGCCACAACCGGCACAGGCACCGGAGAATTCAAAGAGCGGCTTGACGAACTGCGAACCCTTCGTGGTCTCGATATTGAACAGTTTCGTATCCGGGTCGGGAAGAACATTGATGAAGAAATCCCAATTGATCTTCTCCCGTTCACGGATTGGCGCCTGTGGGTGCATGTTGATGGCCTTGAATTCGGTCTTGTTGCCGAGCTCGTCTTTCTTGACCACCGGACAGGCATTCACGCAGATTTCGCATCCGGTACAATCTTCGGGGGCGACTTGCAGTGAATAGTAGTAACCTTCAAACTGCTTGGTCATCGCCTTTGTATACAGGAATTCTTCGGGTGCCTGTTTAATGTACTTCTCCTCAAACACTTTAGGACGGATGGCCGCGTGCGGACAGACTATCGAGCAGATGTTACACTGGATACAAGTTTCCTTATCCCAGACCGGTATATCCACTGCGATATTTCTCTTTTCATACTGGGTTGTCGCCGTCATATACGTACCGTCGATCGGGAACGCCGACACGGGCAGGTCGTCACCACGTCCGGCGATAATCTCAGCCGTCACGGTCTTGACAAAGTCAGGAGCGTAATCGGGAACTATCGGAGGGCGGTGCCTCTGGGTCGTCACTTTCGACGGATAGGTTACTTTCTTGGTCGCGGCAATTGCAGCATCAACCGCCGCATGATTCATCGCGACAACTTTCTCGCCTTTTGAGCCGTAGGTTTTGACAATCATCTTTTTGATGACATCTATCGCCTGGTCCTTCGGCAGGACACCGGATATCAGGAAGAAAGCTGTCTGCATGATCATATTGATGCGGGCACCGAGGCCGAGTTCCTTTGCCAAGGCAATAGCATCGATAACGTAAAACTCCGCCTTCTTGTCGATAATCTGCTGCTGAACTTCGAAAGGAATATTATCCCAGATCTCATTCGGGCCGAACGGGGCGTTCAGCAAGAAGGTACCGCCGGATACCAGCTTGTCGACCATGTCATATTTCTCCAGGAAGGAGAAGTTATGGCAGGCGACGAACTGCGCGGACTTGATGAGATAGGGTTTACGAATGAGTTGCTTGCCGAATCGCACGTGCGACACCGTGACCGCGCCCGCCTTCTTGGAGTCGTAAACAAAATACCCCTGGGCGTAGTTGTCAGTATTTTCACCGATGATCTTAATCGAGTTCTTGTTGGCACCGACGGTACCGTCAGCACCCAGTCCGTAAAACATTCCACGGAAGTTCTTCCCTTCGAGATCGAAGGACAGGTCGGGATCGAGCGAGGTCATGGTGACATCGTCTTTGATGCCGACCGTGAAGTGATTCTTGGGAGATTCAAGCTTGAGGTTGTCGAACACCGCTTTGGCCATAGAAGGATTAAATTCCTTCGACCCGAGTCCGTAACGTCCACCCACTATCATCGGGTGTTTTTGGAACTTGGCGATCCCTCGGTCGAGAGCCTCATTCACTGAGGTCTGAATATCGGTGTACAGCGGTTCGCCAACCGAGCCCGGTTCCTTGGTGCGGTCGAGAACAGCTATGCTTTTGACTGAAGCGGGCAGAGCCTCCGCCAATGCTTCGGTCGAGAAAGGACGATACAAGCGTACCTTGATCATTCCAACTTTTTCGTCCTGCTCAACCAGTTGATCGACCGTCTCATGCACAACTTCAGCGCCCGTGCCCATGAGAATCACCACGTGTTCGGCGTTCGGATGACCGAAATAATCGAACAGGTGATACTGACGGCCCACTATGGTGGCGAATTTGTCCATGTACTGCTGGACAATCGATGGTGCCTTGGTGTAAAACCGGTTGACCGTCTCGCGTGACTGGAAGAAAACGTCGGGGTTTTGGGACGTGCCTTTGATAGTCGGGCGATCCGGAGACAGAGCGTTCTGCCGGTGTTGCGTGACAAGACTTTCGGGTATCATCTCACGCATATCGTCGAATGATACTTCTTCGACCTTCTGAACTTCGTGCGAAGTTCTGAAGCCGTCGAAAAAGTGCACCATTGGAATGCGGCTGGCCAATGCGGCGGCCTGTGAGATGAGGGCCATGTCCATCACTTCCTGCACAGATCCGGAAGCGATCAGTCCGAATCCGGTCGAACGAGTCGCCATTACGTCGGAGTGGTCACCGAAAATCGACAGGGCATGGGTGGCGACCGCGCGCGCTGATACATGGAACACCGTCGGAGTCAGCTCACCTGCGATTTTGAACATGTTGGGAATCATCAGCAGCAGACCCTGGGAGGCCGTGAAGGTGGTGGTCAGCGCGCCGGTGGTCAATGCGCCGTGGACCGCGCCCGAGGCGCCGCCCTCGGACTGCATTTCTACCACATCGGGGATCACGCCCCAGATATTCTTCTCTCCGGCGGCTGATTTCTCATCCGCGATTTCGCCCATGTTGGACGACGGCGTGATGGGGTAAATGGCGATTACTTCGTTGGTCGCATGAGCGACATGGGCCGCAGCCGAATTACCATCGATTGTCACCATTCGGCGTTTGCGTTTGCTGGGCGTCGACTCTTGCGGTTCTTTATTTGTGACTGTCTTTTCTAACATCATCAACTCCTGAGAAAATACTAACGTCTCTTTGTAATACCTTTAGACCGGCAATTTATCGGAAACTACTCCGATTTTGACAGGGTGATTTCCTGTTGACCCTGATATTTTCCTTTCTTGTCCTTATACGAAAGCAAGCAATCTTCAGCCGCTTCCAGGAAGAGAATCTGCGCAATGCCCTCATTGGCGAAAACGCGTGCGGGCAGGGGAGTGGTGTTGGACAGGGAAATGGTGGCAAATCCCTCCCATTCAGGTTCAAACGGCGTCACGTTCACTACCACACCGCATCTTGCATAGGTCGATTTCCCAAAGCAAACCGTGATCACATTCCGAGGAATTCTGAAATACTCACGTGTTCTGGCCAGCACGAACGAATTCGGCGGGATGAGAACAGATTCTGCTTTGATGTCCTGAAAATGAGGAGAAAAATCAACCTTGGGGTTCACTTCAGCGAGGCCCCGGGGATCGAATATCTTGAATTCATCGGACAGGCTGATATCATAACCATATGAAGAGACACCAAAACTACATCCCTGGCGCACTTGCGTCTCCGAAAACGGCTCGATCATCCGATGGTTCTTGGCCATCTCGATGATCCATCGATCAGATTTGACCGGCATCACACATCCTTCTTCACAGGTTCGTTTCAAGTCGTCCGAAGATATGCGATTTGCGAGCGTATGTAAACCAGAATCGCCCGGTGAAGCCGGTTTTTTTGCTTGCTCTACACGCTAACGACGCGGTCCTTTTGCCACTGGACCAGATCGGCGAGTGTATGTCCTTCAAAGACGGCTACCAGCTTTTCTTCTGCCATGACAAGGAGTTCTCTGAGCGCGCAGAAATCACTCTTGTTGCACACATCCGTATCCTTGACGCATTTTATCAGGTGATACGGGCCCTGGATCGATTCCAGAACTTCTTTTATCGTGATTTCTTCCGGCTTCCTTGCCAGCGTGAAGCCGCCCCGGACACCGCGATGAGAGCGAACAATGCCTGACCGTGAAAGTGACTGAAAGATTTTCGCGAGGAACTTCTCGGGGATGTCTTTCGCCTCCGAGATTTCAGACAACGGCGTCACCGAACTGTTGTCTTTGTCTGCCAGGTAGAGTACCCCGAGCATCCCGTATTCCTCAGCTTTTGTAAACTGCATGGCAACCTTCTTTCGGCTTGGTATTGCTAACCCACCAAGGGGGTAATTGGTATAGTGTTATACAAACTCCATATTATCTGCTCTAAGTATACGGATAATAGACTTGAATGTCAATAAAAATTGGTTATTTTTTTCACAAATTCGACCGGATGATTCGCTGTTAAGTTATGATGTATTAACCGATTGACTTTTCGCGGAATTTTGCTGATATTACGCATATATCAAATTCGGCAAGAAACGAGGCAAGGATGACCGAAAAAGACCAGACTAAAGAACTTGGCCTGCTAATCGTCTACACGGGCAATGGAAAAGGAAAAACCACCGCCGCTTTGGGAATGTGTGTCAGGGCAGTCGGCTATAATTGGAAAGTCTGTATTATCCAGTTCGTTAAGGGCAGTTGGAAATATGGTGAACTCAAAGGCATCAAACGGTTGGAGCCGAACGTCGAACTGTTCACGGTGGGAGAGGGCTTCGTGGGCATTGTCGATGATAATAAATCATTCGATGAGCATCGTGAGGCGGCGAAAAAGGGTGTTGAACTCGCGATCGAAAAAATTACTTCCCGTGAGTATCGATTGATAATTCTGGATGAGCTCAATGTCGCAGTGAACCTGGGGCTGGTTACCGATGACGAAGTCGATCGGATCCTTGCCGCCAGAGGCGAAACCCAACATCTGGTCATTACGGGACGCGATGCAACCGAAAGCCTGCAGCAAAGGGCGGATCTGGTGACCGAGATGAAGGAGATCAAGCATCCGTACCAGAAAGGGATACTCGCTCAGAAGGGGATAGACTGGTGAAAATCGCCGTTACCGGTGCGACAGGATTTGTGGGTCGCCATCTGGTCGAGCGATTGCTTCGCGAAAACCATGAGATCACGATTCTCTCGCACTCGCATCACGGCGAAGAACTCTTCGGGAAACAGGTCCGCGTTGTCAGGGGATCGGTAGAAGACCGCTCTGCTCTGGAACAATTATGTTCCGGGAACCATGCGGTGTTTCATCTGGTAGGGATAATTGCCGAGACGAAGGCGAAGACGTTTGACAAAACGGTAACCGAAGCCACCAGGCAGTTGGTGGACACGTGCCAACGCCAGAAAGTATCCAAGATAGTGTATCTTTCGGCCATGGGTACTTCGGCTCATTCTCGAACGAAATATCATCAATCGAAGTATCAAGCCGAACAGGCGGTGATACTCTCGGGATTGGATTGCGTAATCTTTCGCCCCTCGATCATCTACGGGCCGGGGGATGGTTTTGTAAACACGTTTGTGAGGCTGATACGTTGGTCGCCCTTCATTCCTGTCATTGGCAGTGGGAAATATCGTCTCCAGCCGATCTTCATCGATGATCTGACCGAAGCACTGGCTCATTGTTTAACCCTTCCGGAGGCTTCGGGGGAGATTATCGAACTCGGCGGCCCCGAAAAGCTTGAGTTTTTGCAGATATTGCATATAATAAAGCGCATTCTAAATAAGCGGCGGGTGAACATCCGTCTTCCGCTGCTGTTGATGAACTCTGTCGCCTTCATTATGGAGAAGCTGTTAAACCCGGCCCCACTCACGCGGGACCAGATAAGCATGCTGCTCGAAGAGAATGTCGGTGATATCAAAGAGATGAAACGGATATTTCACATTGAGCCTGTCAAACTGGAGGATGGGTTGCGAAAGTATATGAGGTAAAACATGGCCGAAGTAAAAGAGTATGATGTCGTCATAGTTGGTGGTGGTCCGGGCGGACTATGCGCCGGCATGTATTCAGCAAGAGCCAATCGTAAGACGGTTGTTCTGGAAAAATATCTGCCGGGCGGGCAGATAGCGATTACCGGCGAAGTCGAGGACTACCTGGGATTTGAGCATATCCAGGGTGCCGAGTTGGCTATGAAATTCACTGATCACGCCAAGAAGTTCGGCCTGCAAATAGAAATGGAAGAAGTTGAGGAAGTGTATGTCGACGGCGAATATCGCACCGCCCGCTGTGCGTCGGGAAATATATATCGTGGGAAAGCGGTGATACTGTCAACCGGCGGGTCTCCGATCTTCTTGAATATCCCCGGCGAAAAAGAATTCAGCGGCAAAGGTGTTTCGTATTGCGCCATTTGCGATGGTGCGTTTTTCCGCAATCAGATCATTGCCGTCGTGGGCGGAGGAGATGCTGCGGTTGAAGAGGGAACCTACCTTACGAAATTCGCGTCCAAAGTCTATATCATCCATCGTCGCGACAAACTTCGGGCCGCGAAAATCATTCAACAGCGCGCTTTTGACAATCCGAAAGTGGAATTCATTTGGGATACGGTTGTTGACGAGATCCACGGTAACGCTCAGAAAGTCTCCCATCTCTCGCTTCGCAATCTAAAGACGGAGAAGACGAGCAAACTCGATGTGGGTGCGATATTCCCATATATCGGGTTCCGGCCGAACTCAAGGATAACACGTGAGAGTCTGAAGACTGATGAAGGCGGTTACATCATCACCGACTTCAAGATGGAAACTTCAGTCCCCGGCATTTTTGCCTGTGGGGACGTCCGGGCGCAACTTGTACGCCAGGTTACGAACGCCGTAGGTGATGGTACAACCGCAGCAGTTGCGGCGGAGAAGTATATTGAGTCGCTCGAAGATAAATTTGCCAATCGAGTGTAAACAGTTTTCGGTTTCTCGGGTTTGCTCGAACACTTTGTTGTAGAGTTGGTTACGCCAATCCGACAAACCGCGGCTGTGTAGTCGGCAGAGTTCATCTGAGACCAAGAGTTGCACGCAAGTTCTTGCACATTGTTTTTCATTTGATGTAGCTTTTGAGGCGGAGCTAAACCGTTTGTTGGGTAACGCTCTTTTATCTCTTGCCGATCAATAGGTTATATGTTATCATAGACTCGTAATTTTCTATTTACTACCGGTTTCTAACGGCATACGTCTTGCTTTTCTAGTTTTTGATGTTTCTGAATTAGTACAAAATTTGGGAGTGGTGCGCGCTGGATCTCCAGCCACCTGACGTTAGAGTCGGGCATCCCCCCTCCACCACTCCCATATTTTATTTCTGTTTCATCCATCCCGGAATCAAAAATACCTTCGGACTGTCGATATACAGGTAAATAGCACCTGTACATTGACGGGAATTACTTGCCATGAGATTCAAACCGGGATTACTGACCAGGCTGAGCAATATCATAATCGTCCAGGTCATTTTCATTTTCACTGCTCTGGCGATGATTATTTTGTTTCCGGGCGAAGATTATATCCAGGATCCAGGATATTTCGCCCTCAAACAAAAGTTCACGCATGTCGGTGCAATCCTCGATTCAGCGTGCGCAGCATCCGGGGCGAAGTCACTGGACTCGACCCTTGAGCATTCGACGATGTCTGCTCTCGCTGCGGTCTTCGGCCCCCGTCGTATAGCAGAGGCACGATTGTATCTAAAGGATCCAAGCGATGGCACGGTTCGAGGATTGTCTTTGAAATCGGCATATACGTCGAATCTGACCTCGGGACACGAGCTTGAGCAAAACGACCTTATCGACTCCAGAATTGTCGACTATCAGATGGGTCTGGCCGAAGAGGTGCTTATCCCGGCATCGCCAGTCGGTCATCACGCGGTATATTACTACGAATTCAAACTACGAGGAAATCATCAGGCTGTGCTGGCAACTGTATTTGAGCAGGCCTACGTGATGGCGAGCCGGACACGTCTCGTATATGCACTCGTATTGCTGTTTCTTGCTTCGACACTGGTTTCCTTACTGGCGGTTTACCTGTTGAATAAAAAGTTTCGTGACCCCTTGCGAAGACTGATCCGTGGCTTCGAGAAAACCGGCAGCGGTGAGCTGTACTATGTAGTAAGTCCAGGCGGTGACGCCGAACTGGACCGTCTGTCGACTGCTTTTAACACGATGTCTCGCGGGCTTTGGAATAGTCATACGAAATTGAGGAAGTACAACGCGAACTTGAAGAAGACAAATCAAATGCTTCGGGAATCTCAGGATCATTTCCGCACGCTCATCGAGAGTTCGCCTGTAGGCATTGTTTCCGCTACGACCGACGGCGTCATTACCGTATTTAATCGCAAGGCGGAAGAAGTATTTGGCATGTCCGAAGGGGATGCGTGTGGCATGAACGTTCAGGAGTTGTTCAGGAATCCAGCCGGCGATATGGACTGGCATCCCGGGGAATCGGGTGTGGCAAACCTGGAACTCTTGTGCAAACGCAATGACAATACTCTTTTCCCGGGATACGTGACGATATCGAGCGTGCTTGGACGGCACGGCGACGTAGCGGCATATATGTTGATCATTCGGGATATCTCCGAGAGCAAAAGTTTTCAGGAGATGATGATCCGGCTCGATAGGTACTACACGAAAGGAGAGATGGCCGGCGATATCGCCCATGAAATCAACAATTTCCTCGCCATTCTCTCCGGCAATATTGAGTTGATGCCGTTGTTCCTGAAAAAAGGTGATATGGAGAAAATTACCCGGAAACTCGACCTGATGAAAGGTACAGTAGATAAAATTGCACGCTTCACGGATGGGCTTATGGACGTCAACGACGGCAACACCAAGTTTGACAAAATTGACATAAACCAACTGGTCGAGACAGTGCTGGCCTTCTTGAAACCGCAGAACAAATTCGATGAGGTAGAGGTTGTCACCAACCTCGGACACAACATTCCCTTGGTAGAAGTTGATGTTGGCCAAATACAGCAACTCGTTGTCAATCTCGTGTACAACGCGACCGAGGCTCTGACTGACAAAGAGGGCGGGAAACATATCTGGATTTCGACTGACTTGACAGATGGGGACGGTGAGCCGTCGTTGTCGCTGGTGGTCGAGGACGATGGACCGGGGGTGGCGCTCGAAAAGGAAAGCTGGTTGTTCAAAAAGCGGTTTACAACCAAGCCGACCGGTCACGGTATCGGCCTTATCACGTGTCAGAAGATTATTGACATACATAACGCCAGAATCAGTTACGCCAGGACGTCCGGAGCCAAATTCGCGTGCTGTATACCGGTGAATCATCGAACTTCGGATGAGAGGGGCGAACCGAATTCCGGGCCTGAGGCGACCGCCTTCGCGACGCCCGCGCTGTAACTTTTTGTTGCCATGAGACCAACACCAGAATAGTTTCAATTCATGCCAAAGGTTCGCAACAATGCAACCGCTCGGGGCGCATTCGACCGGCGCCTGCTTATCGCAATTATCATTATTCTTGCTTTAACCGTTCTGATTATCACCTGGTTTGGCATTCGGGAGAGCCGCTCAGATAGCTATAAGCTCCTGGTCATGCAAGGTACGGCTTTCACCGAGGCTCTTACTCGGGCGGCCGAAAACGCAATTGAATCCGAACACTTCTTTGACTACCTGGTTCACAAGCGGTTCAGCGAGATTGTCACCGATATCAGTCAGATCGAACTGAATAAATTAAACGACACCGATCTGGTCCAAATCGCCGCCACGCACAGCCTGTATGCTGTGTTCGTTTACAGGATGGACTCGTCCATGGTGGCAGGCGGAGTGGCGCGCGGCTCGGTTCTTCGACCACCTGACTTCGTGACCAAAGAAGTCGATCAACTTATTGCCAATCCTCAGACGAACTATGTTCTTTTGCTTGATCAGGGATCCAGCCCGGATGAAATGATTCATTATTATATCGAGATGTCGAACAAGCTCGACAGAATTGTTCTGTTAATCGCCGATGCTGGTTATTATGTCGAAGCGCTCAAAAAAACTCAGATTGGCTATCTCGCACAGAAAATGGCCGAGGAAAAAGGTGTCGAGTACATTTTGTACCAGTCCACCGACGGCATCATCTTTGCGTCGCGCAAGACCGGCCAACTTCTGTCAATCGAGTCCGATCCCTTTCTCTCGGCGGCTCTGGAAAGTGATACCGTCATGCACCGGGAGTATGTATTCGAGGACACGAAGGTTCTTGAATTAGTGAAGCCGTTTGCGACCGAAGACTATCCGTTCGGTCTGCTGCGGGTCGGATTGACTCTCGACCGGTTCACGGCGATCAACCGGGGGTATGACCTGCAAATGATTGCTCTGGCGTCCATCTTGCTCATACTGGTTGTCTTTCTCTTGCTCTATATAAACAGCCGAAGCAAGCGACACGAAATTGCCCGCCAGTATCTGGAAATCAAGTCGATCTCTGAACGGATCTTTGACGAAATGCGAATAGGAGTCGCGGCAACAGACAGCTCAGGTGCAATTACATTATCTAATGCAGCTTTCGAGCGCATAATTGATTCGACCGGTATCGTTGGCCGCCCCTGGGACAGCGTCATTAACCACCCCGACCTGACCTTTACATCGATCATTGGGGGCCGACAGGAGTCGGCTGATAAGGAAATATCGCTGGTGCTTGGCCAAAAGACAAAGGAGCTCTTGATATCGACATCACAGCTTCGAGATGGCGAGCAGGTTAAAGGGATTGTCGCCGTGCTCTACGATCTGACACTCTATCGCGACCTCCAGCGGCGTTCGTCGCGCAAAGAACGATTGTCCGAAATGGGCAATCTGGCCGCCGGTGTTGCCCACGAAATCAGAAATCCGTTGAACGCCATTTCCATTGCCATACAGCGTCTGGCCGCGGAATTCCGGCCAACCGAAAATGTTGCGGAATTTTCATCATTTACCGAACAGATAAAACGGGAGACAAAACGGCTCAATGAGATCATTACACGTTTTCTTGCTCTAACGCGTGAAGATCAGCAACGGCGAAAGGATGTTGACTTCAAGCAGGTGCTTGATGAGTTTGTCGGCCTTGCGCAATTTGAAGCGAACCGGCTGGAGATCGACCTGACGGTTGACTCGACCGGAATTCTCCTCGTAAAGGGGGAGAAGGACCATCTGAAACAGGTGCTGATGAATCTGTTTAATAATGCCAAAGAGGCGTTGGAGGCGAAACCGGGAAAGATCCATGTATCGGCGGAGAGACTGGCTGATAGGGTGGTTATTAGATTCGAGGATTCCGGACGGGGGGTCCCCGAATCCGCTCGCGAGAAGCTTTTTACCCCATTCTTCACGACCAAACAAACAGGGACCGGCCTGGGTCTGTCTACTGTCTACAAGATAGTCACAGACATGGACGGAGAGATTGCCTACGAACCCAGTTCGCTTGGCGGCGCGTGTTTTGTGATCAGTTTTCCCGCCGTTTAATACTCACCTAGCAGCCAAATAAGAAAGCGGCTCTCGCGAGCCGCTTCTATTAGAAACACGAAATATATACAGGAGGAGTTACTTCGTAACCTGGGCCTTGAGCCATGCGGTGGAAACCGACTTCGGACGGGTAATCGCCGTGCCCAAAGCACGATTAAGCACCAGCTGTGACAGCATACCCAGAGAACGGGATACTGAGAACAATACCGTATAGTATTCGAACTCCTTCAAGCCATAGTGATACAGCAGCGCGCCGGAACCAGCGTCTACATTCGGCCACGGGTTCTTGGCTTTGCCCTGTTTCTCCAGGACTTTCGGCACGACGGTGAAAACGCGATCGACGGTCTGGAACACCGGATCGTCTTTCAGATACTTCTTGCCGAATTCATTGAATGCGGTGAAGCGCGGATCGGTGACGCGGAGAACGGCGTGACCGTAACCCGGGATTACCTGACCGCCATTTAGGGTCTCCCACGCATAATCCTCAATCTGTTTCTCAGTCGGTACACCCTTGAACTTCTTCATAGTGTCGAGAACCCAACCGAGGCATTCTTGATTGGCCAGACCGTGCAGAGGGCCTGCCAGACCGTTCAAACCGGCGGAGACGGCATAGAACGCATCGGACAGAGCGGAACCGACCGTGTGGCAGGTGTTCGCTGAAACGTTGCCACCCTCGTGATCGGAGTGCAGGGTGAGGTACAGGCGCATCATTTCGGCGGTCTGACCCTTCTTCGGAGGCAGGCCGAGCATCTTGACATAGTCAGCGCCCCAGTCGAGTTTGTTCGACGGCTCAATGAGGTCGCCCTTTTTGTACTTGATGCGATAGATGCCGGCGGCGATCGTGTGAATCGTACCGATAATGATCAACGCATCCTCAAGGGTCGGAACCCAGTAATCTTCCTTGCCCATACCTTCGGTATAGCGTTTACGGAAGACGGATTCGTTTTCCATCGCAAGAATGGCGGTGTCAAGCATTGCCATCGGATGAGAGGTCTTCGGCATCGCCTTGAGCACCTTCCAGACATAACCGGGGACTTCACCATGTTCCTTCAGTTCCTTCTGAAGACCCTTCAACTCGTCCGCGGACGGGAGTTCGCCGGTAATAAGCAGCCAGAAGATTTCTTCGGGTAGTTTATCTTTGAGCTTGAGGATGGGCATGCCACGAATGATCAGTCCTTTGTCGGGTTCGACGACCGAGGTGTCACAGACCATTCCTTTGATGCCACGCATGCCGCCGATGGCTTGCGCCACATTTACTTCCGAGATAACCTTATCTCCGTACTTCGTGACCAATTCTTTTCTTTCTTCACGAAGTTTGGGGATTATTCCGGCCAGTTTTTCCTTCAGGGTCTTGGCCATGAGAAACTCCTTTGTTATATCAAAAGGTTTACTAGGATGCTAACTACCAATCCTAATTATGTGAAACATTTCACATTGCCCGTATATTACTAAAACCGTCTTTAATTGTCAAGCGGATATGGGCAAAAAGGCCGCTATGAGAACTCAGGTCAGTCGCCGGTCTGAGGTCGTATGTTAATGTTTGTATGGCAACAAGTTACCCGACTTATGATCGGGGTTGCTGGCAAGGTCGTTGCACAGCCAATCTATACGGTGAGCCGCCGTCCACGGTTAAATGTGGTTGAGTGTTTGAATTTCGCCATATTTTATTGTGCTGTAAACAGTACTCAAATAGTCTATAATGCCCACATCTTGATTGGGCCATCTGACGATATATCTTCGCCTCTTTTGAGAAAGTGTCTGTGAATTGCGAGGCTCTGTTTTGTTTGCAGGCGACGCACAAGAACCTTGACTCTAAATCCAGATGTTGTTTTGTTCTTTTGAGGGAGGAGATATCATCGTTGGTTGTTCATCACATTACTTCATTAGCAGGACAGAATCAACGTGTGCAAACAGGCGATACCAGTCGTGGTTGCGAAGAAAATGATTCGTGAGGAGGTCTTATGTTCAAAGGGGTTTTTGTTGCTACCGTGCTCAGCTTTCTACTCATCGGCACCGGCTTGTCGGCTGCTTTGGAATTCGAGAGCAAACAAGTAAAGACGATCGTGGATTTGCCTGCTGTCGGTTGGGTGTTTCACTTTGCGGCAAGCGATTCAGCTATCGCAATCGTCGAACAGGATCGAAAGAACCTGCGGATCATGACTCCATACGGACTTTCCGTATCGATACCTGCAGATGACGGGTGGCTGTTTTTTCACTTATCTTTCGCGTCTGAAGCTAACATGCTTCTGACCGGCGAGTTTTCTCTTGCCCAGCGTGAGGAATATAAATGGTCAGGACGAAATAGTCATGGAGAAGTCGTGTTTGGCCCCATTTTCACAAGGTCAACGATGACTCTATCTCCCGACGGGAGATACTGCTATGCTCTTTATGATGTCGGGAATGACTTCAACAGGCCGGAAGTTTACGATGCTGCTGGTGAGCTTGTTGCGTCGTTCGTGAGTAGGTCCGGAAATTGGGACATAAAAATTATTCAGGACACTTTGTTATTATATCGCGATGGCGGAAGGTTGACCCTTTACTCTGTGCCGGGGTTTCACGAGTCGGTGACCTACGATTCGATCCCCTTGGCTTATGCCGAGCTGCCTTTCTCATCAGTCAGTGCCGATGGATCCGCCTATGCGTTTCAGTCGCCGAAAGAGATTCTTGTGGTTAGATTAACGGACGGACTGGTCTCAAGGATAGACAAAGCTAACCTCGATGGTAATACGCTTTACCCACATTTGTTGATCGCCGACTCCGGCAATCCACTCTTAGTTTTCACCGCCGGCAATGGTAGAAACTACATCAATATATTTCACAGGAACGCGACCGGTTATGTTAAAACTCCCCAAGTTCTAGAAGTTCCATTTAAAGCGGCTAGAAACATTGACTCAGAATTGTCGTTCGTACGCGACCAGCTTTGCGTGGTCAACTATTGGCTCATAGTTGATTCTACGGTGACGTATCAGGCGGCGGTAGTTGATCTGGATTCAGATACACTTATGAGGGAGAAGATACCGATTGTTGATGGTCTGCTGTTGTCGAAAAATACACACTACGAGTTTTGCACAATTCGATTAAACAGTCTTCAAGCCATAGTTGGTTCTACGACCATCAGGAGGAAACAACAATAAAGAACCGTTTGATTCTTTGTGGCTTCGGAGTACACCTATTGACCGCACGCAATGGGTCTATGCAATCACCGGGAATATCTTGTTCGGATTGAGAAGTCCGGCCGGGTCAAAAACGGCTTTGAAATTCTTCATCGCCGCCAAGGTCTCGGGATCGAATTCAAAATTCAGGTATTTCTGCTTGGCCAGGCCGATGCCGTGCTCTCCCGACAGTGTTCCGCCCAGTTCGATGGCCTTTTTAAGCAGTACTGGAATGAGCTTGTCGATAAGTAACCGATCTTCCTCACTACCTGACATTGACACGAAATTGACATGTAAGTTTCCATCGCCGGCGTGGCCATACGAATTGATACGAATCGAGTTGGAAGCGTTCAGTTGACCGACAAACGCGACCAAAACAGGGAATTTGGAGTTGGGAACGGCAACATCCTCCGAAATCCGAATTCGAGACATAGCTTTAACCGCTTTGGAGATGTTCCGTCGGACTTTCCACAGGTGTTCGGCTTTTTGAGGGTCACTCTCCGTGCGAATATGTGAACACCGATTCCGGCGGCATATTTCACCGATTTGCCCGGCGATGAGTTCGTTTTGCTCACCCGGCGTTTCAATCAACAGAATTGCCGCGGCATCATCCAGCCCTTCGGTTTTTTCGTATTCGTTCGAACAGGCCGCCGCATCACCGTCGATGTATTCCAGTACGGACGGAACAATTCCGGCCCGTGTGATGTCCGTCACCGTCTGGGCGGCACTGGTAGGATTGTCGAATACGGCCAGAATCGTCGTGCCCGGGGTAGGAATTGGCACCAGTTTGACAGCAATTTCGGTAATGACAACCAGCGTCCCTTCTGATCCAATGAAAACATCGCCTATGCCGAAGCCCTCGGCTGGAGTGTAGATGCCCGTGCTCACCATTTCGCCCTGCATGGTCATTCCCAGGAGCCCGACTACATAATCACGGGTGACGCCAAAACGCCTGCAGCGAAGTCCACCGGCATTTTCCGCAACGTTTCCGCCGATAGTGGATTCCTCGTAACTGGCCGGGTCAGGGGGATAGGTGAGACCGAACTCCTCTGCGGCATCAAGAATGTGCTTCGTGATAACCCCGGGGCCGCAGAAAGCGGTCTGTGCTCTGGGGTCAATTCTGAGCTTGCGCATCCGTTCGGTGGAAAGCACGAGACTGTGGGGAAGAGGAACGGCGCCACCGGACAGTCCGCTGCCGGCCCCGCGCGGGACCAACGGAATTTGCCGTTCACGACAAAACCGCACGGCCGCGAGAATGTCGGACTCTGACTCGGCAAACAGGATGGCGTCCGGCTGTCCGGAGTCCGATGTAGCGTCGTGGTAGTACGACTCATAATCGGCTACATCGGTGACCAGACGGCTGGCGTCGGTCAGTGCTTGACGCAGCGGGCCGAAATCTGTGAGCGAAGCCGTCACTGGTGCATTCTCTTCAGTTCTTGGAATTTGTCGATGGCGTCGGTTTGTCGCCCGTGGAAGCCGAACTGCTCGGTTTCGTAATTCCGCTGTCGCCGCTGTCCGAGCTACGATTCTTATTCTTATAGTCAGTTATGTAGAAACCTGAGCCTTTGAAGATAAGGCCGGTGCCACCACTGATTACTCTTTCCGTCTTGCCCTTGCACTCCGGACATATCGTGATAGGTGCATCGCTGATCGCCTGAAATTCCTCAAACTCATGGCCGCATTCAGTACAGCGATATTCATACGTAGGCATTGGTGCTCCTTTTGTGCATGGTGCCAATAACAATTATCAAATATACGGTCATGTAACAGCCGGATAGCAATAAAAGTTCTCCCGAGGCGGGGGGCCGGTTGCCACCGCGTGTCATGGGGAGGTTCGTTGCCGTCCGTAGTTAAGACGGCAACGAACTTTCATAACCTTATTTCTTGTAATTCAGCGAAACATCGCGTCGCGGACCGGCCTTGATAATCTCAGGCGGACAGTCGTCGCGAAACTTCTTGAAGTTCTCGATAAATAGCGAAGCCAATTGGAGATACTTATCCTCATAGGCCGCTTTATCGCCCCACGTGTCGGCCGGATTGAGGACCTTATCCGGCACTCCTTCACACTTCTTTGGAACCTGGAAACCGAATACCGGATCAGTGTAGTACTCGACATTGAGCAGTTTGCCGTCCAGCGCCGAGTTCAGCAAGGTTCTCGTGTGATGGATCGACATGCGCTTGCCAATACCATACGAACCGCCGGTCCATCCAGTGTTTACCAGCCAGCAGTTTACTCCGTGCTTCATGATTTTGTTCTTGAGCATCTCCGCATAGTGATACGGACGATGTACCATGAAAGGGGCGCCGAAGCAGGCTGAGAAGGTGATTTCAGGCTCTTTACCTAAATCGACTTCGGTTCCGCTGACTTTCGAAGTGTACCCGGAAATGAAGTGATACATCGCCTGGTCCGGAGTCAATTTCGCGATTGGCGGCATGACCCCTGACGCATCGCAGGTAAGCATGATGATATTCTTCGGGTGACCCGCCATTTTCGAGGGAACGGCGTTGTCGATATAATCCAGGGGATAGGCAGCCCGCGTGTTCTCGGTCAGGTGCTCATCGTCGAGATCAAGAAGCCGAGAGACCGGGTCGAAAACGACATTTTCGAGAATTGTACCGAACTTACGCGTACACGCGTAGATCTCCGGTTCGGCTGTAGGGGAGAGAGCTATGACTTTCGCATAGCAACCACCCTCGAAGTTGAACACACCGTCATCGCTCCACCCATGCTCATCGTCACCGATCAGGAATCGATTCGGGTCGGCCGAGAGAGTGGTCTTACCGGTGCCGGAAAGACCGAAGAACACGGCAACGTCACCACCTTTGCCGACGTTCGCCGAGCAGTGCATGCTCAGCACGCCTTCAAGCGGCAACAGATAGTTGAGTACGGTGAATATTGATTTTTTGATTTCACCGCCATAGCCGGAATTGCCGATGAGGCAGATTTTCTGATCGAAATTGAGAAGAATGAATGTTTCCGACAGCGTGCCGTCGATCTCGGGCATTCCTTGAAACGATGGTACCGAGATGACCGTGAATTCGGGTACGAATCGACGCATCTCGTCATGGGTTTCCGGCTGGATGAACATGTTTCGAACGAACTGGCTGTGCCAGGCATATTCGGTAATAATCCGAACGGGTAGGCGGTAATTCGGATCGGCGCCCGCATAGCAGTCCTGAACGAACAGGTCACGGCCCTGCATGAATCCCTGAAGGCGTTGGAAGACGAGGTTGAACTTGTCGATACTGAATGGGCGGTTGTATTCGCCCCACCAGATGTTTTTTTCGCTGTCAGGCTCACGAACGACGAACTTGTCGTTAGCCGAGCGGGCAGTGTGTTTGCCGGTATTGACGACCAGCGGCCCCATGAACGAAATCTTGCCTTCGGATCGGAAAACAACCTCCTCGTACAAGGCCTCGGTCGGGAGATTCCAATAGACGTTATTGAGATTCCGGAATCCATGGTTTTTGAGGCCATACTCGGCCTTTACTGCTTTTGCGATTGAAAGCGCGGGTGTCTTGAGGTCGAGAATATAGTGGCTCATTTCCAATCCCTCCTGAGTTTCCGATCACCGATATAGATTTCGTTGGGGGAGTCAGGATCCAGCGCCCACTTGATACGGGCGATACCCTCGGTGATTTCCTTGACCGTTCCGCAATAGCTCAGGCGAAGGTGACCTTCCATGCCGAATTCCACCCCCGGCACCGTAACCACCAGCGCTTTTTCGAGAAGGAACTTGGACAATTCGGTCGAACTCATCCGATAGGCGCTGAAATCAGGGAGGCAGTAGAAAGTCCCCTGCGGGGCGATCAGCCGTACGCCGGTAAATGACTTCAATTCATTGACCATAATGTTACGGCTGTTCTCAAGCGTGAGTCGAAGACTCTCGACCGAACTCTGTACACCGTTGAGGGCGCCGGCCGCTGCGGTCTGCAGGATAACCGAGGGACAGGAAGTATTCTGCGCCGAGACGTTGATCATGGCGGCCGTGATCTTCTTGTTTGCGATTGTCCAGCCGATGCGGAAGCCGGTCATGGCGTACATTTTGGACACACCGTTGACCACGACAAGTTTCGAGGAATCCGTGTCATCCTTCGAGTATTTGTAACAGGAAACCGCGGTCGTATTATCAAAAACGAGTTTGTGATAGATGTCATCCATGATGAGATAGATGCCTTTTCTTTCACAAAACTCCACTATTTCCTGAATGAAATCCGCGGAGTAGACTGCTCCCGACGGATTGTTTGGAGAATTGATGACGATAGCCTTGGTATAAGAACTGACCGCCTGGGTAATGTCCTGCATACGCGGGTGAAATCTCCCGTCCTCCGGCTTCACGATAACCGGTACACCATAGACCATTTTGACGATCTCCGGGTAGCTCACCCAGTAAGGCGCGGGAATAATGACCTCATCCTGCGGGTTGATGATTGTCATCATCAGGTTGTAAATCGCCTGTTTGGCGCCTGATGAGACAAGAACATTCTCCGGGCCGATCACCTTGTCGTAATTTTCTTCGGTGTAGCGGACTACTGCCTGAATCAACGACGGGATTCCTTCGGTCGGCGTATAGCGAATGTCGGCCGTGCGAAGTTTTGCCGCGCAACTCAGGATGGCGTCCAGGGGAACCTTACTTTTGGGCTCTCCTGAACCGAGGTGAATTACCGGTTCACCCCGTTCTTTGAGGAGTCGGGCCGCTTCGTTCAGACGAAGCGTCGGCGACTCTTTGATTTCACGAGCCAGTTGACTTACACTCATACCTACCCTTTCATAAGCACCGCGATTGCGGTTACATCAACGATATCATCAGCAGAGCATCCACGCGACAGGTCGTTGGCCGGCAATGCCAGTCCCTGGATAATCGGTCCGGTAGCCGTGGCATTGGCCAGGCGCTGAGTCAGTTTATAACCAATGTTACCGGCGTCGAGGTCGGGGAAAATCAGAACATTGGCGTTGCCGCCAATTGTCGAATCAGGGGATTTTTTCTTCGCCACTTCGGGAACGATCGCCGCATCCAACTGCAGCTCGCCATCCACTTTAAGTTCCGGGTGGTCACGTTTGAGAATACGCACAGCCTCGATCACTTTATCGACATCGGGATGGCTGGCCGAACCTTTGGTCGAGAACGAGAGCATGGCAATCTTCGGATCCATGCCCAGCAGATTTACCATCGTCTGGGCGGTGGAGACAGCGATCGAGGCAAGCTGCTCCGAGGTCGGATTAGGGACGACTGCCGAGTCGGCATAGAGAAATATCTTATTGGTTTCATCGCGATATTTCGGCACCGTCATCATGAAACAGCTGGAGACGGTGGTGATTCCCGGTTTCAGTCCGATAACCTGAATCGCCGCCCGCAGAACATCACCGGTCGTATTCACCGAGCCGGCTACCGAAGCATCGGCTTTTCCGTGTCGAACCAGCATCGCTCCATAGAAGAGCGGCTTCTTCATGTTTTCACGGGCTTCGGTCTGTGTGATGTTTTTCTTCTTGCGAAGCTCCATGTAGTCGGCAACGAAACTTTCGTAATCCGGGCCGTGAGCAGGGTCGATTACTTCGGTCTCCGACAAATTCAGTCCGGCTGACTTGGCCAGTGTTTCGATTTCCTTGCGGTCTCCCAGCAGGGTGACCCCCGTCAGTTTCGCGGCGAGTATTTTCTTCGCTGCTTCGATCACTCGGGGTTCGGTGCCTTCGGGAAGGACTACGCGACGGTTCTTCTGTCTGGCTCTATCTTTAATTACTGATAACGCATCCATGATTCACTCCAATCAGATTGAATGAGAAACAACATGAATTAGGTTGAAACTTGTGCCTCTTTGAAAGACGGGTCGCTCAGATACGCATGAATGAACTGGTCTATATCTCCATCCATGACGGCCTGGACGTTCGATGTCTCGGCGCCGGTCCGGTGATCCTTCACCATGTTGTAAGGATGGAAGACATAGGATCGTATCTGCGAACCCCACTCAATTTTCTTCTTGGCCTGCTCAAATTTCTGCATCTTGGCGAGTTCTTCTTCTTTTTGCAGTTGATACAGCCGCGCTTTGAGCACGCTGAACGCTGAGTCCTTGTTCTTGTGCTGACTGCGCTCGGTTTGGCAGGTGACCACAATTCCCGTAGGTATGTGGGTTATGCGGATGGCGGAAGAGGTCTTGTTGATATGCTGGCCGCCCGCACCGGAGGCTCGGAACGTGTCCACCCGGACATCTTCGTCCTTGATCTCTATCTCGACACTGTCTTCGACCACAGGAAAAACGTGAACCGAGACAAACGAAGTGTGGCGTCTTGAATTGGCGTCGAATGGGGAGATGCGAACGAGTCGGTGAACACCTGATTCTGCCTTCAGGTATCCGTAGGCAAAGTCGCCCTTTACCTTAAGAGTAGCCGATTTTAACCCGGCTTCGTCGCCGGGCTGAAGGTCCAGCAATTCAACCTCGAACGACTTTCGCTCGGCCCAACGGTTGTACATGCGGAAGAGCATGTCGGCCCAGTCCTGCGACTCAGTGCCGCCGGCTCCGGGATGAATTGTGAGAATAGCATCGCGATAGTCATCCGGACCGGAAAGGATGGAGGTAAACTCAAAGTTGTTGAGTTCCTTAACGACCTGCTCGTAAGTCTGCTTGAGTTCGAGGGCGTCTTCGGAGTTATCATCATCGCCAACAATTTCAAGCAGTTCCAGGACGGTCTGGAGGTCAGATTCGAGTTTCTTGTAGGATTCCACCCATTTACGGTGCGCGGCAATCTCTTTCAAGACGGCCTGGGCGGTCAGATTGTCGTCCCAGAAGGAAGGTTCAGCGGACTTCTTTTCGAGTTCTGCTATACGGGCTTTTCGGCCGTCGATGTCAAAGATACCTCGCTAGTTTGTCGAGTTTCTCCCGGTATTCGGGTAGCTGGTATTTTATGTCCGCCAGAAGCATTGTTTTCAGTTCCTCTCTAAAAAGTATCCGTAAATATATACATTCTATTCGCTAAGGTCAAATCCAATTCGACAGGTTATGTGACTTTTTTCACATATGCAAGTATAATTTATGGCCAATTCCGCATTTTCCCGGCGCCTGATTGCTGCGATTCCGCTCGCCGCCGGACCGGTCTTGAAACGGTAATCTCAGAATAGAGTTGACAAGACCAGTCCACAACCTATCTTAACGACCAAATGAATATAGAAACAGTTGTGGTTGGGGCATTTGAGGTTAATTGCTATTTGTACTGGAAGGCTGAATCCCGCAAGGCAGTCATAATTGACCCCGGCGCGGACGACTACCTGATTCTGGAGGCAATCAAATCACAGGACATCTCACCGCAGGCGATCCTCTTGACTCACGGCCACGTCGACCATATCGGCGCGGTCAACTCACTCCGGCAGAGCTTCGGTATTCCGGTTTTCGCGGGAGATGGTGAGCAGCCTCTTCTGAGTGACCCGACTGCGAATATGTCGGCGCTCACGGAGTCTGCCGTCACCGTTGATCCGCCGGTGAACTGGCTCAAGGACGAAGAGTTGCTGGTTATTGCGGATCTTTCATTCAAAGTGCTGGCCACTCCGGGACACAGCCCTGGTGGAGTATGCTTTCTTGATGAATCCGCGGGAGTTGTCTTTGTTGGTGACACCCTCTTCTATGGATCGATCGGTCGAACCGATTTCCCCGGCTGTTCGCACACCCGTTTGATTGATTCAATCAGCTCAAAACTGCTGAAACTACCGAATAGCATTGTCTGTTATCCCGGTCATGGGCCGAGCACGACGATCGGCGCCGAACGTGTCAATAATCCGTTTCTGAAAGGGGATTATTTTGCCTGACGACATGAAGATCGAGCCACTACAACGCGAAGGGGTGATGGACTATCACTGCCATTGTGAGTATTCCGTCGATGCGAAAGGAAGTGTAGATGAATACTGCCAGGCTGCCGTGGAACGTAATCTGGCGGAACTGTGTTTTACCACTCACTACGATTCCAACCCTCGCCTGCAGGGAACCAGAACAGGCATCTCAGTAAAGGGTGAAGTCAGAACGGTGACGCCTGACAATTTATCCCCGTACGTTGAAGACGTACTGAAGGCCGCGCAGAAATTTTACGCCAGAGGGCTGTCCGTGAAGCTCGGGGTTGAGTTCGGCTGGTACGAAGGGTGCGAAGAAGCGGTGATCAGACTTTGCGAGAAATTCGACTTCGATTATTTACTCTGCGGAATTCACGAGCTGGATAACCGATGCATCGCGTGCCACTCATCGTACGAAGAGGCGTTTTCAAAATTATCGGTCGAGCAGATGGTTGAAAAATACTATCGACAGGCTACCCTCGCGGCGAGATCCGGACTGTTCGACAATATTGCCCATCTGGATTATTACGTGAAATACGGCCGGGAGTTCTACGGCGAAAAGGTCAGTTCGATTCACCACCCATATCTGGGGGATCTTTTCGATGCGCTCAAGCAAAGCGGTCGAACGGGGATTGAGATCAATACCGCCGGGATGCGGCACGGGCGTGAAGAATACTACCCCAGTATGGAGATCATCAATCTGGCCAAGAAGGCGGGAGTCGAAGTCCGGACACTGGGGTCAGACGCGCATCGTCCGGAGCAGGTCGGTTACGATTTTGAGATGGCCGCCTCGCTGATCCCGGACACGCTGACCGGTTGCGAGGAATAAAGCTGGTGGTCTTGCGATGCCTTCAACTATGAAAAAGTGCCGCAAACTCCCACGATCGTTCTATGATCGGCCGACTCTGGATGTTGCTCGCGATTTGATTGGCAAGTGCCTCGTCTTTCATTCACCCCTCGGCCCGTTAGCGGCAAGAATTGTGGAGACGGAAGCGTACATCGGACAGGATGACGCGGCATGCCACGCGGCCAAGGGCATGACCAGACGAAATGAAGTCATGTTCGGCAAGCCGGGAATCACGTACATCTATTTCATCTATGGCATGTACTATTGTCTGAATTTCGTCACTGAATCGATCGGAAAACCGGCCGCTGTACTTATCCGGGCGGGAGAGCCTCTTGAGGGGGTGGAGGTGATGCGGAACAATTCGCCGGGGAAGAACGAGCTTGAGCTGTTGTCGGGCCCGGGGAAATTCTGTCGGGCATTCGGACTGTCACGAGAGCATAACGGCCTTGATTTGACCGGAGACAGTATCTATCTCGAAGATCGTTTCAGGATTCCTCCAAGCATTGGAACATCGCCGCGCATAGGCATCAGACAAGCCCGAGAACATCCCTGGCGTTTTTTCGATGCGGACACCAGAGTACCGCTTAAATAGAGTAGTAAAGTTTCTCAAATAACACGAACAAGGATGGAAAACCATGCCGAAGAAAGTCGGTTCTGAATCGACAACGCGATCGAACTCCAAGAAACAGGAGCATTCAAAGTCAGTCGCCTCACGCAAGGACCTGACCATTCCGATCTCAGTGTTTGGCAACGTGATGAAGCAGGTCGATGCCGCGGCGGCGAAGCTCAATGTCGACAAGTCATTGCTCGATTTCATCAAGATGCCTCGACGGAGCACGATTGTGAATCTGCCGGTCCGCATGGATGATGGCACTTACAAGATGTTCACCGGTTATCGCGTTCAGCATTCAATAGCTCGTGGTCCGGCAAAAGGTGGAATTCGATTCCACCCGAATGTTACGCTGGACGAAGTACAGGCGCTGGCGGCCTGGATGACCTGGAAGTGCGCGGTTGTCAATATCCCATTTGGCGGTGGCAAAGGCGGTGTAATTTGTGATCCGTTCAAGATGTCCACCGGCGAACTTGAGCGGCTGACCCGTCGATACGTGGCGGATATGATCGATCTTTTCGGCCCTGACGACGATGTCCCCGCGCCCGACGTCGGCACCGGTCCGGCAATTATGGCCTGGTTCATGGATACCTACTCCATGCGCGAAAACCACTCAGTCCCAAGCGTGGTAACCGGCAAACCGATCAATATGGGCGGGTCGTTGGGCCGCACTGAAGCGACCGGTCGAGGTGTGATGATTGCCGTTCGAGAAGCGGCAAAGCACCTCAAACTGGATCTGTCGAGCAGCACCGCTTCGGTTCAGGGCTTCGGCAATGTGGGTTCCATATCGGCCAAGCTCCTTCACGAACTTGGAGTCAAATTCACATATGTCGGCGACGTCAACGGCGCCATTCATAATCCGAATGGCATCGACATCAACAAGCTCATTGTCCATGTCGACAAAACCAAATCGATACTTGGATTCCATGGCGCCAAGGAAGTCAAGTCTGAGGAAGTTTTGTATGCAAAGGTCGACATCCTGATACCCGCGGCGCTTGAAAATCAGATTACCGACAAGAATGCGGCGAAGTTGAGATGTAAGATCGTCGCTGAAGGCGCCAATGGTCCAACGACTCCGGAAGCGGACAGAATTCTCGAAAAGAACGGCATACTTGTTATTCCGGATATTCTCTGCAATGCCGGTGGCGTAACTGTTTCCTACTTCGAGTGGGTGCAAAATCGGATCGGCTACGCGTGGTCAGAAGAAGAAGTAAACCGGAGGCTTGAAGAGAAGATGGTGATGGCTTTCAGCGACGTGCTTAATATGTCGCTCAAGAGCAAATCAAGCTTGCGGATTGCGGCTTTCATGGTAGCGATCACGCGCGTGGTCGATGTCGTTCAGCTAAGAGGCATCTATTCCTAAGCCCGGTCGTCGGCGCGATATCGCTTTGACTTGGACGGTTCCGGTCACCCGGAACCGTCGGTTGTTTACATTTGTACTTGAATTCCGGTTGTTGAAACTGGTATGATAGGATAGACGTTAAAGGAGTCTTGACATAATGTTTGGTCCTGATTTTTTACAGAGGGCACTTATTGCCGCGCCGGCAATCCTCTTTTCGCTGACGGTTCATGAGTACTTTCATGCCTGGACGGCCATGCGCTTTGGTGATACCACCGCCCGTGATATGGGTCGCCTGACGCTCAATCCGCTGGCACACCTCGATTTTCTTGGCACCATCATGATGTTTCTCTCAGGCTTTCGCTTCGGGTGGGCCAAACCGGTGCCGGTGAATCCTTTCAATACCAGAAACCCGAGAGTCGCGGATTTCTGGATCTCCGCGGCAGGGCCACTGTCGAATTTTGGACTCGCCTTCATCGCCAGCATGATCTTCAGGGCTGTCGTGTCGACCAATATGGTCATCCCGGAAGCAGTTCACCTGTTCCTCTTCTTCATGATCATGATCAATGTTTCACTCGGTTTCTTCAACTTGATTCCGTTGTTCCCGCTCGACGGTTCGCATATTCTCAGGAGCATACTTCCGCCGCAATATGAAGCCACGCTCGATCAACTTGATCGAATCTCTCCATTTCTTCTGCTCGGCTTGATTATCGTGGGCGGTTTCTGGTTTATTCTCGGACCCTTCGTCTCGGCGGTTGTTTATCTCTTCTCCGGAATCCGGATTGGTTGAGATGAATCGTTACCTGATTCGCTACACGCTTGTTCCACTCGCTTTCCTATTGACGGCGTGCGGGGGCGGAAGCAATCTTCAACCCGGCGATGAGCAGTCCGGCACAGCCGTAGGCGATGTAAATGCTGAAGCCTACCTGTTCGATGCTCAAGTGACCAGGGATAAGAAGCAGACTTCGTTCCGTCTTGATATCTACCAGACCGACTCAATTATTGCTATAACCGGGCGGGGATACCTGGGCAAGGGGGCGCTCAAAGGTTGGTTGCGATCCGACAGTATTCGAGTCATTTTCCCGTCGACAAAAGAGTATCTGTATGAGGCTGTTGACCAGCTATTTAAGGGGTTTGATTGCGTGGGCGACATTCCGGATATGAGGCTTTTCGATCTCTTTAGCACCCTACCGGATAGTCTACCGAACCCACCCACAGGCATGGTTTCAGTCGACTACGCGGATCGTGATCGTGTTGCTTACGTAATTACACGAGCGGGCTGTCCGTGGAAGCTCAGGGTAACCTATGATCGCCAGAGTGTCGGCTGGCGTGTGAAAGAGTTCGAATTCACCGACGGGCATGACAATGTTCTCTCCGCCACTCGCCGAATCTACAAAAGCAAAGCGGCAGTACCGGCCAACCGCTTTTATCTTACCGTCCCACCGTCATTTACCCGCATAATTCCCTGAAAGTCACGAAGTTATACACGTTGACTTAGTCCGCCGAATTATCGATATTACTTTCTTGTATTGAATTGGGAGTATTCGATTGAGTTTGTATAAACGTTCCTTCTCCGTCCTTTTTCCGTTTTGGCGACAACTGGTCACCGCGTCGCTGTCGGCGGCCCTGCATGCACTGTTGTCCGGATTGCTGGTCTGGATGTTCGGCCCGTTGCTTATGACACTTTTCCAGGTGAATAGCCTGCCGATGATGGCTACTCCATCGCCCGTACCGGTTCAAGTTCTGACTCCGGCCGATACTTTACAGGTAAGCAATCCCACCTTCTTTCAAGGTCTGACCCGTTCCGTCAATAACATAAAAGAGTCGATGAAGGGCTGGGTCGATTCGCTGGTAAGCGGAGAAGACCGGCAAAAAACTCTGGTACAATTTTGCTGGATTATCCTGGCTGTCGTGATAGCCAAGAATCTCTTTTTGTACCTTCAGGGATTCTTTATGGCGTATGTCCAACAGTCGGTGGTGAGGCACTTCAGGGACCGCTTGTTCGAGAAATATCAACGTCTCTCACTTGATTATTTTCACACCCGGCGTACCGGCCAGATCATCTCCAGAGTCACCAATGACGTCATGGTGTTGAATGAGGCGATCGACCTCGGATTTAATCGGTTAGTGACCGATGCTATCATGGTCCTCGTGTTCTTCTTCTTCCTGGTGATCCTGAGTTGGAAATTGACGCTGCTGTCGATGGTGATACTTCCGGTTATCTTTGGCTTCATCTGGTACATTGGAAAGAAACTTCGCAAGTACTCCGAGCGGTCGCAGGAACGCATGTCCGACGTCAATTCGGTGCTGGAAGAATCCGTCAACAACATCAGGATTGTCAAGGCATTCTCAATGGAAAAGTTTGAAATCGGAAAATTCTTTGCGGCCACGTACAATTACTTCCGCGCCCTGCTTCGCATGACCAGAATCAGGCATCTGGCTTCTCCGATTAACGACACCCTCGCTACGGTTGCCGGGATAATCATACTTCTGTATGCCGGCAGTAAGATCATAGCCGGTACCGGAGAGTTCGATGCCGGTGACTTCATGACCTTTCTATTGGCTATGTTCTCGATGATAAAGCCGGTTAAATCACTCAGTCAGATTCACATCAAGCTGCAGGAAGGCATGGCGGCCGCTTCCCGGATTTTTGAGGTACTCGATTCAGATGAAAAGGTCAAAAACCGGTCCGATGCGACGGTAGTGAAAGCATTCTCCAAGTCAATCGAGTATCGACAGGTATCGTTCAGCTACAACGGATCGGATGCCATTCTTAAGGATATTTCGTTTTCGGTCGAACGGGGCCAGGTCATTGCTTTCGTCGGGCCGTCCGGTGGGGGAAAATCAACCCTGCTCGACCTGTTACCCCGCTTCTATGATCCCCAACAGGGAAGTATCTTGATTGATGGTCATGACATCAAGACGGTGACCCTGGAGTCTCTGCGCTCTTTGATGGGGATTGTGACACAGGAGACATATTTGTTCAACGATACCGTATTCAATAATATTGCCTATGGCCTCACCAGTGTCGACAAACAGAAGGTCATTGAGACCGCCAGGATGGCAAACGCCCATGAATTTATCATGGAACTGGAGAATGGCTACGACACACAGGTGGGCAACCGCGGGGTGAAACTGTCAGGTGGACAGAGGCAACGACTGGCGATCGCCCGGGCGTTGCTCAAGGATCCGCAGATTTTGATTTTCGATGAAGCGACTTCGGCGCTCGACACGGAATCTGAAGTGCTGGTCCAGGAAGCAATCGATCGCCTTATGCAGAACCGAACCTCGTTGGTGATTGCTCATCGACTCTCGACTATTAAGAACGCGGACCGGATTCTTGTGATCGACCGTGGAAGAATAGTTGAAGGAGGGTCGCACGACGACCTGCTGGGTTCCGACGGTCTTTATGCGCGGCTCTATTCGATGCAGTTCAGGGATGTTTGATGAAGGTAGCTTTTCTTGATTCAATTGAAGAGGCTACTTATGGTGGCATGGAGGAATGGATTCGGCTGGTAGCGGTCGGTCTGGCCGACCGCGGGCACGAGGCATACGTAATCGGCCGGGCAAGCTCACAGTTTCTCGAAAGACTTCCTTCCAACAACCCTCGTGTATATATAGTGCCGATGCGAATAGCCGGTGATTTCGACCCGGTTACCATTTCCCGGCTAAGGAAGATCCTCACAGACAACGAAATCGATGTGCTGTCGGTGAATTTCAACAAGGATGTCCGTTTGGGCGGACTGGCCGCGCGTCTAAGCGGCAATACCCGGGTAGTTTGGTCGATGGGTCTAAATATAACCAGCGATAAACCGCTGCATAGATGGCTGACACCAAAATTGATCGGCAGTGTTATCGTGCCCTCGAATGCCCTCAGGGATGAAGTCGTTGCTTCCGGGTATATCGAGCGTGATTCCATAGCGGTAATCCCGATTGGTATTCCGGCTGTCTCGTATGGCGGTGATCGCGAGCTTTCGCGGCGACAGGTTCTCTCTCAGTTCCGACTGCCCGAGGAGAGCATCATCGCGGTGACGGTCGGCCGATTTGTCGACCACAAAGGACACGACTATCTGGTTCGTGCCGCCGCTTCACTTGTGGACCAATTTCCCGATTTGCGATTTCTGTTCCTGGGAGATGGTCCAAACGAAATGGAACTGAGAAAACAGATTGGTTCGCTTGGTCTCGATACTCATTTTGTATTCACAGGAATGCTTAGTGAAGTGAGCGGCATTCTGGCGGGTGCCGATGTGATGATCCATCCGTCGGTACAGGAGCCATTCGGTATCGCGATTCTCGAAGGAATGCGGGCAGGTCTGCCGGTTGTAGCTTCACGCGTGGGCGGAATCCCCGAAGTAGTGGAAGAAGGGACCACCGCCTTGTTGTGCGAACCGAGAGAGCCCGCGTCATTGCAACAAACCGTTTTGAGCCTGTTGAACGACACTCCACGAATGAGGGCCATGGGAGAGGCCGCACAACAACGATGGGACCGGCTGTTTCGATACGACCAGATGATTGATCGGGTGGAGGCGTATTTTAACAGCTTGGTAAGAGAGCATGAAGTTTGATAAACTAAAGCCGCTGGAACACAAATTCAAGGCGTTCTTCTTCGCAACTTTTCAGGTTTTCCTGAAGAAAGGGCGTAAGGACTTTGTACCGCTTGATGGCGCCGCAATACGAAAAGTGCTGTTTCTTCGTCCGGAAAAAATCGGCGATATGGTCATTTCGTTTCCAGTATTCGACGGTCTGAGGCGATATTTCCCACACATCACCATTGCTATTCTCGGATCACCGTCCAATTACCAGATCATAAAGAATGACCCCCGCTTTGATAAGATATACATTTATCGAAAGAATCCGGTGCATGATTTCAAGGAACTGATGGCCATGCGCCGTGAGAAATATGATTGCGTGATTGATATGATTGGCAATGATTCGGTAACGGCGTTGTTCATGTCGCAGTTGTGTGCTCCGGGTAAACCGAGAATCGGAGTAGGGAAGATCAAGTACCGGGAGTACTATGACTTCAACTATGACCATCGCATGGGTAATACCGGACACATCATCGAGAATACCCTCAGACTGCTCGACGCGTTCGCGATTGACAGCCAGAAGATCTCAGGTTACGCGGAACCGCATCTCGAGGCGAGTGAAATCGATCTGGCTCGTCGATTTGTCAGTAGTCTTGGTGGAACCGGTGACGTGACTCTTAAAGTCGGATTCAATATTTCAGCCGGATCACCGACGCGTTTGTGGGCCGAAGAAAAGGCGGTCGAGTTGCTTAAGCGGATTACGCGAAGCTATGACGACTGCCGGATAATCCTCTTTACGCCTCCCTCTGAAAGAAAACGAGGTGAGAGGTTGAAGCAGCTTCTCGACGACAATGTGGATCTCGTCCCGGACAATCTGTCATTGACCGGCGCTGCGGCAATTATAAAATTCCTCGATGTTCTCATTTCGCCGGACACATCTTTGGTGCATATCGCGCGTTCCTTCCGCGTCCCCGTTATCGGACTTTACAGCAGGTACATGAAGAATTTCCTGCTTTGGCGACCATATGATCAGCAGACCGGTGCGGTTGTCTCCGGAAACGACGATAACATATTCGATATCACAGTCGATCAGGTGTTTGATACGTTCGTGACGGTTGTCAGGCAGGAACTGGAGACAAAACGATGAAGCCGCTGTCGGTCGTGGTCATCTCGCGCGATGAAGAACTTAATATTGCGAATTGTCTTGCCTCAGTGAGTTGGGCCGATGACATTGTGCTAATTGACAGCCAGTCTGTCGATCGGACAGTGGAAATAGCCAAAGAGCATGGGGCCAGAGTCTTTTCGCCGATCTGGAATGGATATGGACCGGCGAAGCAAGAAGGTGTACGTCAAGCAAAGCATGACTGGATTTTGTCGCTCGATGCTGATGAAGTTGTTTCACCGGAGCTTGCCAACGAGATCAGACAAGTTTTAAATCAGGATCACGATTTGGCCGGATTCTTTATTCCCCGGAAAACGCAGTTTCTTGGCCGATGGATCATGCACTGTGGCTGGTACCCTGATCATATTTTGAGGCTATTTGACCGCAACAGGGGAGGATTCACCGATTCCGTGGTTCACGAAAAGGTGATCGTCTCGGGTTCCACCGGCTATCTTCGAAACGACCTGCTGCATTATAGCTATCCGTCCCTGGAGGACTATTTTAATAAATACAACCGCTATACTACTCTCGGCGCCGAGGAAGCCTTTCGGCGAGGCGTGCGAGCCGGGTGGTTTGAAATTGCAATTAAACCTTACGTTGCGTTTCTGAAACATTATATTGCGCGACAAGGTTTTCGCGATGGACTGGAAGGGTTTCTCGTGTCTATTCTTTCCAGTTCGGCCGTGATGGTCAAGTATGCTAAATTACGAGAACTACACAGGAAGAAAAACAGGTCGGGAAATAATTAGCTATGCCAAGACTGATTGACATTGATCCTGGTGATCGAATTCTCATCAGCCGGACCGATCGGCTGGGCGACCTCATTCTGGCTTTGCCATTCGTCGAGACGATTAAAGCGCGATATCCGGAATGCCGGGTCGACGTAATCGCGTCACTATATGCGTCGCCAATCCTTGAGAATAATGAGCAGGTTGGAAAGATACTCAGGGTCCAAAACGATCAACTTCTGTCCAATAAACTCTATAAGAAAGACTTATTACAGAAGATCAAGAAAGAGAAGTATAAACTTGTCGTTGTGCTTTACCCGGAACGTCAGATATCACGGCTGTTCTATGATGCGGGAATTCCCGTCCGTATCGGCACCGCTGGACGCTTTCACTCCATTTTCTTCAACACCCATCTGATCCATAGCCGTAAGAAAAATCTCAAGCACGAGTACGAATACAATCTGGACTTTCTAAAGTTCTTTCAAAAGGGACCCAAGGTCACATTCCCTCGCGTGTACTTGCGGGATAAGGAATTAAACAACGCTCGACGGATACTCGGCAATGCCGGTGTCGACGGGCGGTTCATAGTGTTGCATCCAGGTTCCGGTGGATCCGCAGAACGCTGGCCGATGGAGAACTTCATCCGTTTGTACGAATTGCTCGAAGCGCGGGGGGTAAATCCGGTGATATCCGGTTCCGACCCCGAAGGAGAGATGATCGACGATGTCGCACAGTCGCTGGGCGTGCGCGTTCGAAAGATCACCGGCGATACCGATTTGAGGACGCTCGCCGCGGTGCTGTCACTTGCCGAAGTTGTGGTAGCCAATTCAACCGGACCGCTCCATCTGGCAGCGGCGGTTGATACCAAGGTGGTCGGATTGTATCCGAGCCGCCGCGCCATGTCTCCGGTCCGATGGGGACCGATGGGTCGAAAGGGCAGGGTGATCCAACCCGAGGGTGTTGAATGCCAGTGCCCGCATAAGCAATGTACATGCATGGCGCTGATTACACCGGAGCAGGTCGCGCACGAAGTCCAGTTGATGTTCAAAAAGAAGTGACCGCTATTACATGAATCTTGCTGAGTTCATCATACGGATCGAGGCGTTTAACGCCAACGTCAACATTCCGCTCATCCGGAAAGCGTACGAGTTTTCCGACATGGCGCATCGTGGACAAAAACGGGCGTCAGGGGAACCGTATGTGGAGCACTGCCTTGAAGTGGCTTTCATCCTGGCCGAGCAACACATGGATTCAACTACCATAGCCGCCGGACTCGTCCACGACGTGGTGGAGGACACAGACATTCCCCTGGAGAAGCTGCGGGAGGAATTCGACGACGAGATCGCCGATCTGGTCGACGGCGTGACGAAACTCGGTGCGGTTCACTATGCGTCGCGCGAAGAACAGCAGGTCGAGTACTTTCGCAAGATGCTTCTTTCCATGGCCAAAGATATCCGCGTGATCCTCATCAAACTGGCCGATCGACTTCACAACATGCGGACGCTTGAGCATCTTCCCCCCGAGAAGCAGAAAGTCATTGCAGAGGAAACACGTGACATTTACTGTCCGCTGGCGCATAGATTCGGCATTAACAAGGTGAAGATCGAGCTCGAAGATCTGTCGTTGAAGTATCTCAAATCGGACGTGTACCGTGATCTGGCCCAGAAGATTAAGGAGAAAAGGGAAGAGCGCGAGGAATATATCGAGAAGGTGGTGGCGCCGATCAAGGCGGCCATGACCAAGGACAGTATAAAAGCGGATGTCTACGGCCGGGCCAAACATCTCGATTCCATTCACCGCAAGATACAGGTCCGCAAGGTGCCATTTGATGAGATATATGACCTGTTCGCGATTCGCATAATTGTCAATAACGAGCGCGACTGTTATCACGCGCTGGGTATTATTCACTCCATGTGGAAACCGGTCTCCAATCGCTTCCATGATTATATTGCCAATCCGAAACCAAACGGTTACCGATCCTTGCACACAACGGTGTTCGGACCGGACAATAAAATGGTGGAGATTCAGATTCGCACTCATCAGATGCACCATGTCGCCGAGAACGGAATCGCGGCCCACTGGCTCTATAAGGAGGGCAAACAGCAGATGAGCAAGTCGGACCGTCAGATGGTCTGGCTGCGCGATGTCCTCGAATGGCAGAAAGACATGACCAACCCGGCGGATTTCATGGAGTACCTTAAAATCGACTTGTACTCCGAGGACATCTTCGTCTTTACGCCTAATCAGAGGCTGATTCATCTGCCCAAGGGCGCTACTCCCCTTGACTTTGCCTTTCAGATTCACTCCGAGGTAGGAATCCATTGTGCCGGCGCCAAGATAGGTGGCCGCTTACAACCGTTATCGACCGAACTTAACTCGGGCGACGTCGTGGAGATTATTACCAACCCGAACAGAGTGCCATCGCATGACTGGCTCAAACTGGTCAAGACCTCATCGGCCCGGGCGAGGATTCGGCGGTGGCTCAAGCAGGCAGGATTCGAACAGTCCGTTGTTCTGGGCAAGCAATTGGTCGAGCGCAAACTCAAAGAGATGCGGGTCAAGCTTCCCGGCGATGATATCCTGCAGGGTTATGCCGAACAGTTGGATAAGCAGTCGGTCGATGAGCTGTTTGCGGCGATCGGCAATGGTTCTATGACGATGCGTCCGCTGATTGAACTGATCGCTCCCGAGGAAGAAGAAAAGCCGGTCGGCTTCATTAATAGGGTGGTCGATCGTATCCGCGGTTCCAAGGGGATCAAAGTTCACGGCATGGATAACATGATGTTCCGGTTCGCCGGCTGCTGCCAACCGGTGCCCGGCGAAGATATTATCGGATTCATTACGCGGGGACGGGGTGTGACAATACACCGGGTCGATTGTCCGGCCGCCATGCAGCTTCTGAGTGACTATCCTGAACGCAAAATCGACGTGAGCTGGGACACGGCCAAAGGTCAGTCATTTATAGTGCAGCTCAGGGTAACGGTCGAAGACCGAAAACACATGTTACGTGACTTATCGCAGGCAATCGCGGATGCCGACACGAACGTTCGCGGCGCGGAGATGTATGCCCAGGATTCAACCGCGGTAGGTAAGTTTGTTGTCGAAGTCTCCAGCTTATCGCATCTTAACCGGATTCTTGACAAAGTCCGCAAAGTTAAGGGAGTGCTCTCAATCGTCAGAGAAAAAGGCACGGACGCCTCCGTTGATTGAGTCTGTCGCGTGCCATTTCAAAAGATATCTCCAGCGGCCCTAATCCGGCCTAATCAAACTTCACCGGCAAAGTGAGCGTCTGCCCGTTGCGTTCCACGATTACGTCGATACTATCGCCCTTCTTGAATTTTGACAAGGCGTTCATGTAATCATAGATGTCGCCAATATTGAGCTCGCCCATTTTGATGATGACATCGCCCTGTTCGAGGCCGGCCCGTTCACCGGGACGCTCCGGTACGATCCCGTCGATCTTCAAACCCTTCACTTCGGCGGCATAGTCGGGCATGACTCCCAGGGTAACCGAAAACTGAGCCTTACGTTTACCTTCGCTCGAGTCTTTGGTTTTCTGGAAGACCAGGGGTCCACTGTAATCATCGAAACGCGCAATAATATCGCGGATAATATCTGTCACCCGCAGGATTCCCCGGCTGTCAATCTTGTCCACATCATCGGTCGGCTTATGATAGTCCGCATGCGCGCCGGTGAAGAAGTAAAGCACAGGGATTCCTTGATTGTAAAAAGCCGTATGATCAGATGGCCCGATACCGGATTCCTTAAGTGTAAGTTTAATATCATCATACTTCAAAGAGTCAAAGTAATTCTTGAACTGGGCGCAGGTGCCGGTTCCCAGGATAGCCAAACCGTTCGCCTGGTCTCTCAGCCGCCCGATCATATCCAAATTGATCATCATGCGGACTTTGCCCGAGTCCACAGTCATATGCTTGGCGAAGTAGCTTGAGCCCAGAAGTCCGGCTTCTTCACCCGTGAAGGCGATAAACAGGATTGAATACTTGAGCTGATCGCGGGCACCCTCGAAATACCGTGCCAGTTCCAGCACAGCCGACACGCCCGAAGCGTTATCGTCCGCGCCGTTGTGTATCTGTCTCACGTCGCCGCGATACAGCGATGTCGGCCCGCCCCACCCCAGGTGGTCATAGTGAGCTCCTATGATCACGGTTGTATCCGTCTGGGCACGTAAATAGGCCACGACATTGTATGCAGTGTCGCGGGTCTTTACCAGTTGCGTTTCCCCGCGGATAGAGTTGATACCGGGGTTTTCGAGATTCACATTCAGACGTTCCAACGCCTTCCGGCGCAGGAAAACGATAGGTACCCCTTTTGGCGTGATGTAGGCTGGCGCAACGCTTGTGAGACTGTCATCTTTATCGGACGGAGTGTAAAAGAACACTGCCGCCACATTATGCGCTATTGCCGTGTTGATCTTATCTGTTATTGAGCTGTACCGGTCAAAATCAACGTGAGGATTCTGATCGGGTGAGGGGGCGAACCTCTTGATCAGGACCGCCTGTCCGTCGACATTCTTGCCGGCGTAATCATCGTACCTGCCGTCACTCGAGTCTGTCACGATACCGTAACCGACGTCGACCACCTCATTGAATGAAAACTGCATCGATGACGACTGCTTGAGGGGTTCGTATTCTTCGTCAATCTTCAATTCTATGTCATTGACCAGCAGTCTGTTGTTCGGGCCGTAGTCGATTCGCTTGACGAAGTCAAAACCTTGCAGGTATCCTTCTGTACCCTTAGGATCCAGACCGGCTGATCTGAATATAGCCTGAATATATGTTGCCGCTTTCCATTCCCCCGCTTCGCCTACTTCTCGACCCTCGAGCGAGTCGTCCGCCAGCACGGCGACGTGGTGATACAACGAGTCCGGGGTGATGGTATAAGCTGATGTAATACCGTATGCTTTGCCTATTGTGCCGGCAACCATGACCAACACGAACAAGACAGATTTTTTCATGCGAGTTCCTTCCTTAGATGTAAAAACAAGCGAACAAATATACATCCGGAGGACAGACTTGTCAGCTATTTTTGATTTGTAAAGCCGACCCGATTGGACTAGATTACACGCAATCGAACTGGCGCTGGAAAAAGAATACGAGATTGGAGTCTATATCATGGCACAGAAATTCTGTTCATCGTGCGGTCAGAAAGTGAGTGAGCCGGCCAAATTCTGTCCCCACTGCGGGGCCAACCTGGCCGGCGGGACGAACAAGGCAACTCCGCCAAGGAAAGCAACCGGCTTTCGCGACACGATCATAATTGTCGGGGCACTGGCCTTGATAGCGGTCGCGTATTTCATTCTCAGGGATCCTGAAAGTCCACCCCAGCCGCCACAGAATGAATCGGCCGGCACTTTTGCACATCCCAATGTCGGAGGGATGGATTCGAGCGCAATGGGAGTTCTGAACAGCCTTCCGGTTGATTTTAATTCACTCGTCGAACTGGGTCATCAAAATATGGATGCGGGCAATTATGCGGTGGCGGCCGAATGCTATCGCCGAGCGCTGGCAATCGATGGCAGTTCACTGGACCTTCGTACCGACTACGGCGCCTGCCTGCATTTTATGGCTCTGCCCGACCGGGCGATTGAGGAGTTCCGTACGGTGCTGAAACAGAACCCGAATCATCCAATCGCCAACTTCAATATGGGTATCGTATATTATAATGAGAACAAGAATGATTCGGCGGAATTTTACTGGAACAAGTATTTGACAATCGATCCGAACGGCTCAGCGTCGGAGACGGCGAGAAAACTCCTGAAAGAAATTGGCGGCTGACATTTTGAATTTTCTTACAAATCTGGCCGGGTCAATCTGGGCGATGCTCATTGACTCGGCCTTTCTGTTATGTTTGGGCCTGGTGCTTGCCGGAGCCATTCACCTTTTTCTTAATCGGGAGAGGCTGGACAAAATGCTTCGGGGAGGCAGGCGGATGGCCGTGTTTAAGGCCGCGTTGTTCGGTGTCCCGCTGCCACTTTGTTCCTGCTCGGTACTTCCGGTTGCGGACCAGTTACGCAAGTCGGGTGTAGGACCGGGACCCACAACGGCTTTTCTGATTTCAACTCCGGAAACCGGGGTAGACTCGATTCTTCTCACGTATGCCATGATGGACCCGCTTATGACTGTCGCGCGACCGGTCACTGCATTTGCGACGGCTCTTACGGCTGGACTGTTGGTCTCCGGTGAACAGTCTTCAATTCCGGTCACTGCATCTTCGGGAAAAACGTCCTGCGAATGTGGCTCCTGTGATTGTGCGAATGAAATAAAAGTGCAAAAACCAGGGGTCGGCCGGCGTATCAAAGAGCTATTGAACTATGCAGTATTTGACCTGCTTGATGACTTAGCGCCGTATTTGTTTATCGGCTACCTGCTCGCCGGATTGGTCGCGGTTGTCCTGGGCGGTCAATTAGGTAGCGTGCCGGAATACCTGAAGGTCGGATGGCTGGGTTATGTCGGGGCGATTATTGTCGGTCTGCCGCTGTACGTCTGCGCGACTTCATCGACTCCACTGGCCGCCGTACTCTGGGGGGCCGGGTTTTCACCGGGTGCCGTGCTGGTCTTTCTGATGGTCGGACCGGCAACCAACGTTGCATCGCTCACCGTCGTGACTAAAATACTCAAACGAAGGGCGGTTGCGGTTTATCTTGGGACAATCGTAGCAGTAGCTGTGATTTTTGGTATAATTGTCGACTCGCTGTATCGTATGTTTGACCTTCCGGTCCAGTTTCACTCGAGCGGGGGAGCCGAGTCGAGCGGTCTTTTCTCAGTGCTGTTTGCTGTGGTTCTGCTGATAGGCATCGTCTATTTCACTCTTCGAAAGGCAATTCGCCGGATCGTCAGTCGGTAGCTGATCAGACGCAATCTATTGAACTTGCTTTTTAGATAATGTCGCGTATTTTGAAAATGTGGGCTGGTCAATCCGAAATAGCGAACTACTGCAGGGGCTTCTGGATCTGCTTTTCCCTGCCCTTTGTCTGGGATGCGGGGCCTTTACCGAGGATTCTGATCACCTGTGTGACGTGTGTCGGGCGCAATTTGAAAACTACGACTTGCCCTTCTGCCTCAACTGTTCCCGGCAGATCCCAAAAGACATCCAATGCTCGAATTGCGGAGTCGCCTCAATCCCGTTGTTTGCTTACGGAAACTATACTCCGCCGCTCAAGGACGTGATAATTCACTTCAAATTCAAAGGGATCACATCGCCGGCCGGCGTTTTCGCCCGCCTGCTGGTCGATCAATTCGGCGATAAGATAGCATCTCTCGAATGCGACCAGTTTATTCCCATCCCGCTGCACCCGTCCAGGGAAAACACCCGCGGCTACAATCAGGCAGGTTTGTTTGCCGACCGCCTCGCTGAACTTCTGGGCGGCGAAGTCCGGAATGACATTCTCTCACGAGTAAAAAAACGCAAGGAGCAGGCCAGGCTGGACCACCGTCATCGCGCAAGTAACATCCGAGGGGTCTTTGAGATCGACAGAATATCGCCCGACGGATGCCGCGTGATGCTGGTCGATGACGTTGTTACCAGCGGTCTGACGGTGAAAGAAGCCTGCCGGGTACTTGAGGAGGGTGGATACAAAGTTGTGGCAGTTTTATCTATAGCGCATCATATTTAGATATGAGTATGGTCGAACAACTGACGGCTGATTACCTTCAGCATCTTAAGCTTGAAAAAGGACTGTCGCAGAATTCCGTTTCATCATACCACAGGGATATCCGAGAATTTTTCCGGGAGGCAAGGGTCGACAATCCGAAAGATGTTACTGTTACGGTGGCGTCGTCTTACGTGAGCAAGTTGAGCCGGGCCGGACGGAAACCGTCGACAATCACCAGAAAAATATCGTCGATCAAACAATTCTATAAATATTTACAGGAAATCGGATTGGTAAAGGACAGCCCGATTGCGCCATTCTCGGCGCCGAAGATAGTCAGGTATCACCCTCACTATTTGAGCGTGGCTGAAATCGAGCGAATAATAGACGGAATCGAACTGGTGTCGCTTGCCGGTAAACGAGATAGGGCGATTGTAGAGCTTCTGTACGGCTCCGGCCTGCGTATCTCAGAGCTCATAGAGTTGAAAACCGGGGATATCGAGTTCGAAGCCGGCTTTATCCGAGTAACCGGCAAGGGCAACAAGCAGCGGCTGGTACCTATGGGCGAGTACGCGCGGAAAGCGGTGGAGGAGTACCTGCTCGCCCGTGAACAAGTCAGGCCGCCGATTGTCTCTAATTTTGTAATTGTCAATAAGATAGCCCACAAATTCTCACGCGTGGGACTCTGGAAAGTTATTCGAAAATTGGTGCTCAGAGCAGGTATCAGCAAGAAAGTGACTCCGCACACCTTCAGGCACTCATTTGCGACTCACATGCTTGAGGGAGGGGCTGACCTGAGAATCGTACAAGAAATGCTCGGACATGCCGATATATCTACAACACAGATATATACGACGATTGACCAGGATTATATCATTGCCGAGCATAAGAAGTACCATCCTAGAGAACTGGCCGGGTCCAAAAAACGTTGATCTTCCTCGAAAGCCGGTGTACCACTTTGCCATCAAGCAGAGTGGCTTGAATCTTGATTTCCACGTCTCTCAGTTCTTCAAAAACACGGAAATTTCAATTCATTTATTCGACTCATTTGAAAAACTGATCATCACTTGCCAGCGGTTTCCGGTCGACGTTATCATGATTGCCGGACGGGGAAGTTTTATCAAAGAGATCGAATTGGTCCGGTCGATCAAAGAAAACGTTTTCATGTCTATTGTGCCCATAATTCTGTTTCACCCTGAGCCGGACGAAAACGTAGTCATCGCGGCCTACCAGAAGGGAGCCGAGGACTTTATTTACGGGGACTGGCGCGAGAAACTTGTGGAAGTGCGTATCAAGCGCGTGATCGAGCGGAGTCGGCGCGACTTGTCTATTAACCCCTCAACCCATCTGCCCGGACCGAACATCATCGAGAGCGAAATCATGCGGCAAATCGACATGGGCTCGGACATTGCCGTGTGTTACGCGGACCTCGACAATTTCAAAGCCTACAACGATTACTATGGTTACTATGCCGGTGACAAAGTTATCCGCTTGACCTCGAGAGTTATCAAAGACGTAGTGTTCGACTTGTGCCGGGAAGGATTTGTGGGTCACGTGGCCGGCGACGACTTCATCTACATCATACCGGCCGGCGATGTCGATCTGATATGTGGCAAGTTACTTCAGACATTCGACCGGCTCATTCCATATCAATACGCGCTCGAAGACCGAGACCGGGGATACATTCAAACTACCAACCGCCGTGGAATGATAGAGAAATTTCCGCTTCTTACGATGTCGATCGCGGTCATTCTCAATGACAACGGGAAATTCAGCCATATTGGTGAGATGTCCAAGATGCTCGCCGATCTTAAGAAAGCCGCTAAGGCCAAAGACGGTTCAAACTACATGGTTGAACGTCGACAGAAGTACTAATCGTCAATTCTTTCCCGACAATCGTTTCTGTAAATCCAGTGCCGGCGGATATGTTGGAGTAGCCCGCAGGCATATGTCCAGGTACTTCTTGACCGAATCGGCAGGTTGTTGAGACTGGTAATAACCCAGGGCTATGCCATAATAAGCCTGGGAGAGAGTTGGATCCCGCTTGATGGCCCGAAACATCATCTGCAGCATCGCACTATAATTCTGTCTTTTCAGCCAGGTCAGTCCCCAGTTGAAATAGTCTGCTCCGCTCAAATCGTTGAGATGCTCGGCCCTCGCGTACAGCGTATCGACCAGATTGAATTGCTCGCGGCGGCTGTAGAACCCAGCGGCTGAGGTGTACGCCGCAAAATTCTCCGGCCCGGTATCAATTGCCTTGGTATACAATACGGCGGCCGAGTCCGGCATTTCCTTCCGGTCAAATGCTTCAGCAAGATTCGCGTACATCTGTGACAGTTCGTTAGGTCGGGCTGCATCTTTCTTGTAAAAGCTGATCCCTTTGCGAAAGAGTACGACCGCCGAATCGGGAGCAGATTGTTTGAGCATCAGGAGGCCAAGATTGTTGTAGGGAGCAGAGTAGTCAGGTTTAAGTGCAATTGCACGAGCAAAGTTTTGAGCGGCCAACGCGTATTTGCCGTTACGAAATTGCGCAAATGCCAGACTGTTAATGAGAGTCGGCGAGGATGAGAATATATTATCGGCCAACTGGTACTCTTGTTCAGCTCGAACAACATCATTAAGCTGATCATATTTGATGCCGTTATTGAAATGAACTTGGAAACCGCTCGACTGACCCTCGTCAAAGTAGGTCTTGTTGAACACGACCAGGGTCACCACCAACAGGATGGCCGCTACCACGAGACGTCGCCCTTTTACTGACCCGGCGAGCAGTTTGGTCAGTCCGGCCGAGGCCAGAATGATCATGAACGGAATGAGGGGCAGGCGGTGCCGTGCGGTAACAAGAAATAGAATTATCGATGGAATGTAGGCCAGCAGATAGATATACACTGGGATCAGTTGACTGAATTGTTCTCGTTTAAGATATATGCCGACGACCGTCAATGGTAACAACAGACCATACGGGAAATAAATCAGCTTATGCCAAACGAGCGCCCAGAACAGACCTGATTTCGAGCGCTGATAGTAGATGTCAGCATTGTCGCTGTTTTCGTATCCGCTCAACAGATAGACGGTCTTTCGCCAGAGGAGGTTAAGGAATTGTCCCGGGTTCTCAAACATGAATTTGGTGGCCTTAGCCGACCAGAACGATGATTCTTCGGCGTCAGACAGTGAGCGCATAGCCTCGCGCTCCGCCGCCGCTCGGGTCGCCTTTCCAAACTGGTCCCAGCTGATCGCCTCATTGAGTCGGACCTCAGGTATTAACATGGTAAGGCCATCGGCGTCCGTGTTGTTGCCCAGATACAGATTTATCCCACCCTGTGAGGAAATCAAAATGAAATCGCCGGTGACGATCTTATTTCGTATTGTTACGGGCGTGATCATCAGGATCAGACCGAGCAAAAGCAAAACGGCATCCCGGCCACGGTTCAGGGTAGTCTGCTTCTTGTCTGAGCGGAAGTAAAGCCAGACCATGAGAAACGGCACGGTAAGCAGGATATTGGGTATGGCCAAAGCAGCCAGGCCGAATATTATGCCCGAGAACAGCATCGTCCGCCATGGCGAACCGCTTCGATGAATGACAAGTCGATACATTCCCCACACGACGAACAACAGAAATATCGCGGGAATAAGAAACATCGTCTCGTAAAAGACCAGCGTACCATAAAGGGCATAGATGAGTCCGGAAGTTATGGCCGTCTTGCGATCAAATAAGTAATCGGACGTCTTGAATATGAAGAAGGCGGTCCCGCCACAAAGGAGTACTTGAAGCATCTTGCTCCAGAGTATCGAATTGTTTGTGATCAACGCGAGCGCGGCCAGAAAATACGGATACAGAGGGGCCCTGAAGTACGAACCCTCACCCCAAAAAGATTTCGTGAGGATTTCCTGTGCCCATAGCCAGTGCCATTTCTCGTCCACCATGATCGCATAGAAAGCCGGATCCCTGGCTACCTGCAGCAAATAGACAATTCGGACCGCAAGCGTGGCGACAATTATCAGGAGTGGCCATTTGTTTTTCTTTATGAAGCTCTTCATGCTGACATTTTCCGCTGCGGGTTATACACGAGTAGAAGGAAAGTAGACAACAATGACTAACCCCGCAACAAATTATTAGTCGCCGGGCTTTTGTCGGCAACGGCAGGGGGCCACAATATCGCCCCCTGCGGTCTTCGCAATCAGTCTATAAGTCTCGTTTCCGGAACTTCTTTAACATTCTGCTTGAGCTTGAATTGAGAAGGACGGGACTGAATGACCTCGCGCAGCCAGCTTTCCGGATACCCGACTTCCTGCGGTTCGCCGGTTGAGTCCTGTACGTATCCGTCATTATATTTCGTGAACAGGTACTCAGCGAGCTCTTTCCACCGAGTTGCGACCAGGTCACCCCTTGAGACTGAGTAGTCGGTCAAATACCGCGTCATCAGAGCCGGGTCGGCTTTGGCTAACTGCAAAGCGGTTTTTTCGATTTCCGGCTGCATCGCCAGAAATTGACCTTCAAGCTCCTGCTGGACTTTCACAATCTCCGGAGCCATATATGAATACTTCAGGTTAGCATAGTTGGCGACAATGTTGAAGACCCACCAGGCCGATTCCCACGAGAATTTGTTAAGGTCACCTACGGTATAGGAATGCGGGATGCTGTCAATTCCACAGTAAAGTGGAAAGTAACAGCTGGTGTAAGTATCATCTTCACCATACCAGAGGACTCCGCCAATCGGGTCAGGCAACCAGCCACGTGACTGCGTTACAAATGAGAATCCTGTCTGCTGGGTTGAAATCGGGCGTTCCCACACATATTCTATCGAATCGACCGTCCAGTTCATCGGGCGCCACCGATAAGGAGACCCGAACGGCCCGGCATCGACTCCCTTGGTCATATCGAAAGGAGTGCCTTCGTAATGATCGCGCATCAGCGAGAATACGTTGCCCACTGAAATCTTCTTGTCCGGCTTTATCCAGAGTGGATATGGCTTGGCGCCGTCCTCCGCTCGCGTGTAGTCAGGGGAGAGGTTCATTGACGGGGCGGCTCTGCGAAACAGGCTCCAGACCCTGGTGTCCGCATATCTTAGATTGCGCGGAGTGGCCGGGCAATAGGCATCGCAAAATCGAAACGGCTGTCCGGTGTTCGGGTCGAAGTATCCTTTCTCAACCGCAAAAGAGATTACGTTTTTCGAATACAGGCAGTTATCCGGGTCATTGAGAGGGAATTCGCCAATTCGCGCCTTGTTCGCATGCGCAGAAATGCAGCCATCGGGGATTCGTACGGCTACCCATTCGGCCCCGTGACCATCGGGACCCGGCCCGATTATCTCGAGAATCCAGGCTTCGTTCGGGTCGGCTATCGAAATAGACTCGCCGGTCGAGCGGTATCCGTATTGATCGACCAGCGTCGTCATGACGGTAATCGCCTCGCGAGCTGTGGCGGCGCGCTGAAGAGCCAGTTTCATAAGGTCAAAGTAATGAAACAATCCCGCCGGATTTCTCAGCTCAAGCCGGCCATCGAAAGTTGTCTCACTAATGGCGAGCTGTTTCTCGTTGATGAAATCAACGACTGCATACGTATGGGGGACCTGCGGAATCGCCCCTCTGACTTTGCCGGACCAGTCGGTTACCTGGAGCGAATCACCCGGCTTGTAATCGGCGGCCGGTAGTCGTTCCATCTGCGGGAGGAACTCTCCATCGCAGGTGTAAGTGATCATCACGGAACCGTCCGTCGAAGCCCCCTTGGTGACAAGCAGATTTGTGCATGCGCCGATCGGGTCCGCTCCGGTGAGCGTTAGCGCCGCGGCAATGAACAATGCTGTAAGAATCTTGTACGTTGACATGACCTCTCCTTCTTAATGGAGTAAAATACGGTCATACCGACTCCGTGAACAACGAAAAAACGATACGATGCCGATGCGATCTCAATTAATCCGGCCGGCATGAAGGATTGTCTAATGTTGACAGATTACGTCGATCGACTCGGATCGGTAAGCTTTGATAATGTTTGAACATCATTCAAGGAGGAATAGGGTTGAAGCGTCAGGTTAGATTTATGAGCCTATTGGTCGGAGCCATAGTGCTTCCGATACTAGGGTTTTTCTCCAGCTATGCTAAGACTCCGGACATCCTGTCACATTATACGGACCAGCCCATTATTGTGGACGGCCATATCGATGACTGGAATGGATTGCCGACGACCTTTCTCGAGGACAAAGGCGCGGTGATCGGCCTGGCCAATGATAGTCAAAAGCTGTATGTCCAGATACGGTTTCGCGAGCCTGTTTATGCGCGGGTCATTCATCGTTCGGGCCTGACCCTTTACTTCGATAGCAAAGGCGGCAAGAGCAAGGATATCGGCCTCAAATTTGTCGGCGGGCCGTCGATGGCCGAAATTCGCGAGGCTTCTCCCCAGCGCGAAGACTCAGGGGCTGAGATGGAGAATAGTTTCCCCCGTGGTGGAGCAAGCCATGACCAGATGCGCAATAGAAACGATACGGTATTCACCTATTTCGACAAGAAGCAGTTGATCGATGCGACTATCGGTATCGAAGGTGTCAACGGCCCTCAGGTGGCCTGGGGCATGGACCATGGATTTTTCGTCTACGAATTCGCCATCCCTCTGGCCGAAAGTAAGGTCCGCGACTACGGACTTGGCCTTGAGCCGGGTAAGAAACTCGGTATCGGCGCCGAATGGGGGGGAAGGCCCGAAGGGATGGGTGACCAGCAAGGACCTCAGCTGAGTACGGGCGGATTTCCGGGCGAAGGGGGTGGCATGATGGGAGGAGGCGATGAAGATGGCATGGGTCCCCGGAGAGGCGGCAGGGAAGGCGAGCGCTCGGGCGGCGATGCTATGCGCAAAGCGTTTACAAAACAGGAATTCTGGACCAAGACTACGCTGGCGTCAGAAACCTCCAAAACCGAGTAGTCACATCAAGTCCGTCATGAAATTCAGCCGGTCTTTCTGGCCGGCTGATTCGGGAACCTGGACTTGTTTAGACCATGAATCCCACGTTTTCCTGCTGTGACAGGCGGCTCGGATGAATCGTCTGCCCTGGTGGCGTCAAATGTGTCGGCCGACCTGCGGACCCGATTGACGACAGGCGATTAGTTCGAAAATCCAATGAGCCGAACGGCCGGTCTTACATATCACTACCTGCCCGGGTATCTTGCTGTACGATAACAAAGCGCCAATGCTCTGTGTGTTCGACAGTGATGCGGAAGCCTGTAACGCAGTTTGTGCGTTGACAGATAAACAGAATTTCTGGTTTCCGTTGAAAAAAACAGGTCAAAAAACGGGAACACAGACGAGGCGAAAGCTGTAGAATATAGATGAAACAGGGTGAAACCCTGCTCGTTCATGTGGGAAACTCATTTCGACCGGACATCGCATCAGACATAAACGTCGCATTATCTGAAGGAGTGAGAAAAGTCTTGACATTGTTGAACAGGTTTTCTATTTTTCTAGCGAGGAAATAGTTAGCCTTTCGACACGCGATATTAATCCACAGAGTAACCTTCGAGAAAGCAACTTCGTATTACGGATGAATTTGCTGTTACGTATGCGCAGTCAATGGAATGAAACATCCGTGACAGCAGTCTTGCAACACAAACCCGTTGAGGAGGTGAACCTTGACAAAACGTCTTTATCTGATTCTCGTCGTCGCCGTCGTGCTTTTAGTGCCTTCGATGATTCTTGCCGGCACTAATTCGTTTGGCGTAGGCAAAGCTGTCGCCAAACAAGCCGATAACGTTGTGGTTGTACCTCTGGAAATCAGCAATGACGTCCCGCTTGCCGGTCTTGATATTCCTCTTTCGTTCTCGGAAGGGGTTACGCTGAAGGAAGTCAATTTTAATGATACTCGCGTGTCCTACTTTGACTTCAAGGTGGCCAACATCAATAACGACAAACACACAGTTGTTATCGGATTGCTGCCTCAGTTCACTCCGGAGGCCAAACCGGAATTGGCCGCGGGCTCTGGCGTAATTGCCAACCTGGTTTTTGAGGTAACTGATCCGGCCGTTAATGAGATCAATATTCAAGCGGTCGAGATGAAGAATCCCAACCATGCGCTTACTTTTGTCCATCACAATGTGAAGGACAACAGTATTCAGATGACCAGGCCGGAGTTCAACAATGTCTCCGTCGCCTTGTCAAACGCGACGAGTAGTGGTCTCCCGGATAAGTTTGCCCTTGGGCAGAACTATCCGAATCCGTTTAACCCGACCACTCAGATTTCGTTTGATCTGCCGGTAGCCGCCAAGGTTACTCTTGATGTCTACAATGTGCTTGGTCAGAAGGTGTCGACGCTGGTCGATGAGAATATGGAAGCTGGCACGCATGTCGTCGAATTTGACGGCGCGAGCTACTCCAGCGGCGTTTACTTCTATCGTATTTCAGCCGGTGATTACTCCCAGACCAAAAAGATGGTCATGCTGAAGTAAGAAAGAGGTAGCGTTTAGGACGAAGTTTACAGTGATGTAAGTCGTAGAAAAGTTCAATAAAGTATCTTGAGCCCTTTCCTTTGAAGCGGGAAAGGGCTCGTTTTTTGGGTGAGCCTCAGTAACTGCGCCACAATCTCAACAATTCCTGCGAAATTCAGCCTCGGGTCAGATTACGCTAATGAGGAAATGCTCCATAAGCCATTGTAGGGGTGACGATTATGTTATCTTCGCCCAATCGGCATGATATTTGATTATATTTAAGATGATTCCGGGACACAAAGGCGGTCCGCAACCTGCCCGAAGAGACTGGATAGCTTTATTGGCGGTTGAGCTATTGAGTTTGTCCTGGATGGTGAGGAGAGAGAAGGTCTCAACATGAGTTGAGACCTTTTGTTTTGCAGGAACGCGTTTATTTGATCACAATCAATTGAAGATCTTCATCGCGCGCCGGGGGGACCTGAACGGTTACGTCCGAATTATCCATTACCGTGACGCCCACCCGGGGCAGGTGCTTGACCGATGTATACCGGGCGGTTATCATTGCCGCCTTCTCGAGGTTGCTGTCCGATATGTCCCCAATGACCAGCGTGACTGGTGAGCCGACACCAAGCGCTTCGAGGTGCCTGTGTTCCGGCCTGCGCAGAGACAGCAATTGCTTGTTTTCGGTCTCATCGCGTCCGACAATGACTTTTGTGCGGGGATCAAGGCGAAAATGCCGGCCGACTCGAAGCAGATTCAGGTCTTCAAAAGTGAGCCGTCCGCTGTGCGCGAGCAGGTCGCGAAGTCGGTTCGAATAGCCCTCGTCGGTCAGCAGGCACCCGGAGGCCGGCGAAGGGTAATCATCGAGGCCGAACTCGGCGGCCAACTCCAACTGCCGCTTGCGGCTGCGTCCCTGGATTCCTTCGAGCTGTTCGCGATCCAGCATCCCATTAAGCTCCGGTTCGGTGGGTGGCAGCAGCTTTGCGGACAGCGGTCTTAAGAGTTTGCCCCGGAGTCTGGTTTCCTTCTCAATCAAGTTCATTTTGCCGCGTACCTGCGACATGGGGCGCTGGCCCATGACTTCGCCGGTAATTATGAAATCGGCGTTGACCATATCCATGAACTCTTTAGCCTCATTCAGCATGAGAATGCGGCAGTCGGTACAGACATTCATATGCTTACCCCGTCCGAAGCGGGGATTTTCGACTATATCCACAAATTTCTGACCAAGATGCATCAGTTTGACATTGAAGCCGAATTTTTCGGCCGCAGGGTACGGATTTGAGCCGCACGATGAGCGATCACCCAAATCACATCCAAAGTGAGTCATGAAAGTCAGCGCCGTTACTTCGATATTCTGCTTCAGCATAAGCAGGATAGCCAATGCGGAATCAAGTCCGCCCGAAAAGAGCGCGACCGCATGGCCGCGTTTTTCATGGGAGTTATTGTACATAGCTTTCAAACCAGCGCCTTTCCGTTGTTCGGGTCTTAGTATAACGAATAACAAAGGGCTTGTCTTTGAGAATTTTTGGGCTTATTTTTCTCTCCCGTACAAACTTCATGGTAAGTAAGACGTTATAGCGGACGATCAGACTCTTTAATAGAAAGGACCGGCCATTTTTGCACTGTTAAATAGAGGGCTCAAGCACTTTGCCTTCGTCAGCCAGAGCATTTTCCTGATTGCCGTGCGCATGGTCGCCGGTCTGTTTTCGCGTCCGTTTTACTGGCTTGAGACTCGCGAGCAAATGCACGCCATTGGCATTGGGTCCATTTATCTGGTCGCGCTAACGGGAATTTTCGCCGGCCAGGGGTTTGCCCTGGCATTCTCGGTTGAGCTGGCCGACTTTGGCGCCAAAGACTATCTCGGGCGAATCCTGTCGATCGCGATTCTTCGCGAGCTCGGCCCCGTGCTCACGGCTCTTATGATAGCCGCCAGAGTGGCCGCCGGGATTACCGCGGAGCTTGGAGCAATGAAAACCTCGAATCAGCTCGATGCCATGCTGGCATTCGGGATTGATCCGATCAAGAAACTGGCGGTTCCTCGACTCATTTCCCTAATCATCATGGTGCCGGCCCTGACGATACTCTGCGATGCGATCGCGTTGCTGGGAGGCTACATCGTTGCTCTCTTCATCGCGCACGTGACCTCGACCATGTATTGGACAGCGGTAAAGGATAGGCTGATATTCGGCAATATTCTGGTTGGACTATTAAAGCCTTTTGCGTTTTCCTTTGTCATCGCTTTTGTGTCGTGCTACAAAGGATTCGCCGCTGAAGGCGGCACCAAAGGGGTCGGCCGCGCTACCACTGAGTCGGTGGTGTTGTCGTCGATAACCATCCTGTTCGTGAATTTTCTGATTACCAAACTCGTCTTTTCGCTCATCAAAGGATACCTGATGTGATTGAGCTCAAGCATGTAGATTTTTCGTATGGCGATCGTCCCGTGCTCGAAGATGTCAGTTTTCAAGTAGAGAGTGGCGAATCCTGCATCATCATGGGTCCTTCCGGATCCGGAAAGTCGACCATACTCCGGCTGATTCTCGGGCTGAATTGCCCGCAAGCAGGCGAGATATTTGTGGACGGTCAGAATATCTGCCGGATGCGGGAAAAAGAGAAGCAGGAAATCCGCAAGAAAATCGGCATGGTCTTTCAGGACGGTGCGTTGTTCGATTCGCTGAGCGTCTGGGAAAATGTCGGCTATTATTTGCTGGAACATACAAAGTTACCGATCGAAGAAATCGGACGGCGGGCCGAGGAAATGCTTGGCTTTGTCGGACTTGATGCCGCCGAAATTATGGATAAGCTTCCGGAACAGTTATCGGGTGGTATGCAAAGACGGGTGGCGATCGGTAGGGCGCTGCTGTCCACCGATCCGAAAATCATGCTCTACGATGAACCGACGACCGGCCTTGACCCGCAATCAACGGAGAATGTGCTCAAGTTGATCGAGAAACTCAAGGAAGAACGCCAGATTTCAACGATCGTGGTTACGCACCAGATCGCCGATGCAATCTCGATTGCCGACCGCTATGTGGTAATTATCGATGGCCGTGTGGCATTTGACGGCGACCTCGAACAGTTGCGCGACTCGCAACACTCCGGGGTGAAGGACTTTCTTGCCCCGTTTCGCGATTCGTTCGGACTGGTAGCGAGGCGCAATTTCATAAGCTTATAGCGATGGCGGCGATATTAAAGCCGGATATTGATGGAATATAACGGAAATCGGATATAAAGGTTTCAGATATGAAGAGAACTAATGTAGTCAAATGGGGCAGTCTTAAAATTGGCATATTGCTCACTATCGTAATTGTTATTCTGATGTGGGCATCGTTGACCGGCGGCGGCACGTCAATATTTGAATCCAAGGGAAAGTTTGTTTGTTATTTCCGAAATGTAGAGGGCCTCGTCGCGGGATCGCCGGTCTGGATGTCCGGTATGGAAGTCGGCAATGTGAGATCGGTCCAGTTCGTAAATATCGACTCACTGCGGCAGGTGAAAGTTGTATGCCGGGTTAAGCGGGATGTTTGGGGGCGCCTCACCGAAGACGCCCGGGTCCAATTGGGAACGATCGGCTTTCTGGGAGACAAATATATCGAGATTATCCCCGGTATCACACCCGCGCCACCGATCAAGGAACTTGAAGTAATCGCTACCCGCGATGCCGGGAGCGCCAGCGAAGTATTCAGGTCGAGTCAGGCGGCGATTGAAGACGCTCAGGGGTTCGTGCTACGGCTGGACACGCTGCTCGCGCGTATGAATGCCGGCAAAGGTACATTGGGCCAGCTGGCCACGGATGACAGGATGTACAACGAACTGGTTGCGCTGCTGGCCAAACTGACGATTCTAACAGCCGATTTGCAAAAGAACCAGGTCCGGATTACTTCTTCGATTGAGAAAACATCCAACTCGGTCGAAAGTCTCAGCAAGAAGGTAGACCAGAACACCGGCACGATCGGACGCCTGGTAAATGACCCACAGCTGTACGATAATCTGGTGATGTCGACCGCGAAGCTCGATACGATTCTGCAGAAAATGAATCAGGCGCAGGGGAGTCTTGGATTGCTGGTGAACGATACCGGCTTGTATGTTGAGATGACGAATTTGATGGCTCGGATGAATACACTGGTGTCAGATATTCAGGCCAATCCAAGAAAATACTTCAAGTTCAGTGTGTTTTAACCCCGCAGGGTGAGACTAAAATCGGGTGGCGGCCCGGATGCCATCGACAAGTAATCGGTACGGAGATTTCTCGGAATTTGCCCGGATCGCCGTATAACACTGGTCACACAGATTTTTCGCGCTGAATTCCTGTTTCAGTTGGCGGCGCGATTCATAACCCTCGCGATTCATCCCGCACGGACTCAGTTTACCCCAGGGCGTCACGATAAGGAAGCGACTGCCGGCCCGACAATTCTCTTTTTTGCCCGTCTCGAAAAACTCAATCATCCTTCTCATTGTCCAGGCTGATGACATGATCGGGTAACCATTCTTCTGCATTGAGACAAGTTCGTTCACTACTTCCTTCAGATCCGCAAGATCATCGGCGCTGTTAACGAGGTAATGCTTCTTGCCGGTACGGAGAGAATTATAGGTACTGAAATTTATGGTGACTCCCCATTCTTTCGCCAACTCCGCCAGGCGGGGAAGGTCTCTGAAGTTGTCGCTTTGAACCACGCAGGCAAGAACCACGTCGCCGTTACCATGCGCCGTTATGCGTTTGACCAGTTCCTCGATGTGCTGGAAGTTATTCTTGAGATTGCGAAACACATTGTGTCGTCCATCGGGATAGTCGAGCGAGATAGAGAACTGGTCAATGCCGGCAGCACGTAAGCGAAGATACCGATCCTCATTTAAGTTCTGAGCGTTAGTAGTAATGACGAAGACGGCTACCGGATCACGATCGCGCATGGCCCTGATTATCTGTTCGAGGTCTTTACGCAGTGTCGGTTCACCGCCGGAAATTTGTGCGACCGCCGGTTTGAGTTCTGTCAACCAATCAGCGAACACTTCGGCATCGAGTTTAGGCTCCGCAACGTATTCGCCCAGATCGCAATGCGAGCAACGGGCGTTGCAATTGTAAGTCAGCTCGAAGGAAACGGTTATTGGCCGCCGCGTCACTATGTTCATACTGGTGCGCGCGGCGATGCGGATTTTACGAGCCGTTGACAGAGTGTTCATGGAGCTTGATTTCTTCTTCGTCAGGACTTTTTTCAAACATATAATTTCAGGAAAGACCGGTCAACTGAAAACTCATCTCAACCGGTAGGGTTTTGAGCCGGTCAAACCTAGGGTATTCTTGTTGCCGATGAACTGCTCCGAAGGTAAGTTACTTGTGGTAAAAGGTTTTAAACCGAGAAGACAGGAGGTTATATGAGTATCTCTACCAAGCATGCAAGCAGAACCTGCTTCGGAGTATCCGCACTTTTGATAGTCAGTCTGTGCGTGACCGTGCCATCGCACGGCGTACCGGCGGCCGATACTGCTGCCCTGAAGAAAATCCACACCGTAGCGACCTTCTCAATAGTGGCACAAGACTCAGTGACCGGTGAACTCGGTGTCGCCGTGGCATCGAGATTCTTTGCCGTGGGCAGTGTGGTCCCGTGGGCACAGGTTGAAATCGGTGCGGTCGCCACGCAGGCGTATGCGAACACAACGTTTGGTCCTGAGGGGCTGAAACTTATGGCAACCGGACTTTCGCCCAAGGCCGTGTTGGACAGCCTGCTCAAAACTGATGACAACCCCGGTCGCCGTCAAGTGGGTATCGTAGCGGCAAACGGTCAATCCGTGACATATACCGGCGATAGTTGTTCGGCGTGGGCAGGTGGAAGATCGGGACCGCACTATGCCATTCAGGGAAATATTCTGGCCGGTGAAGAAGTGGTCGGCAACATGGAGAAGGCTTTTTTGAATTCGGCAGGTACCCTCGCCGATCGTATGTATGCGGCGCTGATGGCCGGTGACAGCGCCGGAGGGGATTCGCGGGGCAAGCAGTCTGCCGCGATGCTCGTAGTCAAAAAGGGAGCCGGATATGGCGGGTACAATGACAGAGCGATTGATATTCGGGTCGATGACAGCCCCGAGCCGTTTAGTGAACTTGGCCGGTTACTCAACATCGCGCAAATGAACTATTCGTGGAACGAAGCGTGGACCGCATTTACGGAGAAGCGGTTTGCCGATGCCCTGCCATTGATGGAACAGACGGCAAAGCGGGCGCAAGGTTACCCAGAAGTGCTTTATGACCTTGCGGTCATCAGGTTGGCCGCCGGGGAAAAGGGTGCAGCGCTCGAAGCATTGCGCGACGCGCTAGCGGGCAATCCCAAACTTGCCACCCAGGCGGGCGTAGACAATGACCTGGCTTCGTTGAGGGATGACCCGGAGTTTAAGAGGTTAACGTCAGCCGCGGCGAAAGAGTAAAGCCAACCAGTTCTGTACACTACCGGAGATTTGTTTTAGGGCGCTCAGTACGTATCTTGAGCGCCTTGTTCATTGCGTGAAATGACCGTTCAGTGTCCGCCGCAATGAATCGCCAGATAATTGGCACCAGCATGCCAGTGAAGCGTTCTTTTTGGATGAGTTTGGTGCGGGTTGCGGAGACTTGATTAAGAAGAAAGGCATGTGCACCATCGAACAGACCCGGCAGCATCAAGCGACCGAGCCATCGCAACTCCTGACCGGGTGTCACCTTGAGCAGGGTCGGCCTGAAAGTCATCCGCCGGTTCGGAGTCAGCTCCACTTTGATTTTGATTCGCTTCAATTCAAGAACCTCACCAACGGCCGATCTTATGAGAGGATTCCAGTCGGGGTATGCGCCGAAATCCACCAATATCTCCCACACTGCTTCGGCGGATGCGTCGATTTCAATCTCAGTAACAATTTCTTTCATCGTTGCCCGCGCATTCAGGAACTAGTTTCCGGCTGAATTGTTTTAAATAACATGATATGCGGATCCGGAATCGCATCGCATACAGAGATATGCATGATAGCAGTTTAGTACGCAAATAACAGATGATAAAAACGGAGGAACAATGAAACGCAGCACTCTCCTGTATTTGATCGGCGGCGTCGCCGGAGGATTGACGCTTGGATATGTATTGGGTCGAGAACATGCCGATTACAATGTGAAGAAAGCTCTTGACCGCACCAAACTGAATTTGCGCACACGAGCGACAGACGCCATCGACACAGTAGTCGATCGGGTGAGGCAGAGAGCCCATCAGTAGGGGAGATTCAGGGTGTGAAGCACTTCAATGTTGTACGGATGAGGAGTCGGCTGGTATGTGTGGAGAAAAAATGGCTTGACAAAATCTCTTTTTGAGTCTATTATATCTATGTAAGGATCGCCAACTGGGGACGAAGCGACTCGTTCCCGCCACGTAATGTGACAGATACAGCGATGCCCTTACAGTTCACATATCGTAAAGGTTTATGTAACCCCCCTGATCCATTCAGGGGGGGATTTTTTTTGGCACTGCGAAGACAATACGATTATATTCATCCTGTATCTGTCTGCCTGCACTTTTGACGGATCGCGCTGTTTTGATACTTGTTTACTAAGAAGTTTTGGCGGGAGTCGATTATGCTGAAATTCTTTATTCTCGGCGGTTGCGCCGTCGCCATGCTCCTGACCCGGCTGATAATGGGTCTGTTTGGTAAAGTTCCCGTGATTTCGCGCGGGTTGTATTATGCCAGCCTCGCCATTCTCATAATCGGAGCCGGACTGATTGGATTCGACTCGGATACTCTTTTGCGTTACGAGGAGAAGAGACACTGGCCGACTGTTGAAGGAAGAGTTGTGACGTCCGAGGTCGCCGGGACGGAAGCTATCCGCCCGCTCGTCATTTACACCTATTCGGTAGACGGAGTCACCTTCACGGACAGCACGGCACTGCAAGCACCCATGTTTGGTAATAAGAGAAAAGAATACGAAGTAGCGCGTGATCTTTCCGGGGAGCATCCAACCGGAAGTGTCGTGACGGTCTATTACAATCCGACCAATTATCAGGAATCTACGTTGACGCCCGAGGCGCCGTGGGATGTCTATGGTAAAATCGGTTTCGGCGCGACTCTGTTTATGCTCGGGTTATTCGGAATGCTTCTGCCGCTGAAAAGATACGTACGCACCGGATGAGCGTGAATCATCCCCCGGTAGTATCGCTGCTGATTTGCTGATAGAGTTGGCGGGCCGCCATATTAGTCGGATTCAGCTTTAGACTCTCCTGGACCGCGTTGAGCGCGTCGCTTTTTCGGCCGGCCTGAAAATAGGCGGCTGCAAGCTTCAACATCACAAAATCATTCAGGGGAAAGCGCTGCTTGGCCTGCTCGAGTATCTGGATTGACGAGTTGGGATCGTTGCGCAGGAGAAAGGTACTGGCATAGTTGATGTATGTTTCGGCCACGTTCGGGTCCTTCGAAATGGCCTTGTAAAAGTACTGCGCCGCTTCGCCAAGATTGCTGCGGCGCGTGCTGATGAGCCCGAGGTTGTTGTATGCTTTGGCATAAGTCGAATCGGCGATTACTGCTTTTTTGAACTCGGTTGCGGCCGCGGCCAGATTTCCCTGTTCAAGATACGCGTTTCCAAACATAAGGTGATCCTCAGCCGCTACCCGACCCGCATTGAACTTCAACATGTCATGATTGCTTCCCCACGCCAGCAGGATGAAGACGGTCGCCCAGAGCATGATACTCCCTTTGTCTTTTCTTCGGATGAAATGCACCAAACGCTCGACAGAGAAGACGGCGAACAGAAGCAGGAACGGGAGCATCGGCTGGCGGTATCGCGCACAAACAAAGAAACTGAGAAGTGATAAAGTGTATGCGGCCAGAAAGAGATAAACCGGCAGGAACTTCCGCCAATCCTTTACTGACATGGCAATTCCTATCAGGGCCAAGGGCGCGATCAGGCCGAAGGGAAAATAGATTGGCCACTTGAACATAAGAGGTTTGATGATCGTTGCGTACTGTCTGGCAATGTAGAGATCCTGATTATTCGGAATCTCGTAGCCATTGAAGAGTAAGGCGAGTTTGCGGAATTCCAGCTGTACGAATGCTTTCGGATCCTGCCTGATTTCGTTCCACCCCTGGTCATACCAGAAGTCTGAGACCTCCGATTTGCTGAGAGTTCTTCCCTCAGCCTTTTCGGCAAACACGATTGCCTCCCGGTAACCGCCTTCCCAGGTGAAGTCAATTCCCGGAACAGTGGCTGACCATCCGGTGGCATTTCGATTGTTGCCCAGGAAGAAGTTGAATCCACCTTGCCAGGCAATGAAGACCGGGTCTCCCGATACTACATAGTTTCGAACGGTTACCGGAAGAATTACAGCTAACGAGGTCACGCCGATCAGGACATAACCGACAATCGCTTTCCTGAGACCTATGATCGGTTTGATGGTACACCATGCCCAGATCGCCAGGGCCGGACCGAGTAGAAGAATATTGGGGCGGGCCAATCCGGCGACGCCAAGCAATGCACCGGCCACGACAAACTGGTACCACCGCTTTCCGTCGATGCGATACAGCCAGAGGACGGTCAGAACCGATAACGGTACCATGAGCATTTCAATAAGTACTGTGCTGTCATAATAGAGAAAAGTTGGATAGAACACGGCCAGCGTCGCACTCCAGTAAGCTATTTTGCGCGTGAACAGGCGGACGCCCAGAAGGTATAGTAGGACTGGCACAAATGCGCCCAGGATGTTCTGAATAAACCTGGCGCCATACAATGAGCCGCCGGTCGCTTTGAGCAGTGCGGCCAAGAAGTACGGGTACAACGGAGCCCTGTAAAATGGTTCCCTTGGCAGACCTTCGGGAGAATATATCTGGTGCGCGAGCTCGACATGATATTTCTCGTCCATGATCGGTTGGTTGAAAGTCGGCATCGCTTGAATCTGGTTGAGGTAAACCAGCCTGACTGAAAAAGCCGCGATGAATAGAAAAAGTGGAACGAGCCAGCCGGTATGGCGGGCGAACGGTTGCACTAATCGTTGCAGGGACATGGGGCAATTATAAGATATCACAACGGTTAAGAAAAGGGCATAATTGAGGGGATCGAGAGCCGGTGAGGGCGGGAACTGTGGTCGGTGGGCGAGCGTTCACATTATAGGACCCTGAATGGCCGGAACAGGTGCAAAATCAGGCCGGGCAGGGCTTGACAACCAGAGTCTCACGTATTATTATTGTCTGCCGAATATGTATCGGTGGTTCAAGTGCCGGGTTGTTGAAACGATAAATGGTTCGATAACCTGAAATAAACAAAAATAGTTTAAAAAAGCGCTTGACTTAAAAACGCAGGCCATGTATACTCGGTGTCTGCCACAGATTTGGCAGTATTTTTTTCGACTGAAACGAAGTTCTTTGACAACTAAATAGCCATACGAAATCAAGAGTCGTAAGACTCGACGATGTCGCGGGTCTAAAGATTTACCCAAATCTTGAGACACAACTTAACAGTAAATTCTGAATCGCGCGTTCTAAATGTGCTGATTCGGGATACTCAATAG